>NZ_AP021900.1:4800000-6821346 GCF_018325865.1 Pseudomonas sp. St386
CGTATGCGCTTCTTCACTTGACCATATAACCCCAAGCAATCTGGTTATACTGTGAAGACGACATTCGCCGAAAATTCGATCTGGCTCTAAGAGCCACTCACAAATTTTACCTTAGCCTGATCCGTTACCAGTGAAAGTAACGTTCAGTCTATCTTTCTATCACATACCCAAATTTTTAAAGAACGATCTAATCAAAAGACTAGAAATCAACATTCACCATCACTTTGATGGAATGCTCATTTCTAAGCTTTCAGAAGCAGTTTATGGTGGAGCCAAGCGGGATCGAACCGCTGACCTCCTGCGTGCAAGGCAGGCGCTCTCCCAGCTGAGCTATGGCCCCATTACAAAATTGGTGGGTCTGGGCAGATTCGAACTGCCGACCTCACCCTTATCAGGGGTGCGCTCTAACCAACTGAGCTACAGACCCAATTTCGAGCTTGTAACTGTTAGCTATGAGCTATCAGCTTGGAGCTTAAAGCTGCTTCTATCGTCTTCTTCAATGAATCAAGCAATTCGTGTGGGAGCTCATGAAGCAGCTGCGGTCGTCGATTAAGGAGGTGATCCAGCCGCAGGTTCCCCTACGGCTACCTTGTTACGACTTCACCCCAGTCATGAATCACACCGTGGTAACCGTCCTCCCGAAGGTTAGACTAGCTACTTCTGGTGCAACCCACTCCCATGGTGTGACGGGCGGTGTGTACAAGGCCCGGGAACGTATTCACCGCGACATTCTGATTCGCGATTACTAGCGATTCCGACTTCACGCAGTCGAGTTGCAGACTGCGATCCGGACTACGATCGGTTTTGTGGGATTAGCTCCACCTCGCGGCTTGGCAACCCTCTGTACCGACCATTGTAGCACGTGTGTAGCCCAGGCCGTAAGGGCCATGATGACTTGACGTCATCCCCACCTTCCTCCGGTTTGTCACCGGCAGTCTCCTTAGAGTGCCCACCATTACGTGCTGGTAACTAAGGACAAGGGTTGCGCTCGTTACGGGACTTAACCCAACATCTCACGACACGAGCTGACGACAGCCATGCAGCACCTGTCTCAATGTTCCCGAAGGCACCAATCCATCTCTGGAAAGTTCATTGGATGTCAAGGCCTGGTAAGGTTCTTCGCGTTGCTTCGAATTAAACCACATGCTCCACCGCTTGTGCGGGCCCCCGTCAATTCATTTGAGTTTTAACCTTGCGGCCGTACTCCCCAGGCGGTCAACTTAATGCGTTAGCTGCGCCACTAAGAGCTCAAGGCTCCCAACGGCTAGTTGACATCGTTTACGGCGTGGACTACCAGGGTATCTAATCCTGTTTGCTCCCCACGCTTTCGCACCTCAGTGTCAGTATCAGTCCAGGTGGTCGCCTTCGCCACTGGTGTTCCTTCCTATATCTACGCATTTCACCGCTACACAGGAAATTCCACCACCCTCTACCATACTCTAGCTCGACAGTTTTGAATGCAGTTCCCAGGTTGAGCCCGGGGATTTCACATCCAACTTAACGAACCACCTACGCGCGCTTTACGCCCAGTAATTCCGATTAACGCTTGCACCCTCTGTATTACCGCGGCTGCTGGCACAGAGTTAGCCGGTGCTTATTCTGTCGGTAACGTCAAAACACTAACGTATTAGGTTAATGCCCTTCCTCCCAACTTAAAGTGCTTTACAATCCGAAGACCTTCTTCACACACGCGGCATGGCTGGATCAGGCTTTCGCCCATTGTCCAATATTCCCCACTGCTGCCTCCCGTAGGAGTCTGGACCGTGTCTCAGTTCCAGTGTGACTGATCATCCTCTCAGACCAGTTACGGATCGTCGCCTTGGTGAGCCATTACCCCACCAACTAGCTAATCCGACCTAGGCTCATCTGATAGCGCAAGGCCCGAAGGTCCCCTGCTTTCTCCCGTAGGACGTATGCGGTATTAGCGTCCGTTTCCGAGCGTTATCCCCCACTACCAGGCAGATTCCTAGGCATTACTCACCCGTCCGCCGCTCTCAAGAGGTGCAAGCACCTCTCTACCGCTCGACTTGCATGTGTTAGGCCTGCCGCCAGCGTTCAATCTGAGCCATGATCAAACTCTTCAGTTCAAACATCTTTGGGTTTTGAGAAAACCCTAAACTTGGCTCAGCAATCGTTGGTTACATCTTTGATTTCTCGCGGAGTAACTTGTGATGCTGATAATCTGTTGACTAGCAGTCTGACTCCACAAGCACCCACACGAATTGCTTGATTCAGTTGTTAAAGAGCGGTTGGCTGAGCCTTTCGTCTCAACCGAGGCGCGCATTCTACAGCGCCCCGTGTATCTGTCAAGCGGTTATTTTCAGAAGTTTTCAAAGTTTCCTTTGCAACTTCAACCACTTGCGCTTCCGATCTCTCGTTAGCGGGAGGCGAATTCTACAGCGTTACTCGCTGCTGTCAACACCTCTTTTTCACCGCTTTCGACCGAGAAGATCGAACCGCTGATAGAGCCAAACAACACCGCTCTACCTGCTCCTTCCGTGCTTCGATGAACTGAAGCCCAACACCTTCGAAACTTACTTAACTCATTGAATCTCAAGGAGTTTTCCGTTTCGACTGCGCCGGAAGTGGGGCGAATTATAGACTTCCAGAATCTGCCGTCAACCCTTAATTTGATTTTTCTATCTTTAGCCCGACACGACACTTAAATCTGCCCGGTATATAGACGGAATCGCTGCATATGCGCAATATACTGCTCAAAACAGCCCCCCGCCTTTATTCTGGACGACACTTCGTAATGACGCCCCCTCCACATCGCAGCCTGGCCTCCACCCTGTACCCGGTTGCCCTGCTATTAATAGCCATGGCTTCAATCCAATCAGGAGCCTCCCTCGCCAAAAGCATGTTCCCGGTAGTGGGCGCACAGGGCACAACGACGCTGCGACTCATTTTTGCCAGCCTCATCATGCTGTTATTGCTACGTCCCTGGCGCGCCAAGCTCACCGCCCAATCCCTGCGCACTGTGATCGTTTATGGAATGGCACTGGGCGGCATGAACTTTCTCTTCTATATGTCGGTTCGTACCGTTCCACTGGGCATTGCCGTGGCACTGGAGTTCACCGGGCCTCTGGCAGTCGCCATTTACGCCTCGCGCCGGGCAATCGACTTTCTCTGGATCGCCCTGGCAGTCGTTGGCCTGCTTCTGCTTATACCGACCGGAGCGACCAATGCCGGTATCGACCTGCTTGGAGCCGGCTATGCGCTGGGCGCAGGTTTCTGCTGGGCGCTGTACATCCTGTTTGGCCAGAAGGCTGGCGCGGACAATGGTGTGCAAACCGCCGCACTGGGGGTGATGATCGCCGCCCTGTTCGTCGCACCGATTGGTATCGTGCACGCGGGCGCCGCATTGCTCACACCGAGCCTGATTCCAATCGCCATCGGCGTCGCCATTCTATCTACGGCCCTGCCCTACACCCTGGAAATGATCTCCCTGACCCGAATGCCAGCCCGCACTTTCGGCACGCTGATGAGCGTCGAACCGGCAGTCGCGGCCCTGTCGGGGCTGGTCTTTCTGCAGGAGTACTTGTCCTTGGCCCAATGGTTAGCCATTACCTGCATCATCCTCGCGTCGGTCGGCGCAACGATGACCATGGCCAACACTGCGAAGCCTGCCGTCGCGGCAGATTGAAGCAGGATTTAACGAAGGTCTGGTATTTGCCACGCATTTAGGCCATGTTTAGACCGGTAACCCAATGTCAAACATGGATTTTTCATACAGGACGTCATGAACGCTTCAAGCAAGAGCGAACACAATCGTACGTGGACACAAGATTCACGACGATTATAAGGACAGGAATGAAACGAATTTTGATACTGATCGCCGTACTTGCAGTAGCGGGCTGTGCGGCAACATCGAAAACTGAAGTCAAACGCGGTAAAAAAGGCCTGCACATCAACTGCTCCGGCCTATCCTCATCCTGGGATCAGTGCGCCGCCAGCGCCGCCAATTCATGTGCTCCCAAGGGTTACAAGGTCATTGCCAAGTCCGGCGACGTCGTCGAGGAACCCGGGGACTATCCCTTCGGGCTCAATCCCGCTGGCTATACCAGCCGCAGCATGATCGTCATTTGTAAATAGGTCACGTCAGTCGAGCCCTTGCTCGGCCATTCGGCGCCTAATCTCCTCATGACTGGACTTGAGGACGTCACGCTGGACCTGCGGCGTGACCAGCATCCGCGCAACTACCAATGCTCCCACGCATTGAGACAGGATGGCCCAGGCCAGACTATCGCTTCCCAATATCCGCGCCCAGCTTTCGTGCAAACGACAGATCCACGTTTGCGCCGTCTCCCTCACCTGGACATCCGATCGCGCGATCTCGGCCCCCAGCACTGGCAACGCACACCCTGCATCGGGCTGCTCAACATGGCTCATGCTCAAGTACTGCTTGAGGCAGCGCTCCAGCTTCATTGAGTCCATGGCACCGTCGCCACTCAGACGATCCAGGCTTTGGGCCAACTCCCGCTCGACAATGGCCTTGAAGAGCTCATCCTTCGATGAGAAGTGGCTATAAAACGCGCCGCCGCTCAACCCGATTGCTTTCATCAAGCCATCGACACCGACCGTGGAGAAACCCGACTTCTTGGCGGAGACGGCACTGCTGGCGAGCAGTTTCTCGCGGGTTTCCATTTTGTGATTGGCTGAATATCGCATGGCCCTGCCCCTGATTGCTTACCTTGACGCTTGCCGGATCTTAGCATAACGTCCGTTTAGTTAACGATCGTTTACCAATAAGGCTGACCATGAATAACAATAGAGTCGTACTGGTTGTTGGCGCGGGCGACGCCACGGGTGGCGCGATTGCCAGACGCTTTGCACAGGAAGGTTTTGTTGCCTGTGTTACTCGCCGCAGCGCCGACAAACTCGAACCCCTGGTGGATGGAATTCGTGCCCAAGGCGGCGAAGCCCACGGGTTTGCCTGTGATGCGCGTAAAGAAGACGACGTGATCGCACTCATCGAGCAAATCGAGAACCAGATCGGCCCGATCGAAGCCTTTGTGTTCAACATCGGCGCCAACGTCCCCTGCAGCAT
The DNA here is from genome assembly GCF_018325865.1 of Pseudomonas sp. St386. NCBI lineage: Bacteria > Pseudomonadati > Pseudomonadota > Gammaproteobacteria > Pseudomonadales > Pseudomonadaceae > Pseudomonas > Pseudomonas sp. St386. The sequence continues at coordinate 4,805,051 of NZ_AP021900.1, forward strand.
CCTCGAAGAAACCGCGCGCAAGTATTTCAAGATATGGGAAATGGCCTGTTTCTCAGGCTTTCTCAATGCACGGGAAGTGGCCAAGCGCATGGTCAAGCGCCAGCGCGGGACGATTCTGTTTACCGGGGCAACGGCGGGATTGCGCGGCGCTTCGGGGTTCGCCGCATTCGCGGGCGCCAAACATGGCATACGGGCACTGGCCCAGAGCATGGCCCGTGAGCTGGGGCCGCTGAATATTCACGTGGCCCACGTGGTGGTGGACGGCGCCATCGACACCGACTTCATCCGCGATAATTTCCCGGAAAAATATGCCACCAAGGATCAGGACGGCATCCTGAACCCTGAACACATCGCCAACAATTATTGGTACCTGCACAGCCAACCCCGCGACGCCTGGACCTTCGAGCTGGACCTGCGGCCCTGGAGCGAACGCTGGTAACCCCTCCCCTCACAACAACAAGAGAGCAGATCCCATGAGCAAATCGGTGGAGTTTTACTTCGATCTCGGCAGCCCGACCACTTACCTGGCCTACACCCAGTTGCCGACGCTGTGCGCGCAGACCAACAGCCAGTTGATCTATCGTCCGATGTTGTTGGGCGGCGTCTTCAAGGCAACCGGCAATGCATCACCGGCGACAGTGCCGGCCAAGAACCCTTACCTGTTCAAGGACCTGAATCGCTTCGCCAAACGCTACGGCGTCGCCTTCAAGTTCAATCCACACTTCCCCATCAACACGCTGCAGCTGATGCGCGCGGTGACTGGCATGCAGTTGTGCCAACCTGAACGCTTCGAGGCCTTCGTCGATTGTCTGTTCCGCGCCTTTTGGGTGGATGGCCGCAACCTCAACGACCCGACGACTGTCGCAGCGGTCCTGAACGAGGGCGGTTTCGATGCCGACTATGTGCTGGCATTGACGAACGACGAGCAGGTCAAGCAAGCACTCAAGATCACCACTGAAGAAGCCATCGCACGGGGCGTGTTCGGCGCCCCGAGCATGTTTGTCGGCAACGAGTTGTTCTTCGGCCAGGATCGGTTGGACTTCGTCCGTGAAGCCCTCGCCTGATCCTCTACTTCAAATCGCTATCGTTCGCGTGTTGAGCCATTGCAGTGCGTCACCGTCCAGCAACGGGCTCAAGCGACGCTGAACCTCGGCGTGGTAGGCGTTGAACCAGTCTTTTTCGTCCTGGGTCAGCAGCGAAGGTTCCAGGCAGCGGGTGTCGATCGGACAAAGGGTCAGGGTTTCGAACTCAAGGAACTCGCCGAACTCGCTGCTTCCGGCGTCACGGTTCAACACCAGGTTCTCGATGCGCACACCCCAGCGACCGGGGCGATAAGTGCCCGGTTCGATGGAGGTGATCATGCCCGCCTGCATCGCCGTTTGCGGCGCGGCAGCGGCTTGATAGGCAATCACCTGCGGGCCTTCGTGGACATTGAGAAAATAGCCGACGCCATGACCTGTGCCGTGGCCGTAATCCACCTGCTCCGCCCAGATCGGTGCGCGGGCGATGGCATCCAGCAACGGCGAAAGAATACCCCGCGGGAATTTGGCCCGGGACAGGGCAATCACGCCCTTGAGCACGCGCGTGCAATCACGTTTCTGCTCAGTGGTGGGTGTGCCGACCGGCACCATGCGAGTGATGTCAGTAGTGCCCCCCAAGTACTGGCCGCCGGAATCGATCAGCAACAGGCCATCACCTTCGATGACCGCATGGGCTTCTTCCGTGGCGTGGTAATGAGGCATCGCGCCGTTGGCGTTAAAGGCGGCGATGGTGTTGAAACTCAGGGAGACGAAGTCCGGCCGGCGCGTGCGGGCGGCGGTCAGGTGCTCGTCGATGGTCAACTCGGTGATGCGCTCGCGCCCCCAAGCCCCTTCCAGCCAGGCGAAGAACTCACAGAGCGCCGCGCCATCCTGCTCCATGGCCCGACGGATGTGCTCGGCGTCGGCCAGGCTTTTGCGGGACTTGGCCAGCGTCGTTGGATTGAGACCTTCGACCAGCTTCACGCCGCTGCCCAGGTTATCCAGCAAACCGACCGTCACCCGCGCCGGATCGATCTGCAAGCTCGCGCCGTCCGGCACTTCGCGCAACGCGGCGGCGGCTTCGCTGTAATCGCGCAGGGTCACGCCGTCCTGTTCAAGAACGGCACGCAGTGCCGCGTCAACCTTGTCCAGGGCTACGAACAGCGTTGCCTGTTGCTGGCTGATCAAGGCGAAGGAGACGAACACGGGGTTGAACGACACATCCGCGCCGCGCAGGTTGAACAACCAGGCGATGTCATCCAGCGTGGCGATGAAATGCCAGTCGGCACCTCGTTCCTTGAGGGATTCGCGCAGCTTGGCGAGTTTCTCGACCCGGCTGACGGTCGCCTGGGGTGGTAAATGGGCGTAGACCGGCTGATCCGGCAAGCTAGGGCGATCGCTCCAGGCCTCCTGGAGCAGATCGATGTCGGTACGCAACCGCGCGCCGCGCTCCGCAAGCTTGCCACCCAGGGTGCGGGCCGATGCCACGGCCATGACCGCACCGTCAACGGCGACCACCCCACCCTCAGGTGTTTGTTCGGCCAGCCAGTCCAAGGGGCCGGGCTGGCCAGGAATGAGCTTGACCAGCTCGATACCACTGCCCTCCAGCTCCTTGGTGGCCTGCTCCCAATAACGGCTATCGGCCCAGACGCCAGCGAAACTGCCGGTCACGATCAAGGTACCCACCGAGCCGTGGAAGCCCGACAGCCATTGCCGTCCCTGCCAATAGCCCGGCAAGTATTCAGACAGATGCGGGTCGGCTGATGGCACCAGCAGCGCATGAATGCCCTCTCGGCTCATCAGTTGGCGGATTTGGGCCAGGCGCTGGGGAACCAGTCCATGGGGCATAGGCTCGGTGCTCATTGCTTCTCCTGCTCATTGATATTGTTGTTCGATGCCGAAGACGGCTTATGGGGTAGTGGCCCAGAACGCCGGCGCAGTCGCGCACGCCGCCTGGATCAACCGCACCGCCTCGTCGATATCCTGTTCAGTGGTAAAGCGGCCCAGGCTCAAGCGAATGGTCCGCCCGGCCGCACGCGCATCGTGTCCCAAGGCCAGCAGCACGTGGGACGGGCTGTTCTGCGCCGAATTGCAGGCCGAGGTCGCGGAAAATGCAATCGATGCGCCCAACGTCGCCGGGTTGAACTCACCTTCGTTGAAGGTCAGGCTCAGCGTGTGGGGAATCCGGCGGCTCGCACTGCCGTTTATACGCACACCGGGCAAGGCCAGCAGCGGCTCAAGCAAACGATTGCGCAATCGGGCGATTTTAGCGAGCTCTTCGTCGAATGCCTCGGCCGCGAGTTCGAACGCAGCGCCCATGGCTGCGATCTGGTGGGTCGCCAGGGTCCCGGAGCGCAAACCGCCTTCATGGCCTCCGCCGTGAATCTGTGCCGACAGCCGTGGCCGGGCACGGTCGCCAACGTAGAGCGCCCCGATGCCCTTGGGGCCGTAGATCTTATGCGCGGAAAAAGACATCAGGTCCACCGGCCAACGAGACAGGTCGATCTGCACCTTGCCGGCGCCCTGGGCTGCGTCCACATGAAACAGCGCACTGTGCTCGCGAACGATCTCGCCGATGGCGATGACGTCGTTGACGGTGCCCAACTCGTTGTTCACCAGCATCAGCGACACCAGGAACGTGTCTTCGCGCAACGCCTCGCGAACCGCTTGCGGGCTGATCAGGCCCTCGGCGTCCGGCGCCAGCCAGGTCACCGCGAAGCCGCTCTCTTCGAGCTGGCGCGCCGTGTCGAGAATCGCCTTGTGTTCGATCAGACTGGTGATGACATGGCCGGTGGAACCACCGCGCGCCTGGGCTACCCCTTTGAGGGCCAGGTTGTTGGATTCGGTAGCGCCGGACGTCCAGACAATCTGTTCGGGCTGAGCCCCGACCAGTTGCACCACCTGCTGGCGGGCACTCTCTACCGAGCGCCGGGCCTCCTGGCCGAAGGCATGGGAACTGGAAGCCGGGTTGCCAAAGTTGCCGTCAAAGCCCAGACACTCGACCATGACCCGGATGACCCGCTCATCCACCGGCGTGGTGGCGGCGTAGTCGAAATACAAAGGACGTTTATTCATAGGAAACTCTCAGAGCCTGCTCCAGGATCAGGCGCCCTCGTTGGGTTCGAGACTAGCAATACCTGATCAAAGACCTTAAAGAAGTCGGACTTCGTTTAAAAGTGCGTAGGAACGCTCCTGAACAGCGAGCTTAGCAGGCATCGCGGCGAAGCTCAGCCCTCAACTGATGCTTTCGAGCAACAATGGATACAGCGAAGCGACCAACAGCAGCGCCATGCCCCAGTTGAACACGCGCAACCAGCGACGATCACGCAACAGGTTGCGCAACAGGCTGCCGCACACTACCCACAGGCTCACGCTTGGCAGGTTGATCAGGGCAAACACCGCCGCAATCACCAACACGTTGAAGAAATACCCCTGGAGTGGCGTGTACGTACTGATGGCACCGATGGCCATGATCCAGGCCTTGGGATTGACCCATTGGAACGCCGCTGCGCCCCAGTAGCTGATCGGCGTATTGTCCCCCGGCTGGCTTTCCGAAACCGGACCGGAGTGGGCGATTTTCCACGCCAGGTACAACAGGTACGCCGCGCCGATGTAGCGCAGCGCGGTATAGAGCAGTGGATAAGTCTGGAACACCGCGCCCAGGCCAAGGCCCACCGCCAGCACCAGGGAAAAGAAGCCGCAGGTAATACCCAGCATGTGAGGAATGGTGCGGTTGAAACCGAAATTGACACCCGAGGCCAACAACATGGTGTTGTTAGGGCCAGGCGTGATCGAGGTCACCAGGGCAAACAGGGCGAAGCCCAGCAGCAGGTCAAGCGAAAGGGTCATTTCAAGTCAGTCCATCAGGGCGGTCAGTCAAGTCATGACCCTACCCCACGCCTTGGCGCAAACCCACGGACAGTTGGGCAAAACTTTAAGCGGTACAGTCCCTCAGCTTGACCGGCCTGGCTGTTGCTCGAACCGCTCGGCACTCATCTGGCCCTGATCGTCGAAACCCACGTTTTTCTGCGACGAACCGAGCAGCTCGGCTTTTTTCGCGTGGTACTCATCGAACGAGAGGCCGCGACGATTCAAGGCTTCAAGAGCCAGTTCGCGGGTCTCGTCGGCGGTGTAGGGACGCAGCTCCGGGGAAGAACTGGCGCAACCGCCCAGGAGGGTGGCGGTCAACAGCAGCAAAACAGCAAAGGTACGGTTCATGGCAAGTGTCCGGTGTTCTGGAGTTGGGCGATGAACAAAGGCTACCCGCCAGCCCTGCGCCGCAGAAATCAACCCTCTCGATAGTGGCTATTGCCTTTGCGGATCAGCCGCCGCATTCAGTCGACCAACTGGCAATGCAGCGCGTTGTCCAGGCTGCGCTCGATGTTGCGCAGCACTTGGAACGAGCCGAACGTCACGGCTCTGGCTCGATGAGCCTGGATCAGCCGCCAGAAATCCTGCTCGCCACTTTCGAAGCTTTGAAGCGCCGCCTCGCCTGCCTCGCGGGTTTGCCACTGCAAATAGTTGAGCACCCGCCGACCATCCTCGCTGGCCTGGATACTGGCACTCAGGAACCCCTGGTGATCCCGAGCCAGGCGCTCGGTCTGTTCCGACAAGGCGGTTACCAGCGCCTGCTGCCATTGAGGCTCGATATCGAATTCCATCAACTGGGTGAAACTGCGATTGTTCCTTGGTGATTGCATGAAAGGTCCCCTCTGCACGTAAGGCGGATCTTGCGATCCGAACGCGTGCAGGGTAAAACCTCAAGTTAACTAGAGGTCAAGCAGTGAATTGAGGCGATGACGCAGATCGATGTCCACAAGGAACTTACCGTTGGCCAAGTGGCCGCCCGCAGCGGCGTGGCGGTCACGGCCCTGCACTTCTATGAATCCAAGGGGCTGATCAAAAGCACGCGCAACCAGGGCAATCAACGTCGCTACTCACGGGCAGTCTTGCGCCGCGTGGCGCTGATCAAGGTTGCCCAGCGCCTGGGCATTCCCTTGGCGGAAATCGGCGAGGCGTTGAAAAACCTGCCGGACAACCGTGCGCCAACGGCCGCCGACTGGCAGACCTTGTCGGCGCAGTGGAGCCGGGACCTGGACGAGCGCATCAACCAATTGATGACGCTGCGTGATCGACTCAACGGCTGCATCGGCTGCGGATGCCTGTCGATGGAGGCTTGCCCGCTGCGCAATCAGGGCGACGTGCTAGGCCAACAGGGACCGGGGGCGCATCTGCTGGAATAGTCGTGAGACGTTCGTCGGGCCGAGGGCCTGTATACGGCTGCTGGCCTATAGTGGATGGGCGCAAAACCGACGAAGACTCTCTTCGCCTCCCATAACAACAAGGAGAACCGTCATGGGCGTCAAAGCCATTCCCGAAGGTTTCCACAACATCACGCCCTACCTGGGCATTCAAAAAGCTGCCGAAGCCATCGATTTCTACAAAAAAGCCTTCAATGCCACCGAGGTCATGCGCCTGGCCATGCCCGACGGCGGCATCGGGCATGCAGAACTGCGGATAAACGGGTTTCCGATCATGCTCGGCACGCCTTGCGACCAGGGCCCGCTGAGCAACCCGGACCAATCGCCATCGGTCGGCCTGCATTTATATGTCGAGGACGTGGACAGCGCCTTTGCCCAGGCCATTGCTGCCGGTGGCACAGTGATTTCCGAGGTCAAGGACCAGTTCTACGGCGATCGTACCGGCACCTTGAAAGATCCCTATGGGCATCTCTGGTTCCTGGCGACGCACAAGGAAGATCTGAGCCAGGAACAGATCGAGCAACGGGCCAGGGAGATGTTTCAACAAGGCTGACGTACCATTGCTCCCGCGGGGTTACGCCCCGTAGGAGCTGTCGAGTGCAACGAGGCTGCGATCTTTCCCCTGACACTTGAGTCTCAAGCGAAAGATCAAAAGATCGCAGCCTTCGGCAGCTCCTGCCACGCGAAACATTTTCTTTCATCTTCCTCTTCGGGATTTCCATCGCTCGTTCGTCTTAATTAGATGCAGTAGGCCGCGTCGGCAAAAGCCACGGTCTGCTTTTTTGCGGTTCACGGTATTGCGAAGCCCGTAATACCGAACCTTTCATCGAATCAAGACGTTCAATCATGTCGAAGAAGTCCCGCTCCAAACTCTGGTTCCTGGTCCATAGCTGGCTGGCATTGCCCATCTGGTTTTTCGTGCTCATCGTTTGCGTTACGGGCACCCTCGCGGTGGTCAGCCAGGAGATTGTCTGGCTGGTCAACCCCGAGATGCGCGCCAGCAAGCCCTCGGACGATGCCCAACTGCTCAGCTATGACCAGGTGATCGCCGCGATCAAGCACGCCCAGCCGCAAACCCAGGTGCAAGGCATCGTCCGCCCGGACGAGTCGCACTTTGCGCTGGAGGTCAGCGTGACCTACCCCGACGGACGCCCCGACAAGGTCTACGTCAACCCCTACAGCGGCGTCATCCAAGGCTCGGCGCCGACGTTCAACTTCAGGGGATTTACCCGTGCCCTGCATGGCTGGTGGCTGGTGCCGTTCACCAATGGCTACAGCTGGGGCTGGTACCTGGTGTCCTTGTTGGGGCTGCCGTTGCTGGCCTCGTTGGTGACCGGGCTGGTGGTCTACAAGCGTTTCTGGAAAGGCTTTTTCCGTCCGACGCTGCGGATCCGCCACGGCGCACGGATTTTCTGGGGGGATTTCCATCGGCTCAGCGGCATCTGGTCGATCTGGTTCATCGCGGTGATTTCCATCACCGGCACCTGGTTCCTGATCGAAGCCTTGCTATCCGACAATCAGATTTCCATTTCCAGTGCGCCAGTCATTCCGGTGGTGGCGCGTGAAAGCGTTCCGCTGTCGGCCGATGGTCTTGCTCCGCCGCAATTGAATCTGGACCGGGCCATTGAAATCGCCCAACAACGCATCCCGGGCCTGGAAGCGAGTTTCGTCAGCCTGCCCGGCAATGCCTACAGCCATCTGGAAATCGGCGGCCGCGGTTGGTATCCGCTGATGTTCCAGACCGCCACCATCAACCCCTACAACGGCGACGTCGCTGCCTCACGGTTGCTGTCCGACCGCACGACGCTGGAATTCGTTACCGAATCCATGCGTCCGTTGCACACAGGGGATTTCGGCGGCATCTGGATCAAGCTCATCTGGTTTTTCTTCGGTTTGGTCCTGAGCATGATGGTTCTCAGCGGGCTGCTGATCTGGACCAAACGCACGGCCCTGGCCACCGCCAATGCCCTCAAGCGCAGCCAGAAATCCTCCCGTGAAACCCGCATCGCGCAGGCATTGCAGCCGTCGGTCCACCGTGAGTCGTCGGAGGGCAGCCTGTGAATCCGGCCAATACCACTTCATCACCGTCACGCCTGAGCCTGTTCTGGCACAAATGGCGCTTCCACCTCAACGTGCTGTTGTTGCTGATCCCCCTGGGGTTCATGCCCAAATATTTATCCGAAGCCGCACTGTTTCGCGGGGACGCCGGGCTTGGCGAGCGGGAAGTCGGCGAAGTCCAGGTCGGTCCCTGGAGCCTGCGCCTGGCGGAATTTCGCAACGAAGCCCCACGTGTCCAGGGACCTGCCGGGCCCATGAAGCATTTCAACGCGGCCCTGTGCGAACGCTGTATCGGCGAGGTCAAGGCCACCTACCTGCGCGTCGGCAAACCTCGCAGCCTAAGGGCCGCCGGGGTGATTTTCTTCGGCTCGCCCTATCGCATGAGCGCTTTGTTGCCGGTCCCGCCAAAGACCCAGCCCGATGCCGAACTGTGGATAACCCTCGAGGGTTGGGACGGTTCGATGCACCAGGCCTCCATTCCCCTGAGCCAGGCCTCCCCGGCCACCGTCGCCTGGCTGAAGAACCAAGGACCCAAACCATGACCCTCCGCGCCTTATCCAACGGCCTGGCGTTGCTGTTCTGCGCAGGCGCAAGCACCAGCGCCCTGGCCCACAACCCGATGTGCGAATGCAAGGCCATCGACGCCGAGCAGATCCAATGTACCGGCGGTTTTTCCGACGGCAGCGGCGCGCCCGGAGTGACCCTGGACGTGATCGGCTATGACGAGACCATCCTCGTCCCGGGCAAGCTCGGCGCCGATTCGAAGCTGACCTTCAAGAAGCCGGACGCTGAGTTCTACGTGCTCTTCGACGCCGGCCCCGGCCACGTTGTGGAAATCGACCAAGCCGACATCGAGGCCCCATGACCAACACCACGACTCAAGTCATCCGCCCCGCTGGCGCGGGCCATGAAACCCTGTATGTGTTGCTGCTGTGCCTGGTCATCGTACTGGTCGCCGGGTCCGTGGTGGCCTGGCATGGCAAAGCCGAAGACACCACACACCTGGCCTCGAACCAACTCGACGCCCGCCGCGACCTCAGCGCCGCCGAGCAGGGCATCTACGCCGACCTGCGGGTGACCCTGGATGAAATCCGCTTGCTGCGCGAAGACCAACCCACCCTGCCCGGCCCGCAAACCCTGGCCGAAGAAGGCTTCGCGCCGTTCGCACAGGACGCCAGCGCTGTCAGCCGGGGCGGCCACGCCTGGCAGCAGCTGCAGGACCAGGCCTACTTCGGCGCCAGTGCCAACTCTTCCGTCGCAGGTTCGTTTCTGATGCGCATCGGCGAAGCGTCCGACGCCGCACCGGACATCTGGCTCAACCGCAGCAATGGCCTCGCGACACCTACCGCGCTGGACGACGCCGCTTTGTCCGCCGCCGGCTGGCAACAGATCGTCGCGCAATTCGATGCCGGCGTGACCCGCCAGCACCGGCACTGATCCCACGCCTTCATTCGAGAGAAGACCGTTTGCCCATGCCTATTGCATCCCAACGCCGCCCCTTGCTGCGCCTGCTGTCGATCGGCCTGCTGGCCTGCCTGTTTACCTCGCAGGCGTACGCCGAAACAGCCAAGCGCCTGCGCATCGGCATCACCCTGCACCCTTATTACAGCTATGTGGCCAACATCGTCGGCGACAAGGCCGAGGTCGTGCCGCTGATCCCGGCCGGTTTCAACCCCCATGCCTATGAACCACGGGCCGAGGACATCAAGCGCATCAGCGGTCTCGACGTGATCGTGCTCAACGGCGTGGGCCACGACGACTTCGCCGACCGCATGATCGCCGCCAGCGAAACCCCGAACGTGAAAGTGATCGAGGCCAATGAAAACGTGCCCCTGCTGGCCGCCACCGGCACGGCGGCCCGTGGCGCGGGCAAGGTCGTGAACCCGCACACTTTCCTGTCCATCAGCGCCTCCATTGCTCAGGTCAATAACATCGCCCGGGAGTTGGGCAAGCTCGACCCGGACAATGCCAAGGCCTACACCCAGAACGCCCGCGCCTATGGCAAGCGCCTGCGGCAGATGCGCGCCGCCGCCCTGGCGAAGCTGACCCAGGCCCCCAATGCCGAGTTGCGGGTCGCCACGGTGCATGCCGCCTACGACTACCTGTTGCGCGAATTCGGCCTGGAAGTGACCGCCGTGGTCGAGCCGGCCCATGGCATCGAACCGAGCCCCAGCCAGTTGAAGAAGACCATCGACCAACTGCGCGAGCTGGACGTGAAGGTGATCTTCTCGGAGATGGATTTCCCGTCCACCTACGTCGACACCATCCAGCGTGAATCGGGCGTGAAGCTGTACCCGCTCTCGCACATTTCCTACGGCGACTACAGCCCCGAGAAGTACGAAAAGGAAATGGCCGGCAACCTCGATACCGTGGTCCGGGCCATCCAGGAGTCTGGCGCATGACCGTCCAGGAAACCCTCACCCTGCACCGCGTCGGCCCCTTGATTGAGTTCGCCGACGTCAGCCTGAACCTGGGCCGCACCACCATCCTCGACAGCGTGGCGTTTCAGGTGGAGCCCGGCAGCATCCATGCCTTGGTGGGCCCCAATGGTGGCGGCAAGAGTTCGCTGATCAAGACGTTGCTGGGGCAGATGCCGCACCAGGGACGCCTGAGCCTGCAATGGCCGGGCGAGCCCGGTGTGATCGGCTACGTGCCCCAGGCGCTGGAGTTCGACCGGGGCCTGCCCATGACGGTGGACGATTTCATGGCGGCGATGTGTCAGCGGCGACCGGCCTTTCTCGGCTTGAGCAAGCATTACGCCGGCGCCATAGGACAGGCCCTGGAGCGGGTCGGCATGCAGGACAAGCGCAAGCGGCGCATGGGCGCGCTGTCCGGCGGTGAGCGCCAGCGGGTGTTGCTGGCCCAGGGGTTGATTCCCTCGCCGCAATTGCTGGTGCTGGATGAACCGATGTCGGCCCTGGATGAGGCCGGCATCCAGGTGTTCGAGCAGTTGCTGCAGGACTGGCGCCAAGCCGGGATCACCGTGCTGTGGATCGAACATGACCTGGAAGCCGTCGGGCGCCTGGCCGACCGCGTCACAGGCCTGAATCGCCGAATGCTGTTCGACGGCCCGCCCCGCCAGATCTTGACTCCAGAACGCCTGCTGACGCTGTTTTCCACCCATCCGCGCACGAACGGGAGCGCTGCCTGATGAGTTATGAAGCCTTTCGTCTGATGGTCCAGGGCTGGGCCTCGTCCGGTTATCTGCCCGAGGCGCTGGCCTACGGGTTCGTGGTCAATGCGTTGCTGGCCGGGTTGTTGATCGGCCCGGTGCTGGGCGGTCTCGGCACGCTGGTGGTGGTCAAGCGCTTCGCGTTTTTCTCCGAGGCGGTGGGCCATGCGGCGCTGACCGGCGTGGCCATCGGTATCCTGCTCGGCGAACCCTACACCGGGCCTTACGGCAGCCTGTTCGGCTACTGCCTGTTGTTCGGCATCCTGCTCAATTACCTGCGCAACCGCACCGGCCTGGCGCCCGACACGTTGATTGGCGTCTTCCTGTCGGTGTCCCTGGCCCTGGGCGCCAGCCTGCTGTTGATCCTGGCGGGCAAGATCAACGTGCACATTCTGGAGAACGTACTGTTTGGTTCGGTGCTGACGGTCAATGGCAATGACCTGCTGGTGCTGGCGGTGGTCGGCTCGCTGGTGATGGCCCTGGCCTTGCCGCTGTACAACCGCATCATGCTCGCCAGCTTCAACCCGCAACTGGCGGCGGTGCGCGGGGTGGCGGTCAAGACGCTGGACTACTTGTTCGTGATCCTGGTGACGCTGATCACCGTGGCGGCGGTGAAAGTCATCGGCGCCATTCTGGTGGGCGCGTTGCTGGTGATTCCGGCTGCGGCGGCACGCCTGCTCAGCCAATCATTGAAAGGCTTTTTCTGGTGTTCAGTGCTGATCGCCACCGCCAGCACCTTGTGCGGGATTCTCGCGCCAATTGTGTTCGACCTGCCGATCCCGTCCGGCGCTGCGATCATCCTGGTGGCCGGCATCGCCTTCGCCCTGAGCGCCATCGCCCGCGGTGTCGTCCCCAGCCTCAAAGGGAATCTTGGATAAATGGTTTTTTCATTGCGACAACTGACCCTGGCCGTCGCGTTATGCGGCGTGGCTGTTACTTCGTCATTCGCCAGCGAAAAGGTCCGTCTGCTGGCATCGTTGCCGGTCACCTACGGATTGGGCGAGGCCTTGCTCAAGGGCACCGAGGTCAGCCTGGAGCGGGCCGCGCCCGCCAATCTGCCCGGCACCCGGCAGAGCGCCTACTTCAGCGGCCGTGGCGCGCCGGCCTTGAGCAAATTGGCCAGCGATGCTGACGGGGTAATCGGGCTGCGCTCGCTATGGCCGGACGATCCGCTGTACCCCATGGCGCGACGCAGCAATATCCGCATCGTCGAAGTCGATGCCGCGCGCCCGGTGGACGGTGCCCTGCCCGGTATCGCCGTGCAACCGGGCATGGCCGACGGCCTGGCGAGCCAGCCGTGGATGGCCAGCCATAACCTGGGGCGCATGGCCGACGTGATCGCCGCCGACCTGGTGCGCCTGGCCCCGGCGGACAAACCGAAGATCGACGCCAACCTGGCGGCCCTCAAGCAGCGCCTGCTCAAACTCAGCGCCGACAGCGAAAAACGCCTCGCCAGCGCCGATAACCTCAGCGTGGTCAGCTTGAGCGAGCATTTCGGCTACCTGATCAGCGGTCTCAACCTGGACGCAATCAGCACCGATGTCCGGCCCGACGCCGAATGGACAGACGAAGCCCTCAAGCAGTTGAGCGCGACGTTGAAAGACAATGACGTCGCGCTGGTGCTGCATCATCGCCAGCCCTCGGATGCGCTGAAGGCAGCCATCACAGAGGGAGGAAGCCAATTGCTGGTGTTGAGCACCGACGGGGCCGATCCGGTGGCGGAGCTGGAAAGTAATGTAGGGCTGGTGGTCACCGCACTGACCGGAGGCTGACAGCAGTCCCCTGTGGGAGCGAGCTTGCTCGCGATGAGGCCGGCACATCCAACATTGATGTCGGCCGACACACCGCCATCGCGAGCAGGCTCGCTCCCACAGGGTTCAACTCAGCTCAGGGCGTGCCCCGGCACCCGCACAAACCCTTCCATCAACACCCGCGCGCTGCGGCTCATGATGGCTTTTTTCACGGTCCATTCACCGTTGACCTGGCTGGCCTCGGCGCCGACGCGCAGGGTGCCGGACGGGTGGCCGAAACGCACCGCGTTGCGTTCGATGCCGCCGGCCGCGAGGTTGACCACGGTGCCAGAAATCGCCGCGGCGGTGCCGATGGCCACCGCTGCGGTGCCCATCATGGCGTGGTGCAGCTTGCCCATGGACAGCGCCCGCACCAACAGGTCAACGTCCCCGGCCGCGACGGCTTTTCCGCTGGATGAAACGTAGTCCGCCGGCGGCGCGACGAACGCCACTTTCGGTGTGTGCTGGCGCTGGGCGGCTTCGTCCAGGTGCTTGATCAAGCCCATGCGCAAGGCGCCGTGGGCGCGGATTGTTTCGAACATGGCCAATGCCTTGGGATCGCCATTGATGGCGCCCTGCAATTCGGTGCCGGTGTAACCAACGTCCCGGGCATTGATGAAAATCGTCGGGATCCCGGCGTTGATCAGCGTCGCCTTGAAGGTGCCAACACCGGGCACTTCCAAGTCGTCCACCAGATTGCCGGTGGGAAACATCGAGCCGCCACCGCCCTCTTCCTCGGCGGCCGGGTCCATGAATTCCAATTGCACTTCGGCCGCCGGAAAGGTCACGCCGTCGAGTTCGAAGTCCCCGGTTTCCTGCACCGCGCCGTCGGTGATCGGCACATGGGCGATGATGGTCTTGCCGATGTTGGCCTGCCAGATCCGCACCACGGCCATGCCGTTCTGTGGGATGCGACCGGCGTCCACCAAACCACTGCTGATAGCGAATGAACCGACCGCCGCCGACAGATTGCCGCAGTTGCCACTCCAGTCCACGAACGGCTTGTCGATGGACACCTGGCCGAACAGGTAATCGACATCGTGGTCGGCCCGGGTGCTCTTGGACAGGATCACAGTCTTGCTGGTGCTGGACGTCGCGCCGCCCATGCCATCGATCTGCTTCTCGTACGGGTCGGGGCTGCCGATCACCCGCAGCAACAGGGCATCCCGTGCGGCGCCTGGGACGCGGGCCGCTTCGGGCAGGTCTTGCAGGCTGAAGAACACGCCTTTGCTGGTGCCGCCACGCATATAGGTAGCGGGAATTCTGATTTGCGGTGCGTGAGCCATGATGCTCCTCAAGCGGACACCCCGGGTGTCCGCAGCTGTGATTTAGACGGCAACCGCCGATTCAAGGAAGTCCTGGGCAAAGCGTTGCAGCACGCCCCCGGCTTCATAGATCGACACTTCTTCAGCGGTATCGAGGCGGCAGGTCACCGGCACTTCGACGCGCTCGCCGTTCTTGCGAGTGATGACCAGGGTCAGCGTCGCACGCGGGGTGCGCTCGCCGATCACGTCATAGATTTCGCTGCCATCGATGCCCAGGGTCTTGCGATCGGTGCCGGGCTTGAACTCCAGCGGCAACACGCCCATGCCCACCAGGTTGGTGCGGTGGATGCGCTCGAAACCCTCGGCGGCGATCGCCTCTACACCGGCCAGGCGCACGCCCTTGGCCGCCCAGTCCCGCGACGAACCCTGGCCGTAGTCGGCGCCGGCAATGATGATCAGCGGCTGCTTGCGCTCCATGTAGGTCTCGATGGCTTCCCACATGCGCATGACCTTGCCTTCCGGCTCGACCCGGGCCAGGGAGCCCTGCTTGACCTTGCCGTTTTCCTGGACCATTTCGTTGAACAGTTTCGGGTTGGCGAAGGTGGCGCGTTGCGCGGTCAGGTGGTCGCCACGGTGGGTCGCGTAGGAGTTGAAGTCTTCTTCCGGCAGGCCCATTTTCGCCAGGTATTCACCCGCGGCGCTGTCCAGCATGATGGCGTTGGACGGCGACAGGTGATCGGTGGTGATGTTGTCCGGTAGCACCGCCAGCGGGCGCATACCCTTGAGCGGCCGCGCACCGGCCAGCGCGCCTTCCCAATACGGCGGACGACGAATGTAGGTGCTTTGTGGGCGCCAGTCGTACAGCGGCGTCACTTTCGGCCCGGTGTCTTCCTGGATGGCGAACATCGGGATGTACACCTGGCGGAACTGCTCGGGTTTCACCGAGGCCTTGACCACCGCATCGATTTCTTCGTCGCTCGGCCAGATGTCCTTGAGGCGGATTTCCCGACCGTCCACCACGCCCAGTACATCCTTCTCGATGTCGAAGCGGATGGTCCCGGCGATGGCATAAGCGACCACCAGCGGCGGCGAGGCGAGGAACGCCTGCTTGGCGTACGGATGGATACGCCCGTCGAAGTTGCGGTTGCCCGACAACACGGCGGTGGCGTACAGGTCGCGGTCGATGATTTCCTGTTGGATCACCGGGTCCAGCGCGCCGGACATGCCGTTGCAGGTGGTGCAGGCGAACGCCACCACGCCGAAGCCCAATTGCTCCAGCTCTTTGGTCAGGCCCGCTTCATCCAGGTACAGCGCCACGGTTTTCGAACCCGGCGCCAGGGACGACTTGACCCACGGCTTGCGCACCAAGCCCAGGCGGTTGGCGTTGCGCGCCAGCAGGCCGGCGGCGATCACGTTGCGCGGGTTGCTGGTGTTGGTGCAACTGGTGATCGCAGCGATGATCACCGCGCCGTCGGGCATTTGACCCGGCACATCGTCCCACTGGCCGGAAATGCCTTTGGCAGCCAGATCCGACACCGCGACACGGGCGTGCGGGTTGCTCGGACCGGCCATGTTGCGCACCACCGACGACAGGTCGAAGGTCAGGCCCCGCTCGTATTGCGCGCCCTTGAGCTTGTCAGCCCACAGGCCTGCTTGCTTGGCGTAGGTCTCGACCAGTCGCACCTGGTCGTCTTCGCGCCCGGTGAGTTTCAAGTAATCGATGGTTTGCTGGTCGATGTAAAACATCGCCGCCGTGGCGCCGTATTCCGGGGCCATGTTGGAAATGGTCGCGCGGTCGCCCAAGGTCAGGGCACTGGCGCCTTCGCCGAAAAACTCCAGCCAGGCACCGACGACTTTTTGCTTGCGCAAAAATTCGGTCAGCGCCAGCACCATGTCGGTGGCGGTGATACCCGGTTGCAGCTTGCCGGTCAGCTCGACGCCGATGATTTCCGGCAGGCGCATCCACGAGGCGCGGCCGAGCATGACGCTTTCGGCTTCCAGGCCACCGACGCCAATGGCGATCACGCCCAGGGCATCGACGTGCGGCGTGTGGCTGTCGGTGCCCACGCAAGTGTCGGGGAACGCCACGCCGTCACGCTGCTGGATCACCGGGGACATTTTTTCCAGGTTGATCTGGTGCATGATCCCGTTGCCCGGCGGAATCACGTCGACGTTCTTGAAGGCCTTCTTGGTCCAGTTGATGAAGTGGAAGCGGTCTTCGTTGCGCCGGTCTTCGATGGCGCGGTTCTTGGCGAAGGCTTGCGGGTCGGAACCACCGCTTTCCACCGCCAGGGAGTGGTCGACGATCAGTTGGGTCGGGACCACCGGGTTGACCTGCGCCGGGTCACCGCCCTGCAAGGCGATGGCGTCGCGCAGACCAGCCAGGTCCACCAGCGCGGTCTGGCCGAGGATGTCATGGCACACCACGCGGGCCGGGAACCACGGGAAGTCCAGGTCGCGCTTGCGCTCGATCAGTTGCAGCAGCGACTCGCCCAGCGTGGCCGGGTCGCAGCGCCGCACCAGGTTCTCCGCCAGCACGCGGGAGGTGTACGGCAGGCCGTCGTAGGCGCCAGGGCGAATGGCATCCACGGCCTCGCGAACGTCGAAATAATCCAGCGAAGTGCCGGGTAGCGGTTTGCGAAATTCTGTGTTCATCGTCAGGACTCGGTCACGGTGGTTTCAGAAGGGTTGGCGCCGGACTTGAAGCGCCCCTGGCCACTGTGGGAGCGAGCTTGCTCGCGATAGCGGTGTATCAGTCGACATTAGTTGAATGTCAGTACGCAATCGCGAGCAAGCTCGCTCCCACAGGGTTTCGGGGGTATCCAGTTCCTGCGGCTAGAACCCTCCAGCTCAGCGTTGTTCGATTGGCACGAACTTGCGCTGTTCGACGCCGGTGTATTCGGCGCTCGGTCGGATGATGCGGTTGTTGGCGCGTTGTTCGAACACGTGGGCGGCCCAGCCGGTCAGGCGCGAGCAAACGAAGATCGGCGTGAACAGCTTGGTCGGGATGCCCATGAAGTGGTACGCCGAGGCATGGTAGAAATCGGCGTTGGGGAACAGTTTCTTCTGCTCCCACATGGTCTTGTCGATGGCTTCGGAGACCGGGAACAGCACCGTATCGCCCACTTCATTGGCGAGTTTTTTCGACCAGCCCTTGATCACCTCGTTGCGCGGGTCGTTGTCCTTATAGATCGCGTGACCGAAGCCCATGATCTTGTCCTTGCGCGCCAGCATGCCGAGGGTGCCTTCGATGGCCTCCTGCGGTGAGCTGAAGCGCTCGATCATTGCCATCGCCGCTTCGTTGGCACCGCCATGCAACGGGCCGCGCAGCGAGCCGATGGCGGCGGTGATGCAGGAGAACAGATCCGACAGAGTGGAGGCGCAAACCCGGGCGGTGAAGGTCGAGGCGTTGAATTCGTGCTCGGCGTAGAGGATCAGCGAAACGTTCATCACCTTGACGTGCAGCTCGCTCGGCTTCTTGCCGTGCAGCAGGTGCAGGAAATGGCCGCCGATGGACACTTCGTCGGTCACACACTCGATGCGCTGGCCTTCGTGGCTGAAGCGATACCAGTAGCACATGATCGCCGGGAACGCGGCCAGCAGGCGGTCGGTCTTGTCGTGCTGCTCGGAAAAGTCTTCCTCGGGTTCCAGGTTGCCCAGGAACGAGCAGCCGGTGCGCATGACGTCCATCGGGTGGGCGTCGGCGGGGATGCGCTCCAAAACCTCTTTCAAGGCTTGGGGCAAGTCCCGCAACTGGCGCAGTTTACCGGTGTAGGCGTCCAGCTGTGCCTGGGTCGGCAGCTCGCCGTACAGCAGCAGGTAGGCCACTTCTTCAAATTGCGCATCCGCCGCCAGGTCGCGAACGTCGTAGCCGCGATAAGTCAGGCCGGCGCCCGACTGGCCTACGGTGGACAATGCGGTCTGCCCGGCCACCTGGCCGCGGAGTCCGGCGCCACTGAGTACTTTTGCTTCGGCCATTTGCTGTCTCCATTTTTTAGATTTGTAGAGAATGGGGAAAGATCGCAGCCTCGTTGCACTCGACAGCTCCTACGAGGAGCTGTCGAGCGAAGCGAGGCTGCGATCTTTTCATTTTTTCGCCGCGAACAACGCATCGAGCTTCTGCTCGAAGGTGTGGTAGTCGATGCGATCGTAAAGCTCCATGCGGGTCTGCATGGTGTCGATGACATTCTGTTGCGTGCCGTCGCGGCGGATCGCGGTGTAGACGTTCTCGGCCGCCTTGTTCATCGCGCGGAAGGCCGACAACGGGTAGAGCACCAGGGACACGTCGGCACCGGCCAGCTGTTCGGTGGTGTACAGCGGGGTCGCGCCGAATTCGGTGATATTGGCCAGGATCGGCGCTTTCACGCGGCTGGCGAACAGCTTGTACATCTCAAGCTCGGTGATGGCCTCCGGGAAAATCATGTCGGCACCGGCCTCGATACAGGCCGCGGCGCGGTCCAGGGCTGATTCCAAGCCTTCCACCGCCAGGGCATCGGTACGGGCCATGATCACGAAGCTGTCATCGGTACGGGCATCGACGGCGGCCTTGATGCGGTCGACCATCTCTTGCTGCGAGACGATTTCCTTGTTCGGACGATGGCCGCAACGCTTGGCGCCGACCTGGTCCTCGATATGAATGGCCGCCGCGCCGAACTTGATCATCGACTTGACCGTGCGCGCCACGTTGAACGCCGAGGAACCGAACCCGGTGTCCACGTCCACCAGCAGCGGCAGGTCGCACACGTCGGTGATACGGCGCACATCGGTCAGCACGTCATCCAGGCCGGTGATGCCCAGGTCCGGCACGCCGAGGGAGCCGGCGGCCACGCCGCCGCCCGACAGGTAGATCGCCTTGAAACCGGCGCGTTTGGCCAGCAGCGCGTGGTTGGCGTTGATCGTGCCCACCACTTGCAGCGGATGCTCGGTGGCGACCGCATCGCGGAAACGCTGGCCTGGCGTGCTCTTGCTGGAACTCATGACTCACCTCGTTCAGTGGCGGCGCTGTCCTGGAAATGACGCGCAATGTTGCGTTTGGACGCACCGATGTGCCGGCGCATCAATAATTCAGCCAGTTCGCCGTCACGGTCGGCGATGGCGTCTAGAATCCGGTGGTGCTCGGCAAAGGCCTGGCGCGGACGGTTGGGCGTGGTGGAAAACTGGATGCGGTACATGCGCACCAGTTGGTACAGCTCGCCGCACAGCATTTGCGTCAGGGTGCGGTTGCCGCTGCCCTGGATGATCCGGTAATGGAAGTCGAAATCGCCTTCCTGCTGGTAATAACCGACACCGGCCTGGAACGCCGCATCGCGTTCGTGGGTTTCCAACACCCGGCGCAGCTCGTCGATTTCTTCCAGGGTCATGCGTTCGGCCGCCAGGCGGCAGGCCATGCCTTCGAGGGATTCACGGATTTCGTAGAGTTCCAGCAGCTCGGCATGGCTCAGCGACACCACCCGGGCACCGACGTGAGGCACACGCACCAGCAGGCGCTGGCCTTCCAGGCGATGAATCGCCTCGCGCAGCGGCCCGCGGCTGATGCCGTAGGTGCGCGCCAGCTCGGGCTCGGAGATCTTGCTGCCGGGGGCGATCTCGCCTTTGACGATGGCGGCCTGGATACGTCGGAAGACGTTCTCGGAGAGGGTCTCCGATTCGTCCTGGGCCATCACCGGAGTTTCGAGCTGATCGAGCATATTGTCGACACCTTTAAAATCAATATGGCAAAAACTAACCAATAGCGACGTTAACGTCAAAGAAAAAATCAACATTGTCGACAATCGTCTAATAAGCCCATCCGCCATAACCGCTCGTTTGAATGCGTCGTAGCGTCCGGCCAGCGGTGGCGTCAGAAAACCACCGTGCTAGAATGCCGCGCGATTTGCCGCTCTCCTTTTATAGGGAAGGCTGCCCAGGGAGCTTGTGCAGTAATGCCAGGGCCTGAACCGATAAACGGAACGCTGCGCACCAGGATCTATGACACTCAAGCCCTTCACCGCTGCTCTTTATTTCATGTGCCTGCCGGGGCTTGCCGTGGCGGGTGAAAAAACCGTGTACGGCCTCAACGAATACGCCGCCCTGCAGGGCATCGACCTGGAGGTCGCCGCCAAGCTGGACACCGGCGCCAAGACCGCGTCCCTCAGTGCCCGGGACATCAAGCGTTTCAAGCGCAATGGCGAATCCTGGGTGCGCTTTTACCTGGCCATCGACGCGGCCCACTCGCACCCCATCGAACGTCCGCTGGCCCGGGTCAGCAAGATCAAGCGCCGCGCCGGTGACTACGACCCGGAAGAAGGCAAGAAATACACGGCCCGGCCGGTCATCGAACTGGACATCTGCATGGGCTCGGCCCTGCGCAGCATCGAAGTGAACCTGACCGACCGCAGCGCCTTCCAATACCCGTTGCTGATCGGTTCCGAGGCGCTCAAGCGCTTCGACGCGCTGGTCGACCCCAGTCTTAAATACGCTGCCGGCAAACCCGCCTGCGCCAATGCCGCTCAAACCGCAGAGTAATTCCAATGCGCTCCCTTACCCTCCATCTGAAAATGCTGATCGCCATCCTGGTGGTGCTGGGCCTGTCGGTGACGGCCTATCAGATTTTCGTGCTCGGCATTCCGGTCACCGAAGACGCCACCGACGACTTGTGGAACATCGACGCCAAGGTCGAGTTCGTGCCCAATGCCAAGGACCCGGTGAAGATCCAGATGTTCGTGCCACCGCTGAGCCGCGACTACGTGAGCCTCAACGAGAGTTTCATTTCCAATAATTACGGCGTGGCGGTGAACCGGGTCGACGGTAACCGCAAGGTGACGTGGTCGGCCCGTCGCGCCAAGGGCAACCAGACCCTGTATTACCGCCTGGTGCTGACCAAGCGCTACAGCGCCGAGAAAACCAAGGTCAAGGGCCCGACCTTCCGTGACAGCATCGCCGTCGAAGGCCCGGAGAAACTGGCCGCCGAAGCCCTGCTCGCGCCGATCCGCCAGCATTCGGCCGACGTCGAGACGTTCATCAGCGAAGCGATCAAGCGGGTCAACAACCTCAACGACGACAACGTCAAGCTGTTGCTGGCCGGCGATCCTTCCTCGGCCAACAAGGCGCGCATCGTCGAACTGGTGCTGTCCATCGCCCACGTGCCGGTGGAAAAGGTCCACACCATCCGCCTGGTGGCCGAGCAGCCGCAGACACCTGAGCTGTGGCTGCGCAGCTTCAACGGCACCGACTGGCTGTATTTCAACCCGGACACCGGCGAACAGGGCCTGCCCACCGACCGCCTGCTGTGGTGGACCGGCGATGAAAACCTGATCACCGTCGATGGCGGCAAGAAAGCCACCGTTACCTTCAGCATGAACAACAGCGAAATGAACGCCATTCGCCTGGCCAAGCTGACGGACGAGAACACCGACGCCAACTTCCTCGAATACTCGCTCTACGGCCTGCCGCTGCAGACCCAGCAAACCTTCATGATCATGGTGATGATCCCGATCGGCGTGCTGGTGATCCTGATCCTGCGCAACCTGATCGGCCTGCAGACCCTAGGGACTTTCACCCCGGTGCTGATCGCCCTGGCCTTCCGCGAGACCCAACTGGGTTTTGGCATCATCCTGTTCACGGTGATCACCACGCTGGGCCTGTCGCTGCGTTCGTACCTGGAGCACCTCAAGCTGCAGATGCTGCCAAGGCTCTCGGTGGTGCTGACGTTCGTGGTGGTGCTGATCGCCGCCATCAGCCTGTTCAGCCATAAGCTGGGCCTGGAGCGCGGCTTGTCGGTGGCGTTGTTCCCGATGGTGATCCTGACCATGACCATCGAACGCCTGTCCATCACCTGGGAAGAACGCGGCGCCGGCCACGCGATGAAAGTCGCCATCGGCACCCTGTTCGCCGCGTCCCTGGCGCACCTGATCATGAGCGTGCCGGAACTGGTGTACTTCGTGTTTACCTTCCCGGCGATCCTGCTGATCCTGGTGGGCTTCATGCTGGCCATGGGTCGTTATCGCGGCTACCGCCTGACCGAGCTGGTACGGTTCAAGGCCTTCCTCAAGGCAGACTCCTGATGTTCGGCTTCTGGAAGACCTGGAAGGCCCTGGAAGCCCGGGGCATCATGGGCATCAACCGGCGTAACGCCGACTATGTGCTCAAGTACAACAAGCGCAGCCTGTACCCCATCGTCGATGACAAGATCATCACCAAGGAACGGGCCATCGCCGCCGGCATTCATGTGCCGGAACTGTACGGGGTGATCTCCACCGAGAAGGAAATCGACAAGCTCGACGAGATCATCGGCGGACGCACCGACTTCGTGATCAAGCCGGCCCAGGGCGCTGGCGGCGACGGCATCATCGTCATCGCCGACCGCTTCGAAGGCCGCTATCGCACGGTGTCCGGCAAGATCATCAGCCATGAGGAAATCGAGCACCATGTCTCCAGCATCCTCACCGGCCTGTATTCCTTGGGTGGGCACCGTGACCGGGCGCTGATCGAATACCGCGTGACGCCGGACCAGATCTTCAAGAGCATCAGCTACGAAGGCGTGCCGGACATCCGCATCATTGTACTGATGGGCTATCCGGTGATGGCCATGCTGCGCTTGCCAACCCGCCAGTCCGGCGGCAAGGCCAACCTGCACCAAGGCGCCATCGGCGTGGGCGTCGACCTCGCCACCGGCCTGACCCTGCGCGGCACCTGGCTGAACAACATCATCACCAAACACCCCGACACCACCAACGCGGTGGACGGCGTGCAACTGCCCTACTGGGACGGTTTCATGAAGCTGGCCGCCGGTTGCTATGAACTATGCGGGCTGGGCTACATCGGCGTCGACATGGTGCTGGACCAGGAAAAAGGCCCGTTGATCCTGGAATTGAACGCACGGCCAGGCCTGAACATCCAGATCGCCAACGACTGCGGCCTGACCTTGCGCACCCACGCGGTGGAAGCCCACCTGGAAGAACTCAAGGCCCGCGGCGTTACCGAAACCGTGGAAGAACGCGTGGCGTTTGCCCAGGCGTTGTTTGGGCATATTCCGCCGGTTGAGGGTTGAGGCTGCCTCCCCTGTGGCGAGGGGATTTATCCCCTCGCCACAGAGTGTTCACACCCTAATATCTTCGATAACCCCATACTTGCCCATCTCCGACATCCCTCTAGGAGCAAATCCTACAGAGGGATTACAATCGCTCCCCCGCCTGAACGGCTGACCTGCCCCGCCCATGCCAACCTGCTCCGTACACCCGCTGCCCTACCGCGCCAACCCTGCCGAGTATTTCGCGGCGATCCGTCATGCCCCTGGCAGCGTGCTGCTCGACAGTGGCCGGCCGAGTGCCGAACGTGGGCGTTACGACCTGCTCAGCGCCTGGCCGCTGGCGCAACTGGCGGTGTTGCCGGACGAAAGCGGTAGCGATTTCCTGCAACGCCTGCGCATTCAACTGACGCAGCTAGGTGACGCGGAACTACCGACCACGGTGCAATTGCCCTTTGCCGGCGGCCTGATCGGCTACTTGAGCTATGACTTCGGCCGACACCTCGAAACCTTGCCGTCCCACGCCAAGGACGACCTGCAACTGCCCGACGCGCGTTTTGGCGTGTACGACTGGGCGCTGGTCAGCGATCACCAGGCCGGCACCAGCCAATTGGTGTTCCACCCTCATTGTGGCGAAGGCGAACGCCAGCGCCTGATCGCGCTGTTCAGCCAGCCGACTGCGACATCCGTTGGCGTCTTCAGCCTCGAAGGACCGATGACCCCCGACCTCAGCGCCGAAGCCTATCGACAGGCCTTCGAACGTATCCAGGCGTATATCCAGGCGGGTGACTGCTACCAGGTCAACTTTGCCCAGCGCTTCCGCGCGCCCTGCCAGGGCGATGCCTGGGCCGCTTACCAGGCGCTGCGGACGGCGTGCCCGACGCCGTTTTCCGGCTTCCAGAGCCTGCCCGATGGCGGCGCGGTGCTGAGCCTGTCCCCGAACGCTTCGTCAAGGTCAGCGAAGGCCAGGTGGAAACCCGGCCGATCAAGGGCACCCGGCCCCGCGGCACAACACCCAGCGAAGACGCGGCCCACGCCGCCGAGCTGCTGGCCAGCCCCAAGGACCGGGCGGAAAACCTGATGATCGTCGACCTGCTGCGCAACGACCTGGGCCGCACGTGCCGCATCGGCTCGGTACGGGTGCCGGAGTTGTTCAGCCTGGAAAGCTACCCGAACGTGCATCACCTGGTCAGCAGCGTGACCGGCGAGTTGGCTGTGGGTAAAGACGCCCTCGACCTGATTGCCGGCAGCTTTCCCGGCGGCTCGATCACCGGCGCGCCGAAAATCCGCGCCATGCAAATCATCGACGAACTCGAACCGACCCGACGCGGCCTGTATTGCGGCTCGTTGCTGTATCTGGACGTGCGCGGGGAAATGGACAGCTCCATCGCCATCCGCAGTCTGCTGGTCAAGGATGGGCAGGTGTGCTGCTGGGGCGGCGGCGGGATTGTCGCGGACTCGGATTGGGAGGCCGAGTATCAGGAGTCGATTACCAAGGTGAAGGTGCTGCTGGAAACCTTGCAGAACCTCTGAACAGACCCCAGGCCTGACACAAGACCTTGTGGGAGCGAGCTTGCTCGCGATTGCGTTGGGTCAGCAGCCTTTGTGCTAACTGACACACCGCTATCGCGAGCAAGCTCGCTCCCACAGGGGATTGGGTTTACAGGTTGAGGCTGCGGTTCGAAGCCTTGAGGAATTCCTGCTTCAACTCGGCAAAGCTGTGCACCGCCGGGAATTGCGGGAATTCACGGATCACGTTTTCAGGCGCATGGAACAGAATCCCCGCATCGGCTTCGCCCAGCATCGTTGTGTCGTTGTAGGAATCCCCCGCCGCGATCACCCGGTAGTACAGGCTCTTGAAGGACAGGACCGACTGGCGCTTGGGATCTTTCTGACGCAACTGGTAGCCGGTCACCCGCCCGCTGTCATCGGTAATCAAGCGATGGCAGAGCAACGTCGGGAAGCCCAACTGGCGCATCAACGGCTGGGAAAATTCGTAGAACGTGTCGGAAAGAATCACCACCTGGAAGCGCTCACGCAGCCAGTCGACGAATTCTATGGCGCCGTCCAGCGGCTTGAGGGTGGCGATGACTTCCTGGATGTCGGAAAGCTTGAGGCCGTGTTCATCGAGGATGCGCAACCGTTGCTTCATCAGCACGTCGTAGTCGGGAATGTCCCGAGTGGTTGCCCTGAGGGAGTCAATCCCGGTTTTTTCAGCGAAGGCGATCCAGATCTCCGGGACCAGTACACCTTCCAGGTCGAGACAGGCAATTTCCACAAGACACTCCCATTTTTTCTGATGTTTATCGGTTGAGCGAACAAAAGGCTTGCCGACTCTAGCCATTCGTCGAAGCCTGCGCAACGCACAGGAACGCGCCAGCCCCGACAGCTTTTGTTACCATCAGCCCCATATAGAGCGCCCAGCGCCACCGACCTGTAGGAAACCGCCCTGATGAGCCCATCGTTTGACGTCGTGGAACTCGCCACGACCTATGCCAACAAGTCCCCGCAGGACATCCTCAAACTGGCCTTCGCCGAATTCGGCGACGAGCTGTGGATATCCTTCAGCGGCGCCGAAGACGTGGTGCTGGTGGACATGGCCTGGAAACTGAACAAGAACGTCAAGGTGTTCAGCCTCGACACCGGCCGCCTGCACCCGGAAACCTATCGTTTCATCGACCAGGTGCGCGAGCACTACAAGATCGACATCGAGCTGGTTTCGCCGGACTACACGAAACTTGAACCCTTCGTGAAGGAAAAAGGCCTGTTCAGCTTCTACAAGGACGGTCACGGCGAGTGCTGCGGCATCCGCAAGATCGAACCATTGCGGCGCAAACTGACCGATGTCCGCGCCTGGGCCACCGGCCAGCGCCGCGACCAGAGCCCCGGCACCCGCAGCCAGGTGGCGGTGTTGGAAATCGACACGGCGTTTTCCACTCCGGAGCGTACCCTGTACAAGTTCAACCCCCTGTCGCAGATGACCAGCGAAGAAGTCTGGGGTTACATCCGCATGCTGGAGCTGCCTTACAACAGCCTGCATGAACGCGGTTTCATCAGCATCGGCTGCGAGCCCTGCACCCGCCCGGTGCTGCCAAACCAGCACGAGCGCGAAGGCCGTTGGTGGTGGGAAGAAGCCACGCAGAAAGAATGCGGGCTGCATGCCGGTAACATCATCGCCAAATCCAAGACCGTCTAAGCGTCCGCCGCACCCTGTACACAAAAATGTCACTACAAGTGGCATTTTTGTGTGCACTTATTACGTTACTGCCCCCAAAGGTTACACACACCTTCCCGCCTCGCCTGCCCTTCCAACTCCACTGGCGTTCGCCAAAAAATAAATACCTGTTTAAACGGTCAGTTTTAAATCACGGTATTTCAGTTAGTTACTTAACGATCATAACAAAACGAAATTAGTGCTTCTTCGAATAGATCCGTAAGTGGCATAGATCTGGCTTTAGTCGACACGTGTTTTGTATACAACTTATATAAAACATACACACACTTTAGATCCGCAAGCCTGAAGCGCCCTATCCCGTACAGGCTGCAGATGCCCCGTAATCAATGATGCTCGCCCGCCGCGACGAAGATTTGTCGAGCTCCGCGCTCATGCACAGTCATCGCTGCGCCGAGAATCAGGAGCCTGCCGGAATGCGTACAAGTCTCTCCAATAACATCGCGCTGGATCTGCCCTCCACCACCACGGCCCTCGACGACAACACTGCCGCGTCCCTGGCCCTGAGCCCGAGGCTGCACAACAAAGACCTGGCGCCGACCAAGGCCGAAGGTCGACGCTGGGGTCGCTACAGCATCTTTGCCCTGTGGACCAACGACGTGCACAACATCGCCAACTACTCCTTCGCCATCGGCCTCTATGCCCTGGGCCTGGGTGGCTGGCAGATCTTGCTGTCCCTCGGGATAGGCGCGGCGCTGGTGTATGGCTTCATGAACCTGTCCGGCTACATGGGCCAGAAAACCGGGGTGCCGTTCCCGGTGATCAGCCGGATCAGCTTCGGGATCCATGGCGCGCAGATTCCGGCCTTGATCAGGGCGGTCATCGCCATTGCCTGGTTCGGTATCCAGACCTACCTGGCGTCGGTGGTGTTCCGGGTGTTGCTGGTGGCGATCCACCCGAGCTTCGCCGACTACGACCACGACTCGATCCTCGGC
Organism: Pseudomonas sp. St386; assembly: GCF_018325865.1. NCBI lineage: Bacteria > Pseudomonadati > Pseudomonadota > Gammaproteobacteria > Pseudomonadales > Pseudomonadaceae > Pseudomonas > Pseudomonas sp. St386. The sequence goes on from NZ_AP021900.1 coordinate 4,832,787, forward strand.
CTGTCGAGCCTGGGCTGGGTGTGTTTCGTGGCGATCTGGTTCGTGCAACTGGTGATCCTGGCCTACGGCATGGAAACAGTGCGCCGCTACGAAGGTTTTGCCGGGCCGGTGATCCTGGTGACTGTCGCCGCCCTGGCCGGTTGGATGTATACCCAGGCCGACGCCACCATTGCCTGGTCGATCCGCGAACCGCTGACCGGAGGCGAGATGTGGCGCAATATCTTTGCCGGTGGCGCGCTGTGGCTGTCGATCTACGGCACCTTGATTCTCAATTTCTGCGACTTCGCCCGCTCCTCGCCGTGCCGCCGGACCATCGTCGTCGGCAATTTCTGGGGCCTGCCGGTGAACATCCTGGTGTTTGCCGGGATCACCATCCTGCTCTGCGGTGCGCAGTTCCAGATCAATGGGCAAATCATTGAAAGCCCGACCCAGGTGATTGCCTCGATCCCCAACACCTTCTTCCTCGTGTTGGGCTGCCTGGCCTTCCTGATCGTCACCGTGGCGGTGAACATCATGGCCAACTTCGTCGCCCCGGCCTTTGTGCTCAGCAACCTGGCGCCCAAATACCTGACCTTCCGCCGCGCCGGGTTGATCAGCGCCGCCATTGCCGTGCTGATCCTGCCGTGGAACCTCTACAACAGCCCGCTGGTGATCGTGTATTTCCTGTCCGGCCTCGGCGCCCTGCTCGGGCCGCTGTACGGCGTGATCATGGTCGACTACTGGCTGCTGCGAAAAGGCCGCATCAACGTGCCGCAACTGTATAGCGAGGACCCAAACGGGGCGTATTTCTACAGCAATGGAGTCAACCTGCGGGCGGTGGCAGCGTTCATTCCAGCGGCGCTGATCGCGATCATCCTGGCGCTGGTGCCTGGTTTTGACAGCGTTTCACCATTCTCCTGGCTGATTGGCGCTTCGATTGCAGGGCTGCTGTACCTGATCATCGCCAAGCGCCAGCCGTACTACGAGGACGTCAGCGGCGAATCCATCGCTGTGGATAACGTCAATCATTGATTGCTCAAGCGGCCCGCCAGGTTCGGGCCACTTATTTTTATGTGTTAAGGAGGACAGCTCATGCGAATTCTCGTGGTCAACGTCAACACCACCGAATCCATCACCCAGGCCATCGCCCGCCAGGCCCAGGCCGTCGCCGCGCCGGGCACCGAGATCGTCGGGCTCACGCCGCATTTCGGTGCCGACTCGATCGAGGGCAATTTTGAAAGTTACCTGGCGGCCATCGCGGTGATGGACCGGGTGATGTCCTACGACCAGCCGTTCGACGCGGTGATCCAGGCCGGTTATGGCGAACACGGTCGTGAAGGCTTGCAGGAACTGCTCAACGTGCCGGTGGTGGACATCACCGATGCCGGCGCCAGCACCGCCATGTTCCTCGGCCACGCTTACTCGGTGGTCACCACCCTGGACCGCACCGTGCCGCTGATCGAAGACCGGCTCAAGCTGTCCGGCCTGTTCGACCGCTGCGCCTCGGTACGGGCCAGTGGTTTGGCGGTGCTTGAACTGGAGCAGGATCCGCAACGGGCGATTGAAGCCATCGTCCAACAGGCTGAACTGGCAGTGAGCCAGGACAAGGCCGAAGTGATCTGCCTGGGCTGCGGCGGCATGGCCGGGCTCGACGAGCAGATCCGCCAGCGCACCGGCGTGCCGGTGGTCGATGGGGTGACGGCGGCGGTGACCATTGCCGAAGCGCTGGTGCGGCTGGGGTTGTCGACGTCGAAAGTACGCACTTACGCGACGCCTCGGCCCAAGACCATCATTGGCTGGCCGGGGCGGTTTGGGCGGTGAGTTCACGGTTTTAGACTGAGGTGCCCCCTTCGCGAGCAGGCTCGCTCCCACAGGGATTTTTGGCGATCACGAAATGTGTGGTCGCTACAAAACCAGTGTGGGAGCGAGCTTGCTCGCGATTGGGGCCAACTCGATTCCAAGCCCGGCTCAAACCGCACTGAACCGCCGCGCCAACCCCTGCTCGGAAAACTGCTCGATGATGAAATCCACAAACGCCCGGGTCTTGCCCGGCAACAGTTTGTGTTCGGCGTAGTAGATGGATATGTTGCCATCGTCGACATACCAGTCCGGCAGCACCCGCTGCAGAGTCCCGTTTTCCAGGAAGGGAACGGCGATCGGCATGCTCACCAGGCCGATGCCCAACCCTTGGGCGGCGGCCGCGCAGTCGGCTTCCGAATCACTCATGGTCATGCGCGTCTTGAGCGTCAGCGGGCTGTGTTCCCGATTGCGGCTGGTCAGTTGCCAGGAACGCACCCGCCCGGTCTGTGGTGAGCGAATCAGGATGCCTTGATGCAGTGACAGATCTTCCGGTTCTGTCACGGCGGCATGCGCTTGCAGATAGTCCGTTGATGCAACCAGCACCCGATGAGCCACCGTCAACTTGCGCGCCACCACCCCCTGGGGCAGCTCGAAACCGCCGCCGATGGCGGCATCGAAGCCCTGGCCGATCAGGTCCACCTGGCGATTATCGAAATGCCAGTCGGGGTTGATCGCCGGATAACGTCGCAGAAACTCCCCCAGCAACGGCACGACATACAATCGACCGAACGCCGTGCCCATGCTCACTTTCAGCGTCCCCGCCGGTTGCCCGCCGGCGCTGGCCAGGTTGGCGACGGCGTTCTGGATGGTGTTGAAGCTGCTACCGACTTCCCCCAAGAACAACTGGCCGGCTTCGGTCAGCCTCAGGCTTCGGGTGCTACGCTGGAACAGGCGTACGCCCATTCGCGCCTCCAGCTTGGCGACGCTTTTACCCACCGCGGCCGGGGTCACGCTCAGACGTCGCGCCGCCTCGGCAAAGCTGCCGACTTCGGCACTGCGCACGAAGCATTCGATACTGTTGAAGGTCTCCATGAGCCTCACTCTAAACTTTTGGTTTAGACAGACTATAGCAATGACGGTCTACACAGCCCACGGCACCTTCTTGATACTCGCCCCATCACCGCGGCATCTCGCCCCGGCACTTTTTGGAGATCATCATGAGTAACCAAGCACTGAGCGGTAAAGTCGCCTTGATCCAGGGCGGTTCTCGCGGCATCGGCGCCGCCATCGTCAAACGCCTGGCAGCAGAAGGCGCCGCCGTAGCCTTCACCTACGTCAGCTCTGGCGCAAAATCTGAAGAACTGCAGAACAGCATCACCGCTGCAGGCGGCAAGGCCCTGGCGATCAAGGCAGACAGCGCCGACGCCGAGGCCATCCGTAACGCCGTCGCGGCCACCGTCGAGGCTTTTGGCCGATTGGACATCCTGGTCAACAATGCTGGCGTGCTGGCGATAGGGCCGCTGGATGAATTCAAACTCGAAGATTTCGACCAGACCCTGGCCATCAACGTGCGCAGCGTGTTCATCGCCACTCAGGCCGCTGCGCGGCACATGGGCGAAGGGGGCCGGATCATCAACATCGGCAGCACCAACGCCGACCGCATGCCCTTCGCCGGCGGCGGGCCCTATGCCATGAGCAAGGCCGCGCTGGTGGGCCTGACCAAAGGCCTGGCCCGTGACCTCGGCCCACGCGGCATCACCGTCAACAACGTGCAGCCCGGCCCGGTGGACACCGACATGAACCCGGCCGACAGCGAATTCGCCTCCAGCCTGATGTCGCTGATGGCTGTCGGGCGCTACGGCAACGTCGATGAAATCGCCAGCTTCGTCGCCTACCTGGCAGGGCCGGAAGCCGGTTACATCACCGGCGCCAGCCTGACCATCGACGGTGGTTTCGGCGCCTGATACAGGCATGAAAAAACGCCGGTCATGGCTTTAACCATGACCGGCGTTTTGTTGTGTAGCGCGATGGGGTCAGGCCCACTCCAACTCCGGCAGACCGCAAAGGCTGGGCTGGAACATTTTCAAGGAGCGAATGATCCCGTCGGCGTGGGCGTACTTTTCATCCGCCATGGCCGAATCCGGAATGGCAATGGCGGTCATGCCGGCGGCTTTCGCGGCAGTCACCCCGAACGGCGAATCCTCGAACACCAGGCAGTCGCGCGGCTCGACACCCAGGCGCCGGGCAGCAGTGAGGAAGATATCCGGCGCCGGTTTCGCCGCGCCGACCTCAGGGTCATCCGCCGTCACGATGAAGTCGAACAGTGCGAACCATTCCCGGTGCAAGGTGGTTTTCAGTGCGAACGTGGGGCTCGACGAACTGGTGCCCACCGCAATCGGAACATTGTGGGCCTTCAAATGCCGCACCAGTTCCTCGGCGCCGGGCATCCCCAGGGCATGAGGAAAACGCTCGCGCATCAAGGGCTCGCGGATGACCAGGAACTCTTCGGGGGTGATCGGCAATTCCAGCGCCTGAACGACGTAATTGGCCAGGTCCGTGGCCCCGCGCCCGATGATGTTCTGTTTGACGCTCCAATCGAACGTGCGCCCGTAGCGCTCGGCGATGATGGACGTGACCTCGGTGTAGATCCCCTCGGTGTCCAGCAACAGCCCATCCATGTCGAAAATCACAGCCTTGATCGGGCCAAACTCTTTCAGGGGTGCATTCATCGCATCTGATCCGTTATCAACACAACATTCCAGGGATGGCTCAGGTGCGGCCAGGGCAGCGTGTTCGCCTTAAAGGATTCAGCAGGATAACGAAGGGGGCTTGGAACCGGCAATGGGAAATCTATGGACGGGGTCCGTGACGAGGGAGCTTGTTCCCGCTGGGTTGCGCTCTGTAGGAGCTGCCGGAGGCTGCGATCTTTTGATCTCTCGCTCAGGACTCAATTGACAGGGGAAAGATCGCAGCCTCGTTGCACTCGACAGCTCCTACGGTGCAACCGAGCGGGAGCAAGCGCCCTCGTCACAAAAGCAGATCGATGCCGGATGATGGTGGGACGGCTATTGGCCCGAGCTGCCAGAGCCCGAACCACTGGCACCACTGTCGCTGGTACCGGTTCCTCCGTTGGTCCCACCGCCGGCGTCGGCACCGCCCATCGTGCTGCCTCCACTCATCGAACCGCTCCCGGTGCCGGGACTGGTGCTACTGCCGTTGGCATCGCCGCCGTTGCCGCCGCTCACGGAGCCCGGGGGCAAGGCGTTACCGTTGGCACCGGAGTTGGAGCCGGCCTCCATTTCTGAGGAGGGGGGCATCCCGCCCTTGTCCACGGGGGGCGTGCCGCCCGAAGATTCTGCCAAGGCAGCCAGTGAACTGAGCGAAAGAATCCCGGCGAGTGTCAGCGCTGTCATGTTGGACTTCATCATGGTGAGTCTCCTTTTCAAGATCCTTACCTGATGTGTGGCACGCGTGGCGGGACGATGGTGCCGCTGAATCGACAGACGGACCTGCGATCAGCTCGGCTTGCCGGAGGCATCGTCACCGGCGATGTCCGGGTCATCCGGGGTCGCTTCGACATCCTCATCGTCGCTGGGTACCTGCTCGACGCCCGCATCGTCATCGGGTGGACGCTGGTCGCGGCTCAGGGAGTTGGTGGGCGAAGGCAGCGGGTATTCCGGGGTTTCATCTTCCTCGATCAAGGGAACCTGGGCGTCATCCATCAGGGAACCGGGGTCTTCATTGCCCGGGTCATTGACCACAGGTGCGCCCGAGGAGTCTTGTTCTTCCTGGCCTTGCGTTTGCGGCGTCATGGTACACCTCGCAATTGTTGATGGATGTATGAGTTCGAAGCGGGGGGATGGCAATCGTTCCGGAGATTTTGATTTGCCGTTTTTTTGGGGGGGTCAGGTTGGAGTGTATATCCGTTTTTTTGGTAACGGCGACTTATGGTTCCGCCCTGACGGCGGCTCACGTTTGAAAAGCCCGGAAGCCGGCCCAGTCAAAAGTAAGCAAAACGCTTTTATGCCCACCACTCGGCACCTCGCTTAGGCTCGGTGTGCCTGAACACAAGCATTGCTCCGTGGGCCACCGTGTGGCGGCCTGATAGCCGACCTGGTTCTCCCGGTCATACACCCATCACATCTGTGGGAGCAAAGCTTGCTCGCGATGGCGGTGGCTCAGTCACATGGATGTTGGGTTTGCTGGCCTCATCGCGAGCAAGCTTTGCTCCCACAGGTGATCTCGGGTGTTCATGAGTTCTATGTTCACTGCGGCCCAATGTGGGAGCAAGCTTGCTCGCGATGGCGGTGGTGCGGTTGCATAGCGGCTGGAGCTGTCTGTTGCGCTTGCTTTGGGCATCAAAAGAAGCAAAAAAAAACGGCGCTTCCCATTTCTGAAAGAAGCGCCGTTTTTTCCAGATGAACAGCATCACAGCACAAGGCCGGGTCTATTCATCCAAGCATCCGCTTAACGATGCTTTCTCTTGTGCTTGTACTTCTTGCCACTGGAGTGACGGTCGTTGTCATTGGACAGATTGCTGCCCAACGCGCCACCCGCCGCGCCGCCGATGCCTGCGCCGATGGTGGAGCCGGTCGAGCCGCCCAGACGGTTACCGACAACCGAACCACCGGCCGACCCCAAGCCACCGCCAATGGCCGCTTCGGTGCGGCTGCCCTTGCGAGCGCCTACGGCACTGCCGGCTGCGCCGCCAACGCCCGCGCCAATCGCGGCGCCGGTGCTGCCGCCCATCTGCTGGCCGACCACGTTGCCCAATACACCGCCCAGACCACCGCCGACCGCGGCGGTACCGTCGCCGGCAGCCATCGCGCCCTGGGCAACCACCAACCCCAGTACCAAGGTGGACAAAGTCAAACGCATGATAGAAACCTCAAAAATGCCGCATCGGGGAGAAATGGCCGGTGCGCGCGGGCGCGAGTTTACGCCAGACAGCGTCAGCCATGATGGTTGGACAACAAAACGGGGGTTTATTTTATGACAGGCAAAAAAAAGCCCGCTGGGGAAACGGGCAGGTACTGCTTTCTAACGGATGAGCTGAGAGTACGTACCTGCTTGTGAAAGAAACGTGAAAGTAAATGCCAGTTGAGAAAAGATGAAAAATATTTATGTAGAGAGGCCCCAGAAGCGGAACGCGGAGCGTCCCTGGCGACGTTCCCACGCAGGAGCATGGGAATGAAAAAAACGATCAAAAAAAAGGGCTGCTATGCAGCCCGGCGGGAGCAAGCTCCCCTACCACGATCCGCCGTCACTTTCTGACCGGGACCCTGGGCAAGAACTTGGCCTTCTCCCCTCGCTGCACTTTGGCCACCTTCGTCCTGATGGACTTGATCGGCTCGTCACCGAAGTCCGCATGATAGGCCGACTGGCCACACTGCAACCCTTCATTGATCGGATACGCGGCAGTGTTCTCCTCGCTATACGGTGCTCCCATTGCCTTTCCCCTTCATCGAGGCCCATACCGGCAACAACCGGTTGCCTGACAATATCGACCTTCACGACAATGAGACTAGTCGGTCATCAACAGACTGTTGATTCAACAAAGCCCTTGGCCGACGAATGGAACTCACTGTTTCAAAAAGGAAACACTCATTCAGCCCCCAATATAGTCCGGTTTAGAACCCGGGAAACCTGATCCGCAGAATAGGGCTTGGACAAGAATTCAAAGCCCTCATGGCCGCTGTGGGCCAACTCTTCGCTGTAACCAGAGGTCAGCACCACAGGCAAATCCGGGCGCCGCTGGCGCAGTTCCCTGGCCAGGGCAATGCCGCTGATCCCCGGCATCACCACATCAGAAAATACCGCGTCGAATGCCATCGCATCCGGACCGACCATTTCCAGCGCTTCTTCGGCGTTGGTCGCCCAGGCAGTTTCGTAGCCTAGGTCCTGAAGGATCTGGTTGGCAAAACGCCCCACCTCCAGGTTGTCTTCCACGATCAACACCCGACACTTGCCCTTTTCCGGCAGCAGGTGGGTGAGTTCTTCCTTGACCGGCTCGTGGTTTTTCTCGGGCGCCACTTCTGGAAGGTACAAGGTGAACACCGTGCCCTCGCCCACCACGGTCGAAACATCGACGTTGCCACCGGACTGCTTGGCAAAGCCAAACACCTGGGACAAGCCCAGCCCCGTGCCCTTGCCCACTTCCTTGGTGGTGAAGAAGGGTTCGAAGATGTGCTCGAGCACTGGCGAGTCAATACCGGTACCGGTGTCCGCCAAGGCAATGGCAGCAAAGGATTGCCCGGCCCCGGCATGACCACGGATCGGCGGCATGCCACCGCCGCAACTGAGCCGAAGCCACAGCGTACCCTGGCCATTCATGGCATCCCGGGCATTGAGGGCCATGTTGATCAGCGCGGTCTCGAACTGGCTCAGATCCGCCCGGATGTAACAGGGCCGATCGCACAACTCGACATGGACCTGGATCCGCGCCCCGGTGACGGTTTGCAGCATGTCCCCCAGGCTCTGCACTTGCTTGCCCACATCGATGACTTGCGGCTTCAACGGCTGGCGTCGGGCAAACGCGAGCAACTGGCTGGTCAACTTGGAGGCGCGCTCCACGGTTTCGGACACCGCCGTCATGTAGCGCTGCCGACGCTCCTCGGACAGGCTGGGCATGCGCAGGAAGTCGACCGAAGAACGAATGATGGTCAGCAGGTTGTTGAAGTCATGAGCCACGCCGCCGGTGAGCTGGCCGATGGCTTCGAGCTTTTGCGATTGGCGCAGCGCCGCTTCGGTCTGTTTCAAGCGCGTGGTGCGCTCCTCGACCCGTTCTTCCAGCGTCGCGTTCAATTCGGCCAGGGCCGCCAGGCCTTCGCGCACGGCAGCGTCGGCACGGGCACGCTCGATGTGGGCCCAGGATCGCTCTGTGACTTCCATCAACAGCGCCAGGTCGTTGGATGACCAGACTCGCGGCGTTTTATCGTGGATCGCCATCAGCGCGGTCAATCGCCCGCCCTTGATCAACGGCACGCAGATGGTGGCCGCGATGCCAATGGCCTGGAACGTCGCCGCTTCCTCCGGCGCCAGCTCCTTGAGGTTATCGTTGATCACCAGCGGCTTGCCAGTTCGCAGGTTAGTGACCGCCAGTCGGCCAAAATCAGCCAGTCGATAATGCCCAAGGATATGCGGCGACCCCACCCTGGCCCAATCACCACGAATGGTGAAGCCGTCCTCGTCCTCATCCATGTCCGCGTAGGCACAGTTGGACAGGTTCAGGTGCGCCGCCAGGATCCGTGTGGTGGCTGCCATGATGCTCTGCGGGTCGGTGGCGTTTGCCACGGCATTGCCGATGGCATCCAGCACGGCCAGGCGCTGGGTCATGAACACCGTGGACGTGGTCTCGGTGACCGTATCCAGCATGCCCACGACCTTGCCGAACTGGTCACGGATGGGGCTGTAGCAGAAGGTGAAATAAGCCTGCTCAGGACCGCCGCCGCGCTCAATGACCAGGGGGAAGTTCTCTATAAAGGTCGCTTGCCCATCGAAGGCGCCCTGCACGATCGGCCCGATATCGCTCCAGACCTCCTGCCAAACCTCATTGAACGGCCGCCCCAGCGCCTCGGGCTTGCTGCCGAGGATCGGCAGGAACGCATCGTTGTACAACGTAATCAGGTCCGGCCCCCATACGATGGCCTGGGGAAAATGCGAGGCGAGGCTCAGCGCCACGGTGGTCTTCAATACATCGGGCCACTGGGCAGGCGGCCCGAGCGGCGTGTCCTCCCAAGGATGGCGGCGAACCCGCTCAGCCATTTCTCCATAGCTCTGGAGCCAATCTGTCATTGCGTTCGATCCTTCTGAGCCGCCAATACCAACGAGGGGAAAAGCTTGTGACCCCAAGCAGGGCCGTATTATCCCGCGCCGGGTGGGAATGCGCGATTGGATTGTGGGATGCGTCGGGGGGGCAAATGGGGGATGAAAGGCGAAAATGGGGGGTGGGGCTACAGAAAGGTCCTACATATCGTTGGGAATTGGCCTGCCTATCCATCTATTGCGTCGTTTTTGTGGGGGCGTCTGTCTATAGTTTTGCCGTCGCCCAGATGGCGACCGGGTTTGGTGACCCGCAGTGGGCAAAAACTATCCAGTGGTGCTTACTTATGAATCAATACATGGGCCTTACCAGCAACGCCGTCGACCACCCCCTCTACGTCGATACCACCGCCCCGCTGCACATCCTGCTCGACTCAGCAGCCTACCAAATCCGTGCCGCCACCCAATTCCTGGAGAATTTGGCGATGCGCGATGAACAGACCATCGAACCCGCGACCTTGCAAGATCTGGCGCAGCTTTGCTGCATCCCACTGCGTGATGGGTGCGACGTGATGGATGTGATTGCCCTAAGATTAGATACGGCACCGGTAGGCTCCACTCTATAAGCATGCCCGCCAAATAAGCCTGCAAGCCGACAACCTGTGGCGAGGAGTCCCCGCCACGTCTTCGACGCTGCGCTGTCGCGCAGGGAACTAGAGCGACGTCCACGAGGTATCTATTTTTGATCGTTCCCACGCTCTGCGTGGGAATGCATCCCGTGACGCTCTGCGTCACTTTCCAGAAGCGGAACGCGGAGCGTCCCTGGCGACATTCCCACGCAGGAGCGTGGGAACGATCGATATGTATTTTCAGCCTTAAAAATCACATGGTTGCAATTTGTTCCACGAGAGCTTGCTCCCGCTTGAACGGCGTTGCACTCGACAGCTCCTACAGAGCCCCTGACTCATCAAGGGCTGGTGGTCCCACTTTGGTTTGCATACTAGCCTTCCAAAGGTCCGCACAAGGAAGTCGAAAAAACCATGCCTGACCACAAACAACTCCACCAAGACGGCTACGCCCTGCTCCGTCAAGCAATCCCGACCGAGTGGCTGGCCGACCTTCGTGCCGTGTTCGATGCAGGTGTACGTCCGTCAGACCAATGGCCAGTGCCCCGCGGCATGGACTGGCGCTATTCGATGTTGGACGATGATTCGAAGATTCAGGCCGTATGTCGTCTACCCCAGCTACTGGCGGTGGCAGGTGAGTTGATCGGCGAGCGATTCTTTCTCTCCCAAGTGGAAGGACGCGAGCCCCTGGCGGGTAACGGCCACCAACAACTGCACCGCGACTTGTCAGCCCAGCGGCCAGGCGACATCGCCATCGCCCTGGCTTTTTTCGACGATTACGGCCCCGAGAACGGCGCGACACGGATCGTCCCCGGCAGCCATCGACCTGAGCCGGGCGCCCCACCCTTCGACTTCAATGACGAGTCACGCGCCGTACAGCTTTCAGGCTCTGCCGGTGACATCCTGGTGTTCGATGTCGACCTGGTACACGCGGGCAGCCTGAACGTGATCGGCGCACGCCGTCGTTCCATTCTGATCAGCTATTTCTCTGAGTCGCTCTACGCGTCACACCTGGAAACCGTGGCGCTGCGCAATATTCGTATGGACACCAGCGACCGCTTCGCCCCCTCGGAGTTTGCTTTCGGGGGCTAGGTTTTTAGTCGATAAAAGTTATGCGCAGCGGTTCGAATCTGAGCTTTAATGCCCGTGCTTATCGACCCCATCATTCGTCTAATCAAGGAAGAAACGACATTGAAAACAGCTTTCGGCGCCCTGTTGTTGGCTTGCCTGACGACCATCGCATTTGCTGACGAAAACCCCATCGGTTTCCAATCTTCCACCCTGGATCCGCACAATGGCCGCGCACTGGAGATGGTCGTTTGGTACCCCAGCGCAACCACCGAAACCGCGCAACTGATCGCCGATAACGCGGTGTTTGTCGGCGCCTCTGCCGTGCGTAACGCGCCGCCCACTGCCGGCGAACACCCATTGGTGGTGCTCTCCCACGGATACCGGGGTAACTGGAGCAACCAGATCTGGCTGGCCAGTGCCTTGGCCCAGAAGGGTTACATCGTCGCCGCCATCAACCACCCCGGCAGCACCACCCATGACCGCAGCCCGCAAGCAGCGGCGCAGTTATGGCAGCGGCCCGTCGATCTGCGTCGGGTCATTGATGCGGTCACGACTCAACCTGAAAAATTTGGCCGGGTCGCCAATGGACGAATTGCAGCCGTGGGCCATTCACTCGGCGGCTGGACCGCCCTGGAAATCGCCGGCGCTCGCTTCGACCCAGAGCGCTTCGCCCAAGACTGCAAAGCCCATTCGCAGTTATCCAGTTGCACCGTTTACGAACAGATGAATCCCGCCAGCACCGCTGAATCAAAGGCCGAACTGGCCGCCGATTGGCGTGATAAACGCATCACTGCGGTGGTGACATTGGACCTGGGCCTTTCACGGGGCCTGACCGATAAAAGCTTGGTCACGCTGCCTGTCCCCGCCCTGGTGATCGCGGCCGGTGTACCGTCGCGAGAGCTTCCCGCCGAGTTGGAATCTGCCAACCTGGCCAAGCGCCTGCCCTCGGCGACAAGCCGCTATGTCGAGATCAAAGACGCAAGCCATTTCAGCTTCATGTCGATGTGCAAACCTGGTGCGCAGAAGATCCTCGAAGAGCACGTGCCGGGAGATGGCATTATTTGTCAGGATGGGGATGGCGGCCGTGCTCGTGGGGTGATTCAGCAGCAGGTTGTATCGCTGATCGCGGCGTTTCTGGCGCAATCACCTGGAGAGCTTGATAAGAAGGCTAGATGACGATCCCCACAGGCATGCTCGGCACATTAAGCCCGACTTTCACACGGTCCAGCGCCACGATTGTCTTGAACCAGGTCACGTTGGAATTTTCGGCAAACAATCGCCGCGCCAACGCCTGGTATTCGTTCATGCTGGCAACGGTTAATACCAGGACGAAATCCACTTCGCCGGTGACGTAGTAGCACTGCTGAACTTCGGGCACCGCGAAGTGTGCCTTCATCGCCTCCAGTGCCTCGATGCTGGTGCGCTCTGCCATCACCTCGACAATGATCGTGATCGGCCGTCCTACGGCGGTGGGATCCACGATGGCTACGTTGCCCGTGATGACGCCCCCCGCTTCCATCCGCTTGATGCGGCGCTGAACGGCGGCCGTGGAAAGATTGACCTGCTCGGCCATGAGGCGCAGCGGCATCGTGTTGTCGCGCTGGACGAGGTCCAGGATGGCCCGGTCGAATTTGTCCAACGATTCAAGTGCTGCGTCGTTTTTGGCCATGGTAAACCCGTGAGAAATTTTCTCGAAAACTAACAGAAAACCGCGCCCCTTTATCTAGACAAGAGAAATATTATCTTGCCAGCAGTCTGCGTACGCAGCCTTAGTCGGAACACACACAGGATATTATTGGCATGCTCGCACTGTTCCATCTTTCCCCTGTCCTGTTGGTTACAGCCATGCTTGTCGTGCTGCGCCGGCCCCCATGCACGCCGCCATTGCAGGCACTGCATTGGTCCTGGTGCTCTGGCTCGCCGGCGCTGCAGACGCGTGGCGCCTAGGCAGTATGGTGGCCGCCGCTCAAGATACGGCCGTGCTGTTTGCAAGTACGGCTTTCGTGATCGTTCCAGGTCTGGTCTTCGTGATTTTTATCGAGCGCATGGGCGTCAACCTGGCGCTTAGCCGATGGGTGCAGTCACTGGGGCTTGGGCGCGGCGATCAAGTCGTGTTTATCGTTCTTGGACTGGCACCGCTGCTCGAAGCGATGACCGGCTTCGGCGTGTCGTTGATCGCCACGGTGCCCCTGCTGCTCAGTCTCTTCGAGCGTCGGATCGCGCTACGAATAGCACTGACCGGCATGGCAATCATGCCCTGGGGAACACTGGGCCTGGCATCGGTCATTGGTGCTTCGTTGGTTCACTTGGACGCAACCGCGCTGGCATCGACCTCGGCACTGACCAGCGCACCGGTTTTTTTGGTCCTCAGTGCAATCGCGCTATCTCTTGCAGGCGTTCGTGACTCGCGGGAATGGAGGGCGTTGGGGGCTTTCTGGCTGCTGTTTGTTGGCGTGCTTTACAGTGCCAGTCGGTGGCTGGGGCCGGAAGTGGCCGGCGTGGCCGCGGGCCTGGTGACGGCCGCAGCGGTACTCTCTGCTGGGCTGTGGCGCTTGCGCCGCAACGATAGCGAGCGCGGTGCAGTGCAATGGCCGCGTCAGGCATGGCCGTATCTGGTGCTGATTGTCTGCATTGTCGCATTGAAGATGGTGTGGGCGATCACCTCCTGGCAGGATCACTGGGTTGTACAGGGCGCTCAGGTCACCTGGAAGCCACTCTCCTCACCAGGCCTGGCACTGGTTCTGGTGCTGATCGGGCTAGGGTTTCACACGCGCCACACACAACGCCAGACAGCACTCGACGTCAGTATGCCTGCTGCGCTGGTGGCGCGGGCGAAGCGACCACTGTTGACCATTTTCTTCTTCCTCGCGATGTCGCAGATGATGGTGAAGGCCGGCTTCCTCGCGGGCTTGATGCAAATGCTGGCGGGCCTGTCGCCCGCCGCCGCGACGTCACTGGTTGCCCTGTTTGGCGCGCTGTCAGGCTACATGACGGGGTCGAATGTTGGCGGCAACGCGATCTTCATGCCGGCCATCGCGATGTTGCCCGAATCCTCTCGCCTGTTGTTGGCTGCCGTCCAGAACAGCTCGGCAGGGCATGCAGCGCTGGGCTCGCTGTCGGTTGTCATGCTGATCCTGGGACTTGCCAAGACCCAGGCCAAGGAGGAAGGCGAACTGGTAAGGTTTGGCTTCACGCTGGTCTGTCTCAATACCGCGTTAGTCGCGTTGGGCGCGGTGTTGCTGAGTGGATGGTTTGGATAGCAGGGTATTTGCAGATGAGCACCTCTTTCTGCACTTTTTCCAGTCCCCTTTTTTCATGTCTCTTTCCCAATAGTTTCTGACTTAACTATCCTACGCCTCCACCCCAAACGGATTCGCCACGATGTATCTGCGTTCAAGCTTATTGTGCCTGTGCCTTTTCAGCAGCCTGAGCCAGGCCGCTGTCAACTGTTCGGCCCTGGCGGAAAAGATCTCCGGAACGGTGCCTGAGTTTCATCCGTCAGTGCAAGGCAAGGTCATTGGCACTGGGCGCCTGCATTTCCACGAAGCGCCAGATGAAGCCTGTGCCAATAAGAAGATTTTCGTAATCCCCGGCGACTCTCTCACCGTTTACTCCAGCCTTGAAGACGAATCATGGCTGGAAGTGAACTTCATCGCCAAGAGCGGCGACGACTATACCGGTTGGGTAAAGGCTGATCGGGTCGAGATTGGCGCACCTTACGGAGCGCCAGCAGACGATGCCGACGACGCGCCGGCGGGTGATGCTCAATAATTATCTTTTTCATTTTTGAAGTGCAGGAGAAACGATGACGGGTTCGCCAGAAGAGAACGGTCTATTCCCGGCCAGCCCACAGGGCGACCTCGACGCAGTTGATGGCACGGATTTCGACGCCTGGGCTCGCGTCTGGGCCGAGCTTGGCGTCGTATGCGCGTCACGAGAGACGTACGAAGAACTCATTCGACATTACTGCGAGCCGCATCGCGCTTACCACACCCTCCAGCACCTGAAGGAATGTCTTCAAGTGCGCCGATTCGTCAATGCGGCCTGCCAGGCCCCCGCCGAAATCGACCTCGCGCTGTGGTTCCATGACGCGATCTACGAGCCCCTTCGCAGCGACAACGAGCTGCGTAGCGCGCAATGGTTGGACGACGTGGCACGTGATAGCGGCCTGGGCGATGAAACGCGACGCAGGCTTTACGACCTGATCATGGTGACGCGACACGATGGCGCCCCGAAGTCGGCAGACGAAGCGGTGTTGGTGGACACGGATCTGGCGATCCTTGGAGCGTCGTTCGAACGGTTCGAGGAATACGACCAACAGATTCGCCACGAGTACCAATTTGTGCCTCTGCCTGTGTACCGCCAAAAGCGGCGCCAGGTCCTGGAGGGATTCCAGGCGCGCGGGCGGATCTATACGACCGCAGCGTACTTCGACGCATTCGAGCAGCAGGCACACGCAAATCTTGCACGCGCCATCGAGCGTCTCGACTGAGGACTGGATTCAAGCGGCGAAGGGATAACTTACTCCCCGTCCCGCACCTGCATCAGCGCAAATCCCAGCAGATTCAAGCCTTTCCACAGATTCGGATTGTTCGCATCCGCGTTGTCCTGTGCGAGCCCTATACCCCAGATGTTATCAACCGGGCTGGCTTCGACAATAACGCTCGAACCGGTTTGTAGAAGATATTCGTTCAACTGCGGATTTTGAGAGAACTTGGCCTGGTTCGCTCGAACGACGATGTCGTATCGGTGTTGCAGCCAAACCTGATCATCGAATCCGCGCACGTTGCGGCCAAGTGCCTTGGCGGCATTAGGAGTAGGTGCGTGGAGCACCTGCGCACGAATTTCCTGATCGTCGAACAAGGCCGCTTTCTCGGCCATCATGAAGTGTTCGGCTGTCGGGTAATGTTGCCCCTCGACAATGAACCCGGCCTCGAACCATTGGCTGAAGCACGAAGCCGTAACGGCAATTTTGCTGCGCTGGTGCCCCCAGAAAAACGTAAATTTCAGATGTTCTCCGGAGTTGAAACGGGCGCACAGTTCTTTCACATGTTCAGAGTCGTTCAATGAGATGTCCTTGCTGACTGAAGATCGAAGTTACAGCTACTGTGCTGACCAAGGCCGCTTCGTGTCTATAGCGCCCACTTGCATCGCTCATAGCTTATCGAAAGTTAACATTGTTGCCTGAAGCCTTAGGCAAGACAGCCAAGATAATTCTGCTCGAATCAACAGGTCGTTTTTACCTATATCTCTGCTTCCAGATGAAGGCCGGCTTTATCTGGAAGCATCGCCAAGATCCGCAGTCTTTAAAAAAGCTACGAACGCCCGTAATGCTGCCGATTGGTGGCGACGACTTGGGAAGTAGAGGTAAACAGCCTCCAGGGGACAAGACCGGAATTCATCCACCCAATCAGTCTTCAAATCAACCGATCCACAACCCTCGCATTCCACAATTCCCGATACCGCTCCCGCCACCCCGAACTGCCCTTATCCAACCACTCCAACGTCGCCTCAATACTCTCAGGGCTAATGATGAAGTGATTGATATGCTCCTCGATCCGCTCTTGCGATAAATGCAGCGAATCCAGATAGCCATTGAAAGAATCCGCCAGCACCACGTACTCATCGCCCTGCTGACGGCGACCGGTCCAGGCAGGTAGGCCCGCCACCATCGCCGCCACGTCCTGGCGCCCTTCCCGCAGGTCCAGCAGCAAGATACTCGCGCCGCCGTCGCGACCGATCGGCAACAATCCCGTTGCGGGGAAACCGGGCTGGGCCCGCAGTTGCTCCAGTTCAAAGGGGTTGGATTCATATTCTTTGTCCGGGTCCAGCCCGTACAGTGAAAAACTGAGCAGTTCCTCATCGCCATTGGCCAGGGTCGCCAGCACATCGTATTCCACATAGGCGCCGTTGCAGGTCTTGAGGAATTGGCGATAGTCGTCCGGCAAGCGAGCCCCCAGGCTGGCTTCCAGTTGCGTGATGGCACGCTCGGTGGCGCCTTCACGGGTGTGTTCGAGGATGAGTCCGCGGTAGTCAGTCATTGATGTCTCGAAAAAGGTATTGGGTCCTGGAGGTCTTGAAACACGCCGCGCCGCACAATCAGTCCGACACTTTGATAACAAGTGCTCCGCTTACTCGCTCGCCAGATGTCTCTCGATCAGCCTCGCCGCCTCATCTGCGTGAGTGAAGCCCAGGCTGTGATCGGCGCCAGGAAAAACGTGCAGTTCAGCGCGGGACAACAGCTGGGCAAGGTACTGGCCAACACGAACGGGGCTGATCGGATCAGCGTCGCCCCAGAGCAGCAGGACCGGCATGCGCAACTCGATCAAGCGAGACGTGAGGTCGGTGCGGTCGTCGAGAAACCAACTCGGCAGTGTCGAGTTGGCCGCCGCAAAATCCGGGCGCCAGTCGTGTGCGCCCAGCGCCGACATGTCCACCCCGCCCGAGGTGACGGTCAACACGAGGTGGGTGATCAGCTCAGGGCGTTCAAGTGCTGCGAGCACAGCGACGATACCGCCCATGGATTGCGCCACCAGCGCTGTGGGTCGGTCGATCTCGGCCAGCACACGCGCCACCAGGTCACTCATGCCGGTCACGTCAGGCACAGGCGGCGTGTCTCCAAAACCGGGCCAGCCGATGTGTACTTGCTGCGCCGGGTGGGCCAAGCGTTCAGCGACCGGATGCCAGAACTGGGTGTTGCCCGAGGCGCCGGGCAGGAAGATGAGTTTGGCGGGGGATGCGGTCACGGGTTCGTCCTTGAAGATGGGATTGAAAGAGTCAGCAGGAGGCCAAAGGGATACCGCCAGGTTCGATGACCGGCTCCAGCATCACACCACACTCGCCCGATGCAAGCTGCTCATATGCCCAACACCCGCCGCCTTCAAACGACTCACCAGATCCTCCCGCGCCGCTCGCCCTCCCGAACGCACGTACTCCAGCTCCGCCGCCGTAATCAATACCACCGGCACCAATCTGACCGGGGACAAGGGCATGTCATCCAGTTGGGTAGGAAAATCCGGCGCCGGGGCGCCGAGTAGAACGCCGGTGGAGTCGTCATCGGTCACGAAGAGCTTGGGCAGTTGATCGCCCATGTGGTGCGATTGGCTGAGCCCTGGCAGTTCAAGGGATAGCGTCCCGTATTGGTCGAGTTGGTGGGTGATGCCGCCAGCGTCGGCCACCGTTTTGGCGACGTGCTCCAGCAGCTCGAAAGCCCAACTGCGCTTGAAAGGATCGACCTCCCCCACAGGACCATAGGCGTGCTCGGGGATATCCGCGGTTTCGACGAACAATTCCATCTCGAAGCCGTTGCCCATTCCTTCCGTATCATCGAATGGATCGGACAGGCCTTCAGTGGCGAGAATGATCGTGTCGCCACGACGAACCACGCGGTAGGCCTGGCGGGTCGAAGGCCAGTAAGGGCCGCCGGAAAAGGTCGGGCTGATCAGGTAGGCAAGGACATCCCGCTCGACCGTGCCAACAGCGCTCCAATGACGATCCAGGCACGCTGCGCCGGCTTCCCGGACGGCCAGATTGGCGGCTTCAGCCTCGGTCAGGTCGCCAAGCTCGTGGGATTGCGGCGCGGGCTGGTCGTCTTGGGTTTCAGGGGCTTTCGATGAACCGAAGAGCTTCTTGAAGAAATTCATGGGCGTTCCTTGCTGGATTTTCGCTCAACCTCGCCCGCGTCAGCACTCGCTGATCCGATGGCAGGCGTTGGGCGCATTGTGGCGTGTTGGCGTTGATATGAAAACGCGGGCAGGCACTTGCGGGCAGTTTCAACGAAAGGCGTGACAATCAGGCTATACACCGTCAAGTAACGCTGGTGGTCCTGTTCTCCGGTGCCGAAACGCAAGTGCTCAGGCTGCGTGCTGGTGACATAGAGCGTGCCGAACATCCAGTCCCACAGCGACAGGTTGACGCCGAAATTGCGGTTGAAATGACGCGGTGCATCGCTGTGGTGGATCTGGTGCTGGGCCGGACTGTTCAGCACATGTTCCAGCACCGGACCAAAGGACAGCCAGACATGGGTGTGACGCAGGTTGGCCGCCAGGCTATTGAAAATGAACACCAGGTACGTCACGCCGAACAACGTGTAGCGGCTGATCTCACCACCACTGGCATACCAGAAGCCACCCGCGAAAAGACCCAGGCAGGCGGTGATGCCGAGCTTCTCGACGATTTTCTCCACAAAATGCATCCGACTCGCGGTGGCCGGCACCAGCACGGGCGCCGAGTGATGCACCTTGTGAAACGCCCAGAGCCAGCGCGAATGAAACGCCCGGTGTGCCCAGTAGTGGACGAAATCCTTCACCAGGAACACCCCCAGCCCATAAAGCAACGCGAGCGAAAAATTCTCACCGAGGCGCGGACGCGCGCCCCAGAGGTTGCTGAAAAAAGCCAGGTAATCCCCGGAGCGCAGGATGTACGGATCGACCAGATGAACAATGGGCAACACCAAGGCAATCTTGAGAATCGCCCGGACGAAGTAGTAGCGATAGTCCAGCAACGCCGAACGATGCAGGTACACCCCACGACCACCGATGAATTGCCAGAACGAACGAGCGTCAGTCAGGCGGCGGTGTTTTCTGAAACGGAACAGGCCATAGGCGACACCGTAGGAAGCGCAGAGAAACAGGACTCCGAACCGACCGTTCAAGTTGAAGATGTCGAGGAACTGCTGGGTGATGGGGGCGATCACCCATGCGCTCAGGTGTTGATAGACAAGGGAAAACGCATCCACGAAATACCGGCCTCTGTCGAAGATGCGGTATTGTAAATCAGTCGCGTTGGGATGGGCTTGGGTTTTCAGGCACTTCTGGCGGTAGCCGCTCAAAAGGATCTAGGGGCGGCCCGTTCTACCGCGACGCATATGGATGAGTGCGGTTCTACGACTGTCTGGAGAAACTCGCTCTTCAACAGCGAAGGGCAAAAAGCCCAGCTTTGGATAAAGCAGCAAGCCTGCCGTGTTTTCATTGAAACACGATACCTGCACCTCAGTGGCGTCATAACGGTCGAACGCCAGGGCCGTCATCGTTTCCACAAGAAAGGTTGCAACGCCTTTACCTCGTGCCTCTTGGGCAACGATGACATTGCCGATACAGCAAACCCCACCTTTTTCAGCCCGATAGAAGTTAGCAAAACCAACGACACGGTTCCCAGCCTCGATGACCGTCGAATCGAATCGTTGAGCGATGGCGTCAGACAGCTGAGCCTCAGTCAGGGGGTATTGGGCTTTCGGGAACATATAGAACAGTTCCCGAGCGTCCTGCGCAAAGCTGCAGAGGGTCTTGATGTCATCAGCCTTCACTGGCCGACTTTGCAATATCATTGGGCGTCCTTGAGATCTATGCGCTTGGTGCCTTGGCTCACCTGATTTTGCTCAAACATCTGTCGGGGCGCCAGGACCGGACCGATTCCAAAAGGATGAATATGACATTGACGGTCGAACGCTTGGTCAGGATGGCAATGACCAATCCAATCAACGCGCAGATCACCTCGCGCTTACCTTCACTCGGGTTGAATCAATGCATGCTCACGGCTGGCTGCCTGTTCCAAGCCGTCTGGAATCATCAGTCGCAACGGCCACCGGCTTGGGGCGTAAATCCCTGCTCCAGGATAGAAACGCCTACCAACTCAAGCTTGACTCATCGTCCCCGAAAAACTCGCCTCCACCGGCCCGATAAGAAAGACCGCCCCCACGCCATCCCATTGAACCGTCACGCTTCCACCATCACATTCAACCTCGACGGTGCTGTCCAACAAACCACGACGAATTCCATTAACAACCGCGCCACACGAGCAAGAACCTGAACCCAGTGCAATCCCTGCACCGCGCTCCCAGATGCGCAACCGAATATGCGTGCGATCAATGATCTGGACAAAATGAACGTTGGTCCTGAGTGGGAATAGCGCGTGGGTTTCGATGGCCGGGCCGATGGTCGCGATATCAACGGTTGCCAAATCTCCCACAAAGTAAGTGCAGTGCGGATTACCCATGCTGCACGCGGCTGGACTGCCGGCAAGTGGCAACACAGCGGTGTCCAGTGCTTGCGCCAAGGGGATGTCCGACCAGCCGAAAAGTGGCACACCCATGTCGACGGAAATGTCGCCGGTTGAGGTACGCTCGCACGTGAGCAGACCACGGTTGGTGCGCAGCGCTACCGAAGCAACATTTGCTTCGCGCATCAGCATATCCGCCGCTCCCCGTGTTGCGCTGCCGCAAACGTCCAGCGCGGAGCCATCCGCGTTCCAGAACATCACGCGCGCATCGGCATCGTCGCAATCGAGCAACACCGCGAGTTGGTTGAAGCCCACGCCCAAGTTCCGATCCCCCATTCGCTGGGCCATGGCACTCGTCACCGGGTTGGCCGAATTTCGCGAATCGACAATAACGAAGTCATCGCCATTGGCATGCATCTTTTGAAAGTTCAGCGGCATGCAAACGCCCTGCTGGAGATGGAAATGGAATTACCGTCGGGGTCCTTGGCGTTGGCGAAAGAGTAACCGTCCGCCCTGTGCGTAGCGCCAAACTTCAGGCCTTGGGCCAGGCACTTTGCCTTGAAACCCTCGACATCCTGGAGATCAAAGACAAGCTTTACGGTAACTTGCCCTGTTTTAACGGCCCTCCCTGCCGGGTGAACCATCAGGATCGCGCCACCGTTTGCAGGGCTCAATTCGGTGACGCGGTCATCGGTTTTTCTTTCACTGGTAAAACTGAAATGACGCTCATAAAAATCGCAGGTCGCTTGAACGTCCCGGACGTACAGCATGATTCGATTGAGTGACGGTTGCATGTGTTCTTCCTTGATCAATGTCGACGATGAAACTCATGATGACGAAGCTTGATTCCGTTCAATGCGCTCCAGGTTTGGCCTTCCTTTCAAGCCACGCGTCACGCGTCATCTCCCAGACCTCCTTGAGCAACACCCCACAGACAAAATCCCCTTCCTGCGTCCCGATCAGGCGCATGCCTTCGCGCTCCGAAATCCTGCGCGAAGCAAGGTTGCCCACTGCCTTGGGCACTTGCATGACAGGGCGCCCCAGCGCTTCAAACCAATAGGCATTGATCACTTCACAAGCCTCGCGCATGTAGCCCTTTCCCTGCCATTGCGGCGCCAGCCAGAAACCACGGTTGTTGCCGGGCTGGTCGTAGAGGCTGATGCTGCCGATGCTCTGTGTCGGCTCTTCGGCAATACGGATCATCCAGTGCCACTCGCGTCCGGCTGCAATAGCGGGGAGCGCATGGTCGCGCACGTACGTCAGCGCGCCGTCATCCGGGTAAGGCCAGGGCACGCGGCTGTCCAGGTAACGGACCACTTCCCAATGGGGAAATAGCTGTTGGATCGCCGGTGCATCCGTCAGTTCAAGGGGGGTGAGGATGAGACGGCGGATTTGGAACGTGGGGATGGGGCTCATGATGAAACTCCTTTTTCAACGTTATGGCGTCCTTGGAAAACCCTCCACGCTAAAAGTTATCCGTCGCCCTGCACAATTTGCTGTCCTCCAAGGATAAAGGGGGAAGCTCGGTCGTTTTCACGGACAGTTGCTTGAGGGTCACCGTGCACTTGTATCGCCCCGCGGCGTCCAGCTGGTAGTCCGCCCCTGCTTTAGGGACAAAGCGGAACATGTTGTAGCATTGAGCACCGATGTAATGAAACGCGATGGGCTGCCCGGCAGGCACCAGCAGCTCAGTCATTACCGTGGAAGATGAGTGTTTGTCGTCATCCGGCATACCCAGGCTTTCGCCGTTGCGATTGGCGTAGCCATCGCGGAACGCCACCATGACACCCGCGCCCGGCAGGCGGAAGTCCACACAATCGGACTTGGGTACGGCCCTGACCATGCCATCGCTGATCACCCGCAAGCGCGCTGTCTCGCCACCTTCAGGCGTTGAATAAGGGGTGGAGAAAGAGCGGACATCCGTCAACGCGCCACATCCGCTGAGCAGGGTCAGGACGCTGATGCTCAAGGCATACTGCAGCACGCGGGACGACTTTTTGCGCGGGCAGAAGTTGATTCGGGAGTTGAGAGGGCGCGGCGATTGGCTCACGATGATGCTCCATGCGGGTCAGATATCCATGGCCAACGACGGTCGAGAGGAACGCGATGCCAGCGCGAGATTTTATAGAGGGTTCGGGGATTGGCTGCAATGGCCGATGTATCGGGCCGCGTATCATCCTGAGCTCCCGTGGATCGACAACCAACCCGGCCCCCTGATCAGCAGATGATTGCCCTACCCCTTGTCCGGCTCTTTGGCCGTCTTTCTGCGACCCTTCGAAGTCACTACTTTGTATTCACCGGCACCGGCCTCTTCCACTGAATATGCGATCAAAGAATCCTCGTGCAAAAGGTAATGAGCTGAAGTTTTACTGACGGAAAGAGGGACAGTTTCGATATGAGCCGCCACCTTTGCTGAAGTCGCGGTCAAGAAAGCACTCGGCTCCATCGCAAACCGCTCCGCCAGCGCATACGCCATCTTGTGGCTGATAGGCCTATCGCCATTGAGCACTTTGGACACCGCCGTTTTATCACCGATCTCAGGGAGGTCTGAACCGGTGAGCCCGCGCGTCTCCATCAGATCCTTGATCAATTGCACAGGCGTGCAGGTCGCCTCAAAAGCGGCATGGGACTCGCGAAACTGTTCGCAGTTGCGCTGGTAGGCCAGGATTTCGTCCTCGAGCTCAACGAGAATTTTCTCCTCAGTCTTGCTCAGTTCGCGCCCGTCGGTGAGCGCATCGAGCAGGTCGGTCGCACGCTCATAGTCGGCAGGGGTCTTGATGCCATGCACAAACTCACCGCGCAGGCGATCCAGTAACGCATGTAGCTCGCCAAGCGTTGCGATCACGGTTTGAAAGTCGTTCCGGGCTGCGCTCATCGTCTTACCCCTTTGTTTCTTGCATACCAGACGTTGGCAACGTCGTAATCGGCATGCGTGTAGATGTGTTTGACGTAGATCTTCTGCCGGGTGTAGTTGACGCCACCTATCACCCTGAGATTATTGGCGCCTACGTCGATCACTACCCAGTTCATTGCGGCTCTGGGCTTGAACAAGTCGACACCGTGCGTACCGAAAAGCTTTTGCAGGTCCGCGAACGCTTTGGGGCGCGCCATCCTCAAAATGCGCAGGCATCGATCAAGCCCGGCCTTGTCGTTCGGGTACAAAATCGCAGCGTCGTCAAAACGTGATGGCGTGAGTATATCCATGGGCTTCCTTGTCTTTGAGCCGATGGTACTCTGGTTGTGTTTTTTAACAACAACGATTTATTGGCAGCAGAGGGACTCATACGGTGGCAAGCAGGCGATTTAGCCGGCAGCATTGGGCCAAATGGGCTTATCACCTACACATCCCGAGACAAAAACATGAACCCTGTCGACTCGAACCGCCTGAAAACCTGGCAGGCCCTTTCCTCGTTCTTCCTGGATACCGAGATCGACGACCTGACCTACAACTACATCGCTCGCGTAGTCCTTGAAACCAATTATTCGCCAAAGGAAATCCACAGCATCCTGTGGAATGAAGTGTTCCCGGTGCTCGAAGCGAACCTCAGGTCCGTGGCGGGTGAATGGGCGGGATGGACGGATGAGTGGCTGCTGGAGCATATCAGTGCAAGTGATGAGCTGGAGCCCAGGAAAGGCCGCGGCAGCATTGCCAAGGAGATTGCCAGGTGTTGGAGCCAGGTCGCGACGCGGCTCCCACCCGGATACGCTTGATACAACTGCATTGCCTCGTGACGAAGTAATGGTGGTAGATTTCGACGGCATACGTTGAGGATCAAATGTTTCCCAACCGTAACGAATACCGGAAGGATTCCGGGTAGATGCAGGTTTGGCCGGTAATGTGAAAATCACAGGGAGTGACGCAGTGACGATTATCAAGTTCAGCTACAAAGATGCGAGGGGTAATTTGAGTGTCCGAGAACTGATCCAATGGTCAGAGAACTCACTCTACATTCAGGGTCGATCCACTGGCGACTCATTCCCAAAAACCTTCCGAAAGGATCGAATTGTTGAGATATTGTCGGGCGCGGAGCTATTACTGAACGACGCCGCCCCTCCCGCTCCAAGGCTTTCGCCAAAACCAAAACCGTCTGCTTTGGCAGCACAGGAGGCCGCCTCCAATTGTCCCCGTCCCAAGTCGCCGCCAGGGGGGATAAATCAAATTCTTTTCACCGGTTTTGCTGCTGCGCATCGGGCAGACCTTGAACAGAAGGCGCAGGATTTTGGGTTAAGGGTGATGAGTACTCCAGGCAAGACTCTGACGTTTCTTTGCTATGGCGATAACGCCGGCCCGACTAAGGTTGCAAAGGCACTAGCGGCTGGTGCTTTCATCTTCGATGCGGAACAGTTTTTGAACCTGATCACTACGGGCGAGATGCCTTGAGACATCCGATGCAGCGTCGATCGAGCGGTTTGACATAGCGACGGAATATCCATCATCCAAGGCAACGGTATGCGGGGCTGGCTAACATGTCTTACTGACCCCGACGTCAAAAGCGATGGTGTCCACCTAATTTAAAGTGGAAATCACTTCTAGCCTGGCTCCATCGGTACTGCCCCACCATGTAATCAATGCCCATCGGCGATATCAGCCTCTGCCTCGCCAATGAGCTCGTCAAGAGACACCCAAAGAGGCGTCTGGTTGGCCTCGATCCGTGCCTCTACCACCTGTGCCAGCTCCAGTTCATCCAGGCGCTCAACCATGGCCTCGTAGACACTTGCCGGGACCATATAGCCCAAGACGCGATTATGGTTCAACACCGCTACTGGCGCGCCGTTAGCACCGCTCAGGACGGATGACGGATTTTTTTTGAGTTCGGATAGGCTGACGGCCAAATCAGCCAAAACGAGTTGCATGGAGGCGGCTCCTTCAAAATAGGTCGTTATTTTGGTCTTTATTAACTGCACGGGCAAAGCACAGACCAGCACATAACCTGAGACCTTACCTCCACTTCCGCTTCAACACAGCAAGTTCATAAATTTGACCGTCTCGCGACCTCCTTAAAGCTCCACACCTTCACCCCGTCACACACCCCTGCGGCACCTTCCCAGCAAAACTATCCACCAGACTCGCCACCACCATCTCCCCCATCCGCGTGCGGGTCTGCAACGTCGCGCTCGCGCGGTGGGGTTGCAGCACCACCTGCTCGTTGCCAAACAATGCCTCGGGCACATGCGGCTCATCGACAAACACATCCAGCGCCACACCGGCGATTTCACCAGCGGTCAGCGCCGCCACCAGGTCGGCCTCGTTGACCAGTTTGCCCCGGGCCACATTGATCAGATACCCGCCCTGGCCCAAGGCGCGCAGCACCTCGGCGTCGATGATGGCTTCAGCCTTGTCGGCGGCGGCCGCGAGGATCAGGGCGTCGCCGTCGCGGGCCAGTTGCTTGAGGTCGGCGACGAAGGTGTGGTTCACGTCACTCATGGGCTGCAAGTCGGTGTAGCTGATCGAGCACCCGAACGCGGCGGCGCGGGTTGCCACGGCGCGACCGACCCGGCCCATGCCGACGATGCCGATGCGCATGCCGGACACCTGACGGGCCAATGGCAGCGGGGCCAGTGGCGTCGGGCTGTGGGGCCATTGGCCTGAGCGCACGTAACGGTCACCGGTGCACAGCCCGCGACACACGGCAATCAATAGACCAATCGCCAGGTCGGCGACATCTTCGGTCAGCGCGCCGATGGTGGCCGTCACGCGGATTCCGCGATCCCTGGCGTAGGCCAGGTCCACGGCATCGGTACCTACGCCGTTGACCGCCACTACTTCCAGCTTGGGCAGTTGGGCCATGAGCGCCTGACTGATGCCGGTATGCCCGCCAGTAATGACACCGCGAATATTGGCCCCGTGTTCTTGCAGATAGGCTTGTTTGTCGGCCTGTTCGAAATAGCGCCGCACCGTGAACAGCTCGTTGAGCCGGGCGTTGATTTCAGGGATCAGGATCGGGCTGAGTTGCAAGACTTCTGGCTTCATGTAGACCTCGTAACAGAATAAAAAAGACTGGCTCAACCGCGACCGGCAAACGGCATGGCCGTGGCCATGACGGTCATGTTCAGGACGTTGGCCGATAACGGCAGGCCGGCGATGTAGCGCACCGCGTCGGCGACGTGCTTGACGTCCACCATCGGCTCCACCGCGATGCTGCCGTTGGCCTGGCGTACGCCCTTGGTCATGCGCACGGACATCTCAGTGAGGGCGTTGCCGATGTCGATCTGGCTGCAGGCGATGTTGTATTCGCGTCCGTCCAGGGCCAGGGATTTGGTCAGCCCCAGCACCGCGTGTTTGCTGGCGGTGTAGGCGCTGCTGAACGGTCGTGGGGTGTGGGCCGAGATCGATCCGTTGTTGATGATCCGTCCGCCCTGGGGCTGCTGCCGGCGCATCAGGCCGAAGGCACCGCGGGCACAAAGGAAAACGCCGTTGAGGTTGGTGTCGATCACGTTTCGCCACTGCTCGAACGTCAGCTCATCCAGCGGCACGGCGGGCGCGTTGACCCCGGCGTTGTTGAACACCACGTCCAGGCGTCCGTAGACCTCGGCGATGGTTGCAAACAGCCCATCGACACTGACCGGGTCGCGCACATCAGTGGACACCGCCAAGGCTTCGCGACCCTGGCTGGCCGCCAACTCGGCCAATGCCTGCAAGGGCTCTGGCCGGCGGCCGGCCAACACCAGTGTGTAGCCGTCTTCCATCAGGCCCAGGGCCACCGCACGGCCAATCCCGCTGCCGGCGCCAGTCACCAAAGCCACTTTCAATGTGTTGGACATGTGGGTTCTCCTTTCTCGAATTCAGTAAGACAAACGCGGACCGACGCGCATTTCCAATTCGCCAATACCGTCGATGCCAGCCGTGATGACATCACCCGGCTGCAACACATCGACGCCTGACGGACTGCCGGTCATGATCAGGTCGCCGGCCCGCAACGCCACCGATTGGGAGATGCGGGCGATCACTTCACTGACCGACCAGATCTGGCTGTCGAGGCTGTCGCGCTGGCGCTCCTGGCCGTTCACGTTCAACCACAACTCGCCATCGGGGTGCCCCTCCCGGGAGACCGGCACGATGGCGGTCATTGGCGCGGCGCCGTCGAACACCTTGGCGCCCTCCCATGGCAAACCGTTGCGCTTGGCCATGCGCTGGACATCACGCCGGGTCAGATCCAGACCCGCCGCGTAGCCCCATACATAAGCCAACGCCTGGCTCTCAGGGATGTTGGCGCCGCCCTCACCGATGGCCACGACCAATTCGATTTCGTGGGCGAACTCCTCGGTCACCGATGGAAACGTCACCTCACCGGCCGCTTCCACCACGCAGCTGGCAGGCTTCATGAAAAACACCGGTGGCACTCGGGATTCACCCTGGGTATCAGGCCAGGGATAGTTGCGGCCAACGCAAAAGACCCGGCCGACGGGAAAACGCTGCGGGGTGCCGACAACCGGCAAGGTCACTGGCAGGTCCGGGGTAAAGACATACTCGGGCATGTTCATCCTGATAAAAGTCCTGTTGGAAGCGTCAGCGTACGGCGGCAATCCCTGGCGAAGTTGGAGGAATGCCGCCTCGTGTTGGAGAAAAACGGTTTTTTCCGGGCTCAGCGCGCCTTCAGTTCAATGCGATACAAACGGCCAAGCAGCAACGAATAGGACAAGGTGCCGATCAGCGCCACGCCACCGATGAACCAGAAAGCCAAGGCGAATGAGCCGGTCTTTTGGACGATCGCGCCAATCACTATGGGGGTGACAATCCCGCCAATGTTGGCCGCCAGGCTGGTGATCCCGCCGGTCAGTCCGATCAGTTCCTTGGGCGCCACTTCCGACACCGCCGCCCACGAGGACGAAGCAATGCCCTGGGCAAAGAAGGCGACCGTCAGCACGGCGATGCAGATCACGTTCGAGTCGGTGAAATTCACCAGGACGATGGACATGCCCAGCATCGACCCGACCACCAACGGCAACTTGCGGGCAAAGGACAGCGAGTAGCCGCGACGGATCAGCAGGTCGGACACGATCCCGGCGAGCAGGATGCCCACCGTCGCGCCCACGAACGGCAGCACGGCGAAGATCCCGGCCTTGATCATGGTCAGCTGACGCTCTTCGATCAGGTACGTGGGGAACCAGGTGAGAAAGAAGTACAGCGCCGACGTGCTGGCGAACTTGCCGATGCAAATCGCCCAGACCTGCCGATAGCTGAACAGCTCGGCGATCTGCCGCCAGTTGAAGCGGGTGCGCTCCTGACTGCTCTTGACCAGCCCTCCCCCAGCTTCGATGTACTTGAGTTCTTCCTTGCTGACTTTCTTGCAGTTCATCGGGTCGCGATACAAGAACAGCCAGGCCACACCGAAGACGATGCCGAGTGCGCCAGTGCTGTAGAACACATGGCGCCAGTCATAGGTGGTCGCCAGCCAGAGCAGCGCACCGGTAAACAGCGCCGTGCCCAAGTACTGGCCGCAGACGTAAATGCTGCTGGCCAGGCCCCGTTCACGCGCCGGGAACCACACCGTGACCGCCCGGCTGTTGGCCGGAAACGCCGGCGCTTCCATTGCGCCGACGGCCAGGCGCAGACCGAACAGCGAAGCGAAGCCCGTGGCCAAGCCCTGGCACACGGTGACGGTCGACCAACTGATCAGCGACACCCCGTAGGTGAACCGGGAACCGAAGCGATCGGCGATGAAGCCGGCGGGCACCAGTGCAATCGCGTAGGTCCAGGCAAACGCGGAAAAAATCAGGCCCATCTCGATCTTGTCCAGGCCCAGGTCCTTGGCGAGGAACGGCGCGGCAATCGAGATATTCACCCGGTCGATGTAGTTGATGATCGTCGCGATCAGCAGCAGCGACAGCATGAACCAGCGCCGCCGTGACGGCAGGCGTTCTGGTACTGCGGCGTCCCGGGCGCCGGCAACCACCGGTGCTGCGGCGGTCTGGGAGGTGTGGGAATTCGACATGAGTGGACCTCGTTATTGTTAGAAGCGTCGAAATGTTTACGAGCAGCCGAAATCAATGCCCTCGATGCCGGGGCAGAACAATCGCTACAGGAATGAGAGGTGCGAACAGCCGATGTCAGGTGTTCGAAGAGACCTTGCAACAGGATCTGTTGCAGGAGCGGTCGGGAGGGTCAGCGAGAAGCAGGAACAGGTTCATGATGTGCGCACCTTTTGATTGTTTTTGGATGGAGGGTCGGGTTGCGTGGCTCAACAGTGGTCGTACAACAAATCAAAATCAACTGAGCTGTTAGATCATTTTTCCCGTTTAAAACCGCGTCCAAGGAACCTGTCCAAAAAAATCAGATTGGTGATTTTTTTCATATTCTTTTTAAGTTCCAGTTAACTATTTGTTTTTAAAACATAAATTAACAAAGCAGAATTTATCATTCTTGGACAAGCGCCCTACATTTTCGAGAGACAGAAAATTCACGCCAACGGCCTCGTCATCGTATGACTTCTTGAAAGTCATCCAGATACACCGTCACAATCGTCATCACCGCCATGCACCGCAAAGGATTCCCTGGAGATGTCATCACCGAGCCGAGTCCCTACCTATGTCATGCAGCAACGCAGCGAATTGACGGATTTCTACATTCGCGACAAAAAGGGCCGGCGCGCCGAAACCAGCCCGCATCGCCACGAGTATTTCCAGATCCAGATCAACCTCGGCGGCGACACCGTGCAACACATTGGCAACGTCGAACGTCCATTTCCGCGCAACACCCTGGCCTTCATCCTGCCCCACCGCGTGCACGTGATTCCGCACCCGGCCGAGAGCAACTTCATGGTGATCAATTTTTCCCAGACGTTCCTGCTGCCGCATCTGCAGTGCGACCCGATGGACCTGGAAGAGGTCTCGATTCTGCTGGCGCCGGAACTGTCGCCGTTCCGTTTCCAGGAACATTTGGACTTCATTCTGGGGGATGAGGATTTCGCCAAAGCCTGCGCGCTGATCGAGCAGATGCGTGGCCTGGACCAGAACCGTCAGTTCGGCACCCGCGAGATGCTCAAGGGCTTGTTGCTGCAACTGATCGGCAGCGTCTGCGCCTTGTACGCCGAGCCGCTCAAGCGCCTGGCCGAAGAGAACGCCGCCGAAGTCAGCCGACGCGATGCGCTGGGCCGGATGTCCGAGTACCTGCGCAAGAACATCGCCGACCCCGACCTCAACCTGATCAAGGTGGCCGCGGCGACTTACCTGTCACCGACCTACCTGACCCACTGGCTGCGCAAGGAAATTGGCAAGACCTTTACCGAGCTGGTGCTCGAACGTCGGATGCATGCGGCGCGCAATTACTTGCTCAACGGAACACGGCCAGTGGGCGAAGTGGCGAGGTTGTGCGGGTTTGCCGACGAGGCCTATTTTTCCAGGCGTTTTCGCCAGATACACGGACAGCCGCCGGGGCAGTTCAGGCGGCAGCAGTTGAACCCGGACAGTCCGCAGTTGCCGTTGAATACATAAGCCGACAATCGCGGATATGGGTCACCGCAAGATCAACACCGCGGCCACCGCAATCACGGCCACCACGCCAAAGACCATCCGCGCGATCCAGGGCGCGGTGAGCCAGACGCCGGTCACCCCGGCAATCTGCCCCACGTTCTTTTCGGTCAGGCGGAAACTCGGCTCCCGAAAAGGATTGCCGCAATGTGGGCAGGCGTAGGCCTTGTCGGAAATTCTGGAAGCGCATTCAGGGCAATCGATCAGACTCATGTGCGACCTCAGGGAGAGACGAACTTGGGGTACTGACAGAGACCACGCATCTCCAGTTTTTGTTCTGAATCGAGTAAACCTTTTGCAGAGCACACTACGCAAAAGCGAACTGCTTCACAGCCAACAAGATAGTCCAGCCACTACTGTGGGGGTTCTACGCGCCGGATAAGATCGTTCAGCACGTAAGTGTCCAGAAAGGCTGTGACTTCAATGATCTGACCATTCTTGAAGGTCATGTGCCACAGGTAGGTGTTGTTGTAGGGTTTGTGATCAAGCGCCATGGCTGTTCCGTTCCACAGAACAACCACGACATCATTCTGAGCAACGATGCTCTGCACCGTGGGGACAATCGGTGTTGCCAGTCGCGCGGTAATCGGCCGCACGACTTGGGCCAGCTCAGCCTTGCTGTTATAGACACCGGAAACAGGACTCGTCCCGGCCACGGTCCATTTCGCATTGGGCGCCAGCAGATCGAACACCGTGCCTTTGCCCTGCTGCCAGTGAGTGAACGCCTGGCGGACCAGCGTCGCATTCGCGTGCTGGGTGTTTTCCGAAGCCCAGACGTTGTTCGTAAAAAATATAAAAGACAGTGCAAGCGCCTGGACGCGCCAAGCGAAATTCATCCATCTGGTCATGATGTTCTCTCACAGCAATGCAGTTGATAAGACGCTCTTCCAGGAGAACCTTAACGGCATGTGCCCAGAAACCTTTGCCCGATACTGCTGTGAGGTTGCCTGATGCTATTCAGTGGCGAGGTTCCACGAGCAGCCGTTAATCAAGCAATTTGCCGTGCCTTTCTGCCTTCAGTCTTCGCGACCTTCTTGCACCTGTGCTCAAACTCCCACCCCCAACGGGAAGCTATCGCACGCCAGGGGAGAATTTTTCATTCCGAGAGAGAGGCTGGTTTCCAGAATCGCCCGGCCAGCCAGCGACTGACACTCAAGGTCCAGGCAAACAGAGCGATCAATCCGACACTAAGCAGCATCCCATTCACGCCCGTGCTGCTGATGAGCTTGCCGGCGATAAAGGGAAACCCGAATACGCTAATGAAGTAGGACAGGCTGAAAAGCAGCAGTGCTTGTGCGGTCAGTCCAGGTGGCGCCTCGTTGGCAGCCAAGCCATTAATGACGGAATAGTTGAGACCATAACCGACCCCAAGCAAGGCGGCGGTCAACCCATAACTCAGACTGTCATGGACCCACACACTGAACCCCGTCACGGCGACCAGCATCAGCGTGGTCAGCAGGCAAGAAGTCGCGAAAGGGTCACGGCTGACCACCCACCCGGCAATCAACAACCGACAAGCGATAGCCGCCCCCATGAAACCGACGAAAAACAGGGAGTAGTCAAGCCCCTGACTGGCTGCATAACTGGTCTGGAAACTGCCCAGGCCACCGAAGATCGCGCCCCCCAGCCCTACCATCAAAATGGACAACGCTGAACGTGAGCGCAGCACATCCGTCGCCGATCTCAGCCCCATCCGAGCCTTATCGCCAGACCGGCGCTCCACTTCGGCAAAGCCCGTTCTCAGCCACCAGAAATACAGCCCACCCAGCGATGCCGCGGCAGCGGCAAAGAAGAAAGCTGTCTGGATGGGTAACCCAACGGAGCTGGCCAACTTGCCTGACAGAGGGCCACTACCGATCCCCGTCAACATGCTGCCCGACAAAAGCGCGAAGCAATGAGTCCGCCTGGCTGGCTCGACCATCGCTGCGACCATGATGGGCCCAACCGTGTAAAACAATCCCCACCCGATCCCCAGCATCAAACCGCAGGCCAACAAACCGATGCCAAGACCCGATAGCAGCGCAAACCCCATGGATGCAATGACCAGAAATACAGCGCCAAGGGCCATGCACAGTGCAGCGCCTACGCGCTGCATCAAATGCCCCGAGGCGACCACCGCGACCAGGGTACTCGTCATGGCAACGGCAAAGACTTGCCCTGCATCGCGCTCAGTTCCCCCCAGGGAGGAGACCAG
Source organism: Pseudomonas sp. St386 (assembly GCF_018325865.1). Taxonomy (NCBI): domain Bacteria; kingdom Pseudomonadati; phylum Pseudomonadota; class Gammaproteobacteria; order Pseudomonadales; family Pseudomonadaceae; genus Pseudomonas; species Pseudomonas sp. St386. Next base: position 4,866,681 of record NZ_AP021900.1, read on the forward strand.
CAGCGAGACCAGGAAAGTGGCGCCATAAGAAATGGACAGAAGGAAACTGGCTACGCAAAACAGGCCGAAGCGATTGGGAGGGCCTGCCGTTGGAGAGCGATGGCATCGGTGTTTTTCCACGCGTTGAACAGGCCGTTTTGTAGCACGGCTACATGGGGGGATAGTCATTTGGGTGGCGGAGTCAAGGTTAGGAAATCCACACCTTTTGCGCTGCCGGCGTATCATCTGGGGGCCATTGCCCCTATCGTCATTTTTTCAGACGGCAGAAACCACAAAACCCCTGGTTTTCTTGGAAAACCAGGGGTTTTGTGTGTATCGAATTTGGCGGTGAAGGAGAGATTCGAACTCTCGATACAGTTTCCTGTATACACACTTTCCAGGCGTGCTCCTTAAGCCACTCGGACACTTCACCGTATCTCGGCAAACTGTTCAGTCTGTCGAGGCGCGCTAATGTAGTCGAAAGCTTTTCCGATGGCAAAGGTTTTTTTCAGAATTTTCATGCGGTTAAGCTTGGTCGAGCATTTCAAACGCGCTTGGGCATGGCAAACCGGCCAATCTTCGGGGCTATGCAGACGCTGCTCTATAGATGAAGGCGAAGCAGGATGGGCGGGCCAGGCTGTTTGCAGGGCCTGGGGCTGACCGGTGAGTCAGTCACGGCGCTTTACCTGACCTGCGGCGGTGAGTAACGTCTGCGTCACTTCTCTTACAAGGAATAGCGTCATGAGCGACTTGATTGCCTACCATCTCGAAGACGGTATCGCGACCCTGACCTTGAACAACGGCAAGGTCAATGCCATCTCGCCAGATGTGATTGCCGCGTTCAACGCTGCGCTGGACCAGGCGACGGCGGATCGGGCGGTGGTGATCATTACCGGGCAACCGGGGATTTTGTCGGGTGGTTATGATCTGAAGGTGATGACCGCCGGCCCCAAGGAAGCGGTGAGCCTGGTCACGGCCGGCTCGACCCTGGCCCGCCGCCTGTTGTCGCACCCCTTCCCTGTCGTTGTCGCTTGCCCGGGGCATGCGGTGGCCAAGGGTGCGTTCCTGCTGCTCTCGGCGGACTATCGCATTGGTGTGGAAGGGCCGTTCAGCATCGGCCTGAACGAAGTGCAGATCGGCATGACCATGCACCACGCTGGTATCGAGCTGGCCCGTGATCGCCTGCGCAAGTCGGCGTTCCATCGCTCGGTAATCAATGCCGAGATGTTTAACCCACAGGGCGCTGTGGATGCCGGCTTCCTCGACAAGGTGGTGTCGGCCGAAGAACTGCAGGGCACGGCCCTGGAAGCGGCGCGTCAGTTGAAGAAGATCAACATGACAGCCCACAAGAACACCAAGCTGAAAGTGCGTAAGGCTCTGCTGGATACGCTGGACAGTGCGATTCTGCTGGATCAGGAGCACTTGGGCTGACGCTGTAGGAGCTGTCGAGCGGAGCGAGGCTGCGATCTGTTGATCTTTCGCTCCGGACTCAATGGGTAATGGAAAGATCGCAGCCTCGCTCCGCTCGTCAGCGCCTACGAGCCCAGCGAGAGCAAACTCCCTCACCACCGGTGCAGCCATCCCCTAGAGCCAGGCTTTTTTCCTACGCGCGTCGTTTAAAAGTCCGCAACCGCTCTGGGCCGCTTCTGTTACGACGCGTGGAAACATGCGCTTAAACATCGTCCATCTCCTACCTCTATAGCGGCAATTGCCGAAAACAGTGCACATCCGTACACTGCGCCACCTTTTGTCCCGATGGGGCCTGTAGATGCTGTTTGTATTGCGTATGTTGTTGATGGGCCTGCATTTTGTATTGGCTGGCGTGCTCGGGGTGATTCTGGGGCTGTGCCGGCCGTTCAACCCGGACAACAGCCGTTTATGCGCAAGGTTGTACGCGTTGCCGGCGATGTGCATTTTGCGCCTGCGGGTCCGCACGCAAGTCGACTCGCTGGTGAATAAGCCCAACGGCTGCGTCATCATCGCCAACCACCAATCCAACTACGACCTGTTCATGTTTGGCAACGTGGTGCCGCGCCGTACCGTGTGCATCGGCAAGAAGAGCCTGAAATGGGTGCCGCTGTTCGGGCAATTGTTCTGGCTGGCGGGCAACGTGTTGATCGACCGCGGCAACGCGATCAAGGCCCGAAAGTCGATGCTGACCACCACCCATACCTTGCAGCACGAGGACACCTCTATCTGGGTTTTCCCGGAAGGCACGCGCAATTTGGGCGAGGATCTGCTGCCGTTCAAGAAAGGCGCCTTCCAGATGGCAATAGCCGCCGGAGTGCCGATTGTTCCGGTGTGCGTCAGCAGCTACATCAAGCACATGCGCCTCAATCGCTGGCGCAGCGGTGACATCCTCATACGTTCATTGCCGGCGATTCCTACGGCCGGATTGAGTATGGATGACATGCCCCAGCTCATTGCCCAATGCCGTGAACAGATGCGCGAGTGCATCGCGACAATGGACCGGCAGTTGCAAGCCGCCTGAATGGAAACCCGCCCCCTCGGCGGGTTTTCTTTTGCCGCCGAACTCCGCAGATTTTGCTGACTCTCAAGCTACAGGGCGCGTTAAGCTAAACGCTGCCTGCCACTGCCATTTCCAATAAGAAGTGAACCACCATTATGGGTAGAGTCGTTGCTGCTGCGGTCTACAGCGCCGGTAAGAAAGTCACCAATATCACCCTCGACGAAGGCAGCGCCTGGGCTGCCAAACCTGGTCATTTTGTATGGATTGGTCTCGAAGAGCCGAGCGCCGTGGAGCTGACCAACCTGCAGCGGCAGTTCAACCTGCACGAATTGGCGATCGAAGACGCCATGGAGAAACACAGCCGGCCCAAGTTGGAGACCTTTGGCGATGCGCTGTTTATCGTCACGTATTCGCCGATACGCAAGGACGGCAAGCTGCTGTTCATCGAAACCCATATCTTTGCCGGCAAGGGCTACATCATCACGGCTCGCAACGGCCACTCAGCGTCCTACGCCCATGTCCGGCAGCGCTGTGAGGCACGTCCGCTTTTGCTGAAACACGGGGAAGATTTCGTCCTCTACGCCATCCTTGATTTCGTGATTGAAAACTACCAGCCCATGGGTGAGGCCATTCACGCCGAAATCGATGAGCTGGAACACAATGTCATGTGCAGCTCCCTGAACGAACGGGACATCCAGAACCTGCACAGCTTGCGCCGCGACGTATTGCGCCTGCGCCGTTACGCGGCGCCAATGGTGGAGATCAGTGAAGAGTTGCAGAAACTCGACTTCCCCTTTATCGACAAGAACATGAGCCCGTATTTTCGCGACGTGCAGATTCATGTCACGCGGCAAATGGAAGACCTGACCACCCTGGCCGACATCGCCAGCCAGACCATCGAAGTCGGCGTGCTGCTCGAAGCGTCGCGTCAGAGCGTGGTGCAGCGCAAGTTCGCGGCTTGGGCGGCGATCCTGGCGTTTCCCACGGCCGTGGCCGGGATCTATGGGATGAACTTCCAGGACATGCCGGAGTTGAGTTGGCAATACGGCTATTTCGCGGTGCTGGGGGTTATTGCGGTGGGCTGCTCATCACTGTGGTGGAGCTTCAAGCGATCGGGGTGGTTGTAGGCGAACAGTGGAATTTGTGTGGGATTCATCGTCGGAGGCACATTCAATATCACTGCAAGCTGATCCACCGCGATCGCGAGCAAGCTCGCTCCCACATTAGAGAGTGGTGATCTTTAGCCTTGGGTGGCTTCGGCCTGCGGCTTGTGAGCGACGAAACGCATCATCCACTCCGCCACCGTGGTGCCATGGTGCTCGTGGGCAAGGCTCGCCACGCCCTGGCTATAGATCTGCTCGCCGAGGTGTTGCTGGCGAATCTCCAGCAAGGCCCGGGAATAATCATGGATGAATTCCGGGTGACCCTGGAAGCACAGCACCTGGTCGTTGATGTGGTAGGCGGCAAACGGGCAGAAATCGCTGGAGGCGATGACCGTCGCGCTTTCGGGCAGTTCGGTGACCTGGTCCTGATGGCTGATCAGCAACGTCAGCTCTTCCATCACCGGGCTCATCCAAGGCGCCTTGGCGGCGAGTTTGTAGCGATGGGTGCCGACGCCCCAGCCTTGGGTGGCGCGTTCGGTCTTGCCGCCCAGCAACAACGCCAGCAGCTGATGACCAAAGCACACACCAAGCAATTTATCGCCGCGCTGGTAGCGCTCCAGCAGGTAGGTCTTGAGGGTTTGAATCCAAGGGTCGGTACCGAAGGAGTCAGCCTTGCTGCCGGTCACCAGATAAGCGTCGAACTGCTCGTCATCGCTGGGGTAATGCCCCTCCATCACGTTGTACACGACGAATTCGGCCGCAATGGGCTGCTGCGAAAACAGGCGCTGGAACATCTGCCCGTAACCCTGATATTGGTCGACCAGTTCCGGACGCAGGATATCGGTTTCCAGAATGCAGATGCGTAGCGACATAAAAAATACCTGACACGATGATGGGAATATTGCACACCCCAGAGCCTGCCCTGAAACACGGTCCCAAGGCAAGCCCCTTCCCGGGTCTGTCAGAACAGTTCGTGGCGAGCGGCTTTCTCCAATAGCAAGGCCGGCGGTGAGAAGCGCTCGCCGTATTGCTCGGCCAGATACTGGGCGCGACCGACAAAGTCCTGCAGGCCATATTGATTGATGAACTGCAGTGCACCGCCGGTCCAGGCCGCGAAACCAATACCGAAGATAGAGCCGACGTTGGCGTCAGCCGTCGAAGTCAGCACCCCCTCCTCCATGCAGCGCACGGTTTCCAGGGCCTGGATGAACAGCAGGCGATCCCGGATATCCTGCGGGGAAATCTGCCCGTCGGCTTTCTCGAAGCGGCTTTTGAGCGACGGCCACAGGTACTTTTGCCCATTGGCCGGGTATTCATAGAAGCCGGCACCGGCGGCCTTGCCCGGTCGCTTGTATTCGTTGAGCAGCAAGTCAATCACGGCGAACGCCGGGTGTTCAATCGGCGTTTTCCCTTCTGCGCGCAGGTCTTTGGCGGTTTGCGCGCGGATATGGCTCATCAGGCCGAGGGAAACTTCGTCAGAGATCGCCAGAGGCCCAACCGGCATCCCGGCCTTGCGCGCTTCGGTCTCGATCATCGGCGCACTCACGCCCTCGCCGAGCATGGCGATGCCCTCATTGGTAAAGGTGCCGAATACCCGGGACGTAAAGAAGCCGCGACTGTCGTTGACCACAATCGGCGTCTTGTTGATCTGCAGGACAAAATCGAACCCCCGGGCCAGGGTCGCGTCACTGGTGCGTGCGCCCTTGATGATCTCCACCAGGGGCATTTTCTCCACCGGGCTGAAGAAGTGCAGGCCGATGAACTTCGTCGGGTCCGGCACAGCCATGGCCAGGCCGGTGATGGGCAAGGTCGAGGTGTTGGAAGCGATCACCGCATCATCGCCCACCACCGCCTGGGCGGCGGCCGACACGCTGGTTTTCAGGGCACGATCTTCGAACACCGCTTCGATGATCAGGTCGCAGCCGGCCAGGTCTGCGTTGCTGTCGGTGGGGTGAATCCGCGCCAGCGTGGCTTCGCGCTGCTCGGCGGTGAGTCGGCCGCGGGCGACCTTTTTATCCAGCAACGCCGCCGAACGGGCCTTGCCCTTCTCGGCCGCCGCCAGATCGACATCCTTGAGGACCACTGCGATGCCGGCCACGGCGCTGACATAGGCGATACCCGCCCCCATCATGCCCGCGCCGAGCACGCCGACTTTTTTCGTCAGATACGGCGCAAAACCCTGTGGGCGAGAACCACCGGCCTTGATCTCGTTGAGCTGGAACCAGAAGGTGCCAATCAGGTTCTTCGCCACCTGGCCGGTGGTCAGTTCGGTGAAGTAGCGGGTTTCGATCAGGTGCGCGGTGTCGAAATCAACCTGGGCGCCCTCCACCGCAGCACAGAGGATTTTCTCCGGCGCCGGCAGGCAACCCTGGGTCTTGTTACGCAGAATCGAAGGGGCAATTGCCAGCATTTGCGCAACTTTCGGGTCAGACGGCGTGCCACCCGGCAGTCGATAGCCCTTTGCATCCCAGGGTTGGATGACGCTGGGGTTGGCAAAAATCCAGGCCCGGGACTTGGCCAGCAGTTCGTCACGATCCTTCGCCAGCTCATCGATCAAACCGGCCTGCAGCGCTTGTTGCGCATTGACCTTCTTGCCCTCGAGCAAATACGGCAAGGCCTTTTCCAAACCGAGCAGGCGCACCATCCGCACCACCCCGCCACCGCCTGGCAACAGACCGAGCGTGACTTCCGGCAAGCCGAGCTGCACCGACGGCAGGTCCAGGGCCACGCGATGATGGCAGGCCAGGCAGATTTCCCAACCACCGCCGAGGGCCGCGCCATTGATGGCCGCCACCACGGGTTTGCCCAGGGTCTCCAAGGCACGCAGTTGGGCCTTGAGCAGCAGGACCATGTCGTAGAAAGCCTTGGCCTCGGGCTTGCCGACCTTGATCAATTCATTGAGGTCACCGCCGGCGAAGAAAGTGTGCTTGGCCGAAGTGATGATCACACCGGCAATCGAGTCCTTTTCAGCCTGCAAACGGGCGACGCAGGCGGCCATGGCCTCACGGTACACCGCGTTCATGGTGTTGGCGCTCTGGCCCGGCATGTCCAGGGTCAGGACGACGATCCGGTCCTGGCCGGTTTCGTAACGAATGGCATCGGTCATGAAAAAGTGTTCCTTGAAGTCGGGCTCAGAGGCGTTCAATGACGGTGGCAATGCCCATGCCGCCGCCGACACAGAGGGTCGCCAGGCCATAGCGCAGGCGACGCACCTCCAATTCGTCGAGCAACGTGCCAAGGATTGCGCACCCCGTAGCGCCCAAGGGGTGCCCCATGGCGATGGAGCCGCCGTTGACGTTGACCTTGGCCGGGTCGATGGCCATGTCCTTGATGAACTTGAGCACCACCGAGGCGAAGGCTTCGTTGACTTCGAACAGGTCGATGTCCTCCACCCGCAACCCGGCCTTGGCCAGGGCCTTGCGGGTAGCCGGCGCCGGGCCGGCGAGCATGATGGTCGGGTCGGTGCTGGTGACGGCGGTGGCGACGATCCGCGCCCGGGGTTGCAGGCCCATGGCGCGCCCCTTGGCTTCGGAACCGATCAACATCAGCGCGGCACCGTCGACGATGCCGGAACTGTTGCCCGGCGTGTGCACGTGATTGATTCGTTCGACGTGGCTGTAGACGCGCAGCGCCGTGCCATCGAAGCCCATCTGGCCCATGGCTTCGAAACTCGGTTTGAGCTTGCCCAGACCTTCGAGCGTGGAGTCGGCGCGGATGAATTCGTCGTGGTCCAGCAGCACGATGCCATTCTGGTCCCGCACGGCGACCAGGGATTTATTGAACGAACCGTCAGCCCGGGCACGCGCCGCTTTTTGCTGGGAATGCAGCGCATAACCGTCGACATCCTCACGGCTAAAGCCTTCCAGCGTGGCGATCAGGTCGGCGCCGATGCCCTGGGGAACGAAGTGACCGTGCAGGTTGGATTGCGGGTCCAGCGCCCACGCGCCGCCATCGCTGCCCATGGGCACCCGGGACATGGACTCGACGCCGCCGGCCACCACCAGGTCTTCGAACCCGGAACGCACTTTCATGGCCGCCAGGTTCACCGCCTCCAGGCCCGAGGCGCAAAACCGATTGAGTTGCACGCCTGCCACGCTGACATCCCAATTGGCCACCAGCGCAGCAGTCTTGGCGATATCGGCCCCCTGTTCACCCACCGGGGTCACACAACCGAGCACGATGTCATCGACCTGGCTGGTGTCCAGATCCATGCGCTGCTGCAAGGCGCTGAGCAGCCCCCCCATCAGGTTCACCGGCTTGACGCTGTGCAAGGCGCCATCGACCTTGCCCTTGCCACGGGGCGTGCGTAATGCGTCGAAAATCAAAGCTTGGGTCATGACGTCCTCGAAACTACGGGGGTAATGCGATGCCTTCAACCATAAGCCCAGCGGCGCCGGATTCAATGACCACAGCGCTCAATGGCGTTGACGGCCACGCTCAGACGAACGGTAGCGAGCTATCGGGTTAACCGATTCAGGAGGGCAAGCTGTCTAGCAAAAGGGCCGGCAGGAAGGTGGCAATAGGCCTCATAGCCTTTTTAGAGCAACCTGTACCAAGCTGATATGAATTGGATCTAAGCCAAGGCCGCCGCGGCCCCTAATGTAATCCTTGTACAAGAAAGTCGTCGGGTTTTGCCGAGGCGCTTGTCGAACAGGAAGTGCAACGCCAGCCGCCATGGATATGCAGGCTGGCTTTTAGGAAATAACAATAAAGGCGGGTCAGCCATGTTCAAACATTCGAAAGTTCGCCAAGCCGGACTCATTCTCTTTGCCACGACGCTGCTGTTGATTTTGCCGAATATCACCAAGGTGATTGGCTGAATCCTGCGCGAGGGCATCTGCATCATCCGTTAGTTGTGTCGCCAAAAAATGTGACGGGTTCTCTGTTCGAGCCGCGATGGCTGTGCCAACCTTTGCGGCACCCCTCGACATGGAAGGCGATCGACTTGAAAGCTCTTATTGTGTTCGGGGCGTTGCTGCTCAGCACGCCCCTTTATGCCGCGCAACTGGTGCTGGAGTTGGGCGCGGGCACGCGCACCTGGCAAACCGAAGAACTGCTCAAGCACCCGGACGCTCAAACGGTCCAGATCGCTGATGACGTTTCCTACAAGAAACCCATGAGCTATCGAGCCGTGCCGCTGACGGCTCTATTGACGGGCATCCAGGCGGACGACCACCTGCAAGCCGTTGCCCTGGACGGCTTCGCTGCCGAAATGCCTGCGGCGCCGTTACTCAACAAGAGTGGCGCCCGAGCGTGGCTGGCGATCGAGGACCCGGCCAAGCCCTGGCCGCCGCTGGGGAAGGCAAGCACAGCGCCGGGCCTTTCTACCTGGTCTGGACCGATCCGCAGGCTGGCCACATCAGCCCGGAGCAATGGCCCTACGCGGTGGCGACCATCAAGCGCCTGTCGGCCGTGGCCGAACGCTTCCCGGCCCTGCTGCCGGCGCCCAACCTGGCCAAGGACGACCCGGTCAATAAAGGTTTCGAGCTGTTCCAGAAAAATTGCCTGGCGTGCCATCGGCTCAATGGCGCGGGTGATGCGCAGTTCGGCCCGGACCTGAACATCCCTTTCAACCCGACCGAATACTTCTCCGGGGATTTCCTCAAGCGCTACATTCGCGACCCGCAAGCGCTGCGTCGCTGGCCCCAGGGCAAGATGCCCGGGTTCTCGGCAGCGGTGCTGCCGGATTCGGAGCTGGATTTGCTGGTGGGTTATTTGAAGCATATGGCGGGACGCAAGCAGCCATTGGCCCCGTGAGATCGCTTTTTTTGTGGCGAGGGGATTTATCCCCACTGGGGCGCGAAGCGGCCCTGAACCCAGACTCCTCAGTGTGCCAGACGGATTGAGTTGTCTGTTTTGGGTTGCTTGCAGCCCAGCGGGGATAAATCCCCTCGCCACAGAAGCGCCCTCGTCGGAAGGTTATTGTTGTTGCACCGTGATCACCGGTGCAGCAGGCACGACCAGCTTGGCATGCATCTGCTCGCAACCACCGCCGCGGCGCATGCCACGCACCGGGCAGGCGTCCAGGTAATCCAGGCCCACAGCCAGCTTCAGGTGGCGCTCCGGACGAGCCAGTTGGTTGGTCACATCGAAGCTGTACCAGGCGTCGTCAAGCCAGGCCTCCGCCCAGGCATGGCTTGCCAGGTGTTCGCTCTCTTCGCTGAACAGATACCCCGAGACATACCGCGCCGGCACCCCAGGCTACGGGCGCAGGCCAGGAAGGCGTGGGTGTGATCCTGGCACACCCCGCTACGACCGGCAAAAGCCTGCGCCGCACTGGTCTCGACCTCAGTGGTGCCAGGGGTGTAGATCATGTGCTGGTTCAGCCCGTGCATCAGGTCGATCAGCGCCGTGCGATCGCGACGCTGCTGGCATTGCTGCGCGGCGAAGGTGCGAAGGGCCTCGTCCGCCTCGGTCAGCCGGGTGAAGCGCAGGAACGGCAGCGCCGATTGGCTCTCGTGCTCGGCTTCGCGCAACGGATCGATGTCCACCTGTCCGCGGGCGCCGATGATGACCGTTTCGTGGGGTTCGTCCAGGGTCAGTACGTGAAGGATGTTACCGAACGGATCCAGCTGCGCCCGCACCGGCCGGGGCAAATCCAGTTGCCAGCTCAACACATGCTGGCGTTCGCTGTCGTGGGGCGTCAGGCGCAGGTACTGGATGCTGGCGCGCACCTGATCTTCATAGTGGTAGGCCGTTTCATGGCTGATCGAGAGTCTCATATGACCTCCAGGTAGGAACTGTGAATGGCATTGCCCAGTTCACGGACCAGTGGGATGAATTCGGTGAGCCAGGCATGCAGGCCCCCGTCGAGGATTTCATTGATGCCGGTGTAGCGCAGGCGTGCGTCCATTTCCGCCGCCAGCCGTTGTGCCTGCCGACCGTTGGTGCCCGGCAGGCTCGCGAGGATCTGGTTGATTTCTTCGGTACAGGCGCGCAGCGAACGCGGCACATCGGCGCGCAACAGCAGCAACTCAGCCACATGGCGAGCGCCCGGGGCGTCACGGTAGATCTCGGTGTAGGCCTCGAAGGACGACAAGGCCCGCAACAAGGCGCTCCATTGGTAATACGCGTGGGCCGTGCCATCGCTGACCGTGTCGGCCTGGTCGCCGGCCATTTCGTAGCGGGCGTCGAGCAAGCGCAGGGTGTTGTCGGCCCTTTCGATAAAGGTCCCCAGGCGAATGAAGCGGAACGCGTCGTTGCGCATGATGGTGCCGTAGGTTGCACCACGAAACAGGTGGGATCGCTCCTTGATCCACTCACAGAAACGGCTCATGCCGTAGCGATTCAAGCCCTGCTCGGCGATACCGCGAATTTCCAGCCAGGTGGCGTTGATGTTTTCCCACATGTCGGCGGTGATTCGCCCACGTACCGCGTGGGCACTGGCTCGCGCGGCGCCGAGGCAACTGTAGATACTGGCCGGGTTGGCCGCTTCCAGGGCAAAGAAATGCAGCAGGCGCTCGGCGTGCAGCTCGCCGTGTCGCTCCCGGTAATCATCCAGCGTGCCGGTGATCAGCAATGGCATGGCCAGCTCGTGCAGGCCGTCGCCACGCCCGTCCTGGGGCATCAGTGACAACGAATAGCTGACGTCGAGCATCCGTGCGAGGTTTTCCGCGCGCTCCAGGTAGCGCGACATCCAGTACAGGTCCGAGGCGGTTCTACTCAGCATGGCAGCTCCTCAATCCTCGACTACCCAAGTGTCCTTGGTCCCACCGCCCTGGGATGAATTCACCACCAGGGAACCTTCGCGCAGCGCCACCCGTGTCAGCCCGCCAGGCACCACGCGGGTCTCACGGCCAGCGAGCACAAACGGCCGCAAGTCGATGTGGCGCGGGGCGATACCGTTTTCGACAAAGGTCGGGCAGGTCGAGAGCGACAGCGTCGGCTGAGCGATGTAGGCGTGCGGCTTGGCCTTGATCCGTTCGCGGAAGGCATCGATCTGCGCCGTCGTCGCGGCCGGCCCCACCAGCATTCCATAACCGCCGGAACCCTGGGTTTCCTTGACCACCAGGTCGGGAAGATTCGCCAACACGTGGGACAGCTCGGCAGGATTACGACATTGCCATGTAGGAACGTTCTTCAGGATCGGCTCTTCGTCCAGGTAAAAACGGATCATGTCGGTGACGAACGGGTACACCGACTTGTCGTCCGCCACGCCCGTGCCGATGGCATTGGCCAGCACCACGTTGCCGGAACGGTAGGACGACAACAGGCCCGGCACCCCGAGCATCGAGTCCGGATTGAAGGCCAGTGGATCGAGGAACGCATCGTCGAGGCGACGGTAGATCACATCCACCGCTTTCGGGCCGTCGGTGGTGCGCATGAACACTTTGTCATCGCGCACGAACAGGTCGGCGCCTTCCACCAATTCCACGCCCATCTCCCGGGCCAGGAACGCGTGCTCGAAGAACGCGCTGTTGAAACGCCCTGGCGTGAGCACCACGACACTGGGATCGTCCAGCGGGCTGGAGCTTTTCAGGGTATCGAGCAGCAGGTTCGGATAATGGTCGATGGGGGCGATGCGCTGGGCGGCGAACAGTTCGGGGAACAGGCGCATCATCATCTTGCGGTCTTCGAGCATGTAGCTGACGCCGCTGGGCGTACGAAGATTGTCTTCGAGCACGTAGTACGTGCCGTCACCGTCGCGCACCAGGTCGACACCGCAAATGTGCGCGTAGATGTCACGGTGCAGATCCAGCCCTTGCATCGCCAGTTGGTACTGCTCGTTGGCCAGCACCTGTTCGGCGGGAATGATCCCGGCCCGGATGATCCGTTGTTCGTGGTAGAGATCGGCCAGGAACATGTTCAGCGCCTTGACCCGCTGGATGCAGCCACGTTCGACCACCCGCCATTCACTGGCCGGGATGCTGCGCGGGATCGTGTCGAAAGGGATCAGGCGCTCTGTCCCCTGCTCGTCGCCGTAGAGCGTGAACGTAATGCCAGCACGATGAAACAACAGGTCGGCTTCGCGCCTGCGTTGCGCCAGCAGCTCATCAGGCGTTTCAGCCAGCCAGCGGGCAAACGCCTGGTAATGCGGGCGGACCTGGCCGTTGGCATCGTACATTTCATCAAAACCGCTGCGGATCATGCCGTACTCCTTGTCACCCTGGCAGCAAGGCTTCGCAAGCCCCGTGCCATCGGCATAAACGCTTTATGATCAACGGGTTGGATTCTCCTCTGACAGGCCGCGCACTTTTCTAGTGCAACAAATGCCCCCACCCCGCTGTCCCCCGCTTCATTGCGACGCAGGGGCGTCGCTCTGCTGAGCATAGTCACGGAAAAACGACGCGGCTTGATCTGGATACAGTTAGGTACAAAACCTGGGGAAGTGATTGCGGTGTGTCAGCGGGTAATGATGTTGATTGTGCGGCCGCCATCGCGAGCAAGCTCGCTCCCACAATGGATTGTCTGCACCCTGTGGGAGCGAGCTTGCTCGCGATGGCGGTGCTTCAGATGCTCATTCATTGCTACGCGCACATGAAAACGGCCGACACTAAAGGTCAGCCGTTGCTGTGGTTGCGGTGAGTAACTGTCAGGCCTGCAGGCGCCGGATCTCTTGCTTGACACCCCAGCCCTCGATCACACCACCCAAGGGTTCGACGACTGCCTCAAAGTCTTGCTCGAAGTCGCCAATGTCATCGTAGGTGGCGTACATCACCCGGCTCAGTTCCAACGACCAAGCCCCATCGTCCCGTGCACTGATCTGCGCGTTCAACGATTCTCCCCGAAAATGACCTGCCGCCCTGCGCGCCCGCTCCTCGTCCGGGAAAATGGCGTAGAACTCAATGGGATGGAATCGGGAAAAATCGAAACCGCCTTCTTTCATGCGGCGCAACACGCTGGTGCTGATGTCTTCTTGATAGGCTGTGCTCATGAAACGTCCTCCTGAAACCAATGGATAGACTTTCCGTCTTCCCGTGCGTGAAGCCCTCAGGCTGCAAGCGGTACGGCATCAAATGGCCGTCGGGACACAAGCATGTAGCTGACAAGACCGGACCTTCGCGATCCTTTCGCTGATCTCAATTGCAGAGTAGCCGCAAGTGGCAGCCGCTGCCAAGCGAGACCAGGCACCGTTTCATGAAATCGGTGTAATGCTGATGATTTCAATGCTGTGCTGGGACTTGAGGTTCTTGACGGTGGGATCTTCGGTGCGACCTTCCAGGTCGTTGAGGTCCAGTTGGGCGGGCACGGGCAGCAATTTTTCGCGAATCAGTTGTGCAGCCTGCTCCATCGTAGGCTCCTGCTCGTAGTCGAACTGCTCGGCGATGGCTTCGCCATGATCATCCACGAAAGTGATTTCCCACTTTTGCATCGGTGTCTCCTTGATCAATTCAGGGCCTGGCTTACCTCTATCTCGACATTGAGGGCCGGACAATCGTTCCGCCGGGCGTCTGGACGGCACACATGAAAAGACCGCCTCCGGGGCGGTCTCTTGCAGTGCAGCCGTGGCCGATCAGTTTTCGGCGCGTTCCTTCAGGGCTTTCAAGGTGTTGAACGGCGCATCCACCACGAACTTGTTCGCCAGCCAGGACGGCACGTCACCCCCTGGTTCGGTATGGACCTGGTAGGTCACTTCGATCTGGTCAGCGCCCTTTGGCGTGAACTTCCAGAAGCCGTCGACCTGGGTCACCCGCACGAAACCTTGCTCTTCAGGCAGGTATTTCGGCACGCCCTTGAGCTTGCGGGTCAGGCTGCCATCAGCGCCCTCTTCGGTGGTAACTTCAAGCACCGAGTCCCGGGACGTCACCGGCCATGGCGTGTTGAACTGGGTGTAGGTCCAGCTCTGATTGCCTTCGTGCTTGAGCAGTTTCTGGCTCTTGCATTCATGAATCCAAGCGCAGGCACCGGGAACGTCTTCCTGCAGGGCCCGCAGCTTGGCCATGGTGGTTTTCATCACCGTCACGCCACGGTAGGCCTTGTATTTGGAGCCCGTCACCTCACTGAGGGAAACCTTGATACCGTCCTTCTCCTTGGCAACCTGCCAGTCCTCTGCCTGAGCGGTGGCCGCTGCCAGCAACACGGTCAACCCACACAACACAGCCATACGATGCAGCGAACCCATAGTTCTTTTCCTTATTGTCCAAGTTCGTTCAGTTAGGATCCGTTCATTGACTCATTACGCTGCCGTGATTTGCTCCCACCAACCGATCAGTCGGATGGCCTCTTCACTGCTGCTGCCGCAAACCTCGATGTCGGCTTCGAACGCCGAGCACACTGCCGGACGCTCCGGCTGGCCGAAGATCCGGCACAGGTTATCGACCGACAATTGCGCGCAACGTTCTCCCGCCGGTTTGCCTTGGGGCATGCCAGGGATAGGTGAGCTGATGGAAGGGGCGATGCAACAGGCGCCACAGCCTTCACGGCATTTCATGACGACAACATCCTCACGACAGTAATGGTTAGTAACAGAACACAGAGTAACGGCTAAAACACTCGTTTTAAATTACCGTCTGCGTGTTTTTTTGCCCACGGCGAGATGACCGAATGGTCAGCGACGAACCGCAGGCCTGCCGAAGGTTTATTGCTTGAATTCGAAGTCCAGCGCCGCGCCTTCCACCTCGTGGCGCTCCGGGCTGCGCAGTGGCAGCTGCATTTCATTGCTCAACAAACGGCCATTGAGCTGAAAGGGACCGGGTTTCTCACCGAACATCGACGGCAAGAGCGGCTCACGCCTGGACTGTACCACCTTACCCGGTGGTTGCAGTTTATCGACCATCTCATGGGGCAAGCTCAAATCCAGCTTGGCCGGCGGCAATGGGGTCTTGGCGACCTCGTGGGCGGATTTGCTCTTGGAGGCGATGGGGGCGCGTTTTTTCTTCGCGGGTGCCACTTTCTTGGCGGAAGGCTTCTTGGCCGCTGTGTTTTTTTTCGGCGCATCCTTCGTGGCACTGGCAGCCGGTTTTTCCTGCGCTGGCGCTGCCGCGACGACGCCTCCCATGTGGAAGTCGCTCAACAGACCGATCAAAACCCAGGCAGCAGGAACAATGGCTTTCATAAATACAACAGCATTGACGGCAGAGACCCCCATGCTCGCCTGATAATGAGGCGCTGACAAGCACATCGAGCCAAGTCGCTGATATCTAAAGAAATCCGTTGACCGTCTCCTGGCACAATTGAGTGGCCAACAGCCCCAGCGTCATCAAGGCCCGTTCCGCCTCCCGGTTCCAGGGTATGCCGCAGTTCAAGCGAATGCAGTGGTTGAACTGCTCGGTATTACTGAAAATCAGCCCTGGCGCGATACTGATGCCCTGTTGCAACGCCCGCACATGCAACTCCTGGGTATTGACCCGCCCCGGCAGGCTGACCCACAGGATGAAGCCTCCAGTGGGACGGCTCATCTGCGTGCCTTCGGGGAAGTACTGCTGCACCGCCAGCTGAAAGGCGCTGAGGTTCTTGCGGTATTCCTGGCGGATATAGCGCAAGTGCCGGTCATAGCCGCCGTTTTCCAGGTACGCGGCAATGCCCATCTGCGTGACGCTGCACGCCGAGTGCGTGCTGAAGGTCTGGAGCCGCTGGATTTCCTGTTGGAATTTCCCCGCGATCATCCAGCCGATGCGCACACCCGGCGACAACGTCTTGGAAAAACTCGAACAGTAGATGACCCGGTCCAGCCGGTCGTAGGCCTTGAGGGCCTTGGTGCGCCCCTGCTCGAACATCAACTCGCCATAGATATCGTCCTCGACGATCTGGATGTCGAAGTCCGACGCCAGGCGCAGCAGTTGCTTTTGCCGCTCTTCCGGCATGGTGCCGCCGAGAGGATTGCTCAGGCGCGTGGTCAGCACCAGCGCCTTGATCGACCACTGGTTGGCCGCCAGCTGCAAGGCCTCCAGACTCATGCCAGTGACCGGGTCGCTGGGGATCTCGATAACCTTGAGGCCCAACAGATCCGCCAGTTGCAGCAAGCCGTAATAGGTCGGCGACTCGGCGGCGATCAAATCCCCCGGCCGCGTCAGCACACGCAAGGACATCTGCAGCGCATCGACGCAGCCGTGGGTGATCACCACCTCGGAAGGGTCCACCACGACGCCGGCATCGCGCATGCGAATCGCCACTTGGCGACGCAACGGCTCGAACCCCGGGCTGAACATGTAGCTGAACGCCCGCGGGCTGTGGAAGCGCGTGACCTTGGCCAACTGCTGATGCAGAGCCCGGACAGGCAGATAGTCGACGCTCGGCACCGCAGCCCCCAGGGGAAACACCCCTTCGCGGCGCGACTCGACCAATATTTGCTGGATGATACTGCTGCGTGTCACCAGCCCCGGACGCTCAACCCGGGCAATGTCCGGCGTCGGTGCCGTCAGGGCCGGCGTCTGGTGCACGTAGTAGCCCGACTGCGGCCGCGCGCGAATCAGCCCCTGGTCTTCAAGGTTGGCGTAGGCCTGCAGCACCGTGGCATGGCTGACGTTGAGCTGCGAGCTCATCTTGCGCACCGACGGTACGCGCTCACCGGGCTGATACACACCGCGCCGGATGTCTTCAGCCAGCTGTTGAGCAATACGTTGATAGAGCAGAAGGTTGGTCATGACGCAGCACTCGATTTCACGGGCATTTTATTCTTGTCGGAAACGATACCGGAACAGTTTAGAAGTGTACTGGGACAGTTGCCAGATTACTCGACAGTACAGTGGAGTGACAGCTCTAACTGTACCCATCGTGCATCGATTGCAGGGCCAAAAAAACCCGGCGCCTTTTACAGGGGCCGGGTTTTCCAGTGACGCAGCCCTTAGCGGGCGGCGCCGAGCTGGCCTTTTTCGTCGGAGAACACAATTTCAACGCGACGGTTCTGTGCCCGGCCACGCTCGGAGGCGTTGACGTCCACCGGGTATTGGTCACCGTAGCCTTCAACCTGGATACGCTTTTCGTCTACCCCCAGATCCACCAGCACATCCGCCACCGCTTGCGCTCGGTCGCGAGACAACTTGAGGTTTTCCTGCTTGCCGCCGGTGCTGTCGGTGTACCCCTCGATACGGACCACGCGCTTGGGGTTGAGCTGCAGGAACTGCACGATTTTGAGCACGACCCGGTTGGCCGAGTTCTTCAGTTCCGCTTCGCCGGTGTCGAACAGCACGTCACCCAGGGTCATCACCAGACCGCGATCGGTTTGTGTGGTCGCCATCGCCATGATCTGTTCTTCAAGCCATTTGCCCTGCTGCTGCACGCTCAGCAACTTGGATTCACGCAGGGCCAATTGCAGGCGCTGGCGTTCCAGTTCGAGCTTGGCGGCACGCTCTTCGTTGAGCACCTGGTTGCTGTGCTCCCGGGCAATCGCACTGTAGCGCTGGCTCAGGTAGGCGTAATGCTGCACATCCTCACCGCTGCCCCAGTAGCTGGACAAACGATCGGCACGGGCCAGGGATTCGCCAGCGCGGATCACGTCCCGGGGTGCGGCACGCAATACGTTGGCGTCTTCCTTGACCTTCTGGAAGTCGGTGCTGGCCTGCTCGAGCGCCGCTTCGCTGCGCTGGCCGGCGCAGCCATACAAGCTCGCCAGGCCGGCGAGCACCAGGCCGCCCAATACGTGGGAGTGCTTCATTGGGCATCCTCCCTCAATTGTTTGCGCAAGCGCTTGATGCGGGTGTCGAGCACGTTCAGTTGCTCCTGGCTCTTGAGGGTCAGCACCTTCGCTTCGGCCAGGCGGGCGTCGAGTTCGGCCTGTTCGGCCCGCATGCGCGCCTTCTTGTAGGATTCGTCGGCCATGTTGGATTTGGCGCGGGCGAATTTTTCTTCAGCCAGTTTCAATTCGGGCACTTCATCGGCAGTAGCGCCAACGGCCCGGGCTTGCTCCAGTGCCTGTTCAGTCAGGCGGATCTGTTCATTCGGCGCCGGATCGGCTGCGCAACCCGCCAGAGCCAGAACGGCCAGGGCAGCGAAAAGAGGTCGAATAGTCACTAATGTTCCCTACTGTTTTGGGGCGCTGACAGATGGCTGCAACTGTGTATTCCACCGCTCGAGATTGCGTTGCAACACAGCCTCCGCCAGGCCGGACGCGGCCAATTCTGTCATCTTTTGCGCCAGCTGTCCGCGTAACCATGGGTCATTGCAGGCGGAGTTATGGGAAATCGCGAGGAACAGCCCGGGTTTGTCCACCGGTTGCGGTGCGGCTTGCAGGTCATTGGCCATCCCCAGTGTCTGCGCCATTGCCAGGCCCGCGTAGCGCCCCGCCAGGACATATTCCACCTCGCCCAGCAGCAGTTTCTGAAAGGCCTGGGTCAGGTTGGGCGTGCGTACCAGGGACAATTGCCGCTCGGCAAAGACGCCGAATTCCTGGGTCATGCGGGCCTTTTCTGACAAAGCCCCGGGATGACCGTGAAGGTCTGCGGGCTGGTCGATGACCAGCGTCGAATCCTTGCGGGTCCAGACCAGGTAATCGTTTTCGAGCAAGGGCGGATGAACGTAATCCAGCACTTCAAGCCCGGTAACGGTCAGTGGCGCGTCGGTGAGCAGGTCCATGCGTCCACTGCGCACTTCGTCCAACGCCTGGACGCGCTTGCCGGCATACAGCAGTTCGATCTTGATCCCCAGTTCTTGCCCGACCTGCGCCAGCAGGTCGGCGCCGGCGCCAATCAAGTGCTTGGGGTCCTGAGGGTCCTGCCAGAGATAGGGTGGTGCATCCGGGCTGCCGGTGGCGATCAGTCGTTCACATTTGCCGGCGGCGACAGACAGGCCTGGCACGAGCGCCAACGTCCACAGCAACGACCAGCCGGCCAAACGACGCAGATCCATGGCAATACGCTCCTCTGATGCGGAAATAAAAAGCCCGGCCAAAGGGCCGGGCTCTTTATAAGTGAAGACGCCGGATTAGACCAGCTTCTCCAACTCAGGGATGGCTTCGAACAAGTCCGCCACCAGGCCGTAGTCGGCCACTTGGAAGATCGGCGCTTCTTCGTCCTTGTTGATCGCAACGATCACCTTGGAGTCTTTCATGCCGGCCAAGTGCTGGATCGCGCCGGAGATACCGACGGCGATATACAGCTGTGGCGCAACGATCTTGCCGGTCTGGCCGACCTGCATGTCGTTGGGCACGAAACCGGCGTCGACCGCGGCGCGGGAAGCACCGACGGCGGCACCGAGCTTGTCGGCCAGGGCGTACAGGTGCTTGAAGTTGTCACCGTTCTGCATGCCACGGCCGCCGGAAACGACGATCTTGGCGGCAGTCAGCTCAGGACGATCGGACTTGGCCAGTTCTTCGTTGACGAAGCTGGAGATGCCGGCGTCGTGGGCAGCGCCTACGGCTTCAACGGCAGCCGAGCCACCTTCGGCGGCAACCGGGTCGAAACCGGTGGCGCGGACGGTGATGACCTTGACCGCAGCGGTCGATTGCACGGTGGCAATGGCGTTGCCGGCGTAGATCGGACGCTTGAAGGTGTCGGCGCTTTCTACCGAGATGATCTCGGAGATCTGGTCGACGTCCAGTGCAGCGGCCACGCGTGGCAGGATGTTCTTGCCGTTGGAGGTAGCGGCAGCCAGGATGTGGCTGTAGCCCTTGCCCAGCTCGGCTACCAGCGGCGCAACGTTTTCCGGCAGTTGGTGTGCGTAGGCAGCGTTGTCAGCCGACAGCACTTTGGCCACGCCAGCGATTTTCGCAGCGGCTTCAGCCACGGCGCCAGCGCCCTGACCCGCTACCAGCACGTGAATATCGCCACCGATTTTAGCGGCAGCAGCAACGGTGTTCAGCGTGGCTGGAGCCAGCGCCTTGTTATCGTGTTCGGCGATTACGAGGATAGTCATGATCAGATCACCTTCGCTTCGTTTTTCAGTTTCTCGACCAGTTCAGCCACCGACTTGACCTTGATGCCCGCGCTGCGTGCAGCCGGCGCTTCGACCTTGAGGGTCTTGTTGGTGGAGGCGGTGGAAACGCCCAAAGCGTCAGGCGTCAGCACTTCAAGCGGCTTCTTCTTGGCTTTCATGATGTTTGGCAGAGACGCATAGCGCGGCTCGTTCAAACGCAGGTCGGTGGTGACGATGGCCGGCAGTTTCAGGGAAACGGTCTGCGCGCCGCCGTCGATCTCGCGGGTCACGGCAACGCTGTCGCCGGACACTTCGACCTTGGACGCGAAGGTGCCCTGACCGTAGCCGCTCAATGCAGCGAGCATCTGGCCGGTCTGGTTGTTGTCGCTGTCGATGGCCTGCTTGCCGAGGATCACCAGCGATGGCTGTTCCTTGTCGACAACGGCCTTGAGCAGCTTGGCCACGGCCAGGGAGGTCAGCTCTTCGGCGGATTCGACGAGGATGGCGCGATCGGCACCCAGTGCCAGCGCGGTGCGCAGTTGTTCCTGGGCGGTGGTCGGGCCGATGGAGACGACGACGATCTCAGTCGCCACGCCTTTTTCCTTCAGGCGTACGGCTTCTTCTACGGCGATTTCGCAGAAAGGGTTCATCGACATCTTGACGTTGGCGAGGTCGACGCCGGAGTTGTCCGCCTTGACGCGAACCTTGACGTTATAGTCGACCACTCGTTTGACAGCTACAAGAACCTTCATGGATTCCTCGTTACTCTCCGGTGAAAAAAAGTCGCCTAGGCGAACCTGGCGGTTGATGCTCATGGGCGCAAGGGCACCTCTAAAAACGCCGGCATGAACCACACATGACCCAGCTCACGGGAGTGAAGACCATTCGTCAGTGATGACCGATGAGTCATTCATTATCGCGGCGTGTAAACTGCGCGTCAGAACCACGCAATGCGTCACTTTGTGCTGCCTTCGCCCTGTCTTTAGAGGTGCTCTTGAAACCAACAGTCAGCCTACGGCGAGCGCAAAACCGCCCGTATCTTGACCGGAACGCCTATTCCGGTCAATACGGCAAAATGGTCAGTCATAAGCCGTACGTCAGTGATTTATCTGGGCTGCGGCAATTTCAAACAAACGTTTGTATTGGACCCTGAGAGTGGTGTAGATATAATGCGCCGCTTAAGAGAGACACGCGTTTCATCCATTGTCGCTTTCGTCGCTTTTCGCGAAGGAAACAACGGATGCAACGCCAAACCTCCAATTAGAAAAAACTGTGAGCCTTGAGTAGGAGATAGCCCTGTGGAACGCGAATACATGGAATTCGACGTGGTCATCGTCGGTGCCGGCCCCGCTGGCCTGTCTGCCGCTTGCCGACTGAAACAGAAGGCCGCCGAAGCCGGTAAGGAAATCAGCGTCTGCGTGGTCGAAAAAGGCTCCGAGGTCGGTGCGCACATCCTCTCCGGTGCGGTGTTCGAGCCCCGCGCCCTGAACGAACTGTTCCCGGACTGGAAAGAACTCGGCGCCCCGTTGAACACGCCCGTCGTGCGTGATGACATTTATGTCCTGAGAAACGCCGAGGCCGCGAGCAAAATCCCTGACTTCTTTGTGCCCAAGACCATGCACAACGAAGGCAACTATATTATTTCCCTGGGCAACCTGTGCCGCTGGCTGGCCCAGCAGGCCGAGAACCTGGGCGTGGAAATCTACCCGGGTTTCGCCGCCCAGGAAGCGCTGTTCGACGAGAACGGCGTGGTGCGCGGGATCATCACCGGCGACCTGGGCGTCGACCGCGAAGGCAATCCGAAGGAAGGCCTGTACACCCCTGGCATGGAACTGCGTGGCAAATACACGCTGTTCGCCGAAGGCTGCCGCGGCCACATCGGCAAGCAACTGATCAAGCGCTTCAACCTGGACAGCGAGGCCGACGCCCAGCACTACGGCATCGGCCTGAAGGAAATCTGGGAAATCGACCCGGCCAAGCATCAACCTGGCCTGGTGGTGCACACCGCCGGCTGGCCGCTGGACATCATGGGCACCGAGAACACCGGCGGTTCCTTCCTCTATCACCTGGAAAACAATCAGGTGGTGGTCGGCCTGATCGTCGACCTGTCCTACAGCAACACTTTCCTGTCGCCGTTCGACGAGTTCCAGCGCCTCAAGCATCACCCGGTGCTCAAGCAGTACCTGGAAGGTGGCAAGCGTGTCAGCTATGGCGCCCGTGCCATCTGCAAGGGCGGCCTGAACTCGCTGCCGAAAATGGTCTTCAAGGGCGGCGCGCTGATCGGTTGCGACCTCGGCACCCTGAACTTCGCCAAGATCAAGGGCAGCCACACCGCCATGAAGTCCGGCATGCTTGCCGCCGACGCCGTGGCCGATCGCCTGTTCGCCGAGTCCGAAGGCGGTGATGAACTGACCGCCTACGTCGACAGCTTCAAGAGCAGTTGGCTGTATGAAGAGCTGTTCGCCAGCCGCAACTTCGGTGCAGCGATCCACAAATACGGCGCGATCATCGGTGGCGGCTTCAACTGGTTCGACCAGAACATCCTTGGCGGCAAAATGCCGTTCACCCTGCACGACACCAAGCCCGACTACGCCTGCCTCAAGCTGGCAGCCGATTGCAAGAAAATCGACTACCCGAAACCGGACGGCAAGATCAGCTTCGACAAACTCAGCTCGGTGTTCATCTCCGGTACCAACCACGAAGAAGAACAGCCCTGCCACCTGAAGCTGACCGACCCGAGCATCCCGATCAGCAAGAACCTGCCGTTGTACGACGAACCGGCCCAGCGCTACTGCCCGGCCGGCGTGTACGAAGTGGTGACCAAGGAAGACGGCGAGAAACGCTTCCAGATCAACGCCCAGAACTGCGTGCACTGCAAGACCTGTGACATCAAGGACCCTTCGCAGAACATCACTTGGGTGTCGCCGGAAGGCGCTGGCGGACCGACTTACCCGAACATGTAAGCCATTGCGCTGAACATCAAGGCTCCCGTAATGGGGGCCTTTTTGTTGCCTGCCATCCAAGCAGTACCACAGTTCGCTCCCACAGGGGGTGATATCAGTGGATCAAGCGGCGCGCTCTTCCCCAGGGTTGCGCTCGAAGTAGCGCTTGTACTCCCGACTGAACTGCGACGAGCTCTGATACCCCACCTGGTGCGCGACCTGGGCCACGCCCATGCCCTCGGTGAGCAGCAGCCGCTGGGCCTTGAGCAGGCGCAAGCGCTTGAGGTACTGCACTGGCGACAGCAAGGTGCTGCGCTTGAAATGCTCATGAAAGGTCGAGGCGCTCATGTTCGCGCAACTGGCCAAGGTCTCGACGTTCAGCGGCTCGGTGAAGTGCGCATGCAAATGGCCCAGGGCCGCGGCAATCCGGGCGAATTGGCCTTGCTGCTCCACCAGCGCCCGCAGCACATCGGCCTGGGGCCCGCGCAACGCGACGAACAACAACTCCCGCAGCCGCGCCTGGCCCATGACCTGGCATTCCAGTGGGTCGTGCAAGCAACGCAACAAGCGTTCGACACACCCACGCATGGCGTCATCGAGCACTGCGCAGGTCATTGATTCCGGCGTCTGGGGCGCCAGGTTCCGCCCCGGCACCAGCCCCATGGCCAGTACCAACTCCCCCAGCATCGCCCGATCGATCGCAACGGAAACCCCAAACAGCGGAGCATTGGGCATGGCGTAGGTTTCGCACTCGAACGGCACCGGCAAGGCCTGGATCAGATAGTGCCCGGCGCCATATTCCAGTGTGCGCGGTCCCAGGTACGCCAGTTTGCTGCCCTGGGCGATGATCACCAGGCTCGGCTCGTAGAGCTGCGGGCCACGGGCGACGTCCTGGCTGGCCCGAAGCGCATGTACGCCGGGCAGTGGCGTCGGGACGAAACCGTCGCGGGTCGCCAAGGGTTCTATCAATGAAACCAGCGTAGCGTTGGCATCGAGATGGCGGGTCAACAACATGGGCGAAAACTTCACGAAAAAAGGGATGAAACCATCATCGCAGGTCTGGCGTCACATAGGATCAGATCCTGGCCAAGACCGGAGGATTAGGCATGACAGGCGGAGGAATCGCCATCGCCACCTGTCGCCGGGACTCCCAGAATGAAACCCTCAACGTTCATTGCTTAGCGAGGTCCATCATGTACACAGCCATCGGATATGCCGCCCAGTCGGCCACCACTCCCCTCGCCCCCATGAAATTCGAGCGTCGCAGCCCGCGAGCCGACGATGTGGCGATCGACATTCTCTACTGCGGCGTCTGCCATTCCGACATCCACCAGGCCCGCAACGAATGGGGCATCGCCGTTTACCCGCTGATGCCCGGCCACGAAATCATCGGCAAAGTCACCGCCGTCGGCGCGGACGTCACCCGCTACAAGGTTGGCGACCTGGTGGGCGTAGGCTGCATGGTCGACTCCTGCCGCGAATGCGAAGCCTGCCGCGCTGACTTGGAGCAATACTGTTTCGAAGGCATGACCCAGACCTACGCCAGCCCGGACCGTGTGAGCGGCGGCCACACCATGGGCGGTTACTCCAACAGCATCGTGGTCAACGAACACTTTGTGCTGCGCATTCCGGCAGCACTCGACCCGGCCAGCGCCGCACCACTTCTCTGCGCAGGCATCACCACCTACTCGCCCCTCAAGCACTATGGCGTGAAGGCTGGCGACAAGGTTGGCGTGCTGGGCATGGGCGGCCTGGGCCACATGGGCATCAAGTTCGCCAAGGCCTTGGGCGCAGAAGTCACGTTGTTCACCCGCTCGGCGAGCAAGGCCGAAGAAGCCCGTCGCCAGGGCGCGGACCATGTGATCGTATCCACCGACGCCGAACAGATGGCCGCAGCAGCCGGACGATTCCACTTCCTGCTGGACACCATTCCGGTACAGCACGACCTCAATCCCTACCTCGACACGCTGCGTTTCGACGGAGTGCACATCCTGGTAGGTCTGGTCGAGCCGATCGATCCGCCGGTACACGCGGCAAAATTGATCATGGGCCGTCGGGTCCTGGCCGGTTCGTTGATTGGCGGTATCGCCGAAACCCAGGAAGTGCTGGATTTCTGCGCCGAACACAACATCAGCTGCGACATTGAAATGCTCGACATCCGCCAGATCAACGAGGCCTACAGCCGCATGATCGCCGGGGATGTGAAATACCGCTTTGTCATCGACATGGCCACGCTCAAGGCCTGACGTTCGTCAAACCTTGGCGCCCAGTTCCGCCGACAACCGGGCTGTGACCCCTTTGACCAGGGGAATCAGCTCGGCCATCTTTTCCAGCGGCATGTACGGCACGGTGCTGGCGATGCTGATGCCGGCAACAATGCGCTTGCCGGCGTCACGGATCGGCGCCGCCACACAGCGAATCGACGGTTCGTTGTCTTCCAGGTCGAAGGCATAGCCCCCCGCCACATACTCCACCATCCGTTGCTGGAACTGTTCCCAGGATTGCTCCTGATGCTGGGGCCAGAATTGATTCTTCCCACCGGCTGGCAGGCTGATTTCATACAGCCGCTTCCATTGTTCCTGCGAGTCATCGAGCATCAGCGCCTTGCCGATCCCAGTGCGCGCCAACGGCATCCGATGGCCTACGCGCGAGCGCATTTCCGGGCCGTTGCGCCCCGGATTCTTCAGCAGGTACAAGACTTCGTCACCTTCGCGAATCGCCAAGTGAACGGTGTCCCCGGTAAGCGCCGACAGCTCGTCCAGGTACGGCCCCGCCAGGCTCACCAGTGGCAACTCTTCCCGGGCCTGAAAACCCAGCTCGATCAATTTCGGCCCCAGCAGGTAGCCCACTTGCGGCACCACGCGCAGGTAACGCTCATCCACCAGGCAACTGGCCAGGCGATGGGTGGTGCTGCGGGTGGTGCCGATCAGCCGGGCGATTTCCTTCAAGTCACGGGCGCCGCTGGCGACCGCCTGGACCACCCCCAGGCCACGCAACAATGTCTGCGTGCCCGTAGGTGCGGCGTCCTTGGTGATTTTTGGATCGTCTTGCTGCATAGCCGGCCTTCAACAGTGAGCGGGGAACGGGCGGCATTATGGTCGCCCGCCCCGTCGGACTACAACTCGATGCGCTCGACCTTCCCGACCAGCAGGATGTAGGACAGCGCGCCAGCCAGTGCCAGGACAGAGATATAGGTGATGGCCGGGGCAAACGAATCGCCGCTGGCGAGAAAGCCAATGACGATCGGCGTGGCGATGGCCGCCAGGTTGCCGATGAAGTTGAACACCCCACCGGTCAACCCGAGCAGTCGCGCCGGCGCCAGTGTGGAGACCAGCGACCAGGTGATCGACGCCAGGCCATTGCCGAAGAACGCCAAGGCCAGGAAGGCAATCACCAGCGGCGTCGACTCGACGAAGTTGGCGCCGATGATCGAGGTCGAGATCAGCAACCCGCCAATGATCGGCAGCTTGCGTGCAAACCCCACGGTGGCGCCGCGGCGAATCAGCCAGTCGGAGAAGAACCCGGAGCACAGCACGCCGACAAACGCCGCGAGAAATGGCAGGGACGCCAGTAGGCCGGACTTGATGAAGTCCATGCCGCGATATTTCACCAGGTAGGTCGGGAACCAGGTCAGGAAAAACCACAGCGTGGAGTTGAGGCAGAACTGCCCCAGGTAAATGCCCCACAACTTGCGTTGGGT
Organism: Pseudomonas sp. St386; assembly: GCF_018325865.1. NCBI lineage: Bacteria > Pseudomonadati > Pseudomonadota > Gammaproteobacteria > Pseudomonadales > Pseudomonadaceae > Pseudomonas > Pseudomonas sp. St386. Next base: position 4,893,603 of record NZ_AP021900.1, read on the forward strand.
CAGGACAATCCCCAGGTCGGTCCAGCTGAATTTGGCCTTGACCTTGGCGGTATCGGCCTGGATATCCACCAGCCCGCCGCCTTCGCGGATCAGTTCGATTTCGGCGGCGTTGGCACCTTTGAAATCCCGCGGTTCGCGATACACCGCGTACCAGATCGCCGCCCAGATAATGCCCACCGCGCCCGTGGCGACAAACACCATGTGCCAACCGAAGGCGTGTTGCAGCCAGGCTAATACCGGGGTCAAGAAGGCCAGCCCGACAAATTGCCCGGAGGTATAGAAACCGATGGCCGTGGCTCGCTCGCGCTCAGGAAACCAGGTGGTGACCACGCGGCTGTTGATCGGATAAGCCGGCGCTTCCAGGGCACCAACCGCCATGCGCAGTACGAACAGCGCGATGAAACTGGCGGCAAAACCCAGCATTACCGTGGCCACCGACCACAACAGCAACGCCACGCTATACAGAATCCGCGGCGGCACCCGGTCCACCAACCAACCACCAGGGATCTGCATGGCGGCGTAGGTCCAGCCGAATGCCGAGAAAATCAGCCCGACGTGGATTGGATCGATGCCCAGGTCGCTGGTCAGTGCGGGAGCGGCGATCGAGAGGTTGCTGCGGTCCAGGTAATTGATCACCACGGTGATGAACAGCAGGACCATGATGAAAAAACGCTTGCGGCTGGGCGTCACCAACGACGCCTGCGCGCTCAGGGTGTGCGCTTGCATGTGAGGTGCCTCTTTTTATGTTTGTCGAATACGGCAAGGATTGAGCAAGACCCTGTGGGAGCAAGGCTTGCCCGCGATGAACGATGACCCGGTCTGCCTGGAAAACGCATCGACTTCATCGCGGGCAAGCCTTGCTCCCACAGAACCCCTTGCTCCACAGGAGTCTTTTGCTCCTGAAAGGATTCCTATCAGAGTGATCAGGCGTGACTCACCACTCGGCAAAACTGCCATCGGCATGGCGCCAGATCGGGTTGCGCCAGCGGTGGCCGATGGCCGCGCGTTCGATGACGTATTCCTCGTTGATCTCAATGCCCAGGCCCGGGCCGTTCGGGATCTTCACAAAGCCCTTGTCGTAGTCGAACACCTGCGGATCCTTGATGTAATCCAGCAGGTCGTTGCTCTCGTTGTAGTGGATGCCCAGGCTCTGTTCCTGGATGAAGGCGTTGTAGCAGACCGCGTCCAGTTGCAGGCACGCCGCCAGGGCGATCGGGCCCAGCGGGCAGTGCAGCGCCAGCGCCACGTCATAGGCCTCGGCCATGTTGGCGATCTTGCGGGTCTCGGTGATACCCCCGGCGTGGGATGCATCCGGCTGAATGATGTCCACGTAGCCTTCGCTGAGTACACGTTTGAAGTCCCAGCGCGAGAACAAGCGCTCGCCCAGAGCGATCGGGGTGCTGGTCAGCGGCGCCAACTCCTTGAGGGCTTCGTAGTTTTCGCTGAGCACCGGCTCTTCGATGAACATCAGCTTGTAGGGATCGAGTTCCTTCATCAGTACCTTGGCCATCGGCTTGTGCACCCGGCCGTGGAAGTCCACGCCAATGCCGACGTTCGGCCCCACCGCGTCCCGCACCGCCGCGACGTTGGCCAGGGCCAGGTCGACTTTTTCAAAGGTGTCGAGAAACTGCAGCTCTTCGGTGCCGTTCATCTTCACAGCGGTGAAGCCCCGCGCCACGGCTTCTTTCGCCGCGCGAGCGGTGTCGGCCGGCCGGTCGCCGCCGATCCACGAATACACACGGATCTTGTCGCGCACCTGGCCGCCCAGCAGGTCGCTGACCGACACGCCCAGGGCCTTGCCCTTGATGTCCCACAGCGCCTGGTCGATGCCGGCCAGGGCGCTCATGTGAATGGCCCCGCCGCGGTAGAAGCCGCCACGATAGAGCACGGTCCAGATGTCTTCGATGTTGCGTGGGTCTTTGCCGATCAGGTAGTCGGACAATTCCTCGACAGCCGCCGCCACCGTGTGGGCACGGCCTTCGACCACGGGCTCGCCCCAACCGGTCACGCCCTCGTCGGTCTCGACCTTGAGGAAGCACCAGCGCGGCGGAACGATAAACGTGGTCAGCTTGGTGATTTTCATCTTGTTGTCTCTCTTGTCAGATGCAGCGCACGGGGCGCTGGAAAAGTCTTCAGTTCAAGGCGTTCCATGCGGCCACGTAGGCCTTGGCGCGCACCGCCACTTCATCCGCTGTCAGGCCCGGCTTGAACAGCCCGGAACCAAGGCCGAAACCCTTGACGCCGGCTTCGACGAACACCGCCATGTTGTCCGGGGTAATCCCGCCCACCGGCACCAGCACGGTCCCGGCCGGCAGCACCGCGAGCCAGGCCTTGACCACCGCCGGGCCCATTTGCTCGGCGGGGAACATCTTCAGTACATGGGCGCCTTCGGCCAGCGCGGCAAAGGCTTCGGTGGGCGTGGCGACGCCTGGCGACAGGTACAAGCCCGCCGCTTTCGCCGCACGCAGCACCTTCGGATCGCTGTGGGGCATGACGATCACTTGGCCGCCAGCGGCTTTCACCTGCTCGACCTGTTCCGGCGTGAGCACGGTACCGGCACCGATCAGGCAATCGGCGGGCAAGGTACTGCGCAGGATGCGGATGCTTTCGTACGGTTCGGGGGAATTGAGCGGTACTTCGATGACGCGAAATCCGGCGCTGTACAGGGCTTCGCCGATGGCCGCCGCCTCTTCGGGACGCAGACCACGCAGGATCGCGATCAGCCCGTTGTGCGCCAGTGCTTGTGTGAGCATGTCAGACCTCCAGTCAGGTTCAGGGGGCGGTTGAATCGAGCAACCCGGCCGCTACGGCCAGTTGCCACAAACCGCGTTCGGTGGCCTGTTCGGCCAGGACCACCCGGGCGAAGCCGCAGGCGTCGAGGGCCCGTTGATAACGGACACAGAGTTGGGAGTTGCCGATCAGCACCACCGTCGGCAGGTGGAGGCTGTCGCGTCGCCGACGCTGCACCTCGGCCAGCGCCGTCAGCTCATGGCCGATCAGCAGGCCCGAAAGGTAATCGGCCTGGGCGCTGGCCTCCAGTTCGCCGGTCAAGCCCAGGCTGCGGGCACTGAACACCGTGGACAACGGACCGATCTGGCCATCCACCGACAACGCCACCTGTACGCCACGATCAAAGGCCACGCCATCGAAGGTCGTACTCCGTTGCTGGGTGCGGCCGAGAATGCTGTGGTCACTGAGCACGGCGAAGATCTCGCCGGTCATGAAGGTGTCGAAATGCACGATGCAGCCATCGGCCACTTCCACCCATTTCGAATGACTGCCGGGCAAGCCGATCAGCACCGCTTCGTCCGGCAGGCTGTGCAAGGCGCCGAGCACTTGGGTTTCTTCGCCGCGCATGACATTGGGCAAGCGTGAACGCTGAATCACGCCCGGCACGATGTGCACATCGACACCGCGAAGGCTGCGAACGGTTCGTAGGGAATGTCCGAGATTGGCGACGTTGGCGGGTGTGTCGCAGTAAGGCGCTTCACGCCAGCCTTGAGCACTGCCGACCATGCCACAGGCGATGACAGGCAAGCCTGGCTGAGCATCGAGCCAGTCGCCGCAGGCTTCGTCGAAGGCCAGTTCGAAACCGTCGATGCACACCCGGCCGGCCACGGTTCGCGGCCCGGAAGGCAACTGCATGATCCCCGATGACAGCGAGCGCTGCTCGAGCACCTCGCCACCGGCTGCGAGTTTGTAAGCCCGTAATGAGGTGGTCCCCCAATCGAGCGCGATCAATTGCGCCTGCATCCGCTTCACCTGTTCTGTTTTTTGGCAGTGAGTGGAACGGACTATAAACCTGGGCGCAGCAAAATCTCAATATATAAATATCTCTCCCATATATTGGGATTCTTCATATCCACCACAAAGCCAATCGCCATCCGCCCAAGACCCTGCTACGTTTCTGATCGGACGCCAAACAACTCAGGGAAAAAGTAATGGGACAACAGCTGAAAATCCTCGGCCGCACTTCCTCGATCAACGTCAGAAAAGTGCTGTGGACCTGCCAGGAACTGGAAATCGCCTACGAGCGCGAAGACTGGGGCATTGGTTTTTCTTCGACCCAGGATCCGGATTTCCTCGCCCTGAATCCCAATGCCCAGGTGCCGGTGATCATTGATGAGAACGGTGTGCTCTGGGAGTCCAATACCATTTGCCGTTACCTGGTGGGCAAGCATGGGCGCAGCGACCTGCTGCCTGTCGAACCCGCCGCACGGGCGCGTGTCGAGCAGTGGATGGACTGGCAAGCCACAGAGCTCAACCCGTCATGGGGCTACGCATTCCACGCCCTGGTACGCAAGAATCCGGACTTCCAGGACCCGCAACGCATCGCCGCCGGCATCAAAGGCTGGAACGAGAAGATGGGTTTGCTGGAACAGCAATTGAACCGCACCGGCGCCTATGTGGCCGGTACGGCGTTTTCCCTTGCGGATGTGCTCATCGGCTTGTCGGTGCACCGCTGGCGCCAGGCGCCCATGGAACGCCCGGACTATCCTGCGGTGGCCGCCTATTGCAAACGCCTTGAGCAGCGCCCGGGGTTTGCCGAGTACGCGTGCGCCGCGCACTCATGAAATGCTCAGTTGCCGTTAGCAAAATCCCGTAGCACCTTGCCGTCCATTCGGTAGCGCACCCACTCTTCCTGTGGTTGCGCGCCGAGGGATTTGTAGAACTCGATGGCCGGCGTGTTCCAGTCCAGCACGCTCCATTCGAAGCGCCCGCAATCGTTGTCACAGGCAACTTTCGCCAAATGGCGCAGCAACGTCTTGCCCGCCCCGCCACCGCGCTGGTCAGGCGTGATGTACAGGTCTTCGAGGTACAGGCAGTTGCTGCCCAGCCAAGTGGAATAACTGAAGAAAAACACCGCGAAGCCAATCGGCACGCCATCACGCAGGCAGATCAACCCGTGGGCCGTTGCGCCCTCGCTGAACAGGCTGCGCTCGATGTCCGCCACACTGGCGATGACTTCGTGGCGGGCCTTTTCGTAATCGGCCAACTCGGTGATGAAGGCAAGGATTTGAGGCGCATCGCTGGGTTGCGCAGGACGGATCTCGATGGACATGAACAGGCCTTGTAGCCAATTGAAAGCGCCATACTAAGCCGCCACGGGGCGCTCGTCACATATGAAAATGAACATCGTCCACGAACCCTCGAAGTACCGACATACAAAGGATCTGTCATGACCGCTGCCGCCTTTGCACCTTTTCAAACCGTCGCTGCCCAGCTGCTGCCTCACGCATTGGAGCCATCGGAGGATGGCGCTCACGATCTGTCACACCTGCAACGGGTCTGGCACAACGTACGCTTGCTCCACCGTCATGAAGGCGGTGACCTGCTTATCCTGCTGGCGGCAACGCTGCTGCATGACTGCGTGGCGGTGGAAAAAAATTCACCGCTGCGCGCCCAGGCCTCTCGCTTGGCAGCGGATAAGGCATCGACACTGTTGTCGACACTGAACTGGCCAGACGAAAAAATCAGCGCCGTTGCCCATGCCATCGAGGCTCACAGTTTTTCGGCCAATATCGCAGCGATCACACTCGAAGCCAAAATTCTCCAGGACGCCGACCGCCTCGACTCATTGGGCCTGCTCGGGGTGGCCCGCACATTCTATGTAGCCGGACGCATGGGCAGTGCACTCTATGACCCTCAGGATCCGCAGGCCAAGTCCCGGGATTACGATGATCGACGTTTCTGCCTCGATCATTTCCAGACCAAATTGTTGCACCTGGCCGACGGTTTCCAGACTGCCACCGGGCAACACATGGCGCTGATCCGTCACGAAAAACTGAAAAGCTTCATGGAGCAATTCATGGAAGAGGCCGGACTCGACGGTTAGACCATTCGTCGCGCCCGAGGCACAAACTCAAATCCAGCGAGGCCCAAGATCAGGTAAGCATTCTGAAAAATGGAGGCGACACTCATGATCACTAAAAGGCTGACCGCATTCACCTTCGCCGCGCTGCTGTCGTCGGTGGCTTTCGCGGCTTCGACCTCCGGCACCGGGCCGACCGACCCGGTACAGGCGCCCAACTCTCCCGCAACCGAAGGCCTGCCCAAGCTGAACACCGACGGCACCGGCAGTGGCCTGAACAATGGCCAGCCACCCGCCACCGGCACCGATCCGCGTGTGCAGGGTAATGACACGGGTCGTCAGGGCGGCATGAATACACCGGACTCGACAGCGCCTGATAACGCCGACACCGGGGTGGGCTCGAAAACCACGACCGGTGGTTCGGGCTCCGAAGGTGGCGCCGCCAGCCAGTAGCCTCTGCTCAGACATTTGAGGAGGAACATCCCATGCCTCGTGGAAGCAAAGACAAATACACCGCCGAACAAAAGCGCAAGGCCGCACACATTGAAAAAAGCTACGAGAAAAAAGGTGTGTCCGAGAACGAAGCCGAGGCACGCGCCTGGGCGACCGTGAACAAACAGTCCGGTGGTGGCGAACGCTCCGGTGGTTCTGGCAAGGAAAAACCGGCGACGGCCAAGAAAACCGACCGCAAGGAATCGGCCCGGCGCGCCGCCAAGACCCGCGAAGGTCACCCGCGCACCAGTAAAGCCTCCCACGCGACCCAGACAGTGGACAGCTTGATGAAGGAGGCCCGGGCGAAAAACATTCCCGGGCGCTCGAAGATGCGTAAGCAGGAATTGGTTGAGGCGTTGCGCAAGGCGGGGTGATTGTCGGCGTCTGGGAGAACGCCTTCGCGAGCAAGCCCGCTCCCACATTGGATCTGCGCTGTGCCGGGGTTCTGAGCCCTGGCACAAAATCCTGTGGGAGCGAGCCTGCTCGCGAAAGCGGCCGGCCCGGTTGCTGCAGGGTTCAGCGTTGTTTCAAGCGGTCGATCACCACCGCCAGCAGCAGGATCGAGCCGCGGATGACGTATTGGTAGAAGGTGTCGATGTTCTTCAGGTTCATCGCGTTTTCGATGATCGCCAAAATCAGCACGCCTGCAATGACGTGGCGAATCATGCCGATGCCACCGCTCAATGACACCCCACCCAGCACGCAAGCCGAGATCACGGTCAGTTCGAAGCCCTGGCCGATCATCGGTTGGCCCGAGGTCATGCGCGATGCCAGGATCACCCCGGCCAGGGCGCCGATCACACCATGCACGGCGAAGATGATGATCTTGGTGCGATCAACGTTCACCCCCGCCAACAACGCCGCTTCCTGGTTGCCACCGATGGCCATGGTGTTGCGCCCGTAGGTGGTGTAGTTCAGCAGCCAGCCGAAAAACAGGAAGCAGGCGATGGTGATCAGGATCGGCACCGGTACGCCGAACAATTGGCCGTTGCCGAACACGAAGAACGATTCCTGCGACACCCCCACCGCTTTGCCGTTGGCAAAGATGTAGGCCAGGCCGCGAACGATCTGCATTGTCGCCAGTGTGGTGATCAAGGCATTGACCCGCAGCTTGGCGATGACGATGCCGTTGATCAGGCCCACGATCAGCCCCATCACCAGCGCCGCACTGACGCCGAGGAACACGCTGTTGGTGTCGCGCATCACCACCGCCGCGACCACGCCGGCACAGGCAATCACCGAACCGACCGACAAGTCGAAGTGCCCGGACGCCAGGCAATACAACATGGTGCAGGCCGCGATGCCGGTGGTGGAAATCGCCAGGCCCAGCCCGCGCATGTTCAGCGGCGACAGGAAGTTGTCGATCATCAGGGTGCAGAGCACGAAGATGCCGATGGCCGCCAGCAGCATGACCCAGTCATCCAGGAAACGGCGCAGGTCCAGGGGTTTGCGTGCCGTTGGCAGTGCATTGTTTTGAATGGTCATGATTTACCTCTCAGTTCGCCGCGTCGGCAACGCGTTGGCGCGGCAGCGCCAGTTGCAGCAGATTGGATTCGTTGGCCTGGTCACGCGGCAGCTCGCCGCGCATGGCCCCTTCGCAGAGCACCAGGATTCGGTCGGAAATGCCCATCACTTCCATCAGGTCGCTGGACACCACAATCACCGCGATACCGTCGGCCGCCAGGTTGTGGATAATCTGGTAGATCTCCGCCTTGGCGCCGATGTCGATGCCACGAGTAGGCTCGTCCAGCAGCAGGACTTTCATCGGCATCGACAGCCAGCGACCAAGAATCGCCTTCTGCTGGTTCCCGCCGGACAGGTACATGATTTTCTGGCTGGCCGCCGGCGTCTTCACTTTCAGCGACTTGATCTGTTTGTCGGCATTACCCCGCTCCCAGTCGCCACGCAACAGGCAGCCAAGTGTGGAATGAGACGGACGCGCACTGATGTTGATGTTCTCGCCCACACTGCCCAACGGGATGATGCCTTCCTTCTTGCGATCCTCCGGGCAGAGCAGAACGCCCGCGGCGATGGCATCCCGTGGAGAACGTAGTTTCAGCTCCTTACCGTGCAGGACCAGGCTGCCCTCGCGCTGGCGCTCCAGGCCACTGAGCAAGCGAAAAAGCTCCGTACGACCGGCGCCGACCAGCCCGAACAAGCCGAGGATCTCGCCCTTGTGCACCTGGAAACTCACCGGTTCGCGCAAGCCCGGCCCCAGCAGGCCCTTCACTTGCAGCGCCACATCGCCGCGCTCCCGAGGACGGTAATCATAGATGTCCTGGATATCGCGACCGACCATGCACGTGACGAGTTGATCATGGGTCAACTCGCTCATGTTCTCGAAGGTCCGCACGTAACGACCGTCCTTGAACACCGTCACCGCATTGCAGATGCGGAACACCTCCTCCATGCGGTGGCTGACGTAGAGCACCACTTTGCCCTCGTCCCGCAGTCGACTGATGATCGCCATCAAACGGTCGATTTCACGGGCCGACAGGCTACTGGTGGGTTCGTCGAAAGCAATGACGTGGGCGCCACGGGACAAGGCCTTGGCGATTTCCACCAGTTGGCGCTGACCGAGGGACAGGCGCCCGACCTTTTCCTGCGGGTCGATTTCGTCGGCCAGGCCCTTGAGCAGCGTCAGCGCCTGCTGGCGCAGTACACCACGATTGACCAGGCCGAAACGCGCCGGCAAATGGCCGAGAAACAGGTTTTCAGCGACGGTCATTTCCGGCACCAGGTGCAGCTCCTGGTGAATCACTGCCACACCACTGGCGATGCTGTCAGCGGTGCCTTTGAACGCCATCGTCTGTTCGCCGATCTGCAAGTCGCCGCTGCTCGGGATGTAGGCACCGCCCAGGATCTTGAGCAGCGTGGACTTGCCGGCGCCGTTTTCACCCATCAAGGCATGGACCTGCCCCGGATGGGCAACGAAACTGATATTGGCCAGCGCCTGCACGCCGGGAAAGGACTTGCCGATCCCGTTGAATCGCAAGCTGCCGCCGATGTTGTGTTGCCGTGTCGCTGTTTGCGCTTGCATAACCACCTCGAACTTACAGAGATCAAGCGACCCCGCCACTCATGTGACCAGGGCCGCTTTTGAATCAACCGGCCGTCAGTTCCACAGGCCGATTTTTTCCAGCTCTTGCTTGAAGTTCTCCCGGGTGATCAGCGTCACCTCGTCCATGGCGGTGTACTTCGGCGGCTCCTTGCCGGTGGTGATCCACTCGTACATCATTTCGGCGGTCTTGTAGCCTTCGATGTGCGGGCTTGGCAGCATCGAACCGAAGAAGCCGCTGTTAGGCTTTTTCAGCTCACCGATAGCGTCAGTGCCGTTGATGCCGATGCCGATCACATTGGCCGCCTTGAACCCGGCGGCTTCGGTGGCGCGCACGCCGCCCAGCACGGTGTTGTCATTCATGCCACCGATAATCAGGTTTTTCGCGGCGCTTGGCAGTTTCACCAGGGCCGAGTTGGTGGAGTCCATGCTGCCGGGTACGTCGAGGGTTTTCAGGGCGGCGAAGAGGATGTGGTCTTTCGGGATACCGGCCTCCTCAAGGGATTTGACCGAACCGTCGGTGCGCTTCTTGCCAGTGTCCAGTTCGTTGTAGGTGTTGATCACCGCATAGGTTTCTTTCCAATCCCAGCCGCGTTTTTTCGCTTCAGCAGCCATGGCGGCGCCCTGTTTCTGGCCCACCTCGAATGCGGCCATGCCCAGGTACGGCACGTCTTCCATGAACTTGCCGCTGGCGTCGACGAAACGGTCGTCCACGGCAATCACCTTGAGATCGTTGAGCTTGGCCTTGGCCATGATGGCCGGGCCGAGGGATACGTCCGGCGGGCAGATCACGAAGCCCTTGGCCCCGTTGGCGGCAAGGCTGTCGATGGCCGAAAGGGTTTTCTCGCCGTCGGGCACGGCGATCTTGATCAACTGGAAGCCTTTATCCTTGGCCGCCTTCTCGGCAAACGCCCATTCGGTCTGGAACCAAGGCTCCTCGGCCTGCTTGACCAGGAAACCAATTTTTACCGCATCGGCCGCCAGCAAGTGGCTGCTGAGGCTGACCGCGGTAACCGCCAGGGCGGCGCGACACAGGGAACGGATCCCACGACGATGTTTCATAGTTGACTCCTTGTTTTTTTTATTGAAAGCCAAACGTCCAGGTTTCTGCTCCACCGTCGGTGGAAATGCGCAGGCTGGGCGGTTACAGCAAGTTGCTACACAGCATAGGCCTGAATAGTCATATCGTATGATGATTGGATTACAGGCGAAGTTTCCCACTGCAATCCAGGAATATTCAGTCGTGGTACATGACCGAACGTCCCCCATCGATGGTGATGCATGAGGCATTGATAAACGTTGCTTCGTCACTGGCCAGGAACACGGCCGTCATTGCCACTTCGATCGGTTGCCCGACACGCCGTGGCGGGTGCAGATCCAGCGCACGCTGGCGTTCGGCATGGGGATCGGCAAAGCCGTTCCAGTAGTCGACGTTCAGTTGGGTTTCGATATAACCCGGGGCGATGGCGTTGACGCGTACCCCTTTGGGCGCGTATTCGATGCCCAGGGCGCGAGTCAGGCCAAGCAGGCCATGCTTGGCCACCGGGTAAGGGAAACAGCCGGGAATGATGTGGGACGAATGGACCGAGGCAATGTTGATGATGCTGCCCACGCCCTGCTCGATCATCTGTGGCAACACCGCCTTGCAACCGTACCAGGCGCCATCCAGGTCGATGGCGAAGCAGCGGCGCCAGTCCTCTTCGGTCATTTCCAGCGGGTCGCGGAAGACATTGACGCCGGCGCAGTTGACCAACACATCGATGCGACCGTGCAGCTCGACGGCGCGCCGGGCCATGGCCTGCAAGTCCTGCGGCTTCGACACATCGGCCTGCAGCGCTTGCACGTCGGCCCCGCGTACACGCCAATGGGCGGCCACCGCCTCGACCTTCTGCGCCTGGATATCACTGATCACCAACCGGGCCTGTTGCGACGCGAACGCCGCGACGATGGCCTCGCCAATGCCTTGGGCGGCACCAGTCAACAGCACGACCTTGTCTTTCAGGCGCTCGCCCTTCGGTGGCTCCGGCACGGGTGGCAAGACCAAAGGCTCAGCCATGGTTCAAGCCTCCTGCGCGCGGGCACGACAAAAACCGGGCATCCACGGATGACCGGCGCAGAGGCGCTTGAAAGAACAGTGGCCAGCGTACGCCGCCGGGGCGTACGGGGAAAGATCGTTGCATCACTTCACCTGTTTTGTTTTTTTAGTGTGAGTGCGTATTGCCGATGGAGCCGACTATAAACCCGGCCGCCAAATAATCTCAATATATATATTTACATCCCATATTTTGGGATTCAGCCTGCAAACCTTGTACACACCACGCCAGGCACATCGACACGCATCGACAGCACGGCACCGTCCAGCGGATGACCCAATGGGCTCGCCGCGCTGGTGATGTACAACGTCTTGAGGTCTTCGCCGCCGAACACACAACTTGTCGGGCGGCTGACAGGCAGTTCGATCACCCGATCGACCTGGCCGTCTGGGCTCAACCGCAGCAAGCAACTGCCGTCCCAGCGGGCGTTCCAGATATAGCCCCGGGCATCCATCGCCGAGCCATCCGGGCCGCCACGGGGATGGGGGCCGAACCAGACTTCGGCAGGCGCCAGGTTGCCCTCAGGGTAGATAAAGTGCCGATACAACGTGCCATCCAGGCTATCGCCGAAATACACCGTGGTGCCATCGGGGCTCCAGAGCAAGGTGTTCGGAATGCCCAGCCCGCGCAGCAAGGGCATGACCCGACCATCACCGGCGACGCGAAACAGCCCGCCGGAGCGCCGCTCGATCGGCAAGTCCTCGCCTTCGTCACCGATATTGTTCTGCATGGTGCCGAGCCACAGTTGACCCTGGCCATCGCAACGGGCCTCGTTGGGACGATTGCCTGGCTGGGGATCGGCCATGCACAGCAGCGTCAGGCGCGGTTCCAGGCCCGGAGAATCGAGATCGAGGCGGTAGACACCACTGCTCAGGGTCACCAGGGCGTCGCCACTCTGGGTTGGAATGAAAGCGGACACATGCTCGGGCATCTGCCAGATCTGTACGTTGGCGCCGATCAGCCGCAGTGCCTGCTTGCCGGCGATATCGACCCAATACAACGCCTGGGTCGGCTCGTCCCAGAAGGGCCCCTCGCCCAACTTCGCCCGGTGTTCCGTCACAGCCGTCCACTTCATTGAAACCTCCCGTTCCCGGCTTGTCCGGCAGCGTCTGTTCGACCGGCCATGACATTGGGGTAAAAGCGTTTGATGGCCAGGTCAGCGTTATCGATCAGGGTCATGCAGGCCCAGACGCCACGCGCCGCGTCACGAGCGGCGATGGCGTCGGCGATGTCCTTGTGGATGGGCAAGGTGCGGCGCAGTTCATCCGGGTCGGCCGCCGATACTTCGAACGACACCGCCAGCAGCGCACCGAGGGCCGGGACCATTTGCTCGATGAACTGATTATGGCTGGCGGCCAGGATGCACTCATGGAAAAACTGGTCGGCACGGTTGTAATCGGCACCGCTGTCCACGGCTCGCTCCAGCGCATGGTAGGCCAGGCGGATCGCCTGCACCTGATCGGCCGTGGCCCGCTCGCAGGCCCAGCGCACCGCCATCGGCTCGATGGTGCGACGCAGGTCCAGCAAGTCATCGACAAAATTTTCCGGTAGGCCACTGCGTGACAGCCAGCCAACCACTTGGGGGTCGAACAGATTCCAGCGCCGCACCGGCAGTACCCGCGTGCCGACTTTCGGCCCGACTTCCAGCATGCCTTTGGCCACCAGGGTCTTGATCGCCTCGCGAATCACTGTGCGACTGACGCCCAGTTGCTCGCCCAAGTCCGCTTCGACCTTGATGGTTTGCCCAGGCTTGACCTGGCCGGCGGCTATCCAGCCCCCCAGCCAATCGACGGTCGATGCATGAAAACTGCTGGACATGAAAACCCCGCGGGCCACTCTTATTGGAGGCCCACGCTAATCATCATACGATTGGGTGTCAATTTGAATTTTACTTGGCCACTGTGGGAGCGAGCCTGCTCGCGATAGCGGTGGGTCAGTGGAGAATGAGGTTGGATGCGCCGGCGCCTTCGCGAGCAAGCTCGCTCCCACAGGGTTTACGGTTCCAGGCCGATAGGGAAGAACTCGCCGCCGCTCCACACGCCCAACCAGCGCTGCCCGTCGATCTCGCGGCTGACCGCCAGCTCCACCAGTTGGTAAAACACATTGCGATGGATCAGTGCTTCGAGATTGCTGCGCACATGCACGTAGGGCGCGGGTTCCTGGGTCAGGGGATCGATCACCACCCGCAGCGGATGCTCGGCACCGGCCTCGGTGGTTTCCTCGACATTGGTGGTGAAGCGCAACAACTGCCCTTCCCCCTGCCCTTCGACCTCAAGGGTCACGGCCACGAACGGCGCGTCATCGACCTTGATGCCGACTTTTTCCACAGGGGTAATCAGGAAGTAATCATCGCCGTCGCGGCGGATGATGGTAGAGAACAACTTGACCATCGGCTTTCGCCCGATGGGCGTACCCAGGTAGTACCAGGTGCCGTCCCGGGCGATGCGCATGTCAATGTCGCCGCAGAAGTCGGGATTCCACAAGTGGACCGGCGGCAGGCCTTTGGTCTTGGGGATCTGCCCCAGCAAATCATTGGCTTTTTGCGGTCCGCTCATGGTGACTCCTGATTATTTATTCGTCGCTCATCCCCAGCAGGCTGCGGGCATATTCACGCAAAGGCGTGGCGATGAGGTCTTGTGGCTGCTTGTCGTGCAACGTCAGTAAACCGCCACGACTCTTGATCCGTGCAGTATCAATCAAATACTGGGTGCTGGTCTCGATCAACATGATTTGAATCACGCTGGTATCGACACCCAGGCGATCCAAGGCTTCTTCATCCTGCCATTCGTCAGTGTTGCCGATGCGGTTGTCAGCCTTGGCGAAGCGGGTGTACAGCAAATAATGGGCACCGGCGGAGCGGGCTTCACCCATGGCCTGGTCGAGGCCCTCGGGAACGCGGGCGCGACGGACCATGGGGAAATATTCGATGAAGCCATTGAAGGCCTCTTCGGCCACGACGTTGGGACGCGGGTAAGCGCTGCCTGGCGGAGCAAAGGCGCCCTGGGCGATGTAGATGAACGAGTCGGGCTGAATACGCAGGTTGTTCACACGACGGCTGTCGCTATGGTCCAGCAGGCCGGCGTCGCTCATGTGATAACGAACGCCCTCTCCCATGTCGCTGACATTCATGCAGCCACCAAGCGCCAAAACGGCCAGCAGCAAAACCAGGCTACGCATCCTACCCTCCAAAAAACCGGTGTCGGAAAACCGGCGAATGGTCGTGGGATGCAGCTTTTGCGCCAGCTCATCGAGATGGGGGTCAGATGTATCCAAGTGAATGGAAAATTGCTATCGCGGGCAAGCCTTGCTCCCACAAGTACGACGCTTATCATGTGGGAGCAAGGCTTGCCCGCGATAGCAATAGATCAGCCGCCGATGATTTTCATGATGGTCGCGCCGCCGGAGAATGCCACTTCCTGCTTGTCCCCCAACGCCTTGACCAACAAGCGCTGAAGCGCCGGCAATGCCTGGTGACGGGGCTTGTCCAGCAGGTCGCCGACGAAGTGACGGTTGCTCGACGACAGGCAGCCATGCAGCCACCCAGTGGAAGACAACCGCAACCGTGAGCAGGTACGGCAGAAAGGCACGCTTTCGTTGGCGATCACGCCAAAGTGACCCAACCCCGGTATCTCATAGCGCACCGCAGTGGCATCCACCGGCGCATCGGCTTGCAGGTATTCGTACTGATCGCCGATCAGGCTGAGCAATTGCTGGAGGCTGACGAACTGCTGCAGGAAGGCGTTGGAGTCGCTGGCCAGGTGTCCCATGCGCATCAACTCGATGAAACGCAACTCATAGCCACGTTCCAGGCAGTATTCGAGCAAAGGCATCACCTGGTCCAGATTCTGCCCGCGCAACGGCACCATGTTGACCTTGATCTTCATCCCGGCGGCCCGAGCCTGTTCCATGCCGTCAAGCACGGTCGCCAGGTCGCCGCCACGGGCGATACTGCGAAACGCGGCGGGGTCCAGGGTGTCGAGGGAAACGTTGATGCGACGGATACCGGCGTCTACCAGCAACGGCAGTTTTTTCGCCAGCAACTGGCCATTGGTGGTCAGGCTGATGTCCTCCAGGCCCATCTGCCCCACCGCCGTCATGAAACGCTCGAGCTTGGGGCTGACCAACGGTTCGCCGCCAGTGATGCGCAGCCGCTCGATGCCGGCGGCCTCGATCAGATAGGCCACACCACGCGCCATGGCCTCGGCCGACAGTTCATCCTGCGCAGCCACCAACCGCTTGCCATCAGGCACGCAATAGGTACAGGCGTAATTGCAGGCTGAGGTCAGGCTGATCCGCAAATTACGGAAACGCCTGCCTTGACGGTCAACGATCATGGATCACTCCGGCACAAGAAAAATCGGACTCGCGAAAATTGACCTAGAAATCAAGATTTCGCAAGACCCAAGCCTGAGTATATTACTGGGACACTGCGCCATGTAAGCGGACATGGCGCAATAAGGCAGCTGAATGTCTTGGCCTGTGCGGCCTTAGCTGCTAGGGACGTCGGTATCACGCTTGCGCTTGTTGCCCATGCGCACGCCGATGTCCATCAGGAACTGGAAGAAACCTTCCTGATCTTCCAGCACGTTGCTCCAGAACGGCGAGTGATACAGCGCCACCGCACCGTGCACCAGCGCCCAGGCAGCACAGTAATGGAAATAAGGCGGCACGTCTTCAAGCTTGCCTTCGCTGATCCGGCCCTTGATCAGCAGGGTCAGGCGTTCGAAGTTCGAGGCGCGGATCTTGTGCAACTCCTCGACCATCTCCGGCACCTGGTTGCCCTTGACCACCTTCTCTTCCAGGCGATCGAACAAGCGGTAGCGCTGCGGGTCGCGCATGCGGAACTCGAAGTAGGCCCGGGACAGGGCCTCCTTGTCCTTGTCCACATCGGCCGAGTGCAGCAGCTCGTTCAAATCGCGCTCGTAGTCGAGCATCAGGCGCAGGTAGATCTCCGCCTTGGATTTGAAATGTTTATAAATCGTGCCTTTGCCGATACCCACGGCATCCGCAATCATCTCGACGGTGACACTGTCTTCACCCTGATCGAGGAACAACTTGAGCGCGGTGTCGAGAATTTCCTGCTCGCGGCGGCGAAACTCACGGACCTTACGAGGTTCTTTGTGCATAAGAAAAAGGTCTGAAGGGTCAAAATTCGAAGCCGGGTATTATGCCTAACTTACGCAAAAATGCACGGATCATCCGTTCTCGGCCACTGTTCTTCACAAAACCGTACACACCCGGCTCACCGTTTCTCACGCCAATGCGCCGTGCCTGCGAGCTTTGGCGACAGTGAGAACTTATCCGAAGCGAGCGTATTCCAAATTTGTTTAAAAACCGCCCCGGCCAGACTGGACGGGTTGGCATACTGATCAATACTTGAACTGTCGGCGCGACATCTCCCCCAAGTGACGCGCTGATGAAGGTACCAACGGACCGCGTACCTTTGTTTTACTCCTAATGGTCTTAACCCGGATTCACCCCCCAGAACCCGGGTTTTTTTTGCATGGAATTCAGGCTTGCGCCGCCCGCACATGAGCCAGCGGAAACAATTGCTTAAAATTCTCCGTCGTCTGCTCGGCAAACCGCTCGTAGGACTCACCGCGCAGCATCGCCAGGAACTCTGCCACTTCCCGTACGTATTGCGGAAGGTTCGGCTTGCCACGATAGGGAATGGGCGCCAGGTAAGGCGAGTCGGTCTCCACCAACAGCCGATCAGCCGGCACTTTGCTGGCAACGTCGCGCAATGCATCGGCATTGCGGAACGTGACAATCCCGGACAAGGAAATGTAATAGCCCATGTCCAGGGCGGCCTTGGCCATGTCCCAGTCTTCGGTGAAGCAATGCAGCACCCCGGCCTGGGGCAGCGCGGCGTCACGCAGCAAGGCCAGGGTGTCGGCCCGGGCGCCACGGGTGTGGATGATCACCGGCTTGCCGGTTTGTCGGGCGGCCTCCAGGTGCAGCCGGAATGACGCCTGCTGCACGTCAGCGGCTTCCGGTTCGTAGTGATAGTCCAGGCCGGTTTCGCCGATGGCGACCACCCGTGGATGGTCCAGCTCACGCAACAGCCAATCGAGCGCCGGCGCAGCGTCGGGCTGGACATCCAGCGGATGAACACCGACCGAACAATCGACATCGGCATAACGTTCGGCCAGGGCCTTGACGTCGGCGGCGTTGTCGGCGCTGACACCGATGCACAGGAAATGACCGACACCCCGTTCACGGGCCGCGTCCATCGCAGCATCCAGGGAGCCGCCATGGGCAGCGAGGTCGAGACGGTCAAGGTGACAATGGGAATCTACAAGCATAAAAGGCCGGGCTACATCGTATGGGTGGGACGGTCGGACTTCAGGGAGCCGGCCAAGTGGGTTTCGATCTGATTGCGGGCGGAATTGTCGCCGTCGCTGAATTGCACACCGACGCCGGCGGCCCGATTGCCCTGGGCGCCTTTGGGCGTCATCCAGATCACCTTGCCGGCGACGGGGATCTTTTCCGCTTCATCCATCAGGCTCAAGAGCATGAACACTTCATCGCCCAAGCGATAATTCTTGTTGGTCGGAATGAACAGGCCGCCGTTCTTGATGAAGGGCATGTAGGCGGCGTAGAGCACCGACTTGTCCTTGATGGTCAGGGACAGGATACCGTTGCGTGGCCCGGGACTGACAGGTTCGTTCATGCTGATCTCCGCTGCGATTGAGCTGAGTTTAGTGTCCTGTATCACAGGACACTAGGCCGTGTCTGTCAGTTTCGACCAGGCAAACTCGCCCACTGCACCAACAGCGCCTCGAGCAACAGCACCCGATTGAGGTTCGCTTTGCCCAGCACCTTCTGACGTTGGGCAAGAATCCAGTCCTGAATGTTCAAGATTTTATCCTGGCTGCTTTTTTGCGCCAGGTACTGGATCACCTTGCGCATGTCCGCCAACCCCAGGCCAGCCTCATCCTCGGTCAATTGGTAACGCAGGATCAGGCTCGACCAGTCGCAGAACCAGTCAAACAGCAAGAGCAACGGGATCGCGTTCCAACCCTCGGCCAGTTGCGTGGGGGATTGCTGCTGCTTGAGCAGTTTCTTGACCCCCTCCACCACCAAGGCCCGCTGCTCCCGCACGCCCTGGGCCTGAAGGCTGACAGCCGCCAGGGGCGAGCCGGCCGCCAGGGTCAGCAACTCGACACGCTCTTCGTCGCTGCTGTCGGGCAAGGCCTGGGCCAGCCACTGCAAGCTCATCGCCTCGCTCGGCAGCGGGCAGGCCTGTTGCACGCAGCGACTCTTGATGGTCGGCAGCAAGCGACTCGGCTGGTGGCTGACCAGTAGCAACACGGTGTCGCCGGAAGGCTCTTCAAGACTTTTGAGCAAGGCGTTGGCGGCGTTGATGTTCATCGACTCGACCGGCTCGATCAGCACCACCTTGCGCCCGCCCATCTGCGAGGTCTGGACCACGAAGCTGACCAGGTCCCGAACCTGGTCGACCTTGATCGCCTTGTCCGCCTCTTCCGGTTCCAGCACGTAATTATCGGGATGGCTGCCCGCCTTGAGCAGCAGGCAGGACTTGCACTCGCCGCAGGCATTCGAGACACCCGGGCGCTGGCACAGCAGGCTGGCCATCAGGCGCTCGGCCAGTGCCCGCTTGCCGATGCCGGCCGGGCCGTGCAACAGATAGGCATGGGCATGCTGGGCACGACCGGCCAGTTGCTGCCAGAGGCCGTCTTGCCAGGGATAGGCTTCAGCCACGGACACGCTCCAGCAAACGCGGCAGCAAGCCGTCCAGGGACTGTTGGACCTGAGTCAGCGGTTGCGCGGCATCGATCAGCAGGTAACGCGCCGGATCGGCCTTGGCGCGACTCAGGAAGGCATTGCGCACGGCATTGAAGAAAGCCTGGCCCTCAAGCTCGAAACGATCCAGGCGGCCACGGGCACTGGCGCGGGCCAGGCCGATTTCCACCGGCAGGTCGAACACCAGGGTCAGGTCTGGCCGCAGGTCACCCTGGACGAAGGCTTCCAACGCGGCGATGCGCTCCACCGACAAGCCCCGGCCGCCGCCCTGGTAGGCATAGGTCGAATCGGTAAAACGATCGCAGAGCACCACCGCGCCACGGGCCAGCGCCGGGCGAATCACCTCGGCCAGATGCTGTGCCCTGGCGGCGAACACCAGCAACAGCTCGGTGTCGGGGTTCATGACCTCTTCAATGGGCGCCAGCAGCACCTCGCGAATTCGCTCGGCCAGCGGCGTACCGCCCGGCTCACGGGTCAACACCACCTCGATGCCAGCGGCCTGCAGGCGTTCGGCCAGGTATTCGCGATTAGTGCTCTTGCCGGCGCCTTCCGGGCCTTCCAGCGTTATAAACAAGCCAGTCACAGGCGATCCTTAATCAAAGTCATTGCGGGCTCGGCGGCTCGCTGGCATCCGGTTCGGGAGCAGGTACTTGGGGCGGCACCTGGGGTACAGCGTCGGGCGCCGTGTCGGGTGATGCCGCGGGAATCGGTGCCTGCTCGTCCGATGTTGCCGGAGCCGGGCTGGAGCGGTAATCGGCACGGCGCTTGAGTTGGAATTCGCGCACCGCGTTGTTGTGCGACTCCAGGTCATCGGAAAACACGTGGCTGCCGTCACCACGCGCGACGAAGTAAAGGCTATTGCCCGACGCCGGGTTCAATGCCGCATGAATCGCTTCGCGCCCCACCATCGCAATCGGCGTCGGCGGCAAGCCCGGGATCAGGTAGGTGTTATAGGGGTTTTCTTCTTTCAGATGGGCGCGGGTGAGTTTGCCGGTGTAGCGCTCGCCCAGACCATAGATCACCGTGGGGTCGGTCTGCAGCAGCATGCCCAGGCGCATGCGCCGCACAAAGACGCCGGCAATCTGCCCGCGCTCCTGGGGCACACCGGTTTCCTTCTCCACCAGGGACGCCATGATCAGCGCTTGATACGGCTGGGTGTAAGGCACATCGGCGGCACGCTGTGCCCACTCCTTGGCGAGCACGTCTTCCAGGCGGTCGTAGGCTTTTTTCAGCAGGTCGACATCCGAGGTGCCGCGCACGAAGCGATAGGTATCCGGGAAGAACCGGCCTTCGGGAAATATCCCGGAGTGACCAAGACGGTCCATGACCTGGGCGTCGCTCAGGCCGGTGAGAGTCTGCTGGAGTTTTTCATCCTTGGTCAGCGCCGCGCGCACCTGACGGAAATTCCAGCCCTCCACCAGCGTCACGCTGTACTGCACCACTTCGCCGCGCTTCCAGACACCGATCAGGCCTTCCATGGTCATGCCCGGCACCATCCGATATTCACCGGAATGCAGTGGCTGGTCGGCGAGATTGAAGCGCCAATAGATCCGCAGCCAGAAGGCGTCCTTGATCAGGCCATCGGCTTCGAGGCGCTTGAGGGTTCCGGTCGGGGTGGTCCCGTTGGGCACGTCCAGCAATTCTTCCTGGGTGATGTTCAGCGGCTGTTGCAGCGCCGAATGAATCTTCCAGGCCGAAGCGCCCAACAACAGCCCTGCCAGAACCAGTCCGGTCTCCAGCAGCAGCAAGAATTTACGTCTCACGAATCAAACATCCAATAGCGCACGGGCAAGGGTTTGCAGTTTACGGGTGAGCGGGCCAACCGACCAGCGCGCCGAACCGCATCCGCGTACCGGCCACACGCCATAAACGCTGTTGCAGACGAAGACTTCATCAGCCTGGTGCAACTGTTCGAGACTGATATCCGTGATTTGCGTGGCGATGCCTTGGGACTTGGCTTGAAACAATAATTCTGCGCGCATCACGCCGGCCACGCCGCAACGGCTCAGGTCGGCCGTGAACAACACGCCATCGCGCACCAGGAACAGGTTGCTGAACACACCTTCGATCACCCGCCCGGACGTATCCAGCATCAAGCCCTCGGCATACTGCCCGTCGCTCCATTCGGCACGAGCCAGCACTTGTTCCAGGCGATTGAGGTGCTTGAGGCCAGCGAGCAAGGGCTGCTCGGACAACCGCACGCTGCAGGGAAACAGAAGAACGCCTTGTTCGGCATGGGCGGCGGGATAAGCGGCTGGCGGGTTCCCTTGCAGGATGCGTCGGGCCGGGGCCAAGGGATCTGCGGCATAACCGCGCAGACTGTCGCCACGGGTCACGATCAACTTCAGCACGCCGTTGCCCAGGCACCGGGCATAGGCATTCAGCTCGGTGCTCAACGCGCTCATGTCAACGTTGAGCGCCAACCGCCGGCAACCGGCTTCCAGGCGTTGCAGGTGACGGTCCAGCAACACTGGCCCGCCAGTGTGCACGGCGAGGGTTTCGAACAACCCATCGCCGTAAGCCAGGCCACGATCTTTCAGCGACAGGACGTCGGCCGGCTGACCGTCGACCCAGCTTTCCATCAACCGGCGAACCGGCGGAACACCAGCGAACCGTTGGTCCCGCCAAAGCCGAAGGAGTTGGACAGCACCACATCGATGTCCATGCCGCGGGCAGTGTGCGGCACGAAGTCCAGGTCGCAACCTTCGTCCGGCTCATCGAGGTTGATGGTCGGCGGCGCTGTCTGGCTGTTGATCGCCAGGACGCTGAAGATCGCTTCCACCGCCCCTGCCGCACCCAGCAGGTGACCGGTCATGGACTTGGTCGAGCTGACCGCCAGCTTGTAGGCGTGCTCGCCGAACACGGTCTTGATCGCCTGGGCTTCGGCCAGGTCGCCGGCCGGGGTCGAAGTGCCGTGGGCGTTGATGTACTGCACCTGCTCGCCGTTGAGCTTCGCATCACGCAAGGCGTTGGCGATGCACCGGGCAGCACCGGCGCCATCGGCCGGTGGCGACGTCATGTGGTACGCATCGCCACTGGTGCCAAAGCCGATCAGTTCGGCGTAGATGGTCGCGCCGCGCGCCTTGGCGTGTTCCAGTTCCTCGAGCACCAGCGCACCGGCACCGTCGGACAGCACGAAGCCATCGCGGCCCTTGTCCCACGGCCGGCTCGCACGGGCGGGCTCGTCGTTGCGGGTCGACAGCGCACGGGAAGCGCCAAAGCCACCCATGCCCAGGCCGCAAGCCGCCATCTCTGCGCCACCGGCAATCATCACGTCGGCTTCGTCGTACATGATGTTGCGCGCGGCCATGCCGATGCAGTGGGTACCGGTGGTGCACGCCGTGGCAATGGCGTAGTTGGGTCCCTGGGCACCCAGGTGGATGGACAGGAAACCGGAAATCATGTTGATGATCGAGCCCGGCACGAAGAACGGAGAAATCCGTCGCGGCCCCGATTCGTGCAGCGTGCGGCTGGTTTCTTCGATATTGGTCAAGCCGCCAATACCCGAACCCATGGCCACGCCGATGCGTTCACGGTTGGCGTCGGTGACTTCCAGCCCGGCGTTGCGCACTGCCTGGAAACCGGCTGCCAAGCCGTATTGAATGAACAGGTCAAGCTTGCGAGCTTCCTTGACCGACAGGTATTCCTCGACATTGAAGCCCTTTACCGAGCCGCCAAAACGGGTGGAATAGGCAGAAAGGTCGGTGTGTTCGATCAGACCAATGCCACTGCGGCCAGCCAGAATGCCCTGCCAACTGCTCGGCACATCCGTGCCCAGTGGCGACAACATACCCATACCGGTGACTACGACGCGTCTACGCGACACAGCACTCTCCTTTTTCTAATGACGACTTTGCATCAGGCCTAAAGAAAAAACCGCACGCCGTGATGGCAGTGCGGTTTTTCCATGACAGCTAGCGACGACTAAAAACGATTACGCCTGGTGGCTGGTAACGTAGTCGATAGCAGCTTGTACAGTAGTGATCTTCTCAGCTTCTTCGTCAGGAATCTCGGTCTCGAATTCCTCTTCCAGAGCCATCACCAGCTCAACAGTGTCAAGGGAGTCGGCACCCAGGTCTTCAACGAAGGAAGCGGTGTTCACAACTTCTTCTTCTTTAACGCCCAGTTGCTCGGCAACGATTTTCTTGACGCGCTCTTCGATGGTGCTCATACCTTGTTTTCACTCCTAATGGACAAATTCAGGCAGCTGGCCGGTGGGTAAGTGTATAGAAGAACTTTTCGGTTTTTCAACCGAAAGCTTCACTCCTCAAACCCTGCGGCCCGCCGTCTATAAATTGATTGCAGCTTTATAACGGATTTTAGACAGCTCGTATGACATTTTTTTGAAGCAATCCGTCACATTTAACTCATGTACATCCCGCCGTTTACCGGGATTGTAGCCCCGGTCACGTATGCCGCACCGTCCGACGCAAGAAAAGCGACCACGGACGCGATTTCTTGAGCTTGCCCCAGACGACCCAGCGGAATCTGCGTCAACAAGGCTTCACGCTGTGCTTCTGGCAGTTCACGGGTCATGTCGGTGTCGATGAAACCCGGTGCAACCGAGTTTACCGTAATCGAGCGCGAACCCACTTCACGCGCCAGCGCACGGCTGAAACCTTCCAGACCGGCCTTCGCCGCAGCATAGTTTACTTGGCCTGCGTTGCCCATGGCACCCACAACCGAACCGATACTGATAATTCGACCCCAGCGAGCCTTGGTCATGCCACGCAAAACGCCCTTGGACAGCCGGTACAGACTGTTCAGGTTGGTGTCGATCACGTCGAACCATTCGTCATCTTTCATGCGCATCATCAGGTTATCGCGGGTGATACCGGCATTATTGACCAGGATCGCCGGCGCACCGAACT
Source organism: Pseudomonas sp. St386 (assembly GCF_018325865.1). Taxonomy (NCBI): domain Bacteria; kingdom Pseudomonadati; phylum Pseudomonadota; class Gammaproteobacteria; order Pseudomonadales; family Pseudomonadaceae; genus Pseudomonas; species Pseudomonas sp. St386. The sequence continues at coordinate 4,917,696 of NZ_AP021900.1, forward strand.
GCTCCTGAATGCTTGCCAACACCGCCGCAACGGATTCGTCGCTGGTGACGTTCAGCTCCAGGCCGGTGCCTTGGATGCCGTTTTCCTTCAGGGTCGCAGCGATACGCTCGGCGCCCGAAGCGGAAGTCGCAGTGCCGATAACGATGGCGCCTTGACGACCCAGTTCCAGGGCGATGGCCTGGCCGATGCCACGGCTTGCACCGGTCACCAGTGCAACTTTACCTTGCAGACTCATGCAAGCTTCTCCTGTTCAGGCCTGCGCTGCACGGGCGGCAGCGAAGGCGTCTGGGGTGTTGAGGTTGGAAGTCGACACGCCTTCGGCGCAGCGTTTGTTCAGGCCTGCCAGCACTTTGCCAGGGCCGCATTCGACCAGCTCGGTCGCGCCCTTGGCCGCCAGGGTCTGCACCGATTCGACCCAGCGAACCGGCTTGTAGAGTTGCTCCAGCAGATCACGCTTGAGGGTCTCGAGATCCGGCGCCACGTTGGCGCTGACGTTCTGCACCACGGGAATCTGCGGGGCCTGCCAGTCGATGGCGGCGATGGATTCGGCAAAGCGCTCGGCAGCCGGACGCATCAGTTCGCAGTGCGACGGCACGCTGACCGGCAGTGGCATGGCGCGCTTGGCGCCACGGGCCTTGCAGCCCTCGATGGCGCGCTCGACAGCGGCCTTGGCACCGGCGATGACCACTTGGCCCGGGGAGTTGAAGTTCACCGCACTGACCACATCGCCTTGCGCCGCTTCGGCACAGGCGGCCAGCACATCGGCGTCTTCCAGGCCGAGGATCGCGGCCATGCCGCCCTGCCCGGCCGGAACCGCTTCCTGCATCAACTGGCCACGACGCTCCACCAACTTCACCGCGTCGCCCAGGCTCAGGCTGCCAGCGGCTACGAGGGCGCTGTATTCGCCCAGGCTGTGACCGGCGACGAATGCCGGACGCGCGCCGCCTTCAGCCAGCCACAGGCGCCACAATGCGATAGAGGCGGTCAGGATGGCCGGTTGGGTTTTATCGGTTTGATTGAGGCGCTCTTCCGGCCCTTGCTGGGTCAGTGCCCAGAGGTCATAGCCGAGCGCATCGGAAGCTTCTTTGAATGTTTCGAGGATCAGCGGGTATTGCGCGCCCAGCTCGGCCAGCATGCCGAGGGACTGCGAGCCCTGTCCTGGAAAGACGAATGCGAGGGAAGCAGACATGAAAACAAAGCCCCTAATGATCTTGTCGTCAAAAATTGACGCCCCTGGGGGCGCTAGGAAACTGAGAGTTGGATGGCGGCTTGAACCGACCGGTCACATTTAAGCATTGTCGGACGAAAACGCCTAAGTTAACAAATCCTCGAGGCGACCATGCAGGCGCTCCGGCAGGTTTTCCTGGATCTCGATCACCGCTCGGTTGATCGCGCTCTGGAAACCCTGCACGCCCGCCGAACCATGGCTCTTGATCACGATCCCCTGCAACCCGAGAAAACTCGCACCGTTATGCCGCGCCGGCGCCAGGTCGGCCTGCAACCGACGCATCAACGGCAACGCCAAGGCGCCGACTACCCGCGAGGCCAAGCTTTGCTTGAACAAAGTATCGATACGCTGGCCGATCATGGTGGCCAGGCCTTCGCTGGACTTGAGCAGGATATTGCCGACGAAGCCATCACACACCACCACATCGGCCTCGCCACGGTACAAGCCATCGCCTTCGACGAAGCCGATGTAGTTGATGCCGCGCGCGCCCTGCAGCAGCGTGGCCGCCAGCTTGACCTGCTGGTTGCCCTTGATGTCTTCGGTGCCGATGTTCAGCAACGCCACACGCGGGCGCACGATGCCCAGGGTTTCTGCCGCGACCGAGCCCATCACCGCAAATTGCAGCAAATGCTCGGCACTGCAATCGACGTTGGCCCCCAGGTCGAGCAACTGACAAAACCCACGCTGGGTCGGGATCGCCGCCACCATCGCGGGCCGGTCGATACCCGGCAAGGTCTTGAGCACGTAGCGCGACAGCGCCATCAGCGCGCCGGTATTGCCAGCGCTGACGCATGCCTGGACCTTGCCATCGCGCAGCAGCTCAAGGGCCACCCGCATCGAAGCGTCGGGCTTGCCGCGCAGGGCCTGGGCCGGCTTTTCGTCCATGGTGATGATTTCGGACGCTGGGGCAATAGTCAGGCGCGCGCGATCGACAGCCGATTGGCCGCTGAGCATTTCTTCCAGGAGGGAGGGTTGACCGACGAGGGTCAGGTGCAGCGAGGGTGTAGCATTCAGACAAGCGAGGCTGGCCTGAACAATGCTGCGGGGACCGAAGTCCCCGCCCATTGCGTCAATCGCGATGACTTGAGCGGACAAGTGATTACTCGTCAGCGCCCTTGTCGATCACTTTACGACCACGGTATACGCCTTCTGGCGATACGTGGTGACGCAGGTGAACTTCACCAGTGGTTTTTTCTACGGACAGGGTGCTAGCCTCGAGAGCGTCGTGCGAACGGCGCATGTCACGGGCAGAGCGGGATTTTTTGTTCTGCTGAACAGCCATAATTGATTAACTCCTAAACGTTTGGGTCACGCTTTAACTGCGCCAATACACTGAACGGGTTGGACCGCGTTACCTCGTCCTCGCTCGGTTCGGGCTCATCTGCTCCCGCCGGCTGCTGGCATTCTTCCGGATGATGAGCAGGCACAATGGGCAAGGCGAGCAGAAGCTCCTCCTCGATCAGTGACTGCAGATCCAATGGATCTTCGCCCAGTTCCAGCACGTCATAACCTTTCGGCAACGACTGGGTATTCGCACCCTCCTTCACCACGGCGTAACTGCACTCGCTGTGGATCGGCAGGGTGACCAGCTCAAGACAACGCTGGCAAACCATTTTGACTTCAGTGTCGATAAAGCTGTGGATAACCACAGATTTACGTTCATCTCGTTCAAAAACGAATTTGGCCTGGACCGTACCGACATCGTCGGAAAGCGGGTCGCAGAGTCTCTTCAAATCGGCCAGCAGCAGTTCACCTTGAAGGGTGGTGCCACGGTCAGCCAATTTGCGCGGGTCAACGTGAGGTGGAATCGGGTCATTCAACATAGGCGCAGCATTATAGGGATGCCCCCGGCCATGTCAAAGGAAATTCAGCCCTGTCCGTCACTTGCGCGCCTCGCTAGAATTCAGCCCTGCCTTTTGGAGCCGCCCATGCTGCCTTTATTACTTGCCTCAAGCTCGGTCTATCGCCGGGAATTGCTTGCCCGCCTGGGACTGCCGTTCGTCTGCTGCTCACCCGACATCGATGAAAGCCATCGCCCCGGCGAGCCCGCCCTTGAACTGGTCAAGCGCCTGGCCCGGGAAAAAGCCCTGGCACTGGCCGACAGCCACCCGGCGCACCTGATCATCGGTTCAGACCAGGTCGCCGTGCTCGGCGAACGCATCCTGGGCAAGCCTCACACCTTCGAGAACGCTCGCGAGCAACTGCTGGCTGCCAGCGGCACCAAGGTCACGTTCCTGACCGGCCTGGCACTGCTCAACAGCCAGACCGGCACCTGCCAGGTCGACTGCATTCCGTTTACCGTCACCATGCGCACCCTGGACCCAGAGCGCGTCGAACGCTACCTGCGGGCCGAGCAGCCTTACGACTGCGCCGGCAGCTTCAAGGCCGAAGGACTTGGCGTGAGCCTGTTCCAGAGCACCGAAGGGCCAGACGCCACCAGCCTGATCGGCCTGCCACTGATTCGTCTTGTGGATATGTTGCTGGCCGAGGGCGTGCAGGTTCCCTGACTTGGGAATCATCCGTGGCGAGGGAGCTTGCTCCCTCGCCACAAGGGCCAGCACCAGCAACCCGCTGCACTGAAGCTCCCAGGACAATCAGCGCAACGTCGGCCCCTGGAAGCCCATCCACATCGCCAGATGCTCGGCGATGCTTGCCCCCAGCTTTTTCGAGAAGCGATCGAACGGTGACTCTTCGATCGTGAAGTCCACCAGGTCCTTCTGACCGATCACATCCCGCGCCACCGAACTGGCACTGCCCAAGCCGTCGATCAGGCCCAGCGGCAATGCCTGCTCCCCCGACCAGACCAGCCCGGAGAACAGCTCCGGATGCTCCTTGTCCTTCAGGCGCTCGCCTCGGCCCTTCTTGACGCTGGCAATGAATTGCTTGTGAGTGGTGTCGAGCACGCTCTGCCAAAAAGCGGTTTCTTCAGGCTTTTGCGGCTGGAACGGATCAAGGAAGGATTTATGCTCGCCGGAGGTATACACACGACGCTCCACGCCCAGTTTCTCCATGGTCCCGACAAAGCCATAGCCGGCCGCTGTCACACCAATGGAGCCCACCAGGCTGGCCTTGTCGGCATAGATCTGGTCCGCCGCACTGGCAATGTAATAGGCACCGGAAGCACCGAGATCGGAAATGACCGCATACACCTTGATATCCGGGTGCAATGCGCGCAACCGCACGATCTCGTCGTAGACGTATCCCGATTGCACCGGGCTACCGCCGGGACTGTTGATGCGCAGCACCACGCCCTTGACCTTCGAGTCCTCGAAGGCGGCCCGCAGGCTACCGACAATGTTGTCGGCACTGGCAGGCTCTTTGTCGGCGATCATGCCCTCGATATTGATCAAGGCGGTGTATGCCGAGCCGGCGACAGCGCTTTTCTCCATATCCATCAGCGGCGTGAACAGCGCCAATGCAACAAAGAGATAAGTAAAGGTCAGCAATTTGAAGAAAATACCCCAGCGACGGGAGCGACGCTGTTCCTGCACGCTGGCGAGCAAGGTTGTTTCCAACAGCTTCCAGCTTTTGTCATCCCCGCTCTCGGCGCTCGCCTTGACAGGTGCTTTCCATTCATCGGTCATGCGTGAATCCCCAGCAAAACTTAAAGAGCCCGCTGGCTCAGCCAGGCGTGCAACTCAGGAAAATGATCAATGGCCAGTCGCGGCTCGAATGCCCGCAGTGCCTCGATCGTTTGAGCGCCGTAGCTGACCGCCACCGAGCCCATGCCGGCGTTGCGCGCCATCTGCAGGTCGAATGACGAATCCCCCACCATCAGCGCCTCATCCGGCCGCACGTTGCAATGCGCCAGGATCTGCTCGAGCATCAGCGGATGCGGCTTGCTGGCGGTTTCATCCGCGGCACGGGTGATATCGAAATAATCCTCCCAGCCATGGGATTTGAGCACTCGATCCAGCCCGCGACGAGCCTTGCCGGTCGCGACAGCCAGGTGATAGCCCTCGGTACGCAGAGCCTCCAGCGTACCCGCCACGCCATCGAACAATGGTGAAGGCTCGGCGTCCAGCGCGATATAGTGATCGGCGTAATGCTGGCGAAAAACCACCAGCTCATTGTCGTCAATTTCCGGATACAGGCTGCGAATGGCTTCTGGCAACCCGAGACCGATGATGCCTTTCACCGCTAAGTCGTCGCATCGGGCAAACGCCATACGGTCCGAGGCGACATGCATCGCCTCCACGATCCGACCAATGGAGTTGGCCAGAGTGCCGTCCCAATCGAAGATCAGCAGTTTGTAGTCAGGATGCACTCAACCGCTCCACGGTCTTGGCCCACATGTCATCCACCGGGGCCTGCAATTTCAGCTCGCCACCATCGGGCAGCGGCACGGTCAGCATGTAAGCATGGAGAAACAGGCGCTTACCGCCCAGATCGCGGATTTCCTTGGTGAAATCGTCATCGCCGTATTTGCTGTCGCCGGCAATGCAATGCCCGGCATGCAAGGTGTGGACACGGATCTGGTGAGTACGCCCGGTCACGGGCTTGGCCTCGATCAGGGTGGCGAAGTCGTCGAAGCGGCGCAGCACCTTGAACACCGTCAGCGCCTCCTTGCCCTCCTCGTTGACTTCGACCATGCGCTCGCCGGAACGCAGGTTGCTCTTGAGCAACGGCGCACGGACTTGCTTGATGGAGGTTTCCCAACGGCCACGCACCAGCGCCATGTAGCGCTTGTCGACGCCGTCGCCGCGCAATTGCTCGTGCAGGTGGCGCAACATGCTGCGTTTCTTGGCGATCATCAGCAAGCCGGAGGTGTCGCGGTCGAGGCGATGGACCAGTTCCAGCTCCTTGGCGTCCGGACGCAACTGACGAAAGGCTTCGATCACACCGAAATTCAGGCCGCTGCCGCCGTGAACCGCAATGCCCGCGGGCTTGTTGATCACGATCAGGGCTTTGTCTTCATAGATAATCGAGGCTTCAAGGCGCTGCAGCAGCCCCTGGGCCAGGGGCACCGGCTCATCGCGCTCGGGCACGCGAACCGGCGGCACGCGCACGATGTCACCAGCCTGGAGCTTGTACTCGGGCTTGATCCGACCTTTATTCACCCGCACTTCGCCTTTGCGCAAAATGCGGTAGATCAAGGTCTTGGGCACGCCTTTGAGCCGGGCCAGCAGGAAGTTATCGATTCGTTGGCCGGCATATTCCGGCGAGACCTCGAGCAGTTGAACGCCAGGGGTCGAAGGGGCAGTAGTTGTCATGGCGGCGATCATAACAATTTTTTATGGAATTGAAGCACTTAATCATTGCTGCTATAGTCGCGAACGCCGCCAAAAGTGGCTGGACAGTGGACTAACGGTCAAAAACCGGCCCTGACCAACGCAATTCACGAGGACGAGAGGCCGTCCTACGGGGCTTTCGCTACGTAACGGTAGAGTTTTCAGGTGTAACGAGCGCAGGTGACATGAGGCCTGAAATACGCCGCAAAGCAGAGTTTTGACTCGCCTTGCGCGCCACATTCACGGCCAGTTCACAAAGTGCAGTCAGCTGCGGACGACCCCGAGCGAATGCTTCGGAAACAACGCCTAAATTAGCCATGATGCGTGACCTCCCCTTCCGGAGCTCACGGTAAATGCCAACCCGCTGCGGATTCTGCGCGCGGCAGCACCCGAATTATCAGGGATACGTGTAGGGTGGAGATGTACAACCGTCGGACTGTGTAGCACTAGGCTTATATTTAGACGCTTCATCTCGTCCACAGGCGCCGGTTGATTCCTCCTCCTGACTGAGTGCTTGAGTACCAGCAAGCAGGACGCGTCCGTCGCGACTTCGCCATCATTGGGTCGAACTCGCTGGACACTGGAGTGGCCTTGCCATCTCCAGGACGCACCTGACACCGACCGTGAGAAGTCGTGTGTGCCGAACGCCGTTTCCGGCAGCCCGGAAACCGACGGTACTACATGAAAAGAATGCTGATTAACGCAACTCAACCCGAAGAGTTGCGTGTTGCACTGGTAGACGGCCAGCGCCTCTACGACCTGGATATCGAATCCGGTGCACGCGAGCAGAAGAAGGCCAACATCTATAAAGGCCGGATTACTCGCATCGAACCAAGCCTTGAGGCTGCCTTTGTCGATTTCGGCTCCGAGCGCCACGGCTTCCTGCCCCTCAAAGAAATCTCCCGCGAATACTTCAAGAAGGCCCCTGAAGGCCGCGTCAACATCAAGGACGTCCTGAGCGAAGGCCAGGAAGTCATCGTCCAGGTCGAAAAAGAAGAACGTGGCAACAAGGGCGCCGCCCTGACCACCTTCATCAGCCTGGCCGGCCGTTACCTGGTCCTGATGCCGAACAACCCTCGCGCCGGTGGCATCTCCCGCCGCATCGAAGGCGAAGAGCGCAACGAACTGCGTGAAGCCCTGAACGGCCTGGTTGCCCCGGCGGACATGGGCCTGATCGTGCGCACTGCAGGCCTTGGCCGCAGCAGCGAAGAAATGCAGTGGGACCTCGACTACCTGCTGCAACTGTGGACCGCCATCAAAGAAGCCTCGCTGGATCGCTCCGCGCCGTTCCTGATCTACCAGGAAAGCAACGTGATCATCCGCGCCATCCGCGATTACCTGCGCCAGGACATCGGCGAAGTGCTGATCGACAGCGTCGAAGCCCAGGACGAAGCCCTGACCTTCATTCGCCAGGTGATGCCGCAGTACGCCAGCAAGATCAAGCTCTACGAAGACAGCGTTCCGCTGTTCAACCGTTTCCAGATCGAAAGCCAGATCGAGACCGCCTTCCAGCGCGTCGTCGAACTGCCGTCCGGCGGCTCCATCGTCATCGACCCGACCGAAGCCCTGGTGTCCATCGACATCAACTCGGCCCGCGCCACCAAAGGCAGCGACATCGAAGAAACCGCCCTGCAGACCAACCTTGAAGCGGCCGAGGAAATCGCCCGTCAGTTGCGCCTGCGCGACATCGGCGGCCTGATCGTCATCGACTTCATCGACATGACCCCGGCCAAGAACCAGCGCGCCGTGGAAGAAAAGGTCCGTGAATGCCTGGAAGCCGACCGCGCCCGCGTACAGGTCGGTCGCATCTCGCGCTTCGGCCTGCTGGAAATGTCCCGTCAGCGCCTGCGTCCGTCCCTGGGCGAAAGCAGCGGCATCGTTTGCCCGCGTTGCAACGGCACGGGCATCATCCGTGACGTCGAGTCGCTGTCCCTGGCGATCCTGCGCCTGATCGAAGAAGAAGCCCTGAAAGACCGCACCGCCGAAGTTCGCGCCCAGGTGCCGATCCCGGTGGCCGCGTTCCTGCTCAACGAAAAACGCAACTCGATCACCAAGATCGAACTGCGTACCCGCGCCCGTATCGTCATCCTGCCGAACGATCACCTCGAGACGCCGCACTTCGAAGTGCAGCGCCTGCGCGATGACAGCCCGGAAGCCCACACCAACCAGTCCAGCTACGAAATCGCTGCTGCCGCTGCCGAAGTGGAAGAAGTCCAGCCGGCCGCCGCCACTCGCACCCTGGTTCGCCAGGAAGCCGCGGTCAAGACCGCTCCGGCCCGCGCCAACGCTCCGGTTCCGACCGAAGTGGCCGCTCCGGTTGCCGCCCCGGCCGCTGCACCAGAGCCAAGCCTGTTCAAAGGCCTGGTGAAGTCGCTGGTCAGCCTGTTCGCCACCAAGGAAGAACCTGCTGCCCCGGCCGTCGTCGCCAAGCCTGCCACGACCGAGCGTCCTACCCGCAACGAAGAACGCCGTAACAGTCGCCAACAGACCCGCAACCGCAACGGTCGTCGTGACGAAGAACGCAAACCTCGCGAAGAGCGTGCACCGCGTGAAGAACGCGCGCCACGTGAGCCGCGTGAAGAGCGTCAGCCGCGCGAAGTTCGTGAGGAAGCGCCAGCCGTAGCCCGCGAAGAGCGTGCACCGCGTCCGCCGCGTGAAGAACGCCAGCCGCGCGCACCGCGTGAAGATCGCAAGCCACGTGGCGAGCGTGAAGAACGTGTTCGCGAATTGCGCGAGCCACTGGATGCCGCCCCGGCTGCCGCCGCCGCCACCGCTGAAGAGCGTCCGGCTCGCCAGCCTCGTGAAGAACGTGCACCGCGTCCGCCACGTGAAGAGCGCCAGCCACGCGCCGAGCAGGCAGCCGCCGCTGCCAGCGAAGAAGAAGTGCTGAACACCGAAGAGCAGTTGCAGGAAGACGGCCAGGACACCGCCGAAGGCGATCGTCCACGCCGCCGCTCCCGTGGCCAGCGTCGTCGCAGCAACCGTCGTGAGCGTCAGCGTGACGCCAACGGCAACGTGATCGAAGGTTCGGAAGAGTCCGAGTCCACCGAGAACGCTGAAGCGCCAAGCGCTGCCGACCTGGCCGCCGGCCTGGCCGTGACTGCCGCCGTTGCCAGCAGCGCAATCAGCGCCCCGGCCGAAGCCCAGGCTCACGAACAAGCCGAACGCGCTACCGCTGCCGTGGAAAGCGCGCCAGTTGCTGAAGCTCCGGTAGTCGAAGCCACTACTCCGGTAGAAACCACTGCTTCGCCAGAAGTGGAAGTCGCCCCGGCCCATGAAGCCCAGGTTGCTGAAACTGAAGTGGTCGCCGAGCCTGCACCGGTCGTCGAGCAGCCAGTGGTAGCCGCTGAGCCGGCCTTCGAAGCACCGGCCGAGGAAAAGGCCCCAGAGCCTGCCCGCGAGGAGCAGACTGCGTTCAACTGGACCGCCGAGCCAGTTGCACCGGCACCTGTTGTCGAGCCAGAACCGACACCAGAACCCGTGAAAGCGGTCGAGCCAGAAGTGGTCGAGCCTGCTCCAGTGGTCGAAGCACCCGTGGTTGTCGAAGCACCGGCCCCGGTTGAAGAGCCAGCACCTGCCAGCGCCCTGACCGCAAATGGCCGCGCGCCGAACGATCCGCGTGAAGTGCGTCGTCGCAAGCGTGAAGCCGAGCGTCTGCAGAAGGAAGCCGAACAAGCTGCCGCTGCTGCCGCTCAAGCGCCTGCTGTCGAACCAGCTCCAGTCGTGGAAGAAGTCGCCGAGGCAGCCCCTGCCCCGGTCGCCGAGGCCCCGGCTGAATCGGCTCCAACGTTCGACGAACCTCAGCACACTGCTGAAGAAGTCGTGCCGCGTCACACTGAAGCCCTGGAAAAAGAGCACGAGCCTAAACCTCACGCCTGATTCCACCGCCCAGTAAAAAGCCCCGCCTGGTCATGCCAGGCGGGGCTTTTTTATGCCTTCATACTTATCCACAGTGGGTCTGGGACCAGGCACAAGATTTATGCCCCCTGAAGATCCAATGTGAGAGCCGAGCTCGCTCGCGATGGCGCCGGGTCAGCTTGCATCAATGCTGAATGCCAGACCGCTTTCGCGAGCAAGCTCGCTCCCACAGGGATCTGGGGGCGGGCACAAGATTTATGCCCGTTGAAGATCCAATGTGGGAGCCGAGCTTGCTCGCGATGGCGCCGGGTCAGCTTGCATCAATACTGAATGTCAGCTCGCTTCCACAGGCTTCTGCGTCGTCTGTTATTTGAAGGCCAGTGCCTCTGGCACATCTACATCCCACGTTACGCCCGGGTCATCCACCGGCACTTCGACCACTTGCGCCCCGGCAAACAATACCTTGGCCCCCCGATCACCGGTCAATGCCATCAGTTTCGGTCCAAACCCACGACCGAATCCCACCGGATGCCCGTACTCACCGGCAAGGACCGGCACGCTGATGCCGTCCGTGCGGATCCCTGCCACCACCTGTTCGATGCTCGACGGCAGGATGAAGGGCATGTCGCCCAGCACTATCAGCCAGCCATCAAGGTCCGGGCAGGCCTGGACGCCTGCGGCAATGCTGTCGCCCAGGCCGGGCGAGTCCAGCTCCACGAAATCGCAGCCATAGGCCTGGGCCATGCGAACGGCTTGCGGCCGATCCCTGCTCGTCACCAGCAGGCGCTTTTCCAGGGCGGCTGGCAGATTCACCAGCACCTGTTCGATCACCGACCGCACGGCGCCGTCACGCCCGGCGCAATCAGCCAGCAATTTATCCTTGTCCGGGCCTGCAATACGGCGGAAACGGCTGCCCGATCCGGCCGCCAGAATGATCACGCCAATCGACTCGCTCATACGCCCTCCTTGCCCACGGCTTACAGCGGCTTTTTCTGCCGCAGTTCAACGCAATTCTTGATGGCCACGATTTCGGCCAGCAGCGACAAGGCGATTTCCGCCGGGGTGTGGCTACCGATGTGCAAGCCGATGGGTCCATGCAAGCGTTCAATGGCCTCTGCTGACAAGCCTAGCTGAGCGAGGTTATCCCGGCGCTTCTGGCTGTTGACTCGCGAGCCCAGGGCGCCGACATAAAAAGCCTTGGAGTCCAGGGCCGTAAGCAGCGCCATGTCGTCCAGGCGTGGGTCATGGGTCAAGGCCACAATGGCGGTGCGTTCGTCGGTCTGGATGCTCAACACCGCTTCGTCGGGCATCCCCGAGACGAAGCGGCCATGCTGCTCTTCCCAACCATAGACAAACTCCTTGCGCGGATCGCAAATCAGCACTTCAAAGTCCAGCAGCCGGGCCATTTCCGCCACGTAGCGCGACAGTTGCCCTGCGCCAATCAGCAGCAGCCGCCAACGCGGACCGTATATGGCCCGCAGGACCTGCCCATCGAACACCAGGGCGTCGGTCTTGCTGGCCGGGGTCAGGACCACGTTGCCGCTGGCGACTGTCAGCTCACGGGCGACAATCTCATGGGCTTCGCAACGTTCCAGCAACTGCGCGACCCAGTGTGGGTCGCCCACCCGCTCTTCGGTCAGGCGCAGGGTGCCGCCGCACGGCAGGCCGAAGCGCGCTGCTTCTTCGCGGGTGACGCCATAGGTGATCAGTTGCACCGGCGGACCGTCCGCCGGAATGCGACCGTCGTGCAACCGGGCGATCAGGTCATCCTCGACACAACCGCCCGACACCGAACCAATCACCACGCCATCTTCGCGCAGGGCCAGCATCGCCCCCGGCGGCCTTGGCGCGGTACCCCAGGTCTGGACCACAGTGAACAGCACCACCCGCTGCCCGGCGCGGCGCCACTCAAGCACGCTGCGCAGGACGTTCAGATCAACGCTGTCCATCAGGCCTTCGCCTGCTGCCAGCCCTGCAGCTGATAGCGCACAGGCAGGCTACGAATACGCTTGCCAGTGGCAGCGAAAATCGCGTTGCACAGCGCAGGCGCAATCGGCGGCACGCCCGGCTCGCCGACACCGCCCAACGGCACCTCACCCGGCGGCGTGACCAGATGCACCGCCACTTCCTTGGGCGCCAGGGACATGCGCGCCACTTCGTACATATGGAAATTGTCCTGCTGCACCTTGCCGTCCTTGAAGCTGATTTCCCCTACCATGGCATTGCCCAGGCCCATGACGCAGGCGCCCTCGAACTGGGAACGGATGCGCTCGGGGTTGATCTGCGGACCGCAATCCACGGCGATGTCCGCCTTGTGCACGATCACCGTGCCATCGTCCTTGACCTCCACCTCGATCACCGCCGCCACGTAAGTGACGAAGCTGTAATGCACCGCCAACCCCAGGCCACGGCCCTTCGGCAGCTCCCGGCCCCAACCGGCGGCCTTCGCAGCGGTTTCCAGCACCGTGCGAATCCGCGCGGTATCAATCGGATAACGCTCGGGGGATTCGCCATAGTTCCATTCTTCGCTCAAGGTACGCGGATCGATCTTGCGGTCCGGCCCGAGCAATTTGACCTGGTACGTCAGCGGATCCTGGCCGGCCTTGTGGGCCAATTCGTCGATGAAACTCTGGATCGCGAAACCATGGGGGATGTTCGACACCGAACGGTACCAGCCCACCCGGGTGTGAGCCGTGGCTTCGGGGTTCTCCAGGCGCAGGTTCGGGATGGCGTAGGCCATGTTGGTCACGCCCATGCCTATTTCGAACGGCGCCTCGTGGGTCATGCCCGGCGCAAACAGTGCGGTGATGCTCGGGGCCACGGTGCGGTGCAACCAGCCGGACGGCATACCGTCCTGGTTCAGGCCGGCCTTGAGGTATTCGGCCGATACAGTGTGGAAATACGAGTGATGGATGTCGTCCTCGCGGGTCCATTGCACCCGTATCGGCTGGCCTGGAAACTCCTTGGCAAGCACCGCTGCTTCGACGACGAAATCGGGTTTGGACTTGCGTCCGAAACCACCGCCCAGCAACGTGATGTTCACCGTGACCTTATCGAAAGGAATGCCCAGGCGTTCGGCGACACGTTCACGGGTCACCTGCGGGGCCTGGCTCGGTGCCCAGGCCTCGCATTGACCGTCCTTGAACCGGGCAACGGCAACCATCGGCTCCATCGGTGATTGGGACAGGTGCGGCAAGTAATACGCCGCTTCCAGGGTCGAGTCGGCCTTGGCCAACGCGTCGTCGAGGTCGCCGCTGCTGCGCACGACTTTTCCGGGCTTGAGGGCCGCCGCTTCCAGTTCCTTGCGATAGGCAATGGAGTCATACCCGGCATTCGGGCCGTCGTCCCACTGGATTTTCAACGCTTCGCGGCCCTTGATCGCCGCCCAGGTGTTCTTCGCCACCACCGCCACGCCGCCCAACGGTTGGAATTCCGAGGGCAGCGGGCGCCCTTCGATCTGCACCACCTTGATCACGCCCGGTACTTTCAGCGCCGCGCTGCTGTCCACGCTCTTGACCTTGCCACCATAGACCGGCGGACGCGCGATGACGGCATAGAGCATGCCGTCGAAATGCACATCGGCACCAAACACGGCACGACCGTTGACGATGTCCGCACCATCAATGGCCCGGCTCGCCTCCTTGCCGATGTAGCGGAACTCCGATGGCTGCTTGAGGCGCAAGCTGTCACGCCCCGGCACCGGCAAGGCACTGGCCGCAGCGGCCAATTCGCCATAGCCCAGTTCACGCCCCGAAGGCTGGTGCAGCACTTTGTGCAGTTGGGCATGGCATTCACCCACCGGCACCTTCCACTGCGCAGCGGCGGCCTGTTCCAGCATGGTCCGGGCGGCAGCACCGCAACGGCGCATCGGCTCATACCAATGACGCATGCTACGCGAGCCGTCGGTATCCTGGTTACCGAAGCGCGCCTCATCGGCCGGCGCCTGCTGCACCTTCACACGCGCCCAGTCGGCCTCCAGCTCATCGGCCACGACCATGCTCAGGCTGGTGCGCACACCCTGGCCCATTTCCGAACGGTTGCAGATCACGGTCACGCTGCCATCAGCGGCAATGCTGACGTACACCTTCGGGTCGTCGACCGCGCCATGGGGCATGCCCTCGGCACCGAATTTCTTTTCCTCGGCAAAGGCCTCCGGCAGGCCCCACGTGGCCGCCAGCACCAGCACACCGGTGGCGCTCGCGCCTTTGAGGAAGCCGCGACGGCTGAGGTTGCTCAGGACAAAATCATCGGGCAAGCGGCTCATGCCTTGGCCTCCTTCAGGTGAGTGGAGGCCAGGCGGATCGCGGTCTTGATCCGGTTGTAGGTGCCGCAGCGGCAGATGTTGCCGACCATGGCTTCTTCGATCTGCTCGTCACTCGGGTTGGGGTTGGTCTTGAGCAAGGCGGTCGCCGACATGATCTGCCCACCCTGGCAGTAACCGCACTGGGCCACCGCCGTGTCGAGCCAGGCCTTCTGGACGATTTGTCCGACCGGATCGACATGAAGTTCGTCGATGGTGCTGACATTTTGCCCATTCACAGAACCGATTGGCGTAATGCAGCTGCGCGCCGGGGCGCCGTCGATGTGGATGGTGCACGCGCCGCACAGGCCCATGCCGCAGCCGAATTTGGTGCCGTTGTAACCGGCTACATCCCGAATAGCCCACAGCAGCGGCATGTCCTCGGTCACATCCAGTTGATGGTCTTTTCCATTGAGTTTCAGGGTAATCATGGGCACGCCCGCATAGTTATCGAGTTATGGGGTCGAGCAATCTGCCGCCGGGTTGACGGTTCGGTTGTCGCAGACTGGCTCAGGCTGATCGGGCTCTCTTATGCCGGCGCACGCAGGCGTCTGCATCGGGCCTTTAGGATGCGATGGTCGCATCGTTAGGAAGCTAAATTAACCCAGGATCACGCAAAACGCCCTGCACAATCCTGCACAAATGCTTGTGTGCGGGGTGTGCAGGGCGTTTTTTCAGGCGGTCGCAAAGCGCGGTTCAGTACCGATTGGGTTCCATTTCCAGCTCGACCTGGAAACGTTCGGCAATGTCTTTCTGGATGCGCAGGGCCAGGTCCAGAAGTTGCGGGCCCGTGGCGCTGCCGTAGTTGACCAGCACCAACGCCTGCAACTTGTGCACCCCGGCATCACCTTCGCGAAAGCCCTTCCAGCCGGCGCGCTCGATCAGCCAGCCGGCAGCGACTTTCATCTGCCCCTCAGGCTGTGGATAAGCCACCAGGTCAGGGTATTGCAGCTTTAAGTGCGCCACGTGCGCGGCCGGCACCAGCGGGTTCTTGAAGAAGCTGCCGGCATTGCCCAGCACCGCCGGGTCCGGGAGTTTTTCGCTGCGGATGCTGCAAATGGCCCGGCTCACATCGGTGGGTGTTGCCTGCTCGATGCCCTGCTCGGTCAATCGCTGACGCACCGGGCCGTATTCCAGATGCAAGTGCGCGGCGCGGCTGAGGGCAAAACGCACCCGCAGGATCAACCAGCGACCCGCTTGCTGCTTGAACAGGCTGTCGCGATAAGCGAACCGACAGTCTTCAAGGCTGAAATCGCGCAGTTCGCCGGTCTGGCGATCGAGCGCGGTGAGGCCGGCGAAGACGTCCTTGATCTCCACACCGTAGGCGCCGATGTTTTGCATCGGTGCCGCGCCCACGGTGCCGGGAATCAGGCTGAGGTTCTCCAATCCCGCCCAACCTTGCGCCAGGGTGTGCTGGACGAAAGGATGCCACGGCTCCCCTGCTTCGGCTTCGACCACCACCCGTTCGCCGTCATCGCTGAGCAGGCGAATACCGTGGCTGGCCATGCGCAGCACCAATGCATCGATGTCGCCGGTCAGCAGCAGGTTGCTGCCGCCGCCGATTACCAGCAATGGCACGGCATGTTCGGTGGCATAAGCCAACGCCTGGCGAACATCGTCATCGCTGTGGGCTTCGGCGAACAACCGGGCAGTGACGTCCACACCAAAACTGTTGAAGGGCTTGAGGCTGACGCCCGCCCGAACCTGCAAGGTCATAACCGCCCCTTCAATTCGATCACCAGGCGATCGGTAGCGCGTTCGATCAGGTCCAGCACTTGTTCGAAGCCTTGTTCGCCGTCGTAGTACGGGTCCGGCACATCGTCGAGTTCAGCCTCGTAGCGGCGCAGGAACAGATCCAGCTCGGCCTTGCCATTAGCCGGTTGCAGAGCCTTGAGATTACGCAGATTGCTGCTGTCCATCGCCAGGATCAGGTCGTAGGCGGCGAAGTCGGCGCGGGTCACCTGTTGCGCGCGCTGGGCCGACAAGTCGTAGCCACGCTTCAGGGCCGCCGCCTGGCTGCGCTTGTCCGGCGCTTTGCCGACGTGCCAGTCACCGGTGCCGGCGGAAGCGACTTCCACCTGCCCGGCCAGCCCGGCCTCACGCAACTTGTGGCGCAGGATGCCTTCGGCGGTGGGTGAGCGGCAGATATTGCCGAGGCAGACGAACAGGACCCGCATCAAGCCTCCAGCAGGCGACGAACGCGCTCGAGGTCTTCGGCGGTGTCGACACCGGTCGGCGGGGCGATCAGCGCATCGGCGACGTGGATCCGCACGCCGTGCCACAGGGCACGCAGCTGCTCCAGGGATTCAGTGTTTTCCAGCCAGCACGGGCCCCAGGCGACGAAGTCCTGGAGAAAGCCGGCGCGGTAGGCATAGATGCCGATATGGCGGCGGTACGGCACGCCCTCCGGCATCACGTCACGGCTTTGGGCGAATGCGTCCCGCGCCCAGGGCAATGTCGCGCGGCTGAAGGTCAACGCCAGGCCATTGAGGTCACTGACCACCTTGACCACATTGGGGTTGAACAGGGTCTGCACATCCTCGATCGGCTCAGCCAGGGTGGCCATGCGCGCCTCGGTGTGGGCCGCGAGGTTGGCGGCGACCTGATCGATCACGCTCGGCGGGATCAACGGCTCGTCACCCTGCACATTGACCACGATAGCGTCGGCGGCAAGACCGAGTTTCGCCGCGACCTCCGCCAGGCGGTCAGTGCCCGAATTATGGTCTTCACGGGTCAGCACGACTTCGGCGCCAAAGCCTTTGCAGGCCTCGACGATGCGCGCATCGTCAGTCGCCACCACCACACGCTGGGCGCTGCTTTTGCAAGCCTGCTCCCAGACATGCTGGATCATCGGCTTGCCGGCAATCGACAGCAACGGCTTGCCGGGCAGGCGCGTCGAAGCGAAACGCGACGGAATGACAACGGTAAAGGCTGCAGTCATTTATCCAGGCGCTCGTCGGTGGTCAGGGTACGGGCTTCGCTTTCGAGCATCACCGGGATGCCGTCGCGAATCGGGTAGGCCAGGCCGGCGCCCTTGCTGATCAGTTCGGTCTTGTCGGCGCTGAGCTTGAGTGGGCCTTTGCAGACCGGGCAGGCCAGAATGTCGAGCAGTTTGGTGTCCATGGAATTCCCCTGGATAAAAGGTTTTAAGGCAAAAGCCGATCCGGCAACAGGCGCATCAACTGCGTATCGAACCAGGCCGCGAAGGCCGGCGACGGCGCGGCGTCTACCGCCAGGTACCACCAGTCGGGTGCGGCGAAGGCACGGCATTTGACTGCGTCCTTTTCCGTCATGACCACCGGCAGCGATGGCGTGAAACTCAAGGCCTGGGCGCTGTATTCGGCGTGGTCGGCAAACCCATGCGGTATTGGCCGCCAGTGTAGCGTTTCGAGGGTCTTGAAGAAACGCTGGGGATTGCCGATGCCGGCCACGGCATGCAGGGCCTGGCCGGGTGGAAAATGCTCAAGGGAGCACCGCTCGCCACTGGCCAGGTTCACCAGCGCGGTGGGACGCAATTGGAAGGCGAAACCGTCTTCGCGGTCGGCACTGGCGCCGTTGTACAGCACGGCGTCGACCGATTGCAGGCGCTCGACCGGCTCGCGCAACGGCCCTGCAGGCAGGCAACGTCGGTTGCCCAGGCCACGGGCGTTGTCGATCAACACCAGCTCCAGGTCTCGGGCCATCCGATAATGCTGCATGCCGTCGTCGGACAGGATCAGGTCCAGCGGTTCGGCCTCCAGCAGTGCCTGGATGGCGCGACTGCGATCAGGGTCGATCATCAACGGCACACCGGTGCGCTGGACAATCAACAGCGGCTCGTCACCCGCGACGTCGGCGCCCTGCTCGGCCGCGACCCGCCAAGGCAGTTGCGGCGGCTTGGCGCCGTAACCCCGGCTGACCACGCCGACCCGCAGGCCACTGCGCTGGCAGTGCTGGATCATCCACAGGATCAACGGCGTCTTGCCGGTGCCGCCAACGGTGATATTGCCCACCACGACCAACGGCACGGGGGGCTGGTAGATCTGGCCTTCACCCGCCAGGAAACGCTCGCGCTTGCCCACCACCACCCGTCGGTACAACCACTCCAGCGGCCGTAGCAGGGTCAGGGCCGGGTGACCTTCATACCACGCGGCAAGCAATCGATCGGACATGGCCATCAGGGTGCGGGGGCCGCCTCGACCGTGGTCATGCGCAGATGGCTGAAACCGAGCTTGCCAGCCGCGTCCATGGCGGTGATCACCGATTGGTGAGGGGTCTTGCCGTCGGCGCTGATGGACAGCGGCAGGTTGGTGTCGCCGCCAGACTCTTTCTGCAGGGCCTCGATCAGGCTCGCCAGGTCGCTCTTGGGCAGTAATTGGTTGTTCACCGAGAACGCCCCTTCGGCGCTGATGGTGATTTCCAGGTTCTTCAGTTGCTGGTCTTCGGCCGGCGAGCCGCTGACGGCCTGTGGCAATTCAACCTTGAGCTGGGTTTCCCGGGTGAACGTGGTGGTCACGACGAAAAACAGCAGCAGGATGAACACCACGTCGATCAGCGACGCGAGGTTGATCTCGATGTTTTCCCGTGGCTTGCGGCGGAATTTCACTTCTTGCCCCCAGCCAGGTCCACGTCACGGTCCCCCTGCACCACCTCGACCAGCTTGATGGCTTCCTGCTCCATGCCCACCACCAACTCGTCGACGCGGCGTTGCAGGAACCTGTGGAAGAACACCGAAGGGATACCGACCATCAGGCCAGCAGCGGTGGTGATCAAAGCCTTGGAGATCCCCCCCGCCAGCACCGCAGCGTTAGTGGTCATGCCGGAACCGGTGAACGCACTGAAGATGTCGATCATGCCCAGCACCGTACCCAGCAGGCCCAGCAGCGGGGACATGGCGGCGATGGTGCCCAGGGTATTGATGTAGCGCTCCAGTTCATGGATGACCCGGGCGGCGGCTTCCTCGATGCACTCCTTCATGATCTCGCGACCATGCTTGGAGTTCGCCAGGCCGGCGGCGAGGACTTCCCCCAGGGGCGAACTGGCTCGCAGCTCCTTGAGCTTGTCCTTGTTCAGCTGCTTGTCCTTGATCCAGACCCAGACCTGCCCGAGCAGATGCTCCGGGGTCACGCGGCTGGCCCGCAGGGTCCACAGGCGTTCGGCAACGATACCCAGTGCCGCGATGGAACTCAGAATGATCGGCAACATCATCCAGCCGCCGGATTTGACCAATTCCCACACAGTGACTGCCCCCTCGAAAAAGTGCGCCACTTTATCACACAGACTCGCCTTGCAGACCCGCCCCCACCGATAAGCGCATCAGTCGATTGCGCTGGATCAATATTGCCCCGGTGGCCCGACTGCGGGCGGATCACGCCAGTAGCGGCGGTGCCCGGCCTCGGTGTGCGGCACCTCGAAAGCCCCCAGTAGCAGACGAATGGCGCCCTGCTCGGCACTGTCGTAGATCGCCAGGCCCGAGCGCCGATACCGGGCCATCACCTGGGGATGAGGGTGGCCGAACGCATTGCCCTGCCCTCGGGAGATCAATACCGAATGCGGCTTGAGACGCGACAGCAACGCCATCGACGACGAACTGCGACTGCCGTGATGCGGCGCGGCCAGCCACTGGATCGGCACCGCCAGGGCCTCGTCGAGCAAGGCGCGCTCGGCAGGGGTGTCGATATCGCCGGTCAGCAGCAGGCGTTCACCGCCGGCCTCCACCACCAAGACACAGGACTTCTGGTTGCTCTCGACGGCAGAGGCCCACCGCCACAGTTCGAACCCGACCCCGTCCCATTCCCAGCGCCTGCCACTGTCGCAAGGCCCGGCCAGCAGTTCGGCGGGCAGCGCGTCCGGATCGCCGCTGATCACTTCCAGCGTCGGCAGCCCATTGCGCACGGCGCGGGCACCGCCAGCGTGATCGGCGTCGGCATGGCTGAGCAACATCAGGTCCAAGCGGCGCACACCCAGTTTGCGCAAGGTCGGCAGGACGACCCGCTCGCCCGCGTCAGCCTCGCCAAAGCGCGGCCCGGCGTCGTAAAGCAGGGCGTGCCGCCGGGTCCGCACCAGCACCGCCAGCCCTTGGCCCACGTCCAGTTGCCAGATCTCGGCGTGCCCTTGCGGCAGGTGTTCTTGCGGTGGAAAAACCATCAGCAACACCATCGGCCACCCCAGTACACGTAGCGGCACACCTTTGGGCAACAGCAGCAAAAAAGCACCGAAGGCGGCGATGCCCAAGGCCCAGGGCGGGACTGCGGCAGGAACCCAGGCCGGCATTCGTCCGGCAACCAGTGCCAGCCCCTTGAACAGCAGATCGAGCAGCCCACCGGCAATCCACAGCAGGCCTTCGCCCATGAGCGGCACCGGCAACAATGCCGTGCCAAGCAGCGCCAGCGGCAATACCAACAGGCTGATCCAGGGCACCGCGAGCAGGTTCACCAACGGCCCGCTGAGGCTGACCGGCAAACCCACGATCAACAACAACGGACACAGGCCGAGCGCGACCAGCCACTGGGCACGGGTCCAGGTTTGCCACCAGCGCCAGGGCCCCAGGCGAGCGCCAAAGGTGAACATCAATATGGCCACGGCCGCAAACGACAACCAGAACCCCGGCCGCAAGCTGGCAAGCGGGTCGAACACCAGCACCCCGACGAAGGCCAGCAGCCATGCCCACCACGGATCTGGCTGTTTGAAACGCAAGCGCCACAGCAGCACCAGGCCGATCATCGCGCAGGCCCGCCGCACCGGCACCTCGAAGCCGGCGAGCAAGCCGTAGCCCAGGGCGGCACAGAAGGCCAGCCCACAGGCCCAAGGCAACCAGGCCAGACCCACCGGCCAAAGACCATAACGCGCCGCGCCGGCCACCAACAGGTACACCAGGCCGGCGAGCAGGCCGATGTGTTGCCCGGAGATCACCAGCAAGTGGACGGTGCCGGTGTCTTGCAGCACCTGCCAATCCTCGCGACTCAGCCCGCCGCCGTCGCCCAGCACCAGAGCCGCCAGCGCACCGGAGCGGCCGTGGGCATCGACCTGTGCCAGCGCCTGGCGCACCTCGTCACGCCAGGCCCCCCGGGCCGCTTGCAGGAGATGGCCATCCTTGATGGTACCGGTCGCGCCGATGCCGCGGCTCAGCAACCAGGCGGCATAGTCGAAGCCGTGCGGGTTCAGCAGCCCACTGGGCCGCTTGAGTTTCACCGCCAATCGCCATCGTTCGCCGCTGTTGACCGACGGACCACCGAACCAGGCGAGACGCATCGCCGTCGGTAGACGGGTACGGCGTGAATGGACATCGGCCAGTTCGAAGCGCATCACGCCTTCGCCCTGTTGCGGCAAACCGATCACTCGACCCTCGACCCAGCGGGTTTCGCCGTCAAGCGCGATGGGTAACCGGTCGTCCAACGCACACTGCGCCGACAGGCAGGCCCAGGCCAGCCCGAACAGGAAAAAACCCAGCGGGTAGGTTCGAAACGGCAACACCATCAGCGCCAGCACCGGCATGGCTGTAATCAGCCATATCGGCGGCAGTGCCGGCAAAAAAATCGGGGCCAACAGCCCCAGTGCAAGCGCGACTAACCCTGTGCGCATAACCCGTCCTTGAGAGTGCCCTCTTCAGGCATAGACGGTCCACGGCACCGCTGGCGTTATCAATTGTCACAAAGTCTGAATCTGTCAGCCGTAGAATCCGGACATACTTGCGGCCTTAATGCGTTGAACCGACCGAGAAGCCTTATGCCCCGGCGCCTTTTCAAACGTTACATGCCAGACCCAGAGAGCATTCGGGAACATAAATCCTTACGTTTTCTCGGCACCCTGCTGCACGATCCCAACCTTTGGCACCTCAATCGGCACTCTGTCGCCCGGGCGATGGCTGTAGGCCTGTTTGCCGCATTCTTGCCAATCCCGTTGCAAATGTTGCTGGCCGCCGCACTGGCCATCACAGTGCGCGGCAACATGCCGATTGCGGTGAGCCTAGTGTGGCTGACCAATCCGATCACCATGCCGGCGGTGTTCTTCTGCACTTACCAGACCGGCGCCTGGCTGATGGACGTGCCCGCCCGGACGTTGCCCGAAGAGCTGACCTGGGAATGGATCAGCGGCCAGTTGTCCACCTTGTGGCAGCCGTTCCTGCTCGGCTCGGTGGTGACCGGACTGGTACTCGGCGCCCTCGCCTACTTCGTCACCATGAGTTACTGGCGCTGGTGGGTGGCCCGACAGTGGAAGCGGCGCAAGAAAAGCCGGATGTGAAATGCAAAAAGGCCTCCTGGGAATGGAGGCCTTTTTTTGGCGTTCATACTGACGCCATCGCGAGCAAGCTCGCTCCCACAGGAAGGTTAGGTACGCATCCCGCGCCCGCTGACCAGCAACCGCGCACAACCGATGTAAAGCACCAAGGTCGCCACCAGCATGAAGGTAATGGCGATGCTGATCTTGATGTCCGATACCCCGAGGATGCCGTAGCGAAAGGCATTGACCATGTGCAGCACCGGGTTGGCCAGGGACACGGTCTGCCAGAACGGCGGCAGCAGGGAAATCGAGTAGAACACTCCGCCCAGGTAGGTCAGCGGCGTGAGCACGAACGTCGGGATGATGGAGATGTCATCGAAGTTGCGCGCAAACACGGCATTGATGAAACCCAGCAGCGAAAAGATCGTGGCCGTGAGCACCACCACCAATACCGTCACCCCCAGGTGATGCACCTGCAAATGGGTGAAGAACAACGACAGCAGGGTCACGATCAGGCCCACCGCCAGGCCGCGCAGCACACCGCCCAGGGTATAGCCGATGAGGATCGTATGGGGCGACACCGGTGAGACCATCAGCTCTTCGATCGAACGCTGGAACTTGCTGCCGAAGAAACTCGACACCACGTTGCCATAGGAGTTGGTGATCACCGACATCATGATCAGCCCCGGCACGATGTAGTCCATGTACGTGAAGCCGCCCATGTCGCCGATCTGCCGGCCGATCAGGTTACCGAAGATCACGAAGTACAAGACCATGGTGATGGCCGGCGGCAGCAGCGTCTGCGGCCAGATCCGCATGAAACGCCGAACCTCACGGTAAACGATGGTATTGAGGGCGATGAGGTTGGGGCGCAGTTCGGAACTCATGCTCATACCGCCACCTTCGCCAGATTTTTCTCCACCAGGGACACGAACAACTCCTCGAGGCGATTGGTTTTGTTGCGCAGGCTCTGCACTTCAATGTTCTGCAAGGCCAGCTGGGCGAACAACCCGGTGATACCCACGGCTTTGTCCACCTGGACTTCCAGGGTGTGGCTGTCCACCAGGCGGGCCGGATAACCCATGAGCCGGGGCGCCGTCGTCAGGTCGTTTTTCAGGTCCAGCAGGAAGGTTTCCACATGCAGTTGGCTGAGCAACTGGCGCATGCTGGTGTTCTCGACGATGGTGCCGTGGTCGATGATGCCGATGTTGCGGCACAACTGTTCAGCCTCTTCCAGGTAATGGGTGGTGAGGATGATGGTGATGCCTTTCTGGTTCAGCTCGGTGAGGAAGGCCCACATCGAACGACGCAGTTCGATGTCCACGCCGGCAGTCGGTTCATCGAGAATCAACAGGCGCGGCTCATGCACCAGCGCACGGGCAATCATCAGGCGCCGCTTCATGCCGCCGGACAATGAACGGGACGGCACGTCGCGCTTATCCCACAGGCCTAGTTGGGTCAGGTACTGCTCGGCGCGCTCGTTGGCGATCTTCGGCGGGATGCCGTAGTAACCGGCCTGGGTCACGACGATGTCGAAGGTCTTCTCGAACTGGTTGAAGTTGAATTCCTGGGGCACCACGCCGATGCAGCGCTTGAGGGCGGCGGGCTCGCGGTCCAGATCATGACCAAAGACGTTCACCGTGCCGCTGGTCTTGTTCACCAACGTGGAAAGAATGCCGATGGTGGTGGATTTGCCGGCACCATTGGGGCCGAGCAAGGCGAAGAAATCACCTTCGGCGACATCCAGATCGATACCACTCAAGGCCTGGAAACCGTTGCCGTAGGTTTTGGTTAGCTGCCGGATGGACAGAGCGGAACTCATATCGGATTACGCACCAAGAAGGGAGGGAGGAAAAGAATAGATAAGGGCGGGCGGCGAGCAATGCAACCACGGCGCACGAAGGCAATGGTGCTCGGCGTCGCCGCACAAGTACAGTCAAGTGTGTCGATAGTAAGTATTAAGTCAACGCGGTCATGACAGCCTTGCGGTAGGCCGGACGCTGCTGCAACCGCGCGTACCAGGCCTGCACGTTAGGTAGCGCAGCGCGCTGGATGGGCATCTCGAACCAGGCATAAATGAAACTGCCCAGGGGAATGTCGCCCATGCCGATTTCATCACCCGACAGGTAGGGCTGCTCACTCAAGGTCTGCTCGACCATCGCCAGCAAGTCGTCGCACTCTTTGATCGCCGCGTTGATGGCCGCCCAGTCCTGTTGCTCGGCCGGGGTACGCAAGACGCCCCAGAACACCGTGCGAAACGGTGCGGCAAAGCTGGAGGTGGTCCAGTCCATCCATTTTTCAGCCTGGGCCCGTGCCTGTATGTCAGCGGGGTACCAGGCCGAACCCGACGCATGGCGAGCAGCCAGGTAACGCACGATGGTGTTGGATTCCCAGAGCACGAAGCCATCGTCTTCGATCATTGGCACCCGACCATTGGGGTTTTTCGCACGGTACTCGGGCGTGTCCACCACACCGAATGCCCCGCCCGCATCAATGGCCTCGTAGGCCAGCCCCAACTCTTCTGCGCACCACAACGCCTTGCGCACATTCGATGAATTCTTCCGGCCCCATATCTTCAGCATCACGGCGTCCCTCGATGGATAAATGCCGCCGCAGCATACGCCGGATCAGGCGCGACTCAAATCACCCTGCATGTCACCGAGCAAGCACGGCACCTGCGCGCCGAACAGGTGCGGGTAGCATTTTTCCAGGTGTTCGAAGAAGAACGCTTCGGGTACATCGGCGAACTGGCCGTGGTCGGTGACATATTCCATCAGCTTCGCCCCTTGCCGGTTGAACGGGTGGAAAACGCTGTCGTGGCGACCGTCGAATTCCAGCGGGGCCACGTCGAACAACTCGCACAGCCCTTGGTTGAATGCCGGCGTGGCCTTGACCCAGCGGTCGTTCAGGTACAGCTCGGTATAACCGTGCATGGCGAACACGTCGCTCCTGAGCAATTCCAACAAGCGCGGCGTGGACAAGTGATTACGGACATCCGCCAGGCCGATGCGCGCCGGGATGCCGCAATGCCGGGCGCAGCCGGCCAGCAAGGTAGCCTTGGGCACGCAATAGCTTTCGCCGGCAGCCAGCGCGTAACTGCCGCGCAGGGTCACCGGGTCGCGACTGAAGGTATAGGGGTTGTAGCGCACCGCCTCGCGCACGGCGTAATACAGGCTGACCGCCTGGGCCAGCGGGTCGCGGTCGGTGCCGCGGTGGGTTTCGGTGAAGTCGATGACCGCGGGGTGATCGCTGTCGATGAAGGGGCCGGGGTTCAGGTATTGCTGCATAAAGGGAAGACCTCTCGGGAAACATCACCGCTTGCCTCGAGTTTATCCACAGCCCCCAGCCAGCGATAACGGCATTCCGGCCAAACAATGGCGTTTTCTCACCTTGTTAACGAA
The DNA here is from genome assembly GCF_018325865.1 of Pseudomonas sp. St386. NCBI lineage: Bacteria > Pseudomonadati > Pseudomonadota > Gammaproteobacteria > Pseudomonadales > Pseudomonadaceae > Pseudomonas > Pseudomonas sp. St386. Next base: position 4,943,913 of record NZ_AP021900.1, read on the forward strand.
CGATTTCCCACGGCTGTTGCCAACCAGACTGGCGCAATGCACCCAGGGTTTCCCACGAAATCAATCACATTGCGCTGACCGCCGGTTTTGCAGATGCCGTCTAAGCTCTGAAGGTCGGTTTTGCCTTGGTTCACGGAGGATTACATATGCTGTTGTTGTGGATACTGGTCCTGGTCGTCGGGATCGCCTGGCTGGCGCATCGGCGCATCGACCCGTTGCCCGCGCTGGGTATCGTCGCGGTCTACCTGTTGGCCATGGGCATTTTCAGCCATGCGCCCGGCTGGCTGCTGCTGATCCTCTGGGTGGTACTCGCAGCTGTCGCGGCCCCGCTGCTGCTACCGGACCTGCGCCGTCGGTATTTCAGTGCGCCGATGTTCGACTGGTTCCAGAAAACCCTGCCGCCCATGTCCGAGACCGAGCGCGACGCCATCGACGCCGGCACGGTGTGGTGGGACGGCGAACTGTTCAGCGGCCGCCCGGATTGGGACTTGCTGCTGGCCTACCCCAAGGTGCAACTGACCGAGGAGGAGCAAGCGTTCCTCGACGGCCCCACCGAAGCCCTCTGCGCAATGGTCAGCGACTGGCAGATCGGCCAGGCCATGGACCTGCCGCCTGAAGCCTGGGCCCATATCAAGGAGCACGGGTTCTTCGCACTGATCATTCCCAAGGAATACGGCGGCAAGGGGTTCTCCGCCTATGCCCACTCCCAGGTGGCGATGAAACTGGCCACGCGCAGCGGCGACCTGGCTTCCACCGTGATGGTCCCCAACTCCCTCGGCCCGGCGGAACTGCTGCTGCACTACGGCACCGACGAACAACGCGACCATTACCTGCCGCGACTGGCCCGTGGCGACGATATTCCCTGCTTCGCCCTGACCGGGCCACTGGCCGGCTCCGACGCCGGGGCGATGCCCGACACCGGCGTCATCTGCAAGGGTGAATGGGAAGGCCAGGAAACATTGGGCCTGCGCCTGAACTGGGAAAAGCGCTACATCACCCTCGGCCCGGTGGCCACGCTCCTGGGCCTGGCCTTCAAGGCGTATGACCCCGACCACCTGCTGGGTGACGAAGAAGACCTGGGCATCAGCCTCGCCTTGATTCCCACCGACACCCCTGGCGTGCATATCGGCCGCCGTCACCTACCCCTTGGCGCCGCGTTCATGAATGGGCCGAACTGGGGCAAGGACGTGTTCATCCCGCTGGACTTCCTCATTGGCGGCCAGGCCATGCTCGGCAAAGGCTGGATGATGCTGATGAACTGCCTGTCGGTCGGGCGCTCGATTTCCCTGCCGGCTGTGGGCACCGGTGCTGCAAAGTTCACCAGCCTGGTAACGGGCCAGTACGCCCAGGTGCGCGAGCAATTCAACGTACCGTTGTCGGCGTTCGAAGGTATCCAGGAAGCCATGGCGCGCATCGGTGGCAACGCCTGGATGATGGATGCTGCACGCATGCTGACCGCCAACGCCGTGGACCTGGGGGAAAAGCCTTCGGTGCTGTCGGCCATTCTCAAGTACCACCTGACCGAACGCGGCCGCGAGTGCATCAGCCACGCCATGGACGTGCATGGCGGCAAGGGCATCATCATGGGCCCGAACAACTACCTGGGTCGCAGCTGGCAAGGTGCGCCGATATTCATCACGGTCGAAGGCGCGAACATCCTGTCGCGCAACCTGATGATCTTTGGCCAGGGCGCCATTCGCTGCCATCCGTTCGTGCTCAAGGAAATGGCCCTGGCAAGCCGTGAAGACAAGGACCAGGCGCTGGTCGAGTTCGACGCCTTGCTGCTCAAGCACATTGGTTTTGCCTTGAGCAACGCCGCCAGCACCCTGGTGCTCAACCTCGGCCTGGGGCATTTCGAGAAGGCTCCCGGCAATGCCTTGAGCCAAGGTTATTTCCGCGCCCTCAACCGGCAGGCTGCGGCGTTCGCCCTGCTGGCGGACCTGAGCATGATGCTGCTGGGGGGGAACTCAAACGCCGGGAACGCTTGTCGGCCCGCTTGGGCGACGTATTGAGCAACCTGTACCTGGCGTCCGCCGCACTCAAGCGCTATCACGACCTGGACTCGCCGGACCACATGACACCGCTGTTCACCTGGGCCATGGAGGAAAGCCTGGGCCAGTCGGAACGTGCGCTGGATGAACTGCTGAGCAACTTCCCGAACCGGGTGCTGGGTTGCCTGTTGCGCCTGGTGGTGTTCCCCTTCGGTCGCCGTCACAAGGGCCCGAGCGACAGGCTCGACGCCGAGGTGGCGGCGGTCATCGGTCGGCCCAAGGGTGACCCGACCCTCGAAGAGTTGCTGCAGGGCTGCTATCGCCCACAATCAGCCGATGATCCGGTGGGCGCCCTGCAACGCGCCGCCGACCTGCTGGCCGCCGCCCATCCGCTGCACAAGAAACTGCACGTGGCGCTCCAGCAGGGTCAGCTCAACCCTGCGCCAGGCGAACCCCTCATCGATGCGGCCCTGGAGGCCGGCGTGCTGCAAGCCGGTGAAGCGCAGACCTTGCGCGCTGCCGAGGCGGCGCGGCGCAAGGTCATCGATGTGGATGATTTTGATAAGGACGAGTTGACGCTGGCGCAGGACAAGGTCCGTTGATCCTGACGGCCAGCTACGCTCCTCATCTATAAAAGCAGGCGCAAGGGCTTTATACTCCTGCGCCCGTTTTGCTCTTGAGGACTTATCTCGTGTCCAATGTCGTTGCCGATCACCTTGTTTTGCTTGACCACTTGCGCAGCATCCTGGTCGCCGTGGGTGAGGCCGAACAGGTGCCCGAAGAAAGCCATGCCCTGTTTCTGGAGCGCTTCGACGAGTTGCGCGCGCAACTGCCCGTCGACCCGATCGAAAGCCAGTACCTGGGCCAGGACCTCCTGTGCCAAGTGATCGTCCGTTACCCACAGATCGCCCACCTGGTGCCTCGCGACCTGCTCTGGTACTTCGCCGGTGACTGCCTGCACTACATGCCCGACGAAGAAATCGCCCTGTACCAGGCCCTGGAGGAGCGTCGTTTCGAAGCCGAGCAAAACGACGAGCCTTTCGACTGGAACCAGGAAAAGCAATTGCTGGCGATGTCGGACCAGGACAGCAAGCACTGATTGCGATCCGTCATGCAAAGGCCCGCACGGTTAACCCGGCGGGCTTTTTTTTGCCTTGCCAAAGTGTGTTGCCTGGACGGGCCTCATCGCGAGCAAGCTCCCACAGGTGAGCGATGGTGAGCTGCGGCTTCTGTGGGAGCGAGCTTGCTCGCGATGGGGCCGGTCAAAACAATCCATCACTCTCCGGCAACTCATAACCCGTCACGACCTTGCTAGGGCCACTCCCGCCGCCCACCGTGCTCAAGGTCGGCTCTTTCTCCAGGCACGCCACCAGATAATCAATGAACACCCGCAGCTTGGGCGGCAGGTAGCGAGTCGGGGAATGCAGCAACCACAAGCCACCGTGATAGGAAGCCAGGAACGTCCAGTCGGCCAATACCTGCACGATCAAGCCTTGCTCCAAGGCATGGCGGGCGGTGAAGTACGGCAGACTGCCAATGCCGATGTGCTGCAAGACGGCCCCCAACCGCACACCCGTGTGATTGGCCGCGTAGCGCCCGTGCACGCCGACGGTGACGGACTTGCTGCCTTTCTTGAATTTCCACCGCGCATCGTTCGGAGTTGCCCCCAGGTAAATGCAACTGTGTTCCAACAGGTCATGAGGATGTGTGGGCGTCCCATGTTCGGCCAGGTATTGCGGCGTGGCGCAAAGCAGGTGATCGATGGTCAGCAACTGACGCCCCACCAGCCCGACCGGAGGTTGATCGGTAATCCGGATGGCCAGGTCGACATGATCGTCGATCAGGTCAACCTGCCTATCCTCCAGGAACAGCTCCACATCGACCTTCGGATAACGACGCAAGAATTCGGGCATGTGCGGATGAATCACGAAACGCCCCACCGCCTTGGGTACGCTGACGCGGATGCGGCCTTCAGCCTCCTGGGTGAACTGCCCGCTGATTTCCATCACCGACCGAGCGGCGGCAACCATTTCCTGACAGCGCTTGAACACCTCTTCCCCGCCATCGCTCAAACGCAACTTGCGGGTGGTGCGTTGCAACAAACGGGTCGCCAGGGCTTTCTCCAGGCGAGAAATACTGCGGCTGATGGCCGACGGTGATGAACCTGACTGGCGGGCCGCCTCGGAGAAGCTGCCGGTCTCCACGACCTTGACGAAGATGGCCATTTCGGCCAGCAACGGCAACGGTAGATTTGTGCTCATGGCGCAACAGTCCATTGAAATTTGAACGGATTATCACCCTTTTACGCTCTATCTATAATCCCGTCACAATTTCTGATGTGGGTATGGCACATGACGCTTCGCCTCTTTTTCCATAGCGATGACCTCAAGGCCAACGTGGAAGTCCTGGATTGCAGCCCCCGGGACCATGAGTTTGCCGTGGTGCTGCACGCCACGCTGTTCCACCCCCAGGGTGGCGGTCAGCCCTGCGACACCGGATGGATCGGTGAAAGCCAGGTGCTGCGCGTGGTCCAGGAAGGGCCACAGATCGTCCATTACGTCGACCGTCCGGTGGCCTTGGGCACGGCTGCGATCAGCGTGGATGCGCAGCGTCGGCAGCTGAATGCGCGCCTGCACTCGGCTGGGCATCTGATCGGCCATTTCGCCGAGACCCGTGGCTGGACACCGATCAAGGCCCACCATTGGCCCGGTGAAAGCCGCGTGCAGTTCCAGCCGGGGGAAAATCCTCAGGAACTGGACATCTCGATCATTCAGCAAGGCATCGACGAATGGATTGCCAACGACCTGCCGCGCCTGATCACGTTACGCGAAGGCCTGCGCGAAGTCGGTTTCGGTGAGCTTGCCGCCTACGGTTGCGGCGGCACTCACGTGCAGCGCCTGCAGGACCTGGGAACAGTCACCATCGCCTCGCTTTCGCAGAAGAAAGGAACACTGTCAGTGCACTACCACGTGGCCTGATATCCGCCAGCCCCTGCGACCAGCAATGGCTCGCAGGCCTCGCCTCCCCCTGTCAGATCTGGCTCCTGCAAATCCCCTTCACAACACAAAAAGACAGATTATTGACGCACGCTTGCACGAGTTTTTCCCTTCCGTCACTTTTTAGTCATTTTTTTTATTCAAGGCGTGGCGCTTTGCCATGCTTGAACTACCGTCAAACAGAAGCGATGACAGGGTCGGCAAAACGCTCCTGAAGCGACCTGATCGACACCGTCGTTGCCTTCGAAAATCCCGGAGCCCCCGGGTACCGAAAAGTCGTTTGCAAGCAGCCTGTCGGTCAGTCAGGCCGGTGAAATACGCCCGTTTGCTGGTAAGCGACGAGGCCTGAAACCGGACCCAATGGACCATCAGGCTAGATGGAAAGGGGTAGCCCGGGCCTCTTAAGTGATCCGAGGCAAATAGTTAAGCCTAGGGATGGTCTCTTCATCGAGGATCACTTCATGACCCATCGTACTGCTCCCGTTCTAAAACATTTCATTCATGGCCTGTTCTGGATGGGTCTTGGCTTGGATGCGGCCCAGGCCGCAGCGGCAAATTGTTCGCAACTGGACAATTTGCCGGCAACCTTCGAGGTCGGCCAAGGGCTCCAGAGCGAACTGCGCATCCTCGCCCCCGTGACGAAGTTGGCAGTCGGCGACCCGAAAATTGCCGATGTGCAGCCCAGTGGCAGCGATGCGTTTATTCTCACGGGCCTGGCGCCAGGCGCCACCAGCCTGATGGTCTGGACCGACTGTTCGAAGATACCGCGCCAGAGCATGGTCTTTGTCAAAGGCCGGGCCACCGAGGCGCTGACCAGCGCAGCGAGCATCCCTTCCGAAGACCCGATGCTGCTCGCCCAGGTGCAGACCGACATTCGTTTCGTTGAAGTCAGCCGGACCAAGCTCAAGGAAGCCTCGACGTCGATTTTCGGCACCCGTGGCAACTTCCTGTTCGGTTCGCCGAGGACATTGCCCACCGTCGGCGGTATTGTCCGGCCTTCATTACCGGTCAATAACGACATGTTCAACCTGTCTTTTGCCACCGGTAAAACGCTGTTGATGATCAACGCACTGGAAGGCAGCGGTTTCGCCTATACCCTGGCGCGGCCGAGCCTGGTGGCCCTCAGTGGGCAGAGCGCCAGTTTCCTGGCCGGTGGCGAAGTGCCGATCCCGGTGCCCAGTGCCGGCAGCGACAACGTGTCCATCGAGTACAAGGAGTTCGGCATCCGCCTGACCCTGACGCCCACCGTCATCGGCAAAAATCGCATCATGCTGAAGGTGGCACCGGAAGTCAGTGAGCTGGACTTCACCAACGCGGTGAACATCGCCGGGACGCTGGTTCCGGCGCTCACGGTACGCCGTACCGATACCAGTATCGCCCTGGCCGATGGCGAAAGCTTCGTCATCAGCGGCCTGATCAGCACGCGCAACAGCTCCCAGGTGAACAAGTTTCCGGGGCTGGGCGATGTGCCGATTCTCGGCGCGTTCTTTCGCGACAACTCCATCAACCGCGAAGAGCGCGAGCTGCTGATGATCGTCACGCCGCACCTGGTCCAACCGTTGGCGGCCGATGCGCAACTGCCGACATTGCCGGGCGAGCAACTGCGTAATTACGACCCGAATTTCTACCGCATGTACTTCCTCGAACATGGCGAGTTCGACAACCGCAGCGGGCTTTCCCAATGAGCCGGCACCTGATGGGCAAGGCATCCGATATCCAACGGGTTGCCAAGGGGCATTCAATGAAAGCAGTGATCGCAATAGCGGCGAGCTTGATGCTTGTCGGCTGTGCCAGCAACAGCGTAGTGGCTTCACGCACGGCCGATTGCGCCAAGCCCGGATCCGACCAGGAACTGGCCCTGAACATGGCCGAAGACATGGCCAACGAAGGTCGTTTGTACGCCAGCCTGGCGAACCTCGAACGCTTGCCCGAGGACTTGGTCCAGGTCCGCCTGCGCAAGGCTCGGGTGCTGCGCCTGATGGGCCGCAACGAGGCCGAACCGTTGTACAAAAGCCTGCTCGGGACATGCCTGGCCGCAGACGGTGAACATGGCCTTGGCCAGTTGGCAGCCGCCAGAAATGACAATGCGGCCGCTACGCAATACCTCGAACGCGCAGCGAAAATGGCCCCGACCGAAGGCAAGATCCGCAACGACCTGGGGGTCGTCTACCTCAACCAACGACGCGTTTCAGAAGCCCGCTTCGAGTTCATGACCGCGATGGAGCTCCAACAGTCAGACTCGCTGGCAGCACTCAATATGGTGACCCTGCTGATCTACCAGGATAACTGGAAGCAGGCCGCCGAGCTCGCGAACATGGCCAAGCTGAGCCCCCAGCAAGTGGCAGATGCCCAAGCCCGTGCGGAAAAAATCAGGGGTTCGGCCGCTAACGCAGTGACGTCACAAGCCAACCGCCTGACCGAGGTTGTCGACGCCTCAACCGGCGCGGTCAAGTAGAGCGTTACGAGGAGTCCAAGAAATGATGACCAAACAATTGATGATCGCCTGCATGGTGAGCCTTTCCAGCAGCGCCTGGGCCATTGAACCAGGCCCCTCTTCGCCCGCACAGCAAGGCACCGAGAGCTGGATGCAACTGCAGATTCGCGGCGTGGTGGCCTCCACCAACCTGCAAACCGCCTCGGCCGCCGAACGCGAGATGGCCATGCAGCGTTGGCTCAACAGCTTCACCTATCCGATCCCGGAATTCTTTGACCAGGACTCGGGAGGCGATATCACCAGCAGTAAATGAAAAACGCAGGAAACGAAAAGACCGCAGCCCTCGACAGCGCCTACATTTGATCCGATGTAGGAACTGCCGAGGGCTGCGGTCTTTTGGCTGACCGCCGGAAAAACCTGGGGCCCCCAACACTCATGCAACTGACCCACAGCTATCGCGAGCAAGCTCGCTCCCACAATGGGCCTGTGGTGAACACAAGACTCATGAACACCCAAGATCACCTGTGGGAGCGAGCTTGCTCGCGAAGGCGGACTGACACCCAACACTCATGCAACTGACCCACTGCTATCGCGAGCAGGCTCGCTCCCACAATGGACCTGGGGTGAACACAAGACTCATGGACACCCAAGATCACCTGTGGGAGCGAGCTTGCTCGCGAAGCGGCCTTCATCTCCAACATCCATGCAAACTGACCCACCGCTTTCGCGAGCAGGCTCGCTCCCACAATGGGATCGGGGTACGACCGGGAGAGCCAGGCCGGCTGTCAGGCCGCCTCGCGAGCAAGCTTTGCTCCCACAGGTCCTGCTCAAACAGATCTGATGGGTGTACGACCGGGAGAGCCAGGTCGGCTGTCAGGCCGCCTCGCGAGCAAGCTTTGCTCCCACAGGTCCTGCTCAAACAGATCTGATGGGTGTACGACCGGGAGAGCCAGGTCGGCTACTAGGCCGCCTCGGGGTGGACGTTGATCTCGGGCGCCCCGTTAACCACGATCGCCGAACGTAGGCATTGCGTAGTGGGCATCCCGGCATGGATGCCGGGATAGCCGCGCTGGGCCATGGATGGCCCTTCGCGGCGGCCCACGGAGCAATGCCGGAGAGAGGGCACACCGAGCCTAGGCGAGGTGCCGAGTGGTGGGGCAAGAGCGTTTTGCTTACTTTTGACTGGGCCGGCTTCCGGGCTTCTCAAAAGTGAGCCGCCGTCAGGGCGGAACCCTAAGCAGCCGTTACCGCAGGAATGGATATGTACCCGGCCCCGGTCAACAAGAGCAAGGCCAGCCGTCAGGCCGCCATCGCGAGCAAGCTCGCTCCCACAATGGGACTGTGGTGAACATAAGACCACCGATCTACATATTCCCGAAAGCCCTGAACACACCGATCATGGCCGGACCAATGGCAACCAGGAAGAAGCTCGGCCACAGGCAAAAAATCAGCGGAAAGATCAGCTTGGTGCCAATCTTGGCCCCCATTTCTTCCGCAGCCTGGGTACGCCGGTCACGAAACTCATCGGCGTAGATCCGCAGGGTATCGGCCACGCTGGTACCGAAACGGATACTCTGCGCCAGCAGGCTGACCAAACCCTGGATATCCTCCAGTCCGGTACGCACGGCCAGTTGCTTGAGCGCTTCGGTGCTGGTGATGCCCGCCCGGATCTGCGCATTGACCAGCGCCAGCTCCTCGGCCAGTTCAACCTGGCTGACCGACATCTCTTCGGCCACCCGCTCGATCGTCGTGGGCAGGGCCAGGCCCGACTCGACGCAAACCACCATCAAGTCCAGTGCATCCGGGAACGCGGCACGCAGCCGGCCTTGCCGTGCCTGCTTGCGTTTGCCGACGTAGATCGCCGGCAGCAACCAGCCAATGCCCGCCACGAGGGTCACCGCCAGCAGGCCGATGGCCACTGAAACCTTGACCATCGGCAGCAGCAACAACGCAACGCCAACCATCAACAACGGCAACATCAGGCGCACCGCCCAATACATCTGCACCGCCGAGGCAGACCGGTAACCGGCATGGGTCAGCAAGGTCTGGGTGGCGGACGTGTGGGCCTGATCGGTCGAGGCAAAGCGCTGACCAACCCGTTCCAGCAAGAGCTGCAGGTTACTGGGCGCCTCCTGTCCCACAGTGTTGCCCGCGTAACCGCGCTTGATCAGCGCCAGGCGCCGCTGCACCGGATCCTGCAGGCCCAGCATCAATAGCATGAGCGCGACGACCGCCAACACCGTACTGACGCCGACCACGGTGACGAACAACAGGCGTGCCAGTTCTTCGTTACCGGTAAACCGACTCAACAATCCGAGCAAAAAGTCCATGACTCAAACCTCTCGGCGCAACAGCGCTTATACCTGGATCCGGATGATCTTTTTTATCCAGAAAATCCCGATCAACATGGCGCAGAACGCGCCGATGATCAGCTTGTGCCCTATGGGGTCATTGATCAGTACCGGCATGTAGCTGGGGCTGGTGAGCACGATGGCGATCGCCAGCACGAACGGGATCGCCACCAGCACCCAGGCCGACATGCGCCCTTCCGCCGACAGCGTCCTGATCTTGCGCTGGAAACGGAAACGCCCGCGAATCAAGCGACTCAGGCGCTCCAGCACTTCGGTCAGGTTGCCGCCGGTCTCGCGGTGGATGAGGATCGAGGTCACCAGCATCATCACCGTCATGCTCGGCATGCGCTCCAGCAGGCCGAGCATGGCCCGGCGCACATCGTTGCCATAGTTGATGTCGGAAAACGTCATGCCGAACTCCTGGGCGACCGGCCCCTTGTGCTCCTCGGCGACCAGACGCAGGGTTTCGTTGAACGGATGCCCGGCGCGCAAGGCCCGGCACATGGCGTCCAGTGCATCTGGCAAACCTTCCTCGAACGCGGCGAAACGCTTGTTGCGGTCACGCAGGATTTTCAGCACCGGCAGCCAGGTCAGCGCAAATGCCGCCAGCAGCGCCAGCCACCAGACCTGCGAGAGCATCAGTACCAAGGCACCGGCCGCCACCCCCAGGATCAGACCGAGCAGCATCACCCGATAAGCCCGGTACTCATGCCCGGCCTGCTCGATCAGTTGGGTCAGGTTGGCCATGAACGGCAGCTGTTCCAGGCGGGCTTCCAAGGGGGACAGGCGCGTCAGGTATTTCTGCCGCAACACGGTCTGCATGTTGGGCAAGTGGTTGGCCTTCTCCAGCACATGCAGGCGCCCGCGAATGCGCTTGCGCATTTTCCCGGCCTCGCCGAACACCGGCACTACCACGCCCTGGGACAGCAGGAACACGGCGATGAACACCATGCCAAGGAAAATCAGGATGAATTCACTGGGGATATTGTTCATGACGTGCGGCCCTCCATCCACTCAGGGCGAAACAGGGCCAGCGGCAATTCGATGCCGCGCTTGGCGAGCACATCGCGGAAGGCCGGGATCATGCCACTGGGCCGATATTCCCCGAGCACCTCGCCGTGCTCGCCGATGCCCTGGCGCACGAAGGAGAAAATCTCGGTCATGGTGATGATCTCCCCTTCCATCCCGTTGATCTCTTGCATGCTCACCACGCGTCGCTTGCCGTCTTCTTGACGCTCCAGTTGGATCACTACACCGATGGCCGAGGCAATTTGTTGACGCATGGCCTTGATCGGAAACGTCGCCCCTGTCATCGACACCATGTTCTCGATTCGCCCCAACGCATCCCGTGCGGTGTTGGCGTGAATGGTGGTCAGGGAGCCGTCGTGGCCGGTGTTCATCGCCGTGAGCATGTCCAGCGCCTCGGCGCCGCGCACCTCGCCAATGACAATGCGGTCCGGACGCATCCGCAGGCTGTTGCGCACCAACTCCCGCTGGCTCACCTCGCCGCGTCCCTCGATGTTCGAAGGGCGGGTTTCCAGGCGTACCACGTGGGGTTGCTGCAGTTGCAACTCGGCCGAATCCTCGATGGTGACGATGCGTTCGTTGTGGGGAATGAAACTGGACAGCACGTTGAGCATGGTGGTCTTGCCGCTGCCGGTCCCGCCGGAGATCAGCACGTTCAGGCGCCCGCGAACGATGGCCTTGAGCAGCAAGGCAATGGCCGGGGTCATGGTGCCGACCTGGATCAGGCTGTCGGTGTTGAGCAGGTCCACGGCGAAGCGCCGGATCGACATGCTCGGACCGTCGATGGCCAGCGGTGGAATGATCGCGTTGACCCGCGAACCGTCCTTGAGCCGGGCGTCCACCAAGGGCGAGGACTCGTCGATACGTCGCCCCAAGCTGGAAACGATGCGGTCGATGATGTTCAGCAAATGCTGGTCATCGCGAAAACGCACGTCGGTGCGCTGCAGCTTGCCGAAGCGCTCGACATAGACCGAGGCAAACCCGTTGACCAGGATGTCGGACACGCTATGGTCGGCCAACAGCGGTTCCAGCGGCCCGAGGCCGAGCACTTCGTCGGTGATCTGCTTGATGATCAGCTGACGGCTGACGGTACTCACCGGTGCCGAATGTTCCTCGAGCAGACGCTGGCAGATATCGCGTATCTGCCGCGCGGCCTCGACTTGCTCCAGGGCATCGAGCAACGACAGGTCCATGACCTTGAGCAATTGCTGGTAGATCTTTTCCCGCCACTCGGCCTCCACCGGCGTGACCTGGCTGCGGGTTTCGTACAGCACGTCAGGGATGGCCTGCTCCCAGGCCATCAACGCGGCTGTCGGGTCCGGCTGGCCGTCGCCGGGCTGGGCGTCGGCTGAAGCGCCAGGTTTGACGGGCTGTTTGCGCAAGCGGTTACGAAAGTCGCTGATCATGGGTCATCCCCCGAAAAAACGGTTGAAGGCACGTTTAAGCAGGCCCTTGTCTGTGGCCATCTGGTGACCGACCAGGTCTTCGGTCAAATCGCGCAGGGCGGCGGTGATTGCCGCCTTCGGCGCATGCAGCCCCAACGGCACGCCAGTGTTCTGACTCTGGCTGACCAGGTTGAAGTCATTGGGCAATTTCGACAGGTTCGTGCAACGCAGGGCCTCGCCGATGTCCTTGAGGCTGACGGCGGCGTTTTTGTCATAGCGGTTGATCACGATCTGCAACTGATCCCCGCGCACGCCCAGGTCTTCGCGAAGGATGCGCACCAGGGCACTGGCGTCGCGCAGGTGGCTGACGCTCTGTTGCACCACCACGTACACCCGGTCCACCTGTTCCAGCACCGAACCGGTGAGGTGATCGATCTGCCGCGGCAGGTCCACCACCACCCAGTCATAACTGGCGCGGGCCAGTTGCAACAGGGCGTCGAGCTGTTCCGGTTGAGCGTCCTGGGGCAGGCACAATTCACCAGCCCGGCCACCCAGTACGTGCAGGGTCGGGCTGAAGTGGCTGCAAAAACCCCGCAGCGCGACGCTGTCCATGTCATCGATCTGCTGCAGCACTTCCAGATGGCTGTGGGACTGCGCCACATCCAGGTAATGGGTCACGCTGCCAAATTGCAGGTCCATGTCCAGCAGCAAGGTATTGCCTGCCCGGGCGCTGAGCTGCTGGGCCAGGTTGCACGCCACCAAGGTCCCGCCGGAGCCGCCCTTGGCGCTGATCACGGCGACCAGCTTGCCCTCGTTGCCACTGCCCAGGCGCACATCCGCAACCAGACGATTCAACGCCGCCACCAATTCGGTATCGGCAATGGGTTCGGGCAGCACGTCCCGGGCACCAGCCTGCATTGCCAGGCGCATGCCCTCCTGCTCACCCAAAGGGCCACACACCAGCATCGGCGGACGTTCATGGGCCGGACGTTGCAGCAACGCCGACAGTTCTTCGCGCCACAGATGGCTGACGCGTAGCAGCAGCAGATCGGGCATGCGGTCCAGGCCGTAGAGCGGGTCGACATGCCCGTTGCTGACCAGGCGCGTGCTCACCTCGAGGCCAGGCATACGCTGGCAGACACATTGCAAGTCGCGCAAGGACGTGGCATCGCGGCTGCTGATCAGTATCCGCAGCCCGGCTCTGCCAGTCGAGGTCGAAAGCGGAGTTTCCCTGGTGTTCAGCATGGTGTGATCTCCCCGGAATCGGAATGACGCCCAAGGCTTTCGCGTGGCAAGGTTGCCCTGAACGTGGGCAAGGTGATGGGCACGCCTAAGCCGGGAATGAACAGGTTGAAAACAAAGTTCTGTACGCTCAACTGGACGTAGCGGATGGCACGAAACCCTGTGGCGCTGGACGTGTCACCGGGGTTCGCTACCACGGCGCCATTGACGTCCAGGTAGGCCAGCGCCAGGTTCGTGGTCGCCAGGCTGCCGATCAGTTGACTGGTCCCGGCGTCCGTTGCGGCATTGAAGATGGCCCGGCGCAACACCACCGGGTCGCTGATGTTGCAGACCGCCGCCAGACGCGCACCGCGCCGTGCGGCTTCATCCAGGGCATTGACGGTGAAATACAACCGGCCCATTTCCAGCACCCCGAACAGCAGGGTGAACACCAGCAGGCCAACGAAGGCGAACTCCACGACGTACGTGCCGCGCATGTGCTTATTGTTCATCAGAGCGCCCTCATGACGGTGGTCGCCACCAACTGGATGCCCAGCGGAATGGCGTTGCCAAAAAAACCGGGGATCGACCCATTGCAGCTGCCCGCACCAATCACCGGGCAGAAGGTGTAGGTGATGGTGACGCGCACATGATCGATGCCCACGGCGGCGACCTGCACGTTAGCCGTGGTCAACCCGGACACCACGGCGGTTCCGGTAGCGCTGGGCACGCCATACACCGCGACGTTTTTCGTCTGGGTCAGGAGCGTGCCGCCCAAGGCGACGGCGCCGAGGGTGGAGTTCCACGCCTGGCTGGCGACGAAGCGGTCGGCATCGCGGCTGGCCTGCAACAGCACGTTGTACTGGTAGAGCATGCGACCGAACTCGCCGAAGGCCAGCAGCAACAACAGCAGCAACGGCAGCACCAGGGTGAACTCAACCAGCGCCACGCCTTGCTGGGCTTGCGCTGGTTTGAAATGAGAAAGTCCCATGACGCCTCCTACGAGTCGGTGCTCGGCGTGCCGCTGCCGTTGAGATAGGTTTTGTAGAGCTGGATGATTTGCGGGCCGGAATCGCTGGACGGCGTCGGGCCGGGTACGTTGTCGCCCTCGCATTCCTGGACGAACTGGCCAAAGATGATCGACTCCGAACCACCGCCGCTCACCGGCTGCAGGACGAAATAGCAGCCGAACCCCAAGACCGGAATCGACGTCGAGCCACTCAGTTTCCCGGCGCAATCGCCAATCACGATCTTCAGCATCCGGCGCTCGAAAACCCCGTTGCTTTCACAACCGCTGGCGCCCCCCGCCACACAGGCGGCGACCTTGGCCCGCCAGTCGTTATAGTCCTGTACCGCCTCGCCACCCGCCGAGAGATCGCCGTTGCTCGAGGTGATGGGCTTGCCTTTGTATTGCGCCTGGGAGAGCGAATCGTTGTAGGTGATCGCCGGGGTGCCTGAGGCCGTGACCAGGTCTGGCGGGTAGTCCGAAGAACTGACCGGGCCGTTGTAGATACCGAAGCGCGTGTTCAAACCTTGGGAGGTTGGGCCGGCTTTATTACCTGGCGCGGTCTGGACGTTGTCACCGACACTGCGGCAAACCGAGCCACCACCGGCCAGATCTTCCCGGACTGCACTGCCACCTGAGCCGAAATCCAGCAATTGGAAGTTGCCAGGGCCGATAGGCGAGGTGTTCCCCGCCGCCGTTTTCAGGACTTCCAGGTCGCCAAATTGATACCCCCAGAAGTTGCCGGCGGCCGGGTTGTATTGAGTGGGATCGCCACAGACCATCAACGGCGCCAGGTCACAAGGAGAAGTGGGGCTGGGCCCGGCGGTAGCGATCGCTGCCACGGCTTTGCCACCCAGGCCGCCGCTGCCCATCGACTGGACGAAACTCCAGAAAAAACCGTTGAGTTGATAGTTGGCAACCGACACTCGCACGTACTTGGCGTCCGTGGGGCCTGGGTAAGAGAACGGGCCATAGACACTGCTGGACAATTCCACTACCGCAAAAGCACCCGGATTGCCGGCGACGGCGGTTGCCAGCTCGGTATTGCCGGCGGCGTTGGCATTTCTGTTGAGCGTGTCCAGGGCCGCCGCACGGGTGGTGCTGGCCATGTTGATGCCGCCACTCACCTGGCTCAGGGTCTTGGCGCCGCCCAGAGCCGCAGCATCCACAGCATTTTGCAGGCGCGTCTTGTTCAACAGCATGTGCCCACCATCCAGGGCCAACGCCGCCATCATGGAGATCGACACTAGCGCGATCACCATCAGTACACTTACCGCCCCTCCCTGGCGCCGGATATTGGCATTCATCATCGAGCCCTCATTACAACGTTTGAGGATCGGCATCGCCACGGCCTTTAACGGCCTGGCATGGAGGCGTCACTCAGCGGACATTGATCACGCTGCTTTCAACCCCGCGGATCAACGTGATCGCCCCGCCTTGCGGCTTGGCACTGCGCTGCACCACAGGTTTTGGTACTGGGGGCGCCGCCATCGCCATGACCGGCGCAGGGGCTGGCGGCGCAACGGCCACGGCTTTTTTCTCCAGGTTCAACGGATTGCGCAAGGCCAATTGCAGCTTGCCTTCGGTCTGCGCGGTGACCAGCAATTCCGCTTCGGTGGCCGACATTTCCAGCGTCACGGCCCGCACCACTACCGGTTGGGTCTTGTCCGTGCCGGCGGTCTGGTCTACCGCCAGCACCCGCAGGTTTTCCAGGAGGGTCCGGGACGTCGCGCTGTTGCTACCGGCGTTGGTGGTCTTGGTCGCCAACACGTCGACCCGGTTGCCCGGCAGGAGGAAGCCACCCACGCCGACCACATCATCCACACGCACCGATATGGCCCGCTTGTCCGGTGCGATCAGCGAAGCCAGGGTGCTGCCGCCCAAGTGCTCGCTCAGACGCGCACCCCGCACGATGTCGCCGCGCAGGATGTCGAAGGTGGCGATCTTGCCCACGGCCTGCTCACTGGAATCGAAGGCGTCGTCCGGGATCGTGTCCATGGGCATGCGCACGGTCGTGACTTGCTGGGCCTCGACCATTTGCCCAAAGGGGATTTCCACCGTAGCGACCACCACGCTTCGCAAATGATCGTCGGGGGTCGCGTTGAGTCGCGCGCTCAGCCAGGAGTCAGCCATCCATGCGGCACCAAGGCCCATTACCAGGGAAATGCCTATCAGCGGAAGCGTACGAGAGCTCATGTCGGTATCTCCAGATCAAAGGAAGTCGAGCTGAACGAAGTAGTTGTGCCAGGCCCATTCCAGCTCTTGCGGCGACAGGGGGCCGGAACCGCCCAGGTAACGCTGACGGTCGAGCGCCATGTTCAACAGGTCACGGGGATGGCAAGGCACCAGCGGCATGCCTTCGGCTGCATACAACCGCTGCAGGACATAGCGCACCAACAGCGGGTCATAGGGGATGCCCAGGCGTTCGCACTCCTGGCGCCAGATTTGTTCGTATTCCTCGGGCTTGAGGTAGCCGAACTGCACCTTGTAGCCAATGCGCCGCAGGAAGGCCTCGTCGGCCAATTCGAGGGGATTGAGGTTGGTGGAAAACACCAGCACCAGGTCGAACGGTAATTCGCAATGCCGGCCACCGCCCAGGTTGATGAAGTCGCGCTTCTCCTCCATGGGCACGATCCAGCGATTGAGCAATTCGGCCGGGGCCATGCGTTGGCGGCCCATGTCATCGATGATGAACAGGCCGTTGCTGGCCTTGAGCTGCAACGCCGCCTGGTATTGCCGGGTGAACGGGTCGTAGCGCACGTCCAGCTGTTCCATGCTCAGCTCGCCACCGGTGATGACGATCGGGCGTTTGCAGCACAGCAGCCGGCGGTCGATGCCTTCGTTGAGCATCAGGTTGTTCGATTGGCCGTTGTCATCCAGGCGCTGGTGCACCTGCGGATCGTAGATCTCGATCACCGACTCATTGATGACGATGGCATGGGGCACCCAGATCGCCTCGGCAAACAGCCGGATCAATCGGCTGCTGACATAGGTTTTGCCCGTGCCCGCCGGGCCGTAGATCATGATCGCCCGCCCGGAATTCAGGGCGACACCCAACTGGTCGAGCATGCCTTGGCTCAACACCATGCCTGCCAGGGCGTGGTTCATGTCCTTGGCGGTGATGCGGCCATGGTGAATGGTCTGGATCTTGATCAGCGAGCGATAGGTACTCACCGGGAACGGGGCCGCGCCGATGTAGCCGCTACGGGCCAGGGCGTCACGCGCCGAACTGCGGCCGCGCTCGGTCAGGCCATAACGCAGCGTCTGTCCGCCCGATTGCCCCAACTGGCCCAGCACTTCGACGCGACCGTCCTTGCGCAGGAACGCCAGGACTTCTTCCAGCACCGCGCCGGTTAGCGCCAGGCGCTCCACCAGCCGGGACATGTCCAGCACACCGGCATCGTGCAGATGCTTGCACACCAGCTCGCCGAGAAAACTGTCGGTCAGCCCTGTATCGCGAATCGAGCTCGGTTGCGGCGCCAGCCGCTGTACTGCTTCCCGTTCGCTGGGGTAGGCATCGCTATCGTTAATGACATGCATGACTAGACTCCCCAGCCACCGGCAACCAGCTGCCAGTAAACGCTGTTCAAAGTGCCGATCAGGATCGCAATCGAGTAAGGAAAAGGTTTGCTGGCCACTTCATCCGACCCAGGCGCCAGATACGCCTGCGCACGGACGCTCAACCAGTAGCGCTGCAGGGTCTGGAGCAGTTGGCCGCGAGCCAGGACGATCAGGAAACCGCACACACCGCCGGCGATCAGGCTGAACAGCGCCGCCCACAGTGCGTAATGAAAGGGCAGGAAGCTGCCGACCATGGTCATCAGCTTGACGTCACCGGCAGCCATGCCACCGACGGCGTACATGGGCAGGAACAGCGCGAAACAGATCAGCATGCCCAACAGGCTGTCGCCGAGCCCGCCAATCCCGTCTGTATAAATCTGGCTGGCCAATCCCAAGGCCAGGCCCAACAGCACCAGCGTGTTGGGGATGCGGTGGCGAAGCAGATCGCTCACCACCGCCACACCCAGTAGTCCTAGCAGCAATACCGTCGACATCAGCAATTCCATGGACATGATGCGTCTCCATCGTGCGGTTGGAGTTAGCAGGCAGAGCCTTTTACCGCGGCGCAGAGCGCAGTGATCCGATCATTCACCGCACCGCCCAGCAGAACGAACATCGCGGCAACCGCCACCGTAATCAGCCCACCGGCCACGGCATATTCCACAATGGTCAGGCCATCTTCATCGTCGATAAACTTAACTATCGAAGTTCTGAGTTTTTGAACTTTCATGTTATTTACCTCACTTCAACGGTCATAAAAACCGGTTGATAAAGAACAACGCGAAGCCCATTGAGAAAATACTTCGAAGCTTTATCAGACAATGCTGAAACCGGCGCCTCGATGGGCTTCATCCCATTCCCGAAAGGGAGCGGTTGTCAGCAGGCAGAGCCCTTGACCGCGGCGCAGAGTGCGGTAATCCGGGTGTTCACGGCGCTGCCCAGCAAGACGAACATCGCCGCCACAGCCACCGTGATCAACCCACCGGCCACGGCGTATTCCACAATGGTCAGGCCGTCTTCATCTTTGGCGAACTTCAGTACCGAAGCCTTGATAGTTTGAAGAGTCATTTCGCACACCTCATCGGGGTTGTTTTTCAAAGAGGCAGTACATTGCGAACTGCCTGATGCAACCCTAGTCAGCAGGTGGTCATAGCCGTTAGGAGGATTTTGCACATCGCTAGGATTTTTTTGCGGGAATGGAAAATGACCCGAATCGGGGAAATCCATCCCGTGCGGCAGCACAAGCGGGCGCTTGCAAGCGGCGCATGGCGGGGACGGCGCTAAAAGATCGGTTTTTTATAAAAAATTATTCGGCGAAGTGATAGCACTGTGACAATACTGCTAGCTAAAGGGCAGAAAGAACCTCTGGGTAGTCGTCCTATGGCGCCAAGTCTGACTGAAAAACCAAAGCTGTTATGGTTCGATCTGACTCACGATCGGTCCACCAAGGAACTCGTCTCCCAGTTCCAGGACACCTGCGACTGCACGCTGGCAAAGAACGCCATGCTGCCCGGCGGGGAACAGGTCGACATGATCTGCATCCACTTCGATCGCCCGGACACGCCGGGCCTGCGGCGCCTGTTGGAGATCAAGCGGACCGTTCCTGCCACCCCCATCACCATGTTCACCGTGCAGCACTCCGAAGAACTGGCGGTGTGGGCCATGCGCTCCAGCGTCTGGGAATACATGGTGGTGCCCTTGTCTACCGCCGAGAGAAAGCGCTACCTGACGGCCGTGGTGCAACTGTGCGAACTGCGTCGCAATACCAGTGGCCGGGGCAAGACCTCGCAGATCGACCACTCCCCGACCCTGCCGGACAGTATCCGCCTGACCTCCGGGCACCAGAAACACCAGGCCCTCAGCCACATCATGCTGTACATCGACCAGCATTTTCGCGAAAGCATCGATCAGCGCGATCTGGCCAAGCGCTGCGGCATGACCACATTTCGCTTCAGCCGGGTGTTCAAGGAGGCCAACGGGCTCGGCTTCACCGACTACGTGCTGAACAAACGCATGAGCTTTGCCAAGGAACTGCTCGATAACAGCCAGATGCCCATCACCAGCATCGGCTACGAGGCAGGTTTCAAGGACCCGTCCTACTTCGCCCGCGCCTTCAAGCAATACGCCAGTTGCACCCCCAGTGAGTACCGTCTTGCGTACCAGATGCGCAGCGCAAACCCTGCACCGCCACCTCCGGATGAGGCGGCTCTGGAAGCGATTGAAAACCTGGTGCACAGCCTTGAGGGGTGAGCCATGTTTGTTCAGCAAAGTACGTAGTCCGTGCGCAGCACCCAGGCTCATGGGGCGAGCTTTCTTCTCTCGATAGGAATGGACAGGACAATGCTGGTACGCGTCTCTCCGTACGCGTTGATTTTCGCAATGATGTCCTCGATCTCAGCCATGGATCTGGCGTAGATCCGGATCAGATAGGAGTCGTTTCCGGTGATGTGCAGGCACTCTACGACTTCGGGTATGTCGGTGAGCGTTGCTATTAATTTGGACTTCGCCGGCTTGAGAGTGGTGATGCCGACGACAGCTGATATGCCGTACCCCAGTTTGGTTGGATCTAACTGAGCGCAATAGCCCTTGATCACCCCTGAGTCTTCAAGTTTACGCAACCTGTCATTGGTGGCAGGAATAGAAAGACCTGCGTGCTTGGAAAGCTCTGTGATGGAAATGCGACCACAGTCCTGTACCTTACCCAGGATTTTGACGTCTATACGATCCATGTGCGTTTTCCCCGGTTAAAAGTATAAATTTTAATGAAAAGCCCGCGTTTTTCATTAAAAAAAGCATGCACCAAAATAAAGCAGAGCGCTAGTCTATTTCCAGCCTGAAAGCCTGAGGGCAATCAATAGCCCTGCTCTTTAGCGTGACGCACTCATAATAAAATATTCTCTCCAGGGATGGTGTTCGCATGGAAGATGAAAAGATAAAGTGTGAAAAAAAGTCATACTCTTTCACCCAGCACATTGGCACGCAAGTGCTAAATCTGCGACGATTCAAGAAGGACCAGATCCTGATGTACTTGATGGGTGTCGGTCTCTTTTCGCTGGGTGCCAAGTGTTTCATCATCAGTCAACTGGGCACCGACCCACTAGACGTCTTGATCATCTCGATCGATAAAATATTTATGCTGGGCATGGGCATCTGTTCGGCTATCGTGTCCCTCTTCTTCCTGACATGGTGGATGCTCTGGAACAAAAAATACCCGCCGATAAGCCCCTTTATTACAACAACACTGACCGGTCTGTTGATTGATCTCTGGTCATGGCTGGGGCTCGGAGAGTATTTGATCGCGAGAATGAATGAGTACACGTTATTGGCGACGGGGCTGATGTTATGTGCCTATTCCTCCGCGTTGATCATCATGAGCGGTATTGGAATCAGAATCATGGACCTCGTGGTACTGACCATGGTTTCCAAGTGGGGCTGGTCATTCACCAAAGCCAAAATGATCATTGAAATCGGCATATTTTCGAGCGGCTGGCTTTTAGGCGGCCCATTCGGCGTGGGAACGATTGCATTCCTGTTAGTGATCGGCCCGCTTATCCAACCCTTCATGAACATGAATGCCAAGCGCTTTTCACTCAAGAACCATGGATTGATTCGCGCTTCATCCGCCTACTAATACCCATAAAGATGATTGCCATTCATGGCGACGGGATTGTTTCGCCTCGACTTTTTCAACCGATGATATTGACAGCAACTTCCGTGATGAGGAGTGAGAAAGATGGACACTACAAAAAATAAAAACTGGACCTTGGAAAGCAGCCCGGCAAAACTGGAAGAAATACTCCCAGGGGGCGTCGTCAAGTGTCATCTTTCCCCGCGAAACTGTGTCATACAGGAGGGCAAGGTAGGTTTTTGCAAAGTGCGCGGAAACCGTGGCGGCCGACTCGTTACATTGAACTACGGCAAAGGCGTTCACAGCACGGAAGAAACGATTGAGACCGAAGCCGTTTTCCACTTTGCGCCTGGAGAGCGGATCCTGTCCCTGGGCAATATCGGCTGCATGCTCAACTGCGGTTATTGCCACAACTGGAAGACCTCGCAAGCCAAGTACGTCACCGACAAAGACGTTTACTACTACACCCCTGAACAAGTTGTGGAAACCGCACTCAAGCACGGAATACGCGTCATTTCCTGGACGTATAACGATCCCGTTGTCTGGCATGAATTCATCCTCGACACGGCAAAGCTGGCCAAGGAAGCGGGCCTGATCAACCTGTATAAATCGGCGTTCTTTATCAGTGAAGAAGCCATCGACGAATTACTGCCGGTCATCGATATTTTCTCGATTTCGCTGAAATCCATTTCCCCGGAATACTACCGCAAGGTCACGACCGGCTGGGTAGAACCGGTCCTCGCGGGCATCAAGAAGGTCTATGACGCCGGCAAATATGTCGAGGTCAGCACCTTGATGGTGACCGACATCAGCGACGACGAGGAAACGGCCCGGAAAATCAGCCAGTGGGTATTGGATGAGCTGGGCCCGAATGTGCCGCTGCACTTCGTCAGGTTCCACCCCGATTACAAAATGAGCAACAGCATCCGCACCCCTGTGGACCGGCTGCTGAAGGCTCGGGACGTAGCTCGCAGCATGGGCGTTGAGCATGTCTACCTGGGCAACGTGAATGATGTCGAGGGAACCAACACCAGTTGCAACAACTGTAACGCCCTGCTCGTCACCCGCTACGGCTTGAACGCTGAAATCATCGGGCTGGACAGCAAGGGTTGCTGCTCTCAATGCGGGCACGATGCGCATTTCAAATTACTGGGCGAACACCAGGCGAACGCTCCAGTCGAGCTGCGAGAGGACGCGCTGAGCGCTTACGAGAAACGCAAGTTCGAGTGGCATGGGGATATCGTGTCGCTGCACGCCCAAGTGCTCAATACCGAAGATTTCGAACAGACCGTCTACCTGCGGCGCAACTATACGGACGGGCACAACAGCGATTGGAAATCACTGACGCTGCGGCCGCATGAAAGCTATCGATTCATTATTGCCAAGGCACGCATCGATGAAACCGGTCCTGAGGTCTGGCTCCCCAACGGAGTGAACTCGAACCTTCATGAAGTATTCGACAGGGCTCACTTCCCCACGGAGTCGATTGAAGAGATTGGTATTTCGCAAAACGACATTACCCCGACCATTGGTTACGAGGGCAAGCAGAATATGTATGAACAGGTCATCAAACTGGTCAGCCAAGCATGAAAGTGTCCACTGAAATACTTCATATCAAGGTCGATGACCGGGACGCGCGTCCTTCGGTCACGCCTATTTATCAGTGCAGCGCCTTCAGCGCCGATTCGGCCTTCTTCTACTCAAGGAAGGCCAATCCCAATGTGACCGAATTGGAACAGGTTGTCGCGTCCCTGGAGGGCAGCGAATATGCCCTGGCCTACAGCACCGGGATGAGCGCCATCTACATGGTGTTGGAACTGTTGAAACCGGGTGCTTCGCTGGTCATCAACAAATACATCTATGGCTGCTCTTATAAATTGTTCCAGCGCTATGCGGCACGTATCGGCGCACACCTGACGATTCTGGATCTCACCACACAAGATGGGTTGAATGCCCTGCCGGCGAACGTCGACATGGTCATTTTCGAAACACCGACCAACCCGTTCCTGAAAGACATCGATATTCATGCGGTCAGCCGGGCCGTCAAGCAAAACAACCCGCAAGCACTGGTGGTGGTTGACAACACCTGGGCCACGCCGATATTTCAGAAGCCGTTGAATTTTGGCGCCGACATTTCACTGTACAGCGCAACCAAATACTTCTCCGGGCATAGCGATGTCATGGGTGGCCTGGTTCTGGTCAACAGCGAAATGATTTACAACCGCCTGCTTGAGGGTCGCTTTTATTCAGGCACGATATTAACGCCCAATAGCGCATGGCTGCTTCGCAGAAGCATGCAGACGTTCAACCTGCGCATGGAAAAGCACAGCCAGACGACAGCAAGCATGCTCAACTATCTGCGCGAGCTGCCTTTTATTGAGCATGTCTATTATCCACGCGTCGATGGCAAACAACTGACCGGTTACGGCGGCATTGTGTTTGTTGATATTCGGCCCGACCTGGTTCCCTTCTACAAAACGTTCACCAGCACGCTCAAATGGTTTGGCACGGGCACTGGAATGGCCTGCGTGACATCAATGGTTGCCCAGCCCTTCAGTGGCAGCCATGCCTCGATGACAGATCAGGAAAAAGCGGACATGGGCATCGAAAAAGGCCTGGTTCGATTGTGCTTTGGCCTGGAGGACCTGGATGACCTCAAGGACGACCTGCTGCAGGCATTCGAAGCCATGGAGAGGCAGGTCGATCAAGAACGCTCACTCGATCCTGCGTAGCGGGTGTTGATCATGAGCAACGGGCCTTCAATGGCTCGTTGCTTTTTATGGAGAAGCGAAAGTGTCCAGCGCATTCGAAAGCACGATATTCGACGACCCCATCCTGAACGTCATCCACCTACTGAACTCCATTGCCCAAGAGAACCCGGAGGCCATTTCACTGGCCTCCGGTCGACCCGATGATGAGCAGTGCGACCCTTCGCTCATCGACAGGGGCCTGGCCCAATACAAAGATCACGTTGCCGGCACCGAACAGTCACTTGCGACGCTGCTCTGCCAGTATGGAAAAACCTCTGGAATCATCAATGAAATAATCGCCAGCCATTTGCAGGTGGATGAAGCGATCAACGTTTCCGACCCTGAAAGCATTGTGGTGTGCATGGGCTTTCAAGAAGCCTGCACCTTGACGCTCCTGTCCATTTTTGAAGGCAGTGGGGTTTTATTGGTACCTGACCCGGTGTTTTCCGGCATCACGGGTATCGCAAAACTGCTGGGTATAAAAATAGTCCCCGTCCCCATGACGACCTTTCTTGATCCGATCGCCCTGCGCAGGCTCATTGAAGCGCTGGAATCCAGAGGTGAAAGAATCAAGGCGCTTTATGCGATTCCTGATTTCAGCAATCCTACCGCCGACAGCCTTTCCCATGACAACAGAAGAGCCATGCTCTCCCTGGCCGATGAAAAGAACTTTTTCATCCTCGAAGACACTGCCTACCGCTACTTCAGGTACGAAGGCGATGCCATTGCGTCCATGAAGTCCATCGATAGCCGCCGAGTGTTCTTGCTGGGCTCGTTTGCCAAATCGATTTTCCCGGGCTTGCGCATGGGCTATGTGGTCGCCCCAGAGGGCACTGGGGTCATGTCCTTCAGCAGCCGATTGTGCAAAGCCAAAAGCCTGATCACGGTGAACACCCCTGCCTTGTGCCAAGCGGTTGTCGCAGGCCTGCTGATCGAGCACAACTACTCGTTGAAAGGACTGAACCAACCCAGGGTGCTGTCTTATACAAAGAAAAGAAATCACATGCTTGAATGCCTTGAGCGCGAATTTCCATTCAGGATCGGCGCTCAAAGAGCGGTCAGCTGGAATCATCCGGCAGGCGGCTTCTTCATCAATGTGCAGCTGCCTTTCGTCTTTGGATATTCTGAAATGCGCGAGTGCGCCAGGCTGTTCAAGGTGATTGTATTTCCCACCACCTTGTTTTCGCTGATGAATGAGGCCACCACCCAGGTCAGGCTGTCGTTCAGCAATGCAACCGCCTCGCAAATCACCCAGGCGATAGGCCGTTTCAGGGCGTACGTCGAGTTCAGACTGCAATAAAACGTCCCCATGCAACGCAGGGGAGATACCAGGCTTATGCCTCGCTCAGCGAGGCATAAGCTCCAGGTCAGGTTCCCGTGGCGAGCATGACGCCAGTGGCGACCTGGTAGGCTCCCAGGATGGTGATGGTTGCCCCTGAAAAGTAGTTGATCAGCCTGAGCTTTGATTCGGCAATCCGCGCCTTGAAAATGGAGGAGAACCCACTCAACCCCAGCCACCAGGCAGCCGAGCCCAGGAAGATACCGGTCACCATCGGCAGCAAGGCGTGCTGGCCGCCTTGGTCACTGGCCATGCCGTCACTCAATGCGGCAAATATCGCGATAAACGACAAGATGGTCATGGGGTTGGACAGCGTCAGGAACAGCGTGGTCGAGTAGGCTTTGAACATATTGGCCCGCTCGCCCGCCATGGCCGTCGAGCCGCCCTTCGATCGTATTGTCTGATAGCCAATGTAGGCGAGGAACAGCCCTCCAAAGATACACAACCAGGGTTTGAAGCTGATGAGCGTCGCAATGATGGCCGTGACACCCAGGGCACCGATGAATCCATAGATCGAATCGGCTGTGGCCGCGCCCAATCCCGTCGCGAAACCGGCTCTCCACCCAAGCATCAGACTTCGCTGTATGCACAACAGCCCAATGGGTCCTACAGGGGCTGCAATGCACAGCCCAATGACCATCGATTTAACGAAAATCAGCATAAATGCATCTCCAGAATGGGTACTGGAAGGTTAGGAGAAGTGCATTTCTTTAGGAATGAACTATTAATCTTCCTAAGCGTTTTCCCTTAAATTTTGCAGGAAGTATTCTCACCTCCCCTTCAATATTAAGGAAAATCGTCGCCAGCCCCCGCAGACAACGCAAATCGATGGTTAAAGACCCTTGAGCGCCGGATACATAACCTTGGGCATTGAAATGGCTTTTTTACGCGCATAAAAAAACGCCGCTCAAATGAGCGGCGTTTTTTTGAATTTGGAGCGGGAAACGAGACTCGAACTCGCGACCCCGACCTTGGCAAGGTCGTGCTCTACCAACTGAGCTATTCCCGCAAATGGCGTCCCCTAGGGGACTCGAACCCCTGTTACCGCCGTGAAAGGGCGGTGTCCTAGGCCACTAGACGAAGGGGACACGCTGCCCGGAACACATGGTGTGTGTTCCAGTGCCCAGACCCGCCTCCGAAGACTTGGTTCTGGTTTCACTCAGCCCTGCCCGAAAGCAACGCTGTTTAAAATTGGAGCGGGAAACGAGACTCGAACTCGCGACCCCGACCTTGGCAAGGTCGTGCTCTACCAACTGAGCTATTCCCGCATTGGCGTCCCCTAGGGGACTCGAACCCCTGTTACCGCCGTGAAAGGGCGGTGTCCTAGGCCACTAGACGAAGGGGACACACGTACAACATTCACTACTTATAGCGTTTGGCTGAGTGCTTTACGCTGTAAGTGGCGCGCATTCTATGGATGGATTGAAGGGTCGTCAACCCCCAGATATAAATTTATTTAAATCAATGACTTCGCCCGGTTTGGAGGCGATCCGGACATTTTGCCCGCCCGGTCTCTGACGCCTATATTCTGTCACCCGCCGAGACGCTATAGTCGCGCCCGGCAAATGATGGCAATGTGCACCCACCCGGTTATGCTTCCCATAAACAGCACGACGCCCGTCTAATCGCGTCGCTCGGGCCTATGCGCTTAAAAGCCAAGCCACTACACTCATGACATGCGTACCACAATAAAGAGGTCTTACCGGTGACACCACTCATGATCACCCTGCTCGTCGTAGCCGGGATCGCCCTGTTGATCGCCATTGGCTACATGAACCACGTGGTGGAAAACAACAAGCTGGAAAAGGCCCGCACCAAGGTAGAACTCAACGACCGCATGCGTCGCTGTGGCGAGCTCACCGAAACCTTCCCCGGGCAATTGATGACCCCGGCCCTGAAGTTGTTGATGACGCGCCTTGAGATGAACGTCTGTCAGCGCTTGCTGAACCTGGACAAGACCAATTCCGCGGTCAAGGCACGCCTGGACGAGTTGAGCGCACTGGCCGCCCAGGGTGAATCGATCCCGGTGAACAATCCACCGGCACCGATCCAGACCGAAGCCAAGGCCAAGGACGTACGGTTTCTGCTCGAGGCCTTGCACGGCCAGATCACCCGCGCCGCCCAGGACGGTTTCCTGCCGCCTAACGAAGCCAAGCGCTGGATTCGCGAAGTGCGGCACATCCTGGTGCTGCTGCACATCGAGTTCTTCAACAACCTCGGCCAGCAAGCCCTGCAGCAAGAACAACCCGGGCAGGCCCGCCTGGCCTTCGAGCGCGGCGTGCAGTACCTGCGCAAGCAACAGGAACCCCAGGTCTACGCCGAACAACTGGCCTACCTGGAGAAACTCCTGGCCCGCGCCAATGCCCAGGTCCTGGCCAGCACCCAGCCGGTCGAAGGCGAGGTCAACCAGTTGACCGAAGGGCTGAAGGACGCCGAAGTCAACGACGAGTGGAAGAAGAAGAAGGTTTACGACTGAGGATTCATTGTCGGATACGAATCATTTGTGGCGAGGGGATTTATCCCCTCGCCACAAGGGGTTGCGTCGTCTTTGTCACAACTTGAAATGCCCCACCATCCCTTTCAGCTCAACCCCCAACTGCGCCAGCTCGATGCTGGAAGCGGCATTGCCGCGCATCGCCAGGGAGGATTGATCGGCACTGGCGCGAATGCTGGTGACACTGCGATTGATCTCCTCGGCCACCGAACTCTGCTGCTCGGCCGCCGCCGCGATCTGTTGGTTCATCTGCTGGATCAGTGATACCGCCGCCGCAATACTGCCCAAGGCGCTTTCGGTCTGCAGTGCATCGCTGACCGCCATCTTCACCAACTCGCCGCTGCTCTGGATCTGCTGCACGGAAGCCTGGGCCGCTGAACGCAAGGCGCTCACCAGTCGCTCGATCTCCTCGGTGGACTGTTGCGTGCGCCTGGCCAACGCCCGCACCTCATCGGCCACGACCGCAAAGCCCCGGCCCTGCTCCCCGGCCCGGGCCGCCTCGATAGCGGCATTGAGCGCCAACAGGTTAGTTTGCTCGGCCACGCTCTTGATCACACTCAGCACCGTGCCGATGTTCTGGATCTCGGCGCTGAGGCTTTCGATGCTGGAGCTGGCCGACGTGGCCGAATCGGCCAACTGCTCGATGCGCACCATGCTCTGACGCACCACTTGCTGGCCGCTTTCGACCTTGTCGTCGGCAGTCTGGGCCGCTTGTGCGGCTTCTTCCGCGTTGCGTGCCACATCATGCACAGTCGCCGTCATCTGGTTCATCGCCGTGGCGACCTGCTCGGTTTCCTCTTTCTGGCTGCTGACTTCCAGGTTGGTCTGTTCAGTCACGGCCGACAGCGACTGGGCCGAATTGGCCAACTGCTCGATACCGGCCTGCAGGCCGCTGACGATACTGCTCAGCCCCGCGCCCATCTGTTGCATCGCCTGCATCAACTGACCAATTTCGTCCCGGCGCGTCACTTCGACCGTGGCGCTCAAGTCACCCGCCGCAATCTGCTGGGCCACGCGAATGACACTGCGCAGCGGCGTCACGATCAGCCGGGTTATGACCCACGCAGCGATCAATCCCACCAGCAACGCCAGGGCCGACGAACCGATGATCAGCAGTGAATTCTTCTTCAGTTCGGTCTGCATGGCATGGTCTTCGGCACTGAAGGCCTGGTCAACCCGCGCCACCACTTGATCGGCCCGCTCGTGCAGTTGCTGGTAGACGACTTTTTCCTTCGCCAGCAGGCCGGTGTATTCGGCCAATTGTTCATTGAACCCGGCGATATGCCCGGCCACTTCATTCAGCACGGTCTGGTAACCGGGGTCCTTGACGGTGGTCTTGAGCACTTCGGCCTGTTTCATCGCCTGCTCGGCCTGTTCGATGCTGCCTTCTGCGGCGCCCTCGACATTGCCTTTGCGGCTCTGGTCCAGGCGGACCCGCGCTTCGTTCATGGCCTGCAACATCAAGCGTGATACTTCGCTGACCTGGTTGGCCTGCTCGATGAACTCGGCCCCCTCCTTGCCCTCGGAATCTTTCAAGGTATAGGCGCCGTCATCCGCCAGCCCGGCCTGCAACACATCCAGGTTATTGGCGACGCTGGACACCGACCAACTGGCCATTTCCAGCGCCAGGTCCTTGCTCTGGCTCAACCCGACAAATTCGTCGAACGCCTTGCGATACGCGGCCAGCGCCTGCTCCACGTCGTTCATCACCGGCACGTTGGCAGCCGACTGCACCTTGAGTTCGTTCGCCTGGGCCAGCAGTCCATCGACGCCCTGGCGCAGGGCATCGGCCGTCTTGGGATCGGAGCGCGAGGCGTATTCCTGCTCCAGCAGCCGAACCTTGAGCAACCCGCTGTTGAGGGAGGACATCTGTTTCAAGCCATCGAAGCGATAACTGATGGTCTGCAGGGACCAGACACCGATGGCCGCGACCACCGCGGTCAGCAACAGCACCAGGACAAATCCGATACCCAGTTTCTTTGCCATACCCAGGTTGGCAAAACGTCCTTGCACGGCCGAAATCATTGCGCTCAGTCCTCTGCCAGTGTGTGTTGATTGCAGATTCGCAACGAGACGCCCTGCAGCACAAGATGCTGGCGTCGGAATAATGGCAAAAAGCTACAGCCGCGTCGTTTTCAGGACACTAGAGGTCGATCCAGAGCCGCGGCCCGGAAGAACGCCTGCGCCCTGGGGTCACGGGCATACGCCACGTTGATCCGTAGCCAGTCGCTGTCGGCGCCCGAAGGGCTGAATGCGCTACGCGAAGACAGCAGCACGCCGGAACGCCTGGCCAGACCTTGTACTCCAGCGTAGTCACACAATGGCGGTCTTGCCCAGATGAAAAGCCCGCCGGCCGGTTTGCCGAAGACCTCCCAATCGGCGTCTTCCAGAACCTGCAACAGCGCCGCCATATCGGCGCCCAGGCGCTGCCGCTGGCGCTGGACCAACTTGCGATAGGCACCATTGGCCAGAAGGCAGGCAAGGACCGACTCACAGAACCGCGATCCACCCATGCTGGTAATACCCTTGACCTCGCTCAGGCGCGCGATGATGGAGGGCCCTGCCACCACGAAACCGACGCGCAACGAACTGCTCAGGGTTTTCGAGAAGCTGCCCACGTAGACCACCTCGGGGTCCAGTGCCGCCAGCCGGGTCCGTGCCGAGCTCTGGAAATCGCCATAGGCATCGTCTTCGATCACCAGTACGCCGTGTTCCTTCGTCAATTGCAGCAGCCGTTGAGCAACAGCCGGAGCCAGGCTGCTGCCAGTCGGGTTATGGCAGGCGCTGTTGACGAACAGCGCAGTGGGCCGGTGCATCGTCAACAGGTCTTGCAGCGCATCGACGTCCGGGCCGCGCGGGGTCCTGGGCAATTCGATCATGTCGATGTCGTGCAACCTGAGCAGGTCGAACAGGCTTGAATAGCCGGGGTTCTCCACGACCACGCAGGAACCCGGCGGCAACAGCGTCCGTACGATCAGGTCCAGCCCGTGGGTCGCTCCGGTGGTGGTCAGGATCAGGTCTTTATCGGCCTCGATATTGAATTGTTTCAAGCGCCTGGAAAGTTGCTCACGCAGGGCGGGCAGCCCCAACGATGTGCTGTAGTTGAACAATCCCGCCATGTCGGTGCGAGTGACCTGACGGATCGCATAGCCCAGGTCATCGCTTTCGCGCCAGCTCTCGGGCAGCCCGCCACACCCCAGCTTCAATTCCCATTGCGAGCTGTCGCCCCCGTCGGCGAACGTGTCCTGCTGTCGATTCTGATCGTTGGGCTCGGGCCCGGGCGACGGGGGTGGTGCGACAAAAAAGCTGGAACCATGGCGGGACGCCAACAGGCCCTGGGCGACCAGGCGTTCACACGCTTCATTGACGCTGGACTGGCTGAGCAGGTTCTCCCGCGCCAGTTGACGGACGGATGGCAGCCGAGTTCCCGGTTGCACCGCATCCTGTCGGATCCAGCCGGTCAGCGCGTCGACGATTTGCTGCACGACAGGCACCAGGGCCTGTCGGTCGATTCTCAACTCCATGAGTAACCAAGCTCCTAAGCGTTTGTTTTATTTCCGGAAACAGTTAAGCACAGGCCGCTATGGGACGATGTACGACAACGTCGCCAAAACCGTCGATTCTCACCCTTTGAAACACATTGAGGGCCGTTCCGAGGTTTTTTCGGCCCTACACGAAAAAGCCCGCAACCAGTGCGGGCTTCGTCCTACAAGCTGAGGGACACGTCCTCAGAACGCCGTGACGCCGCCGTCCACCGCCAGGGAATGGCCCGTGGTGAAAGCCGCCCCGTCGCTGCACAAATACAGCACGGCGCTGGCGATTTCCTCGACTTTGCCGATACGTCCCACCGGGTGCATGGCGTTGGCGAACTCGCCTTTTTTCGGGTCCGCTTCATAGGCACGACGGAACATGTCGGTGTCGATCACCGCCGGACAGACTGCATTGACGCGAATCTTCTTCTTGGCGTATTCGATGGCGGCCGATTTGGTCAGGCCGATCACTGCATGCTTGGACGCCGCATAGATGCTCATCTTCGGCGCCGCCCCCAGGCCCGCCACCGAGGCCGTGTTGACGATCGCCCCGCCGCCTTGGGCCAACAGCAATGGCAACTGGTACTTCATGCACAGCCAGACGCCCTTCACATTGACCCCCATGATCGCGTCGAACTCATCAAGGGTACCGTCGGCCAGCTTGCCCTTCTCGATCTCGATCCCGGCGTTGTTGAAGGCGTAGTCAAGGCGACCGTAGGTCTTGATCACCTCGTCCATCAGCTGCTGCACATCGGTTTCCAGCGTCACGTTGCAGCGCACGAACACCGCTTCGCCGCCCGAATCACGAATCGACTGTACCGTGCCCTCGCCGCCCGCCACGTCCAGGTCGGCCACCACCACCTTCAGGCCCTCTGCCGCGAACGCCAAGGCAGTGGCCCTGCCGATGCCAGCGGCGGCGCCGGTAACCACGGCGACCTGTCCGGAAAACGTCATGCTCATTGTCTGTTCCTCGAAGAATGCGGGAGATGCCGCCAGTCTAGTCACAGGTCCCGAGGACGCGGCAGCACTATCCAACTGCCGTTTGAGCACTCATGGGCGCCAGTGATAAGCCCCCCAGGCGAACTATCACTGTGTTGGATCGAACTGCATTCGCTGTACCAGCAAACCTTGCGACAAATGCTTCGAAGGTCTATCAACAAGGCTTCATTCATCTTGAGTGCCCGCCATGACTGCCCAGACCAATCGCCAGTTCCTGCTCGCCAAACGCCCGGTAGGCGCGGCGACCCGCGAGACTTTCACCTATCAGCAAGTACCGGTCGGCGAACCGGCAGCCGGCCAGATCCTGGTGAAAAACGAATACCTGTCGCTGGACCCGGCCATGCGCGGCTGGATGAACGAGGGCAAGTCCTATATACCGCCGGTCGGCATCGGCGAGGTGATGCGCGCATTGGGTGTCGGCCAGGTAATTGCCTCGAACAACCCGGGGTTCGCGGTCGGGGACTACGTAAACGGTGCGTTGGGGGTGCAGGATTATTTCCTCGGCGAGCCAAGAGGTTTCTACAAGGTCGATCCGAAACTGGCTCCGCTGCCACGTTATTTGTCCGCCCTGGGCATGACGGGCATGACCGCCTATTTCGCCCTGCTGGACGTCGGCGCGCCCAAGGCTGGCGAGACCGTGGTGCTCTCAGGGGCCGCCGGTGCGGTGGGCAGCATCGCCGGGCAGATCGCCAAGATAAAAGGCTGTCGCGTGGTGGGCATCGCCGGTGGAGCCGACAAATGCAAGTTCCTGGTCGATGAACTGGGTTTCGACGGCGCCATCGACTACAAGAACGAAGACGTCCACGCCGGCCTCAAGCGCGAATGCCCCAAGGGCGTGGACGTGTATTTCGATAACGTCGGCGGCGACATCCTGGATGCCGTGCTCAGCCGCTTGAACCTCAAGGCCCGCGTGGTGA
This sequence comes from Pseudomonas sp. St386, assembly GCF_018325865.1. Taxonomy (NCBI): domain Bacteria; kingdom Pseudomonadati; phylum Pseudomonadota; class Gammaproteobacteria; order Pseudomonadales; family Pseudomonadaceae; genus Pseudomonas; species Pseudomonas sp. St386. The sequence goes on from NZ_AP021900.1 coordinate 4,977,541, forward strand.
TTTGCGGCGCCATCAGCCAGTACAACAACAAGGAAGCGGTGAAAGGCCCCGCCAACTACCTGTCGCTGCTGGTCAACCGGGCGCGCATGGAGGGCTTCGTGGTCATGGACTACGCCGCGCAGTTCGCCGCCGCCGGGCAGGAAATGGCCGGCTGGATGGCCAAGGGGCAGCTCAAGAGCAAGGAAGACATTGTCGAAGGGCTGGAGACATTCCCCGAGACACTGACCAAATTGTTCAGTGGGGAGAACTTCGGGAAGTTGGTATTGAAGGTCTGACACAAAACAACTGTGGGAGCGAGCTTGCTCGCGATGGGGCCGTGTCAGTCAACATTGATATGACTGACATACCGCTATCGCGAGCAAGCTCGCTCCCACATTGGGGATCTTCGGTGTTTGGTCAGGCCAGTTCGGCCACGACCGCCGCCAGCGCCTTGGCCGGGTCGGCGGCCTGGCTGATCGGGCGACCGATCACCAGGTAATCGGCACCGGCGTCCAGCGCCTGGCGTGGGGTCAGGATGCGACGTTGGTCGTCCTGGGCACTGCCCGCCGGACGAATCCCCGGGGTCACCAGTTGCAGCGACGGGTGAGCCGCCTTCAGGGCGCTGGCCTCCAGGGCCGAACAGACCAGACCGTCCAGGCCGGCCTTCTCCGCCAGCGCCGCCAACCGCAGCACCTGCTCCTGGGGCTCGACGTCCAGGCCGATCCCGGCCAGATCCTCGCGCTCCATGCTGGTCAGCACGGTCACGCCGATCAGCAACGGTTTCGGGCCGCTGCGCTGATCCAGCACTTCACGGCAGGCCGCCATCATGCGCAGGCCACCGGAGCAATGCACGTTGACCATCCACACACCCATCTCCGCAGCCGCCTTGACGGCCATGGCGGTGGTGTTGGGAATATCGTGGAACTTCAGGTCCAGGAACACTTCGAACCCCTTGTCGCGCAGGGTCCCGACAATTTCCGAAGCGCAACTGGTGAACAGTTCCTTGCCGACTTTGACCCGGCAAAGCTTGGGGTCCAACTGGTCGGCCAGCTTCAGGGCGGCGTCACGGGTGGGAAAATCCAGGGCGACGATGATGGGCGTCTGGCAGGCGGACATGAGCGGGCTCTCAGGCAAGTCGAAATCGGCGCGCATTGTAGCGGAACGAGCGCCCGTGCGGGACCCGATGATCGGTAAATCTCATCGTCCCCCTGCAGCATGGACGATACCGGCCTTTGTGTCGAAGCCGATACACTCATGACATGCGTACAACACGTCCACACGCTACCGTCCGCCGCCGCAACCCGTCCTTTCAGCGCTTCACGCCTCACGGCACGAAGCCTATGCTGAGGGCTCAACCTCGCCGCCTACTTTGCGGTTGGCAGCCTACCTGGCAGATGATGCATCCATGCAGAACACCCCTGTTGCAAATTCTGACGATCAAAAAGTGCTCGACGATGACAAGCGCTGGAACACCCGCGCGCTGATCGTCGATGACGACGTGCCGATCCGCGAGCTGCTGATCGACTACCTGGCCCGCTTCAGCATAAGGGCTAGCGGCGTGACCGATGGCGCGGCCATGCGCCAGGCGATGCAGGCCGAACACTTCGACGTGATCGTGCTCGACCTGATGCTGCCGGGTGAAGATGGCTTGCAGTTGTGCCGCTGGCTGCGCGCCGAATCGGACATCCCGATCCTGATGCTCACCGCCCGCTGCGAGCCCACCGACCGCATCATCGGCCTGGAGCTGGGCGCCGATGACTACATGGCCAAGCCGTTCGAACCCAGGGAGCTGGTGGCGCGTATCCAGACCATCCTGCGCCGAGTGCGCGACGACCGCAGCGAGCAGCGGGCCAATATCCGTTTCGACAACTGGCGGCTCAACAGCGTACTGCGCCAACTGATCTCCGCCGATGGGCTGGTGGTGCCGCTGTCCAATGCCGAGTTCCGCCTGTTGTGGGTCTTCATCGAACGGCCGCGCCGAGTGCTCAGCCGCGAACAACTGCTGGACGCCGCTCGCGGGCGCTCCATCGAGGCCTTCGACCGCAGCATCGACCTGCTTGTATCACGCCTGCGCCAGAAGCTGGGCGACGACCCCAAGGCCCCGCAACTGATCAAGACCGTGCGCGGTGAGGGCTACTTGTTCGACGCGCGGGACATCGGTTGATGCAACTGCGCCTCGACTCCCTGTTCGGCCGCCTGTTTGGCGTGCTGCTGCTGGCGATTGTCCTGGCGCATCTGTTGGCGTTTGCCTGGTTTTCTCACTACGACAGACCGCCTCCCGGGCCACCGCCGCAATTTTCCCGACAAGCCGAAGGCCCCCCGCGCTTCGGCCCGCCCCCTAATCGTCCTGCGCGGCCCTGGTTCGGCGGCCCGGTGGTGCCGCTGACCTTTCAATTCGTGTTCCTGATCGTCGCGGCCTGGTATGGCGCCAAGCTCCTGACCCGCCCCATCCAGCGCCTGAGCGATGCAGCCGAGCGCCTGAGCGAAAACCTCGACAGCCCGCCGCTGGATGAAAACGGCCCCCGTGAAGCGCGACAGGCGGCCCATACGTTCAACCTGATGCAGCAACGGATTCTCGAGCAGGTGCAGCAGCGTTCGCGCATGCTCGGCGCGGTGTCCCATGACCTGCGCACGCCGCTTTCGCGGCTCAAGCTGCGCCTGGAGCAGATCGATGACATCAAGCTGCAAGGCCAGATGCGCCAGGACCTGGACGATATGATCGGCATGCTCGATGCCACCCTCACCTACTTGCACGAACAACGCACCAGTGAAGCGCTGCAATGGATGGACGTGCAGGCCTTGGTGGAATCGTTGAGCGAAAACGCCCAGGACCAGGGCGCCGATGTGCAGGTCAGCGGCACCTGCGCGCCGCTGCAGGTGCAACCGATGGCGTTGCGTTCGTGCCTCAACAACCTCATCGACAATGCCCTGCGCTACGCCGGCCATGCCTTGATTAGCCTGGAAGACCAACATAAGCAGGTGCTGATTCGAGTCATCGACCATGGTCCCGGTATCGCGGCGGACAAACGCGAGGCGGTGTTCGAACCGTTCTTTCGCCTGGAAGGCTCGCGCAACCGCAACTCCGGCGGCGTCGGCCTGGGCATGACCATCGCCCGGGAAGCCACCGAACGCCTGGGCGGGCAATTGATCCTGGAAGAGACGCCAGGGGGCGGGTTGACGGCGGTGATCAGCCTGCCTCGTCTCTAAGCCCTCTTATCTCCCCTGTGGGAGCGAACGCTGTGTATTTCTCTCGGTACAAACCCCACATACCCACGACAACTACCCCGCCGAGGCTGCATAAGCCGGTGCACTCACCGGCTATCCCAGCCCAAGGAGAGCGCCCATGATTGGTAGCGTCAGCAGTTACTCGACCTATACCAGCACCAGCAGTACCGCAACCAGCAGTGCCCGCAGCCAGCAGTTTCAAAAGGAACTGCTGAACAAGCTCGACAGTGACGGCGACGGTTCGGTCAATCAGGAAGAGTTGAGCACCGCCCTGTCGCAAAAAAGCGACGACGGCATCCTGGTCAGCCTGAGCGACAATTTTGGCGACCTGGACAGTGACGGCAGTGGTGACCTGAGCAGCGAGGAAATGGCCGCAATGGCGCCGCCACCTCCTCCACCACGCGACCAGGCACCGAGTACCGAACTGGCCGATGCGCTGCTCAGCGTCCTGGACACCGACGGTGATGGCGTGGTCAGCAGCGATGAGTTGAGCAACGGCCTGGCCAGCACGGACAGCGATGCCGACAGCCAGCAAGTGTTCTCGGCGTTGGACAAGAATGAAGACGGCACTGTCAGCCTCGACGAACTCGCCGCCAGCCTTGCGCCACCGCCACCACCGCAACAGGCCTCCAGTGAAGAGTTGTTCAGCCAGCTCGATGCCGATGGCGACGCCACCGTCACCGCCAGCGAACTGAGCAGCGCCTTGCAGGCCAGCAACGGTACGTCCACGAGCACCGACACCAGCGCGATGCTGATGGAAGCACTCGACAGCGACAGCAGCGGTGGCGTCAGCAGCGACGAATTCAACAACGCCTTGCAGGCCGGTCGCCGCAGCGACAGCTCCACCGAACAGGCCAATGTCAGCGAGGCGTTGAACAGAATGATCGCCAACCTCAGCCGGCAATACTCGCTGGATAACGTCGCCACTGTAGGGAAACACCTGAACGTGGCGACCTGATTCACCGGCAAGCCTGGATTGAAACTCACTTGTGGCGAGGGGATTTATCCCCTCGCCACAAAGGTTTGTGCTTGCCTCTGGGGTGGGTTACCGCGCCTGGCTCTTGCTCCAGTCCGTCAACAGGCTATACGCCACCGCCAGCAGGGTCGGGCCGATGAACAGGCCGATGAAACCGAAGGCGATCAACCCGCCGAACACCCCCAGCAGCACGATGACCAGGGGCAGGTTTCCGCCACGGCTGATCAGGTACGGCTTGAGCACGTTGTCCACGCCACTGATGATGAACGTGCCCCAGATGCCAAGAAACACCGCCATCCCGTACTCACCCTTCCACGCCAGCCACGCCGTGGCAGGGATCCACACCAGCGGTGGCCCCATGGGGATCAGGCTCAACAGGAACGTGACGATACCCAGTACCAGCGCCCCCGGGACCCCGGCGATCAGGAAGCCGATCAGCGCCAGCACGGCCTGGGCTGCCGCAGTGCCAATCACGCCGTTGACCACCCGTTGCACCGTACCGGCCACCAGTTCGATGTAGTAACCGGCGCGGTCGCCGATCAGACGCTCCAGCAACCCGTGGACGAACACCGCCAGGCGCGGGCCGTCGCGATAGAAAAAGAACACGAACACGATGCTCAGGGTCAGTTCGAGTATGCCGCCGCCGATCTGCGCACTGCGGGCCAGCAGCCAGTTGCCGACCTGTCCCAGGTAAGGCCTGGCGGACACCATCAGCGCGGCCCCCTGCTGGTCGATGCTGTTCCAGATGCCGACCAGCCGTTCGCCCACCAGCGGTACACCGGCCAACCAGGTCGGGGCTTCGGGCAGGCCGTCGACCTGTGCGTCCTTGATGAATGCGGTGGCATCGCGCACATGGTCGGCCAGGTTGAAACCCAGCCACACCAGCGGCACCGCCACCAGCAGCATCCAACCCACCGTCAGCAACGCCGCCGCCAGGGATTCGCGGCCATTGACCCAGCGGGTCAGCAGGCGCATCAGCGGCCAACTGGCGAACGCCAGCACCGCGCCCCAGAACAGCGCCGACCAGAACGGCGCCATGACCCAGAGGCTTGCACCGAACAACACCAGGAGCAGGATCTGCACCAACAGCCGATCGTTATTGATCATGTAGGGTCTCGAAAAAATGAACAGGAGCGAGGCAACGGCGTGAAAGCCGCCGCCCCGAAACAGCTTAGCGCAGCAACTCCAGATGCAATCCCGCCGCCTCGCCGCTGGCGGCCTCCATGCGCGCCGCCCGAACGCCCTGGCCCGCCAGAGCCTCAAGCCAATCCTCGGCCCGGGGCCCGGCGATACTGACCCGCAAGCCCGTGTCCAGGTTCAGCGCCCGGGACAACAGGCGCAACCAGGTATCGTCCGGCTCACCGGCAAGACGCGGCAAATCCAGGACCCCTGTGTCCTTGAGCTGGCGCAGCAGCGTGGCCGACGTCGGCAACAGGTCCCCCAGCGCTGCGCTCGCCTCGAACTGCTCGACATGCAGGTAGGCCTTGCGATTGCCGCGGGTGATGGCATACAGCGCAATCAGTGTGTTGTCCGTCGGTGGCGCCAGGCGCAGCAGCAGGAAGGCCTGGCCGTTGTCGGCGCCATAGAGCTTGGAGTTGCCGAAGACGTCGTTGGCCCACAGGCTGCTTTCGCCGCAATCGCGGGCCTGACACCAGAACAACAGCTCGGCGCCCTGTTTCTGCAACGCTTCGCGCGCTGCGGTAAAGGCCTGGGTGGCGGAATGTTCCGGCGGCAGTTCGTAGGTGACCGACGTGACGTTCCCACGGGCATCGACCTGGCCGTCGAAGCGCAGCTGGCCGCTGATCTTGCGGATCGAGCCCATGGGGTAGACGCGTTCCAGGTCGCTGGTCTGCCGGTAATCGACAATCTGCGCGTCGGGCATGCGCGGCACACGCTCCAGGTCGCGACTGCCTGGCACATCGGCGGCGAACGACGCCGGGCTGAAGCAGGCCAGCACCAGCAGGACGAGTGAGTGAACGGATAATTTCATCGGGTCGGCTTGGCCTGGGACGCTTGGACGCAACGGGCGTCGTCGATGCACCGCGAGGCTGATAAACAGAGGTCTGTCATGGTTGTCTCCCTTTCAACCCGCCCAGCCTCGACAGTTGCCCGCCGCAAGTCAAGGAACGGTGAAGAACCGATTGAAACAGTCTGCTACAAGCGTGGCACCGACCTCGTCGTTCAGGTGTAGATGATGGCCGCCGGGCAACTGCTCATGACTGAAGGGTAGACGCTCCAGCAACGCCGGGTGCTGGGCCAGCATGCCGTCGGCCGCCACCACCAGATGCGCCGGACAAGCGACCCGCGCCACGAACGCCATGGCCTGTTCATCGGTCAGGCGCAAAGGCGATGGCAAGGTCAGGCGGTTGTCGGTGCGCCAGGTATAGCCCCCGGGCACCGGCATCAGGCCACGCTGGGCCAACAGTTCAGCGGCCTCGCGGCTGACCGCCACCAGCCCCTTCATCCGCGCTTCGATGGCCCGCTCCAGGGTTTTGTAGACCGGCTTGCGTTTCTGCTGCAGATCCAACTGGGCTTGCAGGGCCATGCCCATGCGCTCGGCCGCGTTATCGCCTTTGGCTGTCGGAGGAATCACCCCGTCGATCAGCCCCAGGTGCGTCACCCGCTCCGGCAAGGAGCCGGCCAGCACCAGCGAGACAATGGCGCCCATGGAATGCCCCAACAGAGCGAAACGCTTCAAGCCCAGTTGTTCGGCGACTTGCAGCACATCGTGGGCATAGTCCCAGAGGGCATAACCGGCACCGGGCGGCCGATGCCCGGAGTGACCGTGGCCGGCCATGTCCAGGGCAATCACCCGCAGGCCCTCGAGCCTGGGCGCCAGGCGGGCGAAGCTGTTGGCGTTGTCCAGCCAACCATGCAGGGCAATTACCGGCAGTCCGTCTTCCGGCCCGAACAGGTGGGCCGCCAGTTCGATGTGCGGCAAGCTCAGGCGGACTTCCTCGACCACACTCATGCGCTGCGCCCTTCCCAACGCTGGAACAGGTTCTTGAGCAGGTTGGCCGTGTCCTGTGGACGTTCGAGGGGGAACATATGGCCGCCGGGCATGCTCAGGGATTCGCCATGGAGCATGCGCCCCACCGAACGGGTGTGATGACGCATCACCACGCGACTCTGCCGGCCGCGCACCACGGCCAGCGGCACCTTGAGCTTGCGGGGCCGTCCGGGGCTGGTGTGCGGCACGCCGCGGTAAATGCTGATTTCGGTGGCAGGGTCAAAGCGCAGTCGCAGCCGGTCGCCGACTTGTTGCAGGCCGTGTTGCAGGTAGGCGTCGAAGCAATCCGGGTCAAAGCCGCGGAACAGGGTCTTGCCGGCAAAATACTGCCGGGCGGACTCCAGGTCAGCGAACTCCTCACGCCGACCCAGGGTCCGGCCCGCGGGTGTCAGGCGGTCGATGAAGCCCAGGCGCTTGGCGGCCAGGATCACCCACTGGTCGGTACGGGTCAGCACCGGCGAATCGAGCATGACCACGCCGCGATACAACTGGGGGCAGCGCAACGCCGCGTGCAGGTGCAGCACGCCGCCCAGGGAGTGACCAACGCCCCACACCGGCGCCGGTTGCTGCTCCAGGTGATGAATCAGTTCGTCCACCAGGTTGTGCCAGTTATCGTCCACCGGGAAACGCGGGTCATGACCGTGCAACTCCAGATGCGCGACCTGGTACTGCGGCGCCAGCGCGGCGAACAGTTTGCCGTAGGTGGCCGAGGGAAAACCGTTGGCGTGGGCGAAAAAAATCTGTTGCGACATGACAGCCGATCCATTGGGGGAACTGGGGCAGATTGTCCGCAGAACCCGACGGCACGGCAATGACCGTAACTGACAGGAATGATGACAGTCGGGCTTGGGCTATGGGGCTATCAAGCGGTAAGCACTGCCCCATGTGGCGAGGAGACTTGTGGGAGCAAGGCTCGCCCGCGATGCAGACGCTGGGGTGGATCAGGTGTTGCGCGTCGACGCCATCGCGGGCAAGCCTTCTCCCACAGGAAATCACCCCATGACAGGATTGCGTCCAGCTAGAACATCAACGCGCCGGCGGTTGCTCGCCCAGCGGCACCACGGCCATGGTCAGGCGCGACACGCAGTTGACCTTGCCCTCGTCATTGACCAGGCGAATGTCCCAGACCTGGGTGGTGCGGCCCAGGTGGACCATCCGGGCCGTGGCGGTCACCCGTCCGCTGCGCACGCCGCGCAGATGGTTGGCGTTGATCTCCAGGCCCACGCAATAGAACTTGCTGGCATCGACACAGAGATAGGCCGCCATGGACCCGACCGTTTCGGCCAACACCACCGAAGCACCGCCATGCAGCAGGCCGAACGGCTGGTGAGTGCGATGATCGACCACCATGCTGGCGGTCAGGGATTCGTCGTCGAACGACTCGAAACGAATGTCCAGCACTTCACTGATGGTGTTTTTACCGGCGGCGTTCAGTTGCTCGATGTTGGGGGTGGTGCGCCACAGACTCATCGTTGCCCTTCCTGTGTGATTGTTGTTTTACCCAGTCCTGCAATCGATCTGCTCAGGGATGCCTGATCCCTTTGAGCTTCATCGCCCCGGCCAGCGGCATGTCGCCTTCCAGCTCGGCCAGGCCGGCGGTTTGCACTTGCTCGGGGTGCTGCAGATGGCCGTGCTGCAGAAAGCCTAGCAAGCTGCCCACCAAGGGGTTATGACTGACCAGCAGCACATTGTCCTGGTCCTCGAGGCGCTCCAGGACTTTTTGCGGCCGGGTGTCCGGAGTGAGCCAGTTCACCGTGATCAGCTCAGGCTGAAAACCCAGCGCTTCGCGCACCAGTTGTGCGGTCTGTTGGGCGCGCAAGTAGGGACTTGCGTAAATGGCGGCCAGGGGCTGGCCGATCAATTGCGCGGCACTGCGCAACACTTCCTCGCGACCGTGAGCCGTCAGGGCCCGCTCCGGATCCGGACGGGCACCGTACGGCTCCGCCTCACCATGACGCAACACCCACAACTTCATAGCTTCGGCTCCTCGTCCCGGGCGGGATGCGGGGCCGGCGCCACGGTGTGAGGTGCTTCACCTTCCGGCGTGCGCGGGGTCGGCCAGTCCGCGAACGGCCAGGGTTTCTGGTCGCTGTGAAAGGTGCCGAAACGACCGATCTGGGCCAGGAACTGGCTCAGGCTGTCGCCGAAATTCATCAGGCTGGCACTGGGTGCGCCGTAGATCAGCCGATAGATCAACTGCACCAGCACCACGGCGCCGAGGATGAATTGCGCCACCTGCCAGACCAGCAGGTAAATCACCATCCACAGCACACGCAGCAGGATGGATTCGTATTGGGGTTGCCCTTGCGGATCGTTCATGGCTCGCTCCTGCTTGCGGTCAATAAAGGTTCAGTTGAAACCGCTGGTGGAAATGAAATCGACATCGGTCTTCGGTTCGCCACGCATCAACAGCTCGATCACCTGTTCGAGCGTGCGCCCTTCAAACAGGATCGCGTGCAACCCGGCGACCAGTGGCATGTACACCCCCGCCTCCTGGGACTTGGCCTTGAGCACCTTGAGGGTATTGACCCCTTCGGCCACTTCACCCAGGCGCGACACGGCCTCGTCGAGGCTCAAGCCTTGGCCGAGGGCAAAACCGACCTGGTAGTTGCGGCTCTTGGGCGAGGAACAGGTGACGATCAGGTCGCCCACGCCGGCCAACCCCAGGAAGGTCATCGGATTGGCGCCCTGACTGACGGCAAAGCGGGTCATTTCCGCCAGCGCACGGGTGATCAGCATGCTCTTGGTGTTCTCGCCCATGCCCAGCGCCACCGCCATGCCGGCGATGATGGCATAGACGTTCTTCAACGCCCCGCCCAGCTCCACACCGAAACGGTCGGCACTGGCGTAGACCCGGAAGGTACGGCCATGCAGTGCCGCCTGGACCCGCTGGCACAGCTCCTCATCCTCACTGGCGACCACCGTAGCGGTCAGCGCATGCTCAGCGATTTCCCGCGCCAGGTTCGGCCCGGAGATCACACCGATCCGAGCCTTGGGCGCGATTTCTTCGAGAATCTCGCTCATCAGCTTGAAGGTCTTGGCTTCGATGCCCTTGGTCAGGCTCACCAACAGCTTGCCGCTCAAGCGTTCCGCGTAGGGCGCCAGCACCGAACGCAAGGCGCTGGACGGCAAGGCGACGAAGAACAGGTCGCTGCCCTCCAGGGTTGCCTGCAAGTCAGTCACCGGTTCCACTTCCGGGCGGATCTTGATGCCCTTGAGGTAACGCGGGTTCTCGCGATTGACCCGGATGGCCTCGGCCTGCTCCGGGTCACGCATCCACTGGCGCACCGGGTGACCATTCTCGGCCAGCAGGTTAGCCACGGCGGTGCCGAAACTCCCGCCTCCCAGGACCGCAATCGGGCGCTGTTCAGTCATATGCAATCCGTTCATCCATACCAAGTGGCAATGCGGGGCATTATACGGAGCGGCCAGAGCGCGACCAGCCCCGGCAACAATTACCACCAGCTGTAGGAAGCTGACCATCAATTCCTAGGAAAATGCTGTCAACGCGAATGGAAAAGTCGTTCAGCTCGGTTAACATGCCCGCCATCCACCCTATCTCAAAGGCTGTGCCGTGTCCGTTGGCCCTTCCCGTCCAGGTTCGTCCCTGCTATTGGCACTGATCATCAGCCCGCCAGTGCTGGGCGACGACCTGTTCGTGGACAGCCAGCCCATGCCCCAGGTGCTGACGGCCACGCGCCTCAAGCAATCACCAGCGGCAGTGCCAGGCAGCATGACCGTGCTCGACAGCGAGTTGATCAAGGCCAGCGGCGCCCGCGATATCAGCGAACTGCTGCGCCTGGTGCCGGGCATGATGGTCGGCAACATCAGCGGCAACCAGGCTGCCGTGAACTACCATGGCACCAACGCCAGCGAAGCCCGCCGCATGCAAGTGCTGATCGACGGCCGCTCGGTATACCGCGCCGGCCTGGCCACGGTGGACTGGAGCGATATTCCGGTGGCTATGGAGGACATCGAGCGGATCGAAGTCTTCCGCGGCCCCAACACCGTCAGCTACGGCGCCAATGCGCTGATGGCGGTGGTCAATATCATCACCCGCGCCCCGGCCGACAGCCATGGCACCCGGCTGAAAATCACCCGTGGCCAGCGTGGCATAAGCGACTGGTACGCCAGCCAGGGCAGCGGCTGGGACGGCGGCGACCTGCGGCTGTCGCTGTCCGGCCAGGAAGACGATGGCTTTGACAGCGACCGCAACGGCGCCGATTACCGCGACAGCCGCCGCCTGAACCGCTTCAACCTGTCCGTCAGCCAGACGTTGGACGAGCAGCAAAGTATCGATTGGCAATTGAGCGCCAAGGACGGGACCAATCAGCGGCCCTATACCTACCATCCGGTGTTTGCCGGGATTACCGCCGCTGGCGATAACTCCGACGTCATCGCCAAGGACTACGCCGGCTCACTGCGCTGGAACCTGGACCTGGACCCCAACCACAGTCTTTATGTACAGGGCTCGATCCAGCACTGGGATCGCCAGCAGACCTGGCGCGCCTGCGACGCCGAGGTGTCCTTCAGCCCGCAACTGACCGACCTGTGGCAGCTCAACCCCAACTATGCCGAGAAGCTGGCACGCAATATCCCCAGCTACATCAACAGCGGCGCGCCAGCCGGCACGCCACAGGAACAAACGTTGGCCAATCAGGTGCTCGACCAGTGGCGCAACGGCGCCTCGCAAACCCTGTGCGGCGATATCGACCAAAGCGCCCGGGAATCGCGCTACGACCTGGAGATCCAGGACACCCTGAGCCTGTCCGACAGCCTGCGACTGGTCACCGGCGCCAACTATCGCTATGACCGGGCCGACTCGGAGACCTACTTCAACGGCACCCTGGACGACACCACGTGGCGCCTGTTCGGCCAGCTCGAATGGCGGGCCACCGAACATTGGTTGTTGCAGGGCGGTGCGATGTTCGAAGACACCCGCCTGACCGGCAGCTCGCTGACCCCACGGGTCGCGGTCAACTACCTGATCACCCCGCGCCACGGCCTGCGGGCGGTGTACTCCGAAGCCGTGCGCTCCCCGGACATGTTCGAGAACAACGTCAACTGGAGCTATCAGGTCACCAACCTGCAACCCGCCGCCTTCGGCCAGAACAGCGCCCGTTACTTCGTCCGGACCCGCGGCCCGGGCAACCTGGAGCAAGAGCACATGCGCTCCCGGGAACTGGGCTACAACGGTTATTTCGTGGACCTGGGGCTGGCGGTCGATGTGAAACTGTTCCATGACGAAATCACCGGCATGATCAGCGAACCGTTGCGCAACAATCAGTACATCGCCAGCAACAGCAACGAATCGCAATTCTCCGGGGCCGAAACCCAGTTCGACTGGCGCTTGACCAGCACCGACCGCCTGCGCCTGACCTATGCCTATGTCGACGCCCAGGCCAGCAACCCCCTCGACGAACAACTGACCGCCCGCAACAGCGGTTCGGCCGGCTGGCTACGGGACTGGGGCCAAGGCTGGAACAGTGCGTTGTTCTATTACGCCGCCGACGCCCTCAATGGCTATCGCTACGAACGGATGGACACCCGCCTCGCCCGGCGCATTCCCCTGGGCAAGGCCAGCCTGGAACTGGCGGGGGTCCTGCAGCAACGCCTGGATAACCAGCCCACCACCTTTATCGACAACCGCTACGACTCCCGCCATGTCGTGTACTTCAGCGCGGAGTTGTCCTTCTAGATGTCCCGACGCCCACCGCGCAAGACGCCATTTCATGGCCGCCTGACGCTAGCCCTATGCCTGGCGTTTGCCGGTTGGCTGGCGACCATCGAGGCCCGGGCCGCCGAGATCCTGCTGACCGGCGCCGAGGACAGCCCCGGCGTGCAATCTTTTACCCAGGCCCTGAAAACCCTGCGCCCCGAAGACAGCGTGCGGTTCACGCCGCTGGCCAACCTGCCAGCGCCAGACAAGTTGCCGGGCAATGTCCGCCTGGTCCTGCTTGACCTGCCCAGCCTCGACTGGCGCCTGCAAGACGCCCGGGGGCCGGCCACCCTGGTGCTGCGCATCAGCCGCCAGCAAGCCCGCGATCGCCTGGGCGAAGCAACGCCTGCGCACCTGAGCCTGCTGTGGAGCGATCCACCGATGGCGCGGCAATTGCGGCTGATTCGCACCATCCTGCCGCAGGTGCGACGGGTCGGCGTGCTCTACGACACCCACAGCGAATTCCTGCTCAAGGACATTCAACAGGCCGCGGCACCGCTGGGCCTGGCCATCGTCAGCGAACGCTGGGACGACACCAACGACAGCCGTCCCCTGCAAAACCTGCTGGGCCAGAGCGACGTGCTGCTGGGTCTCGATGACCCCGACTTGTACAACCCCAAGACCGTGAAGAACCTGTTGCTCAGCAGCTACGCCCGGCAACGCGCCCTGATCGGGCCCAGCGCCGCGTTCGTCAAGGCCGGCAGCCTGGCCAGCACCTATAGCGACCAACAAGACTGGCTGGCGATTCTCGACGAGCTGCTCGACCGCCCCGCCACCACCTGGCCGCGCACCCTCTATCCGGACCGTTTCAAGGTCCTGGGCAACCGGCAAGTCTCCCGCTCACTGGGGATCGAACCGATTGATGCCGAATCCGTCGCGGCAACGTTGGCCGAAGGAGAACACCGCCCATGACCTTGCGTCGCCGTTGGGACATCAACACCCGAACCCAGCTCATCGCCCTCGGCCCGGCATTGTTGCTGACCGTGCTGCTGATCAGTTTCTTTACCTTCGTGCGGATCCAGGACTTGCGCCAGGAACTCAATCACACCGGGCAACTGATCGCCAACCAACTGGCCCCTGCCACGGAATACGGGGTGATTTCCGGCAACAAAGAAGTGTTGGAAAGCCTGCTCACCGCCACCCTGGCAACCCCGCACGTGCGCTTCCTGGAGGTCCAGGACAGCACCGACAAGGTCCTGGTGTACGTCGAACAACCCGAGCAAACCCGCAGCCGTGCCCAACAGGTCGAAGTCTTCCAGGCCCCGGTGCGCCTGCAGCGCATCGCCCTGAACAATGACTTCCTGCAGGGCAACAGCCCATCCGTGGAGGCCTCCGGCGAAGATTACCTGGGCCGCGTGATCGTCGGCATGTCCAGTGACGCCTTCAGTCAGCGGCAGCAGGAAATCCTGTTCAAGGCCGCGATCCTGGCGCTGTTCGCCCTGCTGTTCACCTTCCTGGTGGCACGCCGGCTGGCGACCAACCTGTCCCGGCCGATCCGCGATATCGGCAACGCGGTCAAGGCCATCCAGCAAGGCGACTACAGCACCCCGCTACCCATCGTCGACGACGCCGAACTGGGGGCCTTGTCGCGGCACATCAACAACCTGGCCGATGGTTTGGGGCAAGCCAGCCGCGAACAGCACCAGGCCATGGCACAGTTGATCAAGACCCGCGAAGAAGCGGAAAAAGCCAACAGCGCCAAGTCCGAATTCCTGGCGATGATGAGCCATGAACTGCGCACGCCCATGAACGGCGTACTGGGCATGCTGCAGTTGTTGGAAACCACCCGCATGACCGACGAGCAGCACGAGTACACGGCGTTGGCCTCGGAATCCACCGAACACCTGCTGAAGGTGATCAACGACATCCTCGATTTCTCGCGCATCGAACGCTCGGCCCTGGAGCTGGAGCACATCCCGTTCAACCTGGCAGAGCTGGTGAGCAGTTGCGCGCAGTCGTTCCAGCACAGCGCCGCGCAGCGCAAGCTGGGCCTGGACCTGCTGGTCCCGGACGACATGCAGGCCTTGCAGGTCCAGGGCGATCCGACGCGGATACGGCAGATCCTGGTCAACCTGATCGGCAATGCACTGAAATTCACCGAGCAAGGTCGTGTCACCGTGCAATGCCAGTGGCAGGCCCTGGACCACGAACTGCTGTGGTTCACCTGCACAGTGCGCGACAGTGGCATCGGTATCCCGGCAGAGAGCCTGGAGCGCATGTTCGACGCCTTCCAGCAGGCCGACAATTCGATCTCCCGGCGCTACGGCGGCACCGGCCTGGGCCTGCCGATCGCCCGTACCCTGGCCGAGCGCATGGGCGGGACGCTGCGGGCCCAGAGCGAAGAAGGCCAGGGCTCGGTGTTCACCCTCGAAATCCCGCTGGCCCTGTCGCGCCAGACACCACCGATCCTGGCGCCGCGCCTGCCGGTTGGCAGCGGCGATGGCGAAGGCCGCAACGTGTTGCTGGTGGAAGACAATCCGGTCAACCAGACGGTGGTCGAAGCCATGCTGCGCAGCCTCGGCTTCACCGTCAGCATCGCCACCGATGGCGCCCAAGCTGTACGCAGCGCCGAAAGCCTGATTTTCGAAGCGATCCTCATGGATTGCCGATTGCCCATCATCGATGGCTACGAAGCCACGCGGCAGATCCGTCAGTTGCCAGGCTGCGGCGAGGTGCCGATCATCGCCCTGACGGCCAACGCCTTGCAGGGTGACCGCGAAGCCTGCCTCGCGGCGGGCATGAACGATTACCTGGCCAAGCCGTTCAAAAGGAACGACCTGCAGCAGATTCTGCAGCGCTGGGTGAACTAGAACAGGTCACTGGACCATCTGTGACTGGCGTGAAAGGCGAAAGTGCGGCAGTCTTAGGCACCCGAACAAGCCTCGATTGGGGCTTGAATAAAAATTTCAGTGCACAGGTGTACATTCATTTCCCGTGTGCTGTGACTTTCACTACAACGCAATAGTCTATGAGTAGGCTGTCGACTCGAGGCATGAACGCTTCGATCGGCCGGGAAGATTTGCCCCACCCTGCCGCATGGGACTATTGAGGAGCTCGCATGACCAAACAAAACGCCTTTACCCGGGAAGATCTGCTGCGCTGCAGTCGCGGTGAGCTGTTCGGCCCAGGTAACGCGCAACTGCCCGCCCCGAACATGCTGATGGTGGATCGCATCACCCATATCAGCGAAGAGGGTGGCAAGTACGGCAAAGGTGAATTGGTCGCCGAGCTGGATATCACTCCGGACCTGTGGTTCTTCGCCTGCCACTTCGAAGGTGATCCGGTGATGCCGGGCTGCCTGGGCCTGGACGCCATGTGGCAACTGGTCGGTTTCTTCCTCGGCTGGCAAGGCCTGCCGGGTCGCGGTCGCGCCCTGGGTTCGGGCGAAGTGAAGTTCTTTGGTCAGGTCCTCCCGACCGCCAAGAAAATCACCTATAACATTCATATCAAACGCGTCCTCAAGGGCAAGCTGAACATGGCCATTGCCGATGGTTCGGTTGCCGTGGATGGTCGCGAGATCTACACCGCCGAAGGCCTTCGGGTCGGCGTTTTCACCTCCACTGACAACTTCTAAGGGTTATCCGCATGCGCCGCGTCGTTATCACTGGTCTGGGCATCGTTTCGTGCCTGGGCAATGACAAAGAGACCGTCTCCGCTAACCTGCGTGCAAGTCGCCCTGGCATCCGGTTCAACCCGGAATATGCCGAAATGGGTCTGCGTAGCCAGGTTTCCGGCTCCATTGACCTTCCCTCGAAGAGCTGATCGATCGCAAGATCTACCGTTTCGTCGGCCACGCGGCGGCTTACGCCTACCTGGCCATGAAGGACGCCATCGCTGACTCCGGGCTGACCGAAGAGCAGGTTTCCAACCCGCGCACCGGCCTGATCGCCGGTTCCGGTGGCGCCTCCACCTTGAATCAGATGGAAGCGCTGGACATCCTGCGCGAGAAAGGCGTCAAGCGCGTTGGCCCATACCGCGTCACGCGGACCATGAGCAGCACGGTTTCCGCCTGCCTGGCCACGCCGTTCAAGATCAAGGGCCTGAACTACTCCATCGCCTCTGCCTGCGCCACCAGTGCCCACTGCATTGGCAACGCCATGGAACAGATCCAGATGGGCAAGCAGGACGTCGTGTTCGCTGGCGGCGGTGAAGAAGAACATTGGAGCCAATCGTTCCTGTTCGACGCCATGGGCGCCCTGTCCAGCAAGCGCAACGACACGCCGGAAAAAGCTTCCCGTGCCTACGATGCCGACCGTGACGGTTTCGTCATCGCCGGCGGCGGTGGCATGGTGGTGGTCGAGGAGCTGGAACACGCCCTGGCCCGTGGCGCCAAGATCTACGCGGAAATCGTCGGCTACGGCGCCACTTCCGACGGCTACGACATGGTCGCTCCAAGTGGCGAAGGCGCCATCCGTTGCATGCAGATGGCCATGTCCACCGTTGATGCACCGATCGACTACCTGAACACCCACGGCACCTCGACCCCGGTCGGCGACGTCGCGGAAATGAAAGGTGTGCGCGAAGTGTTCGGCGGCAATGCCCCGGCCATCAGCTCCACCAAGAGCCTGTCGGGTCACTCCCTGGGCGCCGCCGGCGTTCACGAAGCGATCTACTGCATGCTGATGATGGAAGGCAACTTCATGGCCGGTTCGGCCAACATCGACGAGCTGGACCCAGAAGTAGCCGATCTGCCAATCCTGACCAAGACTCGCGAAAACGCCACCATCAATACCGTGATGAGCAACAGCTTCGGCTTCGGCGGCACCAACGCCACCCTGGTACTGAAGCGCTGGCAGGGCAAGTAAGCCCCGCCGCTACGCCGCACACAAAAACGCCCCGACTGGTTCGGGGCGTTTTTTTTGCCTGGCGAATATGCCTGAGTTCATTGTGGGAGCGAGCTCGCTCCCACAGTGTTCCCTCAATCAGCGCACGACAAACCGCTGCTGCGCCAGCAGCCGATCACCCTGGAACACCATGAACCGCCACTCCCCCGGCACCACTTCGTGGCTTTCGGTGAATTCGTAGGCCATGACATCCTGGGGCGCGCCGGGCACCAGTTTCTGGATGACCTCGAACTTGTCGTGGCGCACGCCATCAGGGGTGCGGATGCCGGGGGTGAAGTACAACAGGGTCAACGGCTGGTCATCCGCGACCTTGCCGGCCAACTGGTAGCGCATGCCGAACTTGGTACCCAGCTTCGCCGGCACGCTCTCGGTCTGGCGGATCTGCTCGTTGCCGCGCCGCAGGACCCGCTCTCCCGATTGCAGCTCGGCTTGCGGCCCTTCGAAAACACCGTACTCCACCGGGCCTTCGACACGGACTTCGGCCTGTGCCAGGCCGCAGGTCAACAACAGCGCGACCAGTGCGCTTGAACGGGTGAGGTGCATAGTGCGCTCCTTGATTGAGATGAGCGCGAGGGTATGACGCGGGAGTGACAGGCTGATGACAAAGCGATGTTGCTCTGTGGGAGCAAAGCTTGCTCGCGATGCAGGCACCTCGTTTCCCCGAGAACCGGCGTCGTCTTCATCGCGGGCAAGCCTTGCTCCCACACAACACCGCCAGAAAGTTATCCCGCGCTACCTTCCGCGCCACGTCTTGCGGCAAGGCATCGAGGAACGGATCGAAGCTGCGCAGCTCCTTGCCCAACCTGTCGAACCGCCCGACGACATCCGAGCCCACCATGAAGCGCTCAGGAAAGCGCTCCACCAGCGTTACCCACTCATCCCGGGGCTTACCCGCCTCGTCCAGCAAGTACGGCGTGAGCACGCTCCAGGAAAGGTCTATGTACAGATTGGGATAGGCCTCGAGCATGCGGGTCAGGGTCGGCAACAGAAAATCCAAGCGGGTCTGGTGGCGATGGATTTCCATGCTGGTACCGGCGTGGGCCCAGATGAAGCGCGTGTGCGGATGATTGCGCAACGGCTCCTCGATTTCTGCCAGGTACAGCGGATTTTTCTCACGCTTGGAAGTGATGTTGGAATGCAGCATCACCGGCAGGTCGTTCTCGGCCGCCAGGTGATAGATCCGCGTCATGGCTTCGTTGTTGGCCCTTGGGGTGTCGCCTGAGGTCAGCGCCGTCAGATCGTCATGGCGGGTGAAGACCTCGCCGATGCCTTGCCACAAACCCGGGTAGAGATCGAGCATGCGCTGGATATGGGCGGCGGAGTTCTTGTCGTTGGGATTGAAGCCCGACAGGAATGGATGAAAGTGCCGACGCTGCTCGTCGGTCAGCTTGCTCACCGCCGCGGCGACAATCACGTCGGTGGCGCTGTACCAATAGGCATCCGCATCGTCACCGGCGTAATAGCGTGGACGCTTGGGCTCGTCCTCATGCCATTTCTTGGCCACCGGCACACCGGAAATCATCACATGCTCAATGCGATTGTCCGCAATCGCCTGGAGCAACTTGGGCATGCCGGCGGTTTCCTGGAAGAAATCGACGTAATGCAGGTGTGCATCGCTGTAGGCATATTCGCGAGCCACGGCGCCGCTGCTGGAAACGACCAGTAGCCAGGCGCAGATCAAACGGGTCAGGGGCACGGGCAGTCTCCAGAAGCCTTGAAGAGCGTAGACCCCAACCGTCCCGCCGGGGTTCAAGGCGTATCTGCCGCGTCTGCCGGCGACGGGTTATGCTTCGTGCAACCGTTGTTCAACCTGGAAGACAACATGACCACTCCCCTGACCGTTCGCCCCCGCGCCGAAGATGTCGAAGGCCAGCCGATTCTTCGCCCACTGCCGTCCGCCAAATGCCGCAGCGTCGGGCCTTTCGTGTTCTTCGATCACATGCTGCAAACCACCTACCCGGCCGGGAGAGGCATGAATATCCGCCAGCATCCGCATATCGGCCTGTCCACCCTCACCTACCTGTTCGAAGGAAAACTCCAGCACAAGGACAGCCTGGGTTCCGACCAGGTGGTGGACGCCGGAGATGTCAGCTGGATGACCGCCGGCAGCGCCATCGCCCACGTCGAGCGCACCCCCGAGTCATTGCTGGGCAGCGCGTTCGTCATGCACGGATTGCAAGTCTGGCTGGCCTCGCCCAAGGCCCATGAACAAGGCCCCGGGCACTACAGCCATCACCCGGCACAGAGCCTGCCGGTCAGCGAGAACCTGGGGGTCAGCATCCGGATGATCGCCGGGTCAGGCTTTTGCCTGGAATCGCCAGTGCCGGTGCTGTCGCCGACGCTGTATGCCGAATTGAACCTGCAGACCGCGACGACCTTGTTGATTCCCAACGAGCATGCAGAGCGAGCCCTGTATGTGCTGAGCGGCGAGGCCTTATTGGATGGCGAGCCGGTAGAAGCCCGTTCCCTGGTGATCTTGCCGACAGGGGAAGAAATGACGCTGTTTGCCGACAGTGACTGCCACGCCGTGCTATTCGGCGGTGCGCCCCTGGACGGGCCGCGACGGATCAACTGGAACTTCGTCTCCAGCGACCCGGCCCGGATCGATGAAGCCCGCCGGCGCTGGGCGGCTGGGGACTGGCCGACGGTGCCGGGGGAAAGCGAGCGGATCGAATTGCCCTAGATTCAAGGTTGCCTGTCAGGCAGTCATCGCGAGCAAGCTCGCTCCCACACTGGATCGGTGTCGTTCGCAAGTGCTGCGACCCCCCCGGTCAAATGTGGGAGCGAGTTTGCTCGCGATGGTTTTGTATCAAACGCCCCAATCTCAGCCCCTGAACACTTCATCCAACAAGTTATGCATCGACCGGAACGCCCGCCCGGCGACCTTGGCGTCGTACATCATCTTGCCCGGCACATTGGCCTGCGGGTCGGTGAACGAATGCACCGCACCGCCGTAGCTCAGCAGTTGCCAATCCACCCCGGCGGCGTCCATTTCATCTTCGAAGGCCGGTAGCTGCTCTTTCGGCACCAGCGGGTCCGAGGCGCCATGCATGACCAACACCGCGCCCTTGATGTTCTGCGCATCGGCCGGGTTCGGTGTATCCAGGGTGCCGTGGAAGGAAATCGCCGCCTTCAGCGGTGCGCCGCTGCGGGCCAGTTCCAGGGCGCAGCAACCCCCGAAGCAAAAGCCGAACGTGGCCAGCCTGGAAGCGTCGACCTGCGCTTCGCCCTGGCTCTGCAGTTGCTCAAGCGCCGCCTGCATGCGCTTGCGCAACAACGCCCGGTCGTTCTTGAGGGGCATCATCGCCGCCCCCGCCTCATCGGCATTGCTCGGGCGGACCGTCTGCCCGTAGAGGTCGGCGATCAACACCACATAACCGTTGGCCGCCACCGATCTGGCGATGTCCTCGCCCCCGCCCCTACGCCCATCCAATTCGGCGCCATCAGCAACCCCGGGCGCGAGCCCTGTTGGCTGACGTCGAAGGCCAGGCGGCCTTCATAGGTTTGACCTTCGATCTGATAGACCAGCGAACGAACCGTAACCTGACTCATGACGGACTCCTTTTTGACTGAACACCAGAAATGAAAAAACCCGCCGAAGCGGGTTTTTCCTGCACTTGTTTAAGCTGACAGTTCAACCAGCAGCTTGTTCAGGCGACGCACATACGCCGCCGGGTCCTTCAGGCTGTCGCCAGCCGCCAGGGCCGCTTGGTCGAACAGGATGTGCGACAGATCGCCGAAACGCTCTTCGCTCTGCTCGTTGTCGAGTTTTTCCACCAGCGGGTGCGCCGGGTTGAATTCGAAGATCGGCTTGGAGTCCGGGACTTTCTGGCCGCTGGCTTCGAGGATCTGGCGCATTTGCAGGCCCAGGTCCTGCTCACCGATGGCCAGGATCGCCGGGGAATCGGTCAGGCGGTGCGAGACACGCACTTCGCTGACAGCATCGCCCAGGGCCGTCTTGATCCGCTCGACCAGGCCTTCCTTGCTCTTGGCGACTTCTTCGGCGGCTTTCTTGTCTTCTTCCGAATCCAGGTTGCCGAGGTCCAGGTCACCACGGGCCACGTCGACAAAGCTCTTGCCGTCGAACTCGTTGAGGTAGCTCATCAGCCACTCGTCGATGCGGTCGGTCAGCAGCAGCACTTCGATGCCTTTCTTGCGGAAGACTTCCAGGTGCGGGCTGTTCTTGACCTGTGCATAAGTTTCACCGGTCAGGTAGTAGATCTTGTCCTGACCTTCCTTGGCGCGAGCCAGGTAATCGGCCAGGCCAACGATCTGCTCGCCATCATCACCTTGGGTCGACGCAAAGCGCAGCAGGCCGGCGATCTTCTCTTTGTTGGCGAAGTCCTCGGCCGGGCCTTCTTTCATCACCTGGCCGAAGTTTTTCCAGAAGCTCTTGTACTGCTCGGGCTCGTTCTTGGCCAGTTTTTCCAGCATGTCCAGCACGCGCTTGGTCAGTGCCGACTTCATGGAATCGATGATCGGATCTTTCTGCAGGATTTCCCGCGAAACGTTCAGCGACAAATCGTTGGAGTCCACCACACCCTTGATGAAGCGCAGGTACAGCGGCAGGAACGATTCGGCCTGGTCCATCACGAACACGCGCTGCACGTACAGCTTCAGGCCGCGTGGCGCTTCGCGCTGGTACAGGTCGAACGGTGCACGGGCCGGCACGTACAGCAGCGAGTTGTACTCCAGCTTGCCTTCGACCTTGTTATGGCTCCAGCTCAGCGGGTTCTCGAAGTCGTGGGCGATGTGCTTGTAGAACTCCTGGTATTCCTCGTCTTTCACCTCGGTGCGCGGACGGGTCCACAAGGCACTGGCGCGGTTGACGGTTTCCCATTCCACTTCAGGCTTTTCTTCGCCTTCGGCAGCGGTGACTTCCTTCGGCAGCTCGATCGGCAGCGCGATGTGGTCGGAGTACTTCTTGATGATGTTGCGCAAGCGCCAGCCATCGGCGAACTCGTCTTCACCGGACTTGAGGTGCAGCACGATGCGGGTACCGCGATCAGCCTTGTCGATGGTGGCGACTTCAAACTCGCCCTCGCCCTTGGACGACCAGTGCACGCCTTCGCTCGCAGCGAGGCCGGCACGGCGACTGAACACTTCGACCTGGTCGGCAACGATGAACGCGGAATAGAAACCGACGCCGAACTGGCCGATCAGGTGGGAATCTTTCTTCTGGTCGCCGGACAGGTTCTTCATGAAATCGGCAGTGCCAGACTTGGCGATAGTGCCCAGGTGCGTGATCACCTCTTCGCGGCTCATGCCGATGCCGTTGTCTTCGAGGGTGACGGTTTTCGCGTCCTTGTCGAAGCTCACACGGATTTTCAGCTCAGCGCCGCCTTCCAGCAATTCAGGCTTGGAAAGGGCTTCGAAACGTAATTTGTCGACAGCGTCAGAGGCGTTCGAAATCAACTCGCGAAGGAAAATTTCCTTATTGGAATACAGCGAGTGAATCATCAGGTGCAGCAGTTGCTTCACCTCGGTCTGGAAGCCCAGGGTTTCCTTTTGAGTTTCCACGCTCATGGTCATCAAACTCCAAGTGGATGGTGGTGTCCGCCTCGCTGAGATTGGCGGCGGGATGTCCTCAAGGTGGGGGCAACGCTGATGATTTCAAGGGCGATCCGGTTTTGACGGCTCCTGGATCTTGAAATGCGCCTGGGCAGTGGCGATGGGTTCGGCCTCGACGTCTTGCCAGGTGGTGATTGCGACGTTGGCCACCCGCCTCTGGCACCTGGCCGGGTACTGATGGAAATGTGTTGCGAAGAAATTGCCTGAGCCACGGATAATCGCTGCTTTAATACCCGACGGCGGTTCACGAAGAACAATGGCCGAGTAAAAAGGAGCATCAATGCATCAGGTAAAGCTGCCATCAGGTGGAGCATTATGGATGGCAGCAAGCCTGCTTTCATTCATAGGCATGGCTGTCGCGGCCCGAGAGCTTTCCAAGTTCATGTCGATCTTCGAGATCCTGTTTTTCAGGTCCTTGGTCGGACTGATCATTATTTTTCCGGTTATTTACCAACAGCGCGCCAAGCTCAAACAAGCCCGTGACCTGGGCCTGCAGATTGGCAGGAACGCGGTTCACTTCGCCGGACAATATGCCTGGACCATTGGCGTGGCATCGCTTCCGTTGGTCAAGGTCTTTGCCCTGGAGTTCACCACGCCGATATGGGTTTCCCTCCTGGCGTTTTTATTCTTGAAGGAAAAACTCTCCACCGCCAGGGTATTCGGCGCCATCGGCGGTTTCCTGGGCGTCCTGGTCGTTCTAAGGCCCGGCCTTGATAGCATCGAACCCGCCGCGTTTATCGTTCTTCTGGCCGCCATGGGCTATGCAACATCCATCATCATGGTGAAAAAACTGACGTTGACCAGCAGTCCCGCCATCATCGTGATCTGGATGGTGCTTCTACAATTGCCCTTGGGCCTTGGCCTGTCCCTGGCACAATGGCGTACCCCTACGCTTGCCTGCATCCCCTGGATCCTGCTGTTGGGCATAACAGGTTTAAGTGCGCACTTCGCCATGGCCAAGGCGCTCAGCGTCATGGAAGCCTCCATTGCCATCCCGATTGATTTTTTCAGGGTGCCGCTCATTGCCGTCGTTGGTTTTTTTCTCTACGGCGAGCCTCTCGAAATCTGGGTACTGGTCGGCGCAGTGATTATCTTCGCCTCAAACTATCTGACCTTCCGGGTCGAACAAAAGAACATGCCATCATCAACTTCACCGAGCTCTGAGTGATCAGTTCAAGGGCGATCCGGTTTTGACGGCTCCTGGATCTTGAAATGCGCCCGGGCAGTGGCGATGGGTTCGGCCTCGACGTCTTGCCAGGCGGTGATCGCGACGTTGGCGACCCGCCGGCCCTGGCGCCAGACCTGGCATTTGGCATAGGTGTCGCGAAACTGCCCGGTGCGCAGGTAATCCAGGGAAAAATCGATGATTTTCGGTATGCCTGGCGTGCCGGTGGCGATCAACAGATGCACGGCAGCGGCCAGTTCCATGAAACCGGCGATGACCCCACCATGGATGGCCGGCAGTAAAGGGTTACCAATGTTGTCTTTGTTGGCCGGCAGGCGAAACAACAAGTCGTCGCCCTGGCGCGTGCATTGGACGCCGATGAGTTGGGCATAGGGGATCGAAGCGAGCAGCAGCGCGTAGTCGCCCTGCTCGCAAGCGCGGCGCAGTTGTTCCTGAGTGATATCGGTCATGGCTGGCCCACAGCGGTCATCGGGCCGCCCTTCCCTATTCCCCTGGCATGCTGGCCCAGGCGCATGAAGGTACCCACCACATGGGCGATGGGTTGTTCGGGATCGTCCTGATAGGCGAAACCCCGGGTGAAGATCACGTCCGGGGTGACTCGGTAGCATTGCGCGAAGCCGTAGACATCCTTATGGGGCTCGGCGGCGTGCATGTAGTCGATGCGCAGGTCGAGGGTGGGACAGACTTCGAATTGCGGCAGCACACATAAGGTCGACATGCCGCACGCGGTGTCCATCAATGAGGTCAAGGCCCCGCCGTGGATGATGCCCGTCAGTGGATTGCCGACGATTTGCGGGCTGAACGGCAGGATGACCGTCAGCCCGTCACGACTGGCACTGTGCAACTTCAAGCCCAGCACCTGGCAATGCCTGAGTGCGGATAAAAAACGTGTCGCACGCTCAAAAACGGGGTCTTCGGCCATTCGATTAGCGCTCCAATGAGTGACGAGACCTGAAAACAGGCGCAATGCACAAAGTTCCATTGCAGTGCAAAGTTATATATCTGTTACGCAACAGGAACTTAATCCGAGGGGCGGCGTTCAAAAGGCCAGTAGTTATTTCCATAAGGAGAAACACCCCATGCGTAAGACTTTTGCTATTGCCTTGATGTTGGCCGCCTCCCTCGGCCTCGCTGCCTGCGATAAAAAATCCGAGGACAAAGCTCAAGATGCCCAACAACACGCTGAGCAAGCTCAGCAAGACATGAACAAAGCACAGGATAAAGTGAACGACGCGGCGAAAGAAAACGCCGAAGCCGCCAAAGCTCAGTCTGAATCGAACAGCGCCGCCCAGCAGGAAGCACCTGCTACCGCGCCTAAAACCAACTGATACGGTTTTAGCAGTAGAGAAAACCCGCCTGGTGCGGGTTTTCTTTTGCCTGCGATTTGGCGGCGACGCCTGTCAGGCCGCTTCCTTGCCCACCTCGGACACTGGCGCTTCGGTGGGGGTATAGACCATCACGTCCAGCACATCGGAGTGAAACTCGCGCTGATACAGCACGAACACCACACCAGCACTCATCAGCATGAATAACCACGGGCTGACGAACCACGCCAACATGGTCATGCCGAAGTAATAGGCACGCAGGCCGAAGTTGAACTGGTTGGCGGCCATGGAGATCACTCGCGCCGCCCTCAGCGCAAAGGCCTTGCGCTCCTGCTCCGACACATGGCGCTCGCCGATCATCGGCGCCGAGCCAATCAGCACTGCCGCAAAGTTGTATTGGCGCATGCACCAGCTGAACGTGAAGAACGCATACACGAACACCAGTGCCAGGCACAGCAACTTGACCTCCGCCATGCCCTGGGAAGCCTGCTGCACCATCGGTATGTCCGCCAGCAACGACACCGCCCGATCAGATGCCCCGAGTACCGTCAGGATACCGGCCAGGATGATCAGCGTGCTGGAGGCGAAGAAGGATGCATTGCGCTCCAGGTTGCCGATCACGCTGGCATCGGCGATACGGTTCTCACGCAGCAACATGCGGCGCATCCAGTCTTCGCGGTACAGGTGCATCACGCTGGCCAGGCACGCCGTGTCGCGCGCCTTCCAAGAGGCATAACGGGTGTAGCCCGCCCAGCAGATGATGAACCAGGCGGCGGCAAGCAGGTGGATCAGGTTGGCTTGGATGAATGACATTCGATTTCCTGTGACGAAACAAAATCTGTGGCAATAGTATCAGCGAACCCTGTGGGAGCGAGCCTGCTCGCGATAGCGGTATAACTTTCACTTCGATGTCGGCAGTTCCAACGCTATCGCGAGCAGGCTCGCTCCCACAGTCCACGGAAAAAGACACTGCACTCAAAAAAAATGCCCCGTATCGATTGATACGGGGCATTTCAGTTCTTGCCGATGGATCTGCCCGTTGTCGCTTAAGCCAAGGCTTCGCTGCGCTTGCCCAGCAGGCGATCGCACACCACCGCGACCGCCAGGGTCATCACCGAAGGCACCAGCCAGGCCAGGCCCTGCTCGCTCAGCGGCAGGTGGGCCAGTTGCGCCGGCATCCAGTCCACCAGGCCGGCCCCCTTGAGCGCATCGATCAGGCCAAACAGGAACGACACCAGCATCACCGGGCCAACGATGCGCCCCTGCTCGTGCCAGAAGTCCTTGCAGAAGCTCAGGGCCACCAGGGCGATGCACGGCGGATAGATCGCGGTGAGGACCGGAATCGAGAACGCGATCAGCTTGGTCAGGCCCAGGTTGGACACCAGCAGCGAAAAAGCCGCCAGGATCACGACCAAGGTCTTGTAGGACAGCGGCAGGACGCGGCTGAAGTACTCGGCGCAGGCGCAGGTCAGGCCGACTGCGGTCACCAGGCACGCCAGGGAGATCAACACCGCAAGGAAACCGCTGCCCAGGCTGCCGAAGGTGTGTTGCACGTAGGCATGCAGCACAGCGGCGCCGTTGGTTGCGCCCACGGCCACTTCATGGCTGCCCGAACCCAGGCGGAACAGGCTGACGTAGACCAGCGCCAGGCCCACCCCGGCGATCAGCCCGGCGATGATCGCATAGCGGGTGATCAAGGCCGGCGACTCGACGCCCCGGGAACGGATCGCGTTGACGATGACAATGCCGAACACCAAGGCGCCCAGGGTATCCATGGTCAGGTAGCCATTGATGAACCCTTGGGAGAACGGTGCCGCGATGTACTCGGGGGTCGCCACGCCGATATCACCCGCGGGCAAGGCAAACGCCGCGATGCCGAGCACGGCCAGGGCGATGATCTTCAGTGGCGCGAGGAAGCGCCCGACGGTGTCCAGCAGACGGCCCGGATAGAGCGAGATGAAAAACACCAGCAGGAAATACACTGCGCTGTAGAGGAACAGCGCCAGCGGGCTTTCACCGGTCAACGGCGCCAGGCCGACTTCGAACGAAACGGTGGCGGTACGCGGCGTGGCGAACAACGGGCCGACGGCCAGGTAGCACACTGCCGCCAGTACACCACCGGCGAGCTTGCCGATGGGGCTGCTCAAGGCGTCCATCGCACCGCCCACCTTGGCCAGTGCAACGACCGTGATGACCGGTAGCCCGACCGCCGTGATCAAAAAGCCCAGCGCCGCCATCCAGACATGAGGTCCGGACTGCAAGCCGACGATAGGCGGGAAGATGATGTTGCCGGCCCCGACGAACAGGGCAAATGTCATGAAACCAAGCGCCAGGATGTCCTGGCCTTTCAACACTTTCATTAAGGAAACCACACTACTGAATCGGAATTTAGAGAGGGATTTCCCTTATGGGTGAGGGAAATGCTGCCGATCCGTATGGGACCGACCCGTTTAGCGCGGCGCTTCCTTGTGGGCAGCGGTCGCAAAAATGGCTGCTAGCCTAACGAATTTAGCGAGAGAACGCACTGTTAAGGGGCGAACTATCCGATGCGCGACGTTCGCGTGTCGCGTTTACGTATCTATTTTCCTGCGAAGCCCCTTGCTGTAAGGGCCTTTATCTGGGGAGCAAGGCTTGCCCGCGATAGCGTCAGCGTGAACTGACAGATAGAACTGAGTCGCCTGCATCGCGGGCAAGCCTTGCTCCCACAGGGCCTTGTTCTCACAAAGCCTTGCTTCAACAGTGCCGGAAACGACAAAGGCCACCCGAAGGTGGCCTTTGTTGCTGGAACGAAAAGGTCAGCCGAAGCTTACTTCTTCATTTCCCAGCCAGTCAGCTCAGCCAGGGCCTTGCCGATGTCTGCCAGCGAACGCACGGTTTTCACGCCTGCGTCTTGCAGTGCAGCGAATTTCTCGTCTGCAGTACCTTTGCCGCCAGAGATG
Source organism: Pseudomonas sp. St386 (assembly GCF_018325865.1). Taxonomy (NCBI): domain Bacteria; kingdom Pseudomonadati; phylum Pseudomonadota; class Gammaproteobacteria; order Pseudomonadales; family Pseudomonadaceae; genus Pseudomonas; species Pseudomonas sp. St386. The sequence goes on from NZ_AP021900.1 coordinate 5,006,315, forward strand.
ATTGCGCCAGCATGGCCCATGCGCTTGCCCGGAGGAGCAGTCACACCAGCGATGTAGGAAACAACCGGCTTGGTCACGTTGGCCTTGATGTAGGCAGCCGCTTCTTCTTCAGCCGAACCGCCGATCTCACCGATCATGACGATCGCTTCGGTCTTCGGGTCTTCCTGGAACAGCTTCAGGATGTCGATGAAGTTCGAGCCTGGGATCGGGTCACCGCCGATGCCGACGCAAGTCGACTGACCGAAACCGGCGTCAGTGGTCTGCTTCACAGCTTCGTAGGTCAGGGTGCCGGAACGGGAAACGATACCGACCTTGCCTGGCAAGTGAATGTGACCTGGCATGATGCCGATCTTGCATTCGCCTGGAGTGATCACGCCTGGGCAGTTAGGGCCGATCAGGGTGATACCCAGCTCGTCGCACTTGACCTTGGCTTCCAGCATGTCGATGGTCGGGATGCCTTCGGTGATGCAGACGATCAGCTTGATGCCGCCGAACGCTGCTTCAAGGATGGAGTCCTTGCAGAAAGGAGCTGGAACGTAGATCACGCTGGCGGTGGCGCCAGTGGCAGCTACAGCGTCTTTCACGGTGTTGAACACTGGCAGGCCCAGGTGCTCGGTGCCGCCCTTGCCCGGTGTTACGCCGCCAACCATCTTGGTGCCGTATTCGATGGCTTGCTGGGTGTGGAAACTACCTTGCGAACCGGTAATACCCTGGCAGATAACCTTGGTGTCTTTATTGATCAGGACGCTCATTATTTGCCCTCCGCAGCTTTGACAACTTGTTGAGCAGCGTCGGTCAGGCTGGTAGCAGCGATGATGTTCAAACCGCTTTCTGCCAGTACTTTAGCGCCCAGCTCAGCGTTGTTGCCTTCAAGGCGAACAACAACCGGGATTTTCACGCCAACTTCTTTCACGGCGCCGATGATGCCTTCGGCAATCATGTCGCAGCGAACGATGCCGCCGAAGATGTTGACCAGTACTGCAGCGACGTTGGTGTCGGACAGGATGATCTTGAACGCTTCGGTTACGCGTTCCTTGGTAGCACCACCGCCCACGTCGAGGAAGTTGGCTGGCTTGCCGCCATGCAGGTTGACGATGTCCATGGTACCCATGGCCAGGCCGGCACCGTTGACCATGCAGCCGATGTTACCTTCCAGGGCCACGTAGTTCAGTTCGAACTTGGCAGCGTGCGCTTCGCGCGGATCGTCTTGCGACGGATCGTGGAAAGTCTTCAGCTTAGGCTGACGGTACATGGCGTTGGCATCGATGTTGATCTTGGCATCGAGGCAGTGCAGGTCGCCGTCGGCCTTGATCACCAGCGGGTTCACTTCCAGCAGTGCCAGGTCGTGGTCCTGGAACAGCTTGGCCAGACCTACGAAGATCTTGGCGAATTGAGTGACCTGCTTGCCTTCCAGGCCCAGCTGGAATGCCAGCTCGCGACCCTGGAATGGCTGTGCGCCAACCAGTGGATCGATGGTGGCCTTGAGGATTTTCTCAGGGGTATCGTGAGCGATTTTCTCGATGTCCACGCCACCTTCGGTGGAAGCCATGAACACGATGCGGCGGCTCGAACGGTCAACGACAGCGCCCAGGTACAGCTCTTTAGCGATATCAGTGCACGATTCAACCAGGATCTTGGTGACTGGCTGACCGTTGGCGTCAGTCTGGTAAGTCACCAGACGCTTGCCCAGCCACTGCTGTGCGAAGGCTTTGGCGTCTTCTTTGCTGCGAACCAGCTTGACGCCGCCCGCTTTACCGCGACCACCGGCGTGAACCTGGGCTTTGACAACCCATTCGCTGCCGCCGATTTTGTCGCAAGCTTCTGCTGCCGCTTCCGGGGTGTCTACCGCGTAACCGGTGGATACTGGCAGGCCGTACTCAGCGAACAGCTGCTTACCCTGATACTCGTGAAGATTCATGCTTATTACCGTCTTCGTTAGGTACTGCGCATTCGGTGCTGCACCGTTCTGGTGCCGCACCACCTGTGACTGCTGCTTGCGTAGCGTTCCGGTTAACCGGTTCGGCTACGCAAGGCTGCGTCCAGCGGATATTCCGCGGTGAGTCTTGCTCGCAAGGCTCACGACGGGCCAAACCGCCGTGGTTTCTTATTGTCTATTAACGCTTCTTGCGGTTGGCCACGTGGATGGCGCCGCCATTTACGGCCAGGGCCGCTTCGTGCAAGGCTTCGGACAGGGTCGGATGGGAGAAGACCATCATGCCCAGATCTTCAGCGCTGGTGCCGAATTCCATGCCGATCGCGCCTTGCTGTACCAGCTCGGCAGCGCTTGGGCCAATGACGTGAACGCCCAATACGCGATCCGTCTTGGCATCGGCGATGACTTTCACGAAACCACCGGTATCGTTGGCTGCCATGGCACGGCCACTGGCTGCGAACGGGAAGGTGCCGACGTTAACTTCAACGCCTTCGGCTTTCAAGGCCTGCTCGGTCTTGCCAACCCATGCGATTTCCGGGTGGGTGTAGATAACCGAAGGGATCAGGTCGTAGTTCATCTGGGCTTTGTGGCCCTTGATGCGCTCGACAACCATGATGCCTTCTTCGGATGCCTTGTGTGCCAGCATCATGCCGCGAACCACGTCACCGATGGCGAAGACGCCCGGTACCGCGGTTGCGCACTGGTCGTCGACGGCAATGAAGCCGCGCTCGTCGATTTCCACGCCGCTATCGGCAGCCAGCAGGTCAGTGGTCACAGGACGACGGCCGACCGCGACGATCAGCTTGTCGAAGGTGATGGTCTGTTCGCCGTTGGTGTCGGTGTAGGTCACCACGACTTCTTCGCCGTTGACCTTCGAACCGGTCACGCGAGCGCCCAGCTTGATGTCCAGGCCCTGTTTGGTCAGGGTTTTCAGCGCTTCCTTGGAAACCGCAGCGTCAGCGGCCATCAGGAAGGTATCGAGGGCTTCCAGTACGGTCACTTGCGCACCCAGGCGCGACCATACCGAACCCAGCTCGAGGCCGATCACGCCAGCGCCGATCACGCCCAGGCGTTTTGGCACGGTCTGGAATTCCAGGGCACCGGTGGAATCGACGATCACGTTCTGGTCGACCGGAGCCGGTGGAATGTCGATCGGACGCGAGCCTGGTGCCAGGATGACGTTCTCGGCTTCGATCACTTCAACCGAGCCGTCTGGCTTGGTCACTTCGACTTTCTTGCCCATCAGCAGCTTGCCGTGGCCTTGGATCGAAGTCACGCCGTTGGCCTTGAACAGGGTGGCAACACCGCTGGTCAGGTTCTTGACGATGTTGGCCTTGCGACCCACCATCGCCGGCACGTCCATCTTCACGTCGCCCGTGCTGATGCCGTGGATCGCGAAGCCGTCTTGGGCTTCGTGGAACTTCCAGGAGCTGTCCAGCAGCGCCTTGGAAGGAATGCAGCCGACGTTCAGGCAAGTACCGCCGAGGGCCAGCTTGCCCTCCTTGTCGGTGTATTTCTCGATGCAGGCAGTGGTAAGGCCCAGTTGCGCAGCCTTGATGGCCGCTACGTAGCCGCCAGGGCCCGCACCAATCACTACCACGTCGAATTTCTGAGTCATGAGTCATTCCTTTTCGAATCAAACCGGACGGTCACTTGTGATGACCGTCGAGGGACGAAACCGGTTGTTTCAGCAAGAGGCCGGTCAAAACAGACCGGCCCTCGCGGCGAAAATCAGATATCCAGCAGCAGACGAGCCGGATCTTCAAGCAGGTTCTTGATGGTTACCAGGAACGTCACGGCTTCTTTACCGTCGATCAGGCGGTGATCGTAGGACAGTGCCAGGTACATCATCGGACGAATCACGACTTGACCATTGATCGCCATAGGACGCTGCAGAATGTTGTGCATGCCCAGGATAGCCGCTTGCGGCGGGTTGACGATCGGGGTCGACATCATCGAACCGAATGTACCACCGTTGGTGATGGTGAACGTACCGCCGGTCATCTCTTCGATGGACAGCTTGCCGTCACGGGCCTTCTTGCCGAAGGTGGCGATGCCGCCTTCGATTTCGGCCAGGCTCATCAGTTCGGCGTTGCGCAGTACCGGAACCACCAGGCCACGGTCGCTGGAAACAGCGACACCGATGTCGGCGTAGCCGTGGTAGACGATGTCGGAACCGTCGATCGACGCGTTGACGGCCGGGAAACGTTTCAGCGCTTCGGTGGCAGCCTTGACGAAGAACGACATGAAGCCCAGGCGTACGCCATTGTGGGACTTCTCGAACAGATCCTTGTACTTCGAACGCAGGGCCATGACTTCGGTCATGTCGACTTCGTTGAAGGTGGTCAGCATCGCCATGTTCGACTGGGCTTCTACCAGACGCTTGGCCACGGTAGCGCGAACGCGGGTCATCGGAACGCGTTTTTCAACGCGGTCACCGGCAGCGAACACCGGAGCGGCAGCGGCAGGTGCGGCAGGCTTGGCTGGCGCGGCGGCTGGAGCGGCTTTCTTGGCGGCAACGGCTGCAACCACGTCTTCCTTGGTCACGCGACCACCCTTGCCGGTGCCGGCAACGGAAGCGATGTTGATGCCGTTCTCTTCAGCCAGCTTGCGCGCAGCAGGGGCAGCGACTGGATCGTCTTCGCCACCAGCGGCTGGCGCGGCGGCCTGGGCGGCAGCCGGTGCAGCAGCGGCGGCCGGAGCAGCAGCGGCAGCACCGCCTTCTTCGATCGAGCCCAGGACCTGGTTCGACAGAACGGTAGCGCCCTCCTCGGCAATGATTGCGCCCAGCACGCCGTCAGCTTCGGCCAATACTTCCAGCACGACCTTGTCGGTCTCGATGTCGACGATCAGGTCGTCACGCTTGACGGCCTCGCCTGGTTTCTTGTGCCAGGTGGCAACGGTGCCATCGGCAACCGATTCCGGGAATGACGGGGCTTTGATTTCGATAGCCATTATCTGTGGGTCCTTAAAATTCGGTTTCAGTCAGCGCGAAGGCGTTAAACAGTGAAGGCATCTTGCAGCAGTTTTTCCTGCTGCTCGGCGTGCATCGACGCATAACCACACGCAGGTGCAGCGGAAGCATCACGGCCGGCATACTCCAAGACCAGGGCCTTGTTATGGTTGCCGATGCTGCGACGCAGGTGATGCTGGCTGCTGTACCAAGCGCCTTGGTTCATCGGTTCTTCCTGACACCACACCACATGGGTGAGGTTGGTGTAAGGCGCGATGGCCTCCATCAGGTCTTCTTCCGGGAACGGGTAAAGCTGCTCGATACGCACGATAGCGATGTCTTCGCGGCCTTCGGCACGACGTTTTTCCAGCAGGTCGTAGTAGACCTTGCCGCTGCACAGGACCAGGCGAGTCACCTTCGCCGCATCCAGGGTGTCGATTTCCGAAATAACGGTCTGGAACGAGCCTTCGGCCAGATCCTCGAGCGTGGAGATCGCCAGTTTGTGACGCAGCAGCGACTTGGGTGTCAGCACGATCAGCGGCTTGCGCAGCGGACGGATGACCTGACGACGCAGCAGGTGGTAGATCTGTGCCGGCGTCGTCGGTACGCAGACCTGGACGTTGTGCTCGGCGCACAACTGCAGGTAACGCTCCAGACGTGCCGAAGAGTGCTCCGGCCCCTGCCCTTCATAACCGTGCGGCAACAGCATGGTCAGACCGCAGAGACGGCCCCACTTGTGTTCGCCACTGGTGATGAACTGGTCGACAACCACCTGGGCACCGTTGGCGAAGTCGCCGAACTGGGCTTCCCAGATCACCAGCGCATTCGGCTCGGTGGTGGAGTAGCCATATTCGAACGCCAGGACGGCTTCTTCGGACAGCAGCGAATCGTACAGGTCGAAACGTGGCTGGCCTTTGTACAGGTGTTGCAGCGGGATGTAGGTGCTGGCGTCTTTCTGGTTGTGCAGCGCCGCGTGGCGGTGCGAGAAAGTGCCGCGGCCTACGTCCTGGCCGGTGATGCGCACCGGGTGACCTTCGAATGCCAGGGTCGCGTACGCCATGGTTTCGGCATAACCCCAGTTGATCGGCAGGCCGCCGGCTTGCATCTTCTGCCGGTCTTCGTAGATTTTCGCGACCTGGCGCTGAACCACGAAGCCGTCCGGGATTTCCAACAGCTTGGCGGACAGTTCCTGCAGGGTCTTGAGGTCGAAACGGGTGTCGTGACGCGCGGTCCAGGCGTGGCCCAGGTACGGACGCCAGTCCACGAACAGCTCTTTGTTCGGCTCTTTGACCAGGCTTTTTACAACGTGCAGGCCGTTATCCAGGGCATTGCGATATTCATCGACTTTTTCCTGGACGCGCGCTGCATCCAGCACACCGCCCTGGGTCAGGCGCTCGGCATACAGCTCACGGGTGGTGCGCTGCTTGGCGATCTGCTGGTACATCAGCGGTTGAGTACCGCTTGGCTCGTCGGCCTCGTTGTGGCCGCGACGACGGTAGCAGACCAGGTCGATCACCACGTCGCGCTTGTACTGCATGCGGTAGTCGATGGCCAACTGGGTCACGAACAGCACGGCTTCCGGGTCATCGCCATTCACATGGAGAATCGGCGCCTGGATCATTTTCGCAACGTCGGTTGCGTACTCGGTAGAGCGCGAGTCTTCCGGGTTGCTGATGGTGAAACCGACCTGGTTGTTGATCACGATGTGCACGGTACCGCCGGTCTTGAAACCGCGGGTCTGCGACATCTGGAAGGTTTCCATGACCACGCCTTGACCGGCGAATGCCGCGTCACCGTGGATGGAGATCGGCAGCACCTTCTCGCCGGTCGGATCGTTGCGACGATCCTGGCGCGCACGGACCGAACCCTCGACCACCGGGGAAACGATTTCCAGGTGGGACGGGTTGAAGGCCATGGCCAGGTGGACTTCGCCACCTGTGGTCATTACGTTGGACGAGAAGCCCTGGTGGTACTTCACGTCACCGGAACCCAGTTCGACCTTCTTCTTGCCTTCGAACTCGTCGAACAGCTCGCGCGGGTTCTTGCCGAAGGTGTTGACCAGTACGTTCAGGCGGCCACGGTGGGCCATGCCGATGACAACTTCCTTGGTGCCGTAGGAACCGGAACGCTGGATCAGCTCATCGAGCATTGGAATCAGGCTCTCGCCGCCTTCCAGGCCGAAACGCTTGGTGCCCGGGTATTTGGTACCCAGGTATTTCTCCAGGCCTTCACCGGCGGTGACGCGCTCGAGCAAGTGGCTCTTGATGTCGGCGGAGTACGTCGGACGGCCACGAACGCTTTCCAGACGCTGCTGGAACCACTGGCGCTGCTCGGAATCGGTGATATGCGTAAATTCAGCGCCGATGGTGCGGCAATATGTCTGCTGCAACGCTTCGTGAATTTCGCGTAGGCTCGCTTCCTCTTTGCCGATGAACAGGTCGCCGGCACGGAAGGTCGTATCAAGGTCGGCATTGGTCAAGCCGTAGTGAGTGATCGACAGGTCTGCAGGTGCAGGACGCTGCCACAGTCCCAGCGGGTCAAGCTGGGCTGCCTGGTGGCCACGCATCCGGTAGGCCTGGATCAGTCGCAATACTTCAACTTGCTTCTTCTCGTGCTCGGAGCTCACGCTGCCGGCAGACACCGGTTGAGCGCGGCGCTGGTTCTTCGCCAGCAGCACGAAATGATCGCGAATCGTCGAGTGCGAAACATCAGTGGCAGAGTTACCGTCAGCCGGCAACTTCTGAAAGTAGGTGCGCCATTCTTCTGGCACAGCGTTAGGGTCGTGCAGGTAGAGCTCGTAAAGCTCTTCCACATAGGCAGCGTTACCACCGGAAAGGTGGGCACTGTTCCACATGCGCTGCATCACGCTTTCTTGCATGCTTGGTCACCCTCGATTAGGGGAACACCACCGGCGAAAACACCGAGCAAACTTGCAGAAGTCCGAGTGCAGCGACTAAAACAAGCCACTTAGGATCACGCTGATAGTCCGGGTACCAGCCCGGATGCCCCTGCTTGTCTCATTTCTTCAAAATAAGAACTGCCGCTTTGTGAGCGGCTGTTCTGGTTATAGCCATGACGCGGGTTGAAGCCCGCGCCCTGGCCTTTACGGGTACAACGGTCCTACGGGTACAGCAGCTGAATCAAACGCCGCTTTGCAGCAGCATGTTACGAATGTGACCGATGGCCTTAGTCGGGTTCAGGCCTTTTGGACAAACGTTGACGCAGTTCATGATCCCGCGGCAGCGGAATACGCTGAACGGATCATCCAGCGAAGCCAGACGCTCGGACGTCTTGGTGTCACGGCTGTCTGCCAGGAAGCGGTACGCTTGCAGCAGGGCGGCCGGGCCCAGGAACTTGTCCGGGTTCCACCAGAACGATGGGCACGAGGTCGAGCAGCAAGCGCACAGGATGCACTCGTACAGACCGTCGAGCTTCTCACGCTCTTCAGGAGTCTGCAGACGCTCGATGGCCGGAGCCGGCGTGTCGTTCTGCAGGAATGGCTTCACCTTCTCGTATTGCTTGTAGAAGATGCTCATATCGACGACCAGGTCACGGATAACCGGCAAACCTGGCAGCGGACGAACGATCAGCTTGTTGCCCTTGACCACGGCAGACAGCGGCGTGATGCACGCCAGGCCGTTCTTGCCGTTGATGTTCATGCCGTCGGAGCCGCAAACGCCCTCACGGCAAGAGCGACGATAGGAGAAACCCTCGTCCTGCTCTTTGATCAGGGCCAGCACGTCCAGCACCATCAGGTCTTTACCACCGGTATCGACCTGGAAGTCCTGCATGAACGGCGCAGCGTCCTGATCAGGGTTGTAGCGATAAACACTGACTTGCAACATAGCGGTCACCCTTAATAAGTCCGGACTTTTGGTTCGAAAGTCGGAACAGTCTTCGGCGAGAAGTTCACGGCACGCTTGGCGACGCGTTTTTCACCCGGGAAGTACAAGGTGTGGCACAGCCAGTTTTCGTCGTCACGGTCTTCGAAGTCTTCGCGGGCGTGGGCGCCACGGGACTCTTTACGCACTTCTGCGGCGATGGCGGTGGCTTCGGCCACTTCCAGCAGGTTCTGCAATTCCAGCGCTTCGATACGGGCAGTGTTGAACGCCTGCGACTTATCGTTGATCTTCACGTTGGCGATTCGTTCACGCAATTGCGCCAGCTGGGCAATACCCTTCTGCATGTATTCGCCGGTACGGAATACACCGAAGTAGTTCTGCATGCAGTTTTGCAACTCACGACGCAGGGTCGCCACGTCTTCGCCTTCGGTACGCTCGTTCAGAGCGGACAGACGCGCCAGGGCAGCTTCGATGTTGGCGTCGGTGGCATCGTCATATTCGATACCGTCGGACAGCGCTTTTTCCAGGTGCAGGCCGGCAGCGCGACCGAAGACCACCAGGTCGAGCAACGAGTTGCCGCCCAGACGGTTGGCACCGTGGACCGATACGCAAGCCACTTCACCCACTGCGAACAGGCCAGGGATGATTGCGTCCACGCCTTCGGCGTTCTGGGTGATCGCCTGGCCATGAATGTTGGTGGCAACGCCGCCCATCATATAGTGGCAGGTTGGAACCACTGGAACTGGCGCAACGACCGGGTCGACGTGAGCGAAGGTCTTGGACAGTTCGCAGATGCCTGGCAGGCGGCTGTGCAGCACTTCCTCGCCCAGGTGGTCGAGCTTGAGCATCACGTGGTCGCCATTCGGACCGCAACCGTTGCCAGCGATGATTTCTTTAACCATCGAACGGGCAACCACGTCACGACCGGCAAGGTCCTTGGCGTTCGGAGCATAACGCTCCATGAAACGCTCGCCGTGCTTGTTGATCAGGTAACCACCTTCACCACGGCAACCTTCGGTCACCAGTACACCGGCGCCGGCGATGCCGGTCGGGTGGAACTGCCACATTTCGATGTCTTGTACCGGCACGCCAGCACGCAGGGCCATGCCGACGCCGTCACCGGTGTTGATCAGGGCATTGGTGGTGGATGCGTAGATACGGCCTGCACCGCCGGTCGCCAGTACGGTGGCCTTGGCGCGGATGTAGGTGGTTTCGCCGGTTTCGATGCAGATCGCGATCACGCCGACGAAGGCGCCGTCCTGGTTTTTCACCAGGTCAACGGCGTAGTACTCGTTCAGGAACGTGGTACCGGCTTTCAGGTTGCCCTGGTACAGGGTGTGCAGCAGCGCGTGACCGGTACGGTCGGACGCCGCGCAAGTACGTGCAGCCTGGCCGCCCTTGCCGTAGTCCTTGGACTGGCCACCGAACGGACGCTGGTAGATACGACCTTGCTCGGTACGCGAGAATGGCATGCCCATGTGGTCCAGCTCGAACACCGCAGCCGGGCCTTCCTGACACATGTACTCGATAGCGTCCTGGTCACCGATGTAGTCGGAACCCTTGACGGTATCGTACATGTGCCAGCGCCAGTCATCGTTCGGGTCGGCCGAAGCGATGGCGCAGGTGATGCCGCCCTGGGCGGAAACAGTGTGCGAACGGGTCGGGAAAACCTTGGTGATCACGGCAGTCTTGTGACCGCCCTGTGCCAGTTGCAGCGCTGCGCGCATGCCGGCACCGCCACCACCAATGATGATGGCGTCGAAAGAAATCGTTGGAATGTTAGCCATGGATCAGATACCCCAGAGAATCTGCACACCCCAGACGAAGTAAGCGAACATCGCAACGCCGCATACTGCCTGGAAGAGGAAACGTACGGCAGTCGCCGACTTGCCGAACGCCATTGGCGTCAGGTAGTCGGTCGCGATGGTCCACATGCCGACCCAGGCGTGAGCGCCCAGTGCAACAAGTGCCAGCAGACTGAAGATACGCATCCAGTTGTTTGCGAACAGTTCATGCCATTGGGCGTAGCCCAGGCCTGGGTTTGCTACGACATATCCGATCAGGAAGATGAAGTAAGCCGCGAGAACGACCGCAGACACACGCTGCGCCATCCAGTCATAGAGGCCCGAACGCGAAAGGTTCGTGACGTTGGTTACCATATCCAGACTCCTGCCAGAACGATCAGCACCGCAGACACGGCGATAATGATTTTCGAGCCCAGCTTGCCGCCTTCCAGCGTCTCACCGATGCCCATGTCCATGATCAAATGGCGCACACCGGCAACCAAGTGATACAGCAAGGCGGACAGGATGCCCCAAATCACTAGCTTGGCTAGCGGACTGGTCAGACACGCTTTCACCTGACCGAAGCCTTCTTCCGAATCGAGCGACTTGTCCAATGCATAAAGCATGATGGCCAGGCTGACGAAGAGGATGACACCGGAAATACGGTGAAGAATGGACGTGTAAGCAGTGACTGGGAGTTTGATGGTCCTTAGGTCTAGGTTTACAGGTCGTTGGCTTTTCACGGCTTTTTTTTCACACTGAAGAGCCCCTAACAATCAGGGCAAAGTTGTTGGGGCGCGCACTGGTCAGGTACTCACCACCCAGGGAGTGACGACCCCCAAGAAAGCAGGCCCAAAAGCCCCTGGCGGTCGGTGGCCGAGTATAGACAGTTAGGCTACTAATGACAACGCGTTCACCTTCCCCTAATAGCGCATTGCACATACGACGCAAAAGGCGTAAACGGCAGGTAATTTCGCGGAAAAAGTCCGGTTAAAGCCTTCTGGAGCAAGACTTTAGGCAAATTGACTTTCGAATTTATCTCACTATAGTGGTGCGGGCCCTGCGTGGGGGGTCTGTCTGATGATTTCAAGCATTAATAGGAGGCCACATGGCTGACAAAAAAGCGCAGTTGATCATCGAGGGCGCAGCCCCCGTCGAGCTGCCCATTTTAACCGGCACCGTTGGTCCCGATGTAATCGACGTACGGGGCCTGACGGCCACGGGCCGTTTCACCTTTGACCCAGGTTTCATGTCGACCGCCTCGTGCGAATCGAAAATCACCTATATCGACGGCGACAACGGCATCCTGCTGCACCGCGGCTACCCGATCGAGCAACTGGCTGAAAAATCGGACTACCTGGAAACCTGCTACCTGCTGCTCAACGGCGAGCTGCCAACCGCAGAGCAAAAGGCCCAGTTCGTCAGCACCGTGAAGAACCACACCATGGTTCACGAGCAGTTGAAGACCTTCTTCAACGGCTTCCGTCGCGATGCCCACCCGATGGCCGTCATGTGCGGCGTTGTCGGCGCCCTCTCGGCCTTCTACCACGACTCCCTGGACATCAATAACCCCCAGCATCGCGAAATCTCCGCGATCCGCCTGGTGGCGAAGATGCCGACCCTGGCAGCGATGGTCTACAAGTACTCCATGGGCCAGCCCATGATGTACCCGCGCAACGACCTGACCTATGCAGAGAACTTCCTGCATATGATGTTCAACACCCCGTGCGAGATCAAACCGATCAGCCCGGTGCTCGCCAAGGCCATGGACCGGATCTTCATCCTCCATGCCGACCACGAGCAGAACGCCTCCACGTCCACCGTGCGCCTGGCCGGCTCCTCGGGTGCCAACCCGTTCGCCTGTATCGCCGCCGGTATCGCCGCACTCTGGGGCCCTGCCCACGGCGGTGCCAACGAAGCGGTACTGACCATGCTCGATGAAATCGGCGATGTCTCGAACATCGACAAGTTCATCGCCAAGGCCAAGGACAAGAACGATCCGTTCAAGCTGATGGGCTTCGGTCACCGGGTCTACAAGAACCGCGACCCGCGCGCCACCGTCATGAAGCAGACCTGCGACGAAGTGCTCAAGGAACTGGGGATCAAGAACGATCCGCAACTCGAACTGGCCATGCGCCTGGAAGAGATCGCCCTGACCGACCCGTACTTCATCGAGCGCTCGCTGTACCCGAACGTCGACTTCTACTCGGGGATCATCCTCAAGGCGATCGGCATTCCAACCAGCATGTTCACCGTGATCTTCGCCCTGGCGCGGACCGTCGGCTGGATCTCCCACTGGAAGGAAATGCTCTCCAGCCCGTACAAGATCGGCCGCCCGCGCCAGCTGTACACCGGCTACGAGTCGCGTGACATCACCCAGCTGGAAGACCGCAAGTAAGACCTGCCTTGCTATAGGTCCCAAGCTGCACCGAACAGCCCCTGCTTCTTATATAAGAGCAGGGGCTGTTTTGTTTGTGCCCTCTTTGTCTGATCCAGAAGCTGCGGTGACAGGCCCGGCGCATCGCGAGCAAGCTCGCTCCCACACTGGATCTATGTACGCTCCCACAGGGGGGGAGATCGCTCCGGGCGGCGTTCCGACAATGGCGGCAGATCTGCACCCCCTCATAAACCCGGCACAAAAAAATACCCCAGCCTCTCGACAGGGGTATTTCTTCAAACACAACGCTTGCAGCTTACTGGCGCATCAGTGGTTAACCGCCCCACTCGCCCCCAGGCCAGTCTGCGAACGCACGAACTGCGGGAAGAACAGCGCCCGCTCGTTTGCACCTTCAGCCGACTTGTCGGTAATGGAGAAGAACCAGATGCCGACGAAGGCAATGGCCATCGAGAACAGCGCAGGGTATTCATACGGGAAGATCGCCTTCTCGTGACCCATGATCTGCACCCAGATGGTCGGGCCGAGGATCATAAGGCCCACGGCACTGACCAGGCCCAGCCAGCCGCCAATCATGGCGCCACGGGTGGTCAGCTTCTTCCAGTACATCGAAAGCAGCAGTACCGGGAAGTTGCAGCTCGCCGCGATGGAGAACGCCAGGCCCACCATGAACGCGATGTTCTGCTTCTCGAACAGGATGCCCAGGCCGATCGCCAGCACCGCCAGGGCGATGGTGGTGATTTTCGAGACGCGAATCTCGTCCTTCTCGTTTGCCTTGCCTTTCTTGATCACGCTGGCATACAGGTCATGGGACACCGCCGAGGCACCGGCCAGGGTCAGGCCCGCGACGACCGCCAGGATGGTGGCAAAGGCTACCGCCGAGATGAAGCCCAGGAAGATACTGCCGCCCACAGCGTTGGCCAGGTGCACCGCCGCCATGTTGTTACCACCGAGCAAGGCACCTGCCGCGTCCTTGAAGACCGGGTTGGTGCTGACCAGCAGGATCGCGCCGAAGCCGATGATGAAGGTCAGGATGTAGAAGTAACCGATGAAGCCGGTGGCATACAGCACGCTCTTGCGCGCTTCCTTGGCGTCGCTCACGGTGAAGAAGCGCATCAGGATATGCGGCAGGCCAGCGGTACCGAACATCAGCGCCAGACCCAGGGAGAAGGCCGAGACCGGATCCTTCACCAGGCCGCCAGGGCTCATGATCGCCTCACCTTTAGGGTGAACCTTGACCGCTTCGGCAAACAGCATGTTGAAGTCGAAGTTGACGTGCTTCATGACCATCAGGGCCATGAACGAAGCACCCGACAGCAACAGCACTGCCTTGATGATCTGTACCCAGGTGGTGGCCAGCATGCCGCCGAACAACACGTAGAGGCACATCAGGATGCCCACCAGGATCACCGCAACGTGGTAGTCCAGGCCGAACAGCAGCTGGATCAGCTTGCCGGCACCGACCATTTGCGCGATCAGGTAGAACGCCACCACGACCAGCGAGCCACAGGCGGACAGACTGCGGATCTGGGTTTGCCCAAGGCGATAGGACGCCACGTCGGCAAAGGTGTACTTACCCAGGTTACGCAAGCGTTCAGCAATCAGGAACAGGATGATCGGCCAGCCCACCAGGAAGCCGATCGAGTAGATCAGACCGTCGTAGCCGGAGGCGAACACCAGTGCGGAGATCCCCAGGAAGGACGCCGCCGACATGTAGTCACCGGCAATGGCCAGGCCATTCTGGAAACCGGTGATCTTGCCGCCGGCCGCATAGTAGTCGGCCGCCGAGTTGTTTTTCTTGGACGCCCAGTAGGTGATATATAAAGTCGCGCCGACGAAGGCCACGAACATCAGGATAGCCGCGACGTTGAGGGGTTGTTTCTGCACGGCACCGGTCAGGGCTTCAGCCGCCCAGACGCCCGGGGCGAACGCTGCGATGCTCAATAGAGCCAGTAGACGCCGGATCATTGCTGAGCCTCCTTGAGAATCGCATTGTTCAGGTCGTCGAACTCGCCATTGGCGCGTCGTACGTAGATAGCGGTCAGGACGAAGGCCGAGACAATCAGGCCGACACCGATGGGAATGCCCCAGGTGATGGTGGACTCAGGCGTGATCTTGGCCCCGAGAATGTGTGGCCCGTAGGCGATCAGAAGAATGAAGCCGGAATACAGCCCAAGCATGATCGCCGAGAGAATCCAGGCGAACTTTTCCCGTTTTCTCACCAGCTCCTTGAAGCGCGGGCTGTTTTGAATCGAGAGGTAAATGCTGTCGTTCATTGTTTTTATCCTCGCAGCACAGATTTAATTGGAACAGCCCTACTCTATGCGGCTCAAGGCCAGGTTCCAGACGACCTTAGTATTAGAACGACATGACGGTTCTGCCAGTTTTCCGCAAAAAAAACCAAGCCCCTCCCACAGGGGTTTGCGTTGCGCTCAGAATTGCGGGCACAAAAAAACCGCATGACACACGGCCATGCGGTTTTTCGGAACAGCTAAACCAGGCCGATTACTTGCCGGTCCACTCCTTCACGCGGTCCGGGTGCTTGGCAACCCAGTCCTTGGCGGCGGCTTCAGGCTTGGCACCTTCCTGGATCGCCAGCATGACTTCGCCAATCTCGTCTTTCGAAGACCATTGGAATTTCTTCAGGAACGCGACCACTTCCGGTGCCTTGGCCTCCAGTTCCTTGCTGCCGATGCTGTTCACGGTTTCAGCCGCGCCGTAGACGCCTTTCGGGTCTTCCAGGAAGCGCAGTTTCCACTTGGCGAACATCCAGTGCGGCACCCAACCGGTGACGGCGATGGATTCGTTTTTCTTCTCGGCACGGGTCAGCTCGGCAATCATGCCGGCGCCGGAACTGGCCTTGAGTTGATAACCGGTCAGGTCGTAATCCTTGATGGCCTGTTCGGTCTTGAGCATTACACCTGAACCGGCGTCGATGCCGACGATGCGCTTCTTGAAGGAGTCGTCGGTTTTCAGATCCTCGAGCGACTTGGCCTTGACGTACTCCGGCACGATCAGGCCGATTTTGGCGTCCTTGAAGTTGGGGCCGTAGTCGACCACCTGGTCCTTGTTCTTCGTCCAATAGTCGCCGTGAGTCACCGGCAGCCAGGCCGAGAGCATCGCGTCGAGCTTACCGGTGGCCACGCCTTGCCACATGATCCCGGTCGCGACCGCTTGCAGCTTCACGTCATAACCGAGTTTCTGCTTGATCACTTCGGCGGCCACGTGGGTGGTCGCGACGCTGTCGGACCAGCCGTCAACGTAACCGATGCTCAGGGTTTTGGTTTCGGCGCTGGCCAAGGTGGAACTGATGGCCAGTACCAGTGCGGCACCTGCGCCCAAGAGTCGTCGCATCTTCATCGTTACTTCCCCGAAAGTGCTGCGCCCGACGGATGCCGGGCGGCGTCAACGTATAGTTATGATGCTCAGCGCCCCCATCACGCTCGCCCTCAAACCGGTCTGAACGCCAGTGGAGTACTGACTCGTTGATCATCAACCTGCTCCGATCCGGAACCTGCTCTGTCTGCGACGTCGAGGCAACGAGAAACGACATCAGAACGCCAGCTCTCAGTTCCAGGCATTTGTACCAGCGCCACACGTGAGATTTGCGGTCAAATCCGGCAAACGCCAGATAACTAGCCGCCAGCACGCACGACCGTGTATCTTCCCGCTACTATCGCGCCCCGTCCGTGCCTGTTTTGTGCCCATCATGGCACTTGGCTCCGCTTCGGTGGTCATAGCCTGCGAACCTCATTCGGCACCTTCCTCTAAGGGATCCAGTCATGCTCCGTTCCTTGCGCTTCGCTGCCCTTCTCGGCGGCCTTATCCTGAGTGCGTCCGCGCTGGCGGCAGATATTGACGCCGCCAGCTATGGCTACCCCTTGACCAACCCGTTCGAGGCGACCATCGCCACCACGCCACCGGACCTGCGTCCGGAGTTGCCGCTGATCGAAGACATCAACCAGGCAGACCACAGCCTGACCCTGCGCCCGGAACGCGAGTTCATCCTGCCGGACAACTTCTGGCCGGTGAAAAGCCTCACATACCGCATGGCCACCCAGGACAAACCCGCACCGCTGATTTTCCTGATCGCCGGCACCGGTGCGCGCTTTGACAGTAGCATTAATGAATACCTCAAGCGCCTCTACTACAAGGCCGGCTACCACGTGGTGCAGTTGTCCTCGCCCACCAGCTTCGACTTCATGAGCGCCGCTTCGCGCTTCGCCACGCCAGGCATTTCCAAGGAAGACGCCGAAGACATGTACCGGGTGATGCAAGCCGTGCGCGCGCAGAACCCCAAGCTGCCCGTGACCGAGTACTACCTGACCGGCTACAGCCTCGGCGCCCTGGATGCGGCCTTCGTCGCACACCTGGACGAAACCCGGCGCAGCTTCAATTTCAAGAAAGTGCTGCTGCTGAACCCGCCGGTGAACCTCTACACCTCGATCACCAACCTGGACAAACTGGTCCAGACCGAGGTCAAGGGTATCAACAACACCACCACCTTCTATGAACTGGTGCTGAACAAGCTGACGCGCTACTTCCAGCAAAAAGGCTACATCGACCTCAACGATGCCCTGCTCTACGACTTCCAGCAGTCCAAGCAACACCTGAGCAACGAGCAGATGGCCATGTTGATCGGCACCTCGTTCCGTTTCTCGGCCGCCGACATCGCGTTCACCTCGGACCTGATCAACCGCCGCGGGCTGATCATCCCGCCCAAGTTCCCGATTACCGAAAGCACCAGCCTGACGCCGTTCCTCAAGCGTGCGCTGCAATGCGATTTCGACTGTTACCTCACCGAGCAGGTGATCCCGATGTGGCGCGCGCGCACTGACGGCGGCAGCCTGTTGCAACTGGTCGATCAGGTCAGCCTGTACGCGCTGAAGGATTACCTGCATGACAGCCCGAAGATTGCCGTCATGCACAATGCCGACGACGTCATCCTCGGCCCGGGCGACCTGGGCTTCCTGCGCAAGACCTTTGGCGATCGCCTCACGGTTTATCCACTGGGCGGCCACTGCGGCAACCTTAACTACCGCGTCAACAGCGACGCCATGCTGGAGTTCTTCCGTGGCTAAATATCTGCTGCTTATCGCTGCGTTAATGAGTGCGGGCATGGTCCACGCCGACAACAGCAAGGCCAATGCGCCTGTGGTGGTGGATTCGGACGGCTTCAAGGAGCCGCTGAGCAAGCTCAAGTTCAACCCTGGCCTGGACCAACGCGAATTCGAGCGCTCGACCCTCAACGCCCTGAACGTCTATGACCCGCTGGAGTCCTGGAACCGCCGCGTCTACCACTTCAACTACCGCTTCGACCAATGGGTATTCCTGCCCGTGGTCGATGGCTACCGCTACGTCACGCCAAGCTTCGTGCGCACCGGGGTCAGCAACTTCTTCAATAACCTGGGGGATGTGCCAAACCTGATGAACAGCCTGCTGCAATTCAAGGGCAAGCGTTCGATGGAAACCACGGCGCGTCTGCTGCTCAACACCACCGTCGGCATCGCCGGCCTGTGGGACCCAGCCACCGCCATGGGCCTGCCGCGCCAGAGCGAAGACTTCGGCCAGACCCTGGGCTTCTACGGCGTACCGGGCGGCGCCTACTTCGTGTTGCCGATCTTCGGCCCGTCGAACCTGCGCGACACCTCAGGCCTGCTGGTGGACTACACAGCCGAATCGGCGATCAACTACCTGAACGTCTCCGAAGTCAGTTCCAACCACCCGGAGCTGCTGCTTCTGCGCGGCGTCGACAAGCGCTACCAGACCGGTTTCCGCTATGGGCAACTGAACTCGCCATTCGAGTATGAGAAGGTGCGCTACGTGTACACCGAGTCGCGCAAGTTGCAGATTGCCGAATAACTTTCGGCCACCCCAAAACCCACTGTGGGAGCAAGCGTGCTCGCGATAGCAGTCTGTCAGGCAACATTAATGTTGGATGTCAGGCCCTCATCGCGAGCAAGCTCGCTCCCACAGGGGTTATGTGTTGTCACTTTTAGCCTTTCAGCGCTTTCCAGATCTTGCCCACCGCCAGCACACCGACCAACACCACCGCCCCCGCGACAATCCCCGCCACCGCATTGAGCAACGTCGGCACGATAAACCCGGCACCACCGGCGCTGGCCGTCACGCTTTCGATCCAGTGATGCACCACCGGCACGCCATGGGTCAGGATGCCACCACCCACCAGGAACATCGCCGCCGTGCCGATCACCGACAGGCTTTTCATCATGTAGGGTGCCGCACTCAGGATGGCGCCGCCGATGCTTTTGGCGGCCTGCCCTGGCTTCTTGGTCAACCAGAGTCCCAGGTCATCGAGCTTGACGATCCCGGCCACCAGGCCATAGACCCCAATGGTCATGACGATGGCGATGCCCGACAGGACGATCACCTGCTGGGTCAGTGCGGCGTCGGCAACGGTGCCGAGGGTGATGGCGATGATTTCCGCTGACAGGATGAAGTCGGTGCGTACCGCGCCCTTGATCTTGTCCTTTTCAAACGCCACCAGATCGACCGCCGGATCCGACACGGCCTCGACCAGTTGCGCATGTTCGGCCTGGTCTTCAGCCTTGCTGTGAAGGAACTTGTGGGCCAGTTTTTCGAACCCTTCGAAACACAGATAAGCGCCGCCCACCATCAACAACGGCGTCACCAGCCACGGGACGAAGGCGCTGATCGCCAGCGCCGATGGCACCAGGATCAACTTGTTGATGAACGAACCCTTGGCCACCGCCCACACCACCGGCAGCTCCCGCTCGGCCCGTACACCAGAGACTTGCTGGGCGTTGAGCGCCAAGTCATCGCCGAGCACGCCAGCGGTCTTCTTGGCGGCCATCTTGGTCATCAGCGCAACATCGTCGAGCACGGTGGCGATATCGTCGATCAGTACCAGCAAACTGCTTCCAGCCATGGAGGGGCTCCTTGAATAATAATGCCGCGCAGCATACCGCGAGCCGCGGCGCCTTGGGCATTCTTGAGCGCCGCGCGAGGCCGGTGCTACCATGCGCCACCGCCAGAACAGGCAAGGAACCCCTGGGTTTATGAGCACTATCCGCGAGCGCAACAAAGAATTGATCCTGCGTGCCGCCAGCGAAGAGTTTGCCGACAAGGGCTTCGCCGCGACCAAGACCAGCGACATCGCGGCCAAGGCAGGCCTGCCCAAACCCAACGTCTACTACTACTTCAAATCCAAGGAAAACCTCTACCGCGAGGTCCTGGAAAGCATCATCGAGCCGATTCTCCAGGCTTCGACACCGTTCAATGCCGACGGTGTGCCCGGCGAGGTACTGAGCCACTACATCCGCTCCAAGATCCGCATTTCCCGCGACCTGCCCTTCGCCTCGAAAGTCTTCGCCAGCGAAATCATGCACGGCGCCCCCCACCTGAGCCCCGACCTGGTGGACCAACTCAACGCCCAGGCCCGGCACAACATCGCCTGCATCCAGACCTGGATCGACCGCGGCCAGATCGCCCCCATCGACCCCAACCACCTGATGTTCAGCATCTGGGCCGCCACCCAGACCTATGCCGATTTCGACTGGCAGATCAGCGCCGTGACCGGCAAGGCCAAGCTCGATGAGGCGGATTACGAAGCGGCGGCGCAGACGATTATTCGGTTGGTGTTGAAGGGGTGTGAGCCAGACTGAAGACTGAGTAGCCCTCATCGCGAGCAAGCTCGCTCCCACAGGGTTTTGCGGCGCCCTTGTGGGAGCGAGCTTGCTCGCGATTGAAGACAACTCGATTTCAAGTCAAAGCCAAATGGCATCCCACAGCGGATAGTCGCCAAGTCGCTCTACCAGGCCTGCCCGCAGTGGATTTGCCACAACATAGCGAGCCAGCTTTACCAAATCCTCTTCCCGCCGCAGAGCTCGATCGTGGTATCCCGGTTGCCAAAGGCTGCCTCTGTGCCCTGTGGACATGTTTACCGCCCGAGCACTCAAGGACTTGGTTTTTTGCATCAGCTCATTCAACGAGCCTTGCTGCAATTCAATCAACCAATGGAAATGGTCAGGCATGATCACCCAAGCCAATGACTTCGCCCTTCTCTCAACCTGGGCACACCTAAATTGCTCAACGACCAATCGACCTAAAGCGAAATCCTGGAAAATCGGCTTTCGCTCAGCCGTGTTAGTGGTCAATAGATAGATTCGATTCAACTCACCGTAACGACCGGTGCGCAAACGACGTGAAGCAGGTAGATCAGGCATTCCTTCGCCTCTCCAATGATCAGGTCATCAAAGGCTAGGCCTGTAGATTTTTGAATGCCGGACAGACTCTTGGCTGGATGTGTCTGGTAGATCGTCATCGCGAGCAAGCTCGCTCCCACACTAGGCTTGCGGTGTTCAGACATCATGTGTCGAACATCAAGCCCTGTGGGAGCGAGCTTGCTCGCGATGAGGCCCGTCAATTCACCGCAAAATCAAACAGTAATCCCCACATCCGCCCTCAACTGCACCGCCTCCACCGCCCTGACCGCCACCTGCTCATCCACATCCGAAACATCACCACTGACACCAATCGCCCCCAGCACCTTCCCATCCTGATCCCTGATCAATACCCCACCCGGGGCCGGTACGACATTGCCCTGTCCCAGCCCGTTCAATGCCGCGAAAAACGCCGGGCGTTGCTGGGCGTCCTGGGCGAGCAGGCGTGAGCCTTTGCCCAGGGCGATGGCGCCCCAGGCCTTGCCGATGGCGATCTGCGGGCGAAGCAGGCTGGCGCCGTCTTCGCGCTGCAAGGCAACCAGGTGCCCGCCGCTGTCCAGGACCGCGACGGTCAGGGGCGCAGCGCTGATTTCACGACCGGCGGCAAGGGCTTGCCCGGCGAGGTTGACGGCGATTTTCAAGGTTAGAACGCTCATGGGTGCTGTCCTTCTTTTGTTATGGGAAAGCCTTGCGGGCTTCACTTTCAGCAAAACCGAACACAACAAATAGAACACAACAAAACATATTTTTGTATACAATAATTTTCACAAAGCACCTTGATCGATGAAAGGCCGCAGCAAAATCTGGCCTTCCGACGAATGAAACAGATGCTTGAGGAAATGGATTGACCTGCGCCGTTTGCCGTGAATACACTCTGCGCAAAGCCACTTGTATACAATTACAAAACGTAAGAGGCACAAAACAATGAGCAAAATGAGAGCAATCGAAGCCGCGGTCCTGGTAATGCGCCGTGAAGGCGTGGACACCGCCTTCGGTATTCCGGGTGCCGCGATCAACCCGCTGTACTCCGCCCTGCAGAAGGTGGGTGGCATCGATCACGTCCTTGCTCGCCACGTTGAAGGCGCCTCGCACATGGCCGAGGGCTACACCCGCACCAAGGCCGGCAATATCGGTGTGTGCATCGGCACCTCGGGCCCGGCCGGCACCGACATGGTGACCGGGCTCTACAGCGCCTCGGCCGATTCGATCCCGATCCTGTGCATCACCGGGCAAGCGCCCCGCGCCCGTATGCACAAGGAAGACTTTCAGGCAGTGGATATCACCAGCATCGTCAAACCCGTGACCAAGTGGGCAACCACCGTGCTGGAGCCGGGCCAGGTGCCGTATGCCTTCCAGAAGGCGTTCTTTGAGATGCGCTCCGGCCGTCCGGGCCCGGTGCTGATCGACCTGCCGTTCGACGTGCAGATGGCCGAGATCGAATTCGACATCGACGCCTACCAGCCACTGCCCCTGGCCAAACCCGCGGCCAACCGCGTGCAGATCGAGAAAGCCCTGGCGATGCTCAATCAGGCTGAACGTCCATTGCTGGTGGCTGGCGGCGGCATCATCAACGCCGACGCCAGCGAACTGCTGGTGGAGTTCGCCGAGCTGACCGGCATTCCCGTCATCCCGACCTTGATGGGCTGGGGCACCATCCCCGACGATCATCCGCTGATGGTCGGCATGGTCGGCCTGCAAACCTCCCATCGCTATGGCAACGCAACCTTGCTCAAGTCGGACGTGGTGCTGGGCGTCGGCAACCGCTGGGCCAACCGCCATACCGGTTCGGTGGATGTCTATACCGAAGGCCGCACGTTCATTCACGTGGACATCGAGCCGACCCAGATCGGCCGCGTGTTCACTCCCGACCTGGGCATCGTTTCCGACGCCGCCTCGGCCCTGACGGTGTTCATCGAAGTGGCTCGTGAATGGCAAGCCGCCGGCAAGCTGAAAAATCGCGACGCCTGGTTGCAAGACTGCCAGCAGCGCAAGGCCAGCCTGCAACGCAAGACGCACTTCGACAACGTGCCGGTCAAGCCACAGCGGGTGTACGAAGAAATGAACCAGGTATTCGGCAAGGACACCTGCTACGTCAGCACCATTGGCCTGTCACAGATCGCCGGGGCGCAGTTCCTCCACGTCTACAAGCCACGCCACTGGATCAACTGCGGCCAGGCAGGTCCTTTGGGCTGGACCATTCCGGCCGCGCTGGGGGTGGTCAAGGCCGACCCGAGCCGCAAGGTCGTGGCGCTGTCGGGTGACTATGACTTCCAGTTCATGATCGAAGAGCTGGCGGTGGGTGCGCAGTTCAAGCTGCCCTACATCCACGTCGTGGTGAACAACTCCTACCTGGGTTTGATTCGCCAGGCCCAGCGCGGGTTCGACATGGACTACTGCGTGCAGCTGTCCTTCGACAACCTCAACGCACCGGAGCTCAACGGCTATGGCGTGGACCACATTGCCGTGGCCGAAGGCCTGGGGTGCAAGGCGTTGCGAGTGTTCGAGCCGTCCGGTATCCAGCCGGCCCTGCGCCAGGCCCAGGCGATGATCGAGGAGTTCAAGGTGCCGGTGATCGTCGAGATCATCCTGGAACGGGTGACCAACATTTCCATGGGCACCGAGATCAACGCCGTCAATGAGTTTGAAGATCTGGCGCTTGTGGGCAACGATGCCCCGACTGCCATTTCGCTACTCGACTGACCGAACGGCGTCCCTGTGGGAGCGAGCTTGCTCGCGATGACGGCGCTACATTCAACATGGATGCAAGCAGACACACCGCTATCGCGAGCAAGCTCGCTCCCACAGGGGGCCTGCCAACTATCTACAGGAGACCACCATGCCGCGTTTCGCCGCCAACCTGTCCATGCTGTTCACCGAGCAGGATTTCCTCGCCCGTTTCGAAGCCGCCGCCAAGGCTGGGTTCAGTGGCGTCGAATACCTGTTCCCCTATGACTACAGCTCCGCCGAACTCAAGGCCTTGCTCGACGCCAATGGCCTGACCCAGGTGCTGTTCAACCTGCCGGCCGGTGACTGGGCCAAGGGCGAGCGCGGCATTGCCTGCCTGCCGGACCGAGTCGAGGAATTCCGCGCCGGTGTCGACCTGACCATCGCCTACGCCCAGGTGCTGGGCAACACCCAGGTCAACTGCCTCTCGGGGATTCGCCCGCAGAACTGCAGTGAAACCCTGGTGGAGAAAACCTTCGTCGCCAACCTGAAATACGCCGCCGAGAAGCTCCAGGCCAAAGGCATCAAGCTGGTAATGGAAGCCATCAACACCCGCGACATCCCCGGCTTCTACCTGAACAACACCGCCCAGGCCCTGTCGATCCACGAGCAGGTGGGCAGCGCCAACCTGTTCCTGCAATACGACATCTACCACATGCAGATCATGGAAGGTGACCTGGCCCGGACCCTGTCAGCGCACCTGGGCGAGATCAACCACGTACAACTGGCGGACAACCCGGGCCGCAACGAGCCGGGCACGGGCGAGATCAACTATCGCTTCCTGTTCGAACACCTGGACCGCATCGGCTACACGGGTTGGGTCGGCTGCGAATACAAGCCGCTGACCACCACCGAAGCGGGCCTGGGCTGGCTGAAAACCCATAACGCGATCTGACCCAACTCCTCCCCTTGTGGGAGCGAGCTTGCTCGCGATGACGTCGGTACAGCCAACATCACCGGCACTGACCCACCGCTATCGCGAGCAAGCTCGCTCCCACAGGAAAGCATTCCCCCATTTGCCTGAAGCAGCGATAACAACAAGAGGATTTCCCCATGGCTAAAATCGGATTCATCGGCACCGGCATCATGGGCCACCCCATGGCATTGAACCTGCAAAAGGCCGGTCACAGCCTGCTCCTGTCCCAGCACCACGACCCGGCCCCGGCCGATCTGCTGGCCGGTGGCGCAGTGGCATTGGCCAACCCAAAGGAAGTGGCCCAGGAAGCCGAGTTCATCATCGTCATGGTCCCGGACACCCCGCAGGTCGAAGACGTGCTGTTCCGCGCCGACGGCGTGGCGGCGGGCGTGGGCGCGGGCAAGGTGGTGATCGACATGAGCTCGATCTCCCCCACCGCCACCAAGGCGTTCGCGGCGAAGATCAATGAAAAAGGCGCGCAGTACCTTGATGCCCCGGTGTCCGGCGGTGAAGTCGGTGCCAAGGCGGCGACCCTGAGCATCATGGTCGGTGGCGATAGCGCCGCCTTCGAGCGCGCCCTGCCGCTGTTCCAGGCCATGGGCAAGAACATCACCCTGGTGGGCGGCAATGGCGATGGCCAGACCGCCAAAGTCGCGAACCAGATCATCGTTGCCCTGAACATCCAGGCCGTGGCCGAGGCTTTGTTGTTCGCTTCGAAAAACGGTGCCGACCCGGCCAAGGTCCGTGAAGCGCTGATGGGCGGTTTCGCTTCGTCGAAGATCCTCGAAGTGCACGGCGAACGCATGATCAAGGGCACCTTCGATCCAGGCTTCCGCATCAGCCTGCACCAGAAGGACCTGAACCTGGCCCTGCAAGGCGCCAGGGAACTGAACATCAACCTGCCCAACACCGCCAACGCCCAACAAGTGTTCAGCACCTGCGCGGCCATTGGTGGCAGCAACTGGGATCACTCCGCGTTGATCAAGGGGTTGGAGCATATGGCCAATTTCTCCATCCGCGACAAATAAGCCCTGCACTCCCCCCTGTGGGAGCGAGCTTGCTCGCTCCCACAGGGTCCGCATCAACACTAATAATAAAAACCGGGAGCCCGCCATGTCGGTCGATCCGCAACAACTGCTGCGCGAGCTGTTTGCCACAGCCATCGACGCGGCCCATCCGCAACACGTCCTTGAACGCTACCTGCCCAGCGGCCGCAGCGGTCGAGTGATCGTCATCGGTGCCGGCAAGGCCGCGGCAGCCATGGCGCAAGTGGTCGAGCGCTGCTGGCAGGGCGAAGTGTCTGGCCTGGTGGTGACCCGCTACGGCCATGGCGCGCCCTGCCAGAAAATCGAAATAGTGGAAGCCGCCCACCCGGTGCCTGACGCCGCCGGCTTGGCCGTGGCCCGGCGGGTGCTGGAAATGGTCAGCAACCTCAGCGAAGACGACCGGGTGATCTTCCTGCTGTCCGGCGGCGGTTCTGCCCTGTTGGCCTTGCCCGCCGAAGGCATCACCCTGGCCGACAAGCAATCGATCAACAAAGCCTTGCTCAAGTCCGGCGCGACCATCGGCGAAATGAATTGCGTGCGCAAGCACCTCTCGGCGATCAAGGGCGGGCGCCTGGGCAAGGCCTGCTGGCCGGCGACGGTGTACACCTACGCGATTTCCGATGTGCCCGGGGATCTTGCCACGGTCATTGCCTCCGGCCCTACCGTGGCCGACCCCAGCACGTCGGCCGAAGCCCTGGCGATTCTGCAGCGCTACCGGATCGAGGTGCCGGCCTCGGTGCGCAACTGGTTGCAAAGTCCAGCATCGGAAACCGTCAAGCCCGGCGACCCGAGCCTGGCCCGCAACCACTTCCAATTGATCGCCCGCCCCCAGCAGTCATTGGAGGCCGCGGCAGTGAAGGCGCGCCAGGCCGGTTTCAGCCCGTTGATCCTCGGTGACCTGGAAGGCGAATCCCGGGAGGTGGCGAAAGTCCACGCCGGCATCGCCCGGCAAATCGCCCTGCACGGCCAGCCACTGGCGGCGCCGTGCGTGATCCTCTCCGGCGGCGAAACCACCGTCACCGTGCGCGGCGACGGTCGTGGCGGGCGCAATGCCGAATTCCTGCTGAGCCTGACTGACAGCCTCAAGGGTCATCCCGGCATCTACGCGCTGGCCGGCGACACCGACGGCATCGACGGTTCCGAAGACAACGCCGGTGCCCTCATGACCCCGGACAGTTATCGCCGCGCCGCCGAGCTGGGCCTGTGCGCCAGCGACGAGTTGGACAACAACAATGGCTACGGCTACTTCGCCGCCCTGGATGCGCTGATCGTCACCGAACCGACCCGCACCAACGTCAACGACTTTCGCGCCATCCTGATCCTCGAGAACCCCAAACATGACGCCTGATAAAAAGGTCAAGATCCTCGCGACTCTCGGCCCCGCCACCCGCGGCATCGATGACATCCGCGCGCTGGTACAGGCCGGCGTGAACATCTTCCGCCTGAACTTCAGCCACGGCGAGCATGCCGATCACGCCCAGCGCTACCAGTGGATTCGCGAGGTCGAGCAGCAGCTCAATTACCCGCTGGGCATCCTGATGGACCTGCAAGGCCCGAAGCTGCGGGTCGGCCGGTTCGCCGACGGCAAGGTCCTGCTGCAACGCGGCCAGGCCCTGCGTCTGGATCTGGACCCGACGCCCGGCGATCAACGCCGGGTCAACCTGCCCCACCCGGAGATCATCGCGGCCCTGGAGCCCGGCATGGACCTGCTGCTGGACGACGGCAAATTGCGCCTGCGCGTGACCGCCAGGCACAGCGACGCCATCGACACCGAGGTGCTCAACGGCGGTGAGCTGTCGGACCGCAAAGGCGTGAACGTCCCCCAGGCCGTGCTCGACCTGAGTCCTTTGACCGCCAAGGACCGGCGCGACTTGAGTTTCGGCCTGGAGCTGGGCGTGGACTGGGTGGCATTGTCGTTCGTCCAGCGACCCGAGGACATCCGCGAGGCCCGGGCGCTGATCGGCGACAAGGCGTTCCTGATGGCGAAAATCGAGAAACCATCGGCGGTGACCCAACTACGGGAAATCGCCGAATTGAGCGACGCGATCATGGTTGCTCGCGGTGACCTGGGTGTCGAAGTCCCGGCCGAGAGCGTGCCGCAGATCCAGAAGAACATCATCGGCACCTGCCGCGCCCTCGGCAAACCGGTGGTGGTGGCGACCCAGATGCTCGAATCGATGCGTTTCTCCCCGGCACCCACCCGCGCCGAAGTCACCGACGTGGCCAACGCCGTGGCCGAAGGGGCCGACGCGGTGATGCTGTCGGCGGAAACCGCTTCAGGGGATTACCCCCTCGAAGCCGTGCAGATGATGAGCAAGATCATCCGCCAAGTGGAAAACGGCCCCGACTACCAGGCGCAATTGGACGTCAGCCGGCCGAAAGCCGAGGCCACAGTGTCGGATGCGATCAGTTGCGCGATCTGCCGTATCAGCAATGTGCTGCCGGTGGCGGTGCTGGTGAACTACAGCGAATCGGGCAGTTCCAGCCTGCGGGCGGCGCGGGAACGGCCTACGGTGCCGATCCTCAACCTCACGCCGAACCTGCAGGCCGCTCGCCGCCTGACGGTGGCCTGGGGCGTGCACTCGGTGGTCAACGATCGGTTGAAGCAAGTGGATGAAGTCTGTTCCACGGCCCTGGAAATCGCCCAGGCCCAAGGCATGGCCCAGCGCGGCGATACCTTGCTGATTACTGCGGGCGTGCCGTTCGGGCAGCCGGGGTCGACCAATTCGTTGCGCATTGAGACGTTGATCTAGCGCCTGTACTGGCCCCTTCGCGAGCAAGCTCGCTCCCACACTGGATTTGCGGCGACCACAAAACCCTTGTGGGAGCGAGCCTGCTCGCGATGAGGGCAACTCGGTCCATCAGATATATCAACCATGCCCAACACCCACTGCCCCGACTGGGCCACCGCCCTGCTCAACGGCTTCAGCCAGATCTTCCTACAGCGCCATCCGTTGTGCGGCCTGCTGTGCCTGCTGGCGATTCTGCTCACTGCGCCCGCCCTGTTCGGCAGCGCGTTGCTGGGTGGGGTGGCCGGGTTGCTCACGGCCCAGCGACGCGGTTACGCCAAGGCCGACCGGCAAGCCGGGCTGTTCAGCTACAACGGCATTCTGCTGGGCTTGCTGCTGAGCCTCGCGTTGCCCTGGTCCGTCCTGTTGCCACCGTTGATCATCGCGGCAGGCGGTCTCAGCGCGATGCTGACCCAGCAATGGCTCAAGCGCACCCGTGGCCCTCGATGCCTGCCCGCCTACACCGCGCCTTTTGTAGGGTTGGCTTGGCTGCTGGTGAGTCTCACCCTGCCGCCGTCCCCAACCACCTCGATTGAAATGACAGTACCCAACCTGTTGGCCGCGCATTTGAGCGGGCTGGGCCAGGTCATGTTTCTCGGCCATCCGGCGGCGGGTGCGCTGATCGCGGCGGGTCTGCTGCTGGCCGACCGTCGTGCCGCCGCTTGGGCGTTGTTCGGTTCCGCCGCAGGCCTGGCCTTCGCCTTGTCGCAACATGAAAACGCAACCGCTCTTTGCGGCCTTGGCGGTTACAACCCGGTGTTGGTGGCGCTGGCCCTCAGCCAACAGCGCCGCCAAGCCTGGCTGCCGCTGGCGGGCATTCTCCTGGCGGTCATGCTTACCCCAGGTTTTATCGCCCTCGGCCTGCCTCCCCTGACGGCACCGTTCATCCTCACCTGCTGGTTGATCCAGGCCACCGGCCGGGCGTGGCGCCAAGCCAGCCTCGACAGCGCGCCTTGCGCTCTGCAGGGCAATCGCCCTAGGCTTCGCTGATTCCGGTTCAGGCGAAGATTATGCAAAGCAGCAACAATTGGCGTGAACGCCTCTACGTGATCATTTTCCAGGCCGACACCGTGGCCGGCCGGCGCTTCGATAGCACCTTGCTGTTGATCATCCTCGCCAGCCTGGTGATCGTGATGCTCGACAGCATCGATAGCGTGCACAAAAATTACGCGGCCCTGCTGGCCGGTATCGAGTGGGGCTTCACCTTCGTCTTCATCGTCGAGTACGGCCTGCGCCTGTACTGCTCGCCCAAGCCGCTGCGCTATGCCTTCAGTTTCTATGGCCTGGTGGATCTGCTGGCGATCGTGCCGGGGATCCTGGCTCTGTACTACAGCGATGCCCAATACCTGTTGATCATTCGGATCATCCGGATGCTGCGGATTTTCCGGGTGCTCAAGCTCAGTCCCTACCTCAAGCAAGCCAACTACCTGATGGCGGCGCTGCGGGGAAGCAAGCAGAAAATCATCGTGTTCCTGCTCAGCGTCTCGACCCTGGTGACCGTCTTCGGCACGCTGATGTACGTCATCGAAGGCCCTGGGAATGGCTTCACCAGCATCCCCAAAGGCATCTATTGGGCTATCGTGACACTCACAACCGTGGGCTTCGGCGACATCGTGCCCAAGACGCCACTGGGCCAGGTGGTGTCGTCCCTGGTGATGATCACCGGTTATTCGATCATCGCCGTGCCGACGGGCATTTTCACCGCTGAACTGGCCACCGCCATGCGCGGCGACCAGCTCCAGCATGATTGCCCGGTGTGCAGCAAAAACAACCACGAACACGGTGCTGCTTTCTGCTCCCGTTGTGGCAATGCGCTGTTTAAGAAATTGGAATAAGCAAAGCACTTTTTGATGCTTGAAGGTCTATAGGCTTGCAGCTAGTGTGCTGGCTAATTGCCCGGAACCCCCGTTCGAATAAAAAGGAATTCGCTGTGAAGAACTTCTTTGGCGCCTCACTTCTCGCCGTCGGCCTGACCTTCGGCAGCCTGGCCCACGCCGCCCCGACCCTGCTCAACGTTTCCTACGACGTGATGCGCGATTTCTACAAGGACTACAACGCAGCCTTCCAGAAGCACTGGCAGGCCGAGCACAACGAAAACATCACCGTGCAGATGTCGTTCGGCGGCTCCAGCAAGCAGGCGCGCTCGGTGATCGACGGCCTGCCGGCGGATGTCATCACCATGAACATGGCCACCGACATCAACGCCTTGGCGGACAATGGCAAACTGGTGCCCGAGAACTGGGTCACCCGCCTGCCGAACAACAGCGCGCCGTTCACCTCGGCCACGGTGTTCATCGTACGCAAAGGCAACCCGAAAGCCTTGAAAGACTGGCCCGACCTGCTCAAGGACGGTGTGCAGGTGATCGTGCCCAACCCGAAAACCTCCGGCAACGGTCGCTACACCTACCTCTCGGCTTGGGGTTATGTGCTGAAGAATGGCGGTGACGAGAACAAGGCCAAGGACTTCGTCGGCAAGCTGTTCAAGCAAGCGCCGGTACTGGACACCGGCGGTCGCGCCGCGACGACCACCTTCATGACCAACCAGATCGGCGATGTGCTGGTGACCTTTGAAAACGAAGCGGAAATGATCGCCCGCGAATTCGGTCGCGACCAGTTCGAAGTGATCTACCCGAGCGTTTCCGCCGAGGCCGAGCCGCCGGTCAGCGTGGTCGACAAGGTTGTCGAGAAAAAAGGCTCCCGCGAAGCCGCCGAGGCCTACCTCAAGTACCTGTGGTCGCCCGAAGGCCAGGAAATCGCCGCCGCCAACTACCTGCGCCCACGGGATCCGGCGGTACTGGCCAAATACACCGACCGCTTCCCGAAAGTGGACTTCCTGTCGGTGGAAAAAACCTTCGGCGACTGGCGCACGGTGCAGAAGACTCACTTCAATGACGGTGGGGTTTTCGACCAGATCTACAGCGGGCAATAAGAGAGGACAAGCTGTACGCGATCCTGTGGCGAGGGGATCTGTGGGAGCAAAGCTTGCTCGCGATGAAAACAGCGCGGGGCCTCTGGAACCGAGGTGCCTGTATCGCGGGCAAGCCTTGCTCCCACACAAGCTTGCCCCGACCACACAAGCTTTGCTCCCTCAGATCCCCTTGCCACAAAATCTTCCCAGCGTCCTTGTGCGTCCCATCATCAACTGCAAGCATGTCTGATATCAACCACAAGCCCTGTTCCAGGGCCCCATAACGCTTTAGCCTCGCGCCATCTTTCCTGTTCACTGACGAGATTGCCATGAGTGCTCATTCACCTACCTCGCCCGGCAGCCCCCTGACCCGCGGCATGGTCCTGCTCTTCGCCTTCTGCTGCGGCGCCATCGTCGCCAACATCTACTACGCCCAACCCATCATCGAACTGATCGCACCCGACGTCGGCCTGAGCAGCACCATGGCCAGCCTGATCGTCTCGCTGACCCAGATCGGTTATGCCCTTGGCCTGTTTTTCCTGGTGCCACTGGGGGACTTGCTGGAAAACCGTCGGCTGATGATCATCACCACCGTGGTGGCGATCGCCAGTTTGTTAGGGGCAGCGTTCACCGATCAACCGAATGTATTCCTGCTGGTTTCACTGCTGGTGGGGTTCAGCTCGGTGTCGGTGCAAGTCCTGATTCCGCTGGCCGCGCACCTGGCGCCGGAAGAAACCCGGGGGCGGGTCGTGGGTGGGATCATGGGCGGTCTGCTGCTGGGGATCCTGCTGGCGCGGCCGGTCTCCAGCGTCGTGGCCGATCACTTCGGCTGGCGGGCCATGTTCATCATCGCCGCCGTGTTGATGGCCGCCATCAGCATCGTCCTGGCGCTGACCGTGCCCAAGCGCCAGCCCGACCATAGCGCTACCTACGGTCAACTGCTGGGCTCGCTCGGTACCCTGCTGCGCCAGCAACCGCTGCTGCGGCA
Source organism: Pseudomonas sp. St386 (assembly GCF_018325865.1). Classification (NCBI taxonomy): domain Bacteria; kingdom Pseudomonadati; phylum Pseudomonadota; class Gammaproteobacteria; order Pseudomonadales; family Pseudomonadaceae; genus Pseudomonas; species Pseudomonas sp. St386. The sequence goes on from NZ_AP021900.1 coordinate 5,038,797, forward strand.
ACGGGCGTTCTACCAGGCTTGCATGTTCGCCACGTTCAGTCTGTTCTGGACCGCCGTGCCGCTGGAGCTGTCACGTAACCATGGCCTGTCCCAGACTGAAATCGCGCTGTTCGCCCTGGTCGGTGCCATTGGTGCCATCGCCGCGCCCATCGCCGGTCGCCTGGCGGATGCCGGCCATACCCGCAACGCCTCGTTGCTGGCGATGTTGTTCGCCAGCCTGAGTTTCCTGCCGGCATTCATCCATCCGCTCTACAGCGTGATCGGCCTGGCGGTGACTGGCGTGGTCCTGGATTTCTGTGTGCAGATGAACATGGTCCTGGGCCAGCGCACCATCTATGCCCTCGATGCCAAGAGTCGCGGCCGACTGAATGCGCTGTACATGACCAGTATCTTCGTCGGTGGCGCCTTCGGCTCATCGATTGCCAGTGCGGTGTACGAACACGGCGGTTGGTTGTGGGTGGTGATCGTCGGCAGTGCCTTCCCACTGTTGGCCTTGCTGCGCTTCTTGAGCACCTCGCGCAAGCCGTCCCTGGCTACGGCCTGAATACCCCACGCATAAAAAGCCCGGTCGCCTTCAGCGCCCGGGCTTTTTGGTGGAGCGTGTCAGATCCGCACGTTGCCACGCGGCCCGGCAATCGCCCAGATGATCAGGCCCAGTACCGGCAACAGCAGGATCAGCAGCACCCAGAGGATTTTCATCCCGGTTTCCGCGCCACTCTTGAGTACATTGATGATCGCCCAGATATCGAGCGCCAGGATGATCAGGCCGACCAGGCCGTTGAAGGTGGAACCCATGGTGTCGCTCCCAAATGGTGATGTGCACACTTAGGATAGCGGGCCCCAGGCAAGGGTTCCGTTTTATTGCTTCAGACGTGAACCGCGACCTTGAGGGCTTCCAGGGAGGGCGCGGCGGCAATGCCGACCTCGGCACACAGCTCCAGCACCCGCGGCACATCGTTGCCGTACACCAGCACCATCTGCAATTCATCGTCGAGCAACTGGCTGAAGTTCATCAGCACGTAGCCACCGTTTTCCTTGTTCAGGCTGCTCATCTGGATCTGTATGCGGTTGAGCGCGGTCAGGGCTTCGGTTTTCGCCAGTTGCTTGGGCTTGAGGTTGAACGCCACGCCGGGGCCGAACGAGGCGACGATCTGTTCGAACAGGTCCACGTAGGTGTCGGCCTGGAACAGCACGGTGTCCGGCAGGCTGCCCACCACTACCCACTCACCCAACGGGATCGGGAACGTGTCGTCGTAGTTGATATCGGGGTTGGCCGCCAGGAAAACCGCCGTATCGGCGTAGGCCTGGGCCGCTTCGTCAGCGATTTTCGCGATGTCCGCCTCGCCGAGGCAGCCGGAGCTGATTTTACCGATGAGTTCGATGAGGGCGGCTTTCATGGCGGTGAATCCTGTGGCGAAGGGTGTTTTGAGGGCGGGCAGGATAACGCATTCGCTTGCGGATTAGGATTGGAGAAGGACCTGTGGCGTTGTGGGAGCAAGGCTTGCCCGCGATGAAAACAACGCGGTCTCTCTGGAACCGAGGTGCCTGTATCGCGAGCAAGCTTTGCTCCCACAGTCTTTCAGGCCAACAACTTTTCCAACTGCGCCGTGGTGTCCACCGCGCCCATGGTCTTGGCGGCATCAAGGGCCGAGACGCCGTTGGCATCCTTGGCTTTCGGGTCGGCACCTTTGCCAATCAGGTAGTCGACGATTTCCACGCGGTTGAACATCGCTGCCATCATCAGCGCGGTACGACCATCGAAGGAGGCGCCTTCCACTTGCGCGCCGCCCTCCACCAACGCCGAAACCACTGCCAGGTCGCCCTTGAACGCCGCGCCGGCAATCGGGCTCTGGCCGTTGTCGTTGCGGATTTCCGGATCGGCCTTGTGCTCCAGCAACACTTTCACCGTTTCCACATGCCCGTGGTAAGCGGCCAGCATCAACAAGGTGTCGCCCTTGTGGTTACGCAGGTTGGGCGGCAGGCCCTTGCTCAGCAACGCAGCCATCATGGCCGCATCACCCTGGCGTGCGACGTTGAACACCTGTTCGGCAAACTCCGCAGCCTCTTCCGGGGTCATCTGGCGGCTTGTATCGGACATGGGAAACTCCACTCGGCTCTTCGCAAAGCGGCTAGTTTCACGAGGGACCCGGGCGCTGTCATCCCTTTTTTCACTGTGGCCGTCATAGCCAGAATCAATAACGCAATTGTCCGCCCTGAATCCGAACTGCCAGCTGCCGATCCACCCGCACGTAAGTATCGGTGCCCGGCAACCAGGCGTAGACCGGCTCATCCCCGGTGACGCATGGGTCGAATGCTTCGGCCTTGAGGCGGGTCTTCTGGTACTTGAAGGTGCCGGTGGTGTCCATTTTCACCTTGATGCGCAGGAACAGCGGCACGGCATAGGTTGGCAGCTTGCATTGCAAAAACTGCAACAACTCGCTGAAGTCCAGGGTCGCCAGGGATTCGGACGGGGTGATTGCCGCCATGCCCGCACGGCCATTGGTGCCATTGATCTCCACGCCATAAGCCACTGCCTCGGCCACCTGCGGATGTTGCAGCAGCACATTTTCGACTTCCGTGGTGGAGACGTTTTCGCCTTTCCAGCGATAGGTGTCGCCGAGGCGATCAACAAACTGCCCATGCCCGAAACCAATGTTGCGCAACAGGTCTCCGGTATTGAAGTAACGATCGCCCGGCGCAAAGACATCCCGGCAGATGGTTTTTTCGGTCAAGGCCTGATCGGTGTAGCCATCCAGTGGCGCCTTCTCATCGATCCGCGCCAGCAACAGACCCGGTTGGCCCCTGGGCACTTTTTGCATGCGACCTTGCAGGTTGCGCAACGGCAGGCCGCTGGCATGATCGTACTGCACCAGCTCCCAGCCCATCAGGGAAAACCCGATGGTGTTGTCGAAATTCAGGATGTTGGTGAAACCGATATTGCCGTCGCTGGCGGCATACAGCTCACAGATGTGGTCGATGCCAAACCGGCTCTTGAAGGTCGACCAAGCCCCGGGGCGCAGTCCGTTGCCGATCATTTTCTTCACACCGTGGTGACGGTCATCGGCAGCGGCAGGCTGATCGATCAGGTAGCGGCACAACTCACCGACATACCCCAGCGTGGTCGCCCGGTAACGGCGTACGTCGCTCCAGAACTGGCTGGCGCTGAACTTGCGCCGGATCGCGAACCCCGAGGCCCCACATATCGCCGCGCCCCAGCACACGCACAGGCCGGTGGCGTGGTACAGCGGCAAGGTGCAATACACGACATCGTCGGGCTGCATGTCCAAGGCGATCAGGCCGAAGCTGGTGGACGTGCGCATCCAGCGACCATGGCGAAACACCCCGGCCTTGGGCAGCCCGGTGGTGCCCGAGGTATAGAGATAAAAACAAGGGTCGTTGCAGAAAACCTGCCGGCTGCACGCCGGGTTATCGCTCGGGTAATCCTCGCTGCCAGCCATCAGGTCGATGAAACCGGATGGGGCATCGGACGGGATATCGGCACTGTCCTGATCCGCCAGCCACCAGGTCCTGCTGCTCGACAGTGTGGTTCGTTCTCGTATGTCGTTGAAGGCCGCGACCCGTTCATCCCCCACCACCACCGCGACCGGGCTGACCAGGGCCAGGCTGTGCACCAGCGCATCGCCGGTTTGCGAGGTGTTGAGCATGGCACTGACCGCGCCGACCTTGGCCATTGCCAACACGCTGATCAATAGCTGTGGCCGGTTCTCGATGAATATCGCCACGCAATCGCCCTTGCCGATGCCCTGGGCCAGCAGGTAATGGGCGATGCGATTGGCCTGCGCGTTGACCTGTGCATAACTCAACACCGTCTCGCCGCACAGCAGTGCCGGGCCCTGGGGATTGCGTTGCGTGGCCTGTTCGAAACACCAGCCCAGGCCGCAAGGCTGGGTCGGGTCCTGGACGTTGGCCAGCTTCATGCCTTTGACGATTCGGGGGACGGCTTTGGCAATGGCTGGCAGCTTGCGCAGCATCATGCCCCAGGTAATCGCGTCGCTGGGTGTACGACTCATGGTGATCTTCCCCGTTCGACCTCGTGGGTCTCGGTTCTTGTTATCGGGCAGCAGGTGATTTTGGCTCGAAAGTACGCTGGCAATTGCGGCGCTGTACACGCGGTTTTTGCAATGTTTTGTATCCGCTGCCCGAGACAGGCGAAGCGCGAGCACCGGGAAACGATTTGGTTCCAAAAATCATTGCCCGACCACGCAAAATGCAGGATGCACGATGGCTATTCATGCAAGATGCACGAAATCAAAAATACAGAAAAAATATAACTATATGTTTTTAAAGGATTTTATATAAAGCCGAATGCTGGCACAGACAGTGCAACTCCCCCTCCACGGTTTGCCATACCATGGAGCAGTCAACTATGAACATGATTCAAGAAAAGTTTGCGTCCCTGTTTTCCAACTACGAAGTGACCACCCAGCCCCGCCCGGATGGCGGCATTCTGCTGACCTTGCGTAATAGCGACGGCAAGCTGTTCAAACGCACGATTTCCTACGCTCAACTGCATGCGGGGGATCAGTTGTCCTGGGCGATCAGCGCGATTCGTCGTGACCTGGCTGAACAGGCTAGCGAGTTGCCACAGATCACCTTGTTGCAGAGCCAGCATCGGTTTGCTTTGCCGACTTACCATAGCGCTTGAGCCTGCTGGAAAAACGCGGAGCTGCTTGCTCTTGCTTGAAAAAACGGCGCTTCTTTCAGAAATGGGGAGCGCCGTTTTTTTGCGCCTTGGGAAAGCCCGCTTCGGTGTGTATATCCGTTTCTTCGGTAATGGCTGCTGACGGTTCCGCTCTTACAGCGGCTCACTTTTGAGAAGCCCGGAAGCCGGCCCAGTCAAAAGTAAGCAAAACGCTCCTGCCCCACCACTTGGCACCTCGCCTAGGCTCGCCATCCATGGCCCAGCGCGGCTATCCCGGCATCCATGCCGGGATGCCCACTCCACAATGCCTGCGTTCGGCCAGCGTGGTTAACGGGGCGCCGAGATCAACGTCCACCGCGAGGCGGCCTAACAGCCGACCTGGCTCTCCTGGTCGTACACCCGTTAGATCTGTGGGAGCAAAGCTTGCTCGCGAAAGCGATGTGTCAGTTTGCGGTGATGTTGGATGTGCCGGCCTCATCGCGAGCAAGCTCGCTCCCACAGGGGATCCTGGGTGTTCATGAGTTCTGTGTTCACTGCAGCCCATTGTGGGAGCGAGCCTGCTCGCGAAGGCGATGTCACAGTCGATGAAGATGTTGGATGTGCCGGCCTCTTCGCGAGCAAGCCCGCTCCCACAGGTTTTGCGGTGCACATGGATTTTGTATCTGATGAAGATCCAATGTGGGAGCGAGCTTGCTCGCGATACAGTGGGCAACCCGGCATGGATGCCGGGTTAGCCGCGCTGGGCCCAGAGTGTGTAAAAACAGAAAAAACATCGTCGGCACGTAGTGCCGACAGGTGTTGGCCAACTGATTAAAACCTGAAGGGTTCCTGTAGCTCCAAGCGGCCCCTACGAACGCTAGCAAGGCTTCATAGCTTGATTAACGGGGCAAAACGGCAGGCTTTCAGGCCGCCAGCGCCTTCATCAGACCCTGCGCACCAAGGATTTTCATCACTCTTTTCCAATTGTAAGCGAGCACATTCAAGCTCATTTCAGTGCTGACCCCAGCCAGCCGCCGTGTCAGAAAATGCGTCGCTCCCATCCATTGCTTCAGCGTCCCGAAGGGGTGCTCGACCGTTCGCTTGCGGATGTTCATCATCTGCGGCTCATTGTTCAGCCGGGCCTGCATTTCCTCCAGTAACGCCTCATGTTCCCAGCGCCGAATTTTTCGCTCTCTGGCCGGTGTGCATTGCGCCTTTATCGAACAGGCTCGGCAGTTGGAGTGCCAGTAAACGTCCAGCTTCTTGCCCTTGTCGACGTAAGAGTTGCGCCAGATCAGCACTTGCTTGGCGGGGCAGACGTAGACATCTTTGTCTGCGTCGTAAACAAACTCGTCATTGCCGAAACGGCCATCAAATTTGGCCCGCGAGCTCAGCGTTTTCGGCACATAAGCTGTGATCCCTGCCTCGTGACAGGCCAGGATTTCTACGCTTTTGTAATACCCTCGGTCCGCCACCACCGACAACGATTCGATTTGCATCGCCTCACGGGCCTGCTGGGCCATCGAGCTAAGCTGATCACGGTCGTGACCGACATTGGTCACCTCGTGCGCAACGATCAAATGGTGTTTGGTATCGACTGCTGTCTGCACGTTGTAGCCCACGATGCCATGACCGCTCGTCATCATCATCGAGCGCGCGTCCGGGTCGGTTAGCGAGATCTGTTTGTCCGGCGATGCTTCAAGCTGTATTTCAATCGCTTGGAGTGCCTTCATCTGCTCCTTCAATTTGGCGATTTTCTCTTCCAGGCCGCCTTTGGGCCCTGAAGACTTGGGCTCTTCCCGATCAGCCTCATCCAGGGCTTTCAGATAACGGGCAATGCTTGACTCGATGTCTTCCATCCGGCGCTTCAGCTTGGCGCTGGTAAAATTGCGGTCGCGGTTGTTCACCGCCTTGAATTTACTGCCATCGATGGCAACGAAATGCTCCGAGAACAGCCCCAATTGTTGACACAACACGACGAACTGCCGACAGACTCCTCGAATGGCCTTTCCGTTGTCTTTGCGGAAATTGGCGATGGTCTTGAAATCCGGCATCAGGCGACCGGTCAGCCACATCAGCTCGACGTTGCGCTGCGCCTCGCGCTCAAGGCGCCGGCTTGAATGGATACGGTTGAGATAGCCGTAGATGTAGATCTTCAGCATGACTGCAGGGTGGTAAGCCGGTCGGCCCGTTTTAGCGGGGACAGCGCTGTCAAAACCCAAGCTGATCAGGTCGAGCTCATCCACGAAGACATCGACAACGCGCACCGGATTGGTGTCGCTGACGTAGTCGTCCAAGCTCTCGGGGAGCAAGGTAGTTTGATCTCGGTGTTCACCTTGGATGAAGCGTTTCATGGGCAGCCCTTGCGATGAAGTCCTGGGGAATCATAGCAAGGGTTGGCTTCGGGGTTTTTACACACTCTGGGCCATGAATGGCCCTTCGCGGCGGCCCACGGAGCAATGCTGGAGCGAGGCACCGAGTGGTGGGGCAAAGCGCTTTTGGTTACTTTTGGCTGGTCCGGCTCCCGGCTCTTCCAAAAGTGACCCGCCGTAAGGGCGGAACCCTAAGTAGCCGTTACCGCAGCAACGGATATACACACAAGCTCAGGGCACCACCAACGCAGGTCAGTCTTCCAGACGAGGAAACCGCCGAGCAATATCATCCCCCGTAACCTCAGCAACCAACCCCTGCAAATCACCAGACAAACGAATCGTAACGAAATGCGGCCGCTCCCCCCTGTCAAACCAATGCGGCATACCAGCAGGCACCGTTATCAAGTCATTCCTTTCACACAGCACCGCGTAGACATAATCCCCAACGTGCAGGTTAAACAAGCCACGACCGGCAACGAAAAACCGCACTTCATCCTGGCTATGGCGACACTCATCGAGCTCCCCAGCCTGTTCCGGCTGATCGCTGCTGACACTGACAACATCGACCGCAACATAACCCCGCTCAGTCATCACCCCATCGATCTGAGCCTGGTAAGCCGCAATGATGTCCTCCTCACTGGCACCCGGCTGGATTTTCACCGCCGCCTCCCAACGGGCAAAGTGAATACCTTGTTCAGCCAGGGTCGCGGCAATGTCCTCGACGTGGGTCAACACTTTGTTCGGAATGTCTGGGCTCGAAACGTGATAGACCGACAGGCTGCTCATGACAAAGGCTCCAGCAAATTAATGGTTCGAAGGCTCATGGCCGGTCCTCTTGCATACGTGTGGCAATGATAACGGCTGCCGCGAAAGCCGCGAGGCTGGCGAGGCTGAATGTCCAACTGGCACCCAAGGCGTTCCAGCTATAGCCGGAATACAACGCGCCCAAGGCCCCGCCCGTACCGGCCAGCGCCGCATACAGCGCCTGCCCCTGGCCTTGCTGGCGAGGACCGAAGCTGCGTTGCACGAAATGGATGGCGGCGGCGTGAAAACTGCCGAAGGTCGCCGCGTGCAGCACCTGGGCGAGCAACAATACCCAGAGAAACTCGGCCAGCGAGCCCAACAACAACCAGCGCAACGCCGCCAGCAGGAAACTCGCCAGCAGTACCCGGCGCACGGAAAACCGCGCCAGGATCCGGCTCATCAGCAGGAACACCAAAACTTCCGCCACCACTCCGAGGGCCCAGAGCAGGCCGATCAGCCCGCGACTGTAGCCCAGGTGTTCGAGGTGCAAGGTCAGGAAGGTGTAATACGGCCCGTGGCTCACCTGCATCAGGCCCACACACGTGTAGAACGCCAGCACGCCAGGGTTGCGCAGTTGCCGCAGGAACCCTTCCCCTGCGACGCGCGGCCCCTGCAGTGGCTGGGCGTTGGGCACCCAGAAGCTGGCGAGAACGATGCCGGCCATGATCAACACCAGCGCCACCGGGTAGATGTCCAGGCTCAGCCATTCGAACAAACGGCCGAGCGCCACCACGGTGATGATGAAGCCGATGGAGCCCCACAGGCGGATCTGGCTGTAGCGCGAGGCCTGCCCGCCGAGATGGGCCAGGGTGATGACTTCGAACTGCGGCAACACCGCGTGCCAGAAGAACGCATGCAGCGCCATGACCATCGCCAGCCAAGCGTAGCTTTTATCGATGAAGATCAGCGAGAAGGCCAGCAGCGTGCAGATCGCGCCAAACCGCACGATCGCCAGGCGTCGGCCGGTGTAGTCCCCCAGCCAGCCCCAGATGTTCGGCGCCACGCAGCGCATCAACATGGGAATCGCCACCAGCTCGCCGATGCGCGCCGCGTTGAACCCCAGGTGATCGAAATACAGCGCCAGGAACGGCGCCGTCGAACCGAGCAGCGCGAAATAGAACAGATAGAAACTGGAGAGCCGCCAGTACGGCAGTGCCGCCATGGTCGTCAGGCCACGGCGGTCGGCAGGCCAACCATCAAAGCTGCCCCAGCACCGGAGTGCTGACGCGAACGTCGGCGTTCTGGCCGCGATGACGCAGAAGGTGATCCATCAGCACGATCGCCATCATCGCCTCGGCGATGGGCGTGGCGCGGATGCCGACGCACGGATCGTGACGGCCCTTGGTGATGACGTCCACCGGGTTGCCATGGATGTCGATGGAGCGGCCCGGCGTGGTGATGCTGGACGTTGGCTTCAAGGCCAGGTGCGCCACGATCGGCTGGCCCGAGGAAATGCCACCGAGGATGCCGCCGGCATTGTTGCTCAGGAAACCTTGCGGGGTCAGTTCGTCACGGTGCTCGGTGCCGCGCTGGGCAACGCAGGCGAAACCGGCGCCGATCTCCACGCCTTTCACCGCATTGATGCTCATCAGCGCGTGGGCCAGCTCGGCGTCGAGGCGGTCGAAGATCGGCTCGCCAAGGCCAGGCATCACCCCTTCGGCGACCACGGTGATCTTCGCGCCGACCGAATCCTGGTCCCGACGCAGTTGATCCATGTAGGCCTCAAGTTCTGGCACCTTGTCCGGGTCGGGGCAGAAGAACGCGTTCTGTTCCACCGAGTCCCAGGTCTTGAACGGGATTTCGATGGGGCCCAACTGGCTCATGTAGCCACGAATGACGATGCCCTGGCTGGCCAGGTACTTCTTGGCGATCGCCCCGGCCGCCACGCGCATGGCGGTTTCCCGCGCCGAGCTGCGACCGCCGCCACGGTAATCGCGCTCACCGTATTTGTGGTGGTAGGTGTAGTCGGCGTGGGCTGGGCGGAACAGATCCTTGATGGCCGAGTAGTCCTTGGACTTCTGGTCGGTGTTGCGGATTAACAGGCCGATGGCGCAGCCGGTGGTGCGCCCTTCGAACACGCCAGACAGGATTTCGACTTCATCGGCTTCCTGGCGCTGGGTGGTGTGGCGGCTGGTGCCGGGCTTGCGGCGGTCCAGGTCACGCTGCAGGTCGTCCAGGGAAATCTCCAGGCCCGGCGGGCAGCCGTCGACAATGGCGACCAACGCCGGGCCATGGCTTTCGCCCGCGGTGGTGACAGTGAACAGCTTGCCGTAGGTATTGCCGGACATGCAGGGTGCTCCGTGAAATCGCTGAGAGACTCAACCTTGGATTCGTAATGCGCGCCAGTATACGCAGGCTCCCCGCGTAGTTCATCCTCGAACCTTATCGGCGGCCACCAGTCCAACCGGCACCTTCGCAACTAATGGCGTGATGATGTTAAAGCTGCTTGCCTTAAGCCTTACCTTGTTCACCGGCCTGTTTTGCGGCCTGGCCCAGGCCACGGTGCTGCAACGCCCAATCAGCCTCGATACGGGCAATGGTGAGCTTTTCGGCTCGTTGTTGCTGCCCAAGTCCGACACGCCGGTGCCGGTTGTCCTGATCATTTCCGGGTCAGGTCCTACAGATCGCGACGGCAACAACCCCGACGGTGGGCGCAACGACAGCCTCAAGCGCCTGGCCTGGGTCTTGGCCAAACACAACATTGCCAGCGTGCGCTATGACAAACGCGGTGTAGCGGCCAGCCTCGCGGCGACACCGGACGAACGCAACCTGAGCGTCGAGGCCTATGTGGCCGATGCCGTGGCCTGGAGCCACAAGCTCGCCGCCGATCCGCGACTGGGCCCGTTGATCCTGCTGGGCCACAGCGAAGGCGCATTGATCGCCAGCCTCGCCGCGCCCCAGGCCAACGCGGCGGCGGTGATTTCGCTGTCTGGCAGCGCCCGACCGATCGACCAGGTGCTGCGCCAACAACTGAGCAACCGCCTGCCACCGCCGCTGATGTTGCGCAGCAACGAGCTGCTCGACAGCCTCAAGGCCGGTCGACTCGATGACAACGTACCGGCACAGCTGCAGGTCATTTTCCGCCCCAGCGTGCAGCCCTACCTGATCTCGCTGTTCCGCCAGGACCCGGCCCAGGCCTTCGCGGCGTTGAAAATGCCGGCCTTGATCATCCAGGGCAGCAGCGATATCCAGGTCAGCGTCGACGACGCCAGGCAGTTGAAAGCCGCCAAGCCCGATGCCGAACTGGCGTTGATCGAGGGCATGAACCACGTGATGCGCATCGTGCCCAACGACGTGAAACGGCAACTGGCCTCCTACAAGGATCCCAACCTGCCCCTGGCGGCCGAGCTTGGTTCGCGAATTCTGCGTTTTATTGACTCGTTAGCCGCGCGTTAGGCGGTTTTAGTCGATTTAGCTTCAGGACTGGCAAAAACGGCCGATAGCCCGGTGTCGGGCAGCGCTATGGCTGCCGACCCGCCGGCCTGGACAGGATTTTTGCCGTTATGACTGAAACTGAAACTTCTCCCAACACCGCTGCCGAAGCTCCCGCCTCGCCTGCGGTAGAGCTGCCGTGGGCCGACGTGCATACCGAGCATCACAAAATGCTCCGGCTGGCGCCGCTCAAGACCGACCGCGCCACCGGTGTGCGGCCGCTGCGGTTTGTCGAGTTCAGCTATGTCGAGCGCCACAGCAAGGAACGCAGCCTGCTGCGCATGAGCATCCAGTTGCCGAACCAGCGCGTGCGCAAGGAACAGAATCACCTGGACGTCTGGGCCGACCACGTCGAAAAACGCCTGTTTTTTTCCCCGGACAACCTGCAAGTCGAGCCGTCCAACCGTGGCATCGGCCGTTTCCTGGCGGCCCAGGGCATCACCTGGGCCAAGAAACGCTGGTCGGCCTACCGGGTAGACGGCACCGACCTGGATAACAAGGACGCCCTGAACGAAGACACTCGCCTGCGCCGCGACCGCTTTCTCAAGGCCCAGGGCTTCGAGGTGGTCTATGCCGATGCCCAGCACCTCAAGGGCAGCGTCAAGCCAACCCACGTTGGCGATCTGCTCGGGGACTGGAACACCGAGAAGCTGCAATTCGTGGAAATCCTTGAAGCGGCGCAGATGCTGCAACAGGCCGAGCAGAACCTGGCGGAACAGGAAGTCAAACTCAAGCAGCAGGAAGAAAAGGTCACCAAGTTCAAGCGCGAAGACGCCGGCCTGCGCTTCACCATCACCTGCCTGGTGGCCTTCGCCATGTTCCAGGCGGGGTTGCTGATCTGGATTGCGACGCGGCATTAAGCCCGACAGCGCCTGAACAACCCTGTGGGAGCGAGCTTGCTCGCGATAGCGGTGAATCAGCCAACTTCAATGCTGCTGATCCGACGCCATCGCGAGCAAGCTCGCTCCCACAGTGGGTGCACCCAGATGGATAAGGGGGATCAAACCCGCGAAGCAAACAACCCCTGGTGTTGGCGGCACTGTTCGGCACTGAGCATGAACACACCATGGCCGCCGCGTTCGAAGTCGAGCCAGGCGAAATCGACTTCCGGGTACAACGCCTCGACGTGCACCTGGCTGTTGCCCACCTCGACAATCAACAACCCCTTCTCGGTCAGATGATCGGCCGCCTCGGCCAGCATCCGGCGCACCAGGTTCAAGCCGTCATCGCCACAAGCCAGGCCCAGCTCCGGCTCGTGCTGGTATTCCTGCGGCATGTCGGCGAAATCTTCCGCATCGACGTAGGGCGGGTTCGACACGATCAAGTCGAAACGTTGCCCCGGCAGACCGTCGAAACCATCGCCCTGGACCGTGAACACGCGCTCATCGACGCCATGGCGCTCGATGTTCTGGTTGGCCACTTCCAGCGCTTCGAACGACAGGTCGGCCAGCACCACCTCGGCCTCCGGAAATTCATAGGCACAGGCAATGCCGATGCAGCCGGAACCGGTGCACAGATCAAGAATTCGTGCCGGCTCCTGGCCCAGCCACGGCTCGAAATGCTTTTCGATCAGTTCGCCGATGGGTGAGCGCGGAATGAGCACGCGCTCGTCGACGATGAACGACATCCCGCAGAACCAGGCCTCACCCAACAAATAGGCGGTTGGCACACGCTCGGTGATACGCCGGCGCAGCAGGCGCTGCACATGGACCAGTTCTTCGTCTTCAAGACGGCAGTCCAGATAGCTGTCGGCAATTTCCCATGGCAGGTGCAATGCGCCCAACACCAGTTGCCGGGCTTCGTCCCACGCATTGTCGGTGCCATGACCGAAAAACAGATCCTCCCCATGGAAACGGCTGACGGCCCAACGGATATGGTCGCGCAGGGTACGGAGACGGGAAGTGATCACGGCGGCAAACTCCAGAAAAATCGACGGGCGAGTCTACCAGCCAAACGCGGCCCCACCCAAACACACCCCGATGACGAACGAAAAACCCCGGACCAATCGTAGGAATTATCCGTTTTTTGATCCGCCTATTGAACAAGATGAGCATCTTGACAAGGCTGTAGGCCAGCAACGGCGGCCCTTGCGATGGAAGCGATTCACAGAACCGCTCAGCCAGAGGACAATGTCGCAAAAGCCCCACTCGAAGGAGCCCCAGAATGTCCGTTCCAAAAACGATGTTTCAACTCAGCGGCCGTGGTTATGCAGCGGCCAACCTGAGTCAAGCGACCCTGATCATCATCGATGCCCAGAAAGAATACCTCGCCGGCCCCCTGGCCCTGAGCGGCATGGATGCAGCCGTCGCGAACATCAAGCAATTGCTCGGTGCGGCCCGTGCAGCCGGTCGGCCGATCGTGCATGTGCGCCACCTGGGCACCCATGGCGGGCTGTTCGATCCGCAAGGCGAGCGCGGGGAGTTCATTCCCGGCCTCGAACCCCAAGCCGACGAAACCGTGATCGAAAAGCTGCTGCCCAGCGCCTTCCACGGCACCGAGTTGAAAAAGCGCCTGGAAGACTTCGGCCCCCTGGACCTGATCGTGTGCGGGTTCATGAGCCACTCCAGCGTCAGCACCACCGTGCGCGCCGCCAAGAACCTGGGCTTTCGCTGTACCCTGGTGGAAGACGCCTGCGCCACCCGCGACCTGCCATACAAGGGCGGCGTCCTCAGCGCCGAACACGTTCAGCAGACCGAAATGGCGATCATGGCGGACAACTTCGCCACCCTGGCGTTGACTCGTGACTTCATCTGATTCGCCTTGATGAGCGGCCACTCCCGCCGCTCATCCGCAAAAGCCTCTCATTTGCCGCAATTGCCATACTGTCAGGAACAACCCGAACATCTTCCGGTCGAAGGGCCGATACCCATTGAGGAAGGTCGGAATGAAGTTATCCGATGGTTTTGACGCACGTCGCTTGCGGCCCAAGGGCCCGAGCAACTGGCGGTTTCGTTTTGGCGCGGCAATCGCTGCGCTACTGGCAACATTCGGTGTGCTGCTGGCCATGGCCGGTGCCGCCAGCCTGCTGGGCCGCCCGCCCGCACTGGGTGAGTTGAACGCCACTCCGCTGGGTTCGGCGATCATCCTGGCAGTCGGTCTTTTCGTGTTGTTACTGGGCGTCTGGCTCTGGCGCCGCTGCCGCCGTCGCGCCCGCCAATCCCTGGAGCTGGCCATGGCTCCGCACCTGATGAAAAAGCACGACTGACCCGCCATCCGACGTTTTGTCGCGCCTGATCCCGCCAGAGTTGGGTAAACTGGCCGGCCTTCGCGGAGGCTGACATGCAAGACGACGACTTTTCCCTGTTCAAAAGTGCGATCCAGGGCGTAAAACCGATCAAGCACGACCGCGCCGAAACCGGCAAGCCCAAGGCCGATCGCGCGCAAATCGCCAAGCTGCGCCAGGCCGCCACCGTGCGCACCGACGCTACGACCGTGGATGGCCTGTCCGATCAGTTCGTGATCGACGTCGGACCGGAAGACGAGTTGATGTGGGCACGCGACGGTGTCCAGGAAAGCCAGATGCGCAAGCTGAAGGTCGGCCAGATCCCCTTCGAGGGCAGCCTCGACCTGCACGGCATGAGCGTTGAAAAAGCCCGGGAAACCCTTTGGGCATTCCTGGCCGAAGCCACCAAGTTCGAAATCCGCTGCGTGCGCGTCACCCATGGCAAAGCCGTGCGCCTGGACGGCAAGCGGCCGATGATCAAGAGCCACGTCAACACCTGGCTGCGCCAGCACCCACAAGTGTTGGGCTTCACCTCCTGCCAGGCAAAACACGGCGGCGCCGGGGCGGTCTACGTGATGCTCAAGCGCACCATGATGGAAGGCCGCGACGAATAGCCCTCGCTTGCCGAGCTTGCAGCGCCGTGTCCGCCACCGTACCCTTGCCCTTTGCGTAAAATCCCACAGGTAGTTTCATGTCTCTGGAACAGAATTACACCGCGATTCTCGGCCAACTGGGCGAGGACGTTTCCCGCGAGGGCCTGCTCGACACGCCCAAGCGTGCTGCCAAGGCCATGCAGTACCTCTGCCGCGGTTATGAACAGACCCTGGAAGAAGTCACCAACGGTGCCTTGTTCAGCTCCGACAACAGCGAGATGGTGCTGGTCAAGGACATCGAGTTGTACTCGTTGTGCGAACATCACCTGCTGCCTTTCATCGGCAAGGCTCACGTGGCCTACATCCCGAGCGGCAAGGTGCTGGGGCTGTCGAAAGTCGCGCGCATCGTCGACATGTATGCGCGTCGCCTGCAGATCCAGGAAAACCTCAGCCGCCAGATCGCCGATGCGGTCCAGCAAGTGACTGGCGCCCTGGGCGTGGCGGTGGTGATCGAGGCCAAGCACATGTGCATGATGATGCGCGGTGTGGAAAAGCAGAATTCCTCGATGATCACCTCGGTGATGCTCGGCGAGTTCCGGGAAAACGCCGCCACTCGCAGCGAATTCCTCAGCCTCATCAAGTAATCCGTCGCACGAAGAAAACCGGCATTGATCGCCGGTTTTTTTTCGCCTGTGAAAAATCAGGTAAGCTGCGCGCCCTCTTCTTCCCTGCCGCGAGGCTTAATACCGTGATCGTCAAAGCGCTTCGGGTTGGCTTGGGCCAGCTCATCATCTTCATCGACTTCATCACCCGCCCGGGCAAGAAACAGCGCCCGACCGAGGCCCAGGCGCAGGTCGAGCAGGCCGCTCGCAGCCTGACGCTGTATCAGTTCCACGCCTGCCCGTTCTGCGTGAAAACCCGCCGCACCCTGCGCCGCCTCAACGTACCCGTGGCCCTGCGCGATGCGAAAAACAACGAGCAGGATCGCCAGGCCCTGTTGGAGCAAGGCGGCCGGATCAAGGTGCCGTGCCTGCGGATTGAAGAAAATGGCGAGACCACCTGGATGTATGAGTCCAAGGTGATCATTGATTATCTGGATAAGCGGTTCTCGGCAGCCTGATAGTTTTCTAGTGCGACGACTGGCCTCATCGCGAGCAAGCTTTGCTCCCACAGGGGGCCTTGGTGAACACTGGATTTGTATTCACCATTGTCCCTGTGGGAGCAAAGCTTGCTCGCGATGGGGCCAGTCCAGTCACCACATAAGTCAGGCTGCTTTTACCGCCAACGCCTCCCGCACCACCCCCGCCAACCGCTTGAGCCCTTCATCCAACCGCGCCGGATCGATGTGGCTGAAGTTCAAGCGCAAGTGCCCCGGATGCTGGTCCGGTTCAGGGAAGAACGGTTCCCCCGGCATGAACGCAACGTCGGCCGCCAGCGCGGCGGGGAGCAAGGTGCGGGTGTCCAGCGGTTGCCTGAGAGTCAGCCAGAAAAACAACCCACCCTGGGGCACGCTCCAGTCCGCGATGTCGGCAAAATGCTTGTGCAGCGCCGCCTGAAAGCGGTCGCGACGATCCCGATAGAAATCCCTCAACTCACTCAAATGGCTGCGGTACTGCTCGGTGCCGATCCATTGCAGCGCCTGCCATTGGCCGATGCGATTGGTGTGCAGGTCCGCCGACTGCTTGAGCCGCAGCAGGTGCGGGAACAGATCCGGGCTGGCGATCAGGTAGCCCACCCGTAGCCCCGGCAACAGGGTTTTCGACACGGTGCCGGTGTAGATCCAGCTGGCCTTCTTCAAGCGACTGACAATTGGCGTGGCACTGCCGCCATCGAACGTCAGCTCGCGGTAGGGTTCGTCCTCGATCAGGGTCACGTCGAACTCGTCCAACAGCGCCGCCACCGCATCGCGCTTGGCTTCGCTGTAGCGCACCGCCGAGGGGTTCTGGAACGTCGGGATCAGGTAGATGAACGCTGGCCGATGCTGCTCCAGGCGGGCCCGCAACTGTTTCAGGTCCGGGCCGTCGGCCTCCAGGGGCACGGTGATGCAGTCGGCGCCGAACAGCTGGAAAATCTGCAACGCCGCCAGATACGTCGGCGCTTCGAGCATCACTTGCGTACCAACGTCGATGTGCAGCTTGGCCGCCAGGTCGAGGGTTTGCTGGGAACCGCTGACCACCAGCACCTGACTCGCCTCACAGGCCACACCCAGCGCCCGCGCCTGGGCCGCCAGGGCTTCGCGCAGGGCGGGTTCGCCTTCGCTCATTCCGTACTGGCCCATGGACAACGGCATGGCCGCCCATTCCACTTTCGGCAACATGGCTTCGGCCGGCAGGCCGCCGGCGAACGACATCACTTCAGGGCGCTGCGCCGCCGCAAGGATTTCTCGAATCAAAGAACTTTTGAGGCGCGAGACACGTTCGGAAAAAGCCATGGAGGTCACCTGTAGCGGGGCACGGGAAGAATAAGTCAAACTGATTGACCGAAATTACGCCGACCTCTACGGATACGTCAATATGCTTGACCTTAAAAACCCGACTTCCCAACAAATGGCCATGGAAGCGTTTTTCTTCGGTTACCAGGCGTTCACCGCCAAGGCCGATGAAATGCTCGAGCGCCGCGGGTTGAGCCGGGTGCACCAGCGCATCGTTTTTTTCATCGCCCGCTACCCGTCATTGAGCGTGAAGGAATTGCTGGCGGTACTCGGGGTGAGCAAGCAGGCGCTGAACATGCCGTTACGACAACTGATGGAAATGCATCTGGTGAACAGCGTCGCGTCCGAGACCGACAAGCGCAAGCGGCTGCTGGAACTGACAACCGAGGGCGAACGCTTCGAACAGGCATTGCGGCGTGAGCAGGTGAAATTGCTGGAGCGGGTGTTTGCCGAGGCCGGGGAAGCGGCGGTGGATGGGTGGTTGGCGGTGAATCTGGGGCTGGGAAAGGGTCAGGTGGCTGTCGACTGAGTTTCCTCTGCAAGCTGTGTATTGCCCGGTCTATCGCCATCACGGGCAAGCCTTGCTCCCACAGAGGGTCTCAGCGGACACCTGCTGGAAGCAAAACTGTTCCCACAGAGGGTCAGTGGACGCCCGCCGTGGGAGCAAAGCTTGCTCGCGATAGCGTCCGCCAGGGCGATATATCCCTATCGCCCGACATTTCGTCGACAACACAGAAAACATTATTTGCTTTATTTGTATACAAAAGCATAATTCGCTTCGTGCGAGTTCCTGACCAACAGGTCAACATACTTCGCCAGCCTTACCTGCCTCAGCGCATCGCAGCCACCCCCAGGGCGTGTGCGGTGCTGGAAATAACAATAAGACTCTTGAGGAGTACTCGCTGTGGAAAGCCGCAAACCCGAAGCCCGGACGCTGGACCTCTCGCCGCCACTACGCAGTGGCTGGCTGGAGCGCATCTTCAAACTCAGCTTGCATGGCACCACGGTGAAGACCGAGCTGATCGCCGGCCTGACGACCTTCATCACCATGGCCTACATCATCTTCGTCAACCCCAACATCATGGCCGACGCCGGCATCGATCACGGTGCCGCGTTCGTCGCCACCTGCATCGCCGCGGCCCTGGGCTGCCTGTTGATGGGCCTGTACGCCAACTGGCCGGTGGGCCTGGCGCCAGGTATGGGCTTGAACGCATTCTTCACCTACACCGTGGTCGGCACCATGGGCTACAACTGGGAAACTGCGTTGGGCGCGGTGTTCGTTTCCGGTGTGTTGTTCATGGTCCTGACCCTGTCACGGGTGCGGGAGTGGCTGCTCAACAGCATTCCGGTGAGCCTGCGGTTCGCCATGGGCGCGGGGGTCGGGTTGTTCCTCGGGCTGATCGGCCTGAAAACCGCCGGGATCATCGTCGACAGCCCCGCCACCCTGATCAAGCTCGGCTCGTTGCGTGAGCCCGGTCCATTGTTGGCCGCAGTGTGCTTCCTGATGATCGCCGTGCTCAGTTATCACCGCGTGTTCGGCGCAATCCTGATCAGCATCATCGCCGTGACCCTGGCCGGTTGGGGCCTGGGATTGGTGCAGTACAACGGCGTCATGTCGACACCGCCGAGCCTGGCCCCCACCTGGATGGCGATGGACGTGGCCGGTGTGTTCAACGTCAGCATGATCAGCGTGGTGCTGGCCTTCCTGTTCGTGCACATGTTCGACACCGCCGGCACCCTGATGGGCGTTGCCCAGCGCGCCGGCCTGGTGAAAGCCGATGGCAAGATCGAGAACCTGTCCCGCGCCTTGAAAGCCGACAGCGCCTCCAGCGTATTTGGCGCCATGGTCGGCGTGCCGCCGGTGACCAGCTACGTGGAAAGCGCCGCTGGTGTGGCCGCCGGTGGCCGCACGGGGCTTACCGCGGTGACCGTCGGTGTGCTATTTATTGCCGCCATGTTCTTCGCACCGCTGGCCGGGATGATCCCGGCCTACGCCACGGCCGGGGCCTTGATCTACGTTGCCATGCTGATGATGGGCGGCATGGCCCACATCGAATGGGACGAGGCGACTGACAGCATCCCGGCCATTGTCACGGCCATCATGATGCCCCTGACGTTCTCGGTCGCCGACGGTATCGCACTGGGTTTCATCACCTATGTGGTGCTCAAGGCAGGCACCGGTAAACACAAGGAAATCTCCGTCAGCCTGTGGGTGCTCTGCGCGATCTTCATCGCCAAGTTCATCTTCTTGTAAGCGGCACCGTATTCACCCGCCTCACCCAATGGGTGAGGCTTTTGTACATCAGGAGCAAAGCAATGAATCTGGAAACCTGGCTGTTGTTCAGCGGTGCCGCCTTGGTGGTGATCCTCATCCCCGGCCCGTTGTCGTTGTTGATGATCGGCAATAGCCTGAACTACGGCCTGCGCCGCTCGTATCCGGCATTCCTGGGTGGCGTGATCGCTTCGATCTGCCTGCTGAGTGCCTCGGCGCTGGGGCTCGGTGCGTTGTTGATGGCATCGGAACAGCTGTTCAGTGCCCTGAAGATTGTCGGTGCCCTGTACCTGTTTTACCTGGCCTGGCAGAGCTGGCAGCAATCACGCCAACCGTCCCAAGGCGCCGACGTGCCCCAGGCCGCAGCCGTCCCGCGCTTTCGCGCCCTCTTCGGCCGGGCGTTCGTATTGGGCGCCAGCAACCCGAAAGACATCCTGTTCTTCGCCGCTTTCCTGCCGCAATTCTTGAGCGCCGAACAAGCATTCCTGCCACAACTGCTGATCATGATCGCCACCTGGACCGTACTCGACCTGCTGTGCAAATTGGCCTACGGCCTTGGTGCCCATGGCGCGGCGCGGTATCTGCGTACGGGGAAAGGCCAGGGCTGGTTCAACCGCATCAGCGCAGGATTATTTGGCGGTGCGGGCGCAGCCTCCTTGTTGAGCCGCTAAAAAAGCAAAAGCATCGCGAGCAAGCTCGCTCCCACAGGTTTTTTGTGAGCGGCAAAATCCAGTGTGGGAGCGAGCTTGCTCCGGGCGGCGATCCGACGATGAGTCCCTCCCAGACAGCCCATTTCCACGGACGAAAAAAAGCCCGCAGTGTGAGCGGGCGAAAACCAAAGAAGCGCCATGCGCAGTCGCTTCCAGGACAAGGCAGCTGCTTGGGGGTCAGCTGCCCCGATAGGTGGAATAGGCGTAAGGCGAAATCAGCAGGGGCACGTGGTAATGATCCTGTTCGGCCGAAATGCCGAAGCGCAGCACCACCACATCCAGGAACGCCGGCTCGGACAGCTCGACACCACGGGCGCGGTAGTAATCACCGGCATGGAATTGAATCTGATAGACACCCGAACGGTAGTCATCCCCTTGCAGCAGCGGTGCGTCGCAGCGACCATCGCTGTTGGTCTGCGCACTGGCGACCAGTTGCAGTTGCGAACCTTCCACGCGGTACAACTCGACCTTGATCGAGCTGCCCGGGCAGCCGTGTGCAGCATCCAAAACGTGAGTAGTCAAACGTCCCATTGATTGTGCGCGCCTCGCTGCTGTGCAGTCCGGCCCGACGCCTCCTGAATCAGTTGAAAGACAGGCCGCACCGTTTCGGAGCACGAAACGCCACGGCGATGAGCGAATTAAGACACTTTAAAAGAAAATTGTACACAATAAAAAACAGATATTTAGTCCATGCATGTTCCGACAAAGGTTCCTGCCCAATCTCAAGCCAAACCAACGGATACGCCATTCTTCCAGCCATTAATTGACCAGATGGGCAGGTTTCTTGCAGTGTAGACAAACCGGGGACTGCGGTGAAAAATGCAAAAAATCAGGCTTACAAATCGCACATAAAGTTGTATACAATCACTCCATCGTCGTGACGCCAGCCCATGATCCATCATCAGGGCGCCACCCACATGGTTCGAACAAGAAGGAAAACTGCAGTGAGCGCTGACTACCCACGCGACCTGATCGGTTACGGCAGTAACCCTCCCCATCCCCAGTGGCCGGGCAATGCCCGCATCGCCCTGTCCTTCGTGCTCAATTACGAAGAAGGCGGCGAGCGCAACATCCTGCATGGCGACAAGGAATCCGAGGCGTTCCTCTCGGAGATGGTCGCGGCGCAACCGCTGCAGGGCGAGCGCAACATGAGCATGGAATCGCTTTACGAGTATGGCAGCCGTGCCGGGGTCTGGCGGGTCCTCAAGCTGTTCAAGGAATTCGATATCCCGCTGACCATTTTCGCCGTGGCCATGGCCGCCCAGCGCCATCCGGACGTGATCCGCGCCATGGTTGCCGCCGGTCACGAAATCTGCAGCCACGGTTATCGCTGGATCGACTACCAATACATGGATGAGGCCCAGGAACGCGAGCACATGCTCGAAGCGATCCGCATCCTCACCGAAATCACTGGCGAGCGTCCGCTGGGTTGGTACACCGGTCGCACCGGCCCCAATACCCGCCGGCTGGTCATGGAGGAAGGCGGTTTTCTCTATGACAGCGACACCTACGACGACGACCTGCCCTACTGGGAACCGAACACACCCCACGGCAAGCCGCACCTGGTGATCCCGTACACGCTGGACACCAACGACATGCGCTTCACCCAGGTGCAGGGTTTCAACAAGGGCGATGATTTCTTCCAATACCTCAAGGACGCCTTCGACGTGCTGTATGCCGAAGGCGCCGAAGCCCCCAAGATGCTCTCCATCGGCCTGCACTGCCGCCTGATCGGCCGCCCTGCCCGACTCGCGTCCCTCAAGCGCTTCCTTGAATATGCCAAGGGTCATGAACAGGTCTGGTTCAGCCGTCGTGTCGACATCGCCCGCCACTGGCAACAGACTCACCCGTGCCCGCAAGCTTCGAAACCAGGAGCTTCGAAATGACTGCCTTCCAGACCCTCAAGCCATCCACCTTGAGCCGTGAAGCCTTCGTCCGGGCTTTTGCCGATATCTACGAACATTCGCCATGGGTCGCCGAAAAGGCTTTCGACCTGGGCCAGGACCCGTCGATCGACCAGATCGAAACCCTGCACCAGCGCATGAGCGACATCCTGTTGAGTGCCGATCACGCCAGCCAACTGGCCCTGATCAACGCTCACCCGGACCTGGCCGGCAAAGCCGCCGTCCAGGGCCAACTGACCGAAGCCAGCACGAACGAACAGGCCGGCGCCGGTATTCACCAATGCTCGAGCGATGAGTTTCAGCGCTTCACCGAGCTGAACGACGCCTACAAGGCCAAGTTCAAGTTTCCCTTCATCATGGCGGTAAAAGGCAGCAACCGGCATCAGATCCTCGCGGCGTTCGAAACGCGCATCCATCATTCGGTAGACACCGAATTCAAATGCGCGCTGGCAGAGATCAACAAGATCGCGTTGTTCCGACTACTGACCCTTTAGCGAGCAGTCCTGAGCCCCAGGATCCTGCAAGCATCCCCAGCCAACTTATTTAAAGGCAGACAAGAAGAATGAAAGCTTACGCCGTACCTTTCGAGAAGTTCGTCAACCTGGCCGACGCCCGCCTCGGCACCAAGATCATTTCGGTCACCGATGACTGGTTCGCCGACGCCAACCGTTTGTTCCAACCGACCCCGGCCGTATGGAAGGAGGGCGTGTTCGATGACAACGGCAAGTGGATGGACGGCTGGGAATCGCGGCGCAAGCGCTTCGAAGGCTATGACAGCGCGGTGATCCGCCTGGGTGTGGCCGGCTCGATCAAAGGCGTGGACATCGACACCTCATTCTTCACCGGTAACTACCCACCGTCGGCCTCCCTGGAAGCCTGCTTCCTGACCGAAGGCGAGCCAGACGAAAACACCCAGTGGACTGAAGTGCTGTCGGCCGTCGAGTTGCAAGGCAACAGCCACCACTATCACGAAATCAGTAACGACCAGGCCTTCAGCCACCTGCGCTTCAACATCTACCCCGATGGCGGCGTGGCCCGGTTGCGGGTCTATGGCATTCCGTACCGCGACTGGTCGGCCGTCGGCGACAATGAACAGATCGACCTGGCTGCCGCCCTCAATGGTGGCCGTGCCCTGGCCTGCTCCGACGAACACTTCGGCCGCATGAGCAACATCCTCAACCCGGGTCGTGGCGTGAACATGGGCGACGGCTGGGAAACCGCCCGTCGTCGTACCCCGGGCAATGACTGGGTGATCGTCGCCCTGGGCCATGCCGGCGAGGTCGAGAAAGTCATCGTCGACACCCTGCACTTCAAGGGCAACTATCCCGACAGCTGCTCGATCCAGGGCGCGTTCGTCAAGGGTGGCACCGACAGCCAGATCGAAACCCAATCGCTGTTCTGGCGTGAGCTGTTGCCGAGCCAGAAGCTGGAAATGCACGCCGAACATACCTTCGCCGAGCAGATCAAGGCGCTGGGGCCGATCACCCACATCCGCCTGAATGTGTTCCCGGATGGTGGCGTGAGTCGCCTGCGGGTGCTGGGCAAGGTGTCGAAGTAAGATTGCGATGATCGTTCCCACGCTCTGCGTGGGAATGCATACCGTGACGCTCCGCGTCACAGTGGACGCGGAGCGTCCATGGCGGCGTTCCCACGCAGAGCGTGGGAACGATCAAACTCAAAAGATTAAGAAGACCAGCATGCGCACACTCAAGATCGAACCGTTGACCAAAGAAGCCTTCGCCCCGTTCGGTGACGTGATCGAAACCGACGGCAGTGATCACTTCATGATCAACAACGGTTCGACCATGCGCTTCCATCGCCTGGCGACGGTGGAAACCGCCACGCCGGACGACAAGGCGATCATCAGCATCTTCCGCGCCGACGCGCTGGACATGCCGCTGACCGTGCGCATGCTGGAGCGCCATCCGCTGGGCAGCCAGGCGTTCATTCCGCTGCTCGGCAACCCCTTTCTGATCGTGGTCGCGCCACTTGGCGATGCACCTGTATCAGGCTTGGTCCGCGCCTTCGTCACCAACGGCAGGCAGGGCATTAATTACCATCGCGGCGTCTGGCACCACCCGGTGCTGACGATCGAAAAGCGGGATGACTTCCTGGTGGTTGATCGCAGTGGCACAGGCAATAACTGCGATGAGCATTTTTTCCAAGAGGATGAGTACTTGATCCTCGCCCCCCACCAATAAGAGAAGGTCCGATCACGCGAAGACAAGCGTGACGGGCGAGAGGTAAAGACTGTGGAAGCACATATGCTGGAATGGCTGAACCTGAGCGTGCGCTGGGTTCACATGATCACTGGCGTGGCCTGGATAGGCGCGTCGTTCTACTTCGTCTGGCTGGAAAACAACCTCAATCGCGTCAACCCCAGGAGCGGCCTGGCCGGTGACCTGTGGGCCATCCACGGTGGCGGCATCTACCACCTGGAAAAATACAAACTCGCGCCTCCCTCCATGCCGGACAACCTGCACTGGTTCAAGTGGGAAGCCTACTTCACCTGGATGTCCGGCATCGCGCTGTTGTGCGTGGTGTTCTATTGGAACCCGACCGTCTACCTGCTGGCCCCCGGCAGCAGCCTGAGCGGGCCCGAAGGCGTCGCCCTGGGCCTCGGTTCGTTGCTCGTCGGCTGGTTCGTCTATTCCTTTCTTTGCGACTCGGCCCTGGGCAAGCGCCCAGCCCTGCTCGGCGTGATCCTGTTCGTGCTGTTGATCGCCGCGGCCTACGGGTTCAGCAAGGTGTTCAGCGGTCGCGGCGCCTACCTGCACGTCGGGGCGGTCATCGGGACGATCATGGTCGGCAACGTGTTCCGCATCATCATGCCGGCCCAGCGTGCACTGGTGGCGGCCATCGCCGAGAACCGCACGCCCGATCCTGCACTGCCGGCCAAGGGTTTGTTGCGTTCGCGCCACAACAACTACTTCACCTTGCCGGTGCTGTTCATCATGATCAGCAACCATTTCCCGAGCACCTACGGCAGCCAGTACAACTGGCTGATCCTGGCCGGGATCGCCGTAGCGGCGGTGTTGGTGCGCCACTACTTCAACACGCGCCATGACAGCAACCGCTTTGCCTGGACGCTGCCGGTCGGAGCCCTGGCGATGATCTGCCTGGCTTATGTCACAGGTCCCAAGCCCATGCCCACCGCACCGGAGGTGGCCAAGGCTCCTGGCGTGATCGAGTACCAACCGTTGCCGGAAACGGCAGTGGGTGGTGGCGCAAAACCGGCGACGGCCCCCGCCGCACCGACAGCGGCGCCCACCCAGGCCGCCAACGCCCAGGGCCCTTCATTCGAGAAGGTCCACAGCGTGATCCAGGAACGCTGCTCGGTCTGCCATTCGGCCAAGCCCACCAGCCCGCTGTTCAGCGCCGCACCAGGTGGGGTGATGTTCGATACGCCAGAGCAGATCCAGCAACAGGCCGCGCGCATCCAGGCCCAGGCCGTGACCAACCAGATCATGCCCCTGGGCAACATCACCCAGATGACCCAGCAGGAACGCGACCTGATCGGCGCGTGGATCAACCAGGGCGCGCGGACCAACTGAGCCGCGCCCCAAATTCGCCGCGAATGCGCCGTTGCAGGGCACTTGAGCCCGTCAGGGCAAGCCCGTACCCTGCGCGGCCGTTCGCATCCGAGCACTGTAAAAATCATCGAATCCTGACCGAGACGCCAGCTTATCCCAGCATCACGGGGGATATCGGGTGTCTCTGGAAAACACCTTTTTCGACTGTTCCAAATAGCTGGACGAGCCTTTTTTGACCTTGGCTCAGCTCTTGCTATCAGCACTGGCCACAAGCGAAAAGCTGACCGAACGGATGTTTTTAATCCGAGGAAAAAGGCGCCACACCAGAGCGCTGACCTGAAAAAAAAGCGGTACCACTTACCTTTGGGAGCAAACCGAATGAAACGTACGTGCACCAGCCTGATACTCGCAGGAGCCTTGTCGGCCGGGGGCCAAGCGATGGCCGACGACCTGTTCCAGTGGCAGAACAACAGCCTGACCTACCTGTATGGCAAGGATTTCCAGGTCAACCCGCGCATCCAGCAGACCGTGACCTTCGAACACGCCGACGCCTGGAAATACGGGGACAACTTCTTCTTCCTCGATCGGATCTTCTACAACGGCCAGGACGACAGCCAGTCCGGCCCGAACACCTACTACGGTGAGTTCAGCCCACGCCTGTCGTTCGGCAAGATCTTCGACCAGAAGCTGGAACTGGGCCCGATCAAGGATGTGCTGCTGGCCATGACGTATGAATTCGGCGAAGGCGACAACGAGTCCTACCTGATCGGCCCGGGTTTCGACCTGGCGATTCCCGGCTTCGACTACTTCCAGCTGAACTTCTACAACCGCCAGACCGAAGGCCCACGCGCCGGCGACAACGTCTGGCAGATCACCCCGACCTGGGCGTACACCCTCCCGGTGGGTTCATCCGACATCCTGATCGACGGTTTCATCGACTGGGTGGTGGACAACGACACCAACTCCAAGGGCACCTACCACGCCAACCTGCACATCAACCCGCAGATCAAATATGACCTGGGCAAGGCGTTGAAGCTCGGTGCCAAGCAGTTGTATGTGGGCGTGGAGTATGACTACTGGAAGAACAAGTACGGGATCGAAGACAGCGACGGGTTCAAGACCAACCAGAGCAATACCAGCTTCTTGCTGAAGTACCATTTCTGACCTGACTGAGCCTCAGGTTCAGAGCTCACCACAAATCCCTTGTGGGAGCGGAGCTTGCTCGCGAAAGCGGACCATCAGCCAACATCAATGTTGAATGTTCAGTCGCCTTCGCGAGCAAGCTCGCTCCCACATGGGTTTGTGTGTTGGACCCAGTTTCAGCGTCCACCGCAAAATCTCCTGTGGGAGCGAGCTTGCTCGCGATGGCGGTGGACCTGCTTACATCCCTTATGCCAACCCCAAAAACCGACTCAACGCCTCACGCTGCGCCAACGCATCCTGGCGTCCCAGCTCGATCAGTTCGCTGCAATACCCCGACTCGAACAACAGGTAACTCAGCACCCCTGCGCCACTGGTCTTGGTCGCGCCCGGCCCGCGCAGGAATAACCGCAACGCACGGGGCAGTTCCTGGCGATGGCGGGCGGCGATTTCGTCGATCGGCTGGCTCGGGGAAATCACCAGCACGTCCACCGGCGCCGCGCCGAGGGCGTGGGCCGGTACGTCATCGGGCAGCAGGTGACTGAACCCGTTCAGGCGCTCAAGCAACTCGATGTCGCTTTCCAGGCTGTCAATGAACGTGCTGTTGAGCATATGGCCGCCGATCTGCGCCAGGGTCGGTTGCAGGCCGGTATAGCTGCGCTCGGTGGGATCCTGCCCGCCAGCACCACGGGGGTTGCCGCTGACGCCGATCACCAGCACCCGATTCGCCCCCAGGTGCAAGGCCGGGCTGATGGGCGCCGATTGCCGCACCGCGCCGTCACCGAAGTATTGCGGGCCGATCCTGACCGGCGCGAACAACAAGGGAATCGCCGAGCTGGCCAGCAGGTGCTCCACCGATAACTGCGTCGGCACCCCGATACGTCGATGGCGCAGCCAGGCATCGATGGTCCCGCGCCCCTGGTAGAAGGTGACGGCCTGGCCGGATTCATAACCGAACGCCGTCACCGCCACCGCGCGCAGTTGCTGCTCGACGATGGCCTGTTCGATGCCCGAGGCGTGGAATTGGGCCTGGAGCAGTTCGCGCAATGGCGAACTGTCGATCAGCGCCACCGGTAACTTGGCCCCCAGGCCCAACAGGCTGTGGGTAATGAACCGCGTCGCCTGGGCGATCACGCCCCACCAGTCACTGCGCATGACCTGATGGCTGCGCACCGCTTGCCAGAACGCCGTCAGCCGCTCGATGGCGGTCTTGAAGTCCATCGCCCCGCTCGCAAGGCTGACCGCGTTGATCGCCCCGGCCGACGTGCCGACGATCACCGGGAACGGATTGTCCGCACCGTCCGGCAACAATTCGGCGATGGCCGCCAGTACGCCCACCTGATACGCCGCTCGAGCCCCGCCGCCGGAAAGAATCAAACCTGTAACCGGTTCAGCTGGGGTCATCGCAATGCTCCGTGCTCAAGGTGCTGCTGAAAAATGGCGGACTACCGACTCAACCGCGTTTGTCGTACAGCTTCGGCTCGCCCGGTGGACGGCTCTTGAAACGCCGGTGGGCCCAAAGGTATTGCTCGGGACAATCACTCACCGACTGCTCGACCCACTGGTTGATGCGGATGCAATCGGCCTCCTCGGTCTCACCCGGGAAATCCGTCAGCGGGGCCTGGATCACCAGGCGATAACCGCTGCCGTCGGCCAGGCGTTCCTGGATGAAGGGCACCACCAGCGCCTTGCCCAGGCGGGCGAATTTGCTGGTGGCGGTGACCGTCGCGGCCTGGATGCCGAACAGCGGCACGAACACGCTCTGCTTGGCGCCGTAATCCTGGTCCGGCGCATACCAGATCGCCCGCCCGGCCCGCAGCAGCTTGAGCATGCCACGCACGTCGTCACGCTCCACGGCCAGGGAGTCGAGGTTGTGCCGCTCGCGGCCGCGGCGTTGGATGTAGTCGAACAGCGGGTTCTTGTGCTCGCGGTACATGCCATCGATGGTGTGCTGCTGGCCGAGCAAGGCCGCGCCGATTTCCAGGGTGGTGAAATGCAGTGCCATCAGGATCACGCCCTTGCCCTCGCGCTGGGCCTGCTTGAGATGCTCCAGCCCTTCGACATGGGCCAGTTTCGCCAGGCGCGAACGCGACCACCACCAACTCATGGCCATTTCGAAAAAGGCGATGCCGGTGGAGGCAAAGTTTTCCTTGAGCAGACGCTTGCGTTCGGCGGCGGACTTTTGCGGGAAACACAGTTCCAGGTTGCGACGGGCGATGCGCCGTCGGTCGCCGGCTACTCGATACATCAGCGCGCCCAGTGCGCGACCGACCCGCAGCAACAACGGATAAGGCAATTGAACGATCAGCCACAACAGGCCCAGGCCGCACCACAGCGGCCAGAAACGCGGATGAAAAAATGCAGCTCGAAAACGCGGGCGATCCATTACAGCTTCCATTAGGACATGGGCCGCGCATTCTACATTGTTCGACCCGGGTTGCGGCTGGCGGACGATCTCGTTATAAGTCTCGGCACTTTTAGTGACAAGCCGTTGTACGCCGACCATGAGCCAAACCGAACCGCTAGACCAAGATCCCGTGTTCCAGCTGAAGGGCAGCATGCTCGCCATTACGGTGCTGGAGCTGGCCCGCAACGACCTGGAAGGCCTTGACCGGCAGTTGGCGGCCAAAGTCGCCCAGGCACCGAACTTCTTCAGCAATGCACCGCTGGTGCTGGCCCTGGACAAGCTGCCGGCCGGCGAAGGCGCGGTGGACCTGCCAGGCCTGATGCGCGTTTGCCGCCAGCACGGCCTGCGCACCCTGGCGATCCGCGCCAGCCGCATCGAAGACATCGCCGCCGCCATCGCCGTGGACATTCCGGTGCTGCCGCCGTCCGGCGCCCGGGAGCGCGTGCTGGAGCTGAGCCCGGTCGAAGCCAAGAAAGCCCCGGAAAAACCACCAGAGCCCACCATCAAGCCGACGCGTGTCATCACCTCGCCAGTGCGCGGCGGGCAGCAGATTTATGCCCAGGGTGGCGATCTGGTCATCGTGTCCTCGGTCAGCCCGGGGGCGGAACTTCTCGCCGATGGCAACATCCATGTATACGGCCCGATGCGCGGTCGTGCGCTGGCCGGCGTCAAGGGCGATACGAAAGCCAGGATCTTCTGTCAGCAATTGAGCGCTGAACTGGTCTCCATCGCCGGGCAGTACAAGGTCTCCGAGGATTTGCGCCGCGATCCGTTGTGGGGGGCCGGCGTTCAGATCAGCCTGTCGGGCGACGTGTTGAACATCATTCGGCTTTAACGGATACTGCCGCATTTTCCAAGCATCTCTAAAACGAGCGAAAACGGCTTAAACGACGTAGGAAAAAGGATCAGGCAGTGTTTACCGGAGGTAGACCCCGCCCGACATCCGATTCCAGCCAAGCCTGTCCAATTGCAGCAGTTTTCCAGAGATGTTTTTCAGGGGCTGAAAAAGTCCTTTTTCCTTAGGGGTGAAACACCTTGGCCAAGATTCTCGTGGTTACATCCGGCAAGGGTGGTGTGGGTAAGACCACCACCAGCGCCGCTATCGGTACCGGCCTCGCTCTGCGCGGCCACAAGACAGTCATCGTCGACTTCGACGTCGGCCTGCGTAACCTGGACCTGATCATGGGTTGCGAGCGTCGCGTGGTCTACGACTTCGTCAACGTGGTCAACGGCGAAGCGAACCTGCAGCAAGCCCTGATCAAGGACAAGCGCCTTGAGAACCTCTACGTGCTGGCCGCCAGTCAGACCCGCGACAAAGACGCGCTGACCCAGGAAGGCGTGGAAAAAGTCCTGATGCAACTCAAGGAAGACTTCGAGTTCGTGGTGTGCGACTCCCCGGCCGGTATCGAGAAAGGTGCCCACCTGGCCATGTACTTCGCTGACGAAGCGATCGTCGTGACCAACCCGGAAGTGTCGTCGGTGCGTGACTCCGACCGCATGCTGGGCCTGCTGGCGAGCAAATCCCGTCGCGCCGAGAAGGGCGAAGAGCCGATCAAGGAACACCTGCTGCTGACCCGCTACAACCCGCAACGGGTCAGCGATGGCGAAATGCTGGGCGTCGAAGACGTCAAGGAAATCCTCGCCGTCACCCTGCTGGGTGTCATTCCGGAATCCCAAGCGGTACTCAAGGCCTCCAACTCCGGCGTACCGGTGATTCTCGACGACCAGAGCGACGCCGGCCAGGCATACAGCGATGCCGTCGATCGCCTGCTGGGCAAAACCGTGGAGCATCGTTTCCTCGATGTAACGAAGAAAGGTTTCTTCGAGCGCCTGTTTGGAGGTAGGTAATGAACCTTTTTGACTTCTTTCGTGCCAACAAAAAGCCCAGTACCGCCTCGGTCGCGAAAGAGCGTCTACAGATCATCGTGGCGCACGAACGCGGCCAACGCAGTACCCCTGACTACCTGCCGGCCTTGCAGAAGGAACTGGTGGAAGTGATCCGCAAATACGTCAACATCGGTAGCGATGACGTGCACGTGGCACTGGAAAGCCAGGGCAGCTGCTCGATCCTGGAACTCAACATCACCCTGCCGGATCGCTGATAGATCCTGCGGGAGCCACGGCGGCTCGGGTCCTGGAGTCCTTCCCACAGGGTTAGGAAAAAAGGGCCCGAGCCGCCGTTGGCGTTTGTAACGAGACTGTTTTCAATGCCCCTGTCCAACATCCGCATCATTCATCAGGACGCCGCCGTCCTGGTGGTCGACAAGCCGACCCTGTTGCTCTCCGTGCCCGGCCGGGCCGACGACAACAAGGACTGCCTGATTACCCGCCTGCAGGAAAACGGCTATCCGGAAGCCCGAATCGTGCACCGACTGGACTGGGAAACCTCCGGCATCATCCTGTTGGCCCGCGACCCGGACACCCATCGCGAACTGTCCCGGCAATTTCATGATCGCGAAACCGAAAAAGCCTACACGGCCCTGTGCTGGGGCCAACCGGAACTGGACAGCGGCAGCATCGACCTGCCCTTGCGCTATGACCCGCCGACCAAACCTCGGCATGTGGTGGACCATGAGCACGGCAAACACGCCCTGACCTTCTGGCGCGTGCTGGAACGTTGCGGCGATTGGTGCCGCGTCGAACTCACGCCGATTACCGGGCGCTCGCACCAATTGCGCGTGCACATGCTGTCCATCGGTCATCCGTTGCTGGGCGACGGACTCTACGCCCACCCGCAGGCCCTCGCTGCCTGGCCGCGCCTGTGCCTGCACGCCAGCATGCTCAGCTTCACCCATCCGCAAAGCGGCGAGCGCTTGCGCTTCGAGTGCCCGGCACCGTTCTGAAGATTCGCATGACCGCCTGTGGGAGCGAGCTTGCTCGCGATGCGGTGTGTCAGTCGATCACCCTGCTGGCTGATCTGACGCTATCGCGAGCAAGCTCGCTCCCACAGGTTGAACAACCAACGGGATGCCCCCCCATCCATCAGCAATACGGTAAACTGCCGCCCATTGCTGTCTGGAGTTTCTTATGCGCGCAGAGTTGAACCAGGGCCTGATCGACTTTCTCAAGGCCTCCCCTACCCCGTTCCATGCCACCGCCAGCCTTGCCAAGCGCCTGGAGGCGGCAGGCTATCAGCGTCTTGACGAACGCGAGACCTGGGCCACCGAGGCCAACGGTCGCTATTACGTCACGCGCAACGACTCCTCGATCATCGCCTTCAAGCTCGGCCGCAACTCACCGTTGCACGATGGCATCCGCCTGGTCGGCGCCCACACCGACAGCCCCTGCCTGCGGGTCAAGCCGCAGCCGGAACTGCAACGCCACGGGTTCTGGCAACTGGGCGTGGAAGTCTACGGCGGTGCATTGCTGGCGCCGTGGTTCGACCGGGACCTGTCCCTGGCCGGACGCGTGACCTTCCGTCGCGATGGCAAGGTCGAAAGCCAGTTGATCGATTTCAAGGCGCCGATCGCCACGATTCCGAACCTGGCCATCCACCTCAATCGCGAAGCCAACCAGGGCTGGGCCATCAACCCGCAGAATGAACTGCCGCCGATCCTTGCCCAGTTCGCCGGGGACGAGCGCGTCGACTTCCGTGCCGTGCTCACCGATCAACTGGCTCGCGAACACGGCCTGAATGCCGACGTGGTACTCGATTACGAGTTGAGTTTCTACGATACGCAAAGCGCTGCGGTCATTGGCCTGCACGGCGATTTCATCGCCGGTGCGCGCCTGGACAACCTGCTGTCGTGCTACGCCGGCTTGCAAGCGTTGCTGAACACTGACACCGAAGAAACCTGCGTGCTGGTTTGCAACGATCACGAAGAAGTCGGCTCGTGCTCGGCCTGTGGCGCCGACGGCCCGATGCTGGAGCAAACCCTGCGTCGCCTGCTGCCTGAAGGTGAAGAGTTCGTCCGCACCATTCAGAAATCCCTGCTGGTGTCGGCGGACAACGCCCACGGCGTGCACCCCAACTATGCCGACAAGCACGACGCCAACCACGGCCCCAAGCTCAATGCCGGCCCGGTGATCAAGGTCAACAGCAACCAGCGCTACGCCACCAACAGCGAAACCGCCGGGTTCTTCCGCCACCTGTGCATGGCCGAAGAAGTGCCGGTGCAGAGCTTCGTGGTGCGCAGCGACATGGGCTGTGGCTCGACCATCGGCCCGATCACCGCCAGCCAGCTGGGCGTGCGCACCGTGGACATCGGTTTGCCGACCTTCGCCATGCATTCGATCCGTGAACTGTGCGGCAGCCATGACCTGGCGCATCTGGTGAAGGTGCTGAGCGCGTTCTACGCCTCTCGCGAGTTGCCATAACCGCCCCGAAGGCATGATGAACCCTGTGGGAGCAAGGCTTGCTCCCACACAGCTTTGCTCCCATACAGTTTTCTTCCCACACAGTGTTTGCCTCGGGAATGAGGGCGATGTGACATACATCAGCACACCCCGGCAAAACCCCAACTAGACTGGCCTTATCCTTCCCTGACAAGGCTGTCGCCATGATCTCGATGTCTTCGTTCAACGCCATGCTGGTGCCCATCGTTGCAGGCATGATCCTGCTGGCCATCGGCTTCAACTTCCGTGACAAGAGCGTCGGGGTCTTTGCCATGTGGATCGGCATGTTGTTGATCCTCGCCACGGTGGTGATCAAGATCCTGAGCAAGCTCAACGAGTCGCTCTGACCCTGCCTCAGGCTGCGGGCGATTGTTCCGGCACAGCTTGCTCCGGCACATCCACGCCGACATGGATCGCATCGTGTCGCCAGAACTCCAGGTCGCAATCGATCAGCCGCTGATGCTGGTCATAGTTGACCCGTGCGATGCGAAGCCCGGGGCTGCCCACCGAGACCTTCAACGCCGCTGCCGCTTCCAGCTGTAAAGAGGTGGGCACGATTTCAAACTTCACCCGGCCGTAGTGCAGGTCGTAATGGCGGGCGTACAGCTCGGTGATGGACTGGTTGAGGTCAAACCCCAAAATGTCCGGAAAATACTGCGGGTTCAGGTAGTGCTCGACGTATAGCACCAGCCGCTCGTCGATACGCCGCACGCGGCAGATCTGGATCACGCTGGACAACGCCGGCAGTTGCAACCAGGCACACACCGCCGCCGAGGCAGGTTGCAGGCGCGCCGAGATCACTTGGGTAGAAGGCACACGCCCCTGGGCTGCGACCATGGCGTGGAAATGGCTGCGCTGCATCAGGTTGTAGGCCAGGCGCGGCG
The DNA here is from genome assembly GCF_018325865.1 of Pseudomonas sp. St386. Lineage (NCBI taxonomy): Bacteria > Pseudomonadati > Pseudomonadota > Gammaproteobacteria > Pseudomonadales > Pseudomonadaceae > Pseudomonas > Pseudomonas sp. St386. Next base: position 5,073,479 of record NZ_AP021900.1, read on the forward strand.
GCGAGACGAACCAGCCCCGGCGCTCCTCCCGATAAATCTGCCCCTGGGCTTCGAGCTGCAACAACGCCTCACGCACGGTAATCCGCGTGGTCCCGAACAATTCACTGAGCTTGCGCTCGGCCGGCAGCTTGCTACCGGGCGCCAGCAACCCGTGGTCGAGCTGCTCTTGCAGGACCTGTCCGATGGCTGTCACCGCTTTGGTTGCATCGATGCGCATCAACGTTACCTATCTGGACTAGACCAGCACTGTTTCGGGGCAAGATCGACTGTCCATCGATCCGCTTCTTGGTCCAGCAAGCCTAGGCACTGCACATGACTGGCAGATGACAGAGCCGCCGAACGGTCGTTTTGCAAGCGTGCAAATTAACGGCCAAGTCCTTTCAGATCAGCTGTTTAACCATGGTCTACGCTTAATTCGCAGGCAACCTCCACGAGCCGGGCATTTCCTGGACCCTCCACCACCGACATCAAAATGTCACAGGGCTCGCCTACATTGGCTCAGGTATTGCTGACCTAGACCAACACAACCGCAATCGCAGCGTTGAAAACGCCCATAGGAGCTTCGGATGAAACAGCTTTTCCTGGCATCACTGTTAGGCTCGACCATTGCCATGTGCACCGCCGCCATGGCCGCTGACACCGATCTGAAAACGTTGGAAGCCGCTGCGAAAGCGGAAGGCGCCGTGAACAGCGTCGGGATGCCCGATGACTGGGCAAACTGGAAAGGCACCTGGGACGACCTGGCCAAGGTCTACGGCCTGAAACACATCGACACCGACATGAGCTCGGCCCAGGAAATCGCCAAGTTCGCCGCCGAGAAAGACAACGCCAGCGCCGACATCGGCGACGTCGGTGCAGCTTTCGGCCCGATCGCGGTCAAGCAGGGCGTGGTTCAACCCTACAAGCCAAGCACCTGGGAACAAGTCCCTGCCTGGGCCAAGGACAAGGACGGCAACTGGGCATTGGCCTACACCGGCACCATCGCGTTCATCGTCAACAAGAAGCTGCTGCACGGTTCCGAAGTACCAACCAAATGGGCGGACCTGAAGACCGGCAAATACAAAGTCTCCATCGGTGACGTGAGCACCGCCGCCCAGGCCGCCAACGGCGTGCTGGCCGCGGCCCTGGCCAACGGCGGTAACGAGAAGAACGTCCAGCCGGCGCTGTTGATGTTCGCCGAAATCGCCAAGCAAGGGCGCCTGTCCATGGCCAACCCAACTATCGCCACGATGGAAAAGGGTGAAGTCGAAGTCGGCGTGGTCTGGGATTTCAACGGCCTGAGCTACAAGGCCAAGATGGCCAACCCGGATGACTACATCGTGCTGATTCCGTCCGACGGCTCGGTCATCTCCGGCTACACCACCATCATCAACAAATACGCCAAGCACCCGAACGCCGCCAAGCTGGCTCGTGAGTACATCTTCAGCGACGCCGGCCAGATCAACCTGGCCAAGGGCAACGCCCGTCCGATCCGCGCCGAGCACCTGACCCTGCCGGCAGAGGTCAAGGCCAAGCTGCTGCCGAACGAGCAGTACAAAGGCGTGACCCCGATCAAGGACGCGGATGCTTGGGAGAAGACTTCCAAGGCACTGCCGCAGGCGTGGAATGAACAAGTCATCGTCGAGATGAAGTGAGGCGCTAGCTCCCGCTCGGATATCCACTGGGCACCCAACTGTAGAAGCGGTCCCTGTGGGAGCAAAGCTTGCTCGCGATAAACGATGACACGGTCTTGAAATTGCACCGTGTCGCCAGCATCGCGAGCAAGCTTTGCTCCCACAGGCCTGCTCTTACAGTGGAGCTTGGAGGATTCGAGTTTTCTGGTATCTGCCCGGAGTCCCGGTACCCATGAAGCACAACGTCATCCTGGTGGTGCTCGACGGTCTCAACCATGAGGTCGCCCGGCATGCCATGGGGCATTTGCAGGCTTACGTCGGCGCAGGACGCGCGGCCCTCTACAAACTGGAATGTGAGTTGCCCGCCCTGTCCCGCCCGCTCTACGAATGCATCCTCACCGGCGTCGTGCCCATTGACAGCGGGATCGTGCACAACAACGTCACACGCCTGTCGAACCAGCGCAGCATTTTCCACTACGCCACCCAGGCCGGCTTGAGTACGGCGGCCGCGGCGTATCACTGGGTCAGCGAGCTCTACAACGTTTCGCCCTTCGTGGCCGGTCGCGATCGTCACACCGACAACCCCGACCTGCCGATCCAGTACGGGCATTTCTATTGGAATGACCACTACCCCGATTCCCATCTGTTCGCCGACGCCGAACACCTGCGTCAGCGCTACCTGCCGAACTTCCTGCTGGTGCACCCGATGAACATCGACGACGCCGGCCACAAGCACGGCCTCGACACCCCGCAATACCGCAACAGCGCCCGCTCGGCCGACATCAACCTGGCGGTCTACCTGCAAGGCTGGCTCGACGCCGGTTACCAGGTGCTGGTGACGTCCGACCACGGCATGAACAACGATCGCTCCCATAACGGTCTGCTGGCCGAGGAACGGGAAGTGCCGCTGTTCGTCCTGGGTGACAGCTTCAGTCTCGATCCCGCTGCGGCACCCAGGCAGACCGAACTGTGCGGCACCATTTGCCAACTGCTCGGCGTCGATCACGACAAACCCTATTGCCAGGAGTTACTCAAGTGAACGCCATGACGCGCGGCAAATGGCTGGCAGCGTTGTGCCTGGTGCCCTTCGCGATTTTCTTCATCGTGTTCCAGATCGCCCCGCTGCTTTGGGTGCTGCTCAACAGCCTGGAATCGGAAGAGTTCGGCTGGGGCCTGGCCAACTTCAGCAAGATCTTCAGTTCCAAGTTCTACCTGCAAGCGATCCAGCACAGCCTGGAGATCAGCTTCTGGTCCAGTGTGTTCGGCATCGTCATCGCCGTGCTGGGCAGCTACTCCCTGCGCCGGGTGGATTCGCGGCTGCGCAACTTCGTCAACGCCTTCGCCAACATGACCAGCAACTTCGCCGGCGTGCCCCTGGCCTTCGCCTTCATCATTTTGCTCGGGTTCAACGGCAGCATCACGATCATGCTCAAACAGGCGGGGATCATCGAGGATTTCAACCTGTACTCGAAAACCGGGCTGATCATCCTCTACACCTACTTCCAGATCCCTCTGGGCGTGCTGCTGCTCTATCCGGCCTTCGATGCCCTGCGCGAAGACTGGCGCGAATCCGCCGAGCTGCTGGGCGCCAACGGCTGGCAGTTCTGGCGCCACATCGGCTTGCCGGTGCTGACCCCGGCGCTGCTGGGCACCTTCGTGATCCTGCTGGCCAACGCCCTCGGCGCCTACGCCACGGTCTATGCGCTGACCACCGGCAACTTCAACGTGCTGCCGATTCGCATCGCCGCCATGGTCTCCGGCGATATTTCCCTCGACCCGAACATGGCCAGTGCCCTGGCCGTGATATTGGTGGCGTTGATGACCGTGGTCACCATCGTCCATCAGTTGCTGCTCAAGAGGAGCTACCATGTCTCGCGCTGAACCGGGCTCCGTCGGGCTCTATCATCGGGCGGTGGTGTACCTGCTGTTCGCCATCCTGCTGCTGCCCCTGGCCGGCACGCTCGTCTACTCCATCGCCAGCAGTTGGTCGGCCACCGTGCTGCCCAGCGGTTTCACGTTCAAATGGTATGTGCAGTTGTGGAGCGACCCGCGTTTTCTCCACGCCTTCGGCCAATCGCTGCTGGTCTGCGTCGGTGCGCTGGTGCTCTCGGTGGTGTTGATCCTGCCGTTGCTGTTCGTGGTGCATTACCACTTCCCCAGACTCGACGCGCTGATGAACATCCTCATCCTGCTGCCCTTCGCGGTGCCGCCGGTGGTGTCGTCGGTGGGGCTGTTGCAACTCTACGGCTCCGGGCCGCTGGCGATGGTCGGCACGCCGTGGATCCTGATCGGTTGCTACTTCACCGTCGCCTTGCCGTTCATGTACCGGGCGATCACCAACAACCTGCAAGCCATCAACCTGCGCGACCTGATGGACGCCGCCCAACTGCTCGGCGCCAGCACTTTCCAGGCCGCGTTCCTGGTGGTGCTGCCAAACCTGCGCAAGGGCTTGATGGTGGCGTTGCTGCTGTCCTTCTCGTTCCTGTTCGGCGAATTCGTGTTTGCCAACATCCTCGTCGGCACTCGCTATGAAACCCTGCAGGTGTACCTGAACAACATGCGCAACAGCAGCGGTCACTTCACCAGTGCGCTGGTGATTTCCTACTTCTTCTTCGTACTGGTCCTGACCTGGGCGGCCAACATCTTGAACAAGGACAAAAGCCAATGAGCTACGTCAGCGTCCAACACCTGCAAAAAAGCTACGCCGGCACGCCGGTGTTCAGCGACATCAATTGCGAGATCCGCAAGGGCGAATTCGTCACCCTCCTCGGCCCTTCCGGTTGTGGCAAGTCCACGCTGTTGCGCTGCATTGCCGGCCTGACCGCGGTGGATGCCGGCCAGATCATCCTCGACGGGCAAGACATCGTCCCGTTGAGCCCGCAGAAACGCGGCATCGGCATGGTCTTCCAGAGCTACGCCTTGTTCCCCAACATGACCGTGGAACAGAACGTCGCCTTCGGCCTGCGCATGCAAAAAGTCGAGGCATCGGACAGCCACAAGCGTGTGCTGGAGATCCTGCGCCTGGTGGAGCTGCATGATTTTGCCGGCCGCTATCCCCATCAACTGTCCGGCGGCCAATGCCAGCGCGTCGCCCTCGCCCGCTCCCTGGTGACCCGGCCGCGCCTGTTGCTGCTGGACGAGCCACTGTCAGCCCTGGATGCACGGATTCGCAAGCACTTGCGCGAACAGATCCGACAGATCCAGCGTGAGTTGGGCCTGACCACGATCTTCGTCACACACGACCAGGAAGAAGCCCTGACCATGTCTGACCGGATTTTCCTGATGAACCAGGGAAAAATCGTACAAAGCGGCGATGCCGAAACCCTTTACACAGCGCCAGTCGATGTCTTTGCTGCCGGCTTCATCGGCAACTACAACCTGCTGGACGCCGACAGCGCGACCAAACTGCTGCAACGGCCGATGAGCGGCCGTATCGCCATCCGTCCGGAAGCCATCGAGCTGAGCCGCGACGGCGAGGCCGATGCGCTGATCCGCAGCCACAGCCTGTTGGGCAACGTGATTCGCTACCGGGTCGAGGCTCGTGGCGTGGAACTGGTGGTGGATGTACTCAATCGCTCGGCCGCCGACCTGCACCCCGATGGCGCACGCTTGTCACTTTCCATCGATCCGTCGGCGCTGTGTGAGGTAGCCTGATGGCTTTATCGATTTTGAAGCTGATCTTGAAGAGGAAAACGCGCTGATGGCCCTGGCAATTTTTGATCTGGACGAAACCCTGATCCACGGCGACTGCGCCACCCTCTGGAGCGAACAGATGGGGCGCCTGGGCTGGGTCGATCCCGAGTCGTTCATGCAGCGCAACAACGCGCTGATGGACGCCTACAGCCACGGCAAGCTGAGCATGGAAGAGTACATGGACTTCAGCCTGGAACCGATGATTGGCCGCACACCGGAAGAAATCGAACACTTGGTGGGGCCTTGGGTGGAAGACTTCATCGAACCGATCATCTTCAGCGACGCCACCAAGACCATCGCCGAACACCGCAAGGCCGGTGACCGGATCCTGGTGATCTCGGCCTCGGGCACGCACCTGGTCAAGCCGATTGCCGAACGCCTGGGCATCGACGAGATCCTGGCCATCGAACTTGAAGTGACCCATGGGGTGTACAGCGGCCAGACCGTGGGCACCCTGACCTACCGCGAAGGCAAGATCGCGCGGCTGCTGGACTGGCTGGATGCCGAGGAAGAGAACCTGGAAGGCGCAAGTTTCTATTCAGATTCGCGCAATGACCTGCCGTTGTTGCAGCGGGTGGATTTCCCCCACGTGGTGAACCCGGACCCGGTATTGAAGGCCCACGCTGAACTGGCCGGGTGGCCAATCCATACCTGGAAATAAGCAGCCTCGTGTGGGAGCGAGCTTGCTCGCGATAGTGGTGGATCAGCCGGCATTGATTTATCTGATACACCGCCATCGCGAGCAAGCTCAGCTCCCACAGGTTCAGGTTCAGGTTCAGCCCAGCAGCAGCAGCCACAGGCTCCAGCCGAGCAACAACACACCGCAGAGACGACTGAGCCAGAGTCCCTGCGGCAGGTTTTTCTCCAGCAAGATGAAGGCACCGATCACTGCCACCCAGAGCAGGTTCATCACGCCGACCACAAACAGCAGGCCCATCAGGGCCCAGCAGCAGCCCAGACAATAAGCGCCATGGGCCAGGCCCATGCGCCAGCCGCCGAGTACGTTGGGGCGCCAGTAGCTGAGCAGAAAATGCAGCGGCCCGCGACAATGCTCAAGGCAGACCGCCTTGCTTGGCAGCCACTGATAGATACCTGCAACCAGCAGCAGACCGGCGCCCAGCGCGGTACTGGTGCTGCGCATCCCCGGACTGAGCAGGGCGAGTTGCTCGAGCGCCCATTGCAGCGCCGTGGCGCCCAGGGCGAAACCGGCCCAGACCAGGACATAGGCACTGCAGAACAGCAGCAGGGCCAAGTGTCGCTGCGGTGCCGGCATGCGCTTGCGCAGCATCTGCTGGTAGATCAACAGCATGGGCAAAGTGCTGGGCAGCATCATGCCGACCATCATCACCACCCACATGGCGAACATCAGCAGCGCATCGGCCAGGCTCCAGGGCATGAGCATGCCGCCCATTGCCGTATCAGCCATGCCGCCCGGCGCACTCATGTCGTGGGCCATGCGCAACAGCAGCAGCCAGGCCAGGGCGGTCAGCGCGAGCAGGCAGAGCAGGAGCAGCCACTGCTCGACCGTCAGTCGATTGCTCGGCGTCGCCGCCTGAGGTTCGGCCATTACGGCTCTATGCCATGGCCGGTGAAGTGCACGTGGGCGAGGTGGCTATGACTGCTCTGGGATTGTAGTTTCAGGGCAGAATGCGTCTGGTAGCTACCGCTGGCCACTTCGGCCTCGAGGAACTCGAAGCCGTTGGGCAGGGACAGGCGGACTCGATGAGGGGAGCCGTCGATCGGGCTGCGGATCGGCTCGCCGCTGGCCTGCAGCACGCCTGGAATGTCCAGGTGCGCCAAGCGCTGATCGACATCGATAGAGAGGGTGATGGGCACGAACAGCGGTTCGAACGCTTCACTCATGGTGCTACTGAACACCTGGAACACGTTGGCCCCAGGGTCGCTCTCCAAGCCAGAGAGGATGGTCAACAAGGACTGGCGCTGCGCCTCGTCGGCGCGTTCATCGATGAACACCTGGCAACTGCCGTTGCCCTCATGGATGGCACCCGGCCAAGCGAAGGTGGCGGCCCAGCACAAGCCGTCCAGCGCCACCTGATTGAAATACCCGTGTTCCACTCGCATCGACGCCACCGCCTGGCAGTGACCATGGGTCGGTGGCGCATCGAATTGGCAGGGGCAGCCCCAATTGCAGTTGCAGGCAACGAACTCGACGCCCTGCATGCGCCATTCGGCGATGGCCATGATCAACCTCTTCACCTGGCGGGTGAAATGAAAGCTGCGGTTACCCCATCCCCCATTAGTTAACGCTAGCAGCGCGCGCGCATCGGATACGGGCTGCCGACCGAAGGTCAGCTTGCCCGTAGGCGCCGGTCAAAAGTTCAAACCACTGTCGAGAGGGATGGGGGTAGCTGTCAGCGACAAACCCTGGCGCTAGAGCCCGCAATACACCTGCATCGCATTCATGGCCGTGTCATCCCCGCTGCCCTGGTCAGGCTCCACCTTGGTTCGGAACCCCCTGATCTTTTTGTAACCGGTGCCATCGAGGCAACTGTAGAACCCGGTCCAATCTCCCCATGCGACTGGCGGGTCGCCTACGAGGATTTCCGACCCACAATTCATCTTGATATTGCCGGCGGCGGTATCGTCCTTCGAGCCCTTTTCTTTGTCCCGGCCCTGAAAGCGTTCCACCTGAATGGCAAATGCGATGGCTGGTGTCTCGCGACACACATGGTCCCGGCCCCAGCTTCCCCACTTTCCTTCAAGGCTTTGGATATAAGTGGCCGCCCCGTTGACTCCGCTCTTGCAGATAAGCTGGACCGCATTCAAAGCACTGTCGTCGCCGTTGCCCTGATAGGGTTCACTTTTGAGTCGGAACCCCCAGACATATTGCCCCTGGGGGCAATATGCAGCGGCGCCCCAATTGCCCCAGGCGCCTTGTTCCGATGTGTCTGACGGCACTTGCCCTCGGGCAGCCCCGCAGGCCATCAGTGAGAGCGTGAAAAACAGCATGTATCTGGCAGCGTAAGCGGACATGGCAGCACCCTACCTGAGTCTGGAAAAGACTGATCGGAGAGACAGCCGACACTCTCGCACCCCACTCTAGAATGGGGTCCGAAAGGCGTCTACTGTCAGACTTGACAGGGTGTCTTGCTATCCGGCACGTCAGTGTTTCTGGAAATAATGACGTCTGTGGGAGCGAGCAAGCTCGCTCCCACAGGTCTGCGCACGGTTTCCGAAATCAGCTCAGGCTCTCATCGATCACCAACACCAGCTTCCCGGACACCTGGTTGGTCGCCAGTTCCGCGAACGCTGCTTCGGCGTCCTTGATGGCGAAGGTCTTGGCCAGTTGCGGGCTCAGGCGTTTGTCGGCAAACAGCGGCCACACCTGTTGACCCAGTTCGCTGATCAGGTCGGCCTTGAACTGCTCGTCACGGCTGCGCAAGGTCGAGCCAAGCAATTGGATGCGCTTGCCCAGCACCTGCGCCAGATCGAGCTCGGTCGAGCGCCCGCCCATCAGCCCGATCAACACCCAGCGGCCGTCAACTGACAAAAGTTTCACGTTGAGTTTGGCGTAGCTGCCGCCCACCGGATCGAGGATCACGTCGAACGGACCGAGATCGTTCAAACTCTCCAGGCCATCGGTGCGTACCACGCCGCCCTGGGCGCCCAGTGCCTCGCAATAGGCCAGCCGCTCGGTCGAGCCGACACTGACCCAACATGGGTTGCCGAACGCCTTGCACAGCTGGATCGCGGCCGAGCCGACGCCACTGGCCCCGGCGTGCAACAGTACTTTTTCACCCGGCTTGAGCGCCGCCAGCTGGAACAGATTCAGCCACGCGGTGCTGTAAACCTCCGGCAGCGCGGCCGCTTCAGCCAATGACAAACCCTCCGGCACCGGCAATACATGCCGGCCATCGACCACCACCTCCTCGGCCATCCCGCCGCCGGCCAGCAACGCGCAAACCCGATCACCCACCTGCCAGGACGAGCCCGGCCCGACCTCGCTGATGACTCCGGCACATTCCAGCCCCAACACCTGGCTGGCGCCGGGTGGCGGCGGGTAAAGTCCGGCTTTTTGCAGCAAATCGGCCCGATTCAGGCCCGCGGCTGCCACACGAATACGAACTTGCCCGACATCACACGCCGGGCTCGGCTCATCTGCCCATACCACTTGACCTTCAACGCCTTGCAATGCTTTCACAGTGCCTCCATAGTGAGTCTCGACTGGGCCCGCTGCTTCAACGCCGGGCTTTCTTGCATTATGCGCCCGGGCCACATGGAACCGGCGACTTCAAAGACGGCCTAATATGCGTTATCAATTGTCCCTGCGTCGAATCAGCATGAAGCATCTGTTCCCCAGTACCGCCCTCGCGCTAGTCATTGGCCTCGGCCTGTTACCGTTGTCGAACGATACGTTCGCAGCCAACAGCTGGGACAAGCTTCAGCCCGATCGTGACGAGGTGATTGCCAGCCTTAACGTCGTCGAGTTGCTCAAGCGCCATCACTACAGCAAGCCGCCACTCGATGATGCGCGCTCAGTCATCATCTACGACAGCTACCTGAAGCTGCTCGATCCGTCGCGCAGTTACTTCCTGGCCAGCGACATCGCTGAATTCGACAAGTGGAAAACCCAGTTCGACGACTTCCTCAAGAGCGGCGACCTGAACGCCGGGTTCACCATCTACAAGCGCTACCTGGACCGCGTGAAGGCGCGTCTGGACTACGCCATTGCCGAGCTGAACAAAGGCGTCGACAAAATCGATTTCAATACCAAGGAAACCTTGCTGGTCGACCGCAAGGACGCCCCTTGGCTCAAAAGCACAGCCGAACTCGACGACCTGTGGCGCAAGCGCGTCAAGGACGAAGTGCTGCGCATGAAGATCGCCGGCAAGGATCCCAAGCAGATCCAGGAAACCCTGACCAAGCGCTACAAGAACCAATTGGTTCGCCTGGACCAGACCCGCGCCGAGGACATTTTCCAGGCGTACATCAACACCTTCGCCATGTCCTACGACCCGCACACCAATTATCTGTCGCCGGATAACGCGGAAAACTTCGACATCAACATGAGCCTGTCCCTGGAAGGCATCGGTGCGGTGCTGCAGAGCGACAACGACCAGGTGAAAATCGTGCGCCTGGTCCCGGCGGGCCCTGCGGACAAGACCAAACAGGTCAGCCCGGCGGACAAGATCATCGGCGTCGCCCAAGGCAACAAGGAAATGGTCGATGTGGTCGGCTGGCGCCTGGACGAAGTGGTCAAGCTGATCCGTGGTCCGAAAGGCTCGGTGGTGCGCCTGGAAGTCATCCCGGCCAGCAATGCGCCGAACGACCAGACCAGCAAGATCGTGTCCATCACCCGTGAAGCGGTGAAGCTGGAAGAACAGGCAGCGAAGAAATCGGTCCTCAACCTCAAGCAGGACGGCAAGGACTACAAGCTCGGCATCATTGAGATCCCGGCCTTCTATCTGGACTTCAAGGCCTTCCGCGCCGGGGATCCGGACTACAAGAGCACCACCCGCGACGTCAAGAAACTGCTGACCGAGCTGCAGAAGGAAAAAGTCGACGGCGTGGTCATCGACTTGCGCAACAACGGCGGCGGCTCCCTGCAGGAAGCCACCGAGCTGACCAGCCTGTTCATCGACAAGGGCCCGACCGTGCTCGTGCGTAACGCCGATGGCCGGGTGGATGTACTGGAAGACGAAAACCCCGGTGCGTTCTACAAGGGGCCAATGGCCTTGCTGGTCAATCGCCTGTCCGCGTCGGCCTCGGAGATTTTCGCCGGCGCCATGCAGGACTATCACCGTGCGCTGATCATCGGCGGCCAGACCTTCGGCAAAGGCACCGTGCAGACCATCCAGCCGCTCAACCATGGCGAACTGAAACTGACCCTGGCGAAGTTCTACCGGGTTTCGGGCCAGAGCACCCAGCACCAGGGCGTGCTGCCTGACATCGATTACCCGTCGATCATCGACACCAAGGAAATCGGTGAAAGCGCCCTGCCCGAAGCCATGCCGTGGGACACCATCCGGCCTGCGATCAAACCCGCCGTGGACCCGTTCAAGCCGTTCCTGGCCCAACTCAAGTCCGAGCATGACACCCGCACGGCCCAGGATGCAGAGTTTGTCTTCATCCGCGACAAGCTGGCCCTGGCGCAGAAGTTGATGATGGAAAAAACCGTCACCCTCAACGAAGCCGATCGTCGCGCGCAGCATTCCGACATCGAGGCCAAGCAACTGACCATGGAAAACCTGCGTCGCAAGGCCAAGGGCGAAGAGCCGCTCAAAGAGCTGAAGAAAGAGGACGAAGACCTGATCACCGAGCCAGAGAAAACCAAGCCGGAAGACGATGCCTACCTGAGCGAGACCGGGCGGATCCTGCTGGATTACCTGAAACTCAACACGGCGATCGCCAAGCACTAAGATGATGGCCATTTAATGGTGATGCTCGTCGGAGTGTCATCAAACTGACATCAGTCTGTCGTGAAATACAGGACTGGGTGCCGCGCACCCGGTCCTTTTTTTATCGCCAGAGATTGCCATGACCACGACAGAACAGCTGAGTGCCTTGAGTTCGATCCTGGCTCAAAGCGGTTTGCACAGCCTGTTCCAACCGATCATCTGCCTTTCCGAACGGCGCATCGTGGGTTATGAAGCCTTGACCCGCGGCCCCTCCAACAGCCCGTTGCACTCCCCCATCGCGCTGCTTTCCGTGGCACGCCAGGCCGGCCGCCTCAGCGAACTGGAGTTGGCCTGCCGCCGCAGCGCCTGCCAGCGCTTCAATGAGCAAAAGCTGCCGGGCAAGCTGTTTCTCAACGTCTCGCCTGAGTCGCTGCTGGAATCCGCACACCAGACAGGGCGCACACTGCAGCTGCTGCAGGACTTCGGCATTGCCCCCAGCCAGGTCGTGATAGAACTGACTGAACAAACCCCCATCGATGACTTCCAGCTCCTGCAAACCGCGCTGCATCATTATCGTGCGATGGGTTTCTCGATTGCTCTGGACGACTTGGGCGCCGGTTATTCGAGCCTGCGGTTGTGGTCTGAATTGCGGCCCGATTATGTGAAGATCGACCGGCATTTCATCGACGGCATCCACCAGGACGCCCTCAAGCGCGAGTTCGTGGGCTCGATCCTGAAAATCGCCCGGGCCTCCCGCGCCCAAGTGATTGCCGAGGGCATCGAACTGCCGGAAGAACTGGCGGTGCTGATCGAAATGGGCGTCGACCTGGTCCAGGGCTATCTGCTGGCCCGGCCTCAGGAACAACCGTCACGCGACGCCAGGGCGCTGATGCCCAAGCAGGACAGCGGCGTGGCGGCGTTGAGCGATGAGGTCAACGACCTCAGTGCGCTGCTCAACGAACAACCGGCAGTGGCCCACAACACACCGACAGCCACCGTGCTGGAAGCGTTTCGTCGCCAGGCCAACCTCAACTCCCTGGCAGTGCTGGATGATCAAGGCCAGCCCTGCGGCATCGTTCACCGCCATTCGCTCTCGGACGCCTTGCTCAAACCCTTCGCCACCGACCTGTTCGCCCGCAAACCCATCAGTCGCTTGATGAGCGACGACTTTCTCGCGGTAGAGTTGAACCAGTCACTGCAACAAGTCAGCCGCCTGATCACCAGCCGCGCCCGACAACGCATCGAAGAAGACTTCATCATCACCCTCAACGGCGGCTACCTGGGCCTGGGCCGGGTGATCGATGTGCTCAAGCTCATCACCGAACTGAAAATCCAGCAGGCCCGCTACGCCAACCCCCTGACCCTGCTGCCGGGCAACGTCCCGATCCAGCAATGCCTCACGCGCCTGCTGCAACAACGGCAGGAATCGGTGATCTGCTACGTGGACATCGACAGTTTCAAACCCTTCAACGACATCTACGGCTACGGTCGCGGCGACGAAGTCCTGCTGTGCCTGGCCCAATGCCTGAACGAACGCATCGACCCCAGCCGCGACTTCGTCGGCCACATCGGCGGCGACGACTTCCTGCTGGTCCTCGGCCCGGAAGAGTGGCGCAGACGCCTGGACCAGCTACTCAGCGACTTCCAGACCCACTGCCGCCGCTTCTACCGCCCCGAGCACCTGGAGGCGGGATGTTTTACGGCGTTGAACCGACAGGGCGTTCGGCAGGAGTTCGCGTTGTTGTCGCTATCGATTGGGGTGGTGCATCTGCGTGCCGAGGCCTGCGAAGAGTTGGATGCCAGTCAGTTGGCTGAGCTGGCTTCGCAGGCCAAGCATCATGCCAAGGAGATTCTGGGGGGGAGTGTGTATTTGGTGGATGGTTTGGCGGAGCGGGAGGCGGTGGTGGCGTTGGGATTGTCAGGGTGAAGCATCTGGCGCGGCCCCGTGGCGAGGGAGCTTGCTCCCGCTGGGCTTTGTAGGAGCTGGCGAAGCCTGCGATCTTTTGATCTTGATCTTGATCTTTCGCTTGAGATTCAACTGCCTGGGAAAAGATCGCAGCCTCGCTTCGCTCGGCAGCTCCTACAGGCCGAGTAGGAGCAGGCCCCCTCGCCACGAAAAACGGTGCGGTGGAGGGGTGATTAAACATTTGCCCTATCTGAACTACCAGGTTGCTGGATCTTCCTGGCTGGCCTTATGAAGATCCTCGCCCCACTCTTCTGCTAAATACTTATAGATATCCTCAAAGAAAACTCTGAAATCCTCCATTTCATCCCATCCCGGCGGAAGGGCTGAATGTGAAACCACTTCGTGTTCGAACACCTCACCAAAGTCATACTCCGGATCGTCGAGTGCAATTGCGAGCACACAAAAAAATAAAAACTTGTGACGATAGCTTAGATTTCTAAAACGATGGACCACGTACTTATAAATCAGCTTTTTCCGATCTTCGGCACATTCGAGAACATACTGCGATAATTCCTCACCCAGAGTTTCTTCGCAATCATATATTTCGAAACCACCGAGAAAATGACTAATCTGAGGATCATAAGGACGATCAAGAAACGGATGCATCAGCATCAAAACCTCCTACAGGATAAGCAGTGACCGGACGTAGCGTTTCGTAATCGAACCGGACTTCGAATACATTGATTTCGCTTTGAAATATTGGATTCTCTCTGTCGTTTACGTTGGGTATGTATCCCTGCCCAACCTTGGGCATATACATGCGCACGACTGGATTTCCTCTCTTGTCTTCACCCGTAAAACGGGGAAGGCCTCTTGCTTCTCGAGTCAGTGCTTCATTTATGGCTTGATGCTGTATTCGAAAACTATTGAACCTTGTACTACAGTTAGCGTACCACTGCCTCGGCTTGGGGGACTTTACATTTTCGGCGTGGCTTTCTGTTGAACCTCCATCAGGTGTATACGAGCCGTATCTTCTGGACTTTCTCAAATGCAATCTCTCTATGAGTTTAGAATTCTGGAGCACTCTCTGACTGATAGCGCTTGAGGCAACTCAGCAATACTTCCATAAAGTGTCGCTGATCATGAATTTCCTGATCAAAATATGTATCCATATCTTCAAACAAATCATCGAAGGCGTCACCAACTTCCAGATAATAGTTGATTGTTTCAATATATTTATCCTGCGCGCCGAGCGGATAACGCAAAAACTCCGGCCTAAGCAAAATATCAAACAACTCAGAGAGCTCAGAATCGATATTTATGTTTTTTGAAACTATCACTTCCTCCCGCCTCTCGTCGCAAACATTCTCAATATTAAATACAAACAACAACCCGATCAGCGGCATCATGCTTGGTTTGGGTTTCATTTTTTCGGCCCTGTATAAACAGCTATTAGATCATCATTTTGATTCAATATTACTGAGAGCGCCGCCAGGGACGCTCCGCATTCTGCTTCTGAAAGGTGACGCAGAGCGTAACGGGATGTGTTCCCACGCAGAGCGTATAATTCCGTCTTTTGTGACAGAACTCCTTTTCGGTAATTCAGCTATACATAATCCCAAGTAGACTTATCCTCAGACTCAGCCCTCCGGAGATCATCCGCCCATAGCTCACTCGCCAGTCTGTATATATCTTCAAAAAAAATTCTTGGATTGTCCATTGTGTCCCACCCGTTGGGTAGCGATGAGCACTCCTGACAATCATGTTCTAGTAAAGCCTGAAAATCATAACCGCTGTCTCGCAGCGCCTCTTCTAAACTTTTATGTAATGCAAATTTTTGCCTGTACGTTATTTTCCAATTTTTAGACAGCGAGTATTTTAAGATTAGCGCCTCTCGATCTACTGGGCTGTTGGGGTCATATTTTTCAAGCTCCTCCCCCAGCGTTTCTTCTCGATCATATATGTCAAAACAACCCAAAAAATACGCAGGTGTGGGTACATACGGTTGACCGGTGCATGGATCGATCATTTTATAGCCTCCTATTTTATTGGATACAATGTAAATGGAACTTCGGTATCCCGATCAAACTTCATTTCTATGCGATTCATGTTGATCAATTTTGGATCGCTTGGATTTCTAGAATTTGGAATATATCCTTTCCCCGCGCCCGGCAAATCTGCCCGTAGATATTTGTTTCCGCTCTTGTCCACCAGCAGTTCATGCCCGCTATTCTTCTTCGCAATTGCTAATTCATAGGCCTTTAGCTGTAGTTCCCAACTATTAAACCTTGAACTTGGATTCCCCTTCCTATGCGAGGGGGTTCTACCAGTTAAGGGATCTGTACCGTCAATTGCCCGCCGTTTCCACACCTGATCTGAAACCGCAAGGCTATGTTTACTGACCATATGCATGCCTTGCTCCCGATCTAGACGCCTGACTTCTTTTTCGGCCAACTCAGCGGCGGTCGGTTTGGGCAGCGCAGGCTCCCCCTCATCCACCCCAACCTTAACCGCCGGATCCTGCTCCCCAACCGCCGACCTACACCCACCCTTCCCCGGACAATCCACCAACCCCAACGGATCCACCCACCCCGTCGGGTTCAGGGTGTACCGGTACCCATTGAGCCCACCCGCCAACTTGCTCGGGTCGGGTGTCAGGTAGCGGCCAGTCTCGGGATTGTAGTAGCGGTGCCGGTTGTAGTGCAGGCCGCTTTCGGGGTCGAAGTATTGGCCCTGGAAGCGCAGCGGTTGCTCAAGCTGTTCGCCGCCACCGTGCGTGAGTTCAGTGAGTTTGCCGTAGCCGTTGTAGCGCGCCGACCAGACGATCTGGCCGCTGTAGCTGGTCAGTTCCTGGGGCGTGCCCAGGTGGTCGAGGTGGTAGTAGAACGGGCAGGCCTTGAGGCCTTCGCCGTCGAGCATCGCCAGCGGGCGGAAGGTGCCGGGTTCGTAGACATAGCTGCGGTGGTGGCGCGGGCTGTTTTCGGCGACGACCTGGTCGCCCTGCCAGAAAAACTCCGTGGTCAGCCCGTCCACCGTTTTGCTGATGCGTCGGCCAAAGGCGTCGTAGCGGTAGGACGTTTCGCGCCCGTCCGCCGTGGTGACGCCGATCAGGCGGTGCTGGCTGTCGTAGCGGTAGGCGCCGACCAGGGCCTGGCCGCGGCGTTCGCGGAGCAGGTTGCCGAAGGCGTCGTAGTCGTAGTGGCGGTCGCCCTCCTTCAGCAGGCGGTTGCCCTTGAGGGTGGTCGGGCCGGGGCGGTCCTGCATCAGCAGGTTGCCGGCCGGGTCGTGGCAGAAGTGTTCCGGCGGCTCGCTGTGGGAAAAGTCGATGCGGGTCAGGCGATCCAGCGGGTCGTACTGGTAGCTGCGGCGGTTTCGGTTGTCGGAAAGGGTTTGCAGGTTGCCCTTGGCGCTGTAGGCATAATCGCGCCAGAACAGTTGCTGCTGTCGACTCTGCCACACGGTCTGGGCCTTGAGACGGCCCTGTTCATCGTAGTCGTAGTCACTGAGCAGCCGGCCTTGCTGGCGTTGCCGTTCGCGCCCGCCGTCAAAGCGGTGTTCGGTCAGGCGCGAGCCGTTGAGGTCGATGGCGGTCAGTGCGCCACCCGGGGCATGGTGGTAGTCGAGCTGGCTGTCGTCCGGCAGGCGCAGGTGGTTGAGGCGCCCGCAAGCGTCGTAGCGATAACGCAGGGTGCCCCAGCCCTGGTGCTCGCAGACCAAGCGGTCCTGCGCGTCGTACTCGAAGGCCAACGGATGATCGCTGCCGTCGTTGACGTGGACCAATCGGCCCAGCTCGTCGTAGCGGTATTCGATGGCCTGGCCGTCGGGCAAGGTCTTGACCCGCAGCCGCCCGGCCGCGTCGCGCTGGTACTGGGTGAGCCGTAGTGAACCGTCCTCGCCGTGCTCGGTTTTTTCCAGCAGGTGGCCGTTGAGGTCGTAGGCGTAGGCAGTGCGTTGGCCGTCGAAGCCGACTTGCTGTCGGATCAAGCCGTTGGGCGTGTAGTCCAGCTGATATTTTTCGCCGGATTCGTTTTCGATTTCGGTCAGCAACAGCCGCGCCGAGTCGTAGCAGTACTTCAGCTCGCTGCCGTCGGGGTTCAGGCGGCGGCTGACCAGGTGCAGGTCGTCGGCGTATTCGTAGCGGGTGACCCGCCCTTGTTCATCGCACTCGGCGGTGACCTTGCCGTAGGCGTTGTAGCGCCAGGTCCGGATGGCACCGTTGGGCAAGGTCACCTGCAGCAGTCGGCCGACGGCGTCCCATTGGTAGTGCGTGAGCGCGCCGTGTTCGTCCTGGCGGCTGAGTAAACGCCCCAGGGCGTCGTAGGAAAAACACCGGCGACCGCCGTCGGGCAGGATCTCTTCGGTCAGTTGGCCCAGGCGACTCCAGGTGAAGCGATGTTCGCCACCGTCCGGGGCATACGTCGCCAGCAGTTGCCCATGGGCGTCGTAGGCATATTCCGTGCGCCGGCCATCCGGGTCGATGAGGACGATCACGTCGCCGCGGGCATTGCGCCGGTAGGTCCACACGGCCTTGCCGCGTGAACGGACGTGCAGGAAACCGTTGCGGTATTCGTAGTACGTCGGCGCCTCATCCGGGGGAAGCAGCGCCACCAGCCGTCCGACCTCGTCGTAGCGGTATTCGCTGACCGCCCCCAACGGGTCCTGCTCAGCAATCAGCCGGCCCTGTTCGTCGTAGGCCTTGAGGTGCTCGCCGCCGTCGGGCTCGACCTTGCGCACCAGCCGCGCCCGCTCGTCGTGGACATACACCTCCTGGCTGCCATCCAGGTGCTGGACCGTGACGCTGCCGTCTTCGCCCCAGGTGTAGCGGCTGTCCATCTGCGCAAACGAAGCCCAATGCCGTACGCAGCGGGACGCCGGCCCGACGCCTTGCCACTCCCAGTAGAAACTTGCCCCACCGGCCAGTTGTCGCTGGAGGATGACGTGCCGGTCGTCGTAGTCGTAGCGCTCGCTTTCACCGGCAGCATTGGTCGCTTCGATCAGTCGGAAACGTCCGTCGTAGCGGTAGGACACCAGCGTCTGCTCGGTCCGCCAGGCTTCGTCGAGGGTGATGGCGGGATGGAAGCTCTGGTAGTCGACGGCAATCAGGTGGCGCTGTTCGTAACGCAGGCGCAAGGCGCGCCCGGCGCCGTTGTCCAGGCGGCTGATGTCGCCATGGATGTTGCGCAGGATGGTCAGGCGGTTGTCGTAGCGGTCGCTGAGGGCGCTCAGGTGGCCGTCGCGAAAGTGCAGGAATGGAGCGTTTTCGCCGGGTTGGGCGACGATCAGTTCGTCCGGCTCGGAGCCCAGGTAGATCGCTGCGCGGGCCAGGCTGTTGTGGATCGCCGGACGCTGGGCGCTGGGCAGCGGAAAGGTCGTGCGGCGGTTTTCCTGGTCGACCCAGGTGACCTGCTCACCGTCGAGTTCCAAGCGATGGGCCAGGGCATGGCTCCAACCGCGCCCGAGGCCGACGTCCAGGTCGGCGGCGCTGGTGCGGTACAAACGGGTGAAGACGAACGGCAAGCGACCATCGAGGGTGCCGTCGTCGAGGGTCAGCAGTTCTTCGCCGGTGACCATCGACACCGGGCAGCCGCTGGTCTGGGTCTGGGCCGCAGTGTCGGCGCTGTCGCCGTTGGGGTTTTTCGACTGGGCCGGGGCGTCGTCGTGATGTTCGTGTTTTTTCAGCGTGGTGTTGCGCTGCGCATCCCAGCGCAGTTGCATCCGGCCCTTTTTCACCCCGGCCGCGATACCGCGCGCCGCCACGGATTTGTAGCGGTCCACGTAGGTCATGAAGCCATTGACCACCGCGAAGATCGCCCCGATGAAACGCTGCATGGCACCCAGCAGGCGCACGCCCACATTCCCCAGGCGCATCGACAGATAAGCGATACCGGCACCCGCACCGGTGAAGGTCAGGACGACACCAATCAACAGGTCGATCAACAACTGCACTGTCACCCTCGACAGGGCTTCGGCCGTTTCCCCGGCAACCTCACTGGGCGGCAACATCTCCAACCAGAGACTGGCGGTGCGCACCAACAGGCACAGCGCCGCTTCGTCGCTGGCCAGCAGTTGCAGCTTGGCCATCACCAGCGGTGTTTTTTCCGCCAGGTCCTCCAGTTGCTTGGCGCTTTCGCCCAACCGATCAACAAACTGACCAGGGTCCTTAAGAATGTCCGAGAGCAAGCTGATGCTGTCCCAAACACTTTCAATCGCCGCCCAACTACCGGCGAGCAGCCCGTTCCCCACCGCCGCCGCCGAAGTCGACAGCGATTGTTGTGCCCATCGCGGCTTGAAACCCTGCCACTCACCGCGCAACCAGTCCGTCAGATCGGTGGTCAGGCCATCGTAGGAAGAAAACAGATTCGCGATTTGCTTGGCGGACACCTCGCCCTGGACATGAACCCGATAGGACTTGCCTGCCTCACCCAGGAAGGTCCCCAGGCCCTGGGCATCCAGGGTGACCGGCGTGACCTCGCCGCTGGCCACGTCCACCACATCCACCGCGATGTCGCCCAGCGGGATGTCGTACACCGACTCGAACTTGCTCTCGATCGTCATCGGCCCGCCCTTGGGGCACTGGACGACCGTGGAGAGGAAGTCATCGTCACTGATGCTGACAGCGGTGGTGCTGTCGCCAAAGCGGATCCGCCGCTCCATGCCCATCAGCGACGGCAGGTCCGCCGCATGACTGGCCTGGTCCGCCGCTCTGCTGTACCAGCGCTCGAGCTGCTCGCGGTAGACCGACAGGGTGTCTTTGAAGCTGTCGAGTTCCTGCTCGATTCGGCTCACCTGATCCATCAGGACAGGGCTCGCTCAAGGGCCGGCAGGAAAAAACGGTCGAACATGGGCAGACGTCTCGCAGCGCTCAGGGAGCGCGAGACTTTGCCGGGGATGACAGAGGAATTAAGTCAGGGGAAGGAGACAGAGTACGTAGGGCGATTCGCTAAATTCGTCTGACCTGCACAACGAGTCGCCTGTGGATAACCCTAGATATCGCGAGCTTCAAGTGATTTGAGCTTGATTTCGGCCAGCGGATGCCCGGCTTTCGCCGCCAAGGTCCACCAACGCGCCGCTTCAACCGGGTCCGGCGCCTTGCTGGCTGTGCCGGCCAGGCTGATCACGCCAACTTGGTAGGCGGCCTTGCCATCACCGGCCAATGCCGCCAGCCGCAGCAGGCGAATTCCTTCTTCACGGGCACCCAGCCCTTGGCCGCGAAACGTGAGGATGTGCCCATAGAAGCTCTGCGCACCGACGTCGCCCAAGTTCGCCATGCGGGAGAACTGCCCCTCGAGCCAGGCCCAGCCACGCGGCTGGCGGACGAACCAGGACCAATGAAACAACCGACGCGCCAGCCAGTAACCGGCCCGCGCCTTGAGTCGCCAGAGCACTCAGGCCTCCGCCGACTCGGGGTACTCGTATTCAAATACCCGAACCACTTCTGAAGCGTGCCAGGAAGCAGCGGCCACGCCATCGGATGGCCCGGAAAAGCGGCCCAGGCGTTCTACGCACTCGAAGAAACCCGTGCGCGGCAACCGACTGGCGCCCTGGCTGATCACCAATGAACTGCGCAGCGGCTGCTCCGCCCGGGCGTCCAGCGCCGCCAGGTGCTCAAGGGCCGCAGTCAAGGTCTGCATGGCCGGGCTGGGCAGTTGCAGACGCTCCAACAAGGCGCGGTAAGTCAATAAATGGCGCTGGCGGCGCGCCTGGTCCAACTCACCCAACAACCCATCCCAATGCTGCCGACTGATGCGTACGCTCACGATTCTTCCCTCCAACCCGGAACCGTCAACTCCCAGGCCAGACTGCGCCGAATCGCGGCATCGGGCTGACGCTCGCCGCTCTCGATCAAGGCCAGATAAGACGGGCTGATACCTACCGTGCGGGCCAGCGCCTCGATGGCGATGCCCTTCCCTTCGCGTAAACTGCGTAATTGATCCAGTCCAGGGAGAACCTGGCCCGGTGCCGCCGCGTGACGGACTGTCGCTTCGCGCGGCGGAGCTTGATCGATGCCTGCTGCCTTCAACAACGACTGGTACTGATCCCACGGCAAAACCGCGTATTCGGGCTCTCCGTCACGTGTGATTATTTGAATATCCATGTCTACCCCGTAGGACAACAACACTTAGCGAGTCAGCCTTTTTTCTTGGAAGTGTAATCCTAAATGCTGGCTAAGGTCGCGGGGTGATGAATTCTCAGGGGATCAGGGCTTTTTCTGGCCTTGGAGTTGAAGTTGTTCCGGGGTATCGGGAAGCCTTTCGACCCGGGCAAGCTTCTCGGGCGATTGCCGATAACGCCAGGCACGGAAAGCCTCGAGTTCAACGTCGAGGGTTTTCATGACCCAGGCCAGCACGGCGATATCGTCGATCATGCCAAACATTGGCAAGATATCTGGAATCGCATCCAGGGGGCTGAGGAAATACATGAGCCCTGCCACCACCGACAGCATCGACTTGGCGCTGACAGCGCGGTATTCGCCCCGCCAGTAGGCCAGGCACAAGGCCTGCAACAACCGCAGGTCCTCCTTGAGCTTGCCCAGCCGTCCGCCCTCCCGGGCACCTTTGCTGGCGACGGCGAACAGCAACGTCGGCAATCGACCGCGGGCCAGCAGGCGGCCTGCCAAGGGCAGAAATCGCGCAAAATTCCACGGGGCCTTCATTTTTTCTCCCACTGAAATGTTATCCACACAAATTGTGGATAACCTTGTGAACAGAGCTGCATTTCACCGCTGAAGCCCCCGTTTCATAAGGGCCCGGCTTAGATCGGGCGTTTTTTACTCACATAAAAAAACCCAATATTTCATTGACTTGACCGGCTGACTGCGTCTAGCACAGCGCCTGTATTGCCTATGACTATACCCTGCATCGCGCGTTCGGTTTTTTTGCCATTTTGCCGCGGCCCAGATGCGACAACGCCCCGCATAAGCGAGGCGTTGTCGTTATAGCAGACGCGATTACTTGGCTGCGTCTTCTTTTGCCGGATCCTTGATCGCCAGCAGTTCCAGGTCGAACACCAGGACCGAGTTGGCCGGGATTGCCGGGCTCGGGCTCTGGGCGCCATAGGCCAGGTCGCTCGGGATGTACAGCTTGTACTTCTCGCCGACGTGCATCAGTTGCAGGCCTTCGACCCAACCCGGGATCACGCCGCTGACCGGCAGGTCGATCGGGCTGCCACGTTCAACGGAGCTGTCGAACACGGTGCCGTTGGTCAGCTTGCCGGTGTAGTGAACAGTCACTACGTCGGTCGGCTTAGGCTGTGGACCGTCGGCTTTCTTGACCACTTCGTACTGCAGGCCGGAAGCGGTGGTGGTGACGCCGGCTTTCTTGCCGTTTTCTTCGAGGAACTTCTTGCCGGCGGCTGCCGACTCTTCGCTCATCTTGGCCATGCGCTCTTCTGCACGCTTTTGCAGCGCGGCAAAGGCTTCGACCAGTTCTTCGTCTTTCAGCTTCTGTTCTTTCTTGCCGACGGCATCTTCGATGCCCTGGGCGACCGCTTTGGAGTCCAGGTCATCCATGCCTTCCTGAGCCAGGCTCTTGCCCATGTTCAGGCCAATACCGTAGGAAGCTTTCTGCGCCGGGGTCTTCAGCTCTACGCTGGTCTGCGAGTCGCAACCCGCGAGTACCAGGCCTACCAGGGCCACCGCCGCTGCCAACCGATGCTGTTTCATGCTATTTCCTTGTTCATGCGCCTAAAGGGCAATCGAATAAAGCCGCGAGCTTATCAGGCGGCCACGACCAATGGCTACCGGCATGTGAGCCACAAAGTAATGATAAGTTCAGGTCCGCAAACGCTTTTTAAGCCTGTACGAATGAAGCATCTGTCATCTGTTACGTACAGGGACAAATTGCCGCTCCCCTACAGGCCAGGGGTAATGGCCACTTGCCCGCCGCGCAGCACTGAGGCATAAGGGCTTATCAAAAAAACAAGGACGTTACCGTGCGCCTTCTCTCTCGCATCTTCTTGCTGCTCCTCGCGCTGCTGATTATTGTCGTGGCCGTGGTGGTTTATTACGTCGCCAATCCTCGCCTGCCGTTCTACACGCCCGTCGAACAGGTGAATTACCTCGACCAATGGACTGCCGCCGAGCGCCAGACGTATTACTTCACGCCCCAGGGCACCCAGGTCAAAGGCCTGCGCTACGACTGGTTCACTGCCCTCGAATTACCGTTTTCGCAACAACGCTTCGCTTCGCCTGAGTACCTGGCGCGCTTTGGGTTCCTGGTCGATCCGGCGCAGAAAGCCTCGTCGGCCAATCCCGGCAACTTGCCGGTGGGCTTCGCCCGGCACCAGAACCCGGGCAGCACCGAACAGTTCCTGGATATCACCTGCGCTGCCTGCCATACCGGCGAATTGCGCTTCAAGGGCCAGGCGATACGGATCGACGGCGGCTCGGCTCAACACGTGCTGCCTTCCAGTGTTCCTACATTACGCGGTGGCAGTTTCGGACAAGCATTGGTCGCCAGTCTGGCGTCTACCTACTACAACCCTTGGAAGTTCGAGCGCTTCGCCCGCCAAGTGCTGGGCAAGGACTACGACGCCCGCCACGAGGAATTGCGCAAGGCCTTCAAAATCTCCCTGGACACGTTCCTGCGGGTGGCCTGGAACGACACCCATCGCGGCCTCTACCCCACCGAAGAAGGGCCTGGCCGTACCGACGCCTTCGGTCGCATCGCCAATGCCAGCTTCGGCGACGCCATTTCGCCGCAAAACTACCGGGTGGCCAACGCCCCCGTGGACTACCCGCAGTTGTGGGATATATGGACGTTCGACTGGGTGCAGTGGAACGGATCGGCCCAGCAACCGATGGCCCGCAACGTCGGTGAAGCACTGGGGGTCGGCGCCACGCTGAATTTCTTCGACACCCAAGGCAAACCGCTGCAGGGCGATGCGCGTTACCCCTCCAGCGTGCGTGTGCGCGACTTGAACAAGATCGAAGAGACCCTGCAACTGCTCAAGCCGCCTGTGTGGCCCGAAGCGCTGCTCGGTTCAATCGACAAACCGCTGGCGGCCAAGGGCCGGGCCCTGTTCACTGAAAACTGCGCCGGCTGCCATGTACCCAAGGTAGTCCAAGGGCCCGACAGGCCGGTCCAGCAATTGCACATGCTGCCCGTGCAAGTGATCGGCACCGACCCGGGCACCGCCAACAACATCGCCGATCACCGCTACGACCTGACCAGCCTGCAGTGGGATCCGGCCGAGTTGGCGAAGCTGGAAGTGCAACTGCACCCGACCCCGACGGAACCGCTGGACCTGAGCCAACTCTCGGTCGCCAAAGGCCTGGCCTACGTCACGGCGTTCGTCGAAAACCGCGCTTACCGCGACGCCGGTGTCACCCCCGCCGAGCGCCCTGCCCTGGACGGTTTTGGCCTACCCATCGGCGTACGTGAACTGCGCGCCTACAAAGCCCGGCCGCTGGCGGGCGTCTGGGCCACGCCACCGTTCCTGCACAACGGCTCGGTGCCGACGATCTATCAATTGCTGTCCCCCCAGGACGAGCGCGCGACCACGTTCTATAAAGGCAACTTCGAATACGACCCGCGCCACCTGGGCTATCGCACCGAAGCCTTTACCAACGGTTTTCTCTTCGATACCCGCATTACCGGCAACCACAACAGCGGCCATGAATTCCGCGCGGGCGAGCGAGGTAATGGCGTCATTGGCCGCTTGCTGCAACCGCAGGAACGCTGGGCCTTGCTGGAGTATTTAAAGGTGCTGGGCGGGCCACTGGAGTCGCAACTGTAATGATGAACCCCACAGGTAAAAGGAAGTTTGAATGTTGATCACGCTCTGGCTGCGCCTCGGTGCCTTTTTGGGCAAGACGCTCCTGTGGCTGCTGGGCATCGGGTTGCTCGGCTGGGCACTGTCCACAGCCTGGTTTGCCTGGCAACACAAGGGACCGGTCCCGGACAAGGAACAGGTGGCGCCCGGCGAAGCGGCCATGACCCAGGACATCATCCAGACCGCTATTCGCATCGTCGATCAGCACCGCGAAAGTACGCGTTACCTGCGCGATGCCCATGCCAAGGCCCACGGCTGTGTCATGGCCGAAGTCCAGGTGCCGAGCG
Source organism: Pseudomonas sp. St386 (assembly GCF_018325865.1). NCBI lineage: Bacteria > Pseudomonadati > Pseudomonadota > Gammaproteobacteria > Pseudomonadales > Pseudomonadaceae > Pseudomonas > Pseudomonas sp. St386. The sequence goes on from NZ_AP021900.1 coordinate 5,099,109, forward strand.
ACCTGCCGGCACCGTTGCGCCAAGGTGTATTCGCCGAGCCGGGGAAGGTCTGGCAGGCGACGATTCGCCTGTCCAACGGCAACGCCTATCCGCAGTTCGACAGCCTGCGCGATGCCCGCGGGATGGCGATCAAGCTGATGAACGTACCGGGCAAGCAACTGCTCGCTGACCGGCAATCACAGGGTGAGCAGGATTTCGTGATGTTCAACCATCCGAACTTCTTCGTCAGCGATGTCGCTGAATATCGTCAGAATGTGGCCGCCCAGGCTGACGGGAAGAAGGCGATGGCTTTCTTTCCAAGCCTGGACCCGCGCAGCTGGCAGATCCGGCATTTATTCATCGCCCTGGCGACCCTCTCACCGCCCCCGGCCAGCCCGACCCAGACCACGTATTTCTCGGTATCGCCTTACAAATTCGGCGAAGCCAACGCCAAGTTTCGCGTCGCACCGGACCCGGACAGTTGCCCGAGCTATACCCTGCCTCCCCAGAATCAGGACCTGCCGAACTTCTTGCGTAGCGCATTGAATCAGCAGTTATCCACGGACCGGGTGCCGGCGTGTTTTGTCTTGCAGATCCAGCGTCAGGATCCGAGCAAGTACATGCCCATTGAAGACACCAGTATTGAGTGGCAGGAAAGTGATGCGCCGTTCGAGACCGTGGCGCGGATCAAGGTTCCGGCTCAGGATTTTGATACGCCCAAGTTGAATCTGGCTTGTGATAATCAGTCGTTCAATCCTTGGTTCGGCATTGAGGCGCATCGGCCTATTGGTGGGATCAATCGCTTGCGTAAGGCGGTGTATGAGGCGGTCAGCGATTATCGTCATCGGCGGAATGCTGAGCTGTAGACGATGGGTTGGTGTGTATATCCGTTATTTCGGTAACGGCTGCTGATGGTTCCGCTCTGACTGGGCCGGCTCCCGGGCTCTTCAAAAGTGACCCGCCGTAAGGGCGGAACCATGTAGCCGTAACCGCAGCGACGGATATACACACAAAAAAGAGAGCCAAAAAAAACGACGCTTTTCCCTCGTAAAGGAAAAGCGTCGTTTCTAGTAGCCACCTGGCGTTCAGCATTCCAGATAACCAAATATGGCGCAGCGGACGGGACTCGAACCCGCGACCCCCGGCGTGACAGGCCGGTATTCTAACCGACTGAACTACCGCTGCGCGTAACACTGAAAGTTTGGTGGGTGATGACGGGATCGAACCGCCGACATTCTGCTTGTAAGGCAGACGCTCTCCCAGCTGAGCTAATCACCCTTCACTTTCGATGCGGGGCGCATTCTCTCACAGTTTTTTATAACGTGCTGATTTAATTAGCAAATTCAGCAAAAAAAACATGAGCAACGCACACCACAGGAACTGCAAACAGCAAAAAGCCCGCGTTAGCGGGCTTTCCGTGGTGACCTGGCGTTCAGTGTTCCAGGTAACCGAATATGGCGCAGCGGACGGGACTCGAACCCGCGACCCCCGGCGTGACAGGCCGGTATTCTAACCGACTGAACTACCGCTGCGCGTAACACGTTGAACGAATGGTGGGTGATGACGGGATCGAACCGCCGACATTCTGCTTGTAAGGCAGACGCTCTCCCAGCTGAGCTAATCACCCTTCGCTTTCGGTGTGGCGCGCATTCTACGGAGCACTCTTTAAGCTGGCAAGCACTTTTTAAATTAATTTTTTCAGGCCTTCCAAAGGCTTAGCGAAGGGTTGGCCTATGGCGCTGCGAAGAGAATAATGCCCCCCTTTGTATAAAGGAGAGACTCACCCCATGTGGTTCAAAAACCTGCTTATCTATCGCCTGACCCAAGATCTGCCTTTTGATGCCGAGGCGTTGGAAACTGCACTGGCCAGCAAACTGGCGCGTCCATGTGCAAGCCAGGAGTTGACCACTTACGGTTTCGTCGCACCGTTTGGCAAAGGCGAAGACGCACCGCTGGTGCACGTCAGCCAGGACTTCCTGCTGATCGCCGCGCGCAAGGAAGAACGCATCTTGCCGGGTAGCGTCGTACGCGATGCCCTGAAGGAAAAGGTCGAAGAGATCGAAGCCGAGCAAATGCGCAAGGTCTATAAAAAGGAACGGGACCAGCTCAAGGATGAAATCATCCAGGCGTTCCTGCCGCGTGCGTTCATCCGTCGTTCGTCCACTTTTGCCGCCATCGCGCCGAAACAGGGCCTGATCCTGGTGAACTCGGCCAGCCCGAAACGCGCTGAAGACCTGCTGTCTACCCTGCGCGAAGTCATCGGCTCGCTGCCGGTACGTCCACTGACGGTAAAAATGGCCCCGACCGCTACCATGACCGACTGGGTCAAGACCCAGAAAGCCGCGGACGATTTCTTCGTGCTCGATGAATGCGAACTGCGCGACACCCACGAAGACGGCGGCATCGTGCGCTGCAAGCGCCAGGACCTGACCAGCGACGAAATCCAGCTGCACCTGAACACCGGCAAGGTCGTCACGCAACTGTCCCTGGCCTGGCAGGACAAGCTGTCCTTCATGCTCGACGACAAGATGGTGGTCAAGCGCCTGAAGTTCGAAGACCTGCTGCAGGACCAGGCAGAGCAGGACGGTGGCGACGAAGCCCTCGGCCAACTGGACGCCAGCTTCACGCTGATGATGTTGACGTTCGGCGAGTTCCTGCCGGCGCTGGTTGAAGCGTTGGGTGGGGAAGAGATTCCGCAGGGGATCTAAACCCCGCCCCCCCTGTGGGAGCGAGCTTGCTCGCGATAGCGGCATGACGGCCACCGAGATGCTGACTGACACTCCGCTTTCGCGAGCAAGCCCGCTCCCACATTGGGTTTTGTGGTGTTCTTAATAATAAGGATCAGGTCATGCGCGCATTGGCTGCATTGAGTCGCTTTGTCGGCAATACCTTCGCTTACTGGGTACTGATTTTCGCGGTGGTGGCGTTTCTGCAGCCAGCTTGGTTCATCGGTCTAAAAATCGCCATCGTGCCACTGCTGGGCCTGGTGATGTTCGGCATGGGCCTGGCACTCAAGCTGGAAGACTTCGCCGAAGTGGCCCGTCATCCAGGGCGCGTCGCCTTGGGGGTGGTTGCCCAATTCGTGATCATGCCCGGTACGGCGTGGCTGCTTTGCCAAGTGTTCAGCCTGCCGCCGGAGATCGCCGTCGGCGTGATCCTGGTGGGCTGCTGCCCGAGCGGCACATCGTCCAATGTCATGACCTGGCTGGCTCGCGGTGACCTGGCCCTGGCCGTGGCGATTTCCGCCATCACGACCCTGCTTGCCCCTCTGCTGACCCCGGCGCTGATCTGGCTGCTGGCCTCGGCCTGGTTGCCGGTGTCGTTCTCGGCGCTGTTCTGGTCGATCCTGCAAATCGTCCTGTTGCCGATCGCACTGGGCATCATTGCCCAACGCCTGCTGGGTGCCCGGGTTCGTCATGCGGTAGAAGTGCTGCCACTGATATCGGTAGTGAGCATCGTGATCATCGTCGCGGCGGTGGTTGCAGCCAGTCAGGCGAAAATCGCCGAATCCGGCCTGCTGATCATGGCCATCGTGATGCTGCACAACAGCTTCGGTTATCTGCTGGGGTACTTCACCGGGCGTTTGTTCGGCTTGCCGTTGGCCCAGCGCAAAACCCTGTCATTGGAAGTCGGCATGCAGAACTCCGGCCTGGGTGCAGCGCTGGCGAGTGCACACTTTTCGCCACTGGCGGCGGTACCCAGCGCGCTGTTCAGCGTCTGGCACAACATTTCCGGCGCCCTGCTCTCGACGTACTTCCGGCGCATGAGCGAAAAACAGGACCGTGAGCTATTGGCCCGCCAAGCGGTGGACTGAAGGCGAATCTTGACCGAATCGTCAGCATTGGGCATTCTTGCGCCCAATGCGGGGACGACCCCGCAACGCCATAGCAACCGTTATCCGGGGACGACCCCATCCATCGATGAGGTGTGTGATGTCCTGGATCATTCTGTTTTTTGCCGGTCTGTTCGAAGTCGGCTGGGCTGTCGGCCTGAAATACACCGACGGCTTCAGCCGCCCTCTCCCCACTGCACTGACAATCGCCGCCATGGCGATCAGCCTTGGCCTGCTCGGCCTTGCAATGAAGGAACTGCCGCTGGGTACAGCCTATGCGATCTGGACCGGGGTCGGTGCCGTGGGCACGGTGATCGCCGGGATCATTTTGTTTGGTGAGTCGATGGCGCTGGTTCGTCTGGCCAGCGTGGCGTTGATCGTTGCAGGGTTGATCGGGCTCAAGGTCAGCGCTTAAGCCCTCCTGTAGGAGCAAGACCTTCTAGGAGCTGTGGAACTTGTGGAGTAAAACCTGTGGGGAGCAGGGTCTGTGGGAGCAAGGCTTGCCCGCGATAGCGATCGCAAGGACGCCATCGTGAGCAAGCTTTGCTCCCACAGGTTTTAATCCCACAGGTCTTCTCCTTCAGTTTTTCGTTCTAGCGGACGGTCCCACGCAACTCCCCTACCAACGCCTGCAACTTCGCCGGCTCAGCCACTTCCACCGCGACCGCCGACCCCGCCACCAGCGTCACCCGCGACCAGAATCGACGAAACAGCCCTTTGGCCGGGTCGCGACTGAAAAAACTGCCCCACAACCCCTGCAACGCCAGGGGAATCACCGGCACCGGGGTCTCCTGGAGGATGCGTGTCAGTCCGCTCTTGAACTCATTGATCTCACCGTCACCGGTCAGCTTTCCTTCAGGGAAGATGCAGACCAACTCACCGTCCTTCAGGTATTGGGCGATTCGCTTGAAGGCTTTTTCGTAGATGTGAATGTCTTCCTGGCGCCCGGCAATCGGGATCGTCCCAGCGGTACGGAAGATGAAATTCAACACCGGCAGGTTGTAGATCTTGTAGTACATCACGAAGCGAATCGGCCGACGCACCGCGCCGCCAATCAGCAAGGCATCGACGAAGGAGACGTGGTTGCAGACCAACAGCGCAGCCCCTTCATCCGGGATCGCCTCCAAATTGCGGTGCTCCACGCGGTACATGGAATGGCTCAGCAGCCAGATCATGAAACGCATGCTGAACTCGGGAACGATCTTGAAGATGTAGGCGTTGACGCCAATGTTGAGCAACGACACCACCAGGAACAGTTGCGGGATCGACAGTTTGGCCAGGCTCAGCAGCACGATGGAGACGATGGCCGAGACCACCATGAACAACGCGTTGAGAATGTTGTTGGCAGCAATCACCCGCGCCCGCTCGTTCTCCACCGTGCGCGACTGGATCAACGCGTACAGCGGCACGATATAGAAACCGCCAAAGACACCCAGGCCCAGGATGTCGATCAGCACCAGCCAGGCGTGACCGAAACCGAGCACTTCAAGCCAACCGTGCCCCTCGACGCTGTCGGGGATTCCACCGGAATGCCACCACAACAGCAGGCCGAACACCGTCAGCCCGAACGAGCCGAACGGCACCAGGCCGATCTCGACTTTGCGCCCGGAAAGCTTTTCGCAGAGCATCGAACCCAAGGCGATCCCCACCGAGAACACCGTCAGGATCAAGGTCACCACGGTTTCGTCACCGTGCATCCACTCCTTGGCATAGGCCGGGATCTGCGTCAGGTAGATCGCCCCGACGAACCAGAACCAGGAGTTGCCGACAATCGAACGGGACACCGCCGGGGTTTGCCCCAACCCCAGTTTCAGGGTGGCCCAGGATTGGCTGAAGATGTTCCAGTTCAGGCGCATCTGCGGCGAGGCCGCCGCTGCGCGCGGAATGCTGCGGCTGGCCAGGTAACCGAGCACGGCAACACCGATGATCGCAGTGGACACCACGGGTGCGTAATGCGCCGAGGACATCATGATCCCGGCGCCGATGGTGCCGGCCAGGATCGCCAGGAAGGTGCCCATCTCCACCAGGCCGTTGCCGCCGACCAACTCTTCCTCACGCAAGGCCTGGGGCAGGATCGAGTACTTCACCGGGCCGAACAACGCCGAATGCGTGCCCATGGCGAACAGCGCCACCAGCATCAGCGATAAGTGATCGAACAGAAACCCTACTGCGCCGACCGCCATGATGGCGATTTCGCCGAGCTTGATCAGACGAATCAGCGCGTCCTTGGCGAATTTTTCGCCGAACTGCCCTGCCAGAGCCGAGAACAGAAAAAACGGCAGGATAAACAGCAGCGCGCAGAGGTTGACCCAGATCGAGCGGTCGCCCTCGATGGTCAATTTGTAGAGGATGGCGAGGATCAGCGACTGCTTGAAAATGTTGTCGTTGAACGCGCCCAAGGACTGCGTGATGAAGAACGGCAGGAAACGCCGCGTGCGAAGCAAGGTGAACTGCGAAGGGTGACTCATCTTCCATGTTCCTGAGTGACGTGGACGCTTATTGGAATGACGCTTTTTGATCCAGGCCACACATTACCTGTCTTTAGCGATTATTTCGCCAGCCCTGCAATACAGGGCGACACAAACAACTCACCGTGCCAGGCACCGAGGACCGTACGCCGCCCGACGATCAGCCACATCACCACCAGCATCGCCACCAGCACAGCCCCGAACACGCTGAAAAAAACCAGGCCCAGCAGGTCCGCAAGCTTCAGCGTGGTCAACGCGTACACGCCCAGGGGAAAGGTAAAGCCCCACCAGCCGAGGTTGAAGGGAATGCCTGCGCGCAGGTAGCGCGCGGTGATCAGAAGCGCCATCAACATCCACCACAACCCCAGCCCCCACAGCGTGATACCAGCCACCAGACCCAACCCGGCGGCGATTTCACCCACGCCGGACAGGCCATTGGCGGCAAAAATCAGCGGGGCATCGTTGCCCAATAGCAACATGCCCAGGGCGCCGGTGCCGATCGGGCCGAGGGCCAGCCAGCTCGAGGCGGCCATGTTCTCGTGAGGCAGTTTGTGCAGCGCCATGCGCAACAGCAAAATCGTCAGGATGCTGAACGCCACCGGCAGGGAAAAGGCCCAGAGCACGTAGCTGGTCACCAGCATGACCAGTTGCCCATGAGCGTCGGCCAGATGCGGCGCCAACAGCCCGCCACTGGCCGCCGCGACTTCGGCGGCCACCACCGGCAAGAGCCACACGGCGGTCATCTGGTCGATGCGATGTTCCTGGCGGGTGAACATCAAGAATGGGATCAGCACACCACAGGCCAACGACATGGCCACGTCGATCCACCATAACGCCTCAGCCACCGCCACCACACCGCTCCCCCAGCGCGGCAGCCCAAATGCCAAAAAGCCGTTGATGATGGTCGCCAGCCCCATGGGAATGGTGCCGAAAAACATCGAGACCGTTGAATGACCGAAAATCCGTCGTGCTTCGTCGAAGAACAGTACCCAACGGGCCGTGTACAGGAGGGCGAATACCACGAACAACAGCGTGTTGAACAACCACAAGCCTTCACCCAAAAGGCGCAGGCCCGACACATTCCCAGGCCATTGCGCCAAGGCCAGCGCCAACACTCCGGTGCCCATGACCACGGCAAACCAGTTAGGCGTGAATTGGCGAATGGCCTCCAGCGGCCTGGGCAAATGGCTCAATGGACGCAAGCGGTTTTTTGCAGCGCAGCATGTCATGGCGAACTCCTGTCCTCGGATAAGGTGGAGCCATGCTAGAGCCGAATCGAATATCTATATAACGGGTAATCTCTCTATATGTTATCGGTTTAGCAGATAACCATCAGACGCTGCCTTCGGTCTCGATCACCAGGATTCTCGCTTCGCCCAAGGGCCTGGCCACATGTTCGGTGCCCACCGAGGCGTAGAAAATGTCCCCGGCCTCCAGCAAGGTTTCCTTTTCGACACCCTCTTCCCGATAGCACATCCGCACTTGCCCATCGAGCACCACGAAGACTTCCTCGCCGTCATTGACGTGCCATTTGTACGGCTGATCGGTCCAGTGCAGGCGCGTGGTGATGCCATTCATGTTGGCGATATCCAGCGCCGCCCAGGCGCGGTCCCCGGTGAAGGACTTGCTGCGAATGATTTTCAAGGGATCGTCCGGAAAAAAAGACTGAGGCGCCAAGACTAACCTACTGCCGGCGACGCCCGCACCCTTGGTTTCAAGGCCGCGCGCCATCGCTGACCGGTCTCATGGATTGACGTAACCCCAACAACGCAACGACACACAGCACAATCAACACCGCGCCATAGCCATCGGTGGTCGGGATCAATCCGAACACCCGCGTCAGGTTCCCCGCCAGCAGCGACGGCAGGCTGAAGGCCAGGTAACTGAGGACATAGAACGCCGACATCAAACCGGCCCGTTCGTGGGGCAACGCCAGCGGCATGATGCTGCGCAGCGCCCCCAGGAATCCCGCGCCAAAACCGCTGCCGGTGACCAGCGTGCCAATGAAGAACAATGGCAAGCTGGCGCCATGCACCGCCGCCAGCACCAATGCAAGACCGACCACCAGCAAGCTCGCGGAGAGGCGCAACATCTTGTCGGCCTCCTGGTTGCGCAGCAGGTAGATGGATAACGCGCCGCTGAGGGTCAACACCGCCACCAGCGCGCCACCGATCAGGTTGGAGGTCGATCCGGTTGCCGCTCGCACCAGGGACGGTGCCAGTGACAAGTAGAAACCGCCCACGGCCCAGGCCGCCAGGTCCAGTGGCAGGACCCGCCACAAGGCTTGCCGCGCCTGGGGCGGCACATGCAGGGTTGGCCGCAGGGACTGCCAGGCACCGGGTTGCGGGCTGACGCTTTCCGCCAGGCGCCAGAGGTAAACGGCCTGGGCCAGGAACAAGCCCAACAGAAGCCAGTACGTCAGTTGCAAGGGCAACGGCGCGAATTCAGCCAGCAGGCCACAGCCCAGCGCCCCGCATGCCATGCCCAACAGCGGCGCGACACTGGTGATCAGCGGGCCCTGGCGACGGTCGAAATCCAGCAAGGCAGCCCCCAGCACACTGGTGGCCATGCCGGTGGCAAATCCCTGGATCAAGCGGGCACTGATCAACCAGGCAACGCTGTCGGCGCTGATAAACAGCAGCATCGCCAGCATGTTGAGCAACAGCGCCACGAAGATCACCGGCTTGCGGCCCAGGTAATCCGACAGCGAACCCACGGTCAGCAAGGCCGCCAGCAGACTGAAGGCGTACACACCGAAAATCAGCGTCAGGACGGCCGGGGAAAATTGCAATTGTTCCTGGTAGAGATGATACAACGGCGTCGGCGCGCTGGACGCGGCGAGAAAACCGAGCAAGGTGAGCGCCAGGAATATCAGGCTGGCGCGGGTCGAAGCTGGACGGGACATGGGCACGCTCCACAGGAGTATTCGCAAAAGCTAATTTTTTGCTTTTGTGGAGTGTGCTACCAGCATGCGCTTAAAGCAAATTCTTTGTGTTAAGGTCTGACGCATGGCGATTAAAGAAGGTTTACGCCCCGGCGGTCGAAGCGCCCGGGTCCAAGAGTCGATTCATTCGGCGGTCCGCGACCTGCTGCAAGAGCAGGACCGCGCGACCCTGACCGTGCCGCAAATCGCTGCGCGCGCCGGGGTGACGCCGTCCACCATCTACCGGCGCTGGGGTGATCTGCCGGCGCTGCTGGCCGATGTCGCCATCGCCCGCTTGCGCCCCGACAGCGACCCCGCCAACACCGGTAGCCTGCGCGGCGACCTGCTCGCCTGGGCCGAACAGTACCTGGACGAAATGAGTTCCGAGCCCGGTCGCAACATGATGCGCGACATCCAGGCCTGCGCCACGCCGGGGTATTGCGTGGGGATCCTCAGTCGTCAGTTGCAGATCATCCTGGACCGCTACCCCGATGAGCCCAATCCAGGCGTCGAACGGCTGATCAATGTGGTGGTGGCGCCAACGGTGTTTCGTATCCTCTTTGCTACCGCGCCATTGGAAATTGGGGAGTTGTATCGGTTGGTGGATATCGCGTTGGGTCAGTGACGACGCCATCGCGAGCAGGCTCGCTCCCACACTTGGTCACCAGTGAGTACAAAACTTGAGTTCACTTAAGATCGAATGTGGGAGCGAGCCTGCTCGCGAAGAGGCCCGAAAGAACACCCAATAACTTGAGCATTCCCCGCACCTGCGACACCCCACCGCGCCTCGACCTTGGTCGACACTGACGAACCCGAGCGGGCATGCGAGACTGTCCTGCCGGGCTCAAGTCCCGGTGTCTTTGTCCGGGAGTTTCCATGTCGCTGTCCAGCGGGCTGATTGCCGTTGTCGCCCTGGCCTATATGGCCATCATGTTCGCCATCGCCTTCTACGGCGACCGGCGCAGCACGCCGCTGCCGCCGCGGGTGCGGGCTTGGGTCTACAGTCTGTCGCTGGCGGTGTACTGCACCAGTTGGACGTTCTTTGGCGCCGTAGGCCAGGCCGCCGAACAGCTCTGGGCATTCCTGCCGATCTATCTCGGGCCGATCCTGCTGCTGGTGCTGGCGCCGTGGGTCCTGCAGAAAATGGTGATGATCAGCAAACAGGAGAACATCACCTCCATCGCCGACTTCATCGCCGCCCGCTATGGCAAGTCCCAATCCCTGGCGGTAGTGGTCGCGCTGATCTGCCTGGTCGGCGTGCTGCCGTACATCGCCTTGCAGCTCAAGGGCATCGTGCTCGGGGTGAACCTGTTGATCGGTGCCGGCGCCGATGCCATGGGCACCCGCGCCCAGGACACCGCGCTGATCGTCTCGCTGATCCTGGCGCTGTTCACCATCGTGTTCGGTACCCGCAACCTGGACGCCACCGAACACCACCGTGGCATGGTGCTGGCGATTGCCTTCGAATCCCTGGTCAAGCTGTTCGCCTTCCTGGCGGTCGGAGCGTTCGTGACGTACGGCCTGTACGACGGCTTCGACGACCTGTTCAACCAGGCCATGCTCGCCCCACGGCTGGAGCAGTACTGGAAAGAAACAATCAACTGGCCATCCATGGTGGTGCAGACCGGGGTGGCGATGATGGCGATCATCTGCTTGCCACGACAGTTCCACGTGACCGTGGTGGAGAACATCGAACCCCAGGACCTGCGCCTGGCCAAGTGGGTATTCCCCGCCTACCTGGCCCTGGCCGCACTGTTCGTGGTGCCCATCGCCCTCGCCGGGCAAATGATGCTGCCCAGCTCCGTATTGCCGGACTCCTTCGTCATCAGCCTGCCGCTGGCCCAGGCCCATCCGGCCCTGGCATTGCTGGCGTTCATTGGTGGCGCCTCGGCGGCTACCGGCATGGTGATCGTGGCCAGCGTGGCGCTGTCCACCATGGTCTCCAACGACATGCTGTTGCCGTGGCTGCTGCGCCGCAACAACGCCGAGCGGCCCTTCGAAGTGTTCCGCCAGTGGATGCTGTCGGTGCGTCGGGTGAGCATCGTCGTGATCCTGTTGCTGGCCTACGTCAGCTACCGCCTGCTGGGTTCGACGGCGAGCCTGGCGACCATCGGCCAGATCGCCTTCGCCGCCGTGACCCAACTGGCCCCGGCCATGCTCGGCGCGCTGTACTGGAAACAGGCCAACCGCCGCGGTGTGTTCGCTGGCCTCGCCATGGGGATTTTCCTGTGGTTCTACACCCTGGTGTTGCCGATCGCCGCTCACAGCCTGGGCTGGTCGCTCAGTAGCTTCCCGGGCCTGGCCTGGCTGCACGGCAATCCATTGAACCTGCCGATTACTCCCCTGACCCAAGGGGTGGTCCTGTCCCTGGCCGGTAACTTCACGTTGTTCGCCTGGGTGTCCGTGCTGTCGCGCACACGCGTCTCGGAACACTGGCAGGCCGGACGCTTCATCGGCCAGGAAATCAGCGCCCGCCCCAACCCCCGCTCAATGCTGGCGGTGCACATCGAAGACCTGTTGCAACTGGCCGCCCGTTTCGTCGGCGAGGAGCGGGCGCGGCAGAGTTTCATTCGCTTTGCCTACCGCCAGGGCAAAGGCTTCAACCCGACCCAGAACGCCGACAGCGAATGGATCGCCCACACCGAACGCCTGCTGGCCGGTGTACTCGGGGCCTCTTCGACCAGGGCTGTGGTAAAGGCCGCCATTGAAGGTCGGGAGATGCAGCTCGAAGACGTCGTGCGGATCGCAGACGAAGCCTCGGAAGTTTTGCAGTTCAACCGCGCGCTGTTGCAAGGCGCCATCGAGAACATCAGCCAGGGCATCAGCGTGGTCGACCAGTCCCTCAGGCTGGTGGCCTGGAATCGTCGCTATCTGGAGCTGTTCAAGTATCCGGACGGCTTGATCAGTGTTGGCCGGCCCATTGCCGATATCATCCGCTACAACGCCGAGCGTGGTCTCTGCGGCCCAGGCGAAGCCGAAGTTCACGTCGCCCGACGCCTGCACTGGATGCGCCAGGGCCGCGCCCATACCTCTGAACGATTGTTCCCCAACGGCCGGGTGATCGAGCTGATCGGCAACCCGATGCCCGGTGGCGGTTTCGTCATGAGTTTCACTGACATCACCGCATTCCGTGAGGCCGCGCAAGCGCTGACCGAAGCCAACGAGGGGCTGGAGCAACGAGTGGCCGAACGCACCCGGGAATTATCGCAACTGAACCTGGCCCTGACCGAAGCCAAGAGCACCGCCGAAGCGGCCTATCAATCCAAGACCCGATTCCTGGCTGCGGTCAGCCACGACCTGATGCAACCGCTCAACGCCGCGCGGCTATTCTCTGCCGCGCTGTCCCACCAGCACGAGGGTTTGCCGAGCGAGGCCCGGCAATTGGTGCAGCATCTGGACAGTTCGCTGCGTTCCGCTGAAGACCTGATCACCGACCTGCTGGACATCTCCCGCCTGGAAAACGGCAAGATCAATCCCGACCGCAAGCCGTTCGTCCTCAACGAATTGTTCGACACCTTGGGCGCCGAGTTCACGGCGCTGGCCCAGGAACAAGGCCTGAAATTCCGAATGCGAGGCTCGCGACTGCGGGTCGACAGCGACATCAAGTTGTTGCGGCGGGTTCTGCAGAACTTCCTCACCAACGCCTTCCGCTATGCCAAGGGCCCTGTGTTGCTGGGGATACGCCGGCGCAACGGCGAGTTGTGCCTGGAAGTCTGGGATCGCGGGCCGGGAATTGCCGAGGATAAGCTGCAGGTCATTTTCGAAGAATTCAAACGCCTGGACAGCCACCAGACCCGCGCCGAAAAAGGCCTGGGCCTGGGCCTGGCCATCGCCGACGGGCTATGCCGCGTGCTGGGCCATACCTTGCGCGTGCGCTCCTGGCCGGGGCGTGGCAGCGTGTTCAGCGTCAGCGTGCCCTTGGCCCATACACAGGTCGTCGCACCAAGTCCCGCGGCTGAACCCAACGGTCATTTGCCAAGCGGCGCCCAGGTGCTGTGCGTCGATAACGAAGACAGCATCCTGATCGGCATGAACAGCCTGCTGACACGCTGGGGTTGCCAGGTGTGGACGGCGCGCAACCGGGAAGAATGCGAGCGTTGGCTGGCCCAGGGCGGCCGACCGCAACTGGCGCTGGTGGATTTTCATCTGGACGACGGCGAGACCGGTACCGAGCTGATGGCCTGGTTGCGCACGCGCATGGGCGAACCGATTCCCGGTGTGGTGATCAGCGCCGACGGCCGACCTGAGATGATAGCCCAGGTGCATGCCGCAGGCCTGGATTACCTGGCCAAGCCGGTGAAGCCGGCGGCGTTGCGGGCGTTGTTGAGTCGGCATTTGCCGTTGTAATGGGCAGAGGGACACGCTGTTCCCCTGTGGCGATGGAAAATCTTGTGGGGAGCAAGGCTTGCCCGCGAAGTCGGTCTCAAGGATGCCATCGCGAGCAAGCTTTGCTCCCAGAAGATGACCTTGCCACAAGCTTCTGCTTCAGCCTTGGGTTTGTGTTTCAGCCTTGGGTTTTCTCGCTGGCTTCTTCCGGCAACTCAGGCAGCCCATCCGCATCGGTCATCGCCCGTTCGAGCAATTCGCTGGGCAAGCTCTTGCTGGCCCGGGCGCCGAGCAGCTTGAGCTGTTCGCTGCGGCTGATCAGGTTGCCGCGCCCTTCCGTCAATTTGTTGCGCGCGGCACTGTAGGCTTTGTCCAACTGCTGCAAGCGACTGCCGATCTCATCCAGGTCCTGGATGAACAAGACGAACTTGTCATACAGCCACCCGGCCCGCTCGGCGATTTCCCGGGCGTTCTGGCTCTGGCGTTCCTGCTTCCACAAGCTATCGATCACCCGAAGGGTCGCCAGCAACGTGGTCGGGCTGACGATCACGATGTTGCGGTCGAAGGCTTCCTGGAACAGGTTCGGCTCGGCTTGCAAGGCGGCGGAAAACGCCGCTTCGATCGGCACGAACAACAACACGAAATCCAGGCTGTGCAAACCGTCCAGGCGTTTGTAGTCCTTGCCGGCCAAGCCTTTGACGTGGGCTCGCAACGACACCACATGTTGCTTGAGGGCCAGTTGGCCAATGGCGTCATCTTCGGCGGCCACGTACTGCTGATAGGCCGTGAGGCTGACCTTGGAGTCGACCACTACTTGTTTGTCGCCAGGCAGATAAATCAACACGTCCGGCTGGAAACGCTCGCCGTCCGGGCCCTTGAGGCTGACCTGGGTCTGATACTCGCGGCCCTTCTCCAGGCCAGCATGTTCGAGCACCCGCTCCAGAATCAACTCGCCCCAGTTGCCCTGGGTCTTCTGGCCCTTGAGTGCCCGAGTGAGGTTGGTGGCCTCGTCGCTCAAGCGCAGGTTCAGCTGTTGCAAGCGCTCCAGCTCCTTGCCCAGGGAGAAACGTTCCCGGGCCTCGGCCTGATAACTTTCTTCGACGCGTTTTTCGAAGGACTGGATGCGCTCCTTCAGCGGATCGAGCAACTGGCCCAGGCGCTGTTGGCTGGTTTCGGCGAAACGCTGCTCACGCTCATCGAAGATTTTTCCGGCGAGCTCGGCGAATTGTGCCCGCAACTCGTCGCGCGAACCTTGCAGATCATCCAGGCGTTGCTGATGGCTTTCCTGCTGCTCGCGCAGTTCGGCATGCAACGACGCCGCCTGGGCATCGAGCCGCCGCAATTCTGCTTCCTTGTTGGCGCGCTCGAGGTTCCAGGCGTGGGCCGCATCCCGGGCGTTGTCCCGCTCGATTTGCAACAACTCGACTTCACGACAGGCTGCGGCAAGCTCGGCTTGCTTGGCGGCGTTGGCCTGGCTCAGGTCGCTGATCTCATCGCGGCAGGCATCGAGCTGGGCATTGAGGCCGTCGTGGGCCATGTGCGCGGTGGCCAGGCGTTCTTCCAGCAGGGCCTGTTCGGTCTGCGCAGCGCCGGCCTGGCGTTGCAGGTGCCAGGCCAGTGCCAGCAATGGCACCGCAGCGCCCGCCAGGCCAAACAACAGGCTGGTCAAATCCATAGCCATGACAATTCCTGCCGATCAAATAAAGCCCGAAGGTTAACCAAGCGGCCGGGGGTTGCCCAGCTCGGTCTTCGTTTTCAGCCTTCGATTTCACCGAGGGCCCGGCGGGCTCGATCATCGCCGGCCCGCGCGGCCTGGCGCAGCAGGTCCTGGCCGATGCGGCGATCCCGGGCGTTGCCGCATTCACGGCACATCAATTGTCCGAGGCGACTTTGCGCGGCCACCACGCCTTCACGGGCCGGTTGCTTGAGTAAACGGCCGGCCAAGTGCTTGACGCTGGGGCTATCTCCCAGTCTCGGGCTGTCGAGTAGCCACTCGGCCACCCGCATCGAAATACGCTTGGGTGGGGTAACACCATGGGATGTGGAGGTAACAGGATTTGATACGGAGCGAAACTTCATAAAACACTGTGGGCTAGATCGGAAGGCGCGCCACTCTACTCCTTTTTTCGTACGGGTAAAGCCGAAAAAAACCAGCACGCCCGTGCTAGAGCAAGCGCTTGGGACAATCCACAGAAGCTGTGGATAACTCAGTGGACAACCCACCCTGAACTCGCGCAAAGCCCTGTGGAACGGGGCCTGCGCTCAAACTGACGATTTTTTCACCAGTAAAAAAAAGCGATGTTTTTCATTGACTTAAATTTTGGATACAGGCACCCACCCCGGATTGTTTCGACATGACAGTACAGTGACAAGTGGTGCAGCGAGTGTGCACAAGTAACAGCCGAATGGGTTATAACGCTGCGCTTTTTTGGCGCATCTGGCGGTAAAACCTGGGGATAAACCTCGGGCCTTGCGCGCGGCGTGGGTGGCATGGACACACCCGAGTACAGTTGGGTCCTGTGCTACGCGTCCGATCCCGACATCGACGCATGGCCCTGCTTGAATATTTTTTAACCAACGCCCTTCCCTTCACGAGTTCGATCCGTTAGTATCCGCAGCGTTAGTACCAAGCTGAAAGTCAATTCCGGGTCGAACACATCTCCACGGTCAGCCATCCTTCAAAGGACACCTCACCGAAAAAAGGAGACCGGCCCCCTCGATGGTTTCCAGGTAAACCTTGCGTCAACACAGCCTTTGATCGAATGCAAAGGGTGTTGCCAGGCTCATTACTCTGACCGAACCAACCTGCAAAATTGATCAGGATCTTCACCCCGGGCCCAGAACCTTTGCCCTTGATGTGTTGCCTGCCCTCCTAAGTACCTACCTGCCAGCCCAAGCGCGCACTTTATATAGCGCTCAAACTGGCTGCTTTGTTCCAGTCGGGTTCTTCGTTCGACCAATGGTGGTCGACGTTACTGGAACGTTTTAACGTTGCACGGTTCTTAACCGTGTCATTTGTAGGAACACCCATAACATGTCTACTCAAATCCACGCACAGGATGCTATCCGCACCCTCACCAACGCTTTTGCCCCGATGAACTGCCTGATCATGGCCGCTCGCAAAGGCTGCTTCAGCTTCACCCTGGTCAACGAACACGGCATCGCCCGTCACAGCGAACGCCTGTACCCCGATCAGTACTCCAGCGCCGAACCGCTGCAGGCCGTGATCGAGCGTACCCGCCAGGCACTGGTTGCCTGAGACGCCAGAAAGGCTGAAACCCCAAAGGCCCCGCCCAAAAAGCGGGGTTTTTTATTGCCTGGAATTTCTCGATCAAGCGAAACGGCGTAAGTACCAAGGGATATAACAGTTATAACCGTTCGTTGAAGATGTTTTAAAAACAGTCCTTTACAACGTAAATATGACACTACACTTCAAGTCAAGCGGCATGATCCGCTTCCGGCGGGGCCTGGACCGATCCACCGCTGCCAAGCCCACACTCTTCAGGCTCCGCCCATTTCACACTTCGAGGGTTTTATGGGTATCGCTGCCAGCGAACTGTGTCGATATGTGATCCGCCCGACGCTCCTCTACCTTGAGCGTCACAGCGCAACTGCGGAATCCTTGTTGCTGGGTATTGCCGCCAGCCAGTCCGCCCTGGGTTCAGCCCTGCATGATCGCCGCGGGCATGGCCTGTATCGCATTACCGAGCCCCGACACCAGGCACTCTGGGACCATTACCTGGCGCTGGACCCGGAACGAGCCAGCCTGGTACGCGGCCTGGCCAGCCAGCACGCCTTCCTCAGCGGCCCGCACCTGGAATTGACCGTCAACCTGCGCTATGCCACCGCCATTGCCTGGCTGCTGGTGGAGGAACAGAACACTCCGCTTCCTGAAGCCGATGACCTGCTTGGCATGGCCCGCATCTGGCGACAAACCTTTCACCCCCAAGGGCGCCTGCGAGATTTCACCTGCGCATGGCGAAGCTGTGTTTCACCCATGAATCAGGTCGCTTGCTGATGTGGAAATTTGGAAACTTCCTGCAACGGTCGCGAATCTGGTCGGATTGTCCTACAAAACCCCTCTAAATCAAGCGATACGGGCTATAGCGCTTGCACGAAAATGTTGGTAATTTTCGCCCCGGTGATCATCAGGAGTTCTAACAATGAAAAAAATCATGCTCAAAACCACCCTTGGCCTTGCCGTGACCTTGGCATCCACCCAACTTTTCGCCAGTGGCTTTGCCTTGAACGAACAAAGCATCAGTGGCATGGGCACTGGTTTCGCAGGTCGTTCTTCCGCTGCCGATGACGCCAGCACCGTGTTTGGCAACCCTGCCGGCATGTCGCGCCTCAAGCGCCAGCAAGTCACCGGTGGCTTCGCCGCCATTGATGCCTCCACCGATATCGACGATGCCAGCGGCACCAAGTCCGGCACTAACAAGGGCGACATGGTCCCGCTGACCGGCGTTCCGATGGGTTATTACGTCAAGCCTATCGATGATCAATGGGCATTCGGCCTGGGTGTCTACGCACCGTTTGGCTTGATCACCGATTATGAAAACGGCTTCCAGGGCGGCAACTTCGGTAGCAAGAGCGAAGTGAAGGTCGTCACGTTCCAGCCAACCGTCAGCTATGCCTTCAACGACAAGGTATCGATCGGTTTCGGCCCGACCATCAACCGTATTTCCGGCTCTCTGGAGTCGACGCTGAACACTCCGTTTTCAGCTAATGACGGCGACGTGAAGATCAAGGGCGACGACATTGGCTACGGCTACAACATTGGCGTGCTGGTCCAGGCGACCGACACCACTCGTGTCGGCCTGACCTACCACTCCAAGGTCAAGTACAAGCTTGAAGGCCACACTGAAGTGAGCCCTGGCGCCGGTACTCCTGCGGTACTTTTGAATAACGGGCGCTACGATGCCTCGCTGGACATCACCACACCTGAATCGGTGGACTTTTCGGTCACCCAAAAGCTCAATGATGCCTGGACCGTTTATGCGGGCAGCACCTGGACACGCTGGAGTCGCCTGAAAGAAATCACCGTGAATAACGAAGGGGTGACAACATCGGGTGGTGTGTTCGCTCCTGCCTTCCTCGGTACCATCACCGAAGAGCAAAACTGGCACGACACCTGGGCCTACGCCATCGGTACTTCCTACCAGTTGAACAAACAGTGGGTACTGCGTACCGGCCTGTCCTTCGACCAGGCACCGACCAACAACGCCGACCGCTCGCCACGCATCCCTACTGGCGACCGGACCATCTTCAGCCTCGGTGCCGGCTGGAGCCCGACCGACGACCTGACCATCGACGTGGCTTATTCCTACCTCAAGGAAGAAAAAGTCAACGTCAGCGGCAGCAACGCCCTCGGCCAGTCCTACAACGCCAAATATGAAAACAGCGCCAACGGTTTCGGTGTCGGTGCAACCTACCGCTTCTGATGTTTCACGGCGAACCTGAACCCCTCGCCACCTGAAGCGAAAAAAAGCCCCGCACTCTGCAAAGAGGCGGGGCTTTTTCGTGGCTGGCGATCAGGGTCTGGAAGCAATGGCCGCTTCCACCGCCTTGATGAAATCGGGATCGTCAGGCTTGATCCGGCTGGAAAAACTGCCTACGACATTGCCCTGGCGGTCCACCACATACTTGTAGAAATTCCATTTCGGCGCGCTGGATTGTTCAGCCAGGTGCCTGAACAACGGTATCGCATCCGCACCGCGCACCGGTTGAGGTTCGGTCATGGTGAAGGTCACGCCGTAATTGACGTAGCAGACCTTGGCGGTTTCAGCACCGTCCTTGGACTCCTGCTTGAAGTCATTGGACGGCACACCCAGCACTTGCAACCCTTGCTCCTTGTAGCGCTGGTTGAGCGCTTCGAGGCCTTTGAATTGCGGGGCGAACCCACAGAAGCTGGCAGTGTTGACCACCACCAGCGGCTTGCCGGCGAAGCGCTGGCACAAATCAATGGTTTCCTTGGCCCGCAGCTTGGGCAACGAACCTTCCAGCAACGGTGGGCAACCGGCGGCCCAGACTTGCCCGGTCACAGCCAGCAACAGGGCGGGAACAGCAAACCAACGCATCAACATGTCTATCTTCCTTAAAAGCACGTCAGACCACGACGTTACTCGCAGCGTCCGATGCCGTCCATTGTTCAGCAGTTGCCCATGCCCAGCTGCATCAAGGCCAACCCGCCCTGATGCCAACCCCACCAGGCGAACGCCAGCAGCAGGCCGGCACCGGCAGCGATCAACCACGGGCCGACACGACTCATGCTGCGCCGGCCTGGACTTGCAGGCGCGCCACCGGACGTTCACGTACTGGCCAGTTCAACGCCGCCGCCAACAGGCTGAGCAGGATCGACACCTGCCAGATCAAGTCATAGCTGCCGGTACGGTCGTACACCACCCCGCCCAACCAACCACCGAGGAACGAGCCCAACTGGTGGAACAGGAACACGATCCCACCCAACATAGAGAGATTTCGTACACCAAACAGGGTCGCCACCGTGCCGTTGGTCAACGGCACCGTCGACAGCCACAGAAAGCCCATCGCCATGCCGAACAGATACGCAGTGGTGGTGGTCACGGGCAGCCACAGGAACAAACCGATCACCACCGCCCGCACCAAGTACAACCCAGTCAGCAGGCGTGGCTTGGACATGCGCCCCCCAGCCAGCCGGCGGTATAGGTGCCGAAGATATTGAACAACCCGACCAGGGCCAGCACGGTGGTGCCGACGCTGGCTGGCAGGTGTTGGTCCACCAGGTACGCCGGCAAATGCACGCCAATGAACACCACCTGGAACCCGCAAACGAAAAAGCCAATCGCCAGCAGCCAGAACCCGGAATGACTGCATGCCTCACGCAAGGCTTCGACCAGAGTTTGCTCATGGCCAGCGACCGGCAACGGCGCGTCCTTGAGCATGCTCACCAGCGGCACGATCAACGCCACCAGCAGCCCCAGCGCCAACAACGCCGCCGACCAACCGAGCCAACCGATCAGCCCCAGCGTACCGGGCAGCATGGCGAACTGGCCGAAGGAACCGGCGGCACTGGCGATACCCATGCCCATGCTGCGTTTTTCCGGCGGCACGGCCCGTCCGACCACACCCAGAATCACCGAAAACGACGTGCCCGACAGACCGATACCAATCAAAAGGCCCGCGCTCAACGACAAGGACCATGGCGAATCGGCCATGCCCATGAACACCAGGCCCACTGCGTACAGCACACCGCCGATCAGCACCACTTTCGCCGCACCGAAGCGGTCGGCCAGCGCGCCGGTGAACGGCTGCGCCAGGCCCCAGATCAGGTTCTGCAAGGCAATGGCGAAGGCGAATACCTCACGGCCCCAGCCGAACTCGGCACTCATGGGCGCCAGGAACAGGCCGAAGCCATGCCGTACGCCCAGGGACAACGCCAGGATCAGCGCGCTGCCCACCAGGACCCAACCACAGGTACGCCACATCGATGTCATTCTTGTTCTCCGGTCGCGGGTATATACCCACTTATTATCGAACGAACCGGCTTCACGCCAGTTCATCCAGCAAGGCCAGCAAGGTCGCACGCTTTTCGGCGCCCAGCTTATCGATCAGTTTCTGCTGCGCCGCTTCCCAGGCAGGCAACGCCGCCGCCAGCCGGGCCTGCCCCGTTTCAGTGAGCACGACGATGCGGTTACGCAGGTCGTCACCCTCGGCCAGCGCCACCAGCCCTTCGCCTTCCAGCACCCGCAGGTTACGACCCAGGGTGCTGCGGTCCAGGCCCATGGCCTCGGCCAGGGAAGAAATACTCGGCTGGTCCAGGCGCGCCAGGTTGCTCAGCAAAGAATACTGGGCAACGTTGATCCCGAAGCCGTCGAGGGCGCCGTCGTAATATCTGCTGACGCCACGGGCGGCACGACGCAGGTTGATGCACAGACATTGGGAAGGAAGCATGATGCGTGTATATACCCGCGACTGAATGAATGCAAATTTAAATGAACGCTGTCCTGCCAGCAAGATCCGGATTCAACTCAACGCCAACGCTACCAGAACGGCCATCTCCAGCAGTTCCAGCAAGGCGCCCGCCGTATCCCCGGTGCATCCTTGCAGCCTGCGCAGCATCATCCGTTGCAGCCCGATGAACACCAGCGCGGCAACCACCAGCGTCCACAGCCCGGTCCAGCCCAACAGCAGCAGGCTCCCCAACGCACAGGCCGCCAACACCTGCCAGCCCGAGCGTCGCGGCAGGTGATCGGCGAGCGCCTGGCCTAACCCACCGGCACGCACGTAAGGGGTGGTCAGGAACAGGCCGAGCAACGCGGCACGCCCCAGCACCGGCACGATGACCAAGGCCAACGTTTGTCCCTGCTCGATCAACGCCAGCAGCGCGGTGAATTTGAGCAGCAACACCAGCACCAGGGTGATCACTGCGATCGGCCCACTGCGCGGGTCTTTCATGATCAGCAGCGTGCGCTCGCGATCGCCAAAACCACCGAGCCAGGCATCGGCGCTGTCGGCCAGGCCATCGAGGTGCAGGCCGCCGCTGAGCAACACCCACGCGCTCAGCAACAGCGCAGCGTGCAGCAGCAACGGCGTGCCCAGCAGCAGTGCATTGAGCAGCCACAGCAAAACACCGAACAACAGCCCCACCACCGGATAGAGCAACAGCGAACGACCCAGCTGTTCAGGCTCGGGCATGCCGGGCAGGCGCACCGGCAGGCTGCTGAGAAATTGCAAGGCGATCCAGAAGGGCAGCATCGTCAATCCGCCTCTTTGAGCACGGGCCCTGCCGACACAGCCAGGGAAAACAGCGCGCCATGGCCGACTTCGACATTGAGCAATTGCTCCCGAGGCAGACCCCGGGCCTGGGCCAGCAGCAGGCGCATCACGCCACCATGGCTGACCAGCAAGACCCGCTGACCGGCATAGGTCGAGTGCAGGTGTTCGACCGCCGCCAGCACGCGGCTGGAAAACGCCAGCATCGGCTCGCCTTCGGGGGGTGTGAAGGCATAGGGATCGGCCCAGAACTGGCCCAGTGCCTCGGCGTCGGTGTCCATCAGCGCTGCTGCGCTACGGCCTTCCCAGGCGCCGAAATGCAGCTCTTGCAGATCTTTGTCCAGCTGCACCGGCACGCCGAGTCGGGCACCAAGTTGCTCGGCGAAACGGGCGCAACGTTGCAACGGTGAACTCACCAGGCAATCCCAGGGCCCGCCTTGCTCGACTGCCGTGTGCATCTGCTCCCAGCCCCTGGCCGTCAAGGCATCGTCGAGGCTGCCGCGCAAGCCACCGCCCAGCTCGGTTTCGCCGTGACGCAGCAGGTCCAGGCGCAAGGTCATGCCGGGCGATCCGCCACGGCCGCTTCGGCGAACGTCGCCATTTGTCCATGAAGGTCACAGGCCAGGCGCAACAGTGGCACCGCCAACGCCGCACCACTGCCCTCGCCCAGGCGCAGGCCGAGGTCCAGCAGCGGTTCGGCGCCGAGGGTTTCCAGCACGTGGCGATGGCCCGGCTCGGCGCCGCGATGGCCGAACAGCAACCAGGGCCGGCACGCGGGATTGAGGCGCACCGCCACCAGGGCCGCGACGCTGCAGATGAAACCATCCACCAGCACGGCGACGCCCTGCTGGGCACAGGCCAGGTACGCACCGACCAACGCGGCGATTTCAAAACCGCCGAGGTTGAACAGGGTCTGCAACGGGTCGCTGCCCTGAACAGTGTGCAGCGCCAGGGCCCGTTCGATCACCTGGGCCTTGCGGCTGACACCCGCCGCGTCCAACCCCGTGCCCGGCCCGACCAGATGCGCCACCGGGCATTCGAGCAAGGCGCAGGCCAGGGCGCTGGCGGCCGTGGTGTTGCCGATGCCCATCTCGCCGCCAATGAACAAGTGCGTCCCGGCCGCGACCGCACGCGCCACGCTGTCGCGTCCGGCATGCAAGGCCTGCTCGCCCTGGCTCACCGTCATCGCCGGGCCCTGGGCAAAATTCGCCGTGCCCGGCCCGACGTTCAGGTGCCGTACGCCGGGCAGGTCCAGCGAAGGCGTGACGGTGCCCAGGTCCACCACTTCCAGCGACGCGCCCAGTTGCCGCGCCAGGACGCTGATGGCCGCGCCGCCGCTGACGAAGTTGAGCAGCATCTGCCCGGTGACCTCCTGGGGATAGGCCGATACGCCCTCGGCGACCACGCCATGGTCACCGGCGAAAATCGCGATCCATAGCCGCTCCAGGCTCGGTTTGACCTGCCCTTGCAGGCCCGCCAGTTGCACCGCCACCGACTCCAGCCGCCCCAGGGAGCCCGCTGGTTTGGTCAGTTGTTGCTGACGGGCCGTAGCCTGTTCCAGGGCCTGGGTATCGACGGGCTTGCACGGGTCCAGCCACCAGCAGTGATTCATAACGCAGTACCTTTGAGAGTCAGGGGCAGGCCGGCGACGGTCAGCACGACGCGCTGACAACGTTCGGCCAAGGCTTGATGCAGCCAACCGGCTTCATCGACGTAACGGCGAGTCAGCTCGCCCAGTGGCACGACACCCATGCCGGTCTCGTTGCTGACAAAAATGATCTCCCCGGGCAGCGCGGCCAGGCAGTCCAGCAGTGCTTCGCGTTCGGCGCTCAGTTGCTCGGGGTCGTCGAGCATCAGCAGGTTGGTCAGCCACAGGGTCAGGCAATCCACCAGCAGGCATTGCCCGTGGGCGGCGTTTTCCCGCAGCACCCGCGCCAGGGCCAGGGGTTCTTCCACCAGCGCCCATTGGGTCGGGCGCCGCGCGCGGTGTTGCACGACTCGCGCGTTCATCTCGCCATCCAGGGGTTGGCTGGTGGCGATGTAGGTCACTGGCAATTGGGTGTCTGTGGCGAGTTTTTCCGCCAGGCGACTCTTGCCGGAGCGGGCGCCGCCGAGGATCAGTTGCAG
This sequence comes from Pseudomonas sp. St386, assembly GCF_018325865.1. Lineage (NCBI taxonomy): Bacteria > Pseudomonadati > Pseudomonadota > Gammaproteobacteria > Pseudomonadales > Pseudomonadaceae > Pseudomonas > Pseudomonas sp. St386. The sequence continues at coordinate 5,123,518 of NZ_AP021900.1, forward strand.
CATGGGTCATTACCTTTTATTTGGCGCTGTGGCGACTGGCCTCTTCGCGAGCAAGCTCGCTCCCACAAGGGGAGTTATGGTGTGCACGAATTCTGTGGTCATCAGACATCCAATGTGGGAGCGAGCTTGCTCGCGAAGGGGCCGGCACAGCCACCTCAAATCCCACAGAGTTCACGCAGCAACCGAGTATCCAAATGCCGCTCCACCAGATCCGCCAGCCGCTCGATGTCCCGCTCGCGCAACCCGTGGTAATCCACCGCCTGCACATCCTGCAACCCGGCCCAGCGCAACAACGCGCTACTGGCCGCCGGCGACTCAAAGAGCCCATGCAGGTAGGTGCCGAACACCTGCCCGTCGAGACTCTGGGCACCGTCGCAACGACCGTCCTCCAGATGCACCGCGGGGTTTTCCAGGGCCGGGCCGGTGGTCACGCCCGCGTGGATCTCATAGCCGCTGACCTCAGCCTCTTCCAAGGCCAGTCGCCCGCGCACATTGCGCAATTGCTTCTCGTGTTCCAGCGTCGTGTCGAAATCCAGCAGGCCCAGCCCGGCACTGGAACCGGCCGCGCCTTCGAGCCCCGACGGGTCGTGGACCTGCTGGCCGAGCATCTGCAAACCGCCGCAGATACCCAGCAGCTTGCCACCGTAGCGCAGGTGACGGTTGATCGCCGTTGCCCAACCGTTGGCGCGTAGATAGGCCAGGTCGCTGCGCACGCTTTTCGAACCGGGCAGGATGATCAGGTCAGCCGGCGGGATGGGCTGGCCGGGGCCGATGAATTGCAAGTCGACCTGCGGGTGCAGGCGCAGTGGATCGAAATCGGTGTGATTGCTGATGCGCGGCAACACCGGCACCACCACCTTGAGCACCTGCTCAGCCTTGGCGGTTTGGCGCTGGTCGAGGCCGTCCTCGGCTTCCAGGTGCAGGTCCATCACGTAGGGCAGCACGCCGATCACCGGTTTGCCGGTGCGCGCTTCCAGCCAGTCCAGGCCCGGTTGCAGCAAGGCGATGTCGCCGCGAAAACGGTTGATGATGAAGCCCTTGACCCGCGCCTGTTCACTGGGCGAAAGCAGCTCCAGGGTGCCGACCAGATGAGCGAACACCCCGCCACGATTGATATCGGCGATCAGCAGCACCGGGCAATCCACCGCCTCGGCAAAGCCCATGTTGGCAATGTCACCAGCGCGCAGGTTGATCTCGGCCGGCGAGCCGGCGCCTTCCACCATCACCACCGGATAGGCCGCGCTCAAGCGCGCGTGGGAGGCCAGCACGGCTTGCATCGCGATGGCTTTGTAATCGTGATAGGCCACCGCATTCATGGTGGTCACGGCACGACCATGGATGATCACTTGGGCGCCGGTGTCGCTGTTGGGCTTGAGCAGCACCGGGTTCATGTCGGTGTGCGGTTCCAACCCCGCCGCCTGGGCCTGCACGGCCTGGGCGCGGCCGATTTCGCCGCCGTCGGCCGTCACGGCACTGTTGAGGGCCATGTTCTGCGGCTTGAACGGCACCACGCTCACATCTTGGCGCCGGACCCAGCGGCACAAAGCCGTGACCAAGGTACTTTTGCCGGCATCGGACGTGGTGCCCTGCACCATCACTGTGGTCATTGGGTGTCCTTGGCGTAGGCCTCTAAGGCCTGTTCGAGGCGCAGGAATTCGCTGTCGTCGGCCGGCAGTCCGAAGCGCAGGCTGCTGGTGTTGGTAAACAAGCGCAGGAGAATGCCGCGATGGGCCATGAAATCGTGAAGTCCCAGGGCGCGCTCGGTGACCAGCCATTGGAACAATCCGCAGCCACCTTGCGGCTTGAAGCCGTGGCGTTCGAGCATCAGCGCCAGGCGTTGACTGGTGGCGTCGCAGCGTTGGCGCTGGCGGGCGTGGGCGTCGGTGTCCAGCAGGCACGCCTGGCCCAGCACTCGGGTCGGCCCACTGACGACCCACGGCCCGACCTGTTCGGCGAGCAACTTGAGCAAGCGACGTTCGGCCAATACAAACCCCAGGCGAACCCCGGCCAGGCCAAAGAACTTGCCGAACGAGCGCAGCACGATCAACCCGACCAGATGGGTGTGCGCCGCCAGGCTCAACGCCGGCGTGACGTCCATGAAGGCTTCATCCACCACCAGCCAGCCACCGCGCTGGGCCAGGCGCGCATGCCAGTCCAGCAAGCGCTCGGGCGCAAGGCTCAGGCCCGTGGGATTGTTCGGATTGACCACCACCAGCACGTCGAGGCTGTCGAGAAAGAAATCCACCTCCGACTCCAGCACTTCGCGCACGATGTAGCCGCTGCGGCGCCAGGCTTCGGCGTGCTCGGCGTAACAGGGCGACAAGACACCGACCTTGCCGGCCCGGCGCAGGCGCGGCAACAGCTGGATGGCCATCTGCGAACCGGCCACCGGCAGCACATTCAGCGCGCCGTAATAATCGCAGGCCGCCTGCTCCAAGCCGTCATCGGTTTCCGGCAGGCGCGCCCAGGCGCGCAGGGGAATCGCCGGGACGTCGAACGGCCAAGGCGCGAGTCCGCTGGACAAGTCGAGCCAATCAGCCTCGGCAATGCCGTATTGCCGGATTGCGTTGCGCAAACGGCCACCGTGCTCAAGCATAAAACTCAGCTCCCAGGCAGAGAATCAGCAGCCATAACCATACGCCGCGCTGGACCAATTGCCAGCCGCGATCAATGGCGTCGGCACTCGCCGGCACGCCTTCGCCCAGCGCTGGACGCCGGTGCAGTTCGCCGTGATAAACCGCCGCCCCGCCCAGCTCGACACCCAGCGCTCCGGCACCGGCGGCCATCACTGGTCCGGCGTTGGGGCTGTCCCAGGTCGGGCCCTGGGTGCGCCAGCACTTGAGCGCCAGGCGGGTTTTACCGAGCAGCGCGTAGGTCAATGCCACCAGGCGCGCCGGAATGTAGTTGAGCCCATCATCGATTTTTGCCGCCGCCCAGCCGAAGCGCTCGAAGCGTTCGTTGCGATAGCCCCACATGGCGTCGAGGGTATTGCTCAGGCGGTACAACACCACCCCGGGAGCGCCGGCCACGGCGAACCAGAACAACGCGGCGAACACCGCGTCGCTGCCATTTTCCAGCACCGATTCGGTGGCGGCGCGGGCCACGGCGGCTTCATCCAGTTCCGCCGTTTCGCGGCTGACCAGGTAGCCGACACGCTTGCGCGCCTCCGCCAGGTCGCCGCTGCGCAAGGCCCGCGCCACCGGCTCGACATGTTCACCGAGGCTGCGCAGGCCGAGGGCACAGTACAAGGCGAGGATCTCCACCAGCCAGCCCACCATCGGCACCCACGAAAGGGCCGTGGCGAGCAAGGTCAACGGCACCACGGCGATGATCCACGCCGTCACCCCATGGCTGCGCCAACCGCGTCCGCCGGAATTGAAACGTTGTTCGATGCGATCGGCAAAACCGCCGAACGCCACCAGCGGATGCCAGCGCCGGGGCTCGCCCAGCAGCGCATCCAGCGCCACGGCGGCGGCACTGAGCAACGCCACACTCATGGGCTCACTCCCCAATGGTTTTCATATAGCAGTTCATTGAGCGGGCGCGGTTGCGCCCAACCTTCCAGAGCGAGCATCGGCGCCGGATAAAAACCCTCGACCGGGCCCAGGCAGAGGATCGCCAGCGGCTTGGCCCCGGCGGGCAGGCCCAGCAGGTCGGCCAGGGCCTGGGGTTCGAATAGCGACACCCAGCCCATCCCCAGCCCTTCTGCGCGGGAAGCCAGCCACAGGTTCTGGATCGCGCAGGACAGCGAGGCCAGGTCCATTTCCGGCAAGGTCCGACGACCGAAGATGTGCCGCTCACGATCTTCCATCAACGCCGCCACCAGCACTTCGGCACAGTCGTCGATACCTTCGACCTTGAGCGTCATGAATTCATCGCTGCGCTCACCCAGGGCCTCGGCGGTGCGAATGCGTTCCTGCTCCACCAGTTCGCGGATCTGCCCACGCAAGGCGCGGTCGCTGATGCGGATGAATCGCCACGGTTGCATCAGCCCGACGCTGGGGGCCTGGTGTGCGGCTTCCAGTAGGCGGCGCAGCAAGGCCGGCTCAACCGTCCCGCCGCTGAAATGGCGCATGTCGCGGCGCTCGGCGATAGCGCGGTAGATGGCGTCGCGTTCGGCCTGGGAGAAAGCGGTGTCTGTCATGGCCTCTTCGCGAGCAAGCTCGCTCCCACATTGGCTAGCGTTGCACTTGAGATCACTGGGTCCCCTGTGGGAGCGAGCTTGCTCGCGATAGCGGTCTCAGGATCCGGCGCAAACAACGCAGCAATCGCCTTGGGATTGGACGGAAAATAAAAATGCACATAGGAAGCCGTCATGCGCCCCTGCCGGAACACCGCTTCCGCCCCGCGCCCGCCGTTGGGGCTATGGCCACGGGCAATCGGTTCAAGTTCGGTGCTGGTCAGCGAATGATGATAGGTATGCCCACGCAAGGTGCCTTCCGGCAAGTCCACCGATTGCAACGCCAGGGCCGCCAGGCGTTTTTGCATCTGCGCATCACCCGCCAGCAAACCCAGCAGTTCGGTGCGCACGCCTTCGACATCGGTCAATGAATCCAGCAGATACAACATGCCGCCGCATTCGGCGAGCAACGGTTTATCGGCTGCGTGATGGGCACGGATCGCCGCGAGCATCGGCGCGTTCCCGGCAAGCGCAACATGGTGCAGTTCCGGATAACCGCCAGGCAGATAAAGGCTGTCCGCCTCGGGCAGTTCGCTGTCATGAATCGGCGAAAAGAAGCTCAACTGCGCGCCCATGGCCCGCAGCAGATCAAGGCTGGCGCCATAGGTGAAGGCAAACGCTTCGTCACGGGCCACGGCGATGCATACCCCAGCGAGCCACGGCTCAACGGCAATCACCTCGGGCGCGGCGAACTCCACCGCTGGCGGCAGCGCCACTTCACAACTGCCGGCCAGGGCCTGCGCGGCCGCGTCGAGGCGCACGTCCAAGTCGTTCAACTCGCTGGCCTGGACCAAACCGAGGTGACGACTGGGTAATTCGATGCCGGTTTCCCGGGACAGCGCGCCGTACCAGCGCAAGCCTTCGGTCAGGCTGCCTTCAAGCAACTGCGCGTGGCGCAAGGTGCCGACCCGGTTGGCCAAGACCCCGGCGAACGGCAGGTCGGGTTGATAACGCGCCAGGCCCAGGGCCAGGGCGCCGAAAGTCTGGGCCATGGCCGTGCCGTCGATCACCGCCAGCACCGGCACGCCAAAATGCCGCGCCAGATCGGCGCTCGACGGGGTGCCGTCGAACAGCCCCATCACCCCTTCGATCAGGATCAGGTCCGCTTCGGCAGAGGCTTCCCACAACAGTCGGCGACTTTCCTGCTCGCCGACCATCCACATGTCCAATTGATAGACCGGCGCGCCACTGGCCCGCTCCAGGATCATCGGGTCGAGGAAGTCGGGGCCACATTTGAATACGCGCACCTTGCGTCCCTGGTTGCGATGCAACCTGGCCAGCGCCGCGGTGACGGTGGTCTTGCCCTGGCCCGAGGCCGGCGCTGCGATCAGCACCGCCGGACAGTGGCGGCTGGTCATGGCGGGATCGCTCACAGTTCGACGCCTTTCTGCGCCTTGATACCCGCCTGGAACGCGTGCTTGATCATGCCCATTTCAGTCACGGTGTCGGCCAACTCGATCATCTCGGGCTTGGCGCCGCGACCGGTCACCACCACGTGCTGCATCGGTGGGCGGGCCTGCAGATCGCTCAGCACCTGATCGAGGTCGAGGTAACCGTGCTTGAGGGCAATGTTCAACTCGTCGAGCACCACCAGGCCGATGGACGGATCGCTGAGCAACTGGCGCGATACGGCCCAGGCGGCTTCGGCAGCGGCGATGTCGCGCTGGCGATCCTGGGTTTCCCAGGTAAACCCCTCGCCCATGACATGAAAGCGCACCTGCTCCGGGAAGCGGCGGAAGAACAGTTCTTCACCGGTGCTGTTGCGCCCCTTGATGAACTGCACCACGCCGCATTGCATGCCGTGGCCCATGGACCGCGCAAGCATGCCGAACGCCGAGCTGCTCTTGCCCTTGCCGTTGCCCGTCAGCACCAGCAACAGGCCGCATTCATTCGGCGAGTTGGCGATGCGCTCGTCGATCACGGCTTTCTTGCGCAGCATGCGCGCCAGGTGGCGTTCGTTGCGATCAGACGTGTCGGTGAAGAGGGAGTCGGTCATGGGAAGCCTCCGTTTGGGATTGGATAACGGCGGGCGGGCACAAAAAAAGACGGCAACAAGCCTGGCATCGCCCACCGTGATGCCGTTGGATGAATCAGGCCGGTCTCCGGGCTCATGAGCGGCGTGGTGCCGGTCTGTGCGCCTTCCCATGTCTGCGACACAGTGGCTTGAGCACAGCGTTGACTCATTTACCGTTGCGGGGGCAGCGCCGGGTTCGTATGCACTCACCGGCTTCCCTGTTTCACTCTGTCGACCGCAGCCACAGAGCACCTGAAACAAGCGGCGAAGGTTAGAGGGTTGGGGGTGGAGCGTCAATTAAAGCCGCCTGTCGGGACGATCATTGGCGCCGATCAATAAAATGACGCCAATCTTGTGGGATTCTGCGGCAAGTGATATCAAAGCGACATTACGACCCGATATCACAAGAACAAGAGGGCAAAAGCATGCAAGGGATGATCATCAGCAATCCAAAACTGGAGTTTCTGCGTCCAGTGCTGGAACGTTGGTTTGACTGTATCGACCGCTATAACGCGGTGCGTGGCGATAACGACACGCCCTACTGGTTCGATGAAAAAGCCAACCTCGGCTTGCTGTCGGCCGCAGCCTGGATGGCTGAGATGGTCACACTGCAGAACGCCCCGACCCGCAAGCAGAATGAAGAAGGCGAACGCAACGTCAGCGCCGACCTGTTCATCGCCAGCACCGAGGAGCGCGCCTTCATCCAGGCCACCCAGCGCTGGCCCAAGGTCAACAACCTGAACCTGACCCAGCCGCTACTGGAAGCCACCAGCGATGCCAAGCGCATCAGCTATGCCAGCGACCTGAAGCTGGGCTGCCTGTTCGTCTCGCCGCAAAAAGCCCAGCAAAGCGCCACGCCCGAAGAATTGCAGGACATGATCGATGACCTGCAGAAGGAAAACACCTGCGCCGCGGCCTGGTACTTCCCTTACGCCTACCGCAAGTTGCGCAATGAAGCCGGTCATTACCATCCTGGCATTGCGGTGCTATTCAAACAGGCCCATGGTTGATTCATTCAACAAGGAACTGTGCAAGCAAGCTCCCAAAGGGAGCTTGCTTGCCTGGCTGACGGGGCCCACCCGCCGTTGAACCTTCCCGCGTCTACGCTCCTCTATGAATAACTACATGCATTCATAGGGAAGCCAGCATGCTCAAGCCACCCCACCTCCTGATCGTCGTCCTTGCCGCCGGACTTGTCGCTTGCGGCGAGTCGTCCACCTTGCAAGTGTCCGACGGCACCGGCCCAGCGCCGAAACTGCCCGAACCGAACAAGACCCTGATGCCCACCGTCAACATCGCCGAAGCCGTCGGCTGGCCGCAAGGCGCCAAGCCGACCCCGGCCCAGGGCCTGCAAGTGGGTGCATTCGCTGAAGGACTGGACCATCCGCGCTGGCTCTATGTGCTGCCCAATGGTGATGTGCTGGTGGCCGAAACCAACGCCCCACCCAAGCCGGACGACGCCAAAGGCATCCGGGGCTGGGTGATGAAAAAAGTCATGGGCCGCGCCGGCGCCGGCGTGCCCAGCCCCAATCGCATCACTCTGTTGCGCGACGCCAATCACGACGGCATCGCCGAAACCCGCACGGTGTTCCTGGAAAACCTCAACTCACCGTTCGGCATGACCCTGGTCGGCAATGACCTCTACGTGGCCGATACCGACCGATTGATCCGTTTCCCCTACAAGGACGGTGACACGCAAATCAAGGCGCAGCCGACCAAGGTCGTCGATCTGCCCGGGGGCACACTCAACCATCACTGGACCAAGAACGTGATTGCCAGCCGTGACGGCAGCAAGTTGTATGTCACCACCGGCTCGAACAGTAACGTCGCGGAAAACGGCATGGAGGCCGAAGAAGGTCGCGCCGCCATCTGGGAAGTGGACCGTGCCAGCGGAAATCACCGTATCTTCGCCTCGGGCTTGCGCAACCCTAACGGCCTGGCCTGGGAACCCCGCAGCGGCGCGCTCTGGACAGCGGTGAACGAGCGGGATGAGATCGGCAGCGACCTGGTGCCGGACTACATCACGTCGGTCAAGGACGGGGCCTTCTATGGCTGGCCCTACAGCTACTATGGGCAGAATGTCGATGTCCGGGTCGAACCACAGAACCCGGCCCTGGTGGCCAAGGCCATCGCCCCGGACTACGCCGTCGGCCCTCACACCGCCTCATTGGGGCTGACCTTCGCCGAGGGCAGCACCTTGCCTGCACCGTTTACCGAAGGGGCTTTCGTTGGCCAGCACGGCTCCTGGAACCGCAAGCCCCACAGTGGTTATAAAGTGATTTTCGTACCGTTCAACGGCGGCAAGCCGATGGGACAACCGGTGGATGTGCTGACCGGTTTCCTGAACGCCGACGAAAAAGCCCAGGGCCGACCAGTGGGCGTGGTGATCGACAAGCAGGGTGGCTTGTTGGTGGCCGATGATGTGGGGAACAAGATCTGGCGCGTGTCAGGTAAATAAGGCCGACACACCCCTTGTGACGAGGGGATTTACTCCTGACCTGTGGGAGCAAGACTTGCCCGCGATGAAGGCGATGCGGTCTTTCAGAGATCGAGGTGCCTGTTTCGCGAGCAAGCTTTGCTCCCACAGATCAGGGCAACAACAACTCAGGGGTTACGCGCCAGATGCTCCGGCTGCAGCACACGCTTGGCGCCCAGGTAAGCCCTCTGCCAATAGGCCTTGGACAGGCTATCGAGCTTGACCGTGCCTCCCGTGGCCGGCGCATGGACGAAACGGCCCTCACCGACATAGATCCCGGCATGGCTGACCTGGGAGCCACCATTGGTGGCGAAGAAGATCAAATCGCCGCTCTGCAAGGCTTCCTTGCCGACATCCGGGGCACGCATGCCAATCATCTCGCGGGTGGAACGTGGCAGGGAAATGCCGGCGGCATCGCGGTAGACATAGCCAATCAGGCCACTGCAATCGAAACCCGAATCCGGTGTGTTACCGCCCCAGCGATAAGGTGTGCCCACCAGGCCAAGCGCCCGGAAGAGCACATCTTCGGCGGCCGGGGAAAAGGGTTGCGCGGGAGCAAAGACCACCGGAGCTCGCACTGGAGCAGGCGGCGGCGGAGTGCGGCTGGCGCACGCGCTGAGCAGCGCGGCAAAAAACATGAGGGCGAGGCGGGCCGACGTCGACATATGCAGAACAATCCTGATCTGGATGCGGCTTTTCTGCCGTGGGCATGAAAACAAATCCGCCTGCGGAGTACGCAGGCGGATTGCCATCAATCAATGATCTAGGATTCTAGCGGCTATACGGCAAACTTCAAGTAAGACTTTAAGTTTGCCTTACAAACTGTGTGCTTACTTGCGAGCAGTGACCACCGTCGGTGCCATGGCGAGGGCGCGCTTGGCTTCGATGAAGGTCTTGCTCCAGTAGCTGTCGCCCAGGCTGTCGATCCGCACACCACCGCTGCGGCGGCTGCTGGAATGGATGAACTGGTTGTCGCCCAGGTAGATACCGGCGTGGCTGACACGACCGCGACGACCGTTGGTGCTGAAGAACAGCAGGTCACCGGGTTCCAGTTGGTTGCGAGCCACCAGAGGGGCATTCACGTTGATCATTTCGCGAGTGGAACGCGGCAGGTTCATGCCGGCCTCTTCGCGGAACAGATAACCGATGAAACCGCTGCAATCGAAGCCGGCTTCAGAGGTACCGCCAAAACGGTAGCGGGTACCGATCAACGACATACCGCGTTCCAGGATGCTGTCGGCCAGTACTGGAAGCTGGTAAGGCTTGCTGCCGGCGAAGGCTGCGAGCTCTTTGTCGGAGGCCATTTCTTCCTGGAACGCAACGGAGGAAGACTGGGCGGTAACGGAGTTCTTGACCTGTGGTTGTTGCTCTTGCTGGGACACTGGGGAGTGGGCAGCGCAACCAAACAACAGGGTAACGAGTGCGAGAGGCACGAGGGGTGCGAAGCGATTTAGCATGGGCACGACCGTGGCTGAAGTAGTAAAGATGGCGAGACTATGCCTTCTATCAACCTCATTTGCAAATTCAATCGATGCAAATGTGACTTCTCGGTTTTACGTTTACATCTAAGCGCTTAAGCCCATTTTGAACGTCACGTGGCCTGCAGCCCAGCAGGACCGCGGGTTTCGCCGTGTCCAGAGCAGGCCAAGAGCCACTACCTGCAACGGTTCTACCAGCCCAGGGTTTCTTTCAAAAAAGGAATAGTCAGCTTGCGCTGGGCCTGGAGTGAGGCCTGATCGAGGCGTTCGAGCAGTTCGAACAACGCGCTCATGCTGCGGGTACCGCGGGTGAGGATGAAATGCCCGACTTCGTCGGTCAGGTGCAGGCCACGCCGGGACGCGCGCAGCTGCAAGGCACGAAGCTTGTCTTCGTCGGAAAGCGGGCGCATCTGGAAAATCAGCGCCAGGGTGAGACGGGACTTGAGGTCCGCCAGCTTCACCGGCAGCTCCCGTGGCGACGTCGAGGCGGCGATCAGCAAGCGCCGACCGCTATCACGCAACCGATTGAACAGGTGAAACAGCGCTTCTTCCCAGTCAGCCTTGCCGGCCACGGCCTGGAGATCGTCCAGGCAGACCAGTTCGTACTGCTCGAGGTTGTCGAGGATCTCAACGCCGCGATCGAGCAACTCGGCCAACGGCAGGTACACCGCAGGTTCGCCCAATTGCTCGAACCGCAGGCACGCGGCCTGCAACAGATGCGTGCGCCCTACCCCGTCCTTGCCCCACAGATAGATCAGGCTTTCGGTCCAGCCGGCGTCGGCTTCGCAAAGCCGCTCGACATAGCCGAGTGCAGCGGCATTGGCGCCTGGGTAGTAATTGATAAAGGTGGCGTCATCACGCAGACGCACACCTAGGGGCAGCTGAATCGGTTTCATGCTGACTGAACAGTTCCCAAGGAACCGTTAGTGGCCTCTGTGTAAAGTGCGCAAAGTTTATACCCGTGGCGCGGACCGCACAATGCGTCGGACCACGAGCAAAATCAAAGGTTTGCAGCGGCAAGACAGCGGAGCGACGGTTTCCCTGACGCTCCGCCCGACATTCGCCCTAAAGATCAGGGTCTTCGGCGCCGCTATAGATGTCCGAATCCTTGTACAAATCGTGCATATGACGCACCAGCACCATGATCACCGCCGCCACCGGCAGCGCCAGCAGGATCCCGGTGAAGCCGAACAACTCGCCCCCCGCCAGGATCGCGAAGATCACCGCCACCGGATGCAGGCCAATACGATCGCCCACCAGCAGCGGCGTCAGCACCATGCCCTCCAGGGCCTGACCGACCATGAACACCGCAACGATGCCCACCATCGGGTACAGGTCGCCGCCGAACTGGAACAATCCGGCGATCAATGCCGCGCCAATACCAATCACAAAGCCCATGTACGGCACGATGGCCGCCAGGCCGGCAATCAAGCCGATCAACAGCCCAAGCTCCAGTCCCACCAGCATCAGCCCGGCCGCATAGATGAAGCCCAGGGCCACCATCACCAGCAGTTGCCCGCGCACGAACGCCCCCAACACTTCGTGGCATTCGCCGGTCAGGGTCATGATGCGTTCTTCACGGTGACGCGGCAGCAGACTGCGAATCTTCGCCATCATCAGGTCCCAATCCCGCAGCAGATAGAAGGCCACGACTGGAATCAGCACCAGGTTCGCCAGCCAGCCGATCAACGCCAGGCCCGAGGCCGTGGCCTGGCTCAACACCACGCCAACGATGTCGGTGGTCTGGCCCATATGCTCGCTGATGGCCGCCTTGACCTTGTCGAACTTCCAGAAACCGTCCGCCAACCCCAGCTTCGACTGCACCCACGGCACCGCGCTGTGCTGCAACCAATCGAGCATCTGCGGCGCCAATTCGTACAGGCGCAGCAGTTGCTTGGCGAGCATCGGGATCAGCACCAGCAACAGTGCGCCCACAATCAAGGTGAACAGCGCAAATACCGCCACCACGCCCCAGGTCCGCGACAGGCCGAGTTTTTCCAGGCGATCCACTACCGGGTCGAACAGATAGGCCAACAGCAGCGCAACCAGGAACGGCGTCAGGATCGGATGCAGCAAATAGATAAGCGCAATCAGCAGGGCAACCCCGCCCAACCAGAACCAACGCCGCGTATCGCCCATGAACCACTCCTAGCTATATAAAGAAAGAAAACCTACCAGCGGAACCGCAGATTGGCTGCCGGCGCCGGCACAGGTGCTGCAACCGGGGCCGAACCATCGGCGGCGGGCGGCGCCACAGGCACTGGCGCGACGGCCTCGCCGGGCGGGATTTCCTGCAATTTCGCCAGGGCCAGTTGCGCCTTCAACTGCTCGGCGCTGCCGTTGACCCGATAGACGATCCGATCACCCTCAACCTGCTGCAACTGCCCACCAAATGGCTCGAGCAAACGCCCAAGCGCCGCGTACCGCTCAAGGTTCATGCCCTGCACTTCCAGCAACTGTTCAGTGGCCACGCCCGGCTTGGCGACGAAGCGCGGCGCCAGGCGCTGGTTCACCGCCAACATCACCGCGTCAGCCAGTGCGGCCGGATCGGCACCCTGGGCTGTGCCCTGCTCACGCTGATCGCCCAGCCACAGGCGCCAGGCCCCATGCCACTGCCCGCCCTCTTCCTTGGCGTGGACCGCCAGCAAGGCGTCTGTCGCGTAGCGCTCAGAGGCAGCGCGCAGAGGCGCCGGGTCGCTGCCTTCCAGGTTCGGTGCGGTGGCAACGATCTGCTCGCTCAAATCCGCCAGCGGCAAGTGCAATGCCAGCCCCCGATGCTGGGCGGCACGCCGCAATGGCGTGGCGCTGGCCTGGCCATCGCCCACCAGGCTGGAGCCCTCGACCGAGTCGTTCAGCCACCAGCCCAGGATCGATGGCCGGTTCGCGCTCCACAGCGACAAGCCTGCCGAACGCAATGCCCGGTCGGTGCTCGCCGGGTCGAAGTCCACCTTGAGGCTTTCCGGCGGGCCGGCGTCGTAGCCATATTGAAGAATGATCTGTTGCGGGTCCTTGCGCAGCGCCGCCAACCCGGGATTCTGGGCAGCCTTGGCGTCGCCGGTCAGGCGCAGGACCAGCGTATCCAGGGCGCGCAGCGTCGCCTGATTGCGCTCCTCCGGTGTCTGGCTGACGACCGGTTCGAGCACCTGATAGAGGCCATTGACGGTTTCGGCATGGCTCGCCAGGCTGATCAGCGACAAGCAGCCCACGGACAAGAATTTGAACAAACGCATGGAAGATTCCCGGACATAACGGCTGGAACAGGCCGTGTGAAGAAGATTGAGCATGGCTGTGACCACAGCACCCGGCAAAACATTCACACACCCGATGGAAGTTTCGCACGGTCATCACCATAACCGGTTACCGCTACACCTTATACAGACGCGCTACGCAGTACCAATATAAGAAATATCGGTTTTTTTCCGTGGATATGTCCCTGCCCGTCGGCGCGAGGATGGCCGCTGCCCCTCAAGCCTGATAAAATCGCGCGCCTTCGCAGACCGGCAATGGCTGGGCTCCCGGAATAATTCGTACAACGGTTATTCAATGGCCCCGGCGTCGGTCGTTACCCAGAAATCCCCCCTAAAGGCCTGGATCATGAGCAAGCAACCCTCCCTGAGCTACAAGGACGCCGGTGTAGACATCGACGCCGGTGAAGCATTGGTCGAACGCATCAAGAGCGTCGCCAAGCGCACTGCGCGTCCGGAGGTCATGGGCGGCCTGGGCGGTTTCGGCGCCCTCTGCGAGATCCCGGCCGGCTACAAGCAACCGGTCCTGGTCTCGGGCACCGACGGCGTCGGCACCAAGCTGCGCCTGGCCCTGAACCTGAACAAGCATGACAGCATCGGCATCGACCTGGTGGCCATGTGCGTGAACGACCTGGTGGTCTGCGGTGCCGAGCCGCTGTTCTTCCTCGACTACTACGCCACCGGCAAGCTCAACGTTGACACCGCCGCCCAGGTCGTGACCGGCATCGGCGCGGGCTGTGAGCTGTCCGGCTGCTCCCTGGTCGGCGGCGAAACCGCTGAAATGCCCGGCATGTACGAAGGCGAAGACTACGACCTGGCCGGCTTCTGCGTCGGTGTCGTGGAAAAGGCCGAGATCATCGACGGCTCGAAAGTCGCCGCTGGCGATGCCCTGCTCGCCCTGCCGTCCTCCGGCCCGCACTCCAATGGCTACTCGCTGATCCGCAAGATCATCGAAGTCTCGGGTGCCGACATCGAAAACACCCAGCTCGACGGCAAGCCACTGGCCGACCTGCTGATGGCCCCGACCCGCATCTACGTCAAGCCGCTGCTCAAGCTGATCAAGGACACCGGCGCCGTCAAGGCCATGGCCCACATCACCGGTGGTGGCCTGCTGGACAACATCCCGCGCGTGCTGCCAAAAGGTGCCCAGGCCGTGGTCGACGTGGCGAGCTGGACCCGCCCGGCGGTGTTCGACTGGCTGCAAGAGAAAGGCAATGTCGATGAAACCGAAATGCATCGCGTGCTGAACTGCGGCGTGGGCATGGTTATCTGCGTGGCCCAGGAACACGTCGAGACCGCCCTGAACGTATTGCGTGAAGCCGGCGAGCAGCCTTGGGTCATCGGCCAGATCGCTACCGCGGCCGAAGGCGCTGCACAGGTCGAGCTGAAAAACCTTAAGGCGCACTGATGTCCGCAACCTGTGACGTGGTGGTGCTGCTGTCCGGCACCGGCAGTAACTTGCAGGCCTTGATCGACAGCACGCGGACCGGCGACAGCCCGGTCCGTATCCGCGCGGTGATTTCCAACCGCGCCGATGCCTACGGCCTGCAACGCGCCAAGGACGCGGGTATCGACACCCGCGTCCTGGATCACAAGGCGTTCGAGGGCCGTGAAGCCTTCGACGCCGCGCTGATCGAACAGATCGACACCTTCAATCCGCAACTGGTGGTCCTCGCTGGCTTCATGCGCATCCTCAGCGCCGGCTTCGTGCGTCACTACCAGGGCCGCCTGTTCAATATCCACCCCTCGCTACTGCCCAAATACAAAGGGTTACACACTCACCAGCGCGCGCTGGAGGCCGGAGACACGGAGCACGGCTGCTCTGTGCACTTTGTCACCGAGGAACTCGATGGCGGACCACTGGTCGTACAGGCAGTAATACCGGTAGAGTTGCACGACACGCCGCAAAGCCTGGCGCAACGGGTTCACGCCCGCGAGCACCAGATCTACCCGATGGCCGTGCGTTGGTTTGCCGAAGGAAGGCTGACCCTCGACGATCGCGGAGCCTCACTGGACGGCCAGTTGCTCGCCGCCAGCGGCCATTTGATTCGATACTAGGAGATTTTATGCGTCGCGCCCTGCTCTTCGCTTGCGCTCTGCTTGCCCTGCCCCTGGCACAGGCTTCGGAACTACAACCGTTCTCCGCCAGCTACACCGCCGACTGGAAACAGTTGCCCATGAGCGGCACCGCCGAGCGCAGCCTGACCAAGGAAGCCAACGGCACCTGGAAGCTGAGCTTCAAGGCTTCGATGATGATCGCCAGCCTGACCGAAGAAAGCACCCTGACCCTGGATAAGGACACGCTGCTGCCACAGTCCTACCACTTCGAACGTGGTGGCCTGGGCAAGGCCAAGAAGGCCGACCTGGACTTCGACTGGAACACCAAGATGGTCACCGGCACCGATCGCGGCGACGCGGTCAAGCTGCCGCTCAACCGTGGCATGGTCGATAAATCCACCTATCAACTGGCCCTGCAGCACGACGTGGCGGCCGGCAAGAAAAGCATGAGCTATCAGGTCGTCGATGATGGCGAGGTCGATACCTATGACTTCCGCGTGCTGGGTTCGGAAAAAGTCGACACCAAGGCCGGCCAGATCGACGCCATCAAGGTCGAGCGCGTGCGCGACCCGACGCAAAGCAAGCGCATCACCGTGCTCTGGTTCGCCAAGGACTGGGATTACCTGCTTGTACGCCTGCAACAGGTCGAGACCGACGGCAAGGAGTACAACATCATGCTCCTGGACGGCACGGTCAACGGCAAGGCTGTGAAAGGCAGCTGATCGACGCCGACAACAAGAAGCCCCGCCGATGCGGGGCTTTTTATTGCCCGGATTTCATGACCACCCACAGGGGTTGCGCTTTCACTCAGGTTTGCCGCTGCAACATGAAAATTTCTTCATGAAAAACCACCTGCGACCGAATGCCGCGCACTGCCTGGCCTGCAGGACGGATGCACTTTCCATGAAAACTTCTTAACGCGCCGAAGCATTTACTTAGCACGCTACCAAAATCTATAACAAAGTCCTGCACACGCCTTGCTGCAGATAACAGAGATTGGAGCTTGCAAGATGACTGTGAAAGTAACTGAACGCGACGACGCCCACATGTCCCACGAAGGGATTGCCGCCGGTATCCGGATCTGGGATGTGCATCAACAGGATCTGCTGGTGGGAATGTTCCACTCCGAAACGGACGCTCACAGCTACAAGGCCGAACTGGAGCGTGAGGAATGGCAGCGCTCGCGTGAGACCGCAGAATCCTGAACGACACAAACCCCTATGGGACTTGTGCCTGTGGGAGCAAAGCTTGCTCGCCATAGCAGAGTATCAGGCAACATTTTTACCGGCTGACACTCCGCTATCGCGAGCAAGCTTTGCTCCCACAGATCTCATAGATCCCTACAGATATTCCCTCAGGCCTTCCACAGGCTTTGTGTTTAGCTTGCTGTCCGGCTTACCACATCAAATCATCAGGAATCTGATACGCCGCGTACGGATCATCGGCATCCACTTCTTCGGTCTGGGTGTTGAGCTGGACGATGCGCTGGGGGTCGCGCTCCTGGATCTTCAGGGCCGCCTCGCGCGGGATCACTTCGTAACCGCCGGCATGGTGGACAATCGCCAGCGAGCCACTGCTCAGCTTGTTGCGCATCAGAGTGTTGACCGAGATGCGTTTGACCTTCTTGTCGTCGACGAAGTTGTAATAGTCCTCAGTAGTCAGCTTCGGCAGGCGCGAGACTTCGATCAATTGCTTGATCTGCGCGGCCCGAGCCTTCTGCTCGACCTTTTCCTGCTGCTGACGGTTGAGTTCCTGGTCGCGCTTGACCTTCTCGGCCATGGCCTCCTGGGCGGCGCGCTGCTGGGAGTCATCCAGTTCGATCTGGCCTTTATGGGCCAGGCGTTGCTGCTTCTGTTTCTCTTTGCCGACCTGCTTGGCCTGCTTTTGGTTGACCAGCCCTGCTTTGAGCAACTGGTCGCGAAGGGAAAGGCTCATGGTGCTTACTCACTTAGGCAACGGCCTCAGCCACAGCTGGGCAAATTCTTTTCCTGACGTTTGGCTTCGCCCCACAAGGCGTCCAACTCTTCGAGGGTGCAATCTTCCATGGGACGGTGGGTGTCGCGCAATGCCTGTTCGATAAATCGGAACCGCCGCTCGAACTTTCCGTTGGCGCCACGCAGGGCGGTTTCCGGGTCCACTTTCAAGTGACGAGCCAGGTTAACCACACTGAACAGCAGATCGCCGATCTCATCGCTGATGGCCACCGGATCGTTGTCGGCCATGGCTTCGAGCACTTCGTCCAGTTCCTCCCGCACCTTGTCGAGCACCGGCAACGGGCCTGGCCAGTCGAAACCGACCTGAGCCGCACGCTTTTGCAGCTTCGCTGAACGGGACAACGCCGGCAGCGCTCCCGGCACGTCGTCGAGCAATGACAACTGCTCGGGTGCCGTGGCTTTCTCGGCCCGTTCCTCTGCCTTGATTTCTTCCCAGCGCTGCTTGACCTGTTCTTCGCTCAGGCGCGGGATATCCACGGGCGCATACAGGTCACCGGTAGGAAACACATGGGGATGGCGACGGATCAGCTTGCGGGTGATGCTGTCGACCACACCGGCAAATTCGAAGCGGTTTTCTTCCCGGGCCAGTTGGCTGTAATACACCACCTGGAACAACAGGTCGCCCAACTCGCCCTGCAAGTGATCGAAATCGCCGCGCTCGATGGCATCGGCCACTTCGTAGGCTTCTTCCAGGGTATGAGGGACGATGGTCGCGTAGGTTTGCTGGATGTCCCACGGGCAGCCGTACTGCGGGTCCCGCAGGCGGTTCATCAGGTGGAGCAGGTCTTCAAGGCTGTACATCAATCCATCCCATCACAAATCACCCTATGGGAAATAATCCAATGGAAGCAAGTCAATAGGAGTGAACCTGTGGGAGCAAAGCTTGCTCCCACAGACTTTGCTCCCACAGGCTCCCACATTTGCGGACTGCGCTTAACCTGGCGTCCGGTTGCGCCGGGTCTCGATGATGTTCGGCAACTGGGAAATCCGCCCCAGCAACCGCCCCAGCGCATCCAGCCCCGGAATCTCGATGGTCAGGGACATCAGCGCGGTGTTGTCTTCCTTGTTCGAACGGGTGTTGACCGCCAACACGTTGATCCGCTCGTTCAGCAACACCTGAGACACGTCACGCAACAGACCTGATCGGTCGTAGGCGCGGATGACGATGTCCACCGGATAGGTGAGCACCGGCACCGGGCCCCAACTGACCTGGATGATCCGCTCCGGCTCGCGACCGGCCAGTTGCAGCACCGAGGCACAGTCCTGGCGGTGAATGCTCACGCCACGGCCCTGGGTGATGTAGCCGACGATCGCATCCCCCGGCAGTGGCTGGCAGCAGCCCGCCATCTGGGTCATCAGGTTGCCCACGCCCTGGATCTGGATATCGCCGCGCTTGCCCGGCTTGTAGCCGGTAGCCTTGCGCGGAATCAGCTCCAGTTGCTCGTTGCCCCGCTCCGGCTCCACCAGTTGCTGGGCCAGGTTGACCAACTGCGCCAGGCGCAGATCGCCGGCACCGAGGGCGGCGAACATGTCCTCGGCGGTTTTCATATTGGCTTTTTCGGCCAGCTTGTCGAAATCCACCTGCGGCAGGCCCAGGCGACCGAGTTCACGCTCGAGCAGGGTCTTGCCGGCGGCGACGTTCTGGTCGCGAGCCTGCAACTTGAACCAGTGGACGATTTTCGCCCGCGCCCGCGAGGTGGTGATGTAGCCCAGGTTCGGGTTCAGCCAGTCGCGGCTCGGCGTACCGTGCTTGCTGGTGATGATCTCGACCTGCTCACCGGTCTGCAGGCTGTAGTTGAGCGGCACGATCCGCCCGTTGATCTTGGCGCCACGGCAGTTGTGGCCGATCTCGGTGTGAACCCGGTAGGCGAAGTCCAGTGGCGTCGCGCCCTTGGGCAGGTCGATGGCGTGGCCGTCGGGGGTGAAGATATAGACCCGGTCCGGCTCGATATCGACCCGCAGCTGTTCGGCCAGGCCACCAATGTCACCCAGCTCCTCATGCCACTCGAGCACCTGACGCAGCCAGGAGATTTTCTCTTCATAGTGATTGGACCCGGACTTGACGTCGGTGCCCTTGTATTTCCAGTGGGCGCAGACGCCCAGCTCGGCCTCCTCGTGCATGGCGTGGGTGCGGATCTGCACTTCCAGCACCTTGCCCTCGGGGCCGATCACTGCAGTGTGTAGCGAGCGATAGCCGTTTTCCTTGGGATTGGCGATGTAGTCGTCGAACTCCTTCGGAATGTGCCGCCACAAGGTATGGACGATCCCCAGCGCGGTGTAGCAGTCGCGCATTTCCGGGACCAGGACGCGAACGGCGCGAACGTCGTAGATCTGGCTGAATTCCAGGCCTTTGCGCTGCATTTTTCGCCAGATCGAGTAGATGTGCTTGGCCCGGCCACTGATGTCGGCTACCACGCCGGTGGCCTGCAGTTCTTCTCGCAACTGGGTCATCACATCGGTGATGAAGCGCTCGCGATCCAGGCGCCGCTCATGCAGCAGCTTGGCGATCTGCTTGTACTGATCGGGCTCCAGGTAGCGGAAGGACAGGTCCTCCAGCTCCCACTTGATGTGACCGATGCCGAGACGGTGGGCCAGGGGTGCATAGATGTCGAACACCTCCCGGGCGACGCGATTGCGTTTTTCGTCATCGGCGGACTTCACGGCGCGGATCGCACAGGTGCGTTCGGCCAGCTTGATCAGCGCGACACGCACGTCGTCGACCATCGCCACCAACATCTTGCGCAGGTTTTCCACCTGGCCCTGGGTGCCCAGCACCATGGACTGGCGCGGGCTGAGGCTGGCACTGATGGCCGCCATGCGCAGCACGCCGTCGATCAGCTTGGCCACCACCATGCCGAAGCGCTGGCTGACCACCGGTAGCTGGATCTGCCCTTCGCGCACGCCGCGGTATAGCACCGCCGCCACCAGCGAATCCTGGTCGAGCTTGAGGTCAGCGAGAATTTCGGCGATCTCCAGGCCCGTCTGGAAACTCGAGGTGCCTTCGGACCACAGGTTCTTCGCCGCGTTATGTTGCTGCTCCGCCTCACGAGCGAACTCGCAGGCGGCCTTCAAGGCTTCGCGATCCAGAGCCATGTCGACGCTGACCGCATGATCGAGCCAAGCCTCGAGATTGATACTGCCGTCGGTGTTGATCGGCTGGTGTGCTCTCACCTGTACCATCTTTACTTACCTTCCCTACGACGCAGATTCAATGCGTCAACTTCGCTGACCTTCATGCCCGTGTTTGCGCCCAGGGCTGTGGCGAGTTGGCACGAACGGGTCAGTCGGACAAGCCATCCTGGCTCGCTTCAAATAACGCCATGGCCTCGACATGCGCCGTTTGAGGAAACATATCGAGAATCCCGGCACGTTTTAACCGGTAGCCCTGCTTGATCAGTTCGACCGTATCCCGGGCCAAAGTTGCCGGGTTGCACGAAACATAAACCAACCGTTTGGCACCCAGGGACGACAGCTTGCGCACCACCTCGAAAGCACCGTCACGGGGTGGGTCCAAGAGTACCGCAGAAAAGCCCTCGCCGATCCATTCGGCATCAGCCAGAGGCTGGGATAAATCGGCCTGAAAAAAAGCAGTGTTATTCAAATTGTTGCTGACGGCATTGGCCGCCGCACGCTCCACCATGGTCTGCACGCCTTCGACGGCCACTACCTGGCGCACGCTTTTGGCCAGCGGCAAGGCAAAGTTGCCCAGGCCGCAGAACAGATCCAGCACCCGCTCCTCGGCTTGCGGCGCCAGCCATTGCAGGGCCTGGGCGATCATCGCCTCGTTGACCCCGGCGTTCACCTGGATGAAATCCCCCGGCCGGTAAGCCAGCTCGAGGTCCCAGGCATCCAGGCGAAACCCAAGGGCCTGCCCAGGCTCCACCGGTTGCGGCTCACCTTCACCGTGCAGCCACAACTGGGCTTCATGGAACGCACAGAAGTCCTTGAGGATCGTCAGGTCGGCCTCCGACAGCGGCGCCATGTGGCGCAGCAATACCGCGAGGGACGAACCGGCGAACAACTCCACATGCCCCAGCGCCTGGGGTTTGCTCAAGCGACGCAGCATTTCCGGCAGACGGCTCATGATCGGCTGCAAGGGCTGTACCAGCACCGGGCAATCACCGATGGCAACGATGTCCTGGCTGCCGACGGCGCGGAAACCGACTTCGAGTTTTTTCGCTTTCTGGTCCCAGCGCACCGCCACCCGGGCGCGACGCCGGTAACCGAACTCCGGTCCGCTCAGGGGCGCGGCCCATTCCTCTGGCACCACCCCAGCCACCCGAGACAACTGCTCGGCGAGCATGCGCTGTTTCAGGGCGAGTTGTTCGTCATGGGGCAAATGTTGGACGCTGCATCCGCCACAACGACCGGCATGGATGCACGGCGCCGCACGACGCAGTTCACTGGGCAGGAACACCCGCTCGGTGCGTGCCTCGACCACTTTGCCATGGGCACCGAGCACCCGCGCCTCGACTTCTTCGCCGGCCAGGGCGCCGATGACAAACCAGGTGCGCCCCTCGACAAAGGCGATGCCCCGGCCATCGTTGGCCAGGCGTTCGATGGTCAAACGCTGCTTTTTACCGGTGGGCACTTGCGGGGCCCGGCTTCCGCCGCTGGGTTGGAAGCGCAAGCCTCTTTCTTGCTTGGCCATCAGTTGGGCGCGTCGAAAATGCCGGTCGACAGGTAACGGTCGCCACGGTCGCAGATGATCGCGACGATCACCGCATTTTCAACTTCCTTGGACAGACGCAGCATCCCCGCCACGGCACCGCCCGAAGACACGCCACAGAAAATGCCTTCTTCGCGAGCCAGACGACGGGTCACGTCCTCGGCTTCGCTCTGGGCCATGTCGATGATGCGGTCCACGCGCTCGGCCTGGTAGATCTTCGGCAGATATTCCTCCGGCCAGCGACGAATGCCTGGAATGGCCGAACCTTCCATCGGTTGCAGGCCGATGATCTGCACGTTCGGGTTCTGTTCTTTCAGATAGCGCGAGGTGCCCATGATGGTGCCGGTGGTGCCCATCGAGCTGACGAAATGGGTGATGGTGCCGTCGGTCTGGCGCCAGATCTCAGGGCCGGTGGTGGTGTAGTGGGCCTCGGGATTGTCGCCGTTGGCGAACTGGTCCAGCACCTTGCCACGACCCTCGGCCTGCATGCGCTCGGCCAGGTCCCGGGCACCCTCCATGCCCTCCTCCTGAGTCACCAGGATCAACTCGGCACCGTAGGCCGTCATCGCCGCCTTGCGCTCGGCGCTGGAGTTGTCGGGCATGATCAGGATCATCTTGTAGCCCTTGATCGCCGCTGCCATCGCCAGGGCAATACCGGTGTTGCCGGAGGTCGCCTCGATCAGCGTGTCGCCGGGCTGGATCTGCCCGCGCAATTCGCCACGGGTGATCATCGACAGCGCCGGCCGGTCCTTGACCGAACCCGCCGGGTTATTCCCTTCGAGCTTGAGCAAAAGCGTATTGGTGGTCACGCCGGGCAAGCGTTGCAAACGGACCAGCGGAGTGTTGCCGACGCAATCGGCGATGGTTGGGTACTGCAGAGTCATGGCGTATTCGCAATCCGGACTGCGGGGGCGCCTATCATACCGGCAAACCTGGCCAGGCCATATCACGCAAAGTAAGGGGGTTATGGCTTATGGGAATAAGCGAGGCGAAAGCCGAGCACGCGCTTAGCTTTCCCTCGATGGCTATCCCATGGACCGCGCCCCCATCGCCTTGTGAATTTTACGAAGATCGCCCGCCCGCAAATCGCTACACTGCGCAGGTAATGCGTGCCGGATGCGCGCACCGCTCAATCAGACGCTGGATGCAGGAGACAAGTGTGCTCAAGAAACTGGGAATCAAAGGCCGCGTGCTGTTGCTGACCCTGTTGCCAACCAGCCTGATGGCGCTGGTCCTGGGCGGCTATTTCACCTGGATGCAGCAATCGGACCTGCACGCCCAGTTGTTGCAACGTGGCGAGATGATCGCCGAACAACTTGCGCCACTGGTCGCCCCAGCCATGAGCCGCCAGGACACCGATCTGCTGGAGCGCATCGCCACCCAGTCCCTCGAACAGGCGGACGTGCGCGCCGTAACCTTTCTCGCCCCCGACCGCATACCACTGGCCCACGCTGGCCCGACCATGCTCAACCGGGCACCGGAGGGCAACAGCACGCAGCTACTGCAACGCACTGGCAACGACGCCACGCGCTACCTGCTGCCGGTATTCGGCAAGCACCGCAACCTGGCGGGCGAACTGATTCCCGAAGAAGCCGACCGCCTGTTGGGCTGGGTCGAGTTGGAGTTGTCCCACAGCGGCATGTTGCTGCGTGGCTATCGCAGCCTGTTCGCCAGCCTGCTGCTGATCGCCGCCGGCCTGTGCCTGACCGGGTTGCTGGCCCTGCGCATGGGCCGCACGATCAACCGTCCACTGAGCCAGATCAAGCAGGCCGTGGCGCAACTCAAGGACGGTCACCTGGAAACCCGCCTGCCGCCGCTGGGCAGCCAGGAGCTGGACGAACTGGCCTCGGGCATCAACCGCATGGCCAGTACCTTGCAGAACGCCCAGGAAGAATTGCAGCACAGCATCGACCAGGCCACCGAAGACGTACGCCAGAACCTGGAAACCATCGAGATCCAGAACATCGAGCTGGACCTGGCCCGCAAGGAAGCCCTGGAAGCGAGCCGGATCAAATCCGAGTTCCTGGCGAACATGAGCCATGAAATCCGCACACCGCTCAACGGCATCCTCGGTTTTACCCACCTGTTGCAGAAAAGCGAACTGACCCCGCGCCAGCTCGACTACCTGGGCACCATCGAGAAATCCGCCGACAGCCTGCTGGGGATCATCAACGAGATCCTCGACTTTTCGAAGATCGAGGCCGGCAAGTTGGTGCTCGACAGCATTCCGTTCAACCTGCGCGACCTGCTGCAAGACACCCTGACCATCCTCGCCCCCGCCGCCCATGCCAAGCAGTTGGAACTGGTGAGCCTGGTCTACCGGGACACGCCGCTGTCGCTGGTGGGCGATCCGCTGCGCCTCAAGCAGATCCTGACCAACCTGGTGAGCAACGCCATCAAGTTCACCCGCGAGGGCACCATCGTCGCCCGGGCCATGCTCGAAGACGAACACGAAGACAGCGTGCAGTTGCGCATCAGCATCCAGGACACGGGTATCGGCCTGTCCAACCAGGATGTGCGAGCGCTGTTCCAGGCGTTCAGCCAGGCTGACAACTCACTGTCGCGGCAACCGGGGGGCACCGGGTTGGGCCTGGTGATTTCCAAGCGCCTGGTGGAACAGATGGGCGGGGAGATCGGCGTCGACAGCACACCGGGCGAAGGCTCGGAGTTCTGGATCAGCCTGCGCCTGCCCAAGACCCGCGACGATGCCGAGGACCTGCCCGGCCCGCCGTTGCTGGGCCGGCGCGTGGCGGTGCTGGAGAATCACGAACTGGCCCGTCAGGCCTTGCAGCACCAGCTCGAAGACTGCGGCCTGCAAGTGACGCCGTTCAACACCCTGGAAAGCCTGACCAACGGCATCACCGTCGCCCACCAGACCGATCAGGCGATCGACCTGGCCGTGCTGGGCATCACCAGCAACGACATGCCACCGGAGCGCCTCAACCAACACATCTGGGACCTTGAGCACCTGGGCTGCAAAGTACTCGTGCTGTGCCCCACCACCGAACAGACCCTGTACCACCTCTCGGTGCCCAACCCTCACAGCCAGCTCCAGGCCAAGCCGGCCTGCACCCGCAAGTTGCGCCGCGCGCTTTCCGACCTGGTCAACCCGCGCCCGACCCGCAGCGAACCCCACGAGCCGGTTTCCAGCCGCGCCCCGAAAGTTCTGTGCGTGGACGACAACCCGGCCAACCTGCTGCTGGTGCAGACCCTGCTCGAAGACATGGGCGCCAAGGTGCTGGCCGTGGAAAGCGGCTATGCGGCGGTCAAGGCCGTGCAGAAGGAAACCTTCGACCTGGTCTTGATGGACGTGCAGATGCCCGGCATGGACGGTCGCCAGAGCACCGAGGCGATCCGCCAGTGGGAAAGCGAGCGGCACTGCACGCCGCTGCCGATCGTCGCCCTCACCGCCCACGCCATGGCCAACGAAAAGCGTGCCCTGCTGCAAAGCGGCATGGACGACTACCTGACCAAACCCATCAGCGAGCGGCAACTGGCCCAGGTGGTGCTCAAATGGACTGGCCTGGCCCTGCGCAACCAGTCACCGGAGCGCAGCGGCGATGCCCAGGGCGGCAGCGAACTGCTGGTGCTCGATCACGAAGAAGGCCTGCGCCTGGCCGCCGGCAAGGCCGACCTGGCGGCGGACATGCTGGCGATGCTGCTGGCGTCCCTGGAAGCCGACCGCGAAGCGATCCGCCAGGCCAGCGAGGCCAACGATCACAACGCACTGATCGAACGCGTCCACCGCCTGCACGGCGCCACCCGCTACTGCGGCGTACCGCAATTGCGGGCGGCCTGCCAGCGCAGCGAAACCCTGCTCAAGCAACAGGATCCCAAGGCCACCGCCGCCCTGGAAGAATTGGAGCGGGCCATCAACCGCCTGGCCAGCGAGGCCCGTATCAGCGCCTGATCCAGGGCAAGATCCAGGGAACCGGAATCGCTGAAAATCCACGTTCCGACAGCTCCTACGGGCTTTTTTTTTCTGCCAGGAGGCCGCCATGCGCGTGATTTTTTTCAGCAGCCAGACCTACGACCGCGACAGTTTCACCAAGGCCCCGACACCCGCAGGTCTTCAATTGCAATTTCAGCCCGCCCGTCTGAACCTCGACACCGTGGCCCTGGCCGAACGGCATGAAGTGGTGTGCGCCTTCATCAACGATGACCTCAGCGCCCCGGTGCTGGAGCGGCTGGCCGAAGGCGGCACGCGGCTGATCGCCCTGCGCTCGGCCGGCTACAACCACGTCGACCTGCTCGCCGCCCAGCGCCTGGGCTTGAGCATCGTCCGGGTGCCGGCCTACTCGCCCCATGCCGTGGCCGAACATGCCGTGGCGTTGATCATGGCCCTCAATCGCTGCCTGCACCGCGCCTACAACCGCACCCGAGACGGCAATTTCAGCCTCCATGGGCTGACCGGGTTCGACCTGGTGGGCAAGACCGTCGGGGTGATCGGCACCGGGCAGATCGGCGCGACGTTCGCACGGATCATGGCCGGCTTCGGCTGCCAGTTGCTGGCCTATGACCCCTACCCCAACCCGCAGGTCGAAGCCTTGGGCGCCCGCTACCTGCCCTTGGCCGAGCTGCTCGCGCAGGCGCAGATCATCAGCCTGCATTGCCCGCTCAATAAACAAAGCCGACACCTGATCAACGCCCGATCGCTTGCTGCGATGCAACGCGGCGCCATGCTGATCAATACCGGGCGCGGCGGCCTGGTGGACACACCGGCCTTGATCGAGGCGTTGAAAAGCGGCCAGTTGGGCTACCTGGGCCTGGATGTGTACGAGGAAGAAGCCCAGCTGTTTTTCAAGGACCGCTCCGACCTGCCCTTGCAGGACGACGTGCTGGCCCGGCTGTTGACCTTCCCCAACGTGATCGTCACCGCCCACCAGGCGTTCCTGACCCATGAGGCCTTGGCGGCGATTGCCATGACCACCCTGGACAACATCGCCGCCTGGGCCGCCGGCACGCCGCAAAACCTGGTAGACAGCTAAACCTTGAGCCGGCACAAACCCTGTGGGAGCGAGCTTGCTCGCGATAGCGGTGTGTCAGTCAACATCGATACTGACTGGTCCGCCGCCTTCGCGAGCAAGCTCGCTCCCACAGGGTGGAGTTTCGTCGGTCAGATCCCTTATGGAGCATCCAAAGCCATGCCCCGTGCTAGCATGTCGCGCCTATTTGGAGGACCCATGGCCGAACACGATTTCCGCTACACCCTGATGAACCCTCAGCACACCTTGACCGAAGTCCGCGCGCTGGCGCCGGGCCGCTACCAGGTCACGGGCAATGGCGGTTCGATCCAGGCCAACGATGTGTTGCTCGTCACGCTCAAGGGCAGCAAGGACTTGTCCATGCGCCTGACCGTGGACACCGTGCGGCACCTGCTCAAGCCCATGGGCCAATGGACGGCCATGACCACCGGCCCGGTGTTCGGCGAACTGGCGATCCACACCTGGCAGGTCAACTGCGACAGCTGCGCCAAGGAACTGAGCTTCGAATTCGCCGTGGATGCCAAGCTCGGCGTCAAGGCCGAAAAACCGGCCGCCACCGCGCGAATCGCCGAACTGGGCTGGACCACCGTGGGTGAAAAACACCTATGCCCGAAATGCCAGGAAGCCGCCTGATGAAACGTTTGGCCCTGTCCGCGTTGATCGGCATGAGCCTGATGGGCTGTGCCGCTGAACCTGTGCAGCTGCAACATAACCGCAGCTACATCCTGGAGTGGATCGGTGAGCGGCCATTGATGGACTACAGCCACCTGACCATCACCCTTGGGGATGACGGTCGCGCCTATGGCAACGGCGGCTGCAACCACTGGTTCGCGCCCTACACCCTGGAAGGCCACCGCTTGAGCTTCGGCAAGATCGGCAGCACACGCAAACTCTGCGCCCCGGCGGTGATGGAGCAAGAAACGCGCTTCTTGCAGGCCCTGGAAAAGGTCGAGCGCTGGGACATCTCACCCATCGAGCAAATACGCTTCTGGCCAGCCCAGGGCAAGCCGCTGCGTTGGTGGCTGGAAGAGGGCTGAGCTCCGGCCCCACTTGATCGTTCCCATGCTCCGCGTGGGAACGCCTCTGGGGACGCTCCGCGTTCCGCTTTTGGGACGCAGAGCGTCCCGGGCTGCATTCCCACGCGGAGCGTGGGAACGATCATCACTTGAGCGCCTGCAACGCCTCAAGCTTGGCCATCACCCCCGCCGCCGTCTGCTCCCCCAGCAACTGCTCGCGCACCTTGCCCTTGTTATCGATGATGTACGTCACCGGTAGCCCTTCGCTGCGAGGAAGGTCGAAGATCTCGGCCGGATCCCGGGCCAGCACCGTGAAGCGAATCCCCATCTTGTCGCTGGCACTCTTGAGTTCTTCGCCCTGCACCTGGTCGAAGTTGACCCCGAACACACCGACATTGCGGCCCTTGAGCTGTTCGGCCAAGGCATTGAATTCCGGGATTTCGGTACGGCACGGCGCGCACCATTCGGCCCAGTAGTTGAGCACCACCCATTGTTTGTCCAGCCGCTGCGAGGCAATGGCCTGGCCGTTCTGGTCCACGCCGTAGTCGTTCCCGCAGCCGGCGAGCAACAAAATGCCGATGAATGTCAGTGCCGCCGTCAATCGCCTTGCCATGTGCCAATCCTTGTCTGAATGTGAACGCTGCTGCGACCCGTCGCCTCTCTCAGGTGCTAGGGGCTTCGCGGCACAGTAGAATAGCCGCCACCTTACGCAAGATGCGACCCACTCATGACCGATCTGACGCTTTATCACAACCCGCGCTGCTCGAAATCCCGCGGTGCGCTGGAACTGTTGGAGGCCCGTGGCCTGACGCCCACCGTGGTCCGCTACCTGGAAACCCCGCTCGACGCCGCGCAACTGGAACGCCTGCTGGGCAAGCTCGGCATCACCGCCCGGCAATTGCTGCGCACCAGCGAGGACGAGTACAAGGATCTGAACCTGGCCGACGAAAGCCTGAGCCAGGCCCAGTTGATCGCGGCCATCGCCGCCCACCCGAAACTCATGGAACGGCCGATTCTGGAAGCCGGGGAAAAGGCCGTGATCGGCCGTCCGCCGGAGAAGATCCTGGAGATCCTGCCGTGACCACGCCGTACATCCTGGTGTTGTATTACAGCCGCAGCGGCTCCACCAACGAAATGGCCCGGCAGATCGCCCGTGGTGTCGAGCAGGCCGGGCTGGAAGCCAGGTTGCGTACGGTGCCGGCAATTTCTGCCGAGTGCGAAGCGGTTTCGCCGGACATCCCTGAACAAGGCCCGCTCTACGCCAGCCTCGATGACCTGAAGAACTGCGCTGGCCTGGCCTTGGGCAGCCCGACCCGTTTCGGCAACATGGCCGCGCCGCTCAAATACTTTCTCGACGGCACCAGCAACCTGTGGCTGACCGGCGCCCTGGTGGGCAAACCGGCCGGGGTGTTCACCTCCACCGCGAGCCTGCACGGCGGCCAGGAAACCACCCTGCTGTCGATGATGCTGCCGCTGCTGCACCACGGCATGCTGATCACCGGCCTGCCCTACAGCGAATCGGCCCTGATCGACACCCAGGGCGGTGGCACGCCCTACGGCCCGAGCCATCACGCCGGGGCCGACGGCAAAAGCGGCTTGAACGAACATGAGGTCGCCCTGTGCCGCGCCTTGGGTTTGCGCCTGGCGAAAACCGCCCTGTTGCTGGAGAACGGCCGTGGCTAAGAAGCCGAAGATCCTGCCTTCGATCCAATGGCTGGAACCGCGCGTACGCATCGCCCGCATCCTCAGCCTGCTGTGCTTTTTCGGCCTGGTGGGGTTGCTCAGCGCCTACTACCTGCGGATCGCCGACCTGCACGGCGCACGCCCCTGGGTCATTCTGCTGATCGAACTGGTGCCGCTGCTGATACTCGCCCCCGGCATGCTCACCGGCAGCGCCCGCGGACACTCGTGGATGTGCTTCGTGGTGAACCTGTATTTCATCAAGGGCGCACTGGCAGCCTACGACCCCAACCGACAGTTGTTCGGCGTGCTGGAAATGGCGGCGAGCGTGGCGGTGTTCTGCTCGGCGTTGTTGTATGTGCGGTGGCGGTTTCAGTTGAATCGGCGGTTGGCTGGCGAGGGAGAGGTCTCCGTCGCCTGATAGGCCGCCATCGCGAGCAAGCTCGCTCCCACAGGGTTTTGTGAACGCCAAAGATCCAGTGTGGGAGCGAGCTCGCTCGCGATGGGCGCGACGCGGTCTCAATGATTGACGGTATACGCCAGCATCATCGAAATCTGCGACATCGGCCGTCCGCCACTCTGTTCATGCCACTGGTTGAAGGCATTCTGCACCGTCGCCAGGTCCCGCTGGCTGGTGGGGACTTTGTCGATGATCTCCTGGGCATTGAGCGCCGCCACTACGTCATAACTGGGCGTGAAGGTGTCCTTGCCCATCATGCGCAGGAAGCGCGGTGCCGACAGGCCGCCCAACTGATGGCCGTGTTTTTTCAGATAGGTCCACAGGCCGACGATGTCGGTCACTGGCCAGTCGGCGACCAGCGCGCCGAAGCTGCCCTTTTCATGGGCCACGTCCAGGATCAGTTGCGCGTTGCGCGGCACGCTCTTGAGCTTGCCCAGGTGGCGGATGATCCGCGTATCCTGCATCAATCGCTCCAGATGCTCAGCCCCCATCAACACGACTTTTTCCGGGTCGAACTTGAAGAACACTTCCTCGAACGCCGGCCACTTGGCGTCCACCAGGCTGTGCTTGAGCCCGGCGCGGAAGACCCGCAGCGCCATGGTCGAGAGGTAGCGATCGTCGCTGATCTTGCGCAGTTGCGCCGGGGTCTTGGGCACCGGCAGACGGGCTTCCAGTTCAGCCGCCGAACCGAAGCGGTTCAGACAGTACTCGTGCAGCCACTTGTAATCGCGCATGCCCTCTCCTGGGGGTTAGAAATGAAAACGGCGCTTGAAAGCGCCGTAATAACTATCGGTAGAGTCAGAGATTCACCACATTGACGAACCGCGGCGTGGCGTTTTCATCGATGCGCAGGTTGGTGAAGTCAAACAGGTTGCGGTCCGCCAGTTGCGACGGAATGACGTTCTGCAAGCCGCGGAAAATGCTCTCGGTACGGCCCGGCGTCTTGCGTTCCCACTCCTGGAGCATCTCCTTGACCACCTGGCGTTGCAGGTTTTCCTGGGAGCCGCACAGGTTGCAGGGGATGATCGGGAATT
Source organism: Pseudomonas sp. St386 (assembly GCF_018325865.1). Taxonomy (NCBI): domain Bacteria; kingdom Pseudomonadati; phylum Pseudomonadota; class Gammaproteobacteria; order Pseudomonadales; family Pseudomonadaceae; genus Pseudomonas; species Pseudomonas sp. St386. The sequence goes on from NZ_AP021900.1 coordinate 5,154,807, forward strand.
GCTTGAAATCCGAATAGGCCTGGATGTCTTTCTCGCTGCAATAGGCCAGCGGGCGGATCACCACGTTGCGCCCGTCATCGGCGCGCAGCTTGGGCGGCATGGCCTTGAGCGAGCCGTTGTAGAACATGTTCAGGAAGAAGGTCTCGACGATGTCGTCGCGATGGTGCCCCAGGGCCATCTTGGTCGCACCGATCTCGTCGGCGAAGGTGTAGAGCGTTCCGCGCCGCAGGCGTGAGCACAGCGAACAGGTGGTCTTGCCTTCGGGAATCAGTTCCTTGACCACCGAATAGGTGTCTTTCTCGACGATGTGATATTCCACACCCAGCGACTCAAGGTAGGCCGGCAGCACATGCTCGGGGAACCCGGGCTGCTTCTGGTCCATGTTCACCGCGACGATGTCGAACTTGATCGGCGCAACCTTCTGCAGATGCATCAGCACATCGAGCAAGGTGTAGCTGTCCTTGCCGCCGGACAGGCAGACCATGACCTTGTCGCCGTCCTCGATCATGTTGAAATCGGCGACCGCCTCACCGGCCTGGCGGCGCAGGCGCTTTTGCAGTTTGTTCTGGTTGACCGTAAGAGTGCCCATGACGCGAAATCCGTGAGGTGTGACGAAAGGCCGGCATTTTACGCAAAAAATCCGCCGTCGGCGAAGGCTGATGACAGGCACTTTTGTGGCGAGACCATTGTGGGAGCAAAGCTTGCTCGCGAAAACAGACGGCTCGGTTTCTGAAAGACCGCATCTCTTCCATCGCGGGCAAGCCTTGCTCCCACAAGGTGAATTTCTTTGCCAGGGTTGTGTACAGACCCATCGGCGATTAGCACCACGACCTAGAGCGCGATTTGCTCTAAGCCCCCCATCCCCCTCGGGGTGACTCCTTTCTATACTGCGACATAAGGTCGCACACACTTACAGACCTTTACTTACCCGGCCATTTGGCCCGTAGGCGCTCCGTTGGGGGGCGATGGCAATAACAAAGGAGTGACTGACTATGATCTCTCATGTCGTGGGGCTCTTTACCCACCCTGATCAAGAATGGAAAGAAATCCGTGGCGACCAGGAGGAAAGCATCAGCCACATGTACCTCACCCACACGCTGATCCTGGCGGCCATTCCCGCGGTTTCGGCGTTCATCGGCACCACACAGGTGGGATGGGTCATCGGCAATCGTGCACCGGTCATGCTTACCCAGGAAAGTGCGCTGTGGATGACCGTCATGTCGTACCTGGCCATGTTGGGCGGTGTGGCAGTGATGGGCGCCTTCATCCACTGGATGGCCCGCACTTATGACGCCAATCCGAGCCTGGCCCGTTGCGTCGCGTTCGCCACCTACACCGCGACACCTTTGTTCATCGGCGGCCTGGCGGCGCTCTACCCGCACATGTGGCTGGGAATGATCGTCGGTACAGCGGCGATCTGCTACACGGTCTACCTGCTGTATGTGGGCTTGCCGACGTTCATGAATATTCCCCAGGACGAAGGTTTTCTGTTTTCCAGTTCGGTGCTCGCCGTCGGCCTGGTGGTACTGGTGGCCATCATGGCGTTCACGGTGATTGTCTGGGGGCTCGGCGTCGGCCCGATCTATACCAATTGAAGGAATGAAAAGGTCCCGATAGTACCCTCCAATAAAAACAGGATCTGCCGACACAGGCCGCCGCAAGGCGGCCTTCCTGTGTTTGAGCCGCTCGAAACGACCACTGGGCGCCTGGACGATTCGCAACGGCCGACGCTTGCGGCATACTCGGGCTTCTGGAGACCCGTAAAGCATGCTCGAGCAACTCAATACCCGCGTCGAAGAGTGTTACCAACAAGCCGAATCCTTTTTCAAACGTCCCTTCAAACGCCCGGTGGTCAGCTTCAAATTGCGTGGCCAGAAGGCCGGTGTCGCGCACCTGCATGAGAATCTGCTGCGCTTCAATCCACAGTTGTACCGGGAAAACGCCGAAGACTTCCTCAAGCAGACCGTTGCCCATGAAGTCGCGCACCTGATCGCCCATCAACTGTTTGGCGAACGCATCCAGCCCCATGGCGAGGAATGGCAACTGATCATGCGCGGGGTGTACGAACTGCCGCCCAACCGCTGCCACACCTACGAAATCAAACGCCGCAGCGTGACCCGCTACATCTACAAATGCCCCTGCGACGGCAGCGACTTCCCGTTCTCGGCCCAGCGCCACAGCCTGGTGCGCCAGGGGCGACGGTATTTGTGCCGTAGCTGCCGCAATACCTTGGTGTTCAGTGGAGAAACCCGGGTCGAGTAGCAGGATTTTGTAGTGTCAGGGGCAGGCCTCATCGCGAGCAAGCTCGCTCCCACAGGGGGTTTGCGTCGTACGTGGATCCAGTGTGGGAGCGAGCTTGCTCGCGAAAGGGCCCTTGAGGGCACTACAAAACCACCTTGGCACTGCGCAATTGAGCGATCCGCTGCGCACTGAACCCCAACTCCCCCAGCACCTGATCCGTATGCGCCCCCAACTCCGCGCCAATATGCCGAGGCTCGGGCAACCCTTCGGAAAATCTCAATGGACAAGCCATCTGCGCCTGGCTCGAACCATCGCCCCGGGGCACCTGAGTCACCAGCTCCCGAGCCTGTAACTGCGGATGCCGGACAGCTTCCTCCAGGCTCAGCACCGGCTCGACGCAGGCATCGATCCCGGCAAACAGGCTGCACAGCTCGGCGAAATCGTGTTTTTCAAACTCGGCCTGCAGCGCCTGCTTAAGAGCGTGTTGTTGTTCAGGCTTGGGCGACAACCCCTGGGCCGCCAGTTCCGGCCGTCCCAAGGCCTCGCACAACGCCTGCATGAACACCGGTTCCAGGCTGCCCACCGACATCCAGCGACCATCGCGGGTGCGGTAATAGTCATAGAAGCTGCCGCCGTTGAGCATCTGCTTTTCCCACCCCGGCTCGACACCGCAGGCCAGGTAACCGGCACCGGCCATGGCGTTGAGGCTGAACACACAGTCAGTCATGCTCACGTCCAGGTGCTGGCCCTGCCCGGTTTGCTGGCGGGCGATGACCGCCGCCAACAGCCCGATCACCCCGTGCAACGAACCACCGGCGATGTCTGCCGCCTGGATCCCCAGCGGCAACGGACCGCTGTCGGCACGGCCGATGTGGCTGGCCAGCCCCGCCAGGGCCAGGTAATTGATGTCGTGACCGGCGCGGTCCTTGTAGGGTCCGGTCTGGCCGTAGCCGGTGATCGACACGTAGATCAGCCGCGGATTGATCGCCTTCAAGGCCTCGTACCCCAGGCCCAGTCGCTCCATCACGCCGGGGCGAAACTGTTCCAGCAGGATGTCGTAGTCCTTCAGCAATTGCGTGACCACCGCCAACGCTTCCGGTTGCTTGAGGTCCAGGGCCAGGCTGCGTTTGTTGCGGTTGAGGTAGGCGTGGCTGGCCGATACCCCCTGGTCATGGGGCGGCAGTACCCGCAGCAGGTCCTGGCGGGTCGGCGACTCGATGCGCAACACCTCGGCCCCCATGTCCGCCAGCAACAGCGAGGCGAACGGCCCGGGCAGCAGGGTCGAGAAGTCCAGAACCTTGAGCGATGCCAGTGGGCCTTGCATGGGCGATCTCCGAGGGGGATGGCTAAAGACTAGGCAGGGGTTGGCGGTGGGGCAATTACCGCAGGTGTCGTTTTGGATGACGATTGCGCTCAGTGTGAACCCATCGTGGCGAGGGAGCTTCAAAATTGAGAACCAATAAAAAACCCGCCGAAGCGGGTTTTTCATTGCAACCTGAAAATTACTTCACAGCGCCTGGAGCAGAGGTTTCAGCCGCTACAATCTGCGCCGCTGCGATCTGCTCGTCATCTTCACGGACGTCGGAGATACCACGACCACCGGAAGCCAGCTCGGTCTGCAACTGGTCTTCGTCCAGCTCCTTGACCCACTTGGCAACCACGATCGTGGCGACAGCGTTACCCACCAGGTTGGTCAGGGCACGGGCTTCGGACATGAAGCGGTCGATACCCAGGATCAGTGCCAGGCCGGCCACCGGCAAGGTGCCCACGGCCGACAGGGTGGCCGCCAGCACGATGAAGCCGCTACCGGTCACGCCGGCCGCACCTTTGGACGACAGCAGCAGCACCAGCAGCAGGGTGATCTGGTGAGTCAGGTCCATCTGGGTGTCAGTGGCCTGGGCGATGAACACTGCGGCCATGGTCAGGTAGATCGAAGTACCGTCGAGGTTGAACGAGTAGCCAGTCGGGATCACCAGGCCTACGACCGACTTCTTGGCACCCAGGCGCTCCATTTTGATCAGCATGCGTGGCAGGGCCGATTCCGACGAGGAAGTGCCCAGCACGATCAGCAGTTCTTCACGGATGTAGCGGATAAGCTTGACGACGCTGAAGCCGTGGGCGCGGCAGATGGCGCCCAGCACTACCAGCACGAACACCACGCAGGTGATGTAGAAGCAGATCATCAGCTGGCCCAGTTGCACCAGCGAACCGACGCCATAGGCACCGATGGTGAACGCCATGGCACCGAAGGCACCGAGGGGGGCCAGCTTCATGATCATGTTGATGATGATGAACATCACGTGGGCGAAGCGATCGATGAAGTCCAGCACCGGCTTGCCGTAGGCACCCAGGCGATGCAGGGCAAAACCGAAGATCACCGAGAACATCAGCACTTGCAGGATGTCGCCGTTGGCGAACGCGCCGACGATGGTGTTCGGGATCACGTTGAGGATGAAGGCAATGATGCTCTGGTCTTTACCAGCCGAGATGAAACCGGCGATCTTGCTGGTGTCCAGGGTCGACACATCGATGTGCATGCCGACGCCCGGTTGCACGACGTTGACCACGACCAGGCCGATCAGCAGGGCGATGGTGGAAACGATTTCGAAGTACAGCAGCGCGTAGCCACCGGTCTTGCCCACCGACTTCATGTTCTGCATGCCCGCGATGCCGCTGACGACGGTACAGAAGATGATGGGAGCGATGACCATTTTGATCAGTTTGATGAACCCGTCACCGAATGGTTTGAGGGCAACACCGGTCTGCGGGTAGAAGTGGCCGAGCAAAATACCGATGGCAATGGCTACGATCACCTGGAAATACAGGGATTTGTACAGTGGCTGACGAGTCGTCATGGCAAACCTTCCTCAAGAGTCCCGTTTGACGACATCCACCTGTCGTCCACGGCACCTCAATTGCGAACCCTCCTGCACTGGAGGGATTTGTTTTTTGTCGGCTGCACGCGGCAGACCTGAGTGCTCTATCGCAAGGCTCGTGCCATTTTTCAGAAAAACCCTACAAGCGCTGTTGCAGAAGGCTCCTGGAATTATTCACGGGTTAAACGCGGGCGCGGAATGTGGCGGATTTCCGCCCACAGGGCGTTTATCACTCCGGGATTTGGCGGATATCCGCCTTGTCGAGCCGCAGTGCCCTGCTACCATCGCCCGCTCAACGGACGGACTTCAGCCATGCGCCAACGCACGATCGCCAGCCACTTCGCCCGCGCAGCCTTGGGCGGCGCGCGTCGGCAAGGCTTCGACTATTTTCCTCTGCTGCACCAGCTGGGCATCAGCCCAGAGCTGTTGGATGAGCCGCGCGCGCGGATTGCGCCCGAGCAGTTCGCGCGTCTGTTGCAGGCGCTGTGGCTGGCATTGGGGGACGAATACCTGGGATTCGGCAGGGCTGCGAGTAAACCCGGGACGTTTGCCATGATGTGTCACGCGTTGATCCACTGTCGGACACTGGGCAAGGCCCTTCAGCGCGGCTTGCTGTTCTACAGCCTGTTCCCCGACGCGCCGAGCCTGACGCTGGAAGCCGAAGGCGAGCGAGTGCGGCTGGTGCTGGACGATTCGACGCTGTGGGACCCGGATCACTTCCTGACTGAAAGCTTGCTGGTAGTCTGGCATCGACTTGCCAGTTGGCTGATCGGCCAGCGGATCGGCCTGGAACAGGCGACCTTCGGCTACCCCAAGCCCACCCACGGTGCCGAATACGACTTACTGTTTCCTTGCCCGCTGGTGTTCGAAGCGCGCAGCAGCAGCCTGTTGTTCCACAGCCGTTACCTGGACATGCCGCTGCTGCAGGACGAACGCACCCTCAAGCATTTCCTCGAACGCTCCCCCGCCGACCTGCTGTCGCGCCCGGACGATGGCCACAGCCTGAGCAGCCAACTGCGCCGCCTGCTCAGCCGCGACGCCGCCCGCTGGCCCGACCTGGACACCGTCGCCGGCCATCTGCACATCAGCCCACAGACCTTGCGCCGGCATTTGCGTGAGGAAGGCACCAGCTTCCAGGAACTCAAGGATCAGCTGCGGCGGGATATCGCCATCTACCACTTGGGGCGTGCGGATTTGTCGTTGCAGCAGATCGCCGAGCAGTTGGGGTTCTCAGAGCCGTCGGCGTTTCACCGGGCGTTCAAGAAGTGGACGGGGGTCACGCCGGGGGCCTATCGGGAGTTGGAGAACTGAATGGATGTGCTGTGTTGACTGGCCTCATCGCGAGCAAGCTCGCTCCCACACTGGATTTTCGGCGTTCACCAAACCGTTGTGGGAGCGAGCTTGCTCGCGATGAGGCCAGTGGCGACACCAAGGACCCTCAGTCAAACCACCGAAAAATGAATCCTGAACGCCGCCCCGCCCAGCTCTGAATCCCCCAGGGTCAACTTGGCGCCATAGCTCTCGATGATGTCTTTCACCACGGCCAGCCCGATCCCCTGCCCCGGATGCTGGCGATCCAGTCGCTCGCCCCGCTGGAGAATCCGCGCACGTTGATCCGGTGGCACACCCGGCCCATCGTCCTCGACACTCAACTCCGTGCCGCCGAGGGTCTGGTGCACGCTGACGCGCACCTCGCCCAAACACAGCCGATAGGCGTTTTCCAGCAGGTTGCCGAGCATCTCCAGCAAGGCGCCCTGTTCGATCGGCACCTGGCAGTGCTCCGGCAGATCGAAACTGACACTGACCCGTTTGTCGCGATAGACCTTGTCCAGGGTGTCACACAGGCTTTGCAACACCGGGCGCAAGCGCACCTGATGGCGCACCAGCCCGCTTTTGCGCAGGCTGGCGCGCTGCAACTGGTAGCCGATCTGCTGGCTCATGCGCTCGATCTGGGATTGCAGCACCCAAGCCTGTCCACGGTCCTCGGGGCGCCGGGCCATGTCCTCGCTGACGCCCTGCAACACCGCCAACGGGGTCTTCAAGCTGTGGGCCAGGTCATCGAGGGAGTCGCGATAACGGCTGCGTTGCTCCCGCTCGCTGTACAGCAGGCGGTTGAGGGAGCCGGTCAGGCGCAACAGTTCCCGGGGATGTTCGGTACTGAGGCTTTCCCGGGCCCCGCTTTCGATTTCGTCCAGTTCCTGGCTCAGGCGCCGCAGCGCCCGAAGGCCCCAGGTCAGGCCGATCCACAACAGCGCCAGCAACACCAACAGGGCCGCGCCAAAGCCCAGGTACAGATTGTCCCGCAGCCCTTGCAGGGTGACTTCGTAGTCGCGCACCGGTTGCAGGGTGACGATGCTGAACGCCGCGCTCTGGCCGCCGAGCAGCTTGATCTCGACGTCATAGACAAAAAACTCCTGGCCGTCGTTCTCGCGAATGCGCGCGAACTGGTTGCCCTGGCCGTCGTAGCGTGGCGTGTAATTGATGTTCTCTTCCTGGGTGGCCTTCGACCGCCAGACCAACCGCCCCTCGCGATCATAGATGTAGCCCAGCAGGCGGGCATCGGCGAGGTTGAAGCGCTCGTCGGGCAACTGCGCTGGCATCTTCAAGCGATTGTTTTCCACTCGGGCGGCGGAAATCAGCGTGGTCACGTCCGAGGCCAGGCGTTGCTCGATGGATTCCTGCAACGCCAGGCTGAACGCGCCTTGCATGGCCGGCAACAAGGCCAGCATGAACAGCACCGCCAGGGTCATGGCGGCCAGCATCAACCGCAGGCGAAGCGAACGAATCACTGGCAGCGCTCGTTGAACAGGTAGCCCAGGCCACGCACGGTGTCGATGGGCTTGAAGCCGGCCGGGGCTTCCAGCTTACGGCGCAGGCGCCCGACCAGCACTTCGATGACATTGGGATCACGCTCGTCGTCATCGGGGTAAAGCTGCTCCATCAAGCGGTCCTTGGCCACCACCTGCTGGTGATGGCGCATGAGGTATTCGAGGATGCGATATTCGTAGGCAGTCAACGCCAGCGGCTCCTCGCCGAGGGACGCCTGCTTGCGGTTGAGGTCGAGCAGCAACGGACCGGCAACAATGGTCGATTGGGTAAAGCCACTGGAGCGGCGCAACAGGGCATTCAGCCGGGCCTCCAGCTCTTCGAACTGAAACGGCTTGACCACATAGTCGTCGGCACCGGCGGCCAGACCTTCGACCTTGTCCTGCCAGTTGCCGCGGGCGGTGAGGATCAGGATCGGAAACGTCTTGTCCTGCGAGCGCAGCCGGCGGATCAGTTCCAGCCCGCTGATGCCCGGCAGGCCCAGGTCGATCACCGCCAGGTCATGGTTGAATTCCCGGACCTGGTACAAGGCCTCTTCGGCATTGGCCACGGCCTGCACCACATGGCCGCTGTCGGTGAGACGGGTTTGCAGGTGGTGGCGCAACAGCGCTTCGTCTTCGACGACCAGTAATTTCATGGAGCCTCTCCCCAGGCAAATCAAACAATCCAGTGCGCACTTCAACGCAAGGCGCCGGATCGTCTTCGACCGATCCGGCTGGATACGCTCACCATCGACCGCTTAGAACGTGTAGTTGGCGGACAGGTACGTCTGGGCGCTGCTGGTCAGGTCCAGCGAGCCAACCTTGTCGCCACCGTGCGGGCTCATCTCGGTGCTGGCATTGCTGCGCAGGTAACGGTAACCCAGTTCAACCGAGGTGTTTTGCGAAATTTGTTGCAGCACGCCCCCTTGCAAGCCCACGGCGTAGCCGATGTCGCTGTCGCGACTGAAGCCGGGAGAGTCCTGGGTCAGCTTGGTCAGGCCCGCCGTGCCGCCACCGAACAGTTTGGTGCTGCTGGTGACCGGATAGAACACATCGTAGCTGCCCAGCAGGTTTTCCTGGCGCAGCTTGATGCCGTTGTGGGTGCCCGAGACGTTGTCGTAGGTGGCGTAGTAGCGGCCCTGGTCGTTTTGTTTGCCCAGTCGGATGCCATAGGTGGCGTCCTTGCCGATGACGCCGTCGGCGTTCGGGTTGTTCAGGGCGCTGTCCAGGGCGTTGGATTTCTTCACCTTGTCGCTGGTCTGGCCGAGGGTCAGGCTGGCGAAATTATCATCGGCGTGGGCCAGGGCGCTGGCGCCCAGCACGGTGAAAGCCAACAGCAGTTTTTTCATAGCAGTCATGGTCAAGTTCCTTTGCAGCGTGGGTGTTTTGTGAAGTCGTGGTCACCTTAACCAGCGGTCCCTGAACACCCCTTGAACGTTCTCTGAACCTGCGCTGAATGAATCGGCTAATCTGTGCGGACCACTTTTATAAGGAGATCCGTCATGCGAAGGCTGCTTGCTGTTGTACTTCTGGCCATTAGCGGCGTGAGCCACGCCGCCATCCAGACCCAGGAGCTCCCCTACACCAGTGCCGACGGCACCAAGCTGATCGGCTATTACGCGTATGACGACGCGGTCAAGGGCCCGCGCCCGGGCGTGGTGGTGGTGCATGAATGGTGGGGGCTGAACGACTACGCCAAGCGCCGTGCCCGTGACCTCGCCGGCCTGGGCTATAGCGCCCTGGCCATCGACATGTACGGCGACGGCAAGAACACCGAGCACCCCAACGACGCCATGGCCTTCATGCAGGCGGCGCTCAAGGACGGCGCGGCGGCCAGCGCCCGCTTCCAGGCCGGTCTCGACCTGCTGAGGAAACAACCCCAGACCGATCCGGACAAACTCGCCGCCATCGGCTACTGCTTCGGCGGCAAAGTGGTGCTCGATGCAGCGCGCCAGGGTGTGCCGCTAGCCGGCGTGGTGAGCTTCCACGGTGCGCTGGTGACCAACACCCCGGCAACGCCTGGCAGCGTCAAGGCCAAGGTGCTGGTCGAGCATGGCGCCCTGGACAGCATGGTCACCCAGGACAACGTCACCGCGTTCAAGAGCGAGATGGACAAGGCCGGCGCCGACTATAAATTCGTCAGCCTCAAAGGCGCCAAGCACGGCTTCAGCAACCCCGATGCCGACCGCTTGAGCCACGGTGAACATGGCGGGCCGGACATTGGCTACAACAAGGAAGCCGATGAGAAATCGTGGGCGGATATGCAGAAGTTCTTCAAGAAAATCTTCTGATACATACCCCCTGCATGATCGCTCCCACGCAGAGCGTGGGAGCGATCATTGACCACCTGCCTCGTTCACGACCTCCATTCATACAGCTCGCCCCCACTACCCAGCCTCCAGCCAACCCGGCAAAATGCCCGGCATGAAGACACTCCCCTCCCTGCCCGCCTGCTGCTCGCCTTTGGATGAACATTGGCTCTTGCCCGATGCCCTGTCCGATACGGTGCTGCTGAGCACGCGCTTCGACCCGTTGTTGCTGGTGGGCGCCGACTTCCCCAACAGTGCCATCGAGCCCCCGGCGAGCATCCAGCGCTCGGTAGCCAAGCGCCAGGCAGAATTCCTGGCCGGGCGGATCTGCGCCCGGGCGGCGTTGCAGCGGCTCGACGGCCTGGCCTGCGTGCCGGCCATCGGTGAGGACCGCGCCCCGGTGTGGCCGGCCCATGTCAGCGGTTCGATCACCCACAGCACGGGTCGGGCGGCGGCCATTGTCGCGAAAAAAGATCATTGGCAAGGGCTGGGCATGGACGTGGAAAACCTGCTCGACCCCGAGCGCGCCGAACGCCTGGCCGGTGAAATCCTCACCTCGCCAGAGCTGCAACGCATGACCAAGCTCGCGCGCGATGACCGGGCCTTGCTGGTGACCCTGACCTTTTCCGTGAAGGAAAGCCTGTTCAAGGCGCTGTACCCCATCGTCAGGCAGCGCTTTTATTTCGAGCATGCCGAGGTGCTGGATTGGACACACGATGGGCAGGTGCGCCTGCGCCTGCTGACGGACCTGTCGACCGAGTGGCGCCATGGCAGTGAGCTGCAGGCTCAGTTTGGGGTGAAGGATGGGCAGTTGTTGAGCCTGGTGGGGATCAGGGCCTGAGATCTTGGGTGTTTGGGAGGGCCTCATCGCGGGCAAGCCTTGCTCCCACAGCAAACAACACTTAAATGAGAGAGCACTGACCTGTGGGAGCAAGGCTTGCCCGCGATGGCGGTCGATCAGGCACCACCCCCATCAAGACCTGTCCTGATGCCTCGGCCAACTCAAGCTGAAACAAGCCCCGCCCAGGCTCTTGCTCTTGCCGATCAGCGCCCGGCCGTCATGCCAGTGGATGATCCGCCGCACGATCGACAGCCCCAGCCCATGGCCGCCTGACGCCCGGGCGCGGCTGTCGTCCAGGCGCAGGAAAGGTTTGAAAATCCGCTCCCATGCCGCTTCCGGCACACCAGGCCCGTCGTCTTCCACATCCACCCGGCAGCGCAACTGGCCCACCTGGTAGCTGACGGTGACCCGGGAGCTGGCGTGGCGCATGGCGTTACCCACCAGGTTCTGCAGGGCGCGATGCAGAAAGCGTGGCTCGGCCTCGACCCAGGCGCCGTCGCAATCGGCGGCCGACAGGCATAGACCGCGCTCGACCGTGATCCCCGCCCGCAACGGCCCCAGTTCATCGATCACTTGATTGACCAGCGCATCCAGGTCAACTCGCTGGAAATTCAGGGCCGGTGACCCCTGTTCCAGCCGCGCATAGGTGAGCATTTCGTCCACCAACCGATCCAGGTCTTCAATGTCGTGGTCCATGCCCGCCAGGTATTTGTCCCGAGCCTGGGGCGTGGTGGCGCTGCCGAGCATTTCCAGGCCGAAGCGCAGGCGCGCCACCGGGGTACGCAATTCGTGGGACACCGCCCGCACCAGCTCACGCTGGATCGCCAAAAGTTGCTGCAGGTGCTCGGCCATGCCATTGAACGCAGCGGCCAATCGCCCGACCGAGTCGGCGCCTCGGGCCGGCACCCGGGTTTCCAGGCTGCCCTGGGCGATCTGGGTGGCGGCCGACTCCAGGCCACGCAAGCGCCGCTCCAATTGGCGCACCAGCAGGTAGACGATCAAGCCGATCAGGCTCAAGCCCAGTGCCGCGATCAGCACCAGCCATTGCGGCGGATAAGGGTTCATCTGGTACAGCGGGCCGATCTCCAGCACCCACGGCGTGCCGACCATGCCGGCGAAGACCCGGATGGAGTCGCCGCCCTTGCCCAACGCCATCACCGTATCGCCCTCGGACACACGGCGGCGCTGGTCGTCGTCCATGTCCGCCTGCTCGGTGGTCATGAGTCGCAGATCGAAACCAAAACCTTTTTCCTGCGCCAGTTGCGCCAGCCGTTTGGGCTGTTCGGCCACCGGATAACGCACCAGCTCGTCGGCCAACAGGTAAATGGTCGCGCGAGCCAGTTGTTCGCTGATCTGCTGGACTTCCCCCACCAACATCAGTTGCTCGGCATCATTGATCAGTCGATAGACTTTTGCCGCGTGCGGCCCGGTCTGCTCCACCAATGCCTGGCCGCGCATTACCCGGGTGCGCTGGCCGAGGTCGAGGTCGGTCTGGGGGAAAGTCTGCAACGCCAGGGGAATGCCCAGCAGGCGCTCCCACACCAGCAACGCCCGGCGCCGTTCGGTGTCGTTCATCGGCCGCAGGTTGTCGGCCATCAATGAAAACGTGCCGTGGGCCAGGCGCTCGCGGTATTGCTCGCTGCGGGTCTGGTTGAGCAGGTGCAGGGCCAGCACGCCGAGGACCGCCACCAGCACCAGTGCCGCACACATGCCGCCATAAATACGCAGGAAGATCGAATTCACGGTGCCAGGTCTACGCAGGCTTCAGGAACGAACAGGTAGCCTTTGCTGCGAATGGTCTTGATCAGCCGTGGATGGTCCGGGTCGTCGCCGATCTTGGGGCGGATGCGTGAAATGCGCACGTCGATGGAGCGGTCCTGGCCGTCATAACCGATGCCGCGCAAGGCGGTGAAGATTTCTTCCCGGGACAGGATGCGCCCGGCATTGGACACCAGCAGCCACAGCAGGTCGAATTCGGCGCTGGTCAGCTCGATACCGTTGCCCTGCAACCAGGCTTCGCGCAGGGCGTCGTCGACCACCAGCGGGCCGAATTGCAGGCGTCGCTGCTTCTGCGCGACGCTCGGCTCCGGTTCGCTGCGCCGCAGCAAGGCCTGGATCCGCGCCAAGAGCAAACGCGGGCGAACCGGCTTGCAGACGTAATCATCGGCGCCCAGGTCCAGGCCCTGGATCTGATCGGTGTCGTCGGTGCGGGCGGTGAGCATCAGGATCGGCCCGTCATAGTGCCCGCGCACCTTGCGACAGATGCTCAGGCCGTCTTCGCCGGGCAGCATCAGGTCGAGGACCACCAGGTCCGGCTGCTCGGCAATGATCCGCGCCGCCGCCACCGCGCCGTCGCCTTCGATGGCGACACGCAGTCCGTTGCTTTCGAGGTACTCCCGGGTCAGCTCGGCCAGACGCTGGTCATCCTCGACGATCAATACCTGCCAGGCTTCTTGTTCCACTGAGGGACCTTTTGGCTGATTAGCTAAATAAGGAAAGGCGTGTCGCCAATATCACTGACAAGGCGAACCCTGTGGGAGCGAGCTTGCTCGCGATGGCGGTGTGTCAGGCACCCTTGGTACGGCTGAACCGACGCTATCGCGAGCAAGCTCGCTCCCACAGGTTGGGTCCTGCGCCACTCCCGTCTTTTTGTCATGTTAAAGGAGGATAAACACACCCATGCATGGGCCGATTGTATAAACGTCACCTGCGCAGAAAACAAGCGGACAAATGCGTTTCGATCGGCTGGGTTTTATGTGGTAATGTCCGCGCCCGCAAAAATCACCGGGCTGTTTTCGGATCGTCGAAACCGATGAAAAAAGGTCCACTCCAGCTAGGTCGCGGCCTACAGAGCCGTTCCACGATTCGCACACAAATTACGCACAGGCTTATCCACAGGTAGTACGTTGCATACCCCCCGAAAACGCATTATCTTGTAGCCCGCCGCGTAAAAAACCCTACATGTAGGGTTTCAGGCTAAAAACCAAACACAAGTCGGACAGAGAATTCAAGCGCTTTTCTTGCTTCTGTCCAACTGAAACACCGCATTTCCCCAAGCCCAGACCGCCCCTGCGGATGGCAACTGTTTCCAGGTCGAAAACGACCGAAACGGTACGGGTGTTGCAGTCAATTGCTGCCACCCCGGCAACCCGGTTTCGAGCCCCGCTCGCAACCTGAGAACTTCGGATGGAAGCGGCATTAAACGCCTGCTTCCTACTGTCCCGAAGTTGTTATGCCCGGCGCCAGTCGGTTGTAGTGCTTCAGGACGGAACGGTGGGCACCGTGATGGTGCCCAAACAAACATAGAGAACGTGGAGACACCCATGCACACCGACACAACTCGCGAGAACCCGCAGGGCACCGCGCCGCTGGCCGCCGATTCGAACCCGGATCTGTCCGCCACCGCGCCGGGCCAACTGCGCGTGATCAAGCGTAACGGCACTGTCGTTCCTTACACCGATGACAAGATTACCGTCGCCATCACCAAAGCGTTTCTCGCAGTTGAAGGTGGCACCGCTGCCGCTTCGTCGCGAATCCATGACACCGTGGCCCGCCTGACCGAACAGGTCACCGCGACCTTCAAGCGTCGCATGCCCTCGGGCGGCACCATCCACATCGAAGAAATCCAGGACCAGGTCGAACTGGCCCTGATGCGTGCTGGCGAGCAGAAAGTGGCCCGCGACTACGTGATCTACCGTGACTCCCGCGCCAAGGAGCGTGCTACCCGTTCCCCGGCCGACGCACCGGTCCAGGCCCACCCTTCGATCCGCATCGCCCGCGCCGACGGCAGCCTGGCGCCGCTGGACATGGGTCGCCTGAACACCATCGTCACCGAGGCCTGCGAAGGCCTGGAAGAAGTCGATGGCGACCTGATCCAGCGCGAAACCCTGAAGAACCTCTATGACGGCGTTGCTCTCAAGGACGTCAACACCGCGCTGGTGATGACCGCACGGACCCTGGTGGAACGCGAGCCGAACTACTCCTTCGTGACCGCCCGCCTGCTGATGGACACCCTGCGTGCCGAAGGCCTGAGCTTCCTGGAAGTCGCCGAGAGCGCGACCCACCACGAAATGGTCGACCTGTACGCCAAGGCATTGCCAGCTTATGTTGCCAAGGGTATCGAGTTCGAATTGCTGAACCCGGTCCTGGCTGAATTCGACCTGGAAAAACTCGGCAAGGCGATCAACCACGAGCGCGACCAGCAGTTCACCTACCTGGGCCTGCAAACCCTGTACGACCGTTACTTCATCCACAAGGATGGCGTGCGTTTCGAACTGCCGCAGATCTTCTTCATGCGCGTGGCCATGGGCCTGGCGATCGAAGAGAAGCAGCGTGAAGACCGTGCGATCGAGTTCTACAACCTGTTGTCGTCCTTCGACTACATGGCCTCGACCCCGACCCTGTTCAACGCCGGTACCCTGCGTCCACAGCTGTCGAGCTGCTACCTGACCACCGTGCCGGACGACCTGTCGGGCATCTACGGCGCCATCCACGACAACGCCATGCTGTCGAAATTCGCCGGCGGCCTGGGCAACGACTGGACCCCGGTTCGCGCATTGGGCTCGTACATCAAGGGCACCAACGGCAAATCCCAGGGCGTCGTGCCGTTCCTCAAAGTGGTCAACGACACCGCGGTCGCGGTCAACCAGGGCGGCAAGCGCAAGGGCGCGGTCTGTGCCTACCTGGAAACCTGGCACATGGACATCGAAGAGTTCATCGAGCTGCGCAAGAACACCGGTGATGACCGTCGTCGTACCCACGACATGAACACCGCCAACTGGATCCCTGACCTGTTCATGAAACGCGTCTTCGATGACGGCAAGTGGACCCTGTTCTCGCCATCCGAAGTACCGGACCTGCACGACCTGACCGGCAAGGCTTTCGAAGAGCGCTACGAGTACTACGAAGCCCTGACCGAGTACAACAAGATCAAGCTGTTCAAAGTCGTCCAGGCCAAAGACCTGTGGCGCAAGATGCTCTCGATGCTGTTCGAAACCGGTCACCCATGGCTGACCTTCAAGGACCCGTGCAACCTGCGCAGCCCGCAGCAGCACGTGGGCGTGGTCCACAGCTCGAACCTGTGCACCGAGATCACCCTGAACACCAACAAGGATGAGATCGCGGTCTGCAACCTGGGCTCGATCAACCTGCCGAACCACATCGTCGACGGCAAGCTGGACACCGCCAAGCTGCAGCGCACCGTGAACACCGCCGTGCGCATGCTCGACAACGTGATCGACATCAACTACTACTCGGTGCCACAGGCGAAGAACTCCAACTTCAAGCACCGTCCGGTCGGCCTGGGCATCATGGGCTTCCAGGACGCCTTGTACCTGCAGCACATCCCGTACGGTTCCGATGCCGCGGTCGAGTTCGCCGACAAGTCCATGGAAGCGGTCAGCTACTACGCGATCCAGGCTTCCTGCGACCTGGCCGACGAGCGTGGCGCCTACGAGACGTTCCAGGGTTCGCTGTGGTCCCAGGGCATCCTGCCGCTGGACTCGCAACAGATCCTGATCGCCCAGCGTGGCCAGAAGTACATCGACGTTGACCTGAACGAATCCCTGGATTGGGCACCGGTTCGCGCCCGTGTGCAGAAAGGCATCCGTAACTCCAACATCATGGCCATCGCACCGACCGCCACCATCGCCAACATCACCGGCGTGTCGCAGTCGATCGAACCGACCTACCAGAACCTGTATGTGAAATCGAACCTGTCGGGCGAGTTCACCGTGATCAACCCGTACCTGGTTCGCGACCTCAAGGCCCGTGGCCTGTGGGACTCGGTCATGATCAACGACCTGAAGTACTACGACGGTTCGGTACAGCAGATCGAACGCATCCCGCAAGAACTCAAAGAGCTCTACGCAACGGCCTTCGAAGTGGACACCAAGTGGATCGTCGACGCCGCCAGCCGTCGCCAGAAGTGGATCGACCAGGCTCAATCGCTGAACCTGTACATCGCCGGCGCTTCGGGCAAGAAGCTGGACGTGACCTACCGCATGGCTTGGTACCGTGGCCTGAAAACCACTTACTACCTCCGTGCCCTGGCCGCGACCAGCACCGAGAAGTCGACCATCAACACCGGCAAGCTGAACGCGGTTTCCAGCGGCGGCAACCACGGTGACGATTCGGTCCTGGCTGCTCCAGCCGGTCCTGCGCCAGTGCCAAAAGCCTGCGCGATCGACGAGCCGGATTGCGAAGCTTGCCAATAAGCTGAGCGAGTGGGCGCGTAAAGGCGCCTACTGAAAGAAACCCCCGATAGACCGCTGGTTTATCGGGGGTTTTCTTTTGTGTAGGGAAAAGCTCGCTAAAAAAAAACGGCAAAGCCTGGGTTGTGGCTTTGCCGTTTGCGTTTATCTCAACGCAACATCCGCTGGAAAGCAACGGATGCTGCGGTGGCCAGATGGCGCTTAGACCGGAAGGGTGAAAGAGTCACCGTTGTTGGTGAAGAACGTCTCGATAGTGTTGCTTCCTGCATACCAGTCCTTCAGGAAAACACCGGAGTCCAGGTTGCCGCTCTGGTAATCGGCAACGTTGAAGATGTAGGCACCTGCATCAGTCTTGATAACCTGCACCTCATTGACGCTCTGGATATTCTTCAGCCTGACAGTGTCGACACCTGTCGTCCCGGTGTCTTCAATGGCGACCATGCTTTTGGAGTTGACGATGTAGGCATCCCCACCTTCCCCGCCGTAGGCATCTCCAGACGCATTCATATTGAAAGTATCAAAACCTGCGCCGCCATGAAGTTCATAGGCGTAGCCGGTTCCCGTCAGGATGTCGTTGCCATCGCCGCCATAGGCAATACCGGAGGAGACAGTCAACGTATCACTGCCAGCCTCGCCGTAAAGCACACTGCCAGCGTCGTTGCCGCTGCTGGACATGGTGTCATTGCCATTGCCGCCATACAGCGTATCGGCCTGGGTGCCCGTGGAAGGCGTCAATGCAAGGGTGCTGATATCCGTGACGGTGCCGCCATAGATAAAGTCATCGCCATCGCCGCCATAGAGCAAGTCGTTACCCGCCCCACCTTCCAGCTTGTTCGAGTAGGCGTTGCCAGTCAGCGTGTCGTTGAATTGCGAGCCGATCAGATTATCGATATTGGCCAGCACGTCGCCTTGCGCATCACCACCCGACGCAGTTCCCGCGAGCAGGTCGATCTGCACCCCATCGCTGCTGGTCAGGTACCAGGCACCATCACCACGGCCCAAACCATTGAGCGTGTCGGCGCCAGCACCACCGATGAAGTTTTCCGCAGCCCCCGTACTACCAGTGAAGGTATCGGCCTGGGCAGTTCCCTGGAAAATCTCAATGGAGGTATAGCTATCACCTGCCGCGACACCCGTCACCAGCGGCGCACTCAGATCCAGCGTGATGCCTGAGCTCTCACTGGCGAAGCTCAACAAGTCCAGGCCTGTGCCGCCGTTGAAGATGTTGGCGCCTGCATCACCGACAAATACGTCACTGAAGTTGGAACCGGTAATGGCTTCAATGCTGCTATAGGTATCACCTGCGGCGATGCCTGTGTGAATGCCCGTTTGGGTGTTGATGGTCACACTCGCACCGCTGTCAGCGTAACTGACCGTATCGGTTCCCGCGCCGCCGATGAGTTGGTCCGCACCAGCGCCACCGAACAGGGTATCGTTACCCGCGCCGCCGATGATGACGTTGTCCGAGGCGTTGCCGCGACCGACGAAATTACCCGTGCCAGTGAAGGTCAGGCGCTCGACCTCCGAAGCCAGTGTCACATTGACCTGATTGGTGCGCACCTCATCGTCACCGCCACCGGCAAACTCGCGCACGAACTGGCTGGCAGTGCCGTTGATGATGTAGACGTCGTTACCCGCACCACCATAAAACTCGTTGGTGCCCACGGCCGCGGTGAATACGTCGTCGTAGTTCGAGCCGGTAATTCTCTCGAAGCCAGTGAAGGTGTCGCCTTGAGCGTCGCCGCCCAGCCCAGTCCCCGCCGTGGCGGACGTCATGGTGATATTGATGCCCTGTTCCGACTGCGAGTAAGAGAGCATGTCGGTACCGGTGTAGCCATCCAGGCTGTCGGCTGCGGCACTCGCGTAAAACGTGTCGTCGATTGTCGAGCCCCGGTAGGCTTCGATGCCGTCGAATGTATCGCCCTTTGCAAACCCGGTGTGTACACCGGTTTTGAGGTTCAGCGTTACGGCGCTCGCGTCCTCGTAACTGACAGTGTCAACGCCGGCACCGCCAATCAATTGGTCGGCACCATTGCCACCGATCAGGACATCGTTACCCGCGCCGCCGGTAATGATGTTGTCCGAGGCGTTGCCATTACCGCGGAAATTACCCGTGCCGGTGAAGGTCAGGCGTTCAACCTCTGTGGCCAAGGTGACGTTGGCCTGATTGCTGCGCACCTCATCGTCACCGCCACCGGCAAACTCGCGCACGAACTGGCTGGCAGTGCCGTTGATGATGTAGACGTCGTTACCCGCACCACCATAAAACTCGTTGGTGCCCACGGCCGTGGTGAATACGTCGTCGTAGTTCGAACCGGTAATTCTCTCGAAGCCAGTGAAGGTGTCGCCTTGAGCGTCGCCGCCCAGCCCAGTCCCCGCCGTGGCGGACGTCATGGTGATATTGATGCCCTGTTCCGACTGCGAGTAAGAGAGCATGTCGGTACCGGTGTAGCCATCCAGGCTGTCGGCTGCGGCACTCGCGTAGAACGTGTCGTTGATTGTCGAACCCCGGTAGGTTTCGATGCCGTCGAATGTATCGCCCGCCGCAAACCCTGTGTGCACACCGGTTTTCAGGTTCAGGGTGACACCACCCGAGTCCTCGTAACTGGCGATATCAACGCCGGCACCACCAATCAATTGGTCGGCGCCATTGCCACCGATCAGGACATCGTTACCCGCACCACTGGTAATGATGTTGTCCGAGGCGTTGCCATTACCGCGGAAATTACCCGTGCCGGTGAAGGTCAGGCGTTCCACCTCTGTCGCCAGGGTCACGCTGGCCTGATTGGTACGCACCTCATCGTCACCACCACCGGCAAACTCGCGCACGAACTGGCTGGCAGTGCCGTTGATGATGTAGACGTCGTTACCCGCACCGCCATAGAACTCGGTAGTACCCACTGCAGTGGTGAAGACATCGTCGAAGTCCGAGCCCCTGATGGTCTCGAAGCTAGTGAACGTATCGCCTTGGGCATCGCCGCCCAGCCCAGTCCCCGCCGTGGCGGACGTCATGGTGATGTTGACGCTTTGTTCCGACTGCGAGTAAGAGAGCGTGTCGGTGCCCGTATACCCATCCAGGTTGTCAGCATCGGCACTGGCGTAAAACGTGTCGTTGATTGTCGAACCCCGGTAGGTTTCGATGCCGTCGAATGTATCGCCCGCCGCAAACCCGGTGTGCACACCGGTTTTCAGGTTCAGGGTGACACCACCCGAGTCCTCGTAACTGGCGATATCAACGCCATCTCCACCAATCAATTGGTCCGCACCATTGCCACCGATCAGGACATCGTTACCCGCGCCGCCGGTAATGATGTTGTCCGAGGCGTTGCCATTACCGCGGAAATTACCCGTGCCGGTGAAGGTCAGGCGCTCGACCTCTGTCGCCAGGGTCACGCTGGCCTGATTGGTACGCACCTCATCGTCACCGCCACCGGCAAACTCGCGCACGAACTGACTGGCAGTGCCGTTGATGACGTACACGTCGTTACCCGCACCGCCATAGAATTCGGTGGTGCCCAAGGCAGCAGTGAAGACATCGTCATAGTTCGAACCGGTAATTCTCTCGAAGGCCGCGAAGGTGTCGCCTTGGGCGTCGCCGCCCGACCCGGTGCCCGCCGTGGCCGACGTCATGGTGATGTTGACGCTCTGTTCCGACTGCGAGTAAGAGAGCATGTCGGTGCCGGTGTAGCCATCCAGATTGTCTGCTGCGGCACTCGCGTAAAACGTGTCGCCAGCGGTCGATCCACGGAAGGTTTCGATGCCGTCGAATGTATCGCCTGCGGCGAAGCCGGTGTGTACACCGGTCTTCAGGTTCAGGGTGACGCTGCTGGCGTCCTCGTAACTGGCAATGTCCACACCGGCACCGCCAATCAACTGGTCCGCACCCGCACCACCGATCAACGTATCGTTACCCGCACCGCCGGTAATGATGTTGTCCGAGGCATTGCCAACGCCGCGGAAACTACCCGTGCCGGTGAAGGTCAGGCGCTCGACCTCTGTGGCCAGGGTCACGCTGGCCTGATTGGTACGCACCTCATCGTCACCGCCATCGGCAAACTCGCGCACGAACTGACTGGCAGTGCCGTTGATGACGTACACGTCGTTACCCGCACCGCCATAGAATTCGGTGGTGCCCAAGGCAGCGGTGAAGACATCGTCATAGTTCGAACCGGTAATTCTCTCGAAGGCCGCGAAGGTGTCGCCTTGGGCGTCGCCGCCCGACCCGGTGCCCGCCGTGGCCGACGTCATGGTGATGTTGACGCTTTGTTCCGACTGCGAGTAAGAGAGCATGTCGGTGCCGGTGTAGCCATCCAGATTGTCTGCTGCGGCACTCGCGTAAAACGTGTCGCCAGCGGTCGATCCACGGAAGGTTTCGATGCCGTCGAATGTATCGCCTGCGGCGAAGCCGGTGTGAACACCGGTTTTCAGGTTCAGCGTCACGCTGCTCGCGTCCTCGTAACTGACGGTGTCAACGCCCGCACCGCCAATCAATTGGTCCGCACCAGCACCACCGATCAACGTATCGTTACCCGCACCGCCGGTAATGATGTTGTCCGAGGCATTGCCAACGCCGCGGAAACTACCCGTGCCGGTGAAGGTCAGGCGCTCGACCTCTGTGGCCAGGGTCACGCTGGCCTGATTGGTACGTATTTCATCGTTTCCCCCGCCAGCAGCCTCGTAGACCGTGACCCCCGCCCCACCGACGATGTACACATCATCACCGGCCCCGCCTTGAAGGGAATGCCCACTGGTCTGCGCGGTCAGCGTGTCGTTGAAGGACGAGCCCACCACCGTTTCGATGGCCGTTAATGTATCGCCCTGAGCATCCCCTCCCAGGCCAGTTCCCGTGATCAGACTGATTGTCACCCCAGCGGTCGAATTCGCGTAGGACGCCGTATCAATACCTGTCCCACCATTGAGGGTGTCCGCACCGGCCCCACCCTCCAACCAATCATTGCCGTCCCCACCGCTCAGCGAGTCATTCCCTTCCAACCCATACAACTGATCCGCACTCGCGGTACCAACCAGAGTGTCCGTACCCGATGTCCCATTAATCACTGCCATTTTTTCTTCCTTGCCCTATTGATGATTTGGTTGCGCGTCGATGAATCAGCAGAGCCTCATCCTTCCCGGAAGGCCCGCTGGGCGTGGTCACTGATCGGTTTAAGCAAATAAGACATGACGTTCCTGGAGCCGGTCTGGATCATCGACTCCACGGGCATCCCCGGCACCAGGGCAAGCCCTTGCAGCTTTGCCAATTCGCTTTGAGGAATCTTGATACCTGCCCGATAGAACCCCACTCCGGTGCGCTCGTCCTGGATCAGATCCGCTGACAACCGCACCACGGTGCCGGTCAATTCGGGCGTGGTGTTGCGGTTGAACGCGCTCAAGCGCAAGGTCGCGGATTGCCCGACCGTTAGCTGGTCAATGTCCTGGGCACTGATTTTCGCCTCCACCAGCAGTTCATCGTCGGCGGGTACGATCTGCATGAGCCCCTCGGCCGGTGAGATGACGCCACCGATTGTGTGCACGGCCAATTGCTGCACGCGTCCGGCAATAGGCGAGGTGATGTCGATGCGTTTGAGCTGATCGCTGGCAGTGATTTCCCGCTCGATCAATTCGCCCTGGCGGGCTAGCAAATCTCTCAGCTCCTGGGACACTTCACTGCGGAAAGTCTGGTCAACCTGGAGTCGTTGCAACTCGGTTTCGGCGATCTTGCCCCGGGCCTCGGCAATGGAGGCCATCAGTTGTCCACGCTCTCCGCGCAGCCGGGCGATACCCCGAGCCAGGGCATTGACCCTGTCGAGGGTCATCATGCCTTTGTCGAACAGTTTCTTGACGGCCTGGTATTCGCTATCGATCAGTTCGATTTCTTCCTGTTTGGTTTTCTGCTGGATGTCGTGACCGGCAATGGTTTCGTTGAGTTGCTGAACGCGCTCGCGCAGCTGTTTCTTCTGGCCTTCGCGGGAAGCGCGTCGATCAATAAACAACTGCTGTTCGCTGGCCATGACCGACTTGGCCTCATCCAGGCTCATGCGGGTCAGCAACTCTTTGGGGACCGCTACTTCGCTGGCATTGTCCCGTTCGGCCTCCAGGCGAGCCAGACGCGCCCAAGCCTGGTTCAAGGATTTACTGACGATGGCTTGGCTGGCGGCGGGCAATGTGGCGTCGAGGCGCAACAACACGTCACCCGCGGCGACTGTCTGCCCTTCCTTGACCAAAAGTTCGGCTACTACGCCGCCGGTAGGATGCTGGACGGTCTTGACGCTGCCTTCCACAGCGACCACGCCGGTGGCGATGACGGCGCCGGACAGGTTGGTGCACACCGCCCAGGTCAGTCCTCCGCCGAGCAGTACCACCAATGAGATCGCCCCCCAGCGCAAATGGCGGGACAAGGAATCGGTCAGAGTGACTTCTTGATCGCTATGCATCAGTTGGATGCTCCCAGTTCCACGACATTATTGGAGGACCGTGGGGGCGCTACAGAAGGTCGTTTAAGGACGACATCCCTGGGGCCGTAAGCCGCTTGCACGCCGTTCTCGAGGATCAGTACCTGATCGATCACCGACAAGATATTGGTGCGATGGGCAATCACCACCACGATTGCGCCACGGGCCTTGAGCGCCAGGATAGCCTTGGCCAGCGCCTGTTCGCCCTCGGCATCGAGGTTTGAATTCGGCTCATCCAACACCACCAGGAATGGATCACCAAACAATGCCCGGGCCAGGGCCACCCGCTGCCGTTGGCCGGCCGAGAGGTTGACCCCGCCCTCGCCTACCTGGGTTTCATAGCCTTGGGGCAACTGCAGGATCAGCTCATGAACCCCGGCTAACTGCGCAGCGCTGACAATCGCGCTGTCCGGTGCCGAAGGGTCTAGCCGGGCAATGTTCTGGGCGACGGTTCCAGTGAACAAACCAACGCTTTGCGGCAGATAACCGATCAACTTGCCTCGGGCCTGCTCGGTCAGCAGATCCAGCGGCGCGCCATCGAGCCGGACATGCCCGCGAGCCGGTGCCCAGGCGTTGACCAGCACCCGCGCCAATGACGACTTGCCCGATGCGCTCGGTCCCACCACACCCACAGCAGTGCCCGCGGCGACCATGAAGTTGATATTTTGCAAGGTCAGGCGCTGCGCGCCGGGCGGCGCGGCAAAAACACTTTCGACCTGCAAACTGCGATGGGCAGCGGGTAGTTCGGTCTTGTTCTGGGCATCCGGGAACAGCGAGAACACTTCCAGCAGCTTCTTCCAGGCGATTTGGGCACTCAACAGGCTGCGCCATGTGGCAATGACCTGCTCCGCCGGCGCCAGGGTCCGCGCCACGATGATCGAGGCCGCGATCATCGTACCGCCGCTCAAGTCGCCTTTGATCACCAGCCACGCCCCCAGGGCCAGGGCCGTCGATTGAACGACCTGGCGCAGGGTTTTGGAAATTCCACCGTAAAAGCCACCGATGTCGATCGAGCGTCGCTGCAGAGTGATAAAGGTGCTGTGATTGTTCTGCCAGATATTCGACATGTTGGCCAACATGCCCATGGCCATCAGCGCTTCGGCGTTCTGGTGAGCTTGCTGACCCAGGTGATTGCGCTTGTTCAACGCCTCGGCTGACGCCTGCATCAGTTTGCGGGTTTGCCGGTCAGTGATCAGGGTCAGACCAATGAGGATAATCATCAGGCCGGCGGCCAAAAGGCCGAACAACGGATGAATGTAAAAGCAGACCGCGAGGTAAACCGGCATCCAAGGCAAATCGAAAAAAGCCACCAGGCCCGGTCCGCCAATAAAACCGCGAATCTGATCCAGCTCCTGGGCCGGCTTCAAGGCATCGCCGGTAATGGGCGTTTTCAGCGATGCACCGGCAATGACATTGAAGACCTTGGCGGACAACGCCAGATCCAGCGAAGAAGCAATTCGCACCATGACTCGGGAGCGAATGATATCCAGCAGGCCTGAAAGCGCATAAACCCCCAGCGCCAACAGCCCCAGGGCGACCAGGGTCGGGACACTCTGGCTGGGGATAACCCGGTCGTAGACTTCCAGCATGAACACCGGGCCAATCAGCGCCAGAATATTGATCACACCGGAGAACAGCGCAGCGCCCAGCAGCCCCCGACGCAGTACCGATTTCAATGAAGGCGCAACAATAGGCGCACTGATAGCGTTATGGGGTTTCAACTGGTATCCGTCCCTTGGTTTTCGTGACATCCCTGTCGTCAGTCAATACCGACTCGAAGACAGTCGTATGGAAACTTGACGCTCGTAGAGCGATTAGGACTGAAGTGCAAGTTCCGCACCAGCCAGCCGACAAACGGTCGTTATCCGTGAAGAATTTCGTGCATAAAAAAACCGACGCCTCTGGACGTCGGTTTTTTTGAAAACAGCCAGCTATCAAGCCATCTGAATGATGGTCTGCATGATAGTGCTTTGGGTGGAGATGGTCTTGGCGTTCGCCTGGTAGTTGCTTTGCGCCTTGATCAGCTCGACCAGTTCGTTGGTCAGGTTGACGTTGGATTCTTCCAGGGAGTTGGAAACGATCGAACCCAGGGTACCGGTTTGCGGGGCATCGTAGCCCGGGATGCCCGACGCGAAGGTTTCTTTCCAGCTGGTGCCGCCTACCGGCTGCAAGCCTTGCTCGTTGGTGAAGCTGGCGAGCGCGAGCTGGCCGATCGGCTTGGTCTGGTTGTTGCTGAAGTTGGCCAGCAACACACCACTGCCGTCGATGGTCAGGTTGGTGATCTGGCCAGTGGCGTAGCCGTTCTGGGTTGGGATCGAGCGGGCGGTGTCGGCGTTGAATTGGGTGGTGTTGCCCATGGAAATCGTGATGGTTGGCGCACTCGCGGCGCCGTTGGCGGCCCATACGCCGTTGGTCACAGTGCCGGGAACCCAACCGGTCAGTACCAGATCGCTATTGACCGTCGCTGGCGGAGTGGTGACCGTGGTCAACTTGCCGTTCGAATCGAAGTTCATGGTCGAAGGGACCGGCGCAGTAGCGCCCGTCGTGGTCGGCAAGGTGCCGTTCAGGTTACGACCATCGATCAAGGTATAGACGTTCCAGGTGTTGCCGGCAGTCTTGACCATGTATTGGTCCATGGAGTGCTGGTTACCCTGAGTATCGTAGACCGGGGTGGTGAATTGTTTGGTGAACGTGGCGGTGTCGCTTGGATTGAACGCCGCGGTGATCGCCGTTGCCGTCGAATTCAGGTTGATCGTCGAGGAAACCAGGCTGGTGGCGCTCGGCGGCAGGTTCGAGGTGTCGATGCGTAGGTCGGTCAAGATGCCGTTCTGGATCTTGCCGTTGGCATCCACGCCATAGCCCTGCAGGCGCGAAGTGCCGTCGCTGTTGGTGATATAGCCTTCCTTGTCGGTCTTGAAGGTACCGGCACGGGTGTAGCTCAGGGAGCCGTCATTGCTCAGGACAAAGAAGCCCTGGCCCTGGATGCCCATGTCCAGTACGTTGCCGGTGTTGTTCACATCACCCTGGCCGAACTGCTGGGAAACGTTGGCCAGGCGCACGCCGTTACCGACGGTCTTGCTGCCCGAACCCAGCTTGGTGGCCGAGTAGACGTCTTCGAATTCCGCGCGGGACGATTTGAAACCGGTGGTCGCCACGTTGGCGATGTTGTTGCCGGTCACGTCCAGCTGTTTGTTGGCTGCATAGAGACCGCTAAGGCCGATGTTGAAAGACATATTGACTCCTTTTGCCGGTTAGTCGGCTCTACATACCAATAGTTTGTACTTTGGACAGGGCAATGCTGCCCAGCCCGGCCAGGTTGAGCATCAGCTCACCGCCCGTCTGGCTGATCGTCACGCTGCTGACCGTGGCCGGCAGGTTGGTGATCAGCGACGTGGCCTTGCCGTCGATGGTGGTCGAGGCCGCGAAGGTGTAAGTGCCCGATTCCACGACCGCGCCCGCATCGTTCTTGCCGTCCCAGATGAACGCGGAGTTGCCGGCGTTCTGGCTGCCCAAGTCGATGGTGCGAACGGTCTTGCCGTCCTTGTCCACGATCTTGACCGCGACGGAGGACACCGATGTTGGTACCACCACCGTGCCGTTGAGGCTCTTGGAGGTATCGACCACAGCCTTGTCGCCCGGGGCAATGACCGAGCGACCGACCAGCGACGAGGCTTGCAGGGCCTGGGACGAGTTGTAGTTGCCGGCGATGCCGCTCACGGTCTCGTTGAGGGTGGTGATGCCTTCCAGGCTGCTGAACTGCGCCAGTTGGGCAACGAACTCGCCGTTATCCTGTGGCTCCAGCGGGTTCTGGTTTTTCAGCTGGGTGACCAGCAACTGCAGGAACGCATCCTTGCCCAATTCCTTCTTGCCGGTGGCCGCACCGGTCGCCGCGCCCAGGGCATCGGTGGTGGTGCTGGTCTTGACCGAGGAGTTGGCCAGAATCTCGTTGAGGCTCAAACCACTTGTTGTACTGGTAACGCTCATGTGACTCGCCCCTTATCACTGACCGAGGGTCAGGACCTTCTGCATCATGGTTTTGGCGGTGTTCATCATTTCGGCGTTGGTCTGGAACGAACGACTGGCGGAAATCATGTCGGCCATTTCTTCGACGACGTTGACGTTCGGGTAGTAGACATACCCCTTGGCATCAGCGGCCGGATGGTTTGGCTCATAACGGGCTTCGAGGTTGCTCTGGTCTTCGACCACGCCAAGCACCTGCACGCCCTGCCCGGCCGCGTCCTGCTCCTGGAACAGCGAGTCGCTACCGCCGGACTGGCCACCCTGGAACATGGTGGCGAATACCGGGTGGCGGGCGCGGTAGGTCTGGTCGATGCTCGACGAAACGGTCTCGGCGTTGGCGATGTTACTGGCGACGGTGTTCAGGCGAGTGGTCTGGGCACTCATGGCACTGCCGGCAATGTTGAATACGCTAGCAATCGACATGGCTTACTCTCCGCGCAGGGCCGATACCAGCCCTTTGAACTTGCTGTTGAGCAGGGTGAAGCTGGCCTGGAAGTTCACGGAGTTTTCCGCGTAGTTGGACTGTTCCAGTTGAGCGTCTACGGTGTTCTGGTCGATCGAAGGCTGCATCGGCGTGCGATACATCAGCGATTCGTCGCCATTGCCCAGGCCTTCGGCTTCGATATGACGGCTGTTGGTCATGTTCAAGGCGAAGTGGCCGTTCTTGGTCTTCTCGTTCTGCTCGGCGAGCACTTTGGAAAAGTCCAGGTCACGCGCCTTGTAGTTCGGGGTGTCGGCGTTGGCGATGTTGTTGGCCAGGACTTCGGCACGCTGGGCGCGGAAGCTCAGGGCCTGTTCGTGGATACCGAGCGCTTTATCGAAGCTGATGCTCATGTCGGAAACCTTTGGGTGACCAGAATGTACGTGCGATGAACTTAGCAAGCAGCGTGCCACTTTGGAAAACCCCATAAACCGGGGCTTTGCGGGCATCGGCAAAGCGGCAATGCCAGAAAAGCGGCAACTGGCTTCCGCTGGCTGCCGCTTTTCTGCCGCTTCTCAAGGGCAAATGACATTCGAACTGTGGGAGCGGGATTAGTGGTGACCGGCAGGCATAAAAAAACGGGAGCCCGTGGGGACTCCCGCTTTTTGACAGTTCAAGCCAATCACTTTGCCTGGTAGATGATCCCCGGACTGCACTGGACCATCTGGTAATGATCCGGCAAACCGTTCAACGCCTCGGAGGCACCGAGGAACAGGTAGCCGCCCGGCTTGAGCGTGCTGTGGATGCGCAGCAGGATGTCTTTCTTCACTTCGGCGGAGAAGTAGATCAGTACGTTGCGGCAGAACACGATGTCGAACTTGCCCAGGCTGGCATAGCTATCCAGCAGGTTGAACGAGCGGAACTCCACCCGGCTCTTGATCGGCGCCTTGACCACCCATTTACCCGGCCCTTTCGGATCGAAGTAACGTTGCAGGCGATCCGGCGACAGGCCCCGGCCGATAGCCAGGCTGTCGTACTCGCCGGTCTTGCAGTTATTGAGCATGGTCCCGGACAGGTCGGTGGCGACAATCTGCACGCCGCCTTTCAACTGGCCGAGGTTGGACCGCTCGAACTCATCGATGGACATCGACAGCGAATAGGGTTCCTGCCCCGACGAACAGGCCGCCGACCAGATCCGCAGACGCTGGCCCGGGCTGGCCTTGATGGCCGCCGGCAGCACTTTGTTCTTCAACACCTCAAACGGATAGGTGTCACGAAACCACAAGGTTTCGTTGGTGGTCATCGCGTCCACCACCATTTCGCGCAAGCCACTGCGCGGTTGGGTCTGGATACGCTGCACCAGTTCGCCCAATGACTTGAGGCCCTGCTGTTCCATCAATTTATTGAGACGGCTCGACACCAGGTATTGCTTGTTTTCACCAAGCAAGATGCCACAGGCTTTTTCCAGGAAGACCCGGAACTGTTCGAAATCCAAATTACCCGTAGACAAGATACCGCCTCTTTCATCGTGTTGACTTGCCGGGCGCACAACGCGCCCGACCTTTTATTCTGCTGCCTTGATCCGCTCGACGACCCGGGAAGCCAGGTCATCTGGACGGAATTTCGCCAGGAAATCGTCGGCGCCGACCTTCTTGACCATCGCCTGGTTGAAAACCCCGGACAACGAAGTATGCAAGATGATGTGCAGCTTTTGCATGCGCGGATCGCTGCGGATTTCCGACGTCAGGGTGTACCCATCCATCTCCGGCATTTCAATGTCGGAGATCATCATCAGGAACTCTTCCTCAGGCTTCTTGCCCTCGTCGACCAGCTTGCGCAGGTAATCGAGCGCCTGTCGCCCGTCGTTCAACGCCACCACCTCGACACCGACCGTTTGCAGGCAACGGGTCACCTGCTTGCGGGCCACTGAAGAGTCGTCGACGGTCAACACCCGCAGCGAAATCGCCTTGTGCTGGGTTTCGGCATCCACCACTCCCACGGAGATCGCTTCCGGCGTGGGCGCTACTTCGGCGAGGATCTTCTCCACGTCGATGATTTCCACCAACTGGTTATCGACCCGGGTCACTGCCGTGAGGTAGTGATCGCGGCCGGTGCCCTTGGGCGGTGGATGGATCTCTTCCCAGTTCATGTTGACGATGCGCTCCACCGAGCGAACCAGGAATCCCTGGGTCTTGGTGTTGTACTCGGTGATGATCACAAACGGATTGCTCTGGTCCAGCAGCCGGCCGGAACCGGTCGCCATCGCCAGGTCGAGAATCGGGATGGTCGCACCCCGGATATTGGCCACACCGCACACGACGGGGCTGGATTTGGGCATCAGGGTCAGCTTGGGGCATTGCAGCACCTCGCGGACCTTGAATACGTTGATCCCATACATTTGTTGGCCGTCGAGACGGAACAACAACAGCTCCAGGCGATTCTGACCGACCAGCTGAGTGCGCTGGTTTACCGAATCCATTACTCCCGCCATGCCCTGACTCCTACCTAACGCTAATGTGTCCGACGCGCATTCATTCACTAAACGGCACGGGGCTTGCTATTGAACCGGCATGAACGCACAAACGACATTTTCTCGACGCCTGACCACTCACTGCCGCCACTGGCTCGGTGCACTGCTGGCTGTCTGCCTGTTCACTTCGGGCGGTCCTGCCCTTGCTGCTGTTCCGGTTACCTTGCCTGATCTCCTTATCGGCGTCACTCAGGGCTTTCTTGAATTCACCGTAGAAGACTATCTGGCTACCAGTCAAACGGAAGGTCGCTATGAAATCGAAGTCAACCAACTCGACCCGCGCCTGCGCATGCCGATGTGCGACAAGGAATTGACTGCTTCGCTGGAGAGCCCTGCCCGGCCCCTGGGACGCGTCACGGTGAAGGTTCGTTGCGACAGCGCCGCGCCCTGGACGGTGTTCGTGCCCGCTCAAGTGCGCCTGTTTCGGGAAATTGTCACCACCACTCGTCCGCTCAAGCGGGCCGGAATCGTCGAGCCCCAGGACGTGATGTTGCGTGAACGGGACATCAGCCAGATCACCCAGGGCTTCCTGACCTCCGTCGACCAGGCCATCGGGCAGAAACTTGTCCGACCAATGGTCGCCGATCAGGTCGTGACGCTGGTGCATCTGGAGCAGGCCGAGGTAGTCCGCAAGGGCGACCAGGTTGTGATCACCGCCCGCACCGGTTCCCTGGCCGTGCGGATGCCCGGCGAGGCCCTGTCCAACGGCGGTATGCGTGAACAGATACGGGTAAAAAACCTCAATTCCCAGCGCGTGATCAAGGCGCAGGTGATGGCCCCGGGCCAAGTGGAAGTGGCGATGTAGTGATCTGGTAGAGGAGGTAGAAAGCTGGCGCTTGATCCCGGTGTTCCCTAGACTGTGCCTTACGCAAAGGCAAGCGCAGACGTGCGCAAGTTCATTTCATAAATGAGCCTAAAGTTATTTTGGGGATGGCCGAAAACATGGCAAGCGTCCAAATACCCAGAGGTTTTTTACCATGGTCATCGATTTCAATCGTTTAAACAGCTCTTCACCGCTGCCAGGCACCACGCGTACCAGCGCCACCAAGGAAACCGCCGAAGCCGGCAAATCCGCGCCGCTGCCTACACCAGCCGAACAGGTCAGCAACGGGGAGTCGGTACACCTCAGCAATGAGGCTCAGCAGTTGCAGAAGGTCACTGACAAGCTGCGCGATCAACCTGTCGTCGACAACGCCCGCGTGGCCGAGTTGAAAGCAGCAATCGCTGATGGCAGCTACAAAGTCGACAGCAACCGCGTAGCCAGCAAACTGCTCAACTTCGAAGCCCAGCGCTAGGCCGCCGCCTGCGCCAGGCTTTTGGACGCTAAGACCCAAGGCCAGCCATGCACGACACTCATTTGTTGCAATTGATCATCGACGACTTTGTTCCAGCGCAACAGCTACTGGAATTGTTGCAGGCCGAATCCGTGGCATTGCACGGTCGTGACATGCCTCTGCTGGAGAATATCCTGGCGCAGAAACAGGCCTTGATCATCCTGCTTGACCAGCATGGCCGCAAACGCAGCGAGATCCTCGTCAGCCTCAACCTGCCCGCCAGCCATGAAGGCCTCGAGCAACTGGCCAGCCAGTCGACGATTGGCGATCAGCTACTGTCCCAGAGCAAAGTACTCAACGACCTGCTCGCCCAATGCCAGGCAACCAACGCTCGCAACGGCCAGTCGATCCTGATGCAGCAGGCCGCCACCGCCAACCAGTTGCGCATCCTCAACGGTGGCGAGATCCCGACGCTGTATGACGCTAGCGGTTCAACGGCCAGAATGGTCAAGCATCGCCCGCTCAGCCAGGCATGAAACGAACAATGCCTTCGCTCTATCAACGCGCGATACATGCTGGCAAAATGCCGGCCATTCGTAGTCGTATTTTGCCTGGAGATTGACTCACCGTGTTCAATGCCTCAAACGCGGATGATGCTCCGCAGCCACCCAAGGTCCTCACCACGCCCCTGGAAATCTCCGGCAACCTGCGGATGCTGCAAGAGAGCCACGACCCACTGATCATCACCTTCCACGAACGTAGCCAGCGCTTCCAGAGCTACCTGGTCAACGTCGATCGCGAGACCAACTCCATCGCCCTGGATGAAATGATTCCCCGGGACGGCGAGCGTTTCCTGCTGGCGGGCGAGCCTTTTCGTGTCGAGGGTTTCCATGACGGCGTGCGTATCGCATGGGATGGCAAGGGCCCACTGACCATCGATGAATCCAGCGACGGTCGCTGCTATCGCGGCGCCCTGCCCGACGAAGTGGTCTACCACCAACGTCGCAACGCCTTCCGCGCCGCCCTGAAACTGGCACAACTGGTGAGCGTTGAACTGGGCGGTGACAAGCTCAAGTCCCCGGTGGACGGCAAGCTGCTGGACATCTCTGCCACCGGTTGCAAGTTGCGGTTTGACGGCGACATCACGGAGCGACTGCAATTGGGCCAGGTGTACGAGCGCTTCATCGCGGCCCTGCCTTTTGGCAACATGACCGCGCCAGTCGAGCTGCGTTACCTGCATTTCGAAGAAAGGATCAACACCACGTTCGCCGGCGTACGCTTCCACAACATCAGTGGCCTGGTGCAACGGCAGGTCGAGCGGTTCGTCTACCAGCTCCAACGAGAAGCCCGGCGCTTCGATAAAGACGACCTCTGATTTTCGAGGCAAAAAAAACGGGCAGTCCCTTGCGGCGACTGCCCGTTTTTTCATGCCTGCTTCAAGGCCTGGCCTGGGTAAAACTCGGTGTCTCAGGCTCCTCAGGCCCAGTCTCGGCCTCGGTCGCGGTCTCAGTGGCCAGCTCAGGCTCCACGTCCGGATTGGCCGGAGCCTGCATCTGCTCCTGCACCACCTGCTCATCCACCCGCGGATCAAGACACGCCACCAAAGGCGAACTCGACATGCTGTCCGGCATCGCCACGTGATGCAGCGGTGCGTCATCGACCTGATGCAGGTTGGTCACCGCTTTCGGCCGGATCCGCCACACCAGCACCAAGGCGAAGAAAGCGAAAAAGCCGTAGAGCATCTGGCTGCCAAACATCTTCATCAGCACGCCGGCCACCAGCGGCCCGATACTGGCCCCCACGCCGTAGGTCACCAGCAGCATCGCGGTCAGGGACACCCTTCGATCAGCTTCGACGTGGTCGTTGGAAAACGCTACCGCCAGCGGATACAGGCAGAACTGCACCAGCGAACAGAAGAACCCCGCGACGAACAGCACCTCCAGCGGCACCGTCGGAAGAATCGCCAACGGCAGCGCACAGATCGTCAGCACCAGCGCGAAGCAGCGGATCAGCAGCGCCCGGTCATAACGATCGGACAGCCAGCCCAGGGGCCACTGCACCAGCAGTCCGGCGAAGATGCAGCTACCCATGAACAGACCGACCTGCTCGGTCGACAGGCCCTGCTGAGAGGCATACAGGGGCGCCAGGCCATAGAACGAGCCGACGATCAACCCGGAGCCCAGCACCGTACTCAATGACTGCGGCACACGCTTGATGAAGAAGCGCGGCTCCATGGGCGCCGGATGCAGCGCCGCCGGGTGAATTCGCCGGGTCAGCGTCACCGGCACCAGGCACAAGGCGAAGCACAGCGCCACCAGCATCAACAGCTCAGGCCCCAGGGCCGGATGCATGACCAGGATCAACTGACCCAGCACCAACCCCAGGTACGAGGCAATCATGTAGCCGCTGAACACCACGCCACGCTGCTTGGCATCGGCTTGCTCGTTGAGCCAGCTCTCGATGACCATGTACTGGCACATCATCCCGAGGCCGACAATCATCCGCAGCACGATCCAGGCCGGCAGCCAGTTCACCAGGCCATGGCCCAGCACTGCCGCCCCGACGATCCCGGCGCAGGCCGAATAGGCGCGGATGTGGCCGACGCGGGCGATCAGCCGGTGGCCGATCTTGCCACCCAGCACCAGGCCGAAATAGTTGGCGGCCATCAGCGCACCGACCCAGAGGCTGTCCACATGGTCGGCGGCCAGGCGCAAGGCCAGGTAAGTACTCAAGAGGCCCGAGCCGATCAACATCATCAGCGAGGCGAAATAAAGCGCTCGAAAAGGTTTCCAGATTTGGCGCATCGGCGTTCCGAGCGGCTCCTTGAGGTGAGTAAGGGCTACCTGTTGAAGATAGCCCGAATGCGACGGTTCGTTAGGCCTGGGCCGCTAGGACACGCCGCTCCCAGGGCGTGATTTCATCGAAGAAGCTGGTCAGCTCCAGGGTCTTGGAGGCGATGTAGCCTTCGATGAACTCCGCACCGAACAGTTCCTTCGCCAGATGACTACGCTTCAGACGCTCCAAGGCGGCATGCAAGGTACATGGCAACGACAGATTATCCGGCACTTCGAATTCGCCCTGGATCGCCGCGCTCGGCTCCAGCCGATGCTCAATCCCATACAGCCCGGCGGCCAGGCTGGCGGCAATCGCCAGGTAGGGGTTGGCATCGGCCCCCGGCAAGCGGTTCTCGACCCGCCGGGCCACCGACGAACTGGCAGGAATCCGCAACCCGGCCGAACGGTTGTCATGGGACCAACAGGCATTGTTCGGCGAGGCGAACGGGTGGCACAGGCGCTGGTAGGAATTCACGTTCGGCGCGAACAACGCGGTGAAGTCCGCCAGGCACGCCTGTTGCCCACCGATGAAATGCCGGAAAGTCGCCGTCGCTTCGCCCGCTTCATCGCTGAAAACGTTACGACCGCTGCCTGCCTCGACGACGCTCTGATGGATGTGCATCGAACTGCCCGGCGTGTGGGCCAGGGGCTTGGCCATGCAGACCACGGTCAGACCGTGCTTGAGCGCCACTTCCTTGAGCAGGTGCTTGAACAGGAAGGTCTGGTCGGCCAGCAACAGCGGGTCGCCGTGCAGCAGATTGATCTCGAACTGGCTCACGCCCATTTCATGCATGAAGGTGTCGCGAGGCAGGCCCAGCGCCGCCATGCATGCATAGACTTCACTGAAGAACGGGCGCAGGCCATTGTTGGAGCTGACGCTGAACGCCGAATGGCCGTCTTCGCGACGTCCATCCATGCCCATCGGCGGCTGGAACGGCTGGGTCGGGTCCGGATTGGGGGCGAACACGAAGAATTCCAGTTCGGTCGCCACCACCGGCGCCAGGCCCAAGGCTGCATAGCGAGCGACAACGGCCTTGAGCTGACCGCGCGTCGAGAGCCGGGAGCTTTCACCGGTCAACTCGTCGGCATCGCAGATCGCCAGGGCGCGGGGCTGCTGGCTCCAGGGCAGGCGGTGGATCTGTTTCGGATCGGCCACCAGCGCCAGGTCGCCGTCGTCGCTGCCGTAGAAACGCGACGGCGGATAACCGCCCATGATGCATTGCAGCAGCACGCCCCGCGCCAGTTGCAGCCGCCGGCCTTCGAGGAAACCCTCAGCGGTCATTACCTTGCCCCGCGGCACGCCATTCAAATCCGGCGTGACACATTCAATCTCATCAATGCCCGTCAGTCGCTGCGCGAGTGAACGCTGGCCATCGGTCGTCATGACGCAATCCTTGTTATGTGCGAGCCGCGAACGGCAACCCGTACAAAATAGGCTTCGGCTGTTCGGAATATCAAGCACCCGCAGACAATTAAAATCTTGTGCAATACGAGTGTGGGAGCGAGCTTGCTCGCGATGGCGTCGGCTCAGTCAATATTGAGCTGACTGATACATCGCTATCGCGAGCAAGCTCGCTCCCACAGGGGATTTGTGCTGCTTTTTATAAAGCGCACGCTCAGGGCAGGTAAAGCCGGAACACCCCACCACCCAATACACCGCCATTGGCGATTTCGGTACGCCCGCTCACGCCGCCGCGCTGGTGCAGCCCGGCGATCCGCGCGGCGAAGTACAGGCCCAGCCCGGTGCTGCCGCTGCTGTGGTTGATGCCCTGCACGTACTCGGCCTGACGCTCGATCATCTCTGGCGGGTAACCTTCGCCGTCGTCATTGATGGTCAGCACCAGTTGCCCGGCCTCGTCGCTCACACTGATCAGCAATGCCTGGCGCGCATGGCGAATGGCGTTGTTGATGCAGTTGTCGAGCACCGAAGCAATCAGTTCACGGTCGAAAAAGCCCAAGGGGCTGAGCGGATCGACTTCATAGGTGACCATGATCCCGCGACTGCGGAACACGTCCTGATGGCCGGCCAGTTGCGCCTCGATGAAGTCATCCAGTTCATGGTAGGCCGGGTGCAGCGGCAACTGGTTGACACCGAGCTTGTACAGCCCCAGCAGTTGCACCAGCAAACCATTGAGATGGGCGAATTCGAACTCGATGACGCCTTGCTCCGAGGTCTGGCGCTCGGCGTCGGGCAAGCGCTCGAGCCATTGCGTATGCGTCTGCATGAGCAAGGTCAGGGAGTTCTTCATGTCGTGCACGGTAGACGCGATCACCGTGGAAAAATCGAGGGCCTGTTCGCTGTCATTCATCGCCAAATGCCTTGCTTCGCAGTTTTTGATAACGCGCAAAACGCGCATCGGTGTCGGGCATCATGCCCACCAGTTTCAGGCAGGCGCGGCACTCCTGCAGCAGTTCCGATTCCACGCTGGTGTCGGTGCCATGCAGCAGCGATTGCGCCATGTTCAGGGCAATACTGATGTTCTTCGGTTGCATCTTCAGGGCGCGGCGGAACAGCTCCCGCGCCTGCGGCAATGCACCGGTCTTGTAGACCCGCACGCCTTCGCGGTTCAACTCGGCGGCGGCATTGCCCTGGTTGAGAATGTTCGGGTCGTCGGTCAGCTTGGCGATGCCTTGCATCACCGTCGGGTCATCCCCGTAGATTTCCGCGCAGTTCTTGAGCATCGACTCGCCGGCGCTGGTCTGGCCAAGCATTTGCAGCTGCTTGGCCACCAGCAACGCGGCCTCGGCGCTCATGAATTGCTCCATGCCATCGAGGCGCTGCAAGGCCTGTTCTGTGAGCTTTTCGGCGGTTTCGGCATCGTTTAGCAACAGGCTGGTGGCCTTCATCAGCCGCGCCCGGACCTGCAGCCCCGGGTCGTTGAGGTTCTCCTTCGCCACGGCGCTGAGAGTCGTGTTGATCTCCAGCCGGGTGCGGGTGTCGAGGCCTTTTTCGCTGCCCTTGCTGATCAGCGCATGGGCCAGGCCGAGGTTGCTTTCCGGGTCCTTGAAGCGCGACTGCGCGCCCTGCCCGACCGCCTGGCGATAGGCCCGGGAAGCCGTGTCGTAGTCTTCGTTGGTCATCGCCAGCTTGCCCAACAACGACTGGCGGCGCACGGCCAGCGGCGACAGGCGCACCGCCTCTTCCAGCACGTGCTGCGCCTGTTTGGTGTCACCTTCGGCCACCAGCACGTCGGCCATGCCGTCGTACAAGGCCGGCATCATCGGAAAGACTTTCAGGGCCTTTTCATAGACAGCCTTGGCCTGCCCCACCTGGCCGCGCTTGAACATCAACTTGCCCAGCCCCGCATAGGCCCACGGCAACGGGCGATCCGCGATGATGGAGTTGTACAGTCGTTCAAGAGCCTCGTTCTGATTCAGGTCGCGCAACGCATCGGCCCGATAACGCAGGCACAACGGCCCGTAGCGCGGGTCCTGCTTGCACAAGGCGATGCAGGCATTGAGCACTTCCATCGGCTTGCCACGATCGAGGGCTTGCAGGATCGGCTTGAGCAGGGTCTTGCGCTGCTCGAGCCGCTCCAGCCGCTGGGCCAGGCCGGAGCGGTTGAACGGTTTGGTCAGGTACGCATCCGGCTCATGCTCCAGGGCACTGAGCACCATCGCCTGGCTGGTCTCGGCGGTCACCATGAGGAAAACACTTTCATGGCTGATCAATTTTTCGACCATCAGGTCTTCAAGCACCTGCTGGCCATTCTTGCGCCCATCGCCCAGGTGATAGTCCTGCAAGATGAAGTCATAGCGTTTCTGCGAACACATGCGCAGCGCCACTTCACCGGTGTCGGCGGTGTCCACGTCCTTGACGCCCAGCTCACGCAGCATGGAGCGGATCGAACTGCGGAAATCCGAGAAATCATCGACGATCAGAAAACTTTTTTGGTGGTACGCCAGCATCGAGGATGTCCAGGCAAGTAAGAAAATAACCCAATGGCATAACAACGAAACACCGTGTCACAGCCCCGAGGCGCGCAGATGATAGCCACCAACCAGCAACGTTCAAGGGATTTCAGCAACCGCTTGGCCTGGCTGAGTCGTGACGCACATTGCGAGCCGAAACGTTGGAGAGAAACGGGCTCATCGGGTTATCGGCAGGAGATGGCGTTCCGTTAAGGGGAAGGTGTGGGAGAAACCGAGTACCGAGGACCTGCCAAGCACAGAACCGTGGCGAGGGTGATGTCAGGCTTCATCCCCTCGACCGATCAACACGAAATGCGTTTACTCACGTCGCCCCAACAACCTCGCCCAAAAACCTCCCTTATTCTCCACAGCCACCGCAGCAGGCGGTTCAACTTCCTGTCTCGCCGGATGCGTACTCGGCCCATTGGGTCTCAATAAGTCCCCTGGGTAATGCTCAAGACCCAAGCACTGTGAGTCGTCCATACCGAATGCCTTGACCGCCGCCACGGCCTCCACGCACCAACGACCGAAATAGGCGCCGCCCTCGAAGTTTTCATCGCCATAGGTGTACCAATAGGGATGCCTATAACTGACAGCCTGAGGATCAGAGCCAGACTTGGCACCGGTACGCACCTCCGCGTACCAATGCTTGACGAACGCACTCAATAGAGATGCTTGCGAATCCGCTGGAGCGTCTACCGCCGTCAGCAACCGAGCGTAGGGTTTCGGGTAAAGAAGCACAGAACCTATTTTGCGCTCAGGGCTGCGACTCGCGATTATTCGATCGAGTAGCACGTCCTCGCCCTCGTTACCGATCAACGCCAACAACCGCTTCCACTGGTCATCTGGAATATCCAGCGCCAATCCCAAGCCCACCAGCCAGAAGCAGGTGATGTAATGGTCGTAGTTGACGCGCCAGCTATGGCGAGTGAATTGCTGCTCCTGGGTCCAGACCGTCGCGCCAAGGCGCTCGGCCTCCTCCCAGGCATCGAGCAGCCCGGGAAAGTATCGCGACAGATCCGCTATCGGTTTTCCAGCGGAATACCGGCGCAGCATCTGGTGCCAGTGTTTCTGCGCAATGATGAAAACGTACTGCGGCGCATAATCGGGATCGCCGGCAGGTTTGGCGGCAGTTTCAAGCGCCTCGACGATGCTCTCATCACCATACTCAACCCATTCCGACCAATAGCGGGAGTCTCCCAGCGGTGCCCGAATCACCTATATTTCCTCCGAAATTCAACATCCTAAAATTTGCTTGTATTTAAGCTGGGAGCCAGTGATCGCGCCTTCGTCTAAAGCCCGAAGAAACCCTCGTAAGCCGTCTCCACCCGAGCAGCAAGCTGATCAGCAATGATGATCAGGTTTCCTAGCGCAGCCGTCTCTGCGGACAACAAAGGACTCGACACCGCTGGAGCAGTCAAACCTAGTTACTGTCGGACCTGGAAAATCGCATGGATCTCTAAAGGCAACAAATCGAAAGGCGCATATTTGAATTCAGGGTCCCACGCCCCACCGTTGTCTTCAGCGTTGGATAAATGATATTGACATAGCTCTTCCAGTGCATGAGCAAGCCCTTGTTCATTAGTCCATTCGTCTATTACTTTTTGATAAATACCCAGGTCCATCGACTCAAAATCTGAAAGCGTATCTCCTTGCGAATAGACAGAATAAAGCCAGAGCATAAAAGGCTCGAATCGACGCTGTTTAAGATAG
Organism: Pseudomonas sp. St386; assembly: GCF_018325865.1. Taxonomy (NCBI): domain Bacteria; kingdom Pseudomonadati; phylum Pseudomonadota; class Gammaproteobacteria; order Pseudomonadales; family Pseudomonadaceae; genus Pseudomonas; species Pseudomonas sp. St386. Next base: position 5,195,246 of record NZ_AP021900.1, read on the forward strand.
CTGGAGTCGACGGCGCCATTGATAGTCAGCATTCCGGCAAGCACATCGGCCACGGATGCGGCCAAATCTCGACGATCAGCCACTATCAATCCGGCCAGCAAGCATCCCGCGATGCTCAATTGGTTAGTCAAATTGGGGACAGGTTTGAGGCCTTGAAGAAAACTCGTTTTGGAGAAAGCCTTTGCTTTGAGCATCAGCGCCCAATAACGGTACATCATCGAGCGCGAGACCTGCTCCCAGCCAGAAGCCTCTCCATCACTGATCGCAACTTCGCCCCGAATGCCGCAATAAGTCGCCAGCATCCCCAACGAGTCAGCCACATTGTCCAATCCGTTTAATGAGTCACTGGCAAGGTCCTCATCGATAAAATCAAGCTCTTGAGCCATCAGGCCTTCCGACTGTGACAGCCAGCGCCGGGGCTGATGAAGCCGGACATTGATTTCATCCATTTCGATATACTCCTTTACGCCAGTACAACGTCGTTCCGCTTAGCGTGCTCACTCAGGAACACATCTGTCGAAGGTTCGTTAAGTGAACCTCCAAATTGCATTTAACCAACTGATCCAGCGAAGCCGTACCTCCAACAAACAATGCCGGCTCAAAACCGTAGACCTCACGCTCGTCAAGTGCATCCAACTTTTCTAGCGCTCGATCAAATAAAAACTTATCTTGATTACCCTCCAGATCATAACATCCCAAACTCGCTGACTATTTTGAATACACAAGGAAGCCGCTTCTGCCGGAGCAGCTCACATGTAACAAAACTCTGGGAAAATTGATTCTCAATTTCATTACAAGGCACTTCGTAAAACAATGAACAGGGAAAAGCGGACCGGCTTATTTAAGAACTGAGATAATAAATAAACCTGCTCCTTTTCCATGCCGACTAAATATTAGTTCTGAGCCCAGACTACCCTTCCAGAGCAACGTTAGCTCGCCCCTCCTCTCATCAATTAACACACAACCTCACCTTCGCCATTGACACCTTCGAATAGCATCCCTGTAAGACCTGCTCGCTCCAGACTAAGCTTAACATCTTCACTAACTATCAATGCTCCCAAGTGCTTCTTGACACGAAAAATATGTTTTCCCTGGGCCTTGGCAGGATCAATTACAAGATTTAGAAAAACTCTGTATTCACCAGCTCTATCAGGTCGAACCGAGTCATTAACCTCATACTTCTCGAAAGCGGAACGTGATTCGTCTACGCAATCCAATTGGGTCTCGACGATCATTACATAGTAATGATCGTGAGTTTGCTTCCCCGCAACCTCTACAGGCTCAAGCACGACATTCATATAAGGTTCATCAACGTCGGGAATTCCTGCCAACGCATCCCTGGCTTTTTTACTCAAGATCGGCACGGAGGCATATCCAGCTAAGGAAAAATCCAGACTCACGCCCTCTTCAAGAACCTCAAGAGCGTAGGTACATGGCTCCATATATTCTGCAGGAGGATCGATAAAGAGCCAGTTATTGCAGTGCTTTATATCACCCAAATACCAACGCTCAGGAAACTGTACATCTTCTCGCAACAAGTAATATTTCATTTCAGCTTCCTGTAAGCCATCGATTAACCGAGCTTCCCGGCGTGACTGCTTCAACCTTGATCCTATTTAAAGTATTCACCACTGCACTCTTATATTGCGCGGTACCGGGTTCCAACCCTCGCGTAGCATCGTCGAGGCTACCATAAACATATTGATGATAACTTTGAGGGTGTGGACCTCTATGACCCGGAACCGCGACCAGATTTTCAGTTGCCTTATTAATATCCAGATCGGAACCATCAAAGAATTTTTGGAATTGCTTAGACCAAGCAATCTGTCCGTTTGCCCCGGCATTACATTTATTAGTGCAGATATGGTGTACAGGAACGCTGGAATAATCCGGCGGCGCGGAAACAGGTGTACGTCCACCTTCGAGCGATACAAAGCCGCCGTTATTATCCCGATAAATCGGCTTACCGTCATTTGTATACCGACCTGTAGAGTTATAGATACCACCGCGTGGCCCGGTTACGGTGACAGTTCCGTTCGCATTTTCGGCAACTGTATAGCCGTCAGGAACCCTGTGCCTTGCAGGTGCTGGTAACGCCAGCGGACTTTCGACATGTTGCCCGCCAGTCTCCGCTCCTGCATTGGAAGTATTTGGTTTTACTGGCTCGACAGGAATACGTTCTGGCAACTGATCGACATTTTTCGCGAGCTTTTCGAGTCTAGCCATATCGGCCATCTTTTCAAGCCCTTCCGCCCCCACCTTGATCCCGGCTTTCGCCAACGCCACCCCACCCTTGGCCGCCCCGCCAACACCCGTAGCAATACTGCCAACCTGCCAGACGAGTTCGCCAATGTCCTGCCCCAGTTGCACGGCGCGATCATCACCACCGTTTTCCAGGGCGTCTTTAACGCGGTCAAGTTTGGCGTTGAGTTCGTTGACCACGCCATCGCCGAACTGCTTGCGGGCCTCTGGGTCGTTGACCAGGGCTTTTAGGCCGTTGATTCCATCAACCGGGTGGAGGAGGAATTGCGCCAAGCCTTCGACGTCGCTCCAACCCGCCTGCACCAAGCCTTTGCCCACGCCGAAGCGGGTCAGGACGTCTTGTTTCTGATTGATGTACGCCCACTTGGCGATCACTTGCGCCTTGGCCCCTAAGCCGTCAGCCGCGGCGTATTCCTTCTCCGCCTGGACCAACTGCTGGGTCGCAAGCCAGTTGTTGTCCACCGCAGCGCCCGCCGCGCTGGTGGCGGTGGCCGGGTCGAGCGAGGAGCTGGTGGCGGCCAGCCCGGTGACGATGCTGACGATCAGGTTGCGCTTGGCCTCACGTTGGGATTCGCTTTCATCGGGGCTGGCTTCGGAGAACAGGCCGGTGAGCAGGCTCGACGCCGCCGCGCCTGCGGCACCGCTGCTACAGCTCTGGCTGCTGGCTGCGGCACCGGCGCAGGCGACGATGCCGTGCAGGGCGGCGTGCAGCGGCGAGCCTTCGGTGAGTTTGCCGTCCGCCACCAGGTCGCCGATGTAGCCGGCACCTTGCTGCTGCACGTAATTGACCACCAGCCCTTGAACGAACGCACTGTTGCCGCCGCTGATGTTGCCGCTGGCCGCGCCCACCAGGGCGGTGGTGATTTGTCGGTAGGTGCCGCCCGCCCCCCACTTGTCGGCGATGCCGCTGGCTTCGGCGTTGAGTCGCTGAGCGTTGCCGAGCAGCGCCAGGCGTTCGGTGTCGGTGAGTTTGGCGTTGGGGTCCAGGGCCGCTGTCTGAGCCGCCTCGGCCTGTTTGCGCTTGAGGTCGACTTCTTTGGCCTTGTTGGCGAGCAAGGTGCTGGCTTCGTTGGCGAACGCCCCAACGATCTCGAAACCGGCACGGATTTCGTCTTCGTCGAAGATCGGCTTGAGCGTGTTGGTGGTGTCGCGGTCGCTGGAGACATCGCGGTTGAGGCTGGCGATAGTTTGCTCGCCGTTCTTGCCGGTGCGCTTCTGTTGCTCGGCGTCGTTGCTGATGACGATGGTGCCGCCACTGATGCCGCTGCGGGTGACGCTGCTGGCATCGTCGCTGGCACTGATGGCGATCGGCATCGTGGCGCTGAGGTCGTTGTCGTTCTTCGGCAGGTCGGTGCCAGGGGTTTGCGTGCCGCCGCTGGTGGCGTTGCCCTGCTGGTCCTTGCCGACTTCGCGATAGCCGCCGCCGACGCTGACGGTGCTGGCGTCGTACTCGGCCTTGTTCTTGATGTCGCGGCTGGTGAGGCTGGCGGTGACCAGGCGATTCTTGCCGTCCTGCACGGCCTTGTCGCTGCTGGCGATGACAGCGCCGACCAGGTCGGTGTTGCCACCCACGCGAATGTCGAACCCATCATCCCCAGCCTTGATGCCCGATTGCTCGGTCACGCTGGCGTAATTGGAGTCGATATCCGTGGCACCGAAACTGCCGCTGACGCCGTTGACCGAACTCATGCCGTAGCAGAACGGCGGAATGCACAGGCTGATGCCAACGCCCAGGCTCTTCTCATCGACCACGTAGGTGTTGGTGTCTTGCAGGCTTTCGATGTTCAGGTCGCCGCCGATATCGGCCAACACCTGTTTGCCGCTCGCCACCGCGCCTTTGAGGTTGGTGTCACCGCCCGAGGACAGCAACAACTGGTTGCCCGCCTGGACATGGGTATTGGTGTGGGTGAGCCCATCGCCATCCGCCTGGCCGCGGCTGCCGGAGGCACCCAGGTCCAGGGTGAAGCCGTTGCGTGCACCGAGGGAAAAGCCGATGCCGATGCTCGCGCTGCTGCCTTTGCTGTCGGTTTCCTGCTTGTCGATATTGCGCGCGGCGAGCAGGTTGATATCGCCGTCCGCCAGCAGGCTGGCGTTGCGGCCAGCCTTGATATCGCTGCCTTGCACGGTGATGTCGCTCGCGGCGCCAGCTCCCGTGGCGCGCAGGCGAACGTCGTTGCCAGCGGTCATGGTCGAGCCAGCCGCGCTGTCGCTGGTGTAGGTGGTGGTGCTTTCGTTCTTCTTGGTGCCCAGCGACAGGCTGATGTTGATCCCGCCCACCGCGCCCGGGTCCATCGCCACGGCAGTGGCGGCATTGTTGGCCGCCAGCACGGCAGTGGCGGCAGCCAGGGCCTTCATGCGCCCGTCGTCGGTTTTCTCCGACGCCCGTTTCATTTGCTGGGACGTCTGGATCGCACTGATCACCGGGTTGGTCACGGTGAGGGTGAACCCGGTCTGCTTGAACAGGGTTTCACGCTCGCGCTCGCGGGTGTTGCGCGCCTCGACGACGTCGATGGTCTGCGCCGTGACGTCGATGTTGCCTTGTGGCGCCGACACCTGGCTGCCCACCTGACGGTAGCCCTTGCCCGCTTCGATCAACACATCGCCAGCGGTCGAGCCGACGGTGCTGGCCACGGCCGTGTGCTCGGTGGTGAGGTCCTTGACGCTTTGTTGCTGGCTGCCCAGGGTGACGGCGATGCCACCGCCGCTGAACAGGCCGCTTTTCTTCACGGACTTGTCATGGCGTTCGCTGCTGCTGGCGGTGTCGGCTTCGATGTTGACGTTGTTGTCCGCCACCAGCACCGTCTGGGTCGTGGACACCACGTTGCTGCCCTTGAGGTTGATGTCGCGACCGGCCTGCACATAGGTCTGCTCGCCACTCAGGGTGGAGCCTTCGACCGAGGTCTGGCTGATGGTGTCGCGGGTGGTGGTGGTCTTGCTGGAGAACATCCCGTTGCTGCCCTTGACCTTGTGGGCTTCATCGGCGAACTGGTAGTTCTGGCCGGCGGTCAGGTTGACGTCGCGCCTGGCCTCGGCAAACACCGCGCCTTGCTCGCTGGTGACATGGGCGGCGCGGGCGTTGAGGTCTTGGCCGGCGCTCAAGCGCACGTCGCCCTGCCCTTGGACCTGTGAGCCGACTTCGGTCTGGCTGGCGTCCTTGCGCCAGTTGCTGCTGTTCCAGGTCAGCGCTTGTTCGTGCGCTTCGCCGACCGTGGCCAGGTTGATGTTCTTGCCCGCCTCCAGCAACGTACTGCCGCCTTTGCCGGCATTGACCACCTGGGCCCCGGTGAGGTTGAGGTCGTTGCCGGCGCTCACCCCCATCGTGCCCTGGGCACCGCTGACGAACAGCCCGGCCACCCGCGACAGGTTGGTGCGGGTGCCTTGGGCGCTGCTGCTGTCCCGGCTGCTGGAGATGACGTTGATGTCCTGCCCGGCCTTGACCGACAGGCTGTCCACGGCACCGATCAGGCCACCGAGGTTGTTGAGGTTTTCCCGCGCGGCGAGCGATACCTTGTCGGCCTGGATGCGCCCACCGAGGTTCTCGATGTTCTGCGCGGTGATCGCCATGACACTGCGCCCGGCCAGGCTGCCACTGTTGACCAGGTCGCCGGCGATGTTCAGGTTCAACTGCTGCCCGGCAATCAGGGCACCGGAGCCGTTGAGGTCGCCTTCCTGGACCCGTACGTACACCTGCGGCACCAGCACGTTGCGGGTGTCACCATTGGCGAGGGTGACTTGCTTCTGCACCAGCCAGACGATGTCACTGGTCAACTGAGCCATCTGCTCGGAGGTCAGGGCCACGCCGGGCACCAGTTGCCATTGGCTGGCGACGGTCACGGCGTTGTCGATCAGGGCACGATATTGCGCTTCGTCATTGGCGTAGCCGTCGAGGAAACGTCGGCCGGTGAGTTGCGCGATCTGTTCACGAATCAATTTCTGTTCGTAGAAGCCGTCGCCCAGACGTTGTTGCGTCAGGGCTGGGTCGACTTGCAAGCGCTGCAACATGTAGTCCGACGACAGCCAGGTGCGATAGCTGGCAAAACGCGGGTCGGTTTCGATCAGGTAGCTGCTGGTGTTCTGCGGATTGGTGGTGAACAGGCTGTTGTTCGGCAAGGCCAGGGATGGCCCGCCACTGCGAATCTGCTCGGCCACGCCCTTGTTGTTGAGGGTGGTCTGGGCCGCGACCTGAACGATAGGCGCCACTTGATAGGTTCTGCCGACCGGGGCGCTGACCGTGCCCGTGGCGGCTATCTGCTCGCCGACGCCCTGTGTGGCGCGGGCGCTGATCTGGGTGCCGGTACCGTTGCCGGCGGCGTTCTGGGCGAACACGGTCGGCTGCAGGGTGATGTCCTGGATCAAGGGGGCTGGCGTGTAGGCCGTGACGGCCGTTCCCTGACGGTCCCGGCCCTTGCGCTGGATGCGATAGAAATTGCTGACGGTGCCGCTGTCGGTAGTGGTGCGCTGGCCGGTCAGTTCGGTGTTGGTCAGGCTGGTAATGTTGGCCTGCAACAACCCACCGGCAATGATGCGGCTCTTGTCGTTGAGCACATCCCCTGCGTTGATCTGCATCGTCCCACCAGACAGGATCTGCGCCGGCGCCGAGGTGGCGATCTGGGTTTCCTGCACCACGCGGGTGTAGTCGTAGCGGTTCCAGTTGTCTTTGCGCCCCTCTGGGGTGGTCAGGTGAAGGACCTCATCGTTGTTCACGGAGATCTGGTCGCCCTGGTAGCGGTTCGGCGAACCGCTGAGCTGGAATTCCTGCAAGGCGGTGCGGCTGACTTCCACTTGCTGAGTGCTGAAATGTTCGTTGGTGTTACGCACGTTTTGCACATCGAGCGACAGGTTGCCGAGGGCTTCGATGGTCGCACTGGCGTTGGTCAGCAGTTGAGCACGGTCCTGGGCCTTGTCAGTCGCACTCAGCGCACCACCGATGGCGAGGTCCCCGGCACTGAGGATCAGCGCCTGCTCGCGGTTATCCAGGGTGCCGGTACCAATGTCCAGCGACTCACGGGCGGCGATGGTCGCGGCGCTGCCGTTCTCATCACGGTTGCTCAGCGCCGAAGTGGCGATCGCCAGTCGATCACCGTACAGACGTCCGGTGCCCAGGTTGTTGAGCGACAGCGCTTGCACACGCACTTGCTGGCCGTCGATCAGGCCACGGTTGGTCAGGCTGTCGTTTATGCTCAGGCGAACCTGGCCGGCGCTGATCTCCCCGCTGGCGGCGTTGTCCAGCGTCTGCGAGCGCACCAGCAGGAGATTGCCTGCCAACAGTTTTCCGCTGTTGTTGAAAGCGCCCTCGGTGCTCAGGTCGATCTTGTTATTGGCCTGGATCTGTCCACTCAGGTCCAGGCCACTTTGCAGGCTGAACGTCAGGTCGCCCAGGCTCAGGGCTCGACCGGTGCCTGCGTAATAGGCCGCGTTAAGGGACAACAGGCTGCCAGCGAGCAAGGTCCCGTCGAGGTTGTGCACTGCCTGGCGACGCTGCGCCGGATCGCGATCAGTGATGGTCAGGCCGGCTCCCGCGGAAATCAGGCCGCCCTGGTTATCCAGCGTTTGGCTGACGCCGATGGACAATCCTTGGTCGGCGCGCACGGCACCGGCCTGGTTGCCGAAGGTGTCGAGCGCCAGGCTCATGGCACGCCCTTCAAGGCCCTGGTTGGCAACTTGGGTGGCGCTGTTGTCGAGCACGCCGGCAATCACGCCCAGCGTTCCCGCGCTGCGCACCAGTCCGCCCTGGTTGTTGAGCGTATCCCCCAGTACCAACTGGACATCGCCGAGGCCTTGCAATTGACCGCCGCGGTTATCCACCCGGGCACCTTCGACCCGTACGGTTTTCTCGCCAATGATCTGGCCGCCGCTGCCGTTGGTAAGGTCGGTGGCCTTGAGCACCAGCGCGCCTTTGGCGCCGAGGAAGCCGCCACTGTTGTTGAAATGGGCGCTGTGGATTTCCACCGCACCCTGGCCGCTGATGCCTTGGGTGGTGCCGGACTGAAGGTTGTTCAGCGCCTGGCTGTCGGTGTCGATGAACAGCTTGCCCTTGGCCTGGATCAGGCCCGCCGCGTTGCGCAGTTCACCGCTGCGCAGATCAAGGGTCGCACCGGCATTCAACGTGCCCTGGCTGTTGTCCATCAGCAGGCCGTGGCTGTCCAGGTCCAGGGCCTGGCCACTGATCACCCCGCCCTGGTTATTCAGGCCCTGGGCCGACAGATCGATATCGCCCAGCGCTTCAAGACGCCCGCCGCTGTTGTTCAATGCATCGGCCGAGACGCTGACCAGCAAGCCGGACTTCACCGAGCCCAGCACGCCGTTGGTGTTGTTCAACTGCCCGGCGATGATTTCCATGCGCTGGGTGGCGGCGAGCGTGCCGCCGATATTGTTCAAGCGGTCGAACGTCGCGTACAGCTCACCGCCAGCACTCACGGTGCCTTGGGTGTTATCCAGCGCCTCGCCGCTGACCTTTGTCGTCCCGCTGGCGGCCAGCGTCCCGCCGTCGTTATTGACCTCTTTGTCGGCCGTGACGGTCAACGCACCGTTATCGGTGGCGAGGACTTTGCCGTCCTGGTTGTTAAACGTCCCGACCTTCAGGACCACCGCCCCTGGACTGCTGACTTGTCCGGCCTGATTGTCGAAGCGTTCACGGGCGGTGACCTGCAAGGGCTGCGCGCCGGTCTGGAGAATGCGTCCGCGCTGGTTGGACAGGGTCGTGGTGTCGAGCGTGATCTGTTGGCCTTGGGTCAGGCCATCATCGACCACCACCTCGCGGGCCTTGACGCTCAATGTGCCATTGCTCGCCAGGGTACCTTTGCTGCCAGCCAACTGGCTGGCCTGGATGTCCAAGGTACCTTTGCCGGCGTGCTCGACCTTGCCCTTGCTGTTGTCGAGGCGATCGGCGCCAAGCTTCAGGTTGTTGCCGTTGGAGGCAATACGGCCACCGCTGTTGTCGAGCGTGGCAGTGGCTTTGATCGACGCGTCGGCGGTGCCGGTCTGCACCAGCTCACCGCCGACATTGGCAACATCCCGCGCGCCCAATTGCAGGTTGCCAGCGGTGACCTTGGCCCCATTGGTGCGCAGGGTATTGGTCGCTTTGGCAGTCAGCACCTGGGTCGCATCGACTTGACTGCCACTGAGGTTGGCATCGCCGCCGCTGGCCGTCAGGGTGACGTTTTGACCCAGGGTCTGGCTGCTGCTCAGGTCCAGGTCAGCGGCCTCGACGCTGACATCGCCGCCGGCAAGGTTCTGGCCTTGCGCCTTGACCGTGGTGGCCCGAAACGCGAGGTTGCCGCTGCTGCCCAACTTGCCGTCCGCCCCGACGCCCGCCGCCAGGCTCGAGGCCGTGGTGCTGCGAATGTTCTTGGCGGTCAGTGTCGTGTGGTTCTGGCTGGCAACGGTGCCGCTGTTGTCGATGTCACCGGTACTGTCGAGGCCCAGGTCGCCCTTGGCGTAGAGTGTGCCGCTGTTTTCAACACTGGCGGCATTGATTCGGGTCGCTGTAGCGCTGCTGATCGCACCCTGGTTTTGCAATTTGCCGTCGGCGCTGATCACGACCTCGCCAGCCATGGCGCCGATCTGCCCGGCGTTGCGCACACCCACGCCGGATTCGGTGCCCACCAGCATGATCTTCCCGGCATACATGCCGCCGAGCTTGGCAACGTCGATGGCAACGGTGGGTTTGTCTCCCTCGGTGCCTGGCAGCGGCGTGGCCTGGGTGTTGTCGGCATTGACCTGATTACGTCCGGCGGTGACCTTCAAGTCGTTGGCCCACACCCCGGCGTTGACCTGCACCGAGCGGGCAATCAGGTCCGTGTAGTCGGTCTCGCGGGCATCCAGGCCTTTGCCTTCGATATTGATGGTGCCGCCCTGCACGGTGTAGCCGGTGATGCGACCGTTCTCCAACTGCGCCCGGCCGGTGCTGAGGGTGGCCCGGTCGGCGTTGATGAAGCCGCAACCGTTGCAGGTGATGCCGGCCGGGTTGGCGATCACCACTTCGGCGCGCTGGCCGGCGACTTCGACGTAACCGCGCAATTGACTGGGATTGCTGGCGTTGACTTCGTTGAGGATGACCCGCGCGCTGCCATTGCCCAACATCGGGTTGCCTTCGATCCAACCGCCCAGTTTCGTCTGGCTATTGCCCGTGCCGTTGTTGAGGATCACCCCCCGGCTATCGACGTCGAACTGGTTGTAAGTGTTGCGCGAGACACCGCCGGCGCTGGGGGCCTGGATATTGACCTGCGGCGTGCCGTTGGCGCTTTGTATCACCATGGGTTGCTGGCCGGCCGGAGCGCCAGGATCGGCGACGATGGTTCCAGCCCAGGCCGGCGCCACGCTCAAGGACACCAGGCCAATCGCGGTCATCAAGGCAAAGCGCAACGCCCCGAGTGTCGCCGTGCAAGCCGCTGCGCTCGTCGTCGGCCCGGAGCGGGTCCCCGGCGCCTTGACTTGGCTGGTGACGTTCTCGGCCACGACCATCAGCAGTCCGCGGGCCTTGTTGAAAACGATTCGGTACAGATGCTTGTTCATAGCAATTCCATTTGCGGAGCCAGCCCGCACGACCAGTGGTTGGAGTTACGCTTCGATTGCCAGTGGGTGGGCGGCGAACCAGGCCTGGGCCTGTTCGGGAATGACCCCGATCCCTTGGAATGTCTTGACCCGCAGGCCGCGCTCATCGCCTCGGTGATAGAGCGCACGGGCGCAGCGATCGATGAAAAGGTGACGTTGCAACAAGCGGCTCAATGCCGCCGTGTGACCAAAGGGAGCGACCCAGTCGTTGAGCCAGAGGCGCTCGCCGCTGTTCCAGTCGTCTTGGGTCAGCGCCAGCGGCGACTGGCGCAGGTAACGTTGCTCTGCCGCCTCGTCGAGGTTGAGCCAGGACAGGTAGAACACCGGCTTGCCGTGCTCGGAGCCGAGCACGAATTGGCGATGCTTGAGGGCCGGCAGCAGCAGCGTCGGCAAGGTGTGCAACGGCGCATCGCGATGGGCCTTGGAATGCATCCACAACCAAGTGGCAGAGCCGAACACCGCGGCTTCGCTCCAGGGTTCATCGATCAGGCCGGGGGCGATAATGTCTAGCGTCTCGAACTGCATGGGATCACCTCAGAATGACCAGATGACGGTGAAGGCGCTGGTCACGTTGGCCGTCTCGAAACCATCGGGTTTCTTCAACGGCGTGCCCACCGACCAGTCATAGGACAGGCCCTTGTAACCACCGCGAATGCCCACCACGGCCCCTGCCAGGCGCTGGCCGATCAGGAACTCACTGGATTGACCGCTGACTTCGCCATAGTCGATACCGGTGTAGAGCTCCTGGCCGGTCTGCCCCAAGGACAGGCCGACCTCGTTGCGCAGGGTCCAGCCACGGTCGGCGGAAAGAATGTTTTCACCATCGAAGCCCCGCACGCTGTAGCGCCCGCCAATCGAGAAACGATCCTGGGGCACCAACGGCGTCCGGTTCCATTGCGCACGCCAGCCGCCGATGTAGCGCAGTCGCTGATCGCCAAGCTGAAATGGCACCTGCAGTTGGGCGTCGGCGGTGATGATTTGCGAGCGCGACGTGCCGGCATCAAAATCTTCCTCGGGTGCCCTGAGCGAGTCGTGGGCACCGGTGCCGCGACGATAGGCGACACCCAGGTCAAGAATCGAAGCGCCAATGAACTCTCGATGATCCAACCCCAACTGCCAGCCGGCCATGCGGCGTTTCTGGTTGCCAACTTCGGTGTCGTCGATGAAGTTCTCCGACGAACGCGTCCAGAGGCTGCCCCAGGCGGTGGTCTTGCGAACAGCGTCGCGGTACAGCAGGCGGGACAGACGCAACTCGTTGTTACGACTCTCGCCCCGGTACTGATAGGTCTGGTTGGTGCCGGCGACGGACTGTTCGTAGTTGTATTCACTGCTGGTGAACCCCACCTGCCAGTAGCCGAACGGCAGCGAATAATGCAGCGTGCGGCCATCGGAGCCACGGTGCCCGGACTCGCCCCCGCCCAAGTCATGGTTGACGCTGGCGTAGAGCAAATCGTTGAGCGAGAGCAGGTTGTCCAATGACAGCGACACGTTGCCCTGGTATTTACCGGTGGTCTTGCTGCCCGAATTGTCCACCGACAGGCTCACACGGGCGGGGAACCGCTGGCTCCAGGCGATCACCACGTCGCTCTCACCGGGTTTGGCGTCGACGGCACGGGCCGGCGCGATCTTGATATCGGCTTCGGCGGTCGGCACACGCTTGAAGTTTTCCAGCGCCTGCTCGATGTCGCGCAAGTTGAGCAGATCGCCAGGATTGGCCGGCATCGCGTTCCAGGCATTGGCGCGGGAGCTGGTGCCCTCTTCGAAACGAATCTCGCGAATGCGCCCCGGCACCAGGGTCAAGACCAGAACCCCGCTGTTCAAGTCCTGGGCTTCGGCGAGCACGCGAGTGGTGACGTAGCCGGCCTCGATGATCGCGTTCTGCATGCGCTTCATCGTCAGATTGATCCCGCCACCGCCGAGGCAATGACCGATGGCAGGGTCATCCTTGGGGTTGGCAGCGCGCAACGCCCACTGGAATTTCTCCGACGCCTCGCCAATCAGACGGATGTCATTGATGGCAAAGCAGGGACTTTCCTTGGCGGCCAAGCGATCGACACCCTCAGCCACAGGGGCCGCCTGCAGGCGCACATCCGGCCGGGACTCCAACTGCTCCCTCAACACCCGCTCGCGCTCTTGCTGGCGCAGCAGTTCTTCTTCAGGCCCAGCCGCCTGCGCAGCGCTCCACGCACCCGTCATCCACGCTGTCATCAACAGCAGCGCGAGAGACTTGGCGTTTTGTGCAGATGAACGGGTTCCGTCAACACAACGGCGAGTATTGCTCGGTTTACGCGTTCGGCAGGGTGCGGCTGGGTGCATGTCACATCCTTGTGGCCTGAATCAAAGACACGGTGGGTCACGCCCGCCGGACGCGGCATTGGCGCTGACATAGATAAAAGAGGTACGAATTCCATCGAAAACGAAGGAAAAGTCCTACAACGTACCGAGACGGTCAGATAGCCGAGGGGAAAGAAAGTTTCGCATTACCGAAATATCCTCGATACAAATGGCTAGAAATGGGGAATCGGTCACAGCATTGAGGGGTGAAATGGCCGTGCAAGGCCTGAACGGCGCGCTCAGACCGGAGTTGATCGTTCGGGGATGGGGATGGAAGCAGGAAAAGTCAGCGGCAATTTCGCTAACCCATTGTTTATAATGGTGTCCCAGGGCAGGTTCGAACTGCCAACCTTCCCCTTAGGAGGGGGATGCTCTATCCAATTGAGCTACTGAGACACGAGTCGACCACGAGAGACGCGGTGCGCGGGACGGCGTGCATGTTAACGACCTGCCCTGCGTTTGTCATGTCGCCCATGGCTTTTTAAGTGTAGGCAAATAGTACTCCCTGTAAGGCTGGCAGATCCCGGATGCCGAGTTTTGGCCGCCATTCATCCGCCCTGGTTCGCTTATCCTAGTAAATCGGCAATTTGCCACTATCCTGTACAAGACAGGGACGGCACACGTTTTTGTCCATTTCCGTTATCCGCCAGACGGTATGGCACATAGACACAATCCGACGGTCACAGATGCGAACCTGTTGTTTTTTACCAACCAGTCCGCATTTTTTGATGAAGGGTACTGGCAGAACGCCTTTACCCGGATCAGAATTTGTCACAGAATTGGCGCCAATGATCTGGCAATTTTGAGGCATGATGCGGGCCTCTTAACAATTCAGGTTGAACATTTGGCAATGGAGCTTGTCCTATCGACATCCTGCGGCCAATCCCGAGAACCGCTCCCCTGAACTAACCGGTTAAATATATGCGCCCATTGAAACAGGCAATTTATTCCAGCCGTACGGCTGACAAGTTCGTCGTACGTCTGCCAGACGGAATGCGGGAACGCATTGCCGAAGTGGCTCGCAATCATCACCGCAGCATGAACTCTGAAATCATCGCGCGTCTTGAGCAAAGCCTTATTCAGGAAGGCGCGTTGGGTGAAGAGTTGAGCATGCGCCTGGACAGCCCAGAGCTGTCATTGCATGAGCGCGAACTGCTTCAACGCTTCCGACAACTCTCCCATCGCCAGCAGAACGCCCTCGTTTCGCTGATTGCCCATGACGCAGAAATGGCCGCAGACGCGACCTGATAGTCCCCAAAATACTCAAGCCAGCCTCGTGCTGGCTTTTTTTTGCCTGGCATTTGGCCCAAGCCTGCTTTTCAAGCACTCATCAGCGAACCAACACCACTGCTGCCCCATGGCAGTAATGCTAAATTGATCCGCTAAAAAGTATGGGCATGGAGGCCTGCATGACAGGTCACGCATTCAAGATCCAAAGAATCCCAGGGCTGGGCGTGGAAATCGTCGAGGCCGATTCAGATCGAACGTTCGTCCGGCATATGCACGAACATTTTGGCATTGGCTTGCTTGTGCGCGGGGCGCAACGTTCAGCCAGCGGCCGAGGCCAGGTAGAAGCGACGGCCGGCGACCTTATATCGGTCAATCCGGCCGAAGTGCATGATGGCGCGCCCATCGGAAACGGGACACGTCGTTGGCAGATGCTGTATTTCGACCCGCCCCTGATTGCGCAGGCATTCAAGGACATGGCCAACGATGGGGGCATCTGTGCCCAGGAATTCGCTTATCCGGTACTGCCGCGCCCGCGCGCGGCAGAATTGTTCCGCACTTTGTACCAAGCCGTCGCTCAAGCCGAGGAGTTTGGCGATCACCTCAAGATCGAAGAAACGCTCGCGCTTTTGCTCGAACATTTGCTGGATCGCTCCATGCCGGTATCGTCTTTGCCGGAGGTCGCGGCAAACCGTGCAAAAGCCCTGATCGACGACGATCCGCAGTCGTCCATGTCGCTTGCCCTGCTCGCCAGGGAGGCCGATTTAAGCCGTTTTCAACTGGTACGCGCCTTCACACGCCTGACCGGTTTGACACCCCACGCCTATCTGCTGCAACGACGTATCCACCGGGCACGACAACTGATCGCTGCTGGCATGCCGCTGGCCGATGCGTCCCTGGCCAGCGGTTTCGCCGATCAGAGCCATATGACCCGATGCTTCGTGCGCAGCTTTGGATTCTCACCCGGCATGTACGCCCGGCAAGGGCACCCGTAGCGACCCGCAATTTCGTTCAAGATGCTCCTCCTCATCACAGGCAGGCTGGAGACTCCATAACTGCCAAGGTCGGCGTCGCATGAACCTCGAATTTTTTGTCACTTCTCTGATCGTGGCGGCTTCGCCTGGTACTGGCGTGGTCTATACGGTTGCAGCCGGCCTGGCCCGGGGCTGGCGCGCGAGTGTGGTAGCGGCATTGAGTTGTACCCTGGGGATCGTGCCGCACATGCTGGCAGCCATCACGGGCCTCGCGGCACTGCTGCACACCAGCCCACTGGCTTTCGAGATCACCAAGTACCTGGGCGTCGCTTACCTGCTGTGGATGGCATGGAGCACGCTCCAGAGCCACGGGGCATTGCATATTGATCCGCACAAGACTCCGCGCTCGAATGGCGCGGTGATTTTTTCGGGCATTTTGCTCAACCTGCTGAATCCAAAGCTGTCGATTTTTTTCCTGGCCTTTCTACCGCAATTTCTCGCGCCAGGAGAAACGGATGCCATGTGGCGCATGCTGCAACTGAGCTTCATCTTCATGGCGATCACCTTTGCCGTCTTCGTCATCTATGGCGTGCTCTGCGCATCGATGCGCCGCCATGTTCTGGAGCGTCCATCCGTGTTGCAGTGGTTGCGCCGCCTGTTCTCGGCAGCCTTTGTGTTACTGGCTGTACGACTGGCGTTGATGCAGTGATGCGTGGGGGATTTTGTGAAGAGCAGGGTTGGTGTGTATATCCATTGCTGCGGTAACGGGGCGCCGAAATCAACGTCCACCGCGAGGCGGCCTTGTAGCCGACCTGGCTCTTTGGTGATCGCGTTTCTCCTGTGGGAGCGAGCTTGCTCGCGATAGCGGAGGGTCAGTTTGTGATGATGTTGGATGTGCCTGCTGCTCTTGCCTTGGGTACTTGATCTCGACGCCCCTTCAACCAAAAAAAGCGCAAAAAAAAGGCGTTTCCCATTTCTGGAAGCGCCGTTTTTTCTAAGTCGACAGTATTACGCCAGACAGGCGAGTTTCTTGATGAGCGACTTCAGAGCAGGAAAATCGTCGCCAACCCCAGGAAGATGAAGAACCCACCACTGTCAGTCACGGCAGTGATCATGACACTGGCGCCCATGGCAGGGTCACGCCCCATGCGGGCCAGGGTCATGGGGATCAGGACCCCCATCAATGCCGCCAACAACAGATTGAGCGTCATCGCGGCCGTCATGACCACCCCCAGCGACCAGCTGCCATAGAGCAGATAAGCCACCACGCCAATCACACCACCCCAAATCACACCGTTGATCAAGGACACAGCCAACTCCTTGCGCATCAATCGCGATGTATTACCGGTACTGACCTGGTCCAGCGCCATTGCACGGACGATCATGGTGATGGTCTGGTTGCCAGAGTTGCCACCGATACCGGCGACGATGGGCATCAGCGCCGCGAGTGCCACCAGCTTCTCGATGGAGCCTTCGAACAGCCCGATGACCCGGGAAGCAACAAACGCCGTGATCAGATTGATCGCCAACCAGGCCCAGCGGTTACGCAGGGATTTCCAGACCGAGGCGAAGATGTCTTCTTCTTCGCGCAGACCGGCCATGTTGAGGACTTCGCTTTCGCTTTCCTCACGAATCAAGTCGACCATTTCATCGATGGTCAGACGACCGATCAGCTTGCCGTTCTTGTCGACCACCGGCGCCGAAATCAAGTCATAACGTTCGAACGCCTGGGCCGCATCATAGGCGTCTTCGTCCGGGTGAAAGCTCACCGGATCGCTGGCCATCACCTCGGCCACCTGTTTTTCCGGATCGTTGACGAGCAAACGCTTGATGGGCAGAACACCCTTGAGCACGCCGTCGTAGTCGACCACAAACAGCTTGTCAGTATGCCCCGGCAGTTCCTTGAGGCGACGCAGGTAGCGCAGTACCACTTCAAGACTGACGTCCTCTCGGATCGTCACCATCTCGAAGTCCATCAGCGCACCGACCTGCTCCTCGTCGTAGGACAACGCCGAGCGCACACGCTCACGCTGCTGGCCGTCGAGGGCTTCCATCAGTTCGTGGACAACGTCCCGCGGCAGTTCAGGCGCAAGGTCTGCGAGTTCGTCGGCGTCCATTTCCTTGGCCGCCGCCAGCAACTCGTGATCATCCATGTCGGCGATCAGGGTTTCCCGAACCGAGTCCGACACTTCGAGCAGGATGTCACCGTCGCGATCAGCCTTGACCAACTGCCAGACCGTCAGACGCTCTTCCAGTGGCAAGGCTTCAAGAATGTAGGCGACGTCGGCGGAGTGCAGATCATCGAGCTTGCGTTGCAGCTCAACGAGATTCTGCCGGTGGACCAGGTTCTCGACCCGGTCATGATGCGGACCTTCCTGGCGATGCGTCAGGTCTTCGACGACCCGCTGGCGCTGCAGCAGCTCAACAACTTGAGCGAGGCGATCCTGAAGGCTTTCCTGCGTTTTTTTTACATCTACTTGGGTCATAGGCGAACTCCACTCCCAGCAGTGGAGCACGCCGGAAGGATCAATCAGTCAATTCATGATTGGCAAAACTAAATATTGAGTAACTACTGGGTAAGTCCATGGAGATATTCCAAAGCCCCGGCGGGGCTGACGGGCGCAATCATACACCGCTTGACGCTTTAAAACGCTAAAAAATCATGGCAAGAACAAGCGCTTGCGAGACAAACCTGAACACAGGCTGAACCTGTTCCTTTACGACGACTTATCCAGAAAAGAAAACACACGCCGCGGCGCAAATGCAGCGACTACCCTTCTCTTCTGCACCGTCAAGGAGGACGATCGGATGCATCCAAGCCACTGCCTGTTCCTGCTCGCCTGCTTGCCCTGCCTGCCTTTGTGGGCTGCCGGGCAGACCGTGCATCGCTGCGAAAACATCGCAGGGCACGTGACATTCACCACCCTGAGCTGCGGCCCGGGAGAAGCCCTGTCGCTACAACAGATCCATCCGTACCGCCCAGGTTCGACCGAACCGACAATCAAACCGACGACCGAGGCAATGCTGCCTGACGCGGAGCGCGGGCAAACATCCGGCAACAAAACCACGCGCAAGGAACCGACCGTGGTTGGCCAGTTCCAGGACCGCTGCGGGAACCTAATCGACGCCAGGCAACGCCGCGACGCCATCCTGGACCGACGCATCATCGCCGGCATGAGCCAACAGGACGTAGAGAGCGCCCTGGGCAAGCCAGACTCGATCAAAGTTCGGAATTCGAGCACGCGGTATACCTACAAGGCGAGGAAAGGTCGCAGCGCAGAGGTCGTGTTCGATGAGAGGGGATGCGTGAAAGGCAAATCGTAGACAGCAAAAAGCCCGCGTTAAACGCGGGCTTTTTGGTGTTTGGTGCACTCGACAGGATTCGAACCTGTGACCGCTCGGTTCGTAGCCGAGTACTCTATCCAGCTGAGCTACGAGTGCAGATTGTGGTTTTATACCAGATCACAACTGGTTGAAGCCAAGTTATTTGCATTGCTGCAAACAACTCTTAAATGGTGCACTCGACAGGATTCGAACCTGTGACCGCTCGGTTCGTAGCCGAGTACTCTATCCAGCTGAGCTACGAGTGCATTTGTTGCCGCGCATTATAGGTCGTCAATTCCTTTTGTAAAGCGCTTTTTTCAGTAATTTCAATCACTTACTGAACAAGCCAGGTTTTGACGCACTAAACGAATAATGGCGGAGAACGGGGGATTCGAACCCCCGACACCCTTTTGAGGTGTACTCCCTTAGCAGGGGAGCGCCTTCGGCCACTCGGCCAGCTCTCCGCAACACGGGGCGTATATTAACCACCTTCATCCCCGTTTGCAAACATAAAAATCGATAAAAATTAATGGCTTGGTTCGTCGTCCTTCTCTTTCTTGATACGCAGGTAAATTTCCTCGCGGTGTACAGCAACCTCTTTCGGGGCATTGACGCCGATACGCACTTGGTTTCCTTTGACGCCGAGCACGGTCACGGTGATTTCGCCATCGCCAATAATCAGGCTTTCTGCACACCGACGGGTCAGAATCAGCATACCTTTCTCCTCACGCAATTCACTTAAGGGACAACAGTCTGCAAAAAAAAGGCATTGGACCTACAACCGAAACGGTCGAAGCCTACAGGCCTAGTATTGACCAGCGCGGGCAAAAGAACAGTTTTGGGACGCGCCATTCAGAAAAACAAAGGGCGCGGTCCAGCCGCGCCCTCCAGACAACGCTTTATTCGCCCGGTTGGGCAGGAGCGTCGAGTTCGAAAGCCGTGTGCAGGGCGCGCACGGCCAGTTCCAGGTATTTCTCTTCGATCACCACGGAAACCTTGATTTCCGAGGTAGAGATCATCTGGATGTTGATGCTTTCCTTGGCCAGGGATTCGAACATGCGGCTGGCCACGCCTGCGTGGGAGCGCATGCCGACACCAACGATCGAGACCTTGGCAATCTTGGTATCGCCCACCACTTCACGGGCACCGATCTCGCCAGCGGTTTTTTTCAGTATCGCTTCGGCAGACTGGTAGTCGTTGCGGTGCACGGTGAAGGTGAAGTCAGTGGTGTTATCGTGCGAGACGTTCTGCACGATCATGTCGACTTCGATGTTCGCGGCACTGATCGGGCCGAGAATCTTGAACGCCACGCCGGGGGTGTCTGGCACGCCACGGATGGTCAGCTTGGCTTCATCGCGGTTGAAAGCGATGCCGGAAATGATCGGCTGTTCCATGGATTCCTCTTCATCAATAGTAATGAGGGTGCCCGGACCCTCTTTGAAGCTGTGCAGAACGCGCAGCGGAACGTTGTACTTGCCGGCGAATTCGACCGCCCGGATCTGCAACACCTTCGAACCGAGGCTGGCCATTTCCAGCATCTCTTCGAACGTGATCTTGTCCAGGCGCTGGGCCACAGGCACCACGCGTGGGTCAGTGGTGTAGACACCGTCCACATCGGTGTAGATCTGGCATTCGTCAGCCTTGAGGGCCGCTGCCAGCGCTACGCCCGTGGTGTCGGAACCACCACGGCCGAGGGTGGTGATGTTGCCCTGCTCGTCCACACCCTGGAAACCGGCGACCACCACGACACGGCCAGCCTTCAGGTCGCCGCGAATCTTCTGGTCGTCGATCTGCAGAATACGCGCTTTGTTGTGCGCGCTGTCCGTCAGGATACGCACCTGGTTGCCGGTGTAGGACACCGCTGGCACGCCACGCTTGATCAGCGCCATGGCCAGCAAGGCGATGGTCACCTGCTCGCCAGTGGAAACGATCACGTCCAGTTCCCGCGGAACCGGTTGCTGATCGCCGCTGATTTGCTTGGCCAGATCGATCAGACGGTTGGTCTCGCCGCTCATTGCCGACAGCACAACCACCAGGTCATCGCCCGCCTCGCGGAATTTCTTAACCTTGTCGGCGACTTGTTCGATTCTCTCGACAGTGCCGACCGAGGTGCCTCCAAATTTCTGTACGATCAAAGCCATTTCAAAGCCGCCTCTGCCCATGAAGGGCGCCCAATAATCACTCAACAGCGGTCGGGCCCGTGACTAGACCACGAGCCCGCGACGCTGCCTTAAATACCCTGCTCTACAAATGCAACGGTCTGGGCCAGTGCTGCGTCCAGTGCGCCGACGTCGGTACCACCGCCTTGCGCCATGTCCGGACGACCACCGCCCTTGCCGCCCACTGCCGCAGCGGCTTGCTTCATCAAATCACCGGCTTTGAGTTGGCCAGTCAGGTCTTTGGTCACGCCTGCGACGAGAACGACCTTTTCCTCATGGACACTGCCGAGCAGGATCACTGCGCGGCCGAGTTTGTTTTTCAGTTGATCGACCAGCGCCAGCAGCGCCTTGCCATCCTGGCCGTCCAGACGCACGGCCAGCACTTTCACGCCCTTGACGTCCACGGCCTGGGCCGAGAGATCGTCGCCCGCGGCGCTGGCGGCCTTGGCCTGCAACTGCTCGAATTGCTTTTCCAGCAGGCGATTGCGCTCCAGCACAGCCGACAGCTTGTCGATCAGGTTGTCACGGCTGCCCTTGATCAGGGTTGCCGCTTCCTTGAGTTGTTCTTCGGCCGCGTTGAGGTACGCCAGGGCCGCCGCGCCGGTGACCGCTTCGATCCGGCGCACGCCGGATGCCACGCCACCTTCGCTGATGATTTTCATCAGGCCGATGTCACCGGTGCGGTTGGCGTGGATGCCACCGCACAGTTCAACGGAGAAGTCGCCCATGCTCAGCACGCGCACGCTGTCGCCGTATTTCTCGCCGAACAACGCCATCGCGCCCTTGCGCTTGGCGGTCTCGATGTCGGTTTCTTCGGTTTCCACCGGGGAGTTCTTGCGAATCTCGGCGTTGACGATTTCTTCCAGCGCCTTGAGCTGCTCAGGCTTGATGGCTTCGAAATGACTGAAGTCGAAGCGCAGGCGCTGACTGTCCACCAACGAACCTTTCTGCTGGACATGCTCGCCCAGCACCTGGCGCAACGCGGCGTGCAGCAAGTGCGTGGCGGAGTGGTTCAGCGACGTGGCATGTCGAACATCGGCGTCGACATGGGCGGCCACCGGGGCGGCGATCATCAGGCTGCCCGAAGCCAGCACGCCGTGGTGCAGGAAGGCGCCGCCGGTCTTGGTGGTGTCACGTACGTCGAAACGCGAACTGCCGGCCTGCAGGTAACCGCTGTCGCCGATCTGGCCGCCGGATTCGGCGTAGAACGGGGTCTTGTCCAGCACGATCACGCCTTCCTGGCCTTCGCTCAGGATGTCGACCGATTGCCCGTCCTTATAAATGGCAACGATCTTGGCCGAACCGGTGGTGCCTGCATAACCGGTGAACTCGGTGGCCACGTCAACCTTGACCAGGCTGTTGTAGTCCATGCCGAAGGAACTGGCGGAACGCGCACGCACCCGCTGGGCGTCCATCTCGCGCTCGAAACCTTCCTCGTCGAGGGTCAGGTTGCGCTCGCGGGCGATGTCGCCAGTCAGGTCCATCGGGAAACCGTAGGTGTCGTACAGCTTGAACACCACATCGCCCGGGACCACGTTGCCCTTGAGCTCGACCAGGTCCTGCTCGAGGATCTTCAGGCCTTGCTCCAGGGTCTTGGCGAATTGTTCTTCTTCAGCCTTGAGCACGCGCTCGATGTGCGCCTGCTGGGATTTGAGCTCCGGGAAGGCTTCGCCCATCTCGGCCGCCAATGCCGCGACGATCTGATAGAAGAAGCTGCCCTTGGCGCCCAGCTTGTTGCCGTGACGGCAGGCGCGACGGATGATCCGGCGCAGCACATAACCGCGACCTTCGTTGGAAGGCAGCACACCGTCGGCAATCAGGAAACCGCAGGAACGGATGTGGTCGGCCACCACTTTGAGCGACGCCTGGTTGTCGTTGGTGCAACCGATGGCCTGGGCCGACGCGCTCAGCAGGCTCTGGAACAGGTCGATTTCGTAGTTGGAGTGAACGTGCTGCAGCACCGCACTGATCCGCTCCAGGCCCATGCCGGTGTCGACCGACGGCGCTGGCAGCGGATGCAACACGCCATCGGCGGTGCGGTTGAACTGCATGAACACGTTGTTCCAGATCTCGATGTAGCGGTCGCCATCTTCTTCCGGCGAGCCGGGTGGGCCGCCCCAGATGTCGGCGCCGTGATCGTAGAAAATCTCGGTGCACGGGCCGCACGGGCCGGTGTCACCCATGGTCCAGAAGTTATCGGAGGCGTAAGGCGCGCCTTTGTTGTCGCCGATGCGCACCATGCGCTCAGCCGGGACACCGACCTCTTTGGTCCAGATGTCATAGGCTTCGTCGTCAGTGGCGTAGACCGTTACCCAGAGCTTCTCCTTGGGCAGGTTCAGCCACTTGTCGGAGGTCAGGAAGGTCCAGGCGAAGGTGATGGCGTCGCGCTTGAAATAGTCACCGAAGCTGAAGTTACCCAGCATTTCGAAGAAGGTGTGGTGACGAGCGGTATAACCGACGTTCTCCAGGTCGTTGTGCTTGCCGCCGGCACGCACGCACTTCTGGCTGCTCACCGCACGGGTGTAGGCACGTTTTTCCTGGCCCAGGAAGCAGTCCTTGAACTGGTTCATCCCCGCGTTGGTGAACAGCAGGGTCGGGTCGTTGCCCGGAATCAAAGAGCTGGAGGCTACTCGGGTGTGGCCTTGCTCTTCGAAGAAGCGAAGGAAGGCTTCACGGATTTCTGCGCTTTTCATTAGGTTCTTCCACGGAGGCTGCGGCCAAAGGCCTGTGCAAAACGTCAACAGACGAAGCAACGGCAAAGGGCCGCATTATATCGGCCCTTCGCGTGGGGTACAGCGTGTTTATGCGATAGAAACTGTCAATTGGCCCGGTTGACGGGTCAGTGGCGGGAAAATTCGACGAAAGTGGCGATCACCTGGTCGATTTGCGCCGCGCTCACGTCCATGTGCGTCACCATTCGCAGGCGTGGCGCCGCGCTGAGCTTGACGCCCCGTTCATCGGCAAATGCCTTGATCGCCTCGGCCCGCTCGCCCATTTGCACGTAGACCATGTTGGTCTGCACCGGCTCGACTTCATAACCCGCCGCACGCAAGCCCTCGGCGAGCCGCTGGGCATTGGCGTGGTCATCGGCCAGGCGCTGGACCTGATGTTCCAGGGCGTATAGCCCCGCCGCCGCGAGAATCCCCGCCTGGCGCATGCCGCCACCGACCATCTTGCGCAGCCGGCGGGCCTTGCCTATCAGTTCGGCGCTGCCACACAGGACCGAGCCCACCGGCGCGCCGAGGCCCTTGGACAAGCACACCGACACCGAATCGAAGTACTGCGTGATCTCACGGGCATCGACATTCAGCTTGACCGCAGCGTTGTACAACCGCGCCCCGTCCAAGTGCAGGGCCAGGCCATGTTCCTGGGTGAAACGCCGGGCCCGGGCCAGGTATTCCAGTGGCAGCACCTTGCCCTGCATGGTGTTTTCCAGGGCCAGCAGGCGGGTGCGGGCAAAGTGGAAATCATCGGGTTTGATCGCCGCAGCGACATGCGCCAGGTCCAGGGTACCGTCCGCCTGCACTTCAAGGGGCTGGGGCTGGATCGAACCGAGCACGGCCGCACCGCCGCCTTCGTATTTGTAGGTGTGGGCCTGCTGGCCGACGATGTATTCGTCGCCGCGCTCGCAGTGGGCCATCAAACCCAACAGGTTGCTCATGGTCCCCGTGGGCACGAACAGCGCTGCGGCAAACCCCAGGCGCGCGGCCAGTTCGGCCTCGAGGCGATTGACGGTCGGGTCTTCCCCATACACATCGTCGCCGGTAGGCGCGCTGGCCATGGCATCCAGCATGCCGGCGGTAGGTTGGGTGACCGTGTCGCTGCGAAGATCGATAACACTCATGAATCTGGCCTCGGGCTCAAGTGGAGGGAAATCCCTTTCGAAGGGCAATTACTGCGGTCATGGCGAGGAATAATCAAGCCTGGTCGACGGAAAGGACAACAAACCCCTTGTGTGCCGTGGGAGCAAAGCTTGCTCCACGGCTCGCTCCCACAAGGGGTTATGTGTTAAAAATTGTCCGCCGTCACAAAGCGTGGCGGCAAAACGTTCTCAGGGCGGGGTGTAATTCCCCACCGGCGGTAATTGCACGCAACGTGCATAGCCCGCGAGCGCTTGGTGGTACACCACTTTTTTAGGGTGTAGCGACAAGGTCAGCAGACCCGGTGTGATTCCGGGGCCGACGGTCATAGTCCGGATGAAGAGAGAACGGGATTGATACCCAAGGGCCGACTGCGACTGTCCGTGCGCGGCGTACCCTCGAATCCCCTTCGATTCATGACGCCCTGTTTTTCACACAAACAGGAACCAGAACATGCAACCCACTGCAATCGACAGCAAAAGCAAAAGTCATCCGGGCGAGCGCGTCGCGTTCATCCAGGCCTGCTGGCACAAGGAAATCGTCGACCAGAGCCGTAAAGGCTTCGTCGCCGAAATGATCACCCAGGGTTACCAGGAAAGTGATATCGACTTCTTCGAAGTCGGTGGCGCCTTCGAGATTCCGCTGCACGCCAAGCTGCTGGCCAAGTCAGGCCGCTACGCCGGCATCGTCGCCGCCGGCCTGGTGGTAGACGGGGGCATCTACCGCCACGAGTTCGTCGCCCAATCGGTGATCAGCGGCCTGATGCAGGTCCAGCTGGAAACCGAAGTGCCGGTATTCTCGGTGGTGCTCACGCCGCATCACTTCCATGCCGGGGAAGAACATCAGAAGTTCTTCTTCGAGCATTTCGTGCACAAGGGCCAGGAAGCAGCGAAGACCTGTGCCGATACGTTGCACAAGACCCGGGCGTTGCGCCGTAGTGAGCAGCGGGCGGTAGCGGTCTAAAAGCCGCTAAAAACCTGTGGGAGCGAGCTTGCTCGCGATGGCGGTGGTTCAGCCTGCATTAATGTTGACTGATACATCGCTATCGCGAGCAAGCTCGCTCCCACAATAGTTCGGTGTGGGTTTTAGATCAGGTTTTCGTCGGTCGCCGGCACGATCAGGATGCCAGCCCGCAAGCCATTCTTGACCTTGGGGTTCGGAAAGATGATCCGGGCACCCTCTTCTTCGATCACCCAGCGGGTCTGGGCGATGTCTTCGGCCAGCACGTAGCCTTTCCCCAATTCCGAGAAGTTCTCGATGTCCGCTGGCAGGTTCAGGCGGAAACTGTCGCTGTGCTTGATAATTTCCCGGGCCACGCTGAACAGCTGCAGGCCATCGAGCCCCTCATCCAGCTCCGGCTCGTTGCCCTCGATGATCTGTTGCAGGCGGGTTTCCAGCAGGCTGACGTTGACGCCGTCGTTCTGCCCGAATGGCCGGGCCTTGCCCAGTTCCAGGGTGAAGGACTCGGCACCGAGCTGGTCGTAGGTGTAGGCGCTGAACACAATGGACGGCTTGTTCTGCAGCAGCACCGCCTCCATGCCCCCGGCACGCAGGCGTGCCAGCTCACGGCGTGAATGCTGGCGACCTTCTTTCCACGGGTAGAGGGCGAATTGCTCGATCTTCGAGCCGCGGATGGCGGTGTGCAGGTCGTAATGCAAGCGACTGCGTTCTGGCCGGCTGAAGAAACTGGCGGCCAATCGCTCCAGCTCGCAGGCCCGCAGCGCCTCGGGGCCGCCGCTCAGCTCGTGGCGGCCATTGAACAGGCGGTTGACGTCCTGTTCGACGAAACGCTCACCGCGCCGGATGGCCTCGGGGTTGCCGAACAGGAACAGAATGCGTGCCCGCGGCTTCAAATGGCCACGGGCGATGTCATGCAGCAAGCGGTCGAGCAGCTCGATCGGCGCGGTTTCATTGCCGTGGATACCGGCCGACAGCAGCAGGTCCAGGCCGTTGTCCCGGGCTTCGGGCGGCTTGACCTCCAGCGCGCCCTCGCTCAACCAGCGCATCCGTACGCCTTCGACAGTCAGTTGAGTCTTCTCCGCCGGTTCACGGCCGGCGAGGGTCAGTTCAAGCAGTTTGCCGAGGGCGAGCATAGCGCGGTTTCCTTAATGGTCGTGGCCGCAATCCGGGCCATGGACATGGTCATCGTCGCCGACGTCCGCTGGTTCCATTTCCAGTTGCAGGCTGACCAGGTTGGTCGCCAATGGACGCAACAACAGGTTGGCGTATTCCTCGTCCCCTTCCTCGACATCGACGCCGATCAGCAACTGACCGCGGCCATCCTGCTGGATCCACAATTCCTTGCCTTGCCACATCACCGCGACGCGGGTGCAGGAAGTTTCCAGTTGAGTGCCGTCGGTGTCTTCAAGGATCAGCTGCAGGGTATCGCTCATGTCTTTACATTCTCGTCTGGGGATAAGGCAACGCGCCCTGCTTTGACTGTAGTCAGGTCGCGCGCGCTTTCAATTGATCTGGAAAGGATAAACCGCGCCAAGTTTAAGGATTTGTGTCAGTTCATCCAGTGCCGCACGGCATTCGAGCAGCAACTGCGGGTCTGCCAGATCGTTTTCGGTCATGCGGTCGCGGTAGTGCCGCTCGACCCATTGGGTCAGCGAATCGTACAGCGGCGCGGTCATGATAACCCCTGGGTTGACGGCCGCCAGCTCGGTTTCATTGAGCGCCACGCGCAACCTCAAGCAAGCCGGGCCACCACCGTTCTGCATGCTTTGCTTGAGGTCGAAGACCTTCACTTCGCGAATCACCCCGCCAGTGCCCGTCAGGCCCTGCAGGTATTGCCAGACACGTTCGTTGCTACGGCATTCTTCCGGCACGATCAAGAGCATCGAACCGTCGGGACGCGACAGTAACTGGCTATTGAACAGGTAGGAACGTACCGCATCATCGACGGTGACCGCCGAACGCGGCACGCACACCGATTGAAATTTCCCACCGACCTTGGCGAGTTTGCCGCTCAATTCGGCCAGCATCTTGTCGGTCTCGAGAAACGCGTCCTCGTGATAGAACAGCACTTCGCCATTGCCCACCGCGATCACGTCGTTGTGGAACACACCCTGGTCGATCACCGATGGGTTCTGTTGGGCGTACACCACGCCCTCCTCCCTCAGCCCGTGCAGACGGGCAACGGCCTGGGAAGCTTCGAGGGTCTGGCGCGCCGGGTATTTCTGCGGCGCGGGATAGCGGGTGTCAAAAGCACTGCGACCGAACACGAAGAATTCAACACCAGCCTCGCCGTAGGCGCGGCAGAAACGGGTGTGGTTGGCCGCGCCTTCGTCACCGAACTGCGCCACCGCCGGCAAGGCGGCGTGGTGGGCGAAGTGTTGCTGGTTGGCGAACATCGCCCCCAGCACCCGACTGGTGGTCGGATGTTCGATGCTGCGGTGGTATTTGCAGTTCAGGTTGGCGGCGGTGAAATGCACGCGGCCATCGGCCGTGTCGGCGCTCGGGCTGACTGTGGCGGCATTGGCCACCCACATGCTGGAGGCCGAGCAACTGGCAACCAGCAACGGCATCGCTTCTTTCGCGGCCTGCTGGATGACCTGGGCATCGCTACCGGCAAAGCCCAACCGACGCAGGGCCGCCACGTCCGGGCGTTCCTGTGGCGCCAGCACACCTTGCTGGAAACCCATGTCCATCAACGCTTTCATTTTCGCCAGGCCCTGCAACGCCGCTTCCTTGGGGTTGGAGGACTGCTGGCTGTTGCTCTGGGACGCGACGTTGCCGTACGAGAGCCCGCCGTAGTTATGGGTCGGCCCCACTAGACCGTCAAAGTTGACTTCATAGGATTTCATCAGCGAGGCTCCACGAGGATCTGTTTTTTTATAGGCATCAATAACAACCGAGTCGCGGCTATCGCGGGCAAGCCTTGCTCCCACAGGTTCTGCATAGTTCCTGTGGGAGCAAGGCTTGCTCTCACAGATTTGGCATAACTCCTGTGGGAGCAAGGCTTGCCCGCGATGGCGGTCTCAAGACATGCGCACGCCGGGAGTGAGGGCAGCCGGCATCACAAGGCTTGGTGTCTCCAGGGAAGCCACCGGGTACGCGCAATAATCGGCCGCGTAATAAGCGCTGGCGCGATGGTTGCCCGAGGCGCCGACACCGCCGAACGGCGCGCTGCTGGCGGCACCGGTCAGCTGTTTGTTCCAGTTGACGATACCGGCGCGGCTTTGCAGCCAGAACTGCTGGTAACGCTCCTGGGAATCGGACAGCAACCCGGCGGCCAGGCCATATTGCGTATTGTTGGCCTCGGCGATTGCCGCTGCGAAATCTTTGTAGCGGATCACTTGCAGCAACGGCCCGAACAGCTCTTCATCGGGACGCTCGGCCACGGCCGTCACGTCCAGGATACCCGGCGTCAGCAATGCGGCCTGGGCCTGCGGTTGGGTCATGCTCAACAGCGGCACGGCGCCTTTGCCCAGCAAATGGTTTTGCGCATCCATCAGCGCCTTCGCCGCGGCCAGGGAAATCACCGAGCCCATGAACGGCGCCGGTTGCTGGTCGAAGGCACCGACTTCAAGGGTCGAGCTGACCGCCACCAGGCGCGCCAGCAAGGCATCGCCCCAGGCGCCTTCCGGCACCAGCAGGCGGCGCGCACAGGTGCAGCGCTGCCCGGCGGAAATGAAAGCGGACTGGATAATGGTGTAGACCGCCGCATCGACGTCGGCCACCTCATCCACCACCAGCGGGTTGTTACCGCCCATTTCCAGCGCGAGGATCTTGTCCGGACGCCCGGAAAATTGTTGATGCAACAGATTGCCGGTGCGGCTGGAGCCGGTGAAGAACAGCCCGTCGATGCCTGGGTTCGCCGCCAGGGCGATACCCGTCTCCCGCGCGCCTTGCAGCAGGTTCAGTACGCCCGCCGGCAGACCGGCCTCGACCCAGCACTTGACCGTCAGCTCGGCAACTTTCGGCGTCAGTTCGCTCGGCTTGAACAATACGCTGTTGCCGGCCAGCAGGGCTGGCACGATGTGGCCGTTGGGCAAATGACCAGGGAAGTTGTAGGGGCCGAACACCGCCACCACACCGTGGGGCTTGTGGCGCAGCACAGCGGTGGCGTCGCCCAGGGGGCCGCTCTTCTCGCCAGTCCGCTCGCGGTAGCTCTGCACCGAAATGGCGACTTTGTTGACCATGCTGGTCACTTCGGTCGCCGCTTCCCACAACGGCTTGCCGGTTTCTTCACCGATGCAATGGGCCAGTTCGTCCGCGTGGCTTTTCAGGGCAGCGGCAAAGGCTTCCAGCACCTGGATGCGTTCATCCAGCGAGCGCCGAGCCCAGTCCGGGAACGCCTGGCGCGCGGCCTGCACCGCCGACTCCACTTGTGCCGCCGTGGCGCCGTTGCCCGACCACAATACCTGCTGGGTCACCGGGTTCAACGACTCAAAGAGATCACCCTGGCCTTCCAGCCAGCTTCCTGCGATGTACAGCGAGTTCATTATTTCGACTCCCGGGCAGCAGACAGCGCGACGGCACGTACCTGATCGCCGGCGTTGAGTTGAAGACGTTTGGCGGTCAGCGGATCGACCACCAGCGTGCCGGCGGCAAAGCGCGCCGGTGCAGCGGTGATGCGGCAGTCTTCGCGCTTGCGGTTATGGATGAGGAACGGCGTGGCGTCATCGCCCGGCGTACCGATGGCCAGCACCAGCGCCTGGCTGTCGCGAATCGCGCGGATCTTGCCGGTTTCGCATTCCACCGCTGGGCCGGCGTCGAAGATGTCGACGTAACCCTGGTAGCTGAAACCTTCGCTCTTGAGCATCGACAATGCAGGTTCGGTATCCGGATGAACCTGGCCGATCACGGCCCGGGCATCTTCGGACAAGAAACAGGTGTACAGCGGAAACTTGGGCATCAGCTCGGCGATGAACGCCTTGTTGCCCACCCCGGTGAGGTAATCGGCCTGGCTGAATTCCATCTTGAAGAAGTGCCGGCCCAGGCTTTCCCAGAACGGTGAACGCCCCTTGTCGTCGGACATGCCGCGCATCTCGGCGATGATCTTGTTGCCGAACAACTGTGGGAATTCGGCAATGAACAACAGCCGCGCCTTGGCCAGCATGCGGCCATTGAGACCACTGCGGAAATCGGCATGGAGGAACAGCGAGCACAGCTCGGAATTGCCGGTCAGGTCGTTGGCCAGGAACAGGGTCGGGATTTCCCGATAGATGTTCAATTCCTGGGACGCGCTGACCGTCAGGCCAACCCGGAAGTTGTACCAGGGCTCACGCAGCCCAACGGCACCAGCGATAGCGGAAATGCCCACCACACGACCATCGTCGTCTTCGAGCACGAACAGGTAGTCCGCGTCACCGCGCCCGGCTTCACCGCGAAAGGTCTTCTCGGCCCAGCCGACCCGATGGGCCAGGCGCTCTTCGTTGGCCGGCAGGGTGGTCAGGCCGGTGCCCGTGCTGCGGGCCAGGGCGATCAGAGCGGGTAAATCGCTGCTGCGTACGGGACGAACGATCATGCTATCTCCTCAAACGGGTCGCTCACGCCACCCGCGAAACTCAGCTGTAAAGCGTTATACGGCTACCAGACGCACGCTGGCGCCTTCGCCGACGCCCAAGGCTTCGGCCGCTTCCATGTCCAGCGTCACAGGTTTGCCCGGCGCGTAATCGAGCTCGAGCAGCACGGCGCGGTAATCCTGCAATTGGGCATTGGCCACCAGGTATTGGCGGCCGGCCCCCTTGACCGGTTCGCCGATCTTGACCGGCACCACGCGGCTCTGGGCAATCGAACGAATGCCCGAGACACGAGCATGCAGGGTCGGGCCACCGTCGAAGATGTCGATGTAGTGATCGGTCTCGAAACCCTCACGCATCAGGATGTCGAAGGTGATCTGCGCCCGCGGATGGACCTGACCCATGGCTTCCTGGGCGGCGTCCGGCAACAGCGGCACGTAGATCGGGTAATGGGGCATCAACTCGGCGAGGAAAGTACGGCTTTTCAGCCCGCACAAGCGCTCGGCGGCGGCGTAGTTGAGGTCGAAGAAGTTGCGACCGATGGCATCCCAGAACGGCGAGTCGCCATTCTCATCGCTGTAGCCGACGATCTCGGTCACCACCGAATCGGCGAACCGTTCCGGGTGGCTGGCGACGAACAGCAGGCGCCCGCGGGAATTGAGTTCCGACCATGGCGAACCCACCAGCTCCGGCACCACGTAGAAACTGGTCAGCAGGCTGTTGCCAGTCAGGTCGTGACACTGGGAGAGCACGTGGATCTTGTTGTGGATCTTCAGTTCACGGGAGGCGTGAACGAAGGTCTCGTTGCGAAAGCTGTAGAACGGCTCGGAATAGCCGGCCGAAGCGACAATGGCCGAACAGCCCACCAGCTTGCCGGTCGCGGTGTCTTCAAGGACGAAGAAGTAGCTCTCTTCACCATTGAAGCTGACCTCGGCGGCGAACGAGGCTTCGCTTGCGGCGATCTTGTCGCTCAGGCGTTCCACGTCATCCGGCAAGGAAGTGACACCGATCGGACTGTCCGCAGCCAGACGCTGTACCTCGCCCAGATCAGCCATTTGCGCGGGGCGCATCACCAGCATGGTGTCACTCCTTAACTTGAAATAAAGGGTTCGACCGTCAGGTCGATACACAGAGAAAAAATACCGGGCCCAACTCCCCCACCGACTTAAATGTGGGAGCAGGTTTGTGGGAGCAAAGCTTGTGGGAGCAAGGCTTGCCCGCGATGCAGGCGACGCGGTCCTTGGTGAACTGAGGCACCCGCATCGCGAGCAAGCTTTGCTCCCACAAACCTGCACCCACATAAGTCCGGCTCCCACAATGGAGCCGGTCAAGTCTGAAATCAGGCTTGGGTCAACTTCGCCACGGCCCGCTCGAAGCGGTCCAGGCCTTCGTCGATATCGGCGTCTTCCACCACCAGGCTCGGAGCAAAGCGAATCACGTCCGGGCCGGCTTGCAGGATCATCAGGCCTTCCTGTTCGGCGGCGTTGAAGATGTCCTTGGCCTTGCCTTTCCAGGCGTCGTTCAGCACGCAGCCGATCAGCAGGCCCAGGCCACGCACTTGGGTGAACAGGCCGTACTTCTCGCCGATCTGCTCCAGGCGAGCCTTGAACTTGTGATGCTTGGCTTTGACACCCGCGAGCACTTCAGGGGTATTGACCACATCGATCACGGCTTCGGCCACCGCGCAGGCCAGCGGGTTACCGCCATAGGTGGTGCCGTGGGTGCCGACGACCAGGTGCTTGGCCAGCGCTTCGGTGGTGAGCATCGCCGCGATCGGGAAACCACCGCCCAGGCTCTTGGCGCTGGTGAGGATGTCCGGGACCACGCCGTAATGCATGTAGGCGAACAGGTGGCCGCTGCGGCCCATGCCGGTCTGCACTTCATCGAACACCAACAGCGCGTCGTGAGCATCGCACAGGTCGCGGGCGCCTTGCAGGTAGGCCTGCTCGGCTGGCAGTACACCGCCCTCGCCCTGGATCGGTTCCAGCACCACGGCGCAGGTCTTGTCCGAAATAGCGGCTTTCAAAGCAGCCAGGTCGTTGTAAGGAACGTGGGTGATGCCAGTAATTTTAGGACCAAAGCCGTCGGAGTACTTCGACTGCCCGCCGACGTTGACGGTGAACAGGGTACGACCGTGGAAGCTATTGAGCGCGGCGATGATTTCGTACTTTTCGCTGCCGAAACGATCGAACGCGACGCGACGGGCCAGCTTGAAGGCGGCCTCGTTGGCTTCGGCGCCGGAGTTGCAGAAAAACGCGCGCTCGGCAAAGGTCGCGTTGACCAACTTATGGGCCAGGCGCAGGGCCGGCTCGTTGGTGAATACGTTGGACACGTGCCACAGCTTGTTGGCCTGTTCGGTCAGTGCACCGACCAGTGCCGGGTGGGCATGGCCCAGTACGTTGACTGCGATACCGCCAGCAAAGTCGATCAATTCACGACCGGATTGGTCCCATACGCGGGAACCGGCGCCACGCACAGGTATGAAGGCAGCAGGTGCATAGTTGGGAACCATAACCTGGTCGAAATCGGCGCGTTGTACCGCGGCTTGCTCAACGGACATCGGAGTCTCCTGATGAGGAACACCCGCCTGGAACTGGCGGGCTTGGTAAGGATTGTAAGGACAGTTTTCAGCCCGGCCTTGCCGCCAAGCGACAACTTCTTATAGCGCCAACCCACGTTTTTCGCGGGTTTACGGCAATGCGACAAATAGCGTCGCAAAGGCGCAGTTTAAACGTTGTGGCGGGATTTGAGGTGTCGGCATCTACGTGCGGCGAGGAATATATCTGTGGGAGCAAAGCTTGCTCGCGATGCAGGCACCTCGGTTCACCAAGGACCGCGTCGCCTGTATCGCGGGCAAGCCTTGCTCCCACAAGTCCAGCCCCCCCCCCACAAGTCCTGTTCCCACAGATCTTGCTCCCACAATAAATCCCCTCGCCACAGAGAGGTTGTGCCTGCCCTACCCGCGCTCGGACGGCACCGAGGACAACTCGAACGGGCTGCTGCTGCGTCGCTGGTTGCGGTCTTCCCGCGGTGTGGCGCCGAAGAAGTTGCGGTAAGCGCTGGAGAAGTGTGGCCCTGAGGAGAAGCCGCAAGACAGGCCGATCTGGATGATGGATTTGCTGGTCTGCATCAGCATCTGCCGGGCCTTGTTCAGACGCAGCTCCAGGTAATACTGGCTGGGCACGCGATTGAGGTATTGCTTGAAGATCCGCTCCAGTTGCCGACGGGATACGCAGACATGCTGGGCGATCTCGTCGGTGGTCAGCGGCTCTTCGATGTTGGCTTCCATCAGCAGCACCGCCTGGGTGAGCTTTGGATGACTGGAGCCAAGGCGGTTCTGCAACGGGATGCGTTGACGCTCGCCACCCTCGCGAATGCGCTCGACCACCAATTCTTCCGACACCGCACCGGCCAGTTCCGCGCCGTGATCGCGGGCCAGCACCGCCAGCAACAGGTCGAGTACCGACATGCCGCCGCAAGCGCTCAGGCGATCGCGATCCCAGTCAAACAGATGGCTGGTGGCGATGACCTTGGGGAAGCGCTCGGAGAAATCGTCCTGCCAGCGCCAATGCACGGCGGCACGGTAACCGTCGAGCAACCCCAGTTGGGCCAGGGGATAGACACCGGCAGACAAACCGCCGATCACACAACCGGCACGCACCAGTTGCTTGAGGGCGCTGCTCAAGGGTGAGGCCAGCGCAGCCGGCGGCTCATCGGCCAGCAGGAACAGCTTCTGGAAACCTTCGAGCTTGCCGGCCCAAGGCTCGCCCGGCAGTTGCCAGGCGCCATCGGCCGGTGGTTCGGCCTGCAAGAACGACAGTTCGTAGACCACATCCGGATGCACCCGCTGAGCAACACGCAAGGCCTCCTCGGCCAGCGCCAGCGTCAAGGCTTTAGTGCTGGGCCAAATCAGGAAACCTATTCGATGGGCAGTCATGGCGGGCGATCCGAAGCGAAAACAGTGTTAAAGCCAAAAGCGGCTGCAACCAAATTAGACCATCTGGCGCACGGTGCGCAGCATGACCCAAATCAGGTGCGTAACGGGAGCGATTACTTGAGGCTGCCCGACAGAAATTGTTGCAAGCGCTCGGATTGCGGATTGACCAGCACTTCGCGCGGGTTGCCGCTTTCTTCGACGATGCCTTTGTGCAAGAACACCAGTTGGTTCGACACTTCACGGGCAAAGCCCATTTCGTGGGTCACCACCACCATGGTCCGGCCTTCCAGGGCCAGGGCCTGCATCACCTTGAGCACGTCGCCTACCAGTTCCGGGTCCAGAGCCGAGGTCGGCTCGTCGAACAACATCACCTCCGGCTCCATCGCCAGCGCACGGGCAATCGCCACACGCTGCTGCTCGCCGCCGGACATATGGCCCGGGTAGGCATCCTTGCGATGAGCCACGCCAACCTTGTTCAGGTAGTGCTCGGCCTTCTCCCGCGCTTCAGCCTTGGACACGCCCAGCACATGCACCGGCGCTTCCATGATGTTTTCCAGCGCAGTCATGTGGGACCACAGGTTGAAATGCTGGAACACCATCGACAGCCGCGAACGCATGCGCTGCAGTTGCTTGGGGTCCGCGGCCTTCAACGCGCCGTCCTTGCCGGCCACCAGCTTCAACTCTTCGTTGTTGAGCAGGATCTTGCCGGCGTGGGGCTGCTCAAGCAGGTTGATGCAACGCAGGAAAGTACTCTTGCCGGAGCCACTGGAGCCGATGATGCTGATCACATCGCCAGCGGCGGCTTTCAGGGACACGCCCTTGAGCACTTCGTGACTGCCATAGCGTTTATGCAGGTCTTGGACTTCAAGCTTGTACATGCGGTCGGTTCTCACAAAACGTCAGTCGTTGAGCAGTCGATCGGATCGATGCGTTATCAGTGCTTGCGCGGGGCCAGGTAACCCAGCCAGCGGCGCTCGGCCAGTTTGAACAGGCGCACCAGGATGAAGGTCAGGCACAGGTAGAAAACGCCGGCCGTGATGTAGGCCTCGAACGGCAAGTAGTACTGCGCGTTCACCGTGCGCGCGGCACCGGTGATGTCGATCAGGGTCACGATGGATGCCAGGCTGGTGGTCTGCAACATCATGATCACTTCGTTGCTGTATTGCGGCAGCGCCCGACGCAAGGCCGATGGCAGCAGGATCCGGCGATACAGCTTGTAGCGCGACATGCCCATGGCCTTGGCCGCTTCGATCTCACCGTTGGGCGTGGCCCGCAGGCTGCCGGCGATGATTTCGGCGGTGTAGGCGCTAGTGTTGATGGCGAACGCCAGGCAGGCGCAGAAGGTCGCGCTGGACAGCCACGGCCAGAGGAAGCTTTCACGCACGATCGCGAATTGCGCCAACCCGTAGTAGATCAGGAACAGCTGGACCAGCATCGGCGTGCCGCGGATCACGTAGGTGTAGAGCCACGCCGTCATGTTGACGACCGGCTGCTTGGACACCCGCATCAGCCCCAGGGGCAACGCCGCCAACAGACCGAAGAACAGCGACAGGGCCAACAGCTTCAGGGTGGTCAACAAGCCACTGAAATACAGCGGCAAGGCTTCATAGATGACGTTGTAGTCGAAGATCATAGATCAGCCGCCCTTACGCCTACCGAGTAGCGCTTCTCAAGGTGACGCAATGCCAGCAACGAGACGCTGGTGATCACCAGGTACATCGCCGCCACTGCGAGGAAGAAGGTGAAAGGCTCGCGCGTGGCATCTGCCGCCTGCTTGGCCTTGAACATCATGTCTTGCAGGCCCACCACCGAAATCAGCGCGGTCGCCTTGGTCAGCACCAGCCAGTTGTTGGTGAAGCCCGGGATCGCCAGGCGAATCATCTGCGGCACCAGCACTCGGAAAAACACCTGGAAGCCGTTCATGCCGTACGCCATGCCCGCCTCGGCCTGCCCCTTGGGGATCGCCATGAAGGCACCGCGGAAGGTTTCCGACAGGTAGGCACCGAAGATGAAGCCCAGGGTACCGATACCGGCCGCCAGCGGGTTCAGGTCGATGTAGTCGTCGTAACCGAGCATCGGCGCCACGCGGTTGAGCAGGTCCTGGCCGCCGTAGAAAATCAGCAGGATCAGCACCAGGTCGGGAATGCCGCGAATGACCGTGGCATACAGGTCGCCCAGCCACGCCAGCCAGCGCACCGGAGAGAGGCGCAACGCAACGCCGATCAACCCCAGGACGATGGCCAGGGCCATGGACGACAAGGCGAGCTCAAGCGTCAACCATGCGCCATCGAGGATGACAGCCCCGTAGCCTTTCAACATGATTCAGGTCCTCGAAAGTGGGATGAAAAAATGGCGCAAACCGCAGAGATCCTGTTGCTTGCGCCATTTCGCACGAGTGGCGGGACGTCGTTACTTGCCGTAGATGTCGAAAGCGAAGTATTTGTCCTGGATTTGCTTGTACTTGCCGTTCTCGCGAATGGCCGCGATCGCGCCGTTGATCTTGTCCTTCAACGCGTCGCCCTTGCGCACCGCGATGCCGACGCCGTCGCCGAAGTACTTGACGTCGGTAAAGGCCGGGCCGACGAACGCGAAGCCCTTGCCAGCATCGGTCTTGAGGAAGCCGTCATCCAACAGCGTAGCGTCTGCCACGGTGCCGTCGAGACGACCAGCGGACACGTCCAGGTAGATCTCGTTCTGCGAACCGTATGGTTTGATCTCGGCACCCAGCGGAGCCAGGACTTCACGGGCGAAACGCTCATGGATCGAACCACGCTGCACGCCGATGTTCTTGCCCTTGAGCTCGGCCAGACCGTCGCTGACCTGGGTACCGGCCTTCATCACCAGACGGGCCGGGGTGTTGTAGTACTTGTTGGTGAAATCAACCGACTTCTTGCGATCTTCGGTGATCGACATGGACGACAGGATCGCGTCGATCTTGCGGACCTTGAGCGCCGGGATCAGGCCGTCGAACTCTTGCTCGACCCACACGCACTTGACCTTCATCTCTTCGCACAGCGCATTGCCGATGTCGTAGTCGAAACCGACGATGCTGCCATCCGGAGCTTTCGAGGCGAACGGAGGGTAAGCCGCTTCGATACCAATCTTCAGGGGCTTCTCATCAGCGAAGGTCGGCAGGGACAGCACGGACAGTGCCAGGGCGCCAAGCAGCACAAGTTTCTTCATCTTGGGACTCCATCGGTAAAGGGCAAAAACGGCAGAGTGAGCAACAGCCCAATATGCGAATGGGTGAAACGAACTTTGGTGCTGCGTCCTAGGAAGCTCACGTTTTATTCAACACGAGCCACGACGAGCGAGTGATCGGCATTCTAACGACAGGCCCGAAGCCGATATTTCTTCAATGCGACAACAAATTACAGAAGCACCGAGAAAGCTGTTCGAGCGCATTGACAGCCCCGCAAATTCATGCAAGAGCAAAAGAAGGGAAACCGATCTATGCTGCAAATAGCGGGCCCATTATTCGCAAACCCTTCTAATCCGGCAAGCACAGCGTGTCGGCTTATTTTGGGAGACGCCTGGAACCGCCCTGTAATGGGGCTTGGCGTTTCACATCGCCCCGCTGTGGCGCCTTTGGTTACACATTTCGAAACACCGGTAACGCTCAGACACCTCCTACTTTGAAGGTCGATATTTATTCGCAGACCATACCAGCCGAACACAAAACACTTTGGCAGAGGGCTCATCCCGGCAGAGGTTTAGAAACAAGGCTTTGTGGGAGCAAAGCTTGCTCGCGAAACAGACGCCTCGATTTCTGCAAGACCGCATCGCCTTCATCGCGGGCAAGCCTTGCTCCCACAAAAGCCTAATAAAAAGCCCCGCTCGGCACTGCCGGGCGGGGCTTTTCGGTTTTACGGGTTACCGTCAGGCAACGTTCATGGTCTTGTGCGTCTCGATCAGATGCGCCACCACGCTCGGATCAGCCAGGGTGGAGATATCACCCAACCCGTCGTACTCCGCCGTGGCGATCTTGCGCAGGATGCGGCGCATGATCTTGCCGGAGCGGGTTTTCGGCAGCCCCGGTGCCCACTGGATCACATCCGGCGAAGCAATCGGACCGATCTCCTTGCGCACCCAGTTCTTCAGTTCCAGGCGCAGGGCCTCGCTGGTTTCTTCGCCGGCATTGAGGGTGACATAGACGTAGATGCCCTGCCCCTTGATGTCGTGCGGCACACCGACCACCGCCGCTTCGGCGACTTTCGGGTGGGCGACCATGGCGCTCTCGATCTCCGCAGTACCCATGCGGTGGCCGGACACGTTGAGCACGTCATCCACCCGACCGGTGATCCAGTAGTAGCCATCCTCGTCGCGACGCGCACCGTCACCGGTGAAGTACATGCCGCTGAAGGTTTTGAAGTAGGTGTCGACAAAGCGGTCATGGTCGCCGTACAGCGTACGCGCCTGGCCTGGCCACGAATCGAGGATCACCAGGTTGCCTTCGGCCGCGCCTTCGATCAGGTTGCCGAGGTTGTCCACCAACGCCGGCACCACGCCGAAGAACGGACGCGTGGCCGAACCTGGCTTCAACGCCGTGGCGCCTGGCAGTGGGCTGATCAGCACGCCACCGGTTTCGGTCTGCCACCAGGTATCGACGATCGGGCAACGCTCCTTGCCGACATTCTTGTAGTACCAGTCCCAGGCTTCCGGGTTGATCGGCTCACCCACCGAACCCAACAGGCGCAGGCTGCTGCCGTCAGCACCTTCGACGGCGGCGGTGCCCGAGGCCATCATCGCGCGGATGGCGGTCGGCGCGGTGTAGAGAATGCTGACCTTGTGCTTGTCGATGACCTTGGCCACCCGGGTGATGTCCGGGTAGTTCGGCACGCCTTCGAACAGCAGCGTGGTCGCACCATTGGCCAGCGGGCCGTAGACGATATAGCTGTGGCCAGTGACCCAACCCACGTCGGCGGTGCACCAGTAGACCTCGCCTGGCTTGTAGTCGAACACCCGCTCATGGGTCAGCGCCGCGTACAGCAAGTAGCCGGCCGTGGTGTGCTGCACGCCCTTGGGCTTGCCGGTGGAACCGGAGGTGTAGAGGATGAACAGCGCTTCCTCGGCACCCATTTCCTTCGGCGCGCAAACGGTACCGGCCACTTTCATCAGGTCTTCGTACCAGATGTCGCGGTGCTGGTTCCACTTGATGCCGCCACCGGTGCGCTTGCACACGATGACCTTCTGGATGCTGCTGGTTTCCGGGTTGGTCAACGCGTCATCGACGTTGGCCTTGAGCGGGATCTTCTTGCCAGCGCGAACGCCTTCGTCGGCGGTGATCACCACTTTGGATTTGCAGTCGATGATCCGGCCTGCCAGCGCTTCAGGCGAGAAACCGCCGAACACCACCGAGTGAATCGCACCGATCCGGGCACAGGCCAGCATCGCGACCACGGCTTCAGGGATCATCGGCATGTAGATGGTCACCACGTCGCCGCGGTGCACGTCCTGGCCGCGCAGGGCGTTGGCAAACTTGCAGACTTCTTCATGCAGCTCGCGATAGGTGATGTTGCGACTCTCGGCAGGGTCATCGCCCTCCCAGATAATCGCAATCTGATCGCCGCGCTCGGCCAGGTGACGGTCGAGGCAGTTGTAGGAAACGTTCAGGGTGCCGTCGGCGAACCACTTGATGTCGACATGGTGATCGTCGAAGGACGTCTGCTTCACCGTGGTGAAAGGCTTGATCCAATCGAGGCGCTTGGCCTGCTCGCGCCAGAAGCCGTCCGGGTTGACGACCGACTGCTGGTACATGGCCTTGTAGGTCGCCTCGTCAGTCAGCGTATTGGCCGCAACCTCGGGACGAACGGGATACACAGAAGCCGCACTCATCTTTCTTACCTCGGTGAATAGTTGTTTTTGTATGATCCCGTTGTAGCCCGGGGCGGGCCTATAGAACCATTCGACGATGGTAGTAACAAGTCCCTACAAAATGTCGGTACTAACGTGCAATCCCACCAAATCCCCTGTGGGAGCGAGCTTGCTCGCGATAGCGCCTGCCCATCCAATATCAATTCACCAGACAGCCACCGACTCCCAGTCGATTATTACCAGATCAACCAACAGTGTTTATCAAAACCGAGTCTGTTTACCCCCACCCTCACCTTCTAAAATCCACCTCGCCAACCGGCAAACACGATTAGCGCAACACAGCCCCCACGAAGGCCGTTAATCAAACTTCCAATATCAGCTCCACACGCAACCCTAAAAAGGTTGCGTGACCCCACTCGACTTCAAGAAAGGTGAATTAGATGAAAGCTTTATGGGTTCTGGTCCTCGGCAGCCTTTGCGCCACCGCGATGGCAGACGAGCTCCCGACCGATGCTGCACAGCAAAAACCGGCCATCGAGGAGTACACCTACTCCACCCACCTGGACATCGCCAAAGTCATCTCCATGAGCGAAATCCCGAACGTCTGCGAAGTGGTTCCGGCGAAGATGGAATACGACGATTCCAAGGGCCAACGCCACATCCTGCGCTACAGCGTCATGGGCAATGGCTGCTCCAACGGCTGATCAACGTCATCGAACCAGGAACAACTACCAAATGAAAAGCAGATTGATCTTCGCCCTTGCCCTGTCCGTGCTGGCCACCAATACTTTCGCCGCCGACGGTTTTGATCGCACCGGTTCCGCAGCCGCGATCAAGGGTTACGACCAGACGGATTCCGCCACGATCGCCAGTGACGATCACGCCAACACTGACCCCACCGCGGTGGCTAGCGACGGCAGCGATCACACCGGTTCGGCCCATATCGATTGATCATTACTGACATTTTCCACGGCCCGGTTTAGATCGGGCCTGGTTGTGTCTAGAACCGCTTAAACCCCTCCGCAAACACAACATGTAGTGCAAACACGCAAAAAACGCTCGTTTTTTGATCAAAAAAAACTGCAATACGATCCATGCAAAAAAAATCTTCAGCGGCCAAAGCCTTGTAAACCCTCGCTCCCATGCGGATATGCCGCCCACTACCCCTTCTGTGAGCTATTTCGTCGCAGCACGTAGGCAAAAAAGTCCTTATAATGCCGCGTTAAACGGGCCTGCAATATTCCCTTACAGGGGATCACGCCTACCTGGAGCCCACGCAGAGGCCAATCGCCTCCTCGCGTTCACAGCCGCTCCGGAATGACCCGTACATTTTTCTGTTTATTGCCTGCGTCAGCTGCTGCAACAAACGATTTTTCAAGATCCACCGCGGCCAGTAGGCCTTCATCGGGCATCTGGCCCTCACGCAGGAGACGACACGTCATGCTGAGCTGGGACGAATTCGACAAAGAAGACGGCGAAGTTGCTGTAAAAGGCGCAAACGCCGGCCACGCTTCTGAAGCCAACATGGACCGCCTCGACAGCGCCGGCGGTGCCGCCGCCCTGGAAGCCCGGG
The DNA here is from genome assembly GCF_018325865.1 of Pseudomonas sp. St386. Taxonomy (NCBI): domain Bacteria; kingdom Pseudomonadati; phylum Pseudomonadota; class Gammaproteobacteria; order Pseudomonadales; family Pseudomonadaceae; genus Pseudomonas; species Pseudomonas sp. St386. Next base: position 5,237,733 of record NZ_AP021900.1, read on the forward strand.
CCGTGACAGCCAGCGACTCGGCCGCGATCATTCGCGCCAAGGCCGCCCTCGACAAACTCGACGTCGCCGAAGGCCTCGCCGAACTCGAAGGCGCCTCCGCCCGTGTCGCCGTCGATGAAAAGCGCATGATCAACTGCCGCGCCGACCTCAACCAGCTCGTGCCATTCAAATACGACTGGGCCTGGCAGAAGTACCTGGACGGCTGCGCAAACCACTGGATGCCGCAAGAAGTCAACATGACCGCCGACATCGCCCTCTGGAAAAACCCGGAAGGCCTGACCGACGACGAGCGCCGCATCGTGATGCGCAACCTGGGCTTCTTCTCCACCGCCGACTCCCTGGTTGCCAACAACCTGGTCCTGGCCGTGTACCGCCTGATCACCAACCCGGAATGCCGCCAGTACATCCTGCGCCAAGCGTTCGAAGAGGCGATCCACACCCACGCTTACCAGTACTGCATCGAATCGCTGGCCATGGATGAAGGCGAGATCTTCAACATGTACCACGAGATCCCATCGGTCGCGAAAAAAGCCGCCTGGGGCCTGAAATACACCCGTTCGATCTCCGATCCGAAGTTCGAAACCGGCACCCCGGACACCGACAAAGAACTGCTGCGCAACCTGATCGCCTACTACTGCGTCCTGGAAGGCATCTTCTTCTATTGCGGCTTCACCCAGATCCTCTCCATGGGTCGCCGCAACAAAATGACCGGCGTCGCCGAGCAGTTCCAGTACATCCTGCGCGACGAATCCATGCACCTGAACTTCGGCATCGACGTGATCAACCAGATCAAAATCGAAAACCCACACTTGTGGGATGCCGAGATGAAGGAAGAAGCGACCCAGATGATCCTGCAAGGGACCCAACTGGAGATCGAATACGCCCGCGATACCATGCCTCGCGGTGTGCTGGGCATGAACGCGGCGATGATGGAGGACTACCTCAAGTTCATCGCTAACCGTCGCCTGTCGCAGATTGGCCTTAAAGAAGAGTACCCAGGGACGACTAACCCGTTCCCTTGGATGAGCGAAATCATGGACTTGAAGAAAGAGAAGAATTTCTTTGAGACTCGGGTGATTGAGTATCAGACTGGCGGTGCACTTAGCTGGGATTGATGTCCGCCGCTAATAACGATTAGTGATATTTGCGCCGACATTATAATAGAGCCCCGACCTGGTCGGGGCTTTATTATTTAAAATTATTAGCAACGGTATTTGAGTAGCATTACTCTTCGTAAGCATTTAACTCTTCTTGCTCTTCCGTACCGTCACTCTTAATTTTTGATTTAAGCCAAGCTTCGTGTTGCTTTAGGGCACTAAGCTTTTCTACGGAAAGCGAAACACCTGAGGATGCATGCGCAACTGTATTACGCATCTCATTTATTTCAACCAACCATTTAGTTTGTTTTTCCTTATTCTCATTTTTTCGCCCTTGCCCCAAGAGAGGCTGAAACATATTCCAGTGACTCTGGGCAATTGTCCTGTAATCTAAAAGATCAAAATAAGCTTCCTTAGCACCTCGCTTATTATCATCTCCTTCACTTCTACCACTAATTGCCATTCGCATTTTTTGGGGGATACCATCCACCCACCAACCATCACCAAACTCTTGTTGTAATTCTTGTATAACCAACCCTTTAATCAAAATCTCAATTCGATCTATAACTATTTTAGCCTGGAGATTGGTTTGCTCTTTTTCGCGATTTAGGTACTCATTTAGACCGGGAGGATTAAATTCCGGAAAAACCAACTGCAAGGCCTGCTGACATCTCCGACTTCTAGTTGACTGTCCCTGAGTCCCTCTCAAATCTCTATATAACTTTCGCTCATCCAAGGACAGAGAATTGAAATACTCCCCCAACGCATCAGCGTATGGCTTGATAAGCTTCGTAACGTCTAGAACATCAAGCTTAGAAAGTTTTCTGCCGGACATCTCGATATGGTTAATCACGCTTTTTAGCAACATCAAGCATGCGGTAACACTATCGTTCATTGATAGTCCTCCCCCTTCAGCAGAGCCCAAATCCCACCACTCTCCTGCATGCTGCCTGATGCCATTAAACCAAGCCTTTATAATAACAACGGTGCGACTTAGAGTTTTTTCATTAACCCCTGCCCAAAACGGCCCGTTCTCAACAACAAAATTCTTCTCTTCTTTATAGATAAAGAAGTTCTGCCTATCTATCGCTCTATAAAGACTAGCCAACGAGATACAACGTTTTGAATCTTTAGTAGAATCAGCCGACTGTATGCGATCTAAAAATGGAGAGTCCTTCTCTGAATCTAAAGTTTGAACAGCCTTAGATATAATAGCTTGCACTCGTATACTTGGCGACTCAGCATCCCAGTGTAGCTCAGCAAAGAGTTCTTGGAGCAGAGAAGGCTTAACGCTTTTTTGTTTAGCATTAATATCCACAAACAGCTTAGCTTGGGAGCTTGGCGATATCCCTTCGAATGCCAATACTGACAAGTGTCCAGTGCGCGCGTATTCATGTCCAGAATAAGCATAAAGCCGATGTTGTCCGTCTATAATCCATGCTGATTTATAGGCAGGACGCAAGCTAAGCCAGCCCAGCACTCCACTAGCATCACTTTCTTCTTTAAGCGTTTCTTGTTTAATCCGCTCAAAACTGGCAAATTTTTTATCAATATTAACAACTATATTGGTTGGAAATATCCCTTGCTCCGAGATATATTCTCTAATCTTACCTAGACGCCCCTTCGCCAACATACGCTGATAGGTATGTACATCAGAAGCCTTTCCTTTGGATCGGTGAGACACATAAGAGATCTTAAGTAGATACTCAGGAGAAATAGGAAACGTGTAACAAACCTGCTTACCCATTTTTGTTCTTACAGCTGGAACCTTAATACTTAATCCTGGAATTGACTTCCCAGGAAGCATATCAGCAAAAAATTGATACTTCGCTGCAGGCCCAATGTGAGCTACCAGCTTCTCATAATAATCAAGATCTTGTTCATCAAACAAAGATATGTTAAGCGACTTAGCCTTTTCCTTGTCATCTTCAGATAACGCTACATTCTCTAAAAAAAACGCAAACACAGTGTTACGCTTTTGCTCCGCCGGCCATTTTTTACTAACCGCTTTTATATACCTTTCTCTACACGAAATAACGCTCTGCATTATATCCTGCAAGATAGTGAGCTTAGCGTAACTAGGCAGAGCTATAACTTTTACATACAAAGATATTTCTTGATCTATAGCACAAACGGAGGGCAGTCCTTCTTCTTCGAACTCCTCCCCTGATTCAGCAGTAGGACTTTCCAACAGTCCAGTCATGTATTGCATATCCATTTTATACAACAAAGACCAAACCTTATCACGCAACAGCTCATCACACGGTTTGTTTCGCCTTAGCTGAACAGAGTTCTTTCCTTTTTTTTGAATAACCCATCCGTCACTCAAGGATTCCTCAATCCTTTTAGATGGAATACTTTTCTGAGAAAAACCCCTCCCGCGCGCTCGCGCTAGAGTACGCAAATCGTCAACCGCAAAAATATCATCTATCAAGAGAGTCGCCCCCAAGAAAATACAAACACTCCGTAATCTGCCTTCTAAAAGCGCTGGATGCAGCCATTACTGAAAATCTTTCTATAACGATCTTATTGAAACCTTCATACAACGAATCAACAGACGGATGATCAGCATTACTAACAGCAACAAAACATCCGTTCGCCGCTAATTCACGCGCATGCTCAGCCAAACGAACCTGATCAGCCCACGAAAAAATATTTTCATTATATTTTACAAAACCGTTATTTGCATGAGCAACAGTATATGGGGGATCAAAATAAACCAAGTCGCCGCCTCTAGCCGTCTCGGTAGACTTCTGAAAATCAGAAACAGTTAGTGAAACCCCTTGCAAAGCGAAACTTGTCTCAAAAATCTTATCTGCATCAAAAGCGGCTTGATGCGTTTTCTTCCCGTACGGAACGTTAAAGTCCCCTTTCAGGTTCACTCTGTAAATTCCGTTAAAGGATAGTCGAGTTAAATAGAGCAACCTAGCAGATTGATGCAATTCATTTGTTGGCCGGCTTGCACGTACCGAATAATAAAACTCCGCATTATTCTCATACGAACTTAATATTTCTATCAGTTCAGCCGGATGATCACGCACAGAAACATAAGCATTGATAAGATCGGAATTAAGATCCGACAGATAAGCCGCACCTGGGCGCATCGAAAAAAACAGTGCTCCACCACCGAAGAAAGGTTCGTAATAATTATCGTATTCGAGGGGAAAAACCTCAGTAATTTTACTCACTAAAGCGCGCTTTCCGCCAGGCCATCTAATTAATGGTGCTTGCCCGACGGGTTTAATTTTTAGCCCTTCAACAGAAATTTCAGACTCCATGAGAAAATTTCCCTACACACAAACAACTCAATTCCATGTCATTGAACCCATTTGATACTGTGTATTTAGACGTCAACGCAGATAAGAATCTTGATGAGATGTGCGATGAAGCGGCCCCTCCCAAAGCATAAAAAAACACGCATCATGCTCAAAGACTACCTTAGCAAAGGTGAACGTAATTTTGCAGTAGCAGATTGACATTATTTCCATATTCTTCAAATCATGACTTGACCGCTATTGATTGAAAATTTAGGATTTCTTCCGAGCCTAAGAAACTCAACAGCCAGAGCGGTCCTCCGCACCCGACAGTCAGCGGCTTTTTTTCGTCTGCGGTTTCTCTACGCCTGCGAAAATTCCCCGTTATGTCGGGAGTGGGCGAATACAAGACCCGAAAGGGGAATATGTCCGGCCCGTCTCTGGTGGGTTTCTTAGCTCCCGACACCCATAACGAATGCCCTAAGAAAGCAGCCAGAGGTAAAGGATATGCCTGCAAATCTTGACCTTCACGATGAAGGTAACCAGCCCTACCCGCACGTCAGCCCATGTACAGCCGCTTCTGGAGGTCTGTCATGTCTGACCCGCTGATTCCTACTCAATTTATTCGACACAATATTCATCTGCTGGCCCTTCTGGTTGAAAACCAGGCTTGGTTCAGTGCGTCCGATTTGGGTCGTTTGATGAGCAAACACCTCGATGAACGCATGACCCGCAAGCTTGACCCTGACCAGCGCCGGATCATGTTCGTGCATGTCCACGGGTTGAGCGAAGAGCGTCTGATGCTGAGCGAGTCAGGGGTCTATGCATTGCTGGTTTATCACTACTGCCCTGAATATCGATTGCTGCGTGAGTGGATCACGCATCAGGTAGTGCCAACCCTGCGGGATGAGCGCCACTCGCATAAGGTGGAACGGTCTACGTTGAGCGTGTTGGATTGGCCGAAGATGTCGCTCTGCATGCTGCACTGGCAGGATGAGCCATGGATTCGCCTGCGGGATATGCCCGCGGTGCTGGTGGATGATCCGTTTAGCCAGCATGAATCCTGGTGGCGGAAAGCTTCTCGGATTTTGCGAGGGTTTTGAGATTCAATCAGAAGCCGTCGTCCGTGTTCGGGCGGCGGTTTTTTGTTGGTGATATGGAATTGGGGCTGCTACGCAGCCCAGCGGGAGCAAGCTCCCTCGCCACTGGCGCTTGGTGTTGCGTCTCGATTGCGGCTCACTCACTCAGGTTTTGCGATGTGTTGAAACAATATCAATGCCCCGCTCCCCTCACAGCCGTGCTCCCCCGTCCCCATACTAAATGGCGCTATCTGCAAGACTCAGGCTTTTGACACCTATACCACTGAGTGGTAGCTTCACACATCAAAGGGAAAGCTTATGCCAATGAGGGTATTCAAAACGAAGACCTTTGCTGCTGCTGCAAAGAAAGCAGAGATCACAGATGCTGATCTCTGCAAGGCGGTGCAGGAAGTCGTCAACGGACAAGGCGATGATTTGGGCGGAGGTGTTTGGAAAAAACGCCTCAATGAAAATCGTCACCGCTCGATCATTCTTGCCAAAGGTCGTAGCTATTGGGTGTATCAGTTCCTGTTTGCTAAGAAAGACCGGGACAACATCACTGAAAAAGAGCTGGCCGCGTTTAAGAAGCTTGCTGGCACCTATAAAGGTTTGAGCAAGGATCAAGTCCAGCTTCTGCTGGACGAAAAAGATTTTGTGGAGATATGCAATGGCGAAAAAATTCAAAAGTGAGGCTTTCGAGTCGATTCATAGCTCGGCCGAGGCACTGCTGAAAATCGGCGCTATCGACAAGGCTACCATGCGGGAATTCGATGAAACCTGCATCGCTGAGGTGCCTGCTGAGATCCCGCCTGCTCAGATCAAGAAGATTCGTCTGCGCAGTCACGTCAGTCAGCCGGTTTTTGCCCGCTACTTGAACACAAGCGCATCGACAGTTAAGCAGTGGGAAGCTGGCGACAAACGTCCAGGAGGGATGGCCCTTAAGCTGCTCAGTATCGTGGAAAAACACGGTATCGAAATACTGGCCTAGCAGGCAGGGGGCCGGAGACGAACTGACGACCGAAGGTGTAGGTGGAAAACTCACTGGGCAGCAATCAAAAAACCACTACAAGACCAGACTGAGCCCCCTAAAGGGGGCTTTTTTATGAATGAACCTGCCCACCAGCTTCGAGACAGGCCATACACTTGTTCGGTCACATCCTTGTCACCCGCGCTGTCCTTCCCAGTAGCTCGTAGAGCGGCAACTATACCGAGCTATCACGCAACTTACGTTTAGGGTTGGCGCCGCGAACGGACACTTTGGAGACCGGCTTTTGCTGCACAAGCGGCGGCGCGTAGCGGTTTGTGGCAGTCTTGGTCAGTCCCAGTCGCAGCCCGAACTTTCTCAGAATAGCTTCGAGGGTGTTGATGGTCGGATTACCCTTGTCCTTCTCGATCTAGTACAGGGCCTTGGTCGACATCTTGCACATGGCAGCGAAGGTTCCTGATCCAGACCGGTCACCTCAAGCCGTAGCCGGCGAATAGCGGTTCCCAGGGTTTCGATCCCCGTCACATGCTGCATGACGATGTCGTCAGTGATTTCCCTGCGCCGTTCACCGATGCTCTCTTTCATCGAAGTTTCCCATTTACTGTTTCCGGCAATATATTGCCGGCTATCTGAAAGGTCGGGCTATAACCGGCATTATGATACCGATTTTCCGAGTTTGGGGCCGTAAAACCGGGGCTGCTACGCAGCCCAGCGGGGATAAATCCCCTCGCCACAGGATGGTGTCAGGGCACAGGTGGGTGGCAGGCTTGATGGCGGGGTTGGTTTTGGGAATCGCGAGCAAGCTCGCTCCCACATTGGGGGTTTGTGGTGTGTTGAAACTTTGGGTGCAGCCCGCCGCGTCCTTCGGTATTAATACACTTCCTCTCATGGACGCGAGCCCCGATGAAATTCGATACCGCCTACTGCCTCAGCCTCGATACCAAGCTTTCGATCTATGACGTTCGGGATCTGAATTTCGACGAGACCATGGCCTTCGATTCGGCCAAGGAGCGCTTTCAGTGCCCCAACGATGCCTGTCGGGCGGCGTTTGATGAGGACAATCGGCTGACGACGTTCAACGCCAAGAACGTCAATTACATCCGCACGCCACATTTCAAGAATCAGCCAACGACCCAGCATATCGAGGGCTGTCCTTACGTCAGTCCGAAAACACCGGGGTTGGGTGCGGAGAGTATTGAGGCGGAAACGGATGACGACCGCGAGGAGCATTTTCCGTCGGAGCTGTTGCTGACTCGGCGTCAGTACGTGCGCAAGCCGCCCGATCAGTCGAAGGACGTTGAAGCAGCGACTCGGCCTACGTCACCCACCCTATCGTCCCACGGTGATGACGCCCATTCCGCCCATGATTCGACACCCGACAAGACCAGCGTCTTCGCCCACCCGGTGGAGTGTTTTGTGTCGAACTTCGCAGACAAGGACCTGCTCAAGCGCAAGCTGTTGAAGATTGGCGAACACACCGCGCCCTATGGATCGTTCTTCAAGAAGATCGAGTATTTGCAGGACAACAAGGGCTTGATTTACTGGGGCAAGATCAAGGAGATCAAGGATTACACGCAAAGCTTTCGCATCGACTTCGAACCCAAGGTCTGGTTCAAGCAACCGGACGAGGCGAAGAAGAAGCCTTACTCAGTCAACGTTTACCTGAGCAAGAAGCTGATCGATAACTACCGCAAGCGCAAAGCGTTCCTGGAAGAGATCAAGCATGCCGTCGACAGTGACGCGCCGTTGTATTGCTTCTTTTATGGCGTGACGCCGGAGTTGAAACAGGTGCCGAGCAAGAAGAACCCCGAAGAAACGTTCGGGGTGTTCAGTGCCAATATCGAGAATCTGGATCACTTCATTATTCGGGAGGCTCCCGGGTTGGCTGAGGGCTAGTCACCAGTCCCGGGCAATTGAAGTTTGACCGCACCGGGGTGTTGTTTTACGACTGCGTACGGCAGCACCGACCAGCCTGGGTCATCACAAACGCGTTGCGCGCGAGCGAAGAACGGTCCCAGGTACAAACCTTTTTCGGTGAAGTACCAATTGGAATATCCCCAGACGCCTTCATCGGTGTAGTCGCAGCTGTCTTCATCCGTTGGCTTCAGCATCTCGTCGGGGAACAGCGCGGTGAATTGCTTGACCAGCCATGGCACAAATACCTCGCGTTGGTAAGTGTATCGCGCCTTGCTCTCTTCATCGGTCAACGGGGCATCACTCCCGTCGTCGTGGCCGGCGTGCAGCGGTGGCTTGCCTGAGCCAACCCAGAGCACATCTTCCAGCGACAAACTGTGGCCGGTGTGAGCATCGAGATTGAGCGGCGAATTGCCAAAATCCGGATGCACGCCGCCGCAATAGTAACTTGTGGAAATGTTCAGGCTGATCACATCGGGCGATAGGAATTTGGGCGCGACGCCTTGGTCGAACTCGGCATTATCCGCGCCCTGCAACAGACAGCCGTGGTAGCTGATGACTTCGGTCCAGAGCCGTCCCAACAATTGCCGATTGACCCGCTGCATTTCGTCTTTGGAGTAGCCGGACTCGACGCTGAACATGGAAATACCGGATTGTGGCTCCGTCCACCATTGCAAGTCATGGCCCATGAAAGACTCTTTCTTGCCAGGTTTGAGTTTCAAGCCTTGCAGGCGGAGATACTCATAAGGGTCACTTTTTTGCAGCTCAGCGATAACGGGGGAAAGATCAGCCCCAGGTGCCGGGAGCCTGGCCTCGGTCAACTGCACGGGCAGAACTTTGCCCTTGAGACTTTTCCATTCACCCTGCCAGCCGTTGGCCGTTTTTTGCAGCGTCAGGGTTGGCAGCGATTGGCCGTCGTCGTAACGGGTACCGCCCTCGACCAGCGTCAGGGTCTCTTCTCGCAACGAGCCGCTCAATCCCAAGTCACGATGGTATTTCTCATAGAAATAACGACCGATGACCTCGTCCTCTTGAGCAGTGTTGAGTCCCAGCACAATCGGCATCTTGCCCAGGGTGCCGGTAAAGACGCCACCACCACCTTCGGCACTGGCTGTCGAACAGAGCGCGAGCAGGCACGTGGCGCTGGATGCGAGAAGCAACAGTCCTTTGAACATGGAATCTCCCTGAAAAAGCGAGCGTCAGCTCACGAAATGAGTGGCGCGAAGTATGACGAATCAGCCTCCGAGAATCGATATGCCACCCTCTCTCGCTAAATTTTGAGCAATGCCGCGCAGCGACTTACTGCACCGATATGCCCAACATCACGACGATCAACAATCCAATATAAACCCCGGCGTGAAATCGATCCGGTATCCGCCCGATCCATGGCGTAGCTAATCGAATCCCCACTAACGAGCCTAGTGTCAAAACCGCAAACGCCTGCAGATCCACATACCCGACAAACCACTGCCCCAAATCAAACTCGGTAAACCCGGCCATGGCCATGTAAGTCAGCGTCCCGGCCACCGCAACCGGCAAACTCAACGGGTTAGCCATGGACGTCGTGCGCGACATGTTCAACCCGCAACGACGCAATAACGGGACCGTCATGACACTGCCACCCACACCCAGAAAAGTGGCGATGGCGCCGATGCTGATTCCGCCTGCCGATACCTCCGCCCTGCCCAATCGCCGTGGGATTACAGCGTCAGACCGTGTCAGAAAACCGCGTCTGAACAAGCAGTCCAGAATGGTTACACCCAGATAAGCGATGAAGGCATAGCGAATGACTTCGCTACTCGCCCACATCGCGGCAACGGCGCCAACGATAGCGCCCAGGCCGATAAAGCCGCCCAACGGCCACACGTAGTGGCGAATGAGGTTACCGGCGCGGTGATGCTTGGCGGTGGCGATCAGCGCGTTGACGATCATCACGCAGGTCGAGGTGGCCACGGCGATGTGCATCGCCGATTGGCCGATAGGGTCGTCAGCGCCGTGGCTGGCGGTGAGCATGCGGTATAGCAAGGGCACCACGACGAATCCGCCGCCGAAGCCGAACAACACAGCGGTGACGCCAGTCATGCAGCCGAAGAGTGCCAACAAGAGGTAGGACATCGCGCAGCTTCCGTTAATTGAGAGAGGCCGACGATAGAGTGATGGGGCTTGGCCTGCTTCAGCAAGCAAGCCAATAATGTTTGCGTTTACGCCAATCGTTGGATACCGCTCGATGCGCAATGTTTCGATTGACCTGCTGGAGGACACGCCACGGCCAGTAGTGGCTATCGGCACGGATTACCCCGACGGTCATCGGTTGCCGCGCCATACCCACCGCCGTGCGCAGTTGCTCTACGGCGCCACCGGAGTCATGCAGGTCAGCACGGCAGACGGCAACTGGGTGGTGCCGCCGCAACGGGCGGTGTGGATTCCGCCCGGGGTTGCCCATGAGGTACTGATGCTGGGCGTCAGCACTCGAAGTTTGTATATCGAACCGGCCGCGGTAACGACCATGGACGCCCGTTGCCAGGTCATCAGCGTGTCGCCCCTGATGCGCCAGTTGCTGATGGAAGCCGTGGAGCTTGCGCCGGATTACGATGAGGCTGGACGCGATGGTGCACTGATCGATCTGCTGCTGCACGAACTGCTGCGCAGCGCCCATCTGCCACTGCACCTTCCACTGCCTCAAGACCCGGGCCTGCTCGGCCTGTGCCAGGCATTTCTGAAACGCCCGGACGCCCACGTCTCGCCCGCGCAATGGGCGGCGCAATTGCATATCAGCCTGCGCTCGTTCAACCGCCTGTTCAGCCAGCAAACCGGGTTAAGTTTCAGCCAATGGCGACAACAAGCCTGCGTGATGTCGGCATTGTCCCGATTGGCCGTAGGCAATTCAGTGACCCGAATCGCCCTGGACCTGGGCTACGACAGCCCTGCGGCATTCTCCACGATGTTTCGTCGCGTACTGGGTCACGCCCCGAGCGCCTGGCTGGAGAAGACCGCCGGTCATTGATCAAAAAAATGAGATTGATCGGGATTCAAAACAACTGTACAAAAACACAGTATTTTTTAATCCCATAGCTTTGGAGCCCCCCATGGCCTCTCTCGCAATCAAAACCACCCTGGAACGCATCGCTGTCTATCAATTCACCCCCGCCCACAGTGCACAGGCGCGAGCCATGCTGGGTTGGAGTGTCGAGGAGCTGTCCCGCCAATCCGGCGTCTCGGTCCAGGCCATCCGCCGCTTCGAGGCTGGCGGCGAGTTGCTCGATGTCACTCGCCTGGCCCTGGCCTTTCGCCTGGAAGCCGAGGGCCTGGTGTTCTTCCCCGGCTTCGCACCGGGGCGCGGCATGAACATCAAGGGTGCGACGCCGGACCCGATGGGGCGCTCCGATTACGCAATGATTGAATAACGCCAATCCTGTGAGTGCTATGCGATACCGGCCTGGTCCTGGTACGCCGAGGGCTCCACGTCCAGCCACCAGGCGCGGCCACGTTGCGGATGCGTCAGGGTGAATGCTTCGCCCATTTGCGGCGTGGCAATGTAAACATTGCGCTCCCAGGCCAGGGCCAGGATGCGATCGAAGGGTTCATACCAGGCATGCATCGCCAGGTCGAACGTACCGTTGTGGATCGGCAGCAGCCAACGGCCCTTGAGATCGATATGAGCCTGCAGGGTCTGCTCCGGCTGCATGTGGACGTGGGGCCAATCGACGTTATAGGCGCCGGTTTCCATCAGCGTCAGGTCAAAGGGACCATATCGCTCGCCGATGCGTTTGAAACCCTCGAAGTAGCCGGTGTCGCCGCTGAAGAAGATTCGCGTGGCGTCGTCGATCATCACCCACGAGGCCCACAAGGTGCTGTTGCTATCGAACAGGCCGCGCCCGGAAAAGTGCTGGGAGGGCGTGGCAACGAATTCGATACCGTCCACCTCGGTACCTTGCCACCAGTCCAGCTGACGCACCTTGCTGGCGTCGACCCCCCATTTGATCAGGGTGTCGCCCACGCCAAGGGGCGCCAGGAAGTGGCGAGTCTTGGCCGCCAGCTGGAGGATGGCCTGATGATCGAGGTGGTCGTAATGGTCGTGGGAAAGAATCACCGCTTCGATCGGCGGCAATTCTTCCAGGCTGATGGGCGGCTGATGAAAACGCTTAGGGCCGGCCCATTGCACAGGTGAGGCACGCTCGGAGAACACCGGGTCTGTCAGCCAGAATTTATCCCGCAGCTTGAGCAATAGGGTGGAATGGCCCAGGCGGAAGACGCTGTTGTTCGGCGCCGCCAGCAGCGCAGCGCGCGTCAGCGCTTGAACCTCGATGGCGCCCGAAGGCCGAGTGGTACGCGGCTTGTGGAAGATCAGGTTCCAGATGATGCGCAGGGTGGTGCCAAAACCTTCCCGAGGCGTGAAGGCATGATTGCGATACTTGCCCTGTTCATGCCGGGATGCGTCATGGGCGGACGGATTGTCGGTCGAAAGAGAGGGAATGGTCATGGTGCGATAACTCCAAGGGCGTCGGCGCAATTGCGCTTCGCCGTTGTGGGACGCTGGATGGCCGTTGCATGCACGCTCAGCCGCTTGACTCTAGAAACTACACCACTCGGTGTAGTTTCTAGATTGCATGAATCCCGGGAGCAAGTAAACTGCCGAGTGTAAGTTCTCTCATCTCAACCGACGAATTGCCCATGACCGTACCGCAGCGCCTTACCGAGCGAAAACGCGAAGCCATCCTCCAGGCCGCGATTGCTGAATTCCGTAGCAGCGGTTTCGAGATCACCAGCATGGACAAGATCGCGGCGACTGCCGGCGTATCGAAGCGCACGGTGTATAACCATTTTCCGAGCAAGGAAGAATTGTTTGCCGAAATTCTAAATCGGTTATGGAACAGCATTACCGCAGAACAGGACATGCCCTACAGCCCGCAAAAGCCGCTACGGGAACAGCTTCAAACGTTGCTGCAAGCCAAACTGCATATGCTGGCGGACGAGAACTTCCTCGACCTGGCACGCATCGCCATCGCCGCAACCATTCATTCCCCGGAGCGTGCCCAGGACATGGTTTCGCGCATGGGCCAGCGTGAAGAAGGCCTGACGGCCTGGATTCGCCAAGCCCAGGCCGATGGTCGGTTGAAACCCGCGGAGCCGGCATTTGCCGCCCAGCAAATGCATGGGCTGCTCAAGACGTTCGCCTTCTGGCCGCAGGTTTCGATGGGGCAACCCAGCCTGACCCAGGATGAGCAGGCCCAGGTGATCGAATCGGCCCTCGACATGTTCCTGAGCCGTTACCAGGCTTGATCAGAAAGTCCTGGAATGTAGGGCTACTGCACCGATGGGTTGTGCACGACCTTCTGGTGCATTTCAGTGGTCAAGTTGTCGATACGCTCGGTCAATGCCTTGGTCATTTCCGTCAGGCGGGTGTTCTGCTCCAACAACTCAAGCAACTGCGCCGTATTCTGCGCGGCCTGGGCCTGGCGCTCGCTGTTGGCGATGGCCAAGGCTTCACGATGCTGAGCGTCGGCTTCCGCCTGGGCTTTGTCCCGAGCGGCCTGGCGGGTTTGCGCCAGCAAAATCAGCGGCGCGGCATAGGCCGACTGCAGGCTGAACGCCAGGTTCAGCAAAATGAACGGGTAGGCATCAAAATGAAAGACCCCCACTAGGTTCAGGCTGACCCATATCAGCACGATCAGGGTTTGCGCTCCGAGGAACATCGGCGTCCCGAAAAAACGCGCGAACGCCTCCGCTCTCAGCGCAAAGCGGTCATTGCCAAAGGTCGGCGCCAGATGCGCGTGAGGGCGATGAAAGCGCAAGTGGTCAACGGGTGCGGCGGGAGTGGGTTGGGAAGACTTCGTCATCGTGATGTTCTCTGCCAAGGGCTGGTGCTCAAGGCACTATAACCGTTGGGGGAACGTCATCCATTGAGCCATGCACACCTTGCCCGTTAAAAGTCAGCGCCAGCGCAGATTGCGCCCCAGCTCATCGAACAAGGTCACCACCGAGCGCAAGGCCCGGCAGTCGGGGCGGGTCAGGAGCCACAGAGCTGTGTCATACCCCTCCAGCGGTTCGCCAAGGGGCATCAGGCCCTGGTGTTCATCGATCAGAAAGTCCGGCAGCGCCGCCACACCCAAGCCGGTTCGCACCAGTTCGGTGACCGAGAGCATGCTGTTGCAGCGATAGGCGGGCACCACGCCGGGTAGATGCTGACGGCGCCAGGCCACGGTGGGGTGATCCGGGAGAAAATCGTCCGGCGCGATCCAAGTCATGGAAGCCAGGTCATCCGTATTCGCCGAGCGCAGGTAGGTGGCGCTGGCGCATACCCGGTAAGCCACATTGCCCAGATTTCGACCGACCAGGTGTTCCGGCGGCGTACGGGTCAGGCGTAACGCAATATCGGCATCGCGGCGGCTCAGGTTGGCGAAGTCGTTCGAGGTGCTCAGCTCAAGGGTCAACGCCGGATAAGCGGGCATGAAGCGCGCTAGCGCAGGTAGCAGCAACGCTTGCAGGACCGAGTCGCTGCACGTCAGGCGTACCGTCCCGCTGATGACCTCGCCGCCCTGCTCCACCCCCACCCGCGCCGCCTCCAAGGCCTGTTCGGCGCGCTCGGCTTGTTCGGCCAGTGCCTGGGCCAGGCCCGTGGGCAAGTACCCGGCACGGCTTTTTTCGAACAAGGGCTGGCCCAGGGCCGCCTCCAGCCGACGTACCGAACGAAACACCGTGGACACGTCCACCTGCAGCAGCCGCGCGGCCCGGGCCAGTGTGCCGCCACGGACCAGTGCGAGGATCAGGGACAGGTCGGGATAGTCCAGACGATAGTGCGCTGCTGCATTGATCACTTGGATAAACGCCAATATTGATTGCGTGAACGCCAATTTATAGTGGCGACCAGGAATCAACAAGCGGCGAGTCTCTCATGGAAAAACAGCGTCCTTTACACATCGCCCTGGTCGGCGACCACGACCCACATATCACCGCTCACCGGGCGATCCCCATCGCACTTGAGCTGACCGGCGGGCAAACCGGCCATGACATCCGCATCCAATGGCTGGCAACGCCGCTCATCACCGACAACGCAGTGCTGGAGGATTTCGACGGTATCTGGTGCGTGCCGGGCAGCCCCTACCAAAACGAAGCCGGCGCCTTGCAGGCGATTCGTTTTGCCCGCGAACAGCGTCGCCCTTTCCTGGGCACCTGCGGTGGTTTTCAACATGCCGTGCTGGAATTCGCCCGTAACGTGATGGGTTGGGCCGACGCCGCCCATGGCGAAACCGATCCCGAGGCTGAACGGGCGCTGTTGACGCCGTTGAGCTGCGCGCTGGTCGAAACCATCGACAGCCTGCAACTCGAGGCGGACTCGTTGATTGCCAAGGCCTATGGCCGCCTGATGGTATTCGAGGGCTACCATTGTCGCTTCGGGGTCAACCCGGACTTTGAAGAGGATTTGCTCAAGCAGCGCCTGCACCCCGTGGCCCGGGACTCGGCCGGAGGCCTGCGAGCGGTGGAGCTGCGGGATCATCCGTTCTATGTCGTCACGCTGTTCCAGCCAGAACGTGCCGCATTGGAAGGGTGCGTGCCGCCGCTGGTCAGCGCGTTTGTCGAAGCCTGCGCCAGGACAACGCCATGAGCGCCCACTACTACGCGGTGATTTTCACCTCCCTGCGCACCGAGGGGGACCAAGGCTACGCCGAAGCCGCCGAGCGTATGCTGGCCTTGGTTCAAGAGCAGCCGGGGTTTCTCGGTGTCGAATCGGCGCGTGGCGAAGATGGTCTGGGGATTACCGTGTCCTATTGGAGCGATGAAGCGGCGATCCTGGCCTGGAAGCAGCATCCCGAACACAGCGCGATCCGTGAGCGCGGCCGCTCCACCTGGTATACCCATTGCCATACGAGGGTGTGCAAGGTCGAACGCGACTATGCCTTCCAACACCAAACCTGATGCCAGGATACAAAACCTGATGTAGAAGCAGGATGTTCACAGATCCTGCCTTCACCACAAATCCCCTGTGGGAGCTGAGCTTGCTCGCGATGGCGGTGGGACAGCTTGCAGCGATGTTGAATGTGCCACCCCCATCGCGGGCAAGCCTTGCTCCCACATTGAATCTCGAAGGAGGGGCACAGATCCTGCCTTCAGCACAAATCCTCTGTGGGAGCTGAGCTTGCTCGCGATGGCGGTGGGACAGCTTGCAGCGATGTTGAATGTGCCACCCCCATCGCGGGCAAGCCTTGCTCCCACACTGAATCCCGGGGGGGGCGCAGATCCCGCCTTCACCACAAATCCTCTGTGGGAGCTGAGCTTGTCCCACCGGGGTCAAGGTCGTGGCTTCAGCCTTCCACCAACTGCCGCACCGCCACGATTTCCGGCAGGTCGCTGCGGGCCATGTACACCCGTAAAGGTTCGGAGAGGTTGATCCGGTCGTCGATGTGCTGGTCCAGCAGCAACTGGATGCGCTCGCGCTTGAGGGCCATGGTGCCGTCCGCCACGGGGGACCAGACAAATTCGCAGGTGGGGATGATGCCGTCGTCGGCCACGTCCATGCCGAAGGCGTCTTCGCTGAACCGCACGATGTACTGGCCAGTCTTGCGGTTCAGGCCGACAAAACCCTTGAGCTGGTCGGCGGCCTGGCAGATGAATGTCGAAGTGGTGCGCATGGTAAACCTCATGGATACGTCCCTCGGGACGTCTGATCAATGGTTTACAC
Source organism: Pseudomonas sp. St386 (assembly GCF_018325865.1). NCBI lineage: Bacteria > Pseudomonadati > Pseudomonadota > Gammaproteobacteria > Pseudomonadales > Pseudomonadaceae > Pseudomonas > Pseudomonas sp. St386. The sequence continues at coordinate 5,254,739 of NZ_AP021900.1, forward strand.
GCAGGGCAAGCGGACACAGGATTTAAGGTTTCCCTCTGCCGGGGAAACTGATGCGGCAAGGGTACTGCAAAGCGGCCTGGAAATGCGTGGGAAAAATCTTCTTTGCACAGGTTTATGTCGGTATGGCGATAGCGCCGACAGCGTTCAGTTGTTAAAAGATAGTTTTTTGCACACACCTACGAAAGGATTTCGAGCATGCCTGTCACCTTCACCCGCACCGCCTTGATGCTGAGCCTGTTGCTCGGCTTCGGCCAGACCCAAGCGTCCGAGGCCCCGAGCCCCAAGGCCCTGGCAGCCCTCCAGGGTATTCCACATCCGGCGGTCATCGCCCACCGCGGCGCCTCGTTCGACGCGCCGGAATCCACCGCTGCTGCCTACAAGCTGGCCCGCGACCTGGGCGCCGACTACCTGGAACTGGACCTGCAACGCAGCAAGGACGGCGTGTTGTTCGTCCTGCATGACGACAGCCTGCTGCGCACAACGGATGTCGCGGTCAAATTCCCCGAGCGCAAGGACAGCACCGCCAACGAATTCACCATGGCGGAGCTCAAAACCCTCGATGCCGGCAGTTGGTTCAACACCGCTTACCCGGACCGCGCGCGACCTTCGTTCGCCGGCCTGAAAATCCTGACCCTCGATGAAGTGATCAATATCGCCGAGGGCAACCCGCAGCAAAAACCCGGGCTGTACATCGAGACCAAGGCGCCGAAGCTGTTCCCCGGCATTGAGCGCGACCTGAAGGACAAACTGCAGGACCGCGGTTGGCTGAGCCCGGCCGGGTCGAAACTGGCCAAGCGCGCCACGGGTGTCGGCCAGGGCAAAGGCAAAGTGGTCCTGCAGACCTTTGAAAAGAGCAGTCTCGAACTGCTGCACAAAGAGATGCCGAAGGTGCCGAAGATCCTGCTGTTGTGGGTGGGCGAAGGCAACATCGAGCCCAAGTCCAAGGTGCCTTTTGCCGAGTCCGGCGAAACGGACAAGGCCGCCTATTACGCCAAGCAGGAACCCAAGGACAAGGCAGAATTCGAAACATGGATTCAGTACGCCAAGGCCCAGGGCGCCATCGGTACTGGGCCGTCCGCGGCGTTGACCCATGGCGGCAGCCAGAGTTACGCGGACCTGGTGCAGCCATGGATGAACCAGTACACCCATGACCAGGGCCTGCTGGTGCATGTCTACACTGTTGATGAGCCGGTGGACTTCAAGAAAGTGATGAACGCCGGCGTGGATGGCATTTTCACCAATCGGGCCAGTGAGTTGCTCAAGTACTTCAAGCGTCCCGAAACAGGCAGTGTGGCGCAACTATTGGAGAAGAACGGTTACTGAGGAATCAGGGCCGGATCGGTGCAGTCGCTGCAAGTTTTCCGAATTAAGGGTGAATTAAGTTGCCACAGATAATCTGAGCCCACTTAAACGAATCACCCTTTAACGACAAAGGAAAGACCTATGAAAACTTTGACTGCCCTGTTTACCGTTGCCGCCCTGACCCTCACCGCTGGCCTGGCCCAGGCGAAGGATGTTCCGGCCACCCAGATTCCCCAACTGGTCAAGGAAGGCAAGATCAAATCAATGGACGAACTTAAACAGATCGTCGAGAAGCTGCACCCGGGAGCGACCATCGGACTTGCTGACTTGGATGAGCGTTTCAACGGTTATGAATACGAAGTTGAAGTACGTTACCCAGATGGCAGAGAGTTTGACGTTGAACTCAATGCCGCTACCGGAGAGGTCTTGGAAAACAAACAAGACCGAGATGACTGATTTAATCCATGTAGAGCCGCGCAACTTTCAAGTTGCGCGGCTCTTTTGCGTGCGTATGTAAACGGCTAACGGTCCAAGTGACACAGCCACCTGTCACAAAACCTTCAAAAAACCCTGCAATGATGCCGCTCAAGTGACCCTGTTGTCGCCGCGACAGGCACTCCCCGCCAGCGAGCCCTCATGAACCACAGCATCGACCAAAGCCATCGCGATCCGGACCTGTTCGGCCTGCTTTACGGATTTCGTTTCCGCCCCGGCGAGCGTGGCAGGGAGATCGATTCGGCCCAGGCCCTGCAAAGCCTGCAACAACCGCAAGACGCCGACGAATTCCTCTGGCTGCACCTGAACCTGGCCCACGCTGCCTGCGAGCGCTGGATGAAAAGCCACCTGGCCTTGCCCCAGGAATTCTTCGAAGCCCTGCACGAAGGCTCGCGCTCGACCCGCATCGAACATGTGGACTCGGCATTGCTGGCGGTGGTGAACGATGTGGTGTTCAACCTCAGCAACCTGGTGTCCTCGGATGTATCGACGTTGTGGGTTTGCGTGCACAGTCGGCTGATCATCAGCGCGCGGCTGCAACCTTTGCACTCGGTCGACAAGCTGCGCTCATCGGTCAAGGCCGGCGAGTGCTTTCGCTCACCGCTGGAACTGCTCGTGCATCTGCTGCGCGACCAAGGCGAAGTGCTGACCCAGATCGTGCGCAAGACCAGCCTCAACGTCGATCAGATCGAAGACCAACTGCTCTCTTCGCGACTGTCCACCAACCGCTCCGAGTTGGGCGCCCAGCGCCGAGTGCTGGTACGCCTGCAACGCCTGCTGGCCCTGGAGCCAGGCTCGTTGCTGCGCCTGCTCAACCGCCCACCGCAATGGCTGCAGAAGGAAGACGTCAAGGAGTTGCGCAAGTCCACCGAGGAGTTCGCCCTGATCATCAACGACCTCACCGCCCTGGGCGAGCGGATCAAGCTGCTGCAGGAAGAGATCGCCGCCAACCTCAACGAACAAAGCAACCGCACGCTGTTCACCCTGACGGTGGTCACGGTCCTGGCATTGCCCATCAACATCATTGCCGGTTTCTTCGGCATGAACGTCGGCGGCGTGCCGCTGGCCGGTGATCCGGAGGGCTTCTGGATCCTGGTGGCGCTGGTGGCAACCTTCACCGTGATTGCAGGCCGATGGGCATTTCGCAAGCGGCGCGATTATTGAGATTGATCCACCTCAGGTTCGCATAAGCTTGTGTGGCGAGGGAGCTTGCTCCCTCGCCACTGGGGTTAGGCACTCAACCGCGCCGTCACTTCATTCAACTGCCCCGACAACCCATGCAAATCCCGACTGGCCGCTTCGGTGCGCTGCACATTGTCGAGGTTGGTGCTGGCGATGCAGGTGATTTCGGTGAGGTTGCGCGAGATGTCTTCGGCCACGGAGGTCTGCTCTTCCGCGGCGGTGGCGATCTGGCGGTTCATGTCGCGAATCGCTTCCACCGCCTGGGTGATGCGTTCCAGCATGGCGCCGGCCTGGGTCACCTGCTCGACACTTTCTTCACTGCGCGACTGCCCGCTTTCGATGGCCTGGGCCGCGTCCACTGCGCCAGTCTGCACGGTCTGGATAATCTGATTGATCTCGATGATCGATGACGCCGTGCGCTGGGCCAAGTTGCGAACCTCATCGGCGACCACCGCGAAACCACGTCCGGCCTCCCCCGCCCGGGCCGCTTCGATGGCAGCGTTGAGGGCCAGCAGGTTGGTCTGCTCGGCAATCCCGCGAATCACTTCAAGCACTTTACCGATGCGCCCGCTGTCGGTTTCCAGACGACGGATCACCGTGGCCGTGTTGGCAATCTCGCCGCGCATCTGGGTGATGGTGTGGATAGTGCCCTGCATCACTTTCTCGCCCTGCTGCGCCGAGTGATCGGCATCATCGGCAGCCCGCGCCGCATCGGCGGCATGGCGGGCAACTTCCTGGGCGGTGGCGGACATCTCGTTCATTGCCGTTGCCACCTGATCGGTGCGTTCGAATTGTTCGCTGGTGCCTTGGCTCATCAGGCTGGCGATGGCATTGAGTTCACCGCTGGCACTGTCCAGCTCCGTGGCACTGCGTTGCAGGCGCGTGAAGGTTTCGGCGAGGAAATCGCGCAAGGTATTGGCCGCCAGGGCGAGATCGCCCAGTTCGTCCTGGCGATTGCTGACGACCCGCTCGGCGAAACGGCCGTGACTCAATTGGGTCACGTATGCGATCAGGTTGCGGATAGGCTGCACCAGATTGCGGTTGACCATCCACAGGCTGAACACCCCAATCAGCAGGCCTGAGACCAGCATCACCACAGTACCCAGCAGAATGGTCCGGTCGGCCCCGGTACTGATCGACACCGATTGCTCGCTGCCCATCTTGTGCAACTCGGCGACCAGCTCACTCATCTGCTCACTGGCAGCACGGTCGACGCCCTTGACCGCTGCATCACCAGCCGTCGCATCAGCACCTGCCGCCACAAACGCGTCCCGGCCCTTCTGGTACGCCGAACCCAACTGACGGTGTTCGTCCCGCAGGCGTTCAATGCGCGCCTTGATTTGGGCTGGGAGGTCCTTGTGCCCGATCAACTCACCCAGAATGCCCTGGACATCGTGCTGGCGTTCCTCGAATTGCTTCCAGTACTTATCCAGGTCCGCTGGCTGCTTGCCGCGCAACAGGACGTTTTTCCATTCCTGGACCTGCACCTTGAATTGCAGGTTGGCCTCGTCGATCAATTGTGAGGCGCGCAACGGGCCATCAATCAGTTGGCGATAATTCTGGACACCCTCGGACAGGAAATGGAAGGACGCCAGGGCGATCAGCAGCATCGCCAACAGACTGCCGCTGAGCAGGGCAAGGATCTGGGCTCTCAAGGATTTTTGTAGAAACATGGAAAGAATCTCGTGGGGGTAAAAAGAGCTAACGACGCCCCGACTTCCATGTCCGGTGTCGAAACCGAATGCCAAAGGATTTGTACAGACCATCGGCCTTGCAGAGGCATTCTTGAGCCTTGCCGACCACTGGTAACGGCCGGTAGCCGGGGCTGAAAAAGTTGCGCCAGGACGCCGCACGGAGGGATTGGTCATGACTTGTCCAGACAATCCCTTTTGTCGGCCCGACGGGATTTAAAAGTCTTTTTGTCATTTCTCCTGCTGTATCCTGCCCAGGCTTTGTAAAAGCGCGGATCTACCAGATCTATCCACAGACTTTGCGAGGAGCGCGATATGCACGAGATCCCTAATCTCCCCTTCCCAAGCCTGCACGACACTGAGCAGACGACCACGCTACAAGCCGGGGGGCAAGCAGACGCCCAGCAACCCGAGCCTAAAAAAGAAGCCACTGAACGCCGCCAGGCCGACAGCGAAGACTGATTGACCCGCACCACCAGACCGTGTGGAAAGCGCTAAGATGCGCTTTCCACACTGCCTGAATCCCGAGCCCTCCATGACCGATGACACCCCTCCATTCAGCGAAGCCCAGGCCAGCGTGCTGATCGGCACTGCCGAAAAAATGGTCGAGATCTGGACCCGCCTTCCTGCCGAGAAACAAGCAGCCCTGCTGGCGCGCTTTGGCAGCGAAGAAAACGCCATCGCCGCACTGGTGACCACACGCCTGGTCAGCGGTGAGAACGGCAGCTGAACCACCATTGGGCAAATAGTTTTACTTTTCCCCGCCCTGACCCCACGGTCGCCGTTATCATAAGCAGCCTACCTATCCTGCTGCTCCGTGGACCTTTACCCCATGTCAGATTCCCAGCGCCCCCTGGCGGTCACGCTGCAAGTCGTTTCCATCGTCCTGTTCACATTCATCGGCTACCTGAATATCGGCATTCCCCTGGCCGTACTGCCCGGGTTCGTCCACGGCGAACTGGGCTTCGGCGCGGTGATCGCCGGGTTGGTGATCAGCGTGCAATACCTGGCCACTCTGCTCAGTCGTCCTTATGCAGGGCGAATCATCGATAACCTGGGAAGCAAGCGCGCGGTGATGTTCGGCCTCGCCGGCTGCGGGCTGAGTGGTGTGTTCATGCTGGTGTCTGCCTGGACGCCCCACCTGCCAACGTTCAGCCTGATCAGCCTGCTGATCGGTCGCCTGGTGCTCGGTAGCGCGGAAAGCCTGGTGGGCTCCGGTTCGATTGGCTGGGGCATCGGCCGGGTCGGCGCGGCGAATACCGCCAAGGTGATTTCCTGGAACGGTATCGCCAGTTACGGCGCGCTGGCGATAGGCGCACCGCTGGGGGTGTGGCTGGTCAATGCGCTGGGGCTATGGAGCATGGGCGTGAGCATTATCTTGCTCGGCTTGCTGGGGTTGGCATTGGCCTGGCGCAAAACCGCCGCGCCCATCGTCACTGGCGAACGCCTGCCGTTCATGCACGTGCTGGGGCGTGTGCTGCCACACGGCTGCGGCCTGGCCCTGGGTTCCATCGGGTTTGGCACCATCGCGACCTTCATCACCCTGTACTACGCCACCCAGCACTGGGACAACGCCGTGCTGTGCCTGAGCCTGTTCGGCGCCAGCTTCATCGGCGCCCGCCTGCTGTTCGGCAACCTGATCAACCGTCTGGGCGGCTTTCGTGTGGCGATTGCCTGCCTGTCGGTGGAAACCCTGGGCCTGTTGCTGTTGTGGCTCGCACCGGATGCCCACTGGGCCCTGGCGGGCGCGGCGTTGAGCGGCTTCGGCTTTTCCCTGGTGTTTCCGGCGCTGGGCGTGGAAGCGGTCAACCTGGTGCCGGCCTCCAGCCGCGGGGCGGCGGTGGGTGCTTATTCACTGTTCATTGATTTGTCGCTGGGGATCACCGGACCGCTGGCCGGTGCGATTGCCGCGGGCTTCGGCTTTGCCTCGATCTTTCTATTCGCCGCACTGGCGGCCCTGGGCGGGTTGGCATTGAGCGTCTACCTGTACCGACAGGCGCCGAGGCATCGCCAGGAACGGGAGAAAAGCTAGAAGTCCACCTTGCCGCGCCCGGCCTTGATCGAGCCGCGCTTGGTCTTGGATTCCAGGCGACGCTTTTTCGAACCCAGGGTCGGTTTGGTCGGACGGCGCTTCTTTTCGACCTTGGTGGCGCTGAGGATCAGTTCGGTCAGGCGCTCCAGGGCATCGGCCCGGTTCTGTTCCTGCGTACGGTATTGCTGGGCCTTGATGATCAATACACCATCGCTGGTAATGCGACTGTCGCGCAGGGCCAGCAGCCGCTCCTTGTAGAACTCGGGCAGCGACGAGGCCGGAATGTCGAAGCGCAAATGCACAGCGCTGGAGACCTTGTTGACGTTCTGCCCCCCTGCCCCTTGGGCGCGGATGGCCGTCAGCTCGATCTCGGCGTCCGGGATGTGCACGGTGTTGGAAATCGCCAGCATGGAAAGTATCCGGTATCAGGACCCACAGGATACTCGAAACCGCTGGAATGAGGCTTGTGAGAGCCTGGCCTGTGGAGACGTCTGTGGGAGTCTGGCCTGTGGAGAGGTCTGTGGGAGCAAGGCTTGCCCGCGATGAACGGTAATGCGGTTTATCGATAAATCGCGGTGACTGCATCGCGGGCAAGCCTTGCTCCCACAGGCCTTGTTCCCACAGATTTTGTACCTTCCTTGAACGACAAACCCGGCACTTGGCCGGGTTTGTTGTATTTCAGGCTTGCTTACTTGGTGGCAGCCGCCACAGCCAGTTCATGCCGGGCACTGCGCTTGTTCTTGATCACGTAGCACACCCACATGAACACCACCCACACCGGAATCGCATAGACCGATACCTGGATGCCGGGGATCAGCAACATCACGCCCAGGATGAACACCACGAACGCCAGGCAGATGTAGTTGCCGTACGGGTACCACAGCGCCTTGAACAGCGGCGTCTGGCGGGTCTGGTTCATGTGCTGGCGGAACTTGAAGTGCGAGTAGCTGATCATCGCCCAGTTGATCACCAGGGTCGCGACCACCAGCGACATCAGCAGCTCCAGCGCATGCTGCGGGATCAGGTAGTTCAACAGCACCGCCACCAGCGTGACAGCCGCCGACGCGAGGATCGAACGCACCGGCACGCCGCGCTTGTCGATCTTGGACAAGGCCTTGGGCGCATCGCCCTGCTCGGCCATGCCCAGCAACATGCGGCTGTTGCAATAGGTGCCGCTGTTGTACACCGACAGCGCGGCGGTGAGCACCACGAAGTTGAGGATATGCGCCGCAGTGTTGCTGCCCAGCATCGAGAACACCTGCACGAACGGGCTGCCGCTGTAGGCATCGCCGGAAGCGTTGAGCGTGGTCAGCAGGCTGTCCCAAGGGGTCAGGGACAACAGCACCACGAGCGCACCGATGTAGAAAATCAGGATCCGGTAGATCACCTGGTTGATGGCCTTGGGGATCACGGTTTTCGGTTTGTCGGCCTCAGCGGCGGTGAAACCGAGCATTTCCAGGCCACCGAAAGAGAACATGATGATCGCCATGGCCATCACCAGCCCGCTCACACCGTTGGGGAAGAACCCGCCGTGGGACCACAGGTTGGTCACCGACGCCTGCGGCCCGCCATGGCCACTGACCAGCAAATAGCTGCCCAGGGCAATCATGCCGACAATCGCCACGACCTTGATGATCGCGAACCAGAACTCGGCCTCGCCGAAGACTTTGACGTTGGCCAGGTTGATGGCGTTGATCAGGATGAAAAATGCCGCCGCCGAGACCCAGGTCGGAATGTCCGGGGCCCAGTAATGGATGTACTTGCCGACTGCAGTCAGTTCGGACATGCCTACCAGGATGTAGAGAATCCAGCAGTTCCAACCCGAGAGGAACCCGGCGAAACCGCCCCAGTACTTATGGGCAAAGTGGCTGAAGGAACCGGCCACCGGCTCTTCGACGATCATTTCACCCAACTGGCGCATGATCATGAAGGCGATGAAGCCGCAGATGGCGTAGCCAAGGATCATCGACGGGCCGGCTGATTTCAGCACCCCCGCCGAGCCGAGGAACAGGCCGGTGCCGATCGCACCACCGAGGGCGATCAGTTGAATGTGGCGATTTTTCAGGCCGCGCTTCAGCTCGCCCGAATGCGTATTTTCTACAACGGTCATGCGTCACCTATTTGTTTTTATCTGTGACGAAATCGAACCCGACACGCTTATGACGTGGCGGAGTGAACAAGGCGGATAACCTTGAAAATGCGTGGGTACGCTAAGGGTCACAGTAAAACGCCGCGCATTGTACACTGCGGCCCTCCTGCTGCCAGACACCACCGGATCAGCGTCTTACCCGCACTTCAGGTATGGCGCGCATCTGACCCTTCCCCTTGGCCTGAAACAAGCGCTGCGAAGTATCAGAAAACTCGTCAAACCGGGGCCCTCGGCAGCTTTTTCTTACAGCCATCCGAAACGCCGATAGAGGCCCGTTCACAAGGCAAAAATCGTCAGCATTCCTTTACGGTGCGTAACGCAAACTTTCCAAGCAGGAAATTTCCGGGGGCTGACTGCAAATTGACGGTAGGTAGCTACCTATTTAAAAAAACACCCAGGCGGCTGTTTTTGAATGACTAATGCCGTCGCTGAAAATGGAACAAAAAGTTCAAACAAAAAAAATAAAATTATTTTTTTGCAATCCAAAAATCCCTCGACTAGGTTTTCAGCGACTTGCCCAGGCATCGTGCCGACAAGTTCTGCGGTGCCGTTGCCGGCCTGTTTCCATTCGCCGAATCGAGCCGCTTATTTCCGTAAAAGTCATCTAGGAGATTCACTATGCAAGCACTGGACAAAGACTTGGAAACCGAACTGCAACTGGACGAATGGTTTGAAGCCCCAACCCATGAAGCCGCCGTTGAAATGATGCAGGCCGATGCCGTCGTTCCATTCGGCACGGCGATGTGGCCTCTGTAGGCACCGCCCGGCGGAGGCGATCCGGCCGGTCGACTCCGCCACTTTTGCCGGTTGTCAGGGACGTTTAATGAACTTGTCAGGGAAGAATAAGCATGGACACACAACGAGCCATCTCACATTTCCTTTACTACCTCGAACACCATCCCGCCCTGGCCGGCATCCAGCCCGCCAAGGTGTTGCTCGGCCATACCGCTGACTACGAAGCGCTGACCGGCGCCATCGCCGAACAGGCCGGCAGCGGCTCGCCCTTCCGGTTCAGCGCCATGCGCCTGGACCTTGAACCCACGGAACGCCTGTCCAAGGCCATTGCCGACAGCGATCTGTATATTTTCTTCTACGACTCCTCCACCCTGCCCAACCCTCGCCCCGACGGCCCGGACTTTGTCCGCGCACTGCAAGGCGTGATGGCCGACAACTGGAAGAAATCGCTGCTGTTCAAGGACTACGGCGACTACTTCTATGACACTTTCAGCGTGATTCCCCAGCGTATCGCCGGGCTCAACAGTCACCTGATCCGGCGCATGTCCCAGGCGACGACCCTGAGTTTCCAGGATGACCACGGTTCGTATTTCGACACCGCCCTGGGCGGCGTGAAGAAATGGACCGACATCAACGGCCTCGGCAACTACGATCTGGCCCCCGGCGAAATCGCTACTCACAGCGACACCATCAATGGCCGAGTGAATTTTGTCGGCACCTTCCTGAGCACCATCCCGTTCGCGCGCAAATACGGCGTCCTGCAATCGCCGCTGGAGCTGTGGATCGAAGACTCCACCATCCAGAAAATCGCCACCGAGGTGCCGGGTCTGGAGCACGACTTCAACAAATACCTGGACGCCAACCCGTCCAACCGCCGCATCGAGGAACTGGGGATCGGCACCAACGAAGGGGTCAAGAGCCTGTACGCCCGCAATGCCGGTTTCGAGGAGCGCCATTGCGGCCTGCACCTGGGGCTCGGCGGCGGGGCCAAGGGCAGCCATCACCTGGATCTGATTTTCGAGAAGGGGATGTTGGCGCTGGATAATGAGCCGATGTTTGATGGGCGGTTTGTGCTTTAGGTTGGGATTTCTGCAAGGCTGATGCCTCCATCGCGAGCAAGCTCGCTCCCACACTGGAACGGTGTCGAACACCTATCTCCATCCACCGAAGATCAACTGTGGGAGCGGGCTTGCTCGCGAAGGCGGACTCACCTGCGCCCCATCACTAAAGTCTGCTCAAAAAAAAGCCAACTCGAAAGTTGGCTTTTTTTCATGGGCGCTCGCCGATCACTCCGGCTTACGACGCCCAAACCCCGGACGCTGTCCCGAACCTGCCGGTGCACCACGGCGTTTACCCGATGGCGCATCGCGATCGGCCAGGACGATACCCGGGCGCTTTTTCGGCGCGGGCTTGGCCGGGCGCTTGGTGTCGGCCGGGCGATCGGCGACTGGCGTACCGCGGCCAGCCGGAGCACCGCGCCCTTCACCACGTTCAGTCCGACCGTTGGCCGGACGCGGCGTGCGTGGACCACGCTCACCGTCCTGACGCGGAGCAGGCTTGCGGGCCGGGCGTTCGCCTTCGATCTGCGGCTCGCGCGAAGGACGCGGACCGGTCGGTGCGCCTTCGGCAGCCGGACGCAGCGTACGCACGCGCTCGGTCTTGCCCATCGGGCGCGAGGATTTACGCTGCATCCGCTCCAGCTTGTCCTTGCTCTTGGCGGTCATCTGCGGCATTGCCACGGGCTTGAGGCCCACTTCGGCTGCCAGGATGTCGACTTCGTACTGGCTCATTTCGCGCCAGCGGCCCATCGGCAGGTCGGAATTGAGGAACACCGGACCGAAACGCACGCGCTTGAGGCGGCTGACCACCAGCCCCTGGGATTCCCACAGGCGACGTACTTCACGGTTACGACCTTCCATCACCACGCAGTGGTACCAGTGGTTGAAGCCTTCACCGCCGGGCGCCTGCTTGATGTCGGTGAAACGCGCCGGGCCGTCTTCCAGCACGACGCCGGCCTTGAGGCGCTCGATCATCTCGTCGTCGACTTCGCCACGCACACGCACGGCGTATTCGCGGTCCATCTCGTAGGACGGGTGCATCAAGCGGTTGGCCAGTTCACCGTCGGTGGTGAACATCAGCAAACCGGTGGTGTTGATGTCCAGGCGACCGATGTTGATCCAACGGCCTTCTTTGGGACGCGGCATCTTGTCGAACACGGTCGGACGGCCTTCCGGGTCGTCACGGGTGCAGATCTCGCCGTCGGGCTTGTTGTACATGATCACGCGACGCACCGTTTCGGCGGCCTCTTCGCGCTTGATCACCTTGCCATCGATGGTGATGGCGTCGTGCATGTCGACACGCAGGCCCAAGGTGGCATCTTTGCCATTGACCTTGATCCGGCCCTGGGTGATCCAGGCTTCCACGTCACGGCGCGAGCCGACGCCGATACGGGCGAGGACTTTTTGCAGCTTTTCGCCTGCTGGGCCGATTTCCTGGCTGTCGTTCTGGTCTTGGTCTTTCATTCTGGGCACCTCCCGGTGTGGTCGAGCCAGGCTTGGCCTGACGCTTTGAAAACGGGTCTTCGACGAAGGGATCGCCAAAGGGTCGCGAATCATACGCTCGTTAAGGCGATTGCGCATCAGAGACTAGCTGATCAACGCGCGCCCGGCGCTTTTTCCGCCGACCGGTGCGGCGCACGAATCATGTGGGAGCGAGCCTGCTCGCGATTGCCGGTGTTGACTGTCAGACCGCTATCGCGAGCAAGCTCGCTCCCACAGGGATTGGGATGCACCGGGTTCCTGTGACCGCCGCAGATCCACTGTGGGAGCGAGCTTGCTCGCGATAGCGGAGGTCCAATCACCAAAAAATCGGATCAGTCGTCGAACTGTCGCCGTTCGTTCTCGATCGCTTCGGCCAAGGCCCGGGCTTCGGCTTCTTCATCACTCAGTTCGGGTTCCGGCAGCTGGAGGGCGGCGACGGCGGCCAGCAGCTTTTCCCGGGCTTGGGCAACGCCGAGGATGTCTTCTTCCGGCTCCGGTTCCGCTTCTGGCTCTGGCTCTGGTTCCGCCTCGCTGTCAGGCTCCGGCAACTCATCTGTCTCGCTTTCTGGCCCCGGCCCCTCACGCAGCAGGTCGTCGAAATCGGTCTTCAAGCCCTCCTCCATGGTGTCCAGCTCCAGCAACAACGAGTGGAAACTGGTCTCTTCCTTCGGCTCCTCGGGCTCGGCACTGGCGTCGGCCAGTTCCTGCAGGCCCTGGGGCACCGGGGCGTCGTCGAACTCCAGCATAGGCTCGGGTTCCAGCTCCCGCAGTTCGGCCAGCGGCGGCAGGTCATCGAGGTTCTTCAGGTTGAAGTGATCGAGAAAGGCCTTGGTGGTGGCGAACATCGCCGGTTTGCCGGGCACATCGCGATAGCCAACGACACGGATCCACTCGCGCTCCAGCAACGTCTTGACGATATGGCTGTTGACCGCCACGCCACGCACATCTTCGATCTCGCCACGGGTGATCGGTTGGCGGTAGGCAATCAACGCCATGGTTTCGAGCATGGCGCGGGAATAGCGCTGCGGCCGCTCCTCCCACAAGCGCCCAACCCATGGCGCGAACTTCTCGCGGATCTGCAGGCGATAACCGGACGCCACTTCCTTGAGTTCGAAGGCCCGCCCCTCGCAGGATTTGCCCAACAGCGTCAGGGCCTTCTTGAATACGGCCGGCTCAGGTCGCTCGCCTTCTTCAAAGAGTTCGAACAGGCGCTCCATCGATTGCGGCTTTCCCGAGGCCAACAGGAAAGCTTCAAGCAAGGGGGCCAGCTCGCGGGGTTCAGTCAGATTCATTGATTTGCTCGTTATTCGGCTCGTGCCCGCACGTGGATCGCTGCGAACGGCTCATTCTGCACCAGCTCGACCAAGGATTCCTTGACCAATTCCAGGACCGCCATAAACGTCACGACGACACCCAAGCGCCCCTCCTCGGCGGTGAACAGCTCGACGAACGGCACGAAGCCGCCGCCCTTGAGCCGCTCCAGCACATCGCTCATGCGCTCGCGGGTGGACAGCGCTTCGCGGCTGACCTGGTGACTTTCAAACATATCGCCCCGGCGCAGGACCTCGGCCATGGACATCAGCAACTCTTCCAGGCTCACATCCGGCAGCAACTTGCGCGCCCGCGCCTCGGGGGCATCGAGCTTGGGCACCACCACATCGCGCCCGACCCGGTTCAATCCATCGAGGCCTTCGGCTGCGACCTTGAAGCGTTCGTACTCCTGCAAGCGGCGGATCAGCTCGGCCCGCGGGTCGTCTTCTTCCGCTTCGACCTCTGCCGAGCGCGGCAGCAGCATCCGCGACTTGATCTCGGCCAGCATGGCCGCCATCACCAGGTACTCGGCCGCCAGTTCCAGGCGCACCGACTGCATCAACTCGACGTAGCCCATGTACTGGCGGGTGATTTCCGCCACCGGGATGTCGAGGATGTTGATGTTCTGTTTGCGGATCAGGTACAGCAGCAGGTCAAGCGGGCCCTCGAAGGCCTCGAGGAACACTTCCAGCGCATCTGGCGGAATGTACAGGTCCAGAGGCATTTCCATGACCGCCTGGCCATAGACCATGGCGAACGGCAGCTCCTGCTGCGCGCCGGCCTGGCTGTCTGTACGGTCCACGGCGGTTTCCACGGCGGACATTCAGGCCTCGACCATGAACGGCGTCGGATCGCCACAACCGACACGCACCACCTGGGGCTCGCCATCGGCCAGGTTGATCACCGTGGACGCCGACATGCCGCCGAAACCGCCGTCGATGATCAGGTCCACCTGATGCTCGAGGATCTGGCGCATTTCATAGGGATCGGTCAACGGCTCGCTCTCGCCGGGCATGATCAGCGTCACGCTCATCAGCGGCTCACCCAGTTCCGCCAGCAGCGCCAGGGCAATGGGATGGCTCGGCACCCGCAGGCCGATGGTGCGTTTTTTCGGGTGCAGCAACAGCCGCGGGACTTCCCGCGTGGCATTGAGAATAAAGGTGTATGGCCCCGGCAAATGCGCCTTGAGCAGGCGGAAGGTGCCGGTGTCGATCTTGGCGAACAGGCCCAACTGCGACAGGTCGCTGCAGATGAGCGCGAAGTTGTGCTTGTCGTCCAGTTGACGCAGGCGTCGTACCCGCTCCACGGCATTCTTGTCGCCGATCTGGCAACCGATGGCGTAGGACGAGTCGGTGGGATAGACCACCACGCCACCGCCACGAATGATTTCCACGGCCTGTTTGATCAGGCGCGCTTGCGGGTTTTCCGGATGAATCTGGAAAAATTGACTCACGTGTTCTACCTGTTCAGACGGCGGCGGTAACGGGATCATGTTTGAATCTACACCATAGTGGTGGCAGATCTTCCGGCAACGGGCGGTATTCGCCAATCTCGGACCAGCCCCCAGGGCCATGGAAATCACTGCCGGCGGTGACCAGCAGGCCGAACTCACGGGCCAGTATCGCCAGGCTGCCGACCTGCTCGGCAGGCTGATGGCCGTTGACCACCTCAATGGCATGGCCCCCCGCTTGAATATAGTCGGCGACCAGGCGACGGCGCTTGCTGCGAGTGAAGTCATAATGCCATGGATGTGCCAGGCTGACCCATGCGCCAGCGGCCCGCAGGGTCTCGACGGTTTCTTCCAGCGTCGGCCAGTGCTGCTTGACGTCCCCCAGCTTGCCGGCCCCCAGCCATTTGCGAAACGCTTCGGCGCGGTCCTTGACGAACCCTTCGCGCACCATCCAGTCGGCAAAATGTGGGCGGGCCGGTGCGTTGCCGCTGTCGCCCAGTTCCTGCTGGATCTGCCGGGCGCCGTCCAGCGCACCGGGCATGCCCTTGAGGGCCAGCTTGCGGCTGATCTCTTCGGAACGCAGCCAGCGCCCGTCGCGCAGCTGTGCGATGGCCTGGACCAAAGCGGGCGCATTCACATCGAAACCATAGCCCAGCACATGAATGGTCGCCCCGCCCCAGGTACACGACAACTCGACCCCATTGACCAGCTGCATGCCCAGCGCCGTGGCGGCGCTGCGGGCCTCGTCGAGGCCCTCGAGGGTGTCGTGATCGGTCAGGGCCAGGACTCGCACGCCGTGCTCGAACGCCCGCGCCACCACAACCGCAGGCGCCAGGGCGCCATCGGAGGCCGTGCTATGGCAGTGCAAATCAACATTCACGAGAGTTTGTTACCTCAAATCAGCTGGCCCTATCGCGGCCAAGGATGTTTGTTATTATGCCGCCACATCCTGCTTCTGGCTGCCACTGTGAAACAATTCATCGACTTCATCCCGCTCCTGCTGTTTTTCATCGTCTACAAACTTGATCCCCGGGCCGTCGACTTCGCCGGTCATTCCTTGACTGTAGGCGGTATTTACAGCGCCACCGCAGTGCTGATCATCAGCTCCCTGGTGGTCTACGGCGCACTCTTCGTGTCCCAGCGCAAGCTGGAGAAGAGCCAGTGGCTGACCCTGATCGCCTGCCTCGTGTTCGGCAGCCTGACCCTGGCCTTCCACAGCGAAACCTTCCTCAAATGGAAGGCCCCGGTGGTCAACTGGCTGTTCGCCCTGGCCTTCATAGGCAGCCACTTCATCGGTGACCGCTTGCTGATCAAGCGCATCATGGGCCATGCCATCAACCTGCCGGAACTGATCTGGACCCGGTTGAACATCGCCTGGATCGCCTTCTTCCTGTTCTGCGGTGCCGCCAACCTGTTCGTTGCGTTCACGTTCCAGGAGTACTGGGTCGACTTCAAGGTCTTCGGTAGCCTGGGCATGACGCTGTTGTTCCTGATTGGCCAGGGTATCTACCTGTCCCGTCATCTGCATGATGCCGACCCCACCACGCCAAAAACCGAGGACTGACATGCTCTACGCAATCATTGCTACCGACGTCGCCAACTCCCTGGAAAAACGCCAGGCCGCTCGTCCCGCGCACCTGGAGCGCCTGCAAAAACTCCAGAACGAAGGCCGCGTAGTGCTGGCCGGCCCGCACCCGGCGGTGGACAGCAACGACCCGGGCGCCGCAGGTTTCAGCGGCAGCCTGATGGTGGTCGAATTCGACTCCCTGTCCGCTGCGCAGCAATGGGCCGAGGCCGACCCGTTCGTTGCGGCCGGCGTCTATGCCAATGTCGTGGTCAAGCCATTCAAGCAAGTCATGCCGTAAATGCCCCTGGCGCGATGAGCCTTCACGGCTCATTGCCCCCAGTTGCTCATCTTTCTCATTTGCCTGCCGACAACCTGTCTAATCTCGATTGGAATTCAGGAGTTGCAATGCGCAAAGGTCCGTTGTGCCTGTTATTGGTCACGTTGGCGATCGGGGCTCCCGCCCATGGCGAGGAGAGCACCGAGGGCAGTCATTCGACGCCTTTGTCCCTGAGTGCCGGCGGCCAGATCGCCGAACTGCAGCAACGCTTGAAAGACAGCGAACGCCAGCGCGAAGAACTGAGCAAGCAATTGCAAAGCGCCGACACCGAGCGCGAGAGCGCATTGCTGGGCCGGTTGCGCCAGGAGAACCAACGCCTGAAGCTGCAACTCAAGGAAGCCCAGGCCAGCCCCCTGCCACGCCTGTTGACCGATCAACAGCAATGGTTTGTCATCGGTGCCGGGGTAGCGCTATTGGCCCTGCTGTGCGGTATCTTTGCCAGCGGTGGACGTAGACAACGTCGGCAATGGCTAAATTGAGTGAGTCATGAGCGAGCTGTTACTGATAGACGATGACCAGGAGCTGTGCGAGCTCCTTGTAAGCTGGTTGAGCCAGGAAGGTTTTCAGGTCCGGGCCTGTCACGATGGCCAAAGTGCCCGCAAGGCTCTGGCCGAAACCGCCCCGGCAGCCGTGGTACTGGACGTGATGCTGCCCGACGGCAGTGGCCTGGAACTGCTCAAGCAATTGCGCAGCGATCACCCGGAGCTGCCGGTGCTGATGCTGTCGGCCCGGGGTGAACCGCTGGACCGTATCCTCGGCCTGGAACTGGGCGCCGATGACTACCTGGCCAAGCCCTGCGACCCACGTGAACTGACCGCCCGCCTGCGCGCCGTGCTGCGCCGCAGCCACCCGACGGCCGTGTCCAGCCAGATCGAACTGGGTGACCTGACTTTCAGCCCGGTGCGCGGCGTGGTCAGCATCGATGAACAGGAACAAACCCTCACCGTTTCCGAAAGCCGCCTGCTCGAAGCGTTGCTCAAGCAGCCGGGCGAGCCGCTGGACAAGCAGGAACTGGCGCAGATCGCCCTGGGCCGCAAGCTGACCCTGTACGACCGCAGCCTCGACATGCACGTGAGCAACCTGCGCAAGAAAATCGGCCCCCACCCCGACGGCCGCCCGCGCATCGTGGCGCTGCGTAGCCGTGGTTACTACTACAGCCTCTGAACACTGCGCCGCGGGGCTGTGGGAGCAAAGCTTGCTCGCGATGCAGGCGCCTGGGTTCCCTCGGAGACCGCGTTATCTTCATCGCGGGCAAGCCTAGCTCCCACAGGGCTTTGTGTCCGGCCCTGCAGATTTGTCAGGTCCGCACCAAACCGTCTTTACCCAAGCTTTACCCACCCCTGACCGCCGCTGACCTTGATCTCCGTAATCTGCACTCATCCGGAACTGACCGGGAACGAGACAAGGAGACACACCATGCGCAAGACCCTTATCGCTCTGATGTTCGCTGCTGCCCTGCCGACCGTCGCCATGGCCATGCCTGGAGACGCCGGCCCGATGGGTCCGATGGATGGCCCGCGCCACGGCGGCATGATGCATGACAAAGGTCCCTTCAGCGACCTGGACCTGAGCCGCGAACAGCGCCAGCAGATTCGCCGGATCATGGGCGAACAGCGCCACGAACAACGCGAACTGGTAGACAAGTACCTGGCCAAGCTGTCGCCAGCCGACCAGAAAGCCATGCAGGACGAAATGGAGGCCCGGCATCAGAAGGTCGATGCCCAGATCCGCGGGCTGTTGAAGCCTGAGCAGCAGAAAGAGTTCGACGCGATCCAGAAGAAACAGGCCGAGCGTCGCGCCGAGTGGGCTGAGTTCAAGGCCTGGAAAGCGCAACAGCCGCAAAAAGCGCAATAATGCATTGACACCCCCAGCCCAACGGCAAATCGCCGTTGGGCTTTCTTTGTTTTCGAGGATTTACCGTGCGTTCATTGTTCTGGCGCATCCTGGCCAGTTTCTGGCTGGCCATCGCCCTGGTTGCAGGGCTTTCGATCCTGATGGGCCACATGCTCAATCAGGACGCCTGGATCCTCAGCCGCCACCCGGGTCTCAATACCCTGCCCGAAGAGTGGACGCAAACCTACGAAAGCCAGGGCGAGGACGCCGCCCAGGACATCCTGCAACAGCGCAAGCGCCAGTATCACATCGACGTCCAGGTGTTCAACGAAAGCGGCGACCCGGTGGTGCGCGGCACCTTCCCCCATCGCGCCGCGGCCTTCGAAGCTCGGCAGAACAACAACGAGCGACGCCTGCCCTGGCGGCGACTGACCGACGAATTCACCAGCGCCAAAACCGGTGACACGTATCTGTTCATTTACCGCATTCCCCATCCCGAACTGGATGCCTGGCACCGCGACAGCCTGCTCTGGCCCCTCAGTGCGCTGGGGATCGCGCTGGTGGTGCTGACGTTGTTCAGCCTGTTGGTGACGCTTTCCATCACCCGTCCGCTGAGTCGCCTGCGTGGTGCGGTGCATGACCTGGGCCAGGCCGCCTATCAGCAGAACAGCCTCGCCAAGCTGGCCAACCGGCGGGATGAGTTCGGCGTACTGGCCACTGATTTCAACCGCATGGGCGCGCGCCTGCAAAGCTTGATCACCAGCCAGCGACAACTACTGCGCGACGTGTCCCACGAATTGCGCTCGCCCCTGGCCCGGCTGCGCATCGCCTTGGCATTGGCTGAACGGGCCAGCCCCGAGGAACGTGAAAGGCTCTGGCCACGCCTGACCCGCGAATGCGATCGCCTGGAAGCGCTGATCAGTGAAATCCTGGTGCTGGCCCGGGTCGATGCCGACAACGCCAGCGCCGAAGAGGTGGAACTCAACGGCTTGCTGGTTACCCTGCAAAAAGATGCGCAACTGGCCTCACCGGAACAAACCGTGCAGCTCGAAACCGAGGCGGACCTGACCCTCAAGGGCTGGCCGACCATGATCGAGCGAGCAGTGGACAACCTGCTGCGCAACGCCCAGCGCTTCAATCCGGCCGGGCAACCCATCGAGATGCGCGCGGCGCGCCAGGGCGACCGGATCCTGATCAGCGTGCGCGACCACGGGCCGGGCGTGGAGGCCGAACACCTGGGGCAATTGGGCGAGCCGTTCTACCGTGCGCCAGGCCAGACCGCCGCCGGCCATGGCCTGGGCCTGGCCATCGCACGCCGCGCCGCCGAACGCCATGGCGGCACGCTGGTGCTGGGCAATCATCCTGGCGGCGGGTTCATCGCAACGCTGGAGCTGCCGTTGGTGCCGGGGGCTGTCGTCCAGCCTTAACCCCCCGTGGCAAGGGAGATTGCTTGCTCCCGCTCGGCTGCGCAGCAGCCGCAAACTGGCTGGCAGGGTTTACCTGTTGCACAGCGTTGCCAGTCTCGTCGCATCAATGCCAAGGAAAGGTCATACCTCTTTGATCATCCATCCCCTTGCATAGTCGCTATCCTGGGACAGTAGCTCTCGGAGTCCTGTCTTGGGGTTGATTGTATAAACAGTCCTTTCACCAGGACCTTGGTCCGAAGTCCATGCACGCGAGTCACCCAAACCTGGGTCGCCGTCATGGATGGTTCGAAGTGCTCCCCAAGTCACCAGGTCAGGGATGCCCCCTCCGGCGGTCCACGCAGCCCCCGAGCAATTCCAATATGTCTGCCAATCATTGTCTTTGCCTAAGTCAAACAGCAGCCAAACCTTGGAAGTAATGACTCGGTAAGACACGCGTGCACCCATTTGATCTCCAACGGTTATCGTAGCGGTCCCTGAGCGCTTCGATACAACCCGCGGTTCTGATGATGAAAAAAGCTCTGCCACCTCTGGGTCGCTGGAAGTATAGATATAGGGAGGCACACCTCCCGACGGTATCCGCTCTACGAACGCCCCTACTGGCGGACGATCAGGAAACTTATCGGCTCTAAACATTAACTGGTCGAGAATGGCGTCGCTGGTATCGATGCTTAGGGGTTCAGGCATCACGGTCAGGGTGCGTACGTTCG
Organism: Pseudomonas sp. St386; assembly: GCF_018325865.1. Taxonomy (NCBI): domain Bacteria; kingdom Pseudomonadati; phylum Pseudomonadota; class Gammaproteobacteria; order Pseudomonadales; family Pseudomonadaceae; genus Pseudomonas; species Pseudomonas sp. St386. The sequence continues at coordinate 5,275,497 of NZ_AP021900.1, forward strand.
AATATATGTTCGTAGGGTGGTAGAGCGACTTTGCATACAGGCGGCGAGCACCGACCGGGACGGTAATTTCTTTGGTCCATAGGCCAGTTGTCGCATCGGTAAGCGCTTTGCCCTTAGGGACGGCACTGGCTCCGCTGCCGTCGTAGACCTCGATTTCCTTGCCATTACTTGCCTGACCCGACAGCGCCAAGGTGGTGCTGGTTGTTTCGCCTCTGTCAGGAATCTCCTGGCCGGTGGAATCCTTGACATTGGTAAGAGTAGGAGCAATCAGCACGCGGTCCAAATGGATATCCAAGTACTTGATCGACGACTGGTTGGAGTTGCCCAACTGGTCAGTCACCGTGAACTGGAGCGCTGTATTGGGGTTGTCCCCTGCCTGTCTGAATGTGTCGGTAAACAGCGTATGCGTCACCGGTCTGGAGGCATCAAATCCGTCAACTGGAACGGTCACATCGCCCACTAAAAACCTGATGCTGTCGTAATCTCGCGGATTGGAATAGGTAAAACCAAACGCCACACCCTGCGCCGCCCGCTCGGCGCTGACCCCATCACGGAGCACATCCGACGGGATCACCAGATCCAGGCCTTGGGGCGCCGGCTCACCCGGTGCCCGTAAGTGATAAAGCACGTGCAGGTCCCTGGATGATTCACCGTTTTGACTGGGACGGGTTACCTTGTAATGCAACCGGTTGATGCCATGCAACAACCGCCCATGGGGCACATACAACTCCATGCGCAGCTGTTCTTCTCCGGGCCCTACATCTTTGCCAGCCACCGGAAAGGGATCGTCATTGACGTATAAATCAGCTCGATCATCCACAGCCATTGTCCAGGAACGTCGCTGGAGTTCGCTCCACGGGTCGATCAGACATCTCAGCCCTCTGGGCTGATCGTCGTAAAGGCTCTTGGGGATACCGCCATCCGCAATGCCGGCCGGTTTAACTGGCGTCACCCACCCCATGATGATCACGGGAATCAGATCGAATAGTTCGTTCAAGGCAGGGGATTGAATGTCCATGACGGTTCCTGACAAACGGAGGGCGCGCGGCTTTTCGGCATGGAGCCATGAGACTTCAGGTAGGGGACGCTGGCTACTGTCAGGATTGACAGGTCAGAGCCGATCGCCGACGAACGGTTAGGGAGAGAATGACTGGACGCTGGAGCCAAGCCTTAGAAAAGCAGCCTGGTAATCTGGATAAGGTGCTGCTCAAAAACCAAACGATAATCCCTCTTATTCAAACCGCCCCGCCCTGTTAGACTTTGCGCCCTCGTTTTCACTCATCTCCCAGGACGCCCGATGCCGTCGTTGCCTCTTCGTTTATGTGCGCTGTTCATGGCCCTGGGCCTGAGCGCCTGCGATGATGCCCCGCGTTTTACCCAGGCCGAACCGGGTGAAGCCCGTTCCGGTGGCGCCGCGACGGTACGCAAGACGGATCAGAACGCCTTTTCCCTGCCCTCGGCCAACCTGTCGCCCTCGCGGCGTGTGGATTTCAGCGTCGGCAACAGTTTCTTCCGCAGCCCCTGGGTGATTGCCCCCTCGACCACCACTGCCCGCGACGGCCTCGGGCCCTTGTTCAACACCAACGCCTGCCAGAACTGCCACATCAAGGACGGTCGCGGCCACCCGCCAACGCCGGACGCGACCAGCGCGGTATCGATGCTGGTGCGCCTGTCGATCCCCGACGCGCCGCCTTACGCCAAGGTCATCGAGCAACTCGGGGTGGTACCGGAACCGGTTTACGGTGGGCAATTGCAGGACATGTCCGTGCCCGGCGTCGCTCCGGAAGGCAAGGTGCGGGTCGATTACACGCCGGTTCCGCTACGCTTCCAGGACGGCACCATCGTGGAACTGCGCAAGCCGGACCTGCAGATCACCCAACTGGCCTATGGACCGATGCACCCGGACACGCGTTTTTCCGCCCGCGTCGCCCCGCCGATGATCGGCCTGGGGCTGCTCGAGGCCATCCCCGACGAAGCCATCCTGGCGAACGCCGAAGCCCAGGCCCGGGAGAAAAACGGCATCGCCGGGCGTCCCAACCAGGTTTGGAACGATACCCAGCAAAAAACCGTCCTGGGACGGTTCGGCTGGAAGGCCGGACAGCCCAACCTCAACCAGCAGAACGTCCACGCGTTCTCCGGCGACATGGGCCTGACCACAAGCCTGCGGCCCTTCGACGATTGCACCCAGACCCAGGTCGACTGCAAGCGCGCGCCCAGCGGAAATGGCCCCGATGGCGAACCGGAAGTCAGCGACAACATCCTGCGACTGGTGCTGTTCTATAGCCGCAACCTCGCCGTACCGGCCCGGCGCGAGGTGAATTCGCCCCAGGTGCTGGCGGGCAAGAATCTGTTTTTCCAGGCCGGTTGCCAGTCTTGCCACACACCGAAATACACCACCGCCGCCAACGCTGCCGAACCGGAGTTGGCGAACCAGGTCATCCGCCCCTACACCGACCTGCTGTTGCACGACATGGGCGAAGGCCTGGCGGACAACCGCAGCGAATTCAAGGCCAGCGGCCGTGACTGGCGAACCCCGCCGCTGTGGGGCATCGGCCTGACCGAAACCGTCAACGGCCACACCCAGTTCCTGCATGACGGTCGGGCCCGCAACCTGCTCGAAGCCGTGCTGTGGCATGGCGGCGAAGCACAAGCGGCGCAGCGCCAGGTTTTAGCGTTCAATGCCGAGCAGCGCGCTGCGTTGCTGGCCTTCCTGAATTCCCTTTAAACGCCTTTTCCAGAAGTGGGAGCACGACATGTTCCGTCCCAAGCTGTTGTTCACCAGCCTCGCCGCCATCGCCCTCGGTGCCTGTTCGCCCCAGGACCCGCAAGCGGTCACCTCGGCCGCCATCGCCAAGCAAGTGATCCTGCCGACCTACAGCCGCTGGGTCGATGCCGACCGGCAACTGGCGACCAGCGCCCTGGCGTTCTGCCAAGGCAAGGAAAACCTGGAAACCGCCCGCGCCGATTTCCTCAAGGCGCAAAAAGCCTGGGCCGAGCTGCAACCGCTGCTGATCGGTCCGCTGGCCGAGGGCAACCGCGCCTGGCAGGTGCAGTTCTGGCCGGACAAGAAAAACCTGGTGGGCCGTCAGGTCGAGCAATTGGTCAACAGCGAGCCACAGATCGACGCCGCCGGCCTGGCCAAGTCCAGCGTCGTGGTCCAGGGCCTCTCGGCCTATGAATACCTGCTGTTCGACGCCAAGATCGACATGGCCGACAGCGCGCAAAAAGCCAAGTATTGCCCGCTGCTCACCGCCATCGGCGAACGCCAGAAACAACTGGCCGAAGAGATCCTGTCGCGCTGGAACACCAACGACGGCATGCTCGCCCAGATGAGCAAATTCCCCAACCAGCGCTACGCCGATTCCCACGAGGCCATCGCTGACCTGCTGCGTGTCCAGGTCACCGCCCTGGACACGCTGAAGAAAAAACTCGGCACTCCGATGGGCCGCCAGAGCAAAGGCGTGCCACAGCCGTTCCAGGCCGATGCCTGGCGCAGCCAGTCGTCGTTGCAAGGCCTGGAGGCCAGCCTGAGTGCGGCCAGGACCGTCTGGGCAGGCGTGGACAACAAGGGCCTGCGCGGTCTGTTGCCAAGCGACCAGAAGCCACTGGCCGACAAGATCGATGCCGCCTACGATGCCTCCTTGAAGTTGTTCGCCAGCAGCCAGCGCTCGTTGACCGAAATGCTCAACGACGATGCCGGGCGCCAGCAACTCAACGATTTGTATGACAGCCTCAACGTCGTCCATCGCCTGCACGAAGGCGAACTGGCCAAGGCGCTGGGCATTCAACTGGGCTTCAATGCCAACGACGGTGACTGATCATGTTTCGACGTCAGGTTCTGGCACTGGGCAGCTTGCTGCTCGGCGCCGTCACCCTGGGCGGCTGGACGCTGTTCAAGCAAAAGGACAAGCACCCACTCTTGCTTTCGGCACGGGACGATGGCGACGGCAAGCACTACGCCGTTGGCTATCGACTGGACGGCACCCGGGTGTTCGCCACCCAGGTAGGCCAGCGTTGCCATGACATCATCAATCATCCGACGCAGCCGATTGCGCTGTTCGTCGCCCGTCGTCCAGGTACCGAAAGCTACCTGATCGACCTGCGCGACGGGACGCTGCTGCAAACCATCACTTCGTTGCCGAACCGGCATTTCTACGGCCATGCGGTGATCCACAAAAGCGGCGAATGGCTGTATGCCACCGAGAACGACACCACCGACCCGGGACGCGGCCTGTTGGGCGTGTACCGTTTCGAAGGCGAGCGACTGGTGCACAGCGGTGAGATGTCCACCCATGGTATCGGGCCGCACCAGGTGTCATGGATGCCTGATGGCGAAACGCTGGTGGTGGCCAATGGCGGCATTCGCACCGAGGCCGAAAGCCGGGTCGAAATGAACCTCGACGCCATGGAGCCAAGCCTGGTGCTGATGCAACGCGATGGCACCCTGCTGAGCAAGGAAACCCTCGCCCAGTCAATGAACAGCGTGCGCCACTTGGGCGTCGCCAGCGACGGCACCATCGTCTCCGGCCAGCAGTTCATGGGTGCTGCCCACGAGTCTTCGGAACTGCTGGCGATCAAGCGGCCGGGCCAGCCTTTCCAGGCGTTCCCGGTGCCCGAAGAGCAATTGCAGGCCATGGGGCACTACACCGCCAGCGTCGCCGTGCACAGCGACCTGCGCCTGGTGGCCCTGACCGCTCCTCGCGGCAACCGTTTCTTCATCTGGGACCTGGACAGTGGCGAAGTACGCCTGGATGCGCCGCTGCCGGACTGTGCCGGCGTGGGTGCGGTGGCCGACGGGTTTGTCGTGACGTCGGGCCAAGGGCGTTGCCGCTATTATGATTGCCGACAGACACAACTGGTTGCAAAACCACTGGATCTGCCGGCAGGGCTCTGGGACAACCATTTGCATCTGGCCTGAGCCAGGGAGCGAAGCACCTCGGTGCCGAGCTCCCTGATTTTTCGGAAAAATCCCACGCATCACCGACCCGCCAACATCTGGAATAGCCCGCACACTCAGAGTAATGTGCCCGCCTATCTGTATTTTCTCTCAGCTCTTTTCCAAGGAAGTGGAACATGCTGCGACGCCGCATGCTGATCATGTTGGGTGTTGTCCTGCTGGTGGTGCTGTTGCTCGCCGGCTACAAGGCCTTCTCCGTCTACCAGCAGATCCAGATGTTTTCTGCACCCAAACCGCCGGTCAGCGTGGCCGTGGCCACGGCAGCCCAGCAACCCTGGCAAGCTCGCCTGCCCACCGTTGGCAGCCTCAAGGCGCTGCAAGGCGTGGACCTGAGCCTGGAAATCGCCGGGACCGTGCAGAAGGTGCAATTCCAGTCGGGGCAGAAGGTCAAGGCCGGCCAGCCGCTCCTGCAACTGGACAGTGAAGTCGAAAGCGCCCTGCTGGAAACCGCCGAGGCCGACCTTGGCCTGGCACAACTGGATTTCGGTCGCGGCCGACAACTGGTGGGCAGCCAGGCGATCTCCAAGGGTGAATTCGACCGGCTCTCGGCGCAACTGAAGAAGAACCAGGCCACGGTCAACCAGCTCAAGGCTTCGCTGGCCAAAAAACAGATTCTGGCGCCATTCAGCGGCACCATCGGCATTCGCCAGGTGGACGTTGGCGACTACCTGGCCAGCGGCACGATGATCGCCACCCTGCAGGACCTCAGCAGCCTTTACGTGGACTTCTACATCCCTGAGCAAACCGTGCCCAGGCTCGCCGTTGCCCAGTCGGTCAACGTCAGTGTCTCGGCCTACCCCGGGCAAAACTTCGTCGCCACCATCAGCGCGATCAACCCCAAGGTCGAGGACAGCACCCGCAACGTGCTGGTGCGTGCCACCTTGGCCAACCCCGACGGCAAGCTGCTGCCCGGCATGTTCGCCAACCTGCAGGTGATCCTGCCGGACGTGGCCGCCGGAATCGTCGTGCCGGAAAGCGCCGTGACCTACACCCTCTATGGCAACTCCATGTACGTGGTGAGCCAGAAGAAAACCGCCGACGGCAATGTCGAGAAAGACGACAAGGGCCAGCCGGTCCTGATCGCTGAACGGCGTTCCGTAGAAACCGGCGAGCGACGCGACGGGCAGGTGCTGGTTACCAAAGGCGTGCAGCGCGGCGAGCAAGTCGTGATCGCCGGCCAGCTCAAACTCGACAACGGCACGCCGATCGCCATCAGCGACGACAAGACCCTGACCGAACAGAACAGCCCACCGCGCGTGGACTGATCAAGGAACCCCCATGGCTTTTACCGATCCATTCATCCGCCGTCCGGTGCTCGCCACCGTGGTCAGCCTGTTGATCGTGCTGCTGGGCTTCCAGGCCTGGAGCAAATTACCCCTGCGTCAGTATCCACAAATGGAGAACGCCCTGATCACGGTGACCACCGCCTACCCCGGGGCGAACGCCGAAACCATCCAGGGCTACATTACCCAGCCGATGCAGCAGAGCCTGGCCAGTGCCGAGGGCATCGATTACATGACCTCGGTCAGCCGCCAGAATTTCTCGGTGATTTCGGTCTATGCCCGCATCGGCTCCAACAGCGATCGGCTCTTTACCGAACTGCTGGCCAAGGCCAACGAGGTCAAGAACCAGCTGCCCCAGGATGCCGAGGACCCAGTCCTCAGCCGCGAGGCCGCCGATGCCTCGGCACTGATGTACATCAGCTTCTTCAGCAAGGAACTGAACAACCCGCAGATCACCGACTACCTGTCACGGGTGATCCAGCCCAAACTGGCGACCCTGCCAGGCATGGCTGAGGCGGAGATCCTCGGCAACCAGGTCTTCGCCATGCGCCTGTGGCTGGACCCGGTCAAACTCGCCGGCTTCGGTCTGACTGCCGCCGACGTGACCAATGCCGTGCGCCAGCACAACTTCCTCTCCGCCGCCGGTGAAGTGAAAGGCGAGTATGTGGTCACCAGCATCAACGCCAACACCGAACTCAAGTCCGCCGAGGCCTTCGGCGCGATCCCGCTCAAGACCGACGGCGACAGCCGCGTGTTGCTACGGGACGTGGCCCGCGTGGAAATGGGCGCCGAGAACTACGACTCCATCAGTTCCTTTGGTGGCACGCCCTCGGTGTACATCGGGATCAAGGCCACACCCGGTGCGAACCCGCTGGATGTGATCAAGGAAGTGCGCAAGATCATGCCGGACGTGGAGGCCCAGCTCCCGGCCAACCTCAAGGCCGAGATCGCCTACGACGCCACCCTGTTCATCCAGGCCTCCATCGACGAAGTGGTGAAAACCCTGTTCGAGGCGGTGCTGATCGTCATTGTCGTGGTGTTTCTGTTCCTCGGTGCCCTGCGTTCGGTGATCATTCCGGTGGTGACCATTCCGCTGTCGATGATCGGCGTGATGTTCTTCATGCAGTTGATGGGCTACTCGATGAACCTCCTGACCCTGCTGGCCATGGTGCTCGCCATCGGTCTGGTGGTGGACGACGCCATCGTGGTGGTGGAGAACATCCACCGGCACATCGAGGAAGGCAAGACCCCACTCGACGCCGCGATAGAAGGCGCCCGGGAAATCGCCATGCCGGTGGTCTCGATGACCATCACCCTGGCGGCGGTGTACGCGCCGATCGGCCTGCTCCAGGGCCTGACGGGCGCTTTGTTCAAGGAGTTCGCATTGACCCTGGCCGGGGCGGTGGTGATCTCCGGCATCGTCGCCCTGACCTTGTCACCGATGATGTGCGCCATGCTGCTGCGCCACGATGAGAACCCCTCGGGCCTGGCCCATAGGCTGGACATGGTTTTCGAGCGCTTGAAGAGCCGTTACCAGCGCATGCTTCACGGCACGCTCAACACCCGGCCGGTGGTACTGGTGTTCGCCGTGATCGTCCTGCTGCTGATCCCGGTGCTGATCATGTTCACCAAGTCCGAACTGGCCCCCGACGAGGACCAGGGCATCATCTTCATGATGGCCAGCGCCCCGCAGCCAACCAACCTCGACTACCTGAACACGTACACCGATCACTTCATTACCATCTTCAAGGAGTTCCCGGAGTACTACTCCTCGTTCCAGATCAACGGCTACAACGGCGTACAGTCGGGTATCGGCGGCTTCCTGCTCAAGCCCTGGAACGAACGCAGCCGAACCCAGATGGAAATCCTGCCAGAGGTCCAGGCCAAGCTGGAAAGCGTGCCTGGCTTGCAGATCTTCGGTTTCAACCTGCCCTCGCTGCCGGGCACCGGTGAAGGCTTGCCATTTGCGTTCGTCATCAACTCGCCGAAGGATTATGCGACGCTGCTGGAGATCGCCGACCGGGTCAAAAAGCGCGCATTGGAATCCGGTAAGTTCGCCTTCATGGACATTGACCTGGCGTTCGACAAGCCCGAAGTCGTGGTGGATATCGATCGCGCCAAGGCCGCCCAGATGGGCGTTTCGATGCAGGACCTGGGCGGTACCCTGGCGACACTGCTGGGTGAAGCCGAGATCAACCGCTTCACGCTCGAGGGACGCAGCTACAAGGTCATTGCCCAGGTCGAACGCCCCTTCCGGGACAACCCGGACTGGTTGAACAATTACTACGTGAAAAATGCCAAGGGTGAATCACTCCCGCTCTCGACCCTGATCAAGGTCAGCGACCGGGCGCGACCGCGACAACTGAACCAGTTCCAGCAGCTCAATGCGGTGACCATTTCGGGCTTTCCCATCGTGAGCATGGGCGAGGCGATCGAGACCGTCCGCCAGATCGCCCGGGAGGAAGCCCCGGTGGGGTTCGCCTTCGATTACGCCGGGGCTTCGCGCCAATTCGTACAGGAAGGCAGCGCGTTGTGGGTGACCTTTGCCCTGGCACTGGCGATCATCTTCCTGGTACTGGCCGCGCAGTTCGAAAGCTTCCGGGACCCGCTGGTGATCCTGGTGACCGTGCCGCTGTCGATTTGCGGCGCCTTGATTCCGCTGTTCCTCGGCTGGTCGAGCATGAACATCTACACCCAGGTGGGCCTGGTGACGCTGATTGGACTGATCAGCAAACACGGGATCCTGATTGTCGAATTCGCCAACCAGTTGCGCAGGGAACAGAACCTGACACCGCGCGAAGCCGTGGAACAAGCCGCGTCGACTCGTCTGCGACCGGTACTGATGACCACCGCAGCAATGGTGTTCGGCATGGTGCCGCTCATCTTCGCCACAGGCGCCGGGGCGGTGAGCCGCTTCGACATTGGCACGGTGATCGCCACCGGGATGTCGATTGGTACCTTGTTCACGCTGTTCGTGTTGCCTTGCGTCTACACGCTGCTGGCCAAGCCGGACAAGGCCTGAAGTGAACACCTGTGGCGAGGGATACTGTGGGAGCAAGGCTTGCCCGCGATGAAGGTGATGCGGTCTTCCAGGAATCGGGGCGACTGTTTCGCGAGCAAGCTTTGCTCCCACAAAATCCCCTCGCCACAATGGTTTTTCTGCAGTCAAAAAATAAAGGCCTCGCACAAGCGAGGCCTTTATTTTGGCTTCATGTCTCTCAACTTTGCGGCCTCATCCCCTGGGACAGGCTGAACATGAACAGCAGCAGGTCATTGTCCGGTCGTATCGTCTCGCTGACCTTTGCCACGCGCGGCAAAGGACAATGCGCATCAGCATTGGAAGCACTGAGGATCTGCGAGCGTGGCTGTTCCCACACAGCCACCGCCATCGATGCAACTGCCAGGGCTCCGACTAAAAACAAACCTCTAGCAATTTCTAATTTCATCGCTATAAACCTTTGATAGCGCTGCCAAACGCCGCCTCGTAAAAGTAGACGAGTTTTTTCCAGTCAGCGTCGCTAAACGACGAGTGGCGCCGCAACTGCTTCAGGTCATGGGATGCCGCACGGTGGGCGGTCAGACGCTGGCGACACTTCTCAAAATCGAGCAAAGCCACTTCAGCCTTGGCCGCCTCGCCCTCTCCGGTCACGCGCACAAAGACATGCTTGATGTAGATACAGCCATGTTGCCAGCGCCCCATGTGCATGCGCGCCAGACTTTCAGCCAGACCCAGGAGGATTTGATCGTGCACCGCTTCGCCATGGCGCTCGCGGCCACCTGCGGCATACCAGTGCTCGATCTCTTCAAAGCCTTCCAGCGCCTGGGTCACCAGCAGCGCACGCCACTTGTGAACCGGGTCCCGCTGGGCGCCACAGAAAATGAGCTGGGGGACGCGAACACCCAATCGGGTCAACGCCAGGAGTGCGTCTTGCTCGCGCAGCACAGTCGGTCGACCGAACGGGTGCAACCAACTGCGATAAATATGTCCGGTCTGACGCTTGGCATAAAGCAGCTTGCCGTCCTTGCTCTTGATCCGTTGCACGCCGCTTTCACCGCCGCGACGCACATTGGGTTCTTCCACCCACTCACCCTGCTGACTCCAGAAATGTTCGAAGTCGTCGTGAAGAATCGTTGATGGTTCTGCTGCCTGTACACCCATGCCTTTACCTCTTGCGTAATACATAAACTCGCCACATGGCATAGAGCGGTAGAAAATCCAGTCGTTCCTGAATACGAAACCCTGCCTGCCGAAACTCCTCCTCTACTGTAGCAACCGGTAACACAAATCGATTCTGGTAGTCTTTTTGCCCACGAGTGCGCTCCTGGCGCTTGCGTTTCCAGGCCTTGAAATTGCCATCAACCCATAACGAAACGATCACGCTGTCGCGGCTGACACGCTGGAATTCCCTAAGAATCGCCAGTCGATGCGCGGGTTCACCGATGTGGTGCAACAGGCGCATGCAAAAAATGCTATCGACGGCGTTATCAGGCAAGGCGATGTCGAACGCAGAAGTCTGCAAGGGTTGTACCCGTTTCACCACATCGGCCGGTTGAGCCTCCATTGCGGTCTTGAGCATGGCCTCGGAATTGTCCGCGCCGATGATGACCCGGTTCGGTTTTTCGGCCAACAAGGACCAGAATCGCCCGGCACCGCACGGCAAATCCAATACCAGGCCTGGATCACCCACGAGTGCCAATGCGCGGCGGGCCAGTTGCTGGTCTCTTAGGTTGGAAAGACGGCGACTCAAGCTGCCTCGATGCTTATGAAAATACTTCTTGGCGTGCTGCTCGTCGTATTTCTCGGAAAAATCGAGTTTGATAGGGTCGGGCATTGATGGGGGCCTCCATGTCTGAATAGCCCCCACCTTATGAATTGATATGTCAGGGTCAGGTCGTCACTTTGTGAAAAGTTTGTCATGTACATGACCGAATCATTACAGGATTTTTCCAACCTAAGCGATCATACCTTCGGATTCAACTCCACCTCGAAACGGCAACCGTTGGGCTCCATCGTGCTGAGACTCACCGTCCAGCCCTGGTTCTCGCAAATCCGTTGCACCAGTGACAGCCCCAACCCCAGCCCCTCGCCGCGCTTTTCGTTGCCGCGCACGAATGGCTCGAACATCGCCTCGCGCTTCTCCTCCGGGATGCCCACGCCACTGTCCTCGACCACGAAGCCGGTCGCAGACAACGAGAGACGGATGAACCCCTGGTCGGTGTAGTGCAAGGCATTTCGCAACAGGTTGCCCATGACGGCAGTCAGGAAAGTGGCGTTATACAGGGTGTCGAGGGTTTGTCCTGGTTCGAAGATCAGCGTCAGGCCTTTGGATTCGATGGGGTCGCGCCACACTCCGAGGAGATTTTCGGCCACCTGTGCAAGGTTCGACCGAGGCGACATGCCGTTGTCGTCGCGCTGTGCCCTGGCGAGCATCAGGAAGGTCTGCACCAGTTCGCGCATCTCTTCACTGGCCCTGTTGATGCGCTCGACCTGGGTGCGACCACGCAGGTCCAGTGCCGGGTTTTCCAGAAGCAATTCGCAGGAGGTCGCCAAGACCATCAACGGTGTGCGCAATTCATGGCTCACGTCGCTGGTGAACAATCGTTCGCGGGTCAGGGCCTGGCGCAAGCGCCCCAGTGTTGCGTCGAACGCCACGGCCAGTTCACCCACTTCATCGGCGGCATAATCCGGGGCCAGCGGCGGAGCCAGGCCCAGGAGCTGGTCGCGATGGCGCACTTGCCGGGCCAGGCGAACCACCGGCGCCATCACTCGGCGTGCCAGGACCCAGCCCAAAAATACCGCCAGCGCCAGGCTGAGCACAAAGCCCACCAGCACCACGGCGAACAGCACCCGCTCGCGCTCCTCGAAGTCGCTCTGGTCCTGCAGCAACACGTAATGCCGGCCATCAACGATCTCGACCATGGCGTGATACGACAACTGCTCGCGAAAGACTTCGTGAAAACCACGCTCCAGATGGCGCAGGTCCTTGGGCAACTCGAAGTCACCTGGGCCACCGCTGAAATAAAACAACTGGTCGGGTTCCGGGCGATGGTGCCAGTCCGAGACACTGTCCATCAACAGCAAGCGCTGCAGATCACCGCCAAGCCCGGCGGAGATCAGTTTTTCTTCGACCAGGTGGACCGTCGCCACGATGCCCATGGCGAAAGCGCCAGCCACCAATGCGCTCATCAGCGCAAAGGCGATGATGATCCGTTGGGCGAGGCTCTGCTTAAACTCCATCGCGGCCCTCGGCCAAGCGATAGCCGACGCCGTGTACCGTGTGCAACAACGGCTTGTCGAACGGCTTGTCGATCACTTGGCGCAGTTGATGGACGTGGCTGCGCAGGCTGTCGCTGTCCGGACAATCATCGCCCCACAACGCTTCTTCGAGGATTTCGCGGCGCAGCACGTGAGGGCTTTTCTGCATCAATACCGCCAGCAGCTTGAGGCCTACGGGGTTGAGCTTGAGCAGCTTGCCTTCACGCGTCACTTCCAGGGTATCGAGGTCGTAGCTCAGGTCGCCGACCTGCAAGGCACGGCGGCCACCACCCTGGGACCGACGCATGACGGCTTCGATCCGCGCCGCCAGCTCCGACAGGGCAAACGGTTTGATCAGGTAGTCATCGGCCCCGGACTTGAAGCCCTGCAGCCGATCGTCCAACTGGTCCCGGGCGGTCAGCATGATCACCGGCGTATCGAGCCGGGCGTCTTCGCGCAGGCGCTTGCACAAGGTGTAGCCGTCGATGCCCGGCAGCATGATGTCGAGCACGATCAGGTCGTAGTGTTCGGTCGCGGCCAGGTGCAATCCCGACAAACCGTCCTGGGCGCAATCGACGGTGTAACCCTTGAGCCCCAGGTAATCGGCCAGGTTGGCCAGGATATCGCGGTTGTCTTCGACCAATAGAATTCGCATGGGCACCTCTGTGTACACAGTTAACAGCCATCTGGCCCGCGCAGCTTACGGCCAAGTTTGGCTGACGGCTAGGATTGTATCGGCTGTGGGAGCGAGCTTGCTGGCGATAGCGGTGGATCAGCCCCATCAATGTTGGATGTTCCGACGCGATCGCGAGCAAGCTCGCTCCCACAAAGATCCGGTGAGCCCAGGAACAGGACTGTGTGGGCATTGACGAGTTTTTCACCCAACATTCACACCGTCCCGACGCAATGCGGACCAGACTGCGCAACGCGCTGCTTACGAAAATCTCCATCAAAGGTACTGCCATGGTTTCCACCGCCATCCGCCCCGCTTCCAGGCCCCTGAATTTCTGGGTTGCCCTGGGCCTGCCCGCCGTTGTCGCAGCGACGCTGGTGTTGCTGGAATTGACTACGCTGGACATGGACGTGGCCAAGCTGTTTTACGACCCGATGGCGGGTGGATTCATCGGTCGGCACAGCTTTTTCCTGGAAGACATCCTGCACGATCGAGCCAAAGAGGCGGTCATCGTGTTCTCCGTGCTGGCGATCCTGGGATTCATCAGCTCGTTCTTCATCACCCGGCTCAAACCGTTCAAGCGGGAATTGGGCTGCCTGGTGCTGTCCCTGGCACTGGCGACGTCCTTCGTCACGCCGATGAAAGCGGTGACGGCAGTGCAATGCCCCTGGAGCCTGAAGGAATTCGGCGGCAAGGAAACCTATAGCGAACTGCTCAGCCCGCGCCCGGCCACGGACAAACCCGGTCGATGCTGGCCCGGCGGTCACGCCGCCACCGGGTTCACCTTGTTTGCGCTGTTCTTCGTCCTGCGCGACCGCCGCCCACGCCTGGCCCGCCAGGCCTTGATATTCGCTTTCACGTTGGGAACGGTGTTCTCCCTGGGACGGATGATGCAAGGGGCGCACTTCTTTTCCCACAACGTGTGGACCGCAGTGTTCTGTTGGCTGATCAGCCTGGGGTGCTACTACTACATCCTGTACCGACCGGCCGTCATGACTGATCGCGTGGCGTTGAGCCAGCCTTCCAACGCCTGAAAACGCCCCGGACAAACCCTGTGGGAGTAAAGCTTGCTCGCGATCGCAATGGCAGCTTCAGCATCCCGACAAGCTGACCCACCGCAATCGCGAGCAAGCTTTGCTCCCACAGAGACAGCTGGGTCCAGCTCAATGCCGGGATAAACCCAAGGCAATAAAAAACCCCGCCTGCTTTCGCAGGCGGGGTTTTTCGCTACAGGGGTAAGGCTGGCTTACATCATGCCGCCCATGCCACCCATGCCGCCCATGTCTGGCATACCGCCGCCAGCTGGAGCGTCTTCCTTGATTTCAGCGATCATCGCCTCGGTGGTGATCATCAGGCTGGCAATCGACGAAGCCGCTTGCAGAGCCGAACGAGTCACTTTGGCTGGGTCCAGGATACCCATTTCGATCATGTCGCCGTATTCGCCGGTAGCAGCGTTGTAACCGTAGTTACCCGTACCCTGCTTGACCTTGTCGACCACAACGCTTGGCTCGTCGCCGGAGTTGGCAACGATCTGGCGCAGCGGGGCTTCTACAGCGCGACGCAGCAACTGGATGCCCACGTTCTGGTCATCGTTGTCGCCTTTCAGCTCGGAGATAGCCTGCAGAGCGCGAACCAGTGCCACGCCACCGCCAGGTACCACGCCTTCTTCGACGGCTGCACGGGTAGCGTGCAGGGCGTCTTCAACGCGGGCTTTCTTCTCTTTCATTTCAACTTCGGAACCGGCGCCAACCTTGATCACTGCAACGCCGCCGGACAGCTTGGCCAGGCGCTCTTGCAGTTTTTCACGGTCGTAGTCGGACGAAGTGTCGGCCACTTGCTGACGGATCTGCAGAACGCGAGCCTGGATGTCAGTCTCGACGCCGGCACCGTCGATCACGGTGGTGTTTTCCTTGGACAGGATCACGCGCTTGGCGTTACCCAGGTGCTCCAGGGTGGTGCTTTCCAGGCTCAGGCCGATCTCTTCGGAGATAACGGTACCGCCGGTCAGTACGGCGATGTCCTGCAGCATGGCCTTGCGACGGTCGCCAAAGCCTGGAGCCTTGACGGCTGCGACTTTAACGATGCCGCGCATGTTGTTCACAACCAGGGTCGCCAGGGCTTCGCCTTCAACGTCTTCAGCCACGATCAGCAGTGGGCGGCCGGCTTTGGCAACGGCTTCCAGCACTGGCAGCATTTCGCGGATGTTGGAGATCTTCTTGTCGACCAGCAGGATCAGCGGACCGTCGAGCTCGGCAGTCATGGTCTCTGGCTTGTTGACGAAGTACGGGGACAGGTAGCCACGGTCGAACTGCATGCCTTCTACAACCGACAGTTCGTTTTCCAGGCCCGAGCCTTCTTCAACGGTGATCACGCCTTCTTTACCGACTTTTTCCATGGCTTCGGCAATGATGTCGCCGATGGAGTTGTCGGAGTTGGCGGAGATGGTGCCGACCTGAGCGATTGCCTTGGTGTCAGCGCATGGCTTGGACAGGGCTTTGAGCTCTTTGACAATGGCGATGGTCGCCTTGTCGATGCCGCGCTTGAGGTCCATAGGGTTCATGCCGGCAGCGACGGCTTTCAGGCCTTCGTTGACGATCGATTGAGCCAGGACGGTAGCGGTGGTGGTGCCGTCGCCGGCGTCATCGTTGGCACGAGAGGCAACGTCTTTGACCAGTTGCGCGCCCATGTTTTCGAAGCGATCTTTCAGCTCGATTTCTTTGGCTACGGAAACGCCGTCCTTGGTGATGGTCGGAGCGCCGAAGCTCTTCTCGATGATCACGTTACGGCCTTTCGGGCCGAGGGTCGCTTTTACTGCGTCAGCCAGGACGTTGACACCGGCGAGCATTTTCTTGCGGGCGGAATCGCCGAATTTAACTTCTTTAGCAGCCATGATCGATATTCCTTAAATACTTTGTAGTAACGGGAAAATGGGCGGGGGAATCAGCCTTCGAGGACAGCGAGGATTTCGTTCTCGCTCATTACCAGCAGGTCTTCGCCGTCGACTTTCACTGTGTTGCTGCCGGAGTAAGGGCCGAACACAACCTTGTCACCCACTTTCACGGCCAGCGCACGTACTTCACCGTTTTCCAGTGCCTTGCCTGGGCCTACAGCGAGAACTTCACCGTGGTTGGCTTTTTCAGCAGCCGAACCTGGCAGGACGATACCGCCAGCGGTTTTCTTCTCTTCTTCGCTGCGACGGATGACGACGCGGTCATGCAGAGGACGAAGCTTCATTGTCGATCTCTCCTAATTTTTGGTTTTCATCGGCCGGTGTAGTCCCGGCGGGTTTAACAAAGCCGGCGGAGCCGGGTGCGGTTCGTCAGTCGAACCGCGGAAGTCTGTCCGGTGTCACCACCGGAAACCTTGCGGTGACCGTTACATAAGGGCGCACAAGTGGATTACAAGGGTGGGGACAGAAAATTTTTTACTCCATGCCACCAAAACGAGCACGGCGCCCGAAGGCGCCGTGCTGATGGTTTTACTTGGAGTCGCGGTGTTCGAACTCGCCTTCGATCACGTTGGGCTCGCGGCCCACAGGCTCTCGCGGAGCCGGACCGCCACGGGGCTGGAGGTCATCGGCGAAAGCGCGCTGACGAATCGCCTGCTCTTCGGCGCGCTGGCGCATTTTATTGGCCAGCAGCCTACGGGTGAACGGCAATAGCATGACCAGGCCCAACACGTCGCTGATAAAGCCTGGCAGGATCAACAGACCGCCACCCAGGGCCAGCATCAGGCCTTCGAGCATGGTCTGGGCGGGCAGCTCGCCGCGGTTCAGACTTTCACGGGCACGCAATGCCGTGGCGAGGCCGGCGATACGCAGCACGAACACGCCGAGCATCGAGCCGAGAATGACCAGCAGCAGGGCCGGGAAAAACCCGATCGCACCGCTGACCTTGACGAATACGAACAGCTCCAACACCGGGAACAGCAGAAAGAGCAATAAAAAAGGGCGCATCAAATGGTTCCTCAACGCAAGAATACCTTGCTATGAAACCCTAAATGACGTCGCCCTTTCGTGAATTCAAGCGTCGACCTCGGCATTTTTCGGCCATTGCTCGGCGTGAGCCAGATAAACCAAGGCTTCGCGCACTTGTGTCGGGGTGTTGCAAGGCGTTGGAAACCCCAGCCAGTGCAGGCCCTGGCCAATACGCAAGTGCATGCCCTCGCTGTCGATACCCGCCAGTTGTGCCGGTTCGCTTTTCGGCAGGCCGGTCAATTCCACGTAATGGGCGATGGCCTTGGCGTGATCGGCATTCATGTGCTCGACCATGCTGGCTTCGGCTTTGCCAGCGAAGGGATTGGCCAGGGTGAGCTGGTCGATCCAGTGGATGGCGCCAAAGCCGCCGATGTAGCGATGGCGCACCGGCTCGAGCACCCAGAAGTCGAAATCATGGGCCTTATGGTAGTTCTGCGAGTCAGGGAAATAGCGGTAGTAACGCTCGGCGGCAGCCTCGATGGCGGCGCTGTCTTCGAGTTTGCGGGCCTCGGCCAGGTAGGTCAGGCGCCCCACGGCCTGCACATCCTCGGCGCCCCGCTCGCCCACCAGCATCGAACACTTGGGGTCTTTCTGCAGATTGTGGGTGTGCTGGGCGATACGGCTGATCAGGATCAGTGGCCGACCTTGTTCGTCCAGGCAATAGGGCACCACGGAGCCGAACGGAAAGCCGGGCATGGATTTGGAATGAGTGGAGAGCACTCCACGGTACTCCTTGAGCAGCAGTTCCCGGGCATGCTTGGCAGCTTCAACGCTCAATTTATGACTCCTTTAATAAAATCCGTCTAGAAAACGGTCAGGCGACTGGAGTAATGTTCCGACACACCGATAGGACAGTTCTCGTGTGCAACCGGGCTACACCGTCGCAAATCGAGAGACGTCCCAAAAAGTCTCCCCCTTCACCGCTGCGCCACCTGGACATGAGCATGCAACTCACTGACAAAGTAATCATTATCACCGGCGGTTGCCAGGGTCTGGGCCGCTCCATGGCCGAGTATCTCGCGGGCAAAGGCGCGAAGCTCGCCCTGGTGGACCTCAACCAGGAAAAACTCGACCAGGCGGTTGCCGCGTGTGTAGCCAAGGGCGTCGAGGCCCGGGCGTATCTGTGCAACGTGGCCAATGAGGAGCAGGTCAGCGACATGGTCGCCCGGGTCGCCGAGGACTTCGGCGCGATCCACGGCCTGATCAACAACGCCGGGATCCTGCGTGACGGCCTGCTGCTCAAGGTCAAGGACGGCGAAATGACCAAGATGAGCCTGGCCCAGTGGCAGGCCGTGATCGACGTCAACCTCACCGGTGTATTCCTGTGCACCCGTGAAGTGGCGGCGAAAATGGTCGAGCTGAAGAACAGCGGCGCCATCATCAATATCTCGTCGATCTCCCGCGCCGGCAACGTCGGCCAGACCAACTACTCGGCCGCCAAGGCTGGTGTGGCCGCCGCCACCGTGACCTGGGCCAAGGAACTGGCACGCTACGGCATCCGTGTCGCTGGCATCGCACCGGGTTTCATTGAAACCGAGATGACCCTGGGCATGAAGCCCGAGGCCCTGGAAAAAATGACCTCGGGGATTCCGCTCAAGCGTATGGGCAAGCCTGAGGAGATTGCTCATTCGGCGGCGTATATCTTCGAGAACGACTACTACACCGGTCGGATCCTGGAGATGGATGGCGGGTTGCGGATCTAAAAGCACCACATAACCCCTGTGGGAGCGAGCCTGTGGGGGGCAAAGCCTGTGGGAGCATAGCTTGCTCGCGATAGCGGTTTTAAAGCCAACAGAGATGTTGGGTGTGACGCCGTCATCGCGAGCAAGCTATGCTCCCACAGGCTTTGCCCCCTACAGGCTTGCTCCCCACATTAGATTGCATTTCAGCTGATCAATCGTCGCTGACAGTGATGTTCGGCATCGCCGGCATGGCCGCTTCCTGCAACACGATCCGCGCGCCCACGTGGCGGGCCAGTTCCTGATAGACCATGGCGATCTGGCTGTCCGGTTCGGCGATGACCGTCGGCTTGCCGCCGTCGGCCTGTTCGCGGATCAGCATCGACAGCGGCAGCGAAGCCAGCAATTCGACGCCGTACTGGGTCGCCAGTTTTTCCCCGCCACCTTCGCCGAACAGGTGCTCGGCATGCCCGCAGTTCGAGCAGATGTGCACGGCCATGTTCTCCACCACGCCCAGTACCGGGATGTTGACCTTGCGGAACATCTCCACGCCCTTGCGCGCGTCCAGCAAGGCCAGGTCTTGAGGCGTGGTGACGATCACCGCACCGGCCACCGGGACTTTCTGCGCCAGGGTCAGCTGAATATCGCCGGTGCCCGGAGGCATGTCGATCACCAGGTAATCCAGGTCACCCCACGCGGTTTGCGTGACCAGTTGCAGCAAGGCACCGGAAACCATTGGCCCGCGCCAGACCATCGGCGTGTTGTCGTCGGTCAGGAAGGCCATGGACATGACTTCCACGCCATGGGACTGGATCGGCACGAACCACTTCTGGTCCTTGACCTGCGGCCGGGTGCCTTCGGCAACACCGAACATGATGCCTTGGCTCGGGCCGTAGATGTCTGCATCGAGAATCCCGACCTTCGCCCCTTCACGGGCCAGGGCCAGGGCCAGGTTGGCCGCGGTGGTGGACTTGCCCACGCCGCCCTTGCCCGAGGCCACGGCGATCACGTTCTTGACGTTCGCCAGCCCCGGCACCTGCGCCTGGGCCTTGTGAGCGGCGATCACACTGGTGATGTCGACTTTGGCGGCGCTCACCCCGTCCAGGGCCTCGATCGCCATTTGCAGCATCTGCGCCCAGCCGCTCTTGAACAGGTCGGCGGCGTAGCCGATTTCCAGCTGGACACTGACGCGATCGCCCTGGATGTCGATGGCGCGCACGCATCCGGCGCTGACCGGGTCCTGGTTCAGGTAGGGGTCGGTGTACTGGCGAAGGACGGCTTCCACCGCTGCGCGATTGACGGCGCTCATGGGCAACTCCGATAGCAAGACTTGAAAACAGGCCGCTATCCTACGCCGCGCATGCTTTTGTGGCGACCCGATTAAAGGCGACGAATGCTCCCGCTGTGTGGGAGCAAGGCTTGCCCGCGATGCGGTCGATGCGGTCTTTCAGAAATCGAGGCGCCTGTTTCGCGAGCAAGCTTTGCTCCCACAATCCCCTCGCCGCAAGTTGTGCCTGGCTTGATCCTTGCGCCGCTCCCGGCAATGCATCCATAAACAGCCCCGAAGGGTGAAAAAAAGCCGCCAGCGCTTTATAGTGGCCGACCTCCGTTTCATCAAGTAGCCGAGCCCCATGTCCGAGCCACGCAAGATCCTCGTCACCAGCGCCCTGCCCTATGCCAATGGTTCGATTCACCTCGGCCATATGCTGGAGTACATCCAGACCGATATGTGGGTGCGCTTCCAGAAGCATCGCGGCAACCAATGCATTTATGTCTGCGCCGACGACGCCCACGGTTCGGCCATCATGCTGCGCGCAGAAAAGGAAGGCATCACCCCGGAACAACTGATCGCCAACGTCCAGGCTGAACACAGCGCCGACTTCGCCGAGTTCCTGGTGGACTTCGACAACTTCCACTCCACTCACGCCGAAGAAAACCGTGAGCTATCGAGCCAGATCTACCTGAAACTGCGTGACGCCGGGCACATCGCCACCCGTTCGATCACCCAGTATTTCGACCCGGAAAAGAAAATGTTCCTGGCCGACCGCTTCATCAAGGGCACCTGCCCGAAATGCGGCACTGAAGACCAGTACGGCGATAACTGCGAAAAATGCGGCGCCACCTACGCACCGACCGACCTGAAAGACCCGAAATCGGCGATTTCCGGGGCAACGCCGGTGCTCAAGGACTCCCAGCACTTCTTCTTCAAGCTGCCGGACTTCCAGCAGATGCTGCAAGCCTGGACCCGCAGTGGCACCCTGCAGGACGCCGTCGCCAACAAGATCGCCGAATGGCTCGATGCCGGCCTGCAGCAGTGGGACATTTCCCGCGATGCGCCGTACTTCGGCTTCGAGATCCCCGACGAGCCCGGCAAGTATTTCTACGTGTGGCTGGACGCTCCGATCGGCTACATGGCGAGTTTCAAGAACCTCTGCAACCGCACGCCGGAGCTGAACTTCGACGCGTTCTGGGGCAAGGATTCCACCGCCGAGCTGTATCACTTCATCGGCAAGGACATCGTGAACTTCCACGCGCTGTTCTGGCCCGCCATGCTCGAAGGCGCCGGCTTCCGCAAGCCGACCGGCATCAACGTCCACGGCTACCTGACCGTCAACGGCCAGAAAATGTCCAAGTCCCGCGGCACCTTCATCAAGGCGCGGACCTACCTGGACCACCTGTCCCCGGAATACCTGCGCTACTACTACGCGGCCAAGCTCGGCCGCGGCGTCGACGACCTGGACCTGAACCTCGAAGACTTCGTGCAGAAGGTCAACTCCGACCTGGTGGGCAAGGTCGTCAACATTGCCAGCCGTTGCGCCGGGTTCATCCACAAGGGCAACGCCGGGGTCCTGGTCGCCGGCAATGCCGCGCCGGAACTGACCGATGCCTTCCTGGCGGCCGCGCCAAGCATCGCCGACGCCTACGAGTCCCGCGACTTCGCCCGTGCCATGCGCGAAATCATGGCCCTGGCCGACCGCGCCAATGCCTGGATCGCCGACAAGGCGCCCTGGTCCCTGGCCAAGCAGGAAGGCAAGCAGGACGAAGTCCAGGCGATCTGCGCCCTGGGCATCAACCTGTTCCGCCAACTGGTGATTTTCCTCAAGCCGGTGCTGCCGCTGCTGGCTGCCGATGCCGAGGCGTTCCTCAACGTCGCGCCACTGACCTGGAACGATCACCAGACGCTGCTGAGCAACCATCAGTTGAACGCGTTCAAGCCGTTGATGACCCGTATCGACGCGACCAAGGTGCAAGCCATGACCGACGCCTCCAAGGAAGACCTGGCCGCCAGCCAGACCGACACCGGCGCGCCTGCCGGGAACGGCGAACTGGCCAAGGACCCGCTGTCGCCGGAAATCGACTTCGACGCCTTTGCCGCCGTTGACCTGCGCGTGGCGCTGATCGTCAAGGCCGAGGCCGTCGAAGGCGCCGACAAGCTGCTGCGCCTGACCCTGGACATTGGCGACGAGCAACGCAACGTGTTCTCCGGCATCAAGAGTGCCTACCCGGACCCGGCCAAGCTCGAAGGCCGGTTGACGATGATGATCGCCAATCTCAAGCCGCGCAAAATGCGCTTTGGCATCTCCGAAGGCATGGTGATGGCGGCAGGCCCCGGCGGCGAGGAAATCTACCTGTTGAGCCCTGACAGCGGCGCCAAGCCGGGCCAGCGGATCAAGTAACGCAACCGCTTGCTGCACCGATCCCACAGTCGCCTTGCAGGTGGCTGTGGGATTTTCATATCTGGCCCACGCCCCCGGCGTGCCGGATAATGCCTAATCTTGTAACAGGCCCTTTGTCGCCAACACACCCATGACCGAAATCGTCCTCACGCTGTTCAGCGCTGCCCTGATCAACAACCTGGTGTTGCACTGGCCGCTGGGCGTCGATCCGCTGCTGGCGGTCAACGGCAGGAAGCAGGTACACGCCCTGGGCCTGGCGACGGCATGCCTGATGCTGATCGTCGGCACCCTGGGCTACCTGATCGATCATGGGCTGCTGGTGCCGACCAACCTGGTCTCGCTGCGCCTGTTGGCCTGGCTGTCCTTGAGCGTATTGCTGATCGGCCCCTTGCTGCGCCTGCTGGCCCGCTGGCGGCCGACAATGCCGTTCGAGGGGTTGTGGCCGCTGTTGCTCGGCAATGCCGGCATACTTGGCGTCACGCTGCTCAACGGCCAGCATAACCGAGACCTGGGCTACGCCATCGCCCTGAGCCTGGGTGCCGGACTGGGGTTCTGGCTGGTGCTGAGCCTGTTCGACGATCTGCGCCAGCGCACCTTCAATAACGATATTCCCCTGCCCTTTCGGGGCCTGCCGATTCAGTTGATCAGCGCCGGACTGATGGCGGTGGCCTTTCTCGGATTGCGCGGGCTGGTCAAAACATGAGCCTGATTCAACGTATCGACGCCCTGCTGCCGCAGACCCAATGCGGCAAGTGCGGCCACCCCGGGTGCAAGCCCTACGCCGAAGGCATCGCCCAGGGCGAGCCGATAAACAAATGTCCGCCCGGGGGGCGCGAAACCATCGCCGCCCTGGCCGAGCTGATGAAAATACCGGTGGTGGAGCTGGACACCAGCCGCGGCGTGGCCCCGGCGCAAGTCGCCTTTATCCGTGAAGCCGAATGCATCGGTTGCACCAAGTGCATCCAGGCCTGTCCGGTGGACGCGATTGTCGGCGCCGCCAAGCTGATGCACACCATCCTCATCGACGAATGCACAGGCTGCGATCTGTGCGTGGCGCCCTGCCCGGTCGATTGCATTGAAATGCACCCGCTGCCGACGGCAAACGTGCTGCCGATCGTCGGCGGCCTGGCCTTCAGCGTAGAAGAACAACTGGCGCGAACCGCCAAGCGCAATCATGCCCGGCGCCGCTTCGAACAACGCAATGCGCGCCTGCGCCGCGAAGAAGAACAGCGCCAGGCCGAACGCCTGGCTCGAACCCAACGGGCGGCCCAGGCCCAGGCCCAAACCCAGGACCCGGCACTCGATCCCGTACAAGCCGCACTGGAGCGCGTTCGCGCGCAAAAAGCCGCCACGGCCGATGCAGCCTTGAAAAAAGCCAAGGTCGACCTGGCCATGAGCCGGGCACAGCTGAACAAATCCTTGAAAGCGTTCGGCCACCCGCCAACCTTTGAGCAGCAATCGCAACTGATCGTGCTGCAACGCCAGTTCGAAGCGGCCGAACAGGCCCTGAGCCAACTGGAAAATGCCGCACCCGCACCCGCACCCGCGGCCGCGCCAGCCCCTGCACCGACGCAAAACGCCGAGCTGAAGCGAGCCAAGATCCAACTGGCGATGCGCCGCGCCGAACTCAGCAAAGCCCGCGCAGCTACGGCATCGGATGAACAACTGCAGGCATTGGAACACGCGGTGAAGGATGCCGAACGCCAGGTGGACGCCCATGCCGCCTCTTGATCCAGCGGACGAACGGCTGCGCCAGGCGATGACGCGAGTGTTGCTGGCGACGCTGCCCGGCGTGCTGGCGTTGCTGTGGTTCCATGGCTGGGGCGTGGCGCTCAACCTGCTGTTGTCCGGCGCCACTGCGCTGGCGGTCGAAGCGTTGGTGCTGCGCTTGCGACGCCGGCCACTCAAGCCCGACCTGAACGATGGCAGTGCGCTGGTCAGTGCCACGCTGCTGGCCCTGGCCTTGCCGGCCTATTGCCCCTGGTGGCTGACCGTCACGGCGGCCGCCTGCGCCTTGCTGTTGGGCAAGCACCTGTGGGGCGGCGTCGGCAGCAACCCGTTCAACCCGGCAATGCTCGGGTACGCCCTGGTACTGGTGGCGTTTCCTTCCCAGATGAGTCACTGGCCGGCGCTCCACGGCATGGGCCTGTCTGAAGGCTTGCAGCAGGTATTCGGCGCTCATCCGGCGCCCGATGCCTGGGCCGGGGCGACCGCACTGGACAGCCTGCGAATCAACACGAGCCTGACCGTCGATGAACTGTTCGCCAACGATCCTGCGTTCGGGCGTTTCGGTGGCCGGGGTGTCGAATGGGTCAACCTGGCCTTCCTGGCGGGCGGTCTGTTTCTGCTGCAGCAACGGGTGTTCAGTTGGCATGCACCCGTGGGCATGCTGGCGAGCCTGTCCGCCGTCAGCCTGCTGTGCTGGAACGGTTCGGGTTCCGACTCCCATGGCTCGCCGCTGTTTCATCTGTTCAGCGGCGCAACCATGCTCGGCGCGTTTTTTATCGCGACCGAACCGGTCTCGGGTGCCAAGGCCCCTCTCGCCCGCCTGCTGTTTGGCGCGGGCATGGGACTGCTGGTCTATCTGATACGCACCTGGGGTGGCTACCCCGACGGCGTGGCGTTCGCGGTGTTGCTGATGAACCTCGGCGTGCCGGCACTGGAGCGGTTTGCCGAGGCGCGACAACGGCGGCCGCTGACATGAACAATCCCCTCGGCGTGGCAATCCTGACCTTGTTGATCGGCCTGGGTATCGGTGCCACTTACCTCACGCACCTCGGCACCGCCGGGCGTATCGAGACCCAGCAGCAAGCACTGGCGAACA
The DNA here is from genome assembly GCF_018325865.1 of Pseudomonas sp. St386. NCBI lineage: Bacteria > Pseudomonadati > Pseudomonadota > Gammaproteobacteria > Pseudomonadales > Pseudomonadaceae > Pseudomonas > Pseudomonas sp. St386. The sequence continues at coordinate 5,300,822 of NZ_AP021900.1, forward strand.
GGGCCTTGCTCGAGGTGCTGCCCACCGACCACTATGATAACCAGCCGTTGGCGCACCCCGTTGTCACAGCCTCGGTGTCCCTGGCCCATAGCACGCTGTTGGGCGGCTACCTGGCGACTCGCGGCGGCCAACCCAGCGCCGTGCTGCTTCGTAGCCAGGCGCAGGGCTATGAAGGCAGCATCGAATTGCTGGTCGCCATCGATCCACAGGGCCGGTTGCTGGGCGTCAAGACCCTGCGTCAATCCGAGACACCCGGATTGGGCGCAGCGATTGCCGGCTGGCCGAACGCCTGGTTGCAGACCTTCACGGGTAAATCACGCCAGGCGCCTGATGACAGCGGCTGGGCCTTGAAAAAGGACCAGGGCCAGTTCGATCAACTGGCAGGCGCGACAGTGACGTCCCGGGCAGTGCTCCAGGCTGTTCACGATGCGCTGCGTTACTTCGACGAGCACAAGGCCCAGTTGATGGGGGTGGCAGCCAATGAATAAGCCATGGGGACTGACACACGGCCTGCTGCTCGTCCCATTGGTCGGCGCAAGCGACTCGCTGGTTGGCGCGCTGGGGTTATGGCTCGCCTGGGCCGTGGTTCTTTTCAGCCATGGCTTGGCAATGGGGCTTGTCCGGCAACGCCTGACAGCCTGTCAACGGCTGCTCGCCGCCATCGTATTGGCCGCTACCCTGACCACCTGCATTGGCCTTGTCGCCCAGGCCTGGGTGCTGGAATTGTATCGACCGTTGAACCTTTACGCTGGCTGGATCGCCCTGAGCTGCGTCGCGCTGGAGCATGAGGGTTTCTTCGTTGAATCCCGCTGGCTCGGACGCCTCAGGCTGGCCGGGCTGTTTGGCCTCTTGATGATCAGCCTCGGTGCCGTGCGTGGGCTGATCGGCAGCGGCCTGCCCCTGGCCTTGCTCGCCCCCGGCGGGTTCATTCTGCTCGGGCTGCTGCTGGCGGCTCGACAGGCCTGGACGGCCGCCAAACCCCATTCATCCGTTGAGGAAACGCCGCGCCCATGAACGCCGCAAAACGCCTGGAAATATTTCGTCGCCTTCACGAGGACAACCCGGAACCGAAAACCGAACTGGCCTATTCCTCGCCGTTCGAGTTGCTGATCGCGGTCATCCTGTCAGCCCAGTCCACCGACGTCGGCGTCAACAAAGCCACGGCCAAACTGTTCCCGGTGGCCAATACGCCGGAGACCATCTATGCCCTGGGCGTCGAAGGACTGTCCGAGTACATCAAGACCATCGGGCTGTTCAACAGCAAGGCCAAGAACGTGATCGAAACCTGCCGCCTGCTGATCGAGCTCCACGGCAGTGAAGTCCCGCAGACTCGCGAAGCGCTGGAAGCCCTTCCGGGGGTCGGCCGCAAAACCGCCAACGTCGTGCTCAATACCGCGTTTCGGCAGTTGACCATGGCGGTCGACACCCACATTTTCCGCGTCAGCAACCGCACCGGGCTGGCCCCCGGCAAAAACGTGGTGGAGGTCGAGAAGAAATTGATGAAATTTGTTCCCAAGGAATTCCTGCTGGACTCCCATCACTGGCTCATCCTTCACGGGCGTTACGTTTGCCTGGCGCGCAAGCCTCGCTGCGGCAGCTGCCGAATCGAAGATTTATGCGAATACAAGCACAAGACCTCCGACGATTGAGACGCTATTGCTTTTATCGATCCATCGATTGAAAAAATCTTTTTTACCCGCCCGTGGTTTATCGATATAAGGAGCGCCAATGGCAGTCTTAGCCTGGAGTCGAACCCATGAGTGCTGGCAAAGAACAACTGGATGTAGAAGACGAATTCATCGCCGCTGAAGCCGACGACGTCGAACCTGTGGTCGTGGAAGTGGCGAAAACCAACCTGAGCAAGCGCCGCACCATTGATAACCTGCTGGAAGAGCGTCGCCTGCAGAAACAACTGGCCGATTATGACTTTGACCTCTGACACGTAAAAGCCTCCCTGATGGAGGCTTTTTACTGAGTACGCGTGACCCGAAAACTCACACCAAGCCATTGCGCTGCGCCAGTTCGATCAGGTCGACCAGCGAACGGGCATTGAGCTTCAATAACAGGCGCGTCTTGTAGGTACTGACGGTCTTGTTGCTCAAGAACATTCCATCGGCGATCTCCTTGTTGGTCTTTCCGCGCGCCAGTTGCTGCAAGACCATCATTTCCCGCCCCGATAATCGATCGACCATATCGGACTCACTGGCATTACCCAGACTCGACCGCACCGTATGCAATGCCTGGTTGGGAAAGTAACTGTAACCGGAAAGTACCGCCTTGATTGCACTCAGTAACTCGGTGAGATCCTGTTGCTTGCATACATACCCGGCCGCCCCCGTCTGCATGCAACGCATCGAAAAATGTCCCGGTGCCTGGGAAGTCAGCACCAACACTTTCATGGGTGAAGGAATGGCCGTCAGGCGAGCGATGACTTCCAATCCGTCCAGCTTCGGAATACCGATATCGAGAATGACAATATCGGGCATAAGTTCGCGAGCAAACTGTAACGCATCGACGCCATTATCGGTTTCGGCAACGACTTCATAACCATGACGCTCCATCAGCAAACGTACAGCAAGACGAATGACGGGATGATCATCCACGATCAGCACTTTATTCATGGGCAAATCCAACTTCGCTGTTCGAATTTTTAGAGCACGCACAATAGCCTAGTCATTTCTACCTTGGCATGCTGCCCCCCCCTGAACGCTCGCATCGAGAGACAGAACCTACAAGCTATACAGAATATTCCTACAAATCGCCGCAAAAAAAATGTGTCATGGATTTTTTTAAAGAGAAGGAATGGCCGTTCTTAACAATCCCGAAACCCTATGAACAATGCGCTCTTTCACCGCCATACCCACCTGCAGGCAGCCCACTGAAAAGCGTTTTATTCATAGAAAGTAACTGAATTATTTACTGTTAAAACTGACTTCCACTCACTTAAGGAAGGGAAATTCATATATAAAACACACTCAGACGCCTAATATTCAACATGGCCGGCCATTGCGCCTTCGCCTATATTTCATTAGGCATGGACTGCCACTTTCCAACTCACTCTCCGAGCACAAGTATTCCATGAGCATTAACCATGAACAAACCGTTGAAGACCATAACCAACCCCATGACCCTCATCGCCATATTCGCAACTTTATCCGAAACTTCCGCAGCGATTTCCCTGCCCTTTCTGGATGACCAGGATCGTGAATACTATCTCTGGTTCCTGATCAGCTTTCCTTTTTATCTATTGCTGCTTTTTTTCATAACGCTCAACTTCAATTATCGCTCCTTGTATTCGCCTTCGGATTTTCGCAAGAGCAAACATTTCATAAAGACCATGGATGATTCGCCCTGTCGACGCAAACGACAGCTACGTCGGGCGGAGGACGTCAAGGAACTGCTGGTCATACGTCTTCATCGACGCAGGCACGAACCAGACAGCCTTTGTATTGTATGCAGCCAATCGAAACGCCCGATCGAACCCCGTCGATCAAGACATTTGAAGCAAGCCAGCATCGTCGTGTACGTCATCTACAGCAACGCAGGCCTGGCAACGCAAGGGCAGGATGAATGAGCGACCGAGGGCAGCGCCGCAGCAAGGGTCACACAAAAAAAGGGCAAAAAAACGGCCTGCTCATGGCAGGCCGCTTTCATGTCAACAGGGTCAGAACAACTTGCGACCCTTGTTCGCCGCGATGCGCATGCGCAGGGCGTTGAGCTTGATGAAGCCAGCCGCGTCAGCCTGGTTGTAGGCACCGCCGTCTTCTTCGAAGGTCGCGATGTTGGCATCGAACAGCGACTCGTCGGACTTGCGCCCGGTGACGATCACGTTGCCTTTGTACAGCTTCAGGCGGACCACGCCATTCACGTGAGCCTGGGAGGCGTCGATCATCTGTTGCAGCATCAGACGCTCCGGGCTCCACCAGTAGCCGGTGTAGATCAGGCTGGCGTACTTGGGCATCAACTCGTCTTTGAGGTGAGCCACTTCGCGGTCCAGGGTGATCGACTCGATCGCCCGGTGGGCGCGCAGCATGATGGTGCCGCCTGGGGTTTCGTAGCAACCGCGGGACTTCATGCCCACATAACGGTTTTCGACGATGTCCAGACGACCGATGCCGTGTTCGCCACCGATGCGGTTCAGGGTCGCCAGCACAGTGGCCGGGCTCATCTCAACGCCGTCCAGAGCGACGATATCGCCGTTGCGATAGGTCAGTTCCAGGTATTGCGGGGTATCAGGAGCCTTCTCCGGGGAGACGGTCCAGCGCCACATGTCTTCTTCGTGCTCGGTCCAGGTGTCTTCCAGCACGCCGCCTTCATAGGAGATGTGCAGCAGGTTGGCATCCATCGAGTACGGGGATTTCTTCTTGCCGTGGCGCTCGATCGGAATAGCGTGCTTCTCGGCGTAGTCCATCAGTTTTTCACGGGACAGCAAGTCCCATTCACGCCACGGGGCAATGACTTTCACGCCCGGCTTGAGGGCATAGGCACCCAGTTCGAAACGCACCTGGTCGTTGCCTTTGCCGGTGGCGCCATGGGAAATGGCATCGGCACCGGTTTCGTTGGCGATTTCGATCAGGCGCTTGGCGATCAACGGACGGGCGATGGAGGTACCCAGCAGGTACTCGCCTTCGTAAACGGTGTTGGCGCGGAACATCGGGAACACGAAGTCGCGGACGAACTCTTCGCGCAGGTCATCGATGTAGATCTCTTTGACGCCCATGGCCTGGGCCTTGGCGCGTGCAGGCTCGACTTCTTCGCCCTGCCCCAGGTCAGCGGTGAAGGTCACCACTTCGCAGTTATAAGTGTCCTGCAGCCACTTGAGGATCACCGAAGTGTCCAGGCCGCCGGAATACGCCAGAACGACCTTGTTTACGTCCGCCATGCCATCACTCCACGGGTTGTACGGAAAGCCGGGAAGTCTAACGTCCAGCGCGGATAATTTACAGGGGCGCGACAGCTTATGACGACGAAGCGACAGATTATGTCGAGCGTGCGACGGTCAAAATCGACTCAGGACGTCCGTGCCGTAGCCCCAGCGGGCGCCTTGGCCGGTGCTGCGGTTGGCGCCGGAGCCTTGGCAGGCGCGGCAGTGGGCGCGGGCTGCGCGGCGGGTGCCTGCGGTGCCGGCGCTTCGGTCGGAGCCACGCGCTCCAGGCGCACGACTACGCGACGGTTCTTGGCTCGGTTGGCGGAGTTGGTGTTGGGCACCAGGGGATAACGCTCGCCGTGGAAGCGCAGGGTAATCTGCGACTCCTGGAAGCCATTGGCCTTGAAGAAGTCCTGGACCGCCAGGGCCCGGCGGCGTGACAGCTCACGGTTGGTCAGGCGGTTGCCGCTGTTGTCGGAGTGGCCGTCAAGCTCGACATGATTGACGCTGGGGTCGGCCTTGATGAAGTCGAGCATCACCTGCAACTGCGCCTTGGCATGGGCATCGAGTTCGGCAGCTTCGCCGGGGAAGCCGATCTGTGTCTGTTTCACCTGCTCGAAATTCTTTGGCAACAGTTTTGCCACGCAGCCTTGATAGTCGTTGAAGGCCTTGCTGAAACGCACCGGCAGCAGACGGACTTCCGAGACTCGCCCGTCCTCGGTGTTGCGGCGCACCACGGGGCTGCGACCTTCCATCAGCCCACTGATCAAGCGGCCAGCCTGGACCTGGGAGCTGTTGAACAGTACGTCGCCGCTGCCGATGCTGACCGAGCCCAGGTTGATATCGCCCCGCCCCGGCTGCCACGGTGCGGCGGCCGCCAGCAAGGTTGCCGAACCGCCACCAAGCATCGGGTTATAGGTCTTGAGGCGAAACGTCGCCTGTTCGCCCGCCCGGCGCACGAATTCGCCACTGCCAAAATCAGTGATCGGCTGGCTCAGCCGGCACTCGAACTTGTCGCCTTCGACCGTCCACTCAATGCTCTCCAGACGGGTCTGGAAAGTGAGCGCCATGGCGGGAAGGCTGGCAAACACACTGAGCAAGGCTAGATAACGCTGGCGCACGGGAGGCTCCACTGACTTTTATACAAAGATCGACGCATGCTGGAGGCATGACGCCTGTCCGGCGCACTGCACGGATTCGTGGCACACCTGTAGGAGCTATCGGTAAGTTGCGGCAGAACTTGATAGCGGGTGCCTGAATCGGTCTTTTCCGGTAGCATTCCCACAGTTTGACCCGCCTGGAAGCCCCCCAATGTCCGACCGCCTGACCCTGCTGCGTCCCGACGACTGGCATATTCATCTTCGCGATGGTGCTGTGTTGACCCATACCGTCGCCGATGTCGCGCGCACCTTCGGGCGCGCAATCATCATGCCTAACCTGGTTCCGCCAGTGCGCAACGCCGCCGAGGCCGACGGCTATCGCCAGCGCATCCTCGCCGCACGCCCGGCTGGCAGCCGCTTCGAACCGTTGATGGTGCTTTACCTCACCGACCGCACCCAGCCCGAAGAGATCCGCGAGGCCAAGGCCAGCGGCTTCGTCCATGCCGCCAAGCTGTACCCGGCCGGTGCCACCACCAACTCCGACTCCGGCGTCACCAGCATCGACAAGATTTTCCCGGCGCTGGAGGCCATGGCCGAAGTCGGCATGCCGTTGTTGATCCATGGTGAAGTCACCCGGGGCGACGTCGACGTGTTCGACCGCGAGAAAATCTTCATCGACGAGCACATGCGCCGCGTCGTGGAGCGTTTCCCGACGCTCAAGGTGGTGTTCGAACACATCACCACCGGCGATGCCGTGCAGTTCGTCAACGAGGCACCGGCCAACGTCGGCGCGACCATTACCGCCCATCACCTGCTGTACAACCGCAACCACATGCTGGTGGGCGGGATCCGGCCGCACTTCTATTGCCTGCCGATCCTCAAGCGCAATACCCACCAGGAAGCCTTGCTGGACGCCGCCACCAGCGGCAGCGCCAAGTTTTTCCTTGGCACCGACTCGGCCCCCCACGCCCAGCACGCCAAGGAAGCGGCCTGCGGTTGCGCCGGCTGCTACACCGCCTATGCCGCCATCGAGATGTACGCCGAGGCGTTCGAACAGCGCAACGCGCTGGACAAACTCGAAGGCTTCGCCAGCCTGCATGGCCCGCGTTTCTATGGCCTGCCGGTGAACACCGATCGTATTACCCTGGTCCGCGATGAGTGGACCGCCCCCGCCAGCCTGCCTTTCGGCGACCTGGCTGTCATCCCGCTGCGCGCCGGTGAAAAACTGCGCTGGCGCCTGCTGGAGGAAAACGCGTGAGTGAAGATCATTTCGACGACGAACTGGACGGCAACGGTGGTTCGGGCGGCGCCCGTCACCCCATGGCTGCTCGGTTCCGTGGCTATCTGCCGGTTGTCGTCGACGTAGAAACCGGCGGTTTCAACTCCGCCACCGACGCCTTGCTGGAAATCGCGGCGACCACCATCGGCATGGACGAAAAAGGCTTCGTGTTCCCTGACCACACCTACTTCTTCCGTGTCGAACCGTTCGAAGGCGCCAACGTCGAAGCGGCGGCCCTGGAGTTCACCGGGATCAAGCTCGATCACCCGTTGCGCATGGCAGTCAGCGAAGAAACGGCCCTGACCGACATCTTCCGTGGCGTGCGCAAGGCGCTCAAGGCCAACGGTTGCAAGCGAGCGATCCTGGTCGGCCACAACAGCAGCTTCGACCTGGGCTTCCTCAACGCCGCCGTCGCGCGCCTGGACATGAAGCGCAACCCGTTCCACCCGTTCTCCAGCTTTGACACCGCGACCCTGGCTGGCCTGGCGTACGGCCAGACCGTCCTGGCCAAGGCGTGCCAGGCGGCTGACATCGATTTCGATGGCCGTGAAGCCCACTCGGCCCGCTACGACACCGAGAAGACCGCCGAGCTGTTCTGCGGCATCGTCAACCGGTGGAAAGAGATGGGTGGCTGGCAGGATTTCGACGACTAACCAGTAGAGCCATTGTGGCGGCCCTCCGTGGGAGCAAAGCTTGCTCGCGACACAGGCGACTCGGTTTCTGGAAGACCGCATCGCAGCCATCGCGGGCAAGCCTTGCTCCCACAGATAAATTCCCTCGCCATAAGGTCCTGTGTTTCAGCCGACAAGTTTGAAACGCCCATAAAAAAACCGGCCCATCATGGGCCGGTTTTTTTATGCCTCGGTGCGCTTACAGCTTGTCGCTGTGCTCGCCCAGGTAAGCGGCAACGCCTTCAGGCGAAGCGGTCATGCCCTTGTCGCCTTTTTTCCAGTTGGCCGGGCAAACTTCGCCGTGCTCTTCGTGGAATTGCAGCGCATCGACCAGACGGATCAGTTCTTCCATGTTACGGCCCAGTGGCAGGTCGTTGATGATCTGCGAACGGACAACGCCTTTGTCGTCGATCAGGAACGCGCCACGGAAGGCCACGCCGCCTTCGGACTCAACGTCATAGGCCTTGGCGATTTCGTGCTTCATGTCGGCAGCCATGGTGTATTTCACCTGACCGATACCGCCATTGTTGATCGGGGTGTTGCGCCAGGCGTTGTGGGTGAAGTGCGAGTCGATCGAAACAGCGACCACTTCGACGTTGCGCGCCTTGAAATCATCCATGCGGTGATCCAGTGCGATCAGCTCGGACGGGCAGACGAAGGTGAAGTCCAGTGGATAGAAGAACACCAGGCCGTATTTGCCTTTGATGGCCGAGGACAGGGTGAAGCTGTCGACGATTTCGCCGTTGCCAAGGACGGCTGGAACGGTGAAGTCTGGGGCTTGTTTGCCTACGAGTACGCTCATTGGGTATCTCCTGATGTAATAGCGTGAAAACATGGTCCGGGCCAGCCTGTCACCCTCAGGCGACAGCCCTGTGACACGAACCCGCTTGCAAGGGCCGACCATCATACACCGCGCATTTGGACTGTCTTCAACGGTTTTTCGGTGACATCGAAAAATCGCCGTCCGGTTTCATGCAGCCTCAATTGTCCTGGACAAACCGTTCGTCAGCCTGGCAACGCTCAGGCGCAAGACCTTGAGAAACCACTTTGACAATCATTCTCGTTAACATTAAGATCCGTCTCAATTGAGTCACAACCAGCGACGGTTCTCACTTATGTATGTATGCCTCTGCACTGGCGTCACCGACGGGCAAATCCGCGAAGCGATCTACGAAGGTTGCTGCAGCTATCGCGAAGTCCGCCAGACCACCGGCGTAGCCAGCCAATGCGGCAAATGTGCCTGCCTGGCCAAGGAAGTGGTTCGTGAAACCCTCGCCAAAGTGCAAACGGCACAGGCCTCGATCCCCTACCCGGTAGAATTTAGCGCCGCGTAACAGCACGTAATAAACAATTTTCAAGGAACCGGACCCAGTGTCCGGTTTTTTTATGCCTGCAAATCAAATGCTTAGCCTCCAGACGCGGAACACAAACATTCTTATTCAGATTAATTTTCATTTATTATTCAATAACTTAGGTTTGACACTCGTAAATGCGCGGCTCAAACTCTGCCTAATACACAGCTATTACAGGGCAGGCCTCATCATGAAAGGCGACATTACAGTCATCCAGCATCTCAACAAGATCCTTGCCAATGAGCTGGTCGCGATCAACCAATACTTCCTGCATGCACGCATGTACGAGGATTGGGGCCTGAACAAGCTGGGCAAGCACGAGTACCACGAATCGATCGACGAGATGAAGCACGCGGACAAGCTGATCAAGCGCATCCTGTTTCTCGAAGGCCTGCCGAACGTCCAGGACCTGGGCAAGCTGCACATCGGCGAACATACCCGGGAAATGCTTGAGTGCGACCTGCGTATCGAGCGCACCGGCCACACCGACCTGAAGGCCGCTATCGCCCACTGCGAAAGCGTTGGCGACTTCGGTAGCCGTGAACTGCTGGAAGACATCCTCGAATCCGAGGAAGAGCACATCGACTGGCTGGAAACCCAATTGGGCCTGATCGACAAAGTCGGTCTTGAGAACTACCTGCAATCGCAGATGGGTGAAGAGTAAGCTTCCCCGAAAGCAAGCCACTAAAAAGCCCCGCCCTCTTTCGAGAGGCGGGGCTTTTTATTACCTGGGTTTCCAGGCCCACCTAAATCCACTGTGGGAGCGAGCTTGCTCGCTCCCACAGTGGTTCGTGTTCACCACAACCGGTGTAGTGAACAGAATCTCATGGATCAGGCTTCGGTCTTGTTCGCCGCTGCTGCTTCCACAGCTGCCTTGATCGTGGCCTGCAGAGAGCCGTCAGCAGCCATCTCGGTCATGATGTCGCTACCGCCGATCAGTTCACCACCCACCCACAGCTGTGGGAAGGTTGGCCAGTTGGCGTACTTGGGCAGGTTGGCGCGGATTTCCGGGTTCTGCAGGATGTCCACGTAGGCAAACTTCTCGCCACACGCCATCACAGCCTGAGCAGCCTTGGCCGAGAAACCGCACTGTGGCGCGTTCGGCGAGCCTTTCATGTAAAGCAGGATGGTGTTGTTGGCAATCTGGTCTTTAATCGTTTCGATGATATCCATGGAGCACCTCGGCTTAAAACTTTTGCGACTTAAGTTGTCGACACGGTGACGCATTGTAACGGAAAGCCGAACCTGCTCCAGAGACAATTTTACGCAGCCGCCACCTTCACCGGTACGCCGTTGAGTGCCGCGTTGCCGGACAACTCATCGAGCTGACAATCATCGGTCAGGTCGTTGGCGCTGGAGCCCGGTTGTCCGCTGGCGATGGTCATCTGCACGCCCGGCCGGGCATGGCCCCAGCCGTGGGGCAGGCTGACCACGCCTTTCATCATGTCCAGGCTGCCCAGCACCTCGACTTCGATGACGCCCACCCGCGAACTGACGGTCACCCGTTGCCCGTCGACCAGGCCACGACTGGCGAGGTCATCCGGGTGCATCAACAACTGATGACGCGGCTTGCCCTTCACAAGTCGATGAAAATTATGCATCCAGGAGTTATTGCTGCGCACATGGCGGCGGCCAATCATCAGCAATTCGTCCGGTTTTGGCGCCTGCAACGCAGCGAAGCGCGCAAGATCGGCGAGTATCACCGCTGGCGCAGCCTGCACCCGCTGGTTTTCGGTTTTCAGGCGTGCAGCCAGGTTGGGCTTGAGCGCACCGAGGTCGATGCCATGGGGATGATCGAACAGGGTCGTCAGGGACAGCTTGTGCGGCGAGGCGTCGCCATACGCCCCGCTACGCAGGCCGAAATCGATCATCTGCGCCGGCGGCATGGTCGGCTTGAGCTCCTTGCCGGTTCGGGTGGCAAAGGCCTTGGCCAAGCCGACGAAGATTTCCCAATCGTGCAGCGCACCCTCGGGCTTGGGCAGGATCGCCCGGTTGAAACGGGTCACGTTGCGCACCGCGAACAGGTTGAACGTGGTGTCGTAATGATCGTTCTCCAGGGCCGAGGTCGAGGGCAGGATCAGGTCGGCGTAACGCGTGGTTTCGTTGATGTACAAATCGAGGCTGACCATGAACTCCAGCCCGTCCAGGGCCTGCTCCAGTTGCCGCCCGTTGGGTGTGGACAGCACCGGGTTGCCGGCCACGGTGACCAGCGCACGAATCTGGCCTTCGCCTTCGGTGAGCATTTCCTCGGCCAGGGCCGACACCGGCAACTCCCCTGCGTACTCGGGACGCCCGGACACCCGGCTCTGCCAACGGTTGAAATGCCCACCCGAGGTGGTAGCGACCAGGTCCACCGCTGGCTCGGTGCACAGCGCCCCGCCTACCCGATCAAGATTGCCGGTGACCAGGTTGATCAATTGAATCAGCCAATGGCACAGCGTGCCAAACGCCTGGGTCGACACCCCCATCCGCCCGTAGCACACCGCTGACGGCGCGGCGGCGAAGTCGCGGGCCAATTGCCGGATCTGCGCTGCAGGCACCGCACAGAGCGGGCTCATGGCTTCAGCTGTGAAAGTGGCGACGGCCTCGCGCACCTCGTCCAGGCCGTCCACCGGCAGGTGGCTGTCACGGGTCAGGCCTTCGCTGAACAATGTATTGAGCAAACCAAACAGCAGCGCAGCATCACCGCCGGGGCGTACAAAGACGTGCTGGTTGGCAATGGCCGCCGTTTCGCTGCGGCGCGGATCGACCACCACCACCTTGCCGCCACGGGCCTGGATCGCCTTGAGGCGCTTCTCCACGTCCGGCACGGTCATGATGCTGCCGTTGGACGCCAGCGGGTTGCCGCCCAGGATCAGCATGAAGTCGGTGTGGTCGATGTCCGGAATCGGCAGCAGCAGGCCGTGACCGTACATCAAGTAGCTGGTCAGGTGATGGGGCAGTTGGTCCACCGAAGTCGCCGAGAAACGGCTGCGGGTTTTCAACAGGCCCAGGAAATAGTTGCTGTGGGTCATCAGCCCATAGTTATGCACGCTGGGGTTGCCCTGGTAGACCGCCACCGCGTTCAGGCCATGGCGCGCCTGGATGTCCGCCAGGCGCTCGGCCACCAACGCGAAGGCGTCGTCCCAGGCAATCGGTTGCCATTCATTGCCAACGCGCTGCATGGGCTGGCGCAGCCGGTCTGGGTCGTTCTGGATATCTTGCAGCGCCACCGCCTTGGGGCAAATGTGACCGCGACTGAAGGTGTCCAGCGCATCGCCCTTGATCGAGGTGATCACCAGGCCCTGGCCGTCGGTTTCGGTGGTTTCGAGGGTCAAGCCGCAGATGGCTTCACACAAGTGGCACGCACGGTGGTGGAGAGTCTTGGTCATGGCCAGTCTCTGTTTTATTCGTGGCGGGCGCTTTCGGCCGCGGGAACAAAACTATGGCGCGTGATTCCCGGCAGCGCCAGCGACGTTCGTCCTGTGAATTGCCGGGCATCAGGCCCACCGATGAGAGGGCGTCAAGGCTGGTCGGGAGGCGGTGCCAGCATCTGGATTTCTTCGACGGTTTCCACCTGCTCCTGGGCAATGGGCACACCCGTTAGCTCGCCAATCAGCCGCCAATGCTCGTCGAGGCCGCTGCTGATAGTGGCCATGCGATCGATCATCCGACGGCCCGCGGCCTTGGTCACCTCGTCATCGCTGCGCAGCAATTCGAATGACATGGAAGTCACCGAAGCCGTCAGGTGCGTCAGCGATCGTGCAGTCAGCCCCAGCAGTTCCATCAGTTGTTGCTCTTTCGAATCCATTTCGGGCTCCTGTGCCGCTGAGGCTCATTTATAACTCAGGCCTTTGCATTAGGAAATGTTTCACGACCACCACCAGACCGGCGAAAGGCTGGGGGGCCACGGCGCAAACCGCCCCTCATCCATCGCGCGCCCGCCGCGCTTGATTGCCAAGCCAAGCAACGCCAGTGTACAAATGGGTCGCTGCTGTCAGGAAACCGGCCACAAATATGCCATCGCATTCGCGTGATGGTCTCGCTGAAATCCCCAAAAACCGTAGCCCTATTGGTAAGACGCGACATTTAATTATAAGATCGCGCCTTCCCCTATTTCGTCGCCCCGTGCGGCTTTTGCCGCAGGTCTCGCCCGTTTTTTGAATAAACAAGGCTTTGAGCATCTGCGGTCAGTTACAAAAAGGTAGTCAATCATGAGCGCAAGGCACTTTCTCTCCCTGATGGATTTCACGCCCGATGAGTTGCTCGGCGTGATCCGTCGAGGCGTGGAGCTCAAGGACCTGCGTAACCGCGGCGTACTGTTCGAGCCCTTGAAAAACCGCGTGTTGGGGATGATCTTCGAGAAGTCATCGACCCGCACCCGCATCTCTTTCGAAGCCGGCATGATCCAGCTGGGCGGCCAGGCGATCTTCCTGTCGCCCCGCGACACCCAACTGGGCCGTGGCGAACCGGTCAGCGATTGCGCCATCGTCATGTCTAGCATGCTGGATGCAGTGATGATCCGTACCTTTGCCCACAGCACCCTGACCGAGTTCGCGGCCCATTCCCGCGTACCCGTCATCAATGGCCTGTCCGATGACCTGCACCCCTGCCAGTTGCTGGCCGACATGCAGACCTTCCTCGAGCATCGCGGCTCGATCCAGGGCAAGACCGTGGCCTGGATCGGCGATGGCAACAACATGTGCAACAGCTATATAGAAGCGGCGCTGCAATTCGACTTCCAGCTGCGCATTGCCTGCCCTGAAGGTTATGACCCCAATGCCGAGCTGCTCGCCAAGGCCGGGGACCGGGTGACCATCGTGCGTGATCCGAAACAGGCCGTGGCCGGTGCGCACCTGGTGAGCACCGACGTCTGGACCTCCATGGGCCAGGAAGAAGAAACCGCCAAGCGCCTCAAGCTGTTCGCGCCGCTACAGGTCAACCGGGCCTTGCTCGACCTGGCGGATGCCGACGTGCTGTTCATGCACTGCCTGCCGGCCCACCGTGGCGAGGAGATCAGCTTCGACTTGCTGGACGACCCGCGCTCGGTGGCCTGGGACCAGGCAGAAAATCGACTTCACGCGCAAAAGGCACTGCTCGAGTTCCTTGTCGAGCCGGCGTATCACCACGCATGAGCCATTCGCTGCTGCTGAATTTGCATAACCTGGCCTGCGGCTACCAAAACCAGCGGGTCGTGCAGAACCTCAACCTGCACCTCAATGCCGGCGATATCGGTTGCCTGCTCGGTTCGTCCGGGTGCGGCAAGACCACGACGTTGCGCGCCATCGCCGGCTTCGAACCGGTGCACGAGGGTGAAATCCAATTGGCCGGGGAAACCATCTCCCGCGCCGGTTTCACCCTCGCCCCGGAAAAACGCCGTATCGGCATGGTGTTCCAGGACTATGCCCTGTTTCCCCACCTGAGCGTGGCCGAGAACATCGCCTTTGGCATTCGCAAGCATCCGGACAAGGATCGCGTCGTCGAAGAGTTGTTGGAACTGGTCAATCTGAAGCACCTAGGCAAGCGCTTTCCCCATGAGTTGTCCGGCGGCCAGCAACAACGCGTGGCCCTGGCCCGCGCGCTGGCACCAGAACCACAACTGCTATTGCTCGATGAGCCGTTCTCCAACCTCGATGGCGAGTTGCGACGCAAGCTCAGCCATGAAGTGCGGGATATTCTCAAGGCCCGCGGCACCAGCGCGATCCTGGTCACACACGATCAGGAAGAAGCCTTCGCCGTGAGTGACCATGTCGGGGTATTCAAGGAAGGTCGACTGGAACAGTGGGACACGCCCTACAACCTGTATCACGAACCTCTGACGCCATACGTCGCCAGCTTCATTGGCCAGGGCTACTTCATTCGCGGCCGGCTCGACAGCCCGGAATCGGTGCAAACCGAGTTGGGCACCCTGCGCGGTAACCGGGCCTACACCTGGCCCATCGGCGGTGCGGTGGATGTGTTGCTGCGCCCAGACGATATCGTCTACGCACCGGACAGCCCGCTCACCGCCAGCATTGTCGG
This sequence comes from Pseudomonas sp. St386, assembly GCF_018325865.1. Lineage (NCBI taxonomy): Bacteria > Pseudomonadati > Pseudomonadota > Gammaproteobacteria > Pseudomonadales > Pseudomonadaceae > Pseudomonas > Pseudomonas sp. St386. Next base: position 5,316,091 of record NZ_AP021900.1, read on the forward strand.
CAAGACCTTCCTGGGCGCTTCAACCTTGTATCGCCTGCAATTGCCCACAGGCGCGCAACTGGAATCGATCTTCCCCAGCCACGCCGACCATCAGCTCGGGGACAGTGTCGGCATCCGCGTGGCGGCTGAACACCTGGTGCTGTTCCAAGCCTCGGGCAGCACCGCGGCGCACATCCCGCCGGTGGACAGCGGTGTGCGGCGCTATAGCACCGCCAGCTGATAGCTCCCGCCCCACAAGGGAATTTGCAGCAGGCACAAATCAGCTGTCATCCATAAATCCTGTGGGAGCGAGCTTGCTCGCGATGGCATAGGCACATTCAGCATCGATGTACGCTGAACCACCGCTATCGCGAGCAAGCTCGCTCCCACAGTTGGTCTCATTGGCTTGAGTGCAGAGTCAACCCAGCATCAACGTCCCACTGGCCACCAACGTCGCATTCCCGCCGATCTTCACCCGCTCCCCCTCCAACCGGCAGAACAACGCCCCGCCCCGGGCCGAGCATTGGTAAGCCGTCAGCCCTTGCTTGCCCAAGCGCTTGGACCAATAGGGAATCAGGCTGCAGTGGGTCGAGCCGGTCACTGGGTCCTCGTTGATGCCAATCGCCGGGGCAAAATAGCGCGAGACAAAATCATGCTTGCTCCCCGGCGCGGTCACGATAGCGCCCGGCCAAGGCAGTTTTGCCAGGGCCGCCATGTCCGGCTTGCAATCGAGTACCGCTTGCTCCGATTCCAGCACCACGAACAGTTCGTTGGAACTCAGCACGTCCACCGCTTCGACACCCAAGGCACTCTGGACGGCCAAGGACGTGCCCAACTCGGCAGGCACGACAGCCGGAAAATCCAGCCACAACCGATCACCTTCGCGCGTAACGCTCAACGAACCGGACTTGCAGATGAAATCCAGTCGCTCGACCGTTTCGTGGTAGACCTCGAACAGTACATAAGCGCTGGCCAACGTAGCGTGCCCGCACAGCGGGACTTCGGTGGCAGGCGTGAACCAGCGGATATGCCAATGCTGGCCTTCACGCACCAGAAACGCGGTTTCAGCCTGGTTATGTTCGGCGGCGATCTTCTGCATCAAGTCATCGGCAAGCCAGCCGTCGAGTCTATAGACCATCGCCGGGTTACCGCCGAACGGCCGGTCACTGAACGCATCGACCTGATGAAACGCAAGCTGCATGGCACTTCTCCTTTTTTTGATGCGCCAGCATGCGGTGCAGCGGCACAGCTTAACCAGTGACAGATCAGTAGAATTTTCACCCTACAGCATGGGATGGAAGCTCTGACTCCTAGCTTAGCCTTTCACACCCTTGTGGCGAGAACGCTTGCTCCCGCTCGGCTGCGCAGCCGTTAATCAAGCACGTCCAATGTCAGCAAACGTCGCCCCGGTGTGCTCCTTCAATACCGAAGGCGCCAACTCGACTTCCAAGCCGCGCCGTCCCGCACTGACAAACATACTGGCGAGCGGCTGTGCGGAATTGTCGATAAAAGTGCGCAGGCGCTTCTTCTGCCCCAGCGGGCTGATGCCGCCAAGTAAATAACCGGTCGAACGCTGCGCGGCGGCTGGGTCGGCCATCTCGACCTTTTTCACCCCGGCGGCATGGGCCAGGCCTTTCAAGTCCAGGCTTCCGGCCACAGGCACCACCGCCACCAACAGTTCACCCTTTTCGCTGGCCGCCAACAACGTCTTGAACACCTGCGCCGGATCCAGGCCGAGCTTTTCCGCCGCTTCCAAACCGTAGGACGCGGCCTTGGGATCGTGTTCGTAACTGTGGATGCGATGTTCGGCGCACACTTTCTTAAGCAGATCCAACGCGGGTGTCATGACTGCTCCTGACAAGGAAATGAAAAAAGAGTGGCCGGATTCTAAGCCATCGCCAGCGAAAAGGCTTGGGACGGGGTCGCGAGTACGGTGACCCACCGTCAGTGGAAGAGTCATTCACGCCACGAATAGTTGAAATGTGACCGATGGTTCACTTTCGACCTTTGACATCAGCGTTTCTTGTCTATATTTTTTCGAAACTGAAAGTCATATCGCAGGTCTCAAGCAGCAACCCGAGATCAGGATGGGGATCCTGCCTCGGTGGAGATCGCGCAATCGAGCTTTATCGAAGGCGCAGCAAAACAACAAAAAACCGAGGTTTGAATGACAACTGCTTTACAACAGCCGTCCCTGTCCGGCCAATGCCTGGCTGAATTCCTGGGCACTGCCCTGCTGATTTTTTTCGGAACTGGTTGTGTCGCGGCGCTCAAGGTCGCGGGTGCCAGCTTCGGCTTGTGGGAAATCAGCCTCATCTGGGGCGTCGGCGTCAGCATGGCGATCTATCTGAGCGCGGGCATTTCCGGCGCCCATCTCAACCCCGCCGTCAGCATTGCCCTGTGTATTTTCACTGACTTCGAAAAGCGCAAACTGCCTTTCTATATGCTGTCCCAAGTGGCCGGTGCTTTCTGCGGCGCACTTCTGGTCTACACGCTGTACAGCAACCTATTCTTCGATTTCGAACAGTCCCGGCACATGATTCGGGGCACCGAAGCCAGCCTCGAACTGGCGTCGGTGTTTTCCACCTACCCGCACGCAGCGCTGTCCACCGGCCAAGCCTTCCTCGTGGAGGTGATCATTACGGCCATCCTGATGGGCGTGATCATGTCCCTGACCGATGACAACAATGGTTTACCCCGTGGCCCACTGGCACCACTGCTGATCGGCCTGCTGATTGCGGTGATCGGCAGCTCCATGGGGCCGCTGACAGGCTTTGCGATGAACCCGGCGCGGGACTTCGGTCCTAAACTGATGACTTTCTTCGCCGGCTGGGGTGAAATTTCCCTCACGGGCGGACGCGACATCCCGTACTTCCTGGTTCCGATTTTTGCCCCGATTGTGGGTGCGTGCCTCGGTGCTGCGGCCTATCGCGGGTTGATTGCCCGCCACCTGCCCAGCGCCATAACTGCTACAAAGGATGCAGAACCGGCCATTGACGGCAAGCCCAGAACGTCCTGAAACAGTCGACGCTGGCTCCTGCCATTCGAGCCTGCGCCGTGGCTTCTTCCCTAATTTACGTCCCAAGGCAATCGACATGACCGACATACAGAACAAGAACTACATCATTGCCCTCGACCAGGGTACGACCAGCTCGCGCGCGATCATCTTCGACCGTGACGCCAACGTGGTCTGCACCGCCCAGCGCGAATTCGCCCAGCATTACCCACAGGCCGGCTGGGTCGAACACGACCCGATGGAAATCTTCGCCACCCAGAGCGCGGTCATGGTCGAAGCCCTCGCCCAGGCTGGCCTGCACCATGACCAGGTGGCCGCCATCGGCATCACCAACCAGCGTGAAACCACCGTGGTCTGGGACAAGACCACTGGCCGGCCGATCTACAACGCCATCGTCTGGCAATGCCGCCGCAGTACCGAAATCTGCCAGCAGCTCAAGCGCGATGGCCACGAGCAATACATCAGCCAAACCACCGGCCTGGTCACCGACCCGTACTTTTCCGGCACCAAGCTCAAGTGGATCCTGGACAACGTCGAAGGCAGCCGCGAGCGTGCACGCAACGGTGAACTGCTGTTCGGCACCGTCGACAGCTGGCTGATCTGGAAATTCACCGGTGGCAAGGTCCACGTCACCGACTACACCAACGCCTCGCGCACCATGCTCTTCAACATTCACTCGCTGGAATGGGACGCGAAGATGCTCGACATCCTCGACATCCCCCGCGAAATGCTCCCGCAAGTGAAATCGTCCTCGGAGATCTATGGCCGCACCAAGAGCGGCATCGCCATCGGCGGCATTGCCGGTGACCAGCAGGCGGCCCTTTTCGGCCAGATGTGCGTGGAGCCAGGCCAGGCGAAAAACACCTACGGCACCGGCTGCTTCCTGCTGATGAACACCGGCAGCAAGGCCGTCAAATCCAATCACGGCATGCTCACCACCATCGCCTGCGGCCCGCGCGGCGAAGTGGCCTACGCCCTGGAAGGCGCGGTGTTCAACGGCGGCTCCACGGTCCAGTGGCTGCGCGATGAGCTGAAGATCATCAACGACGCGCTGGATACCGAATACTTTGCCAACAAGGTCAAGGACAGCAACGGCGTGTACCTGGTGCCCGCCTTCACCGGCCTGGGCGCACCGTATTGGGACCCCTATGCCCGTGGCGCGCTGTTCGGCCTGACCCGCGGCGTACGCGTCGATCACATCATTCGCGCGGCGCTGGAGTCGATTGCCTACCAGACCCGCGACGTACTCGACGCCATGCAACAGGATTCGGGTGAACGCCTCAAGGCCCTGCGCGTCGACGGTGGCGCGGTGGCGAACAACTTCCTGATGCAGTTCCAGGCCGACATCCTGGGTACCCGGGTCGAACGCCCGAAAATGCGTGAAACCACCGCCCTGGGTGCTGCGTACCTGGCCGGCCTGGCGTGCGGCTTCTGGGGCAGCCTGGAAGAACTGCGCGGCAAAGCGGTGATCGAGCGCGAATTCGAACCGCAGCTGGACGAACAGGCGAAGGAAAAACTCTACGCCGGCTGGCAGAAGGCGGTCAGTCGCACCCGTGACTGGGAACCCCATGAAGACGCTGAATAAAGCCTGATAAGGTTCTGAAACTGGTCGGGAGTGGATTCCTGCGGCATCATGGGCAAATTTTGTACGGCAGCCCAAAGGAAGCCCCATGAATCTGCCTCCCCGCCAGCAGCAAATCCTCGAACTGGTCCGCGAACGCGGCTATGTCAGCATCGAGGAAATGGCGCAGCTATTCGTCGTCACCCCGCAAACCATTCGCCGCGATATCAATCAACTGGCGGAAGTGAACCTGCTGCGTCGCTACCACGGCGGCGCCGCCTACGATTCAAGCGTGGAAAACACCGCCTACGCCATGCGCGCCGATCAGATGCGCGACGAGAAGCAACGCATCGCCGAAGCCATCGCCGCCCAGATCCCCGATCATGCCTCGCTGTTCATCAACATCGGCACCACCACCGAATCCATTGCCCGGGCGCTGCTCAATCACAACCATCTGAAGGTCATTACCAATAACCTGCATGTGGCGTCGATCCTCAGCGCCAAGGACGACTTCGAAGTCCTGATCGCCGGCGGCAACGTACGACGTGACGGCGGCGTGGTAGGCCAGGCCAGCGTCGACTTCATCAACCAGTTCAAGGTCGACTTCGCCCTGGTGGGCATCAGCGGGATCGATGAAGACGGCAGCCTGCTGGACTTCGACTACCAGGAAGTGCGGGTCTCCCAAGCCATCATCGCCAACGCCCGGCAAGTGCTGCTGGCGGCGGACTCCAGCAAATTCGGGCGCAACGCCATGGTCCGCCTGGGGCCCATCAGCTTGATCGACTGCCTGGTGACCGACCAGCAACCGGTGCCGGCTTTGGCGCAATTGCTGAGCCAGCACAAGATTCGGCTGGAAGTGGTCTGACGATCTCCTCAATACCTTGTGGCAAGGCTGCTGCGGGAGCAGGGCTTGCCCGCGATGAAGGCAACACAGTTTCTACATAGAACGAGGCGTCTGTTCCGCGAGCAAGCTTTGCTCCCACAACTCACTCGCCACAAAAGCGTGCCCAAGCACCTTCTCTCCTTCCTTCCATGTTCGAAAATTTTCCTTTCAGCTTCCCTTGATCAGTATTTTCAATCGAAGTTGACTGGCTGTTGCCGTCTTTATGGGCTAGTATTTTCGCAAATGAACATTTATGTTCGAATTCAAATATTTCGAAAAAGAGCCCGAGGCCAGCCGATGCCCACTTCTACCTTGCCTACGCCCCCTCTCGCCGAGGTTTACGACGTCGCCGTCATTGGTGGCGGTATCAACGGCGTGGGGATTGCCGCGGACGCTGCCGGTCGCGGTCTTTCGGTGTTCCTTTGCGAAAAGGACGACCTGGCCAGCCACACCTCGTCGGCCAGCAGCAAGCTGATCCACGGTGGCCTGCGCTACCTCGAACATTATGAATTCCGTCTGGTGCGCGAAGCGCTGGCCGAGCGCGAAGTGCTGCTGACCAAGGCCCCGCACATCGTCAAGCAAATGCGCTTCGTGCTGCCTCACCGCCCGCATCTGCGCCCGGCCTGGATGATCCGCGCCGGCCTGTTCCTCTACGATCACCTGGGCAAGCGTGAGCAGCTCGCCGGCTCGAAAAGCCTGAAGTTCGGTGCCGACAGTGCATTGAAAAGCGAGATCACCAAAGGTTTCGAATATTCCGACTGCTGGGTCGACGATGCGCGACTGGTAGTACTCAACGCCATGGCCGCCCGGGAAAAAGGCGCGCATATCCACACCCGCACGCGTTGCGTGAACGCCCGCCGCAGCAAAGGCCTGTGGCACTTGCACCTGGAACGTGCCGACGGCAGCCTGTTTTCGATCCGCGCCAAGGCACTGGTCAACGCCGCCGGCCCGTGGGTCGCCAAGTTCATTCGCGATGACCTGAAGCTGGAATCGCCCTACGGCATCCGCTTGATCCAGGGCAGCCACCTGATCGTGCCGAAACTCTACGAAGGCGAACATGCGCACATTCTGCAAAACGAAGACCAGCGCATCGTGTTCACCATTCCGTACCTGAACCAGTTCACCCTGATCGGCACGACTGACCGCGAATACACCGGTGACCCGGCCAAAGTGGCGATCACCGAGGGCGAAACCGATTATCTGTTGAAGGTGGTCAATGCCCACTTCAAGAAGCAGATCAGCCGCGGCGATATCCTGCACAGCTATTCCGGTGTGCGTCCGCTGTGCAACGACGAATCCGACAACCCATCGGCCGTGACCCGCGACTACACCCTGGCGCTGTCGGGTGGCGGTGAAGAAGCCCCCTTGCTGTCGGTGTTCGGCGGCAAGCTGACCACCTACCGCAAACTGGCCGAATCGGCGATGGCGCAACTGGCCCCGTACTTCACCCAGATGCGTCCGAGCTGGACCGCCGTAGAGGCCCTCCCCGGCGGCGAAAACATGACCACCCCGCAGGCGCTGTGCTCGGCGATCCGCGACAAGTTCGACTGGCTCCCAACCGACATCGCCCGCCGCTGGGCCACCACCTATGGCAGCCGCACCTGGCGCATGCTCGAAGGCGTGCACAACCTGGGTGACCTGGGCGAGCACATCGGCGCCGGTCTCTATACCCGCGAAGTCGACTACCTGTGCAGCGACGAGTGGGCCGTCGATGCCCAGGACATCCTGTGGCGCCGCAGCAAGCTGGGCTTGTTCACTACCCCGCTCGAGCAGGAGAAACTGCAGCAGTACCTGGACAAGGTCGAGCACAACCGCCGCAAGATCGAAGCGGCCTGAACGCTAGCCCGCAGAACCCAAAGCCCCTGAATCCTGCGATTCAGGGGCTTTTTGCATTCTGGAACACACTGCCGCCCCCCTGTAGGAGCGAGCTTGCTCGCGATGACACCTGCACATTCAACATCTATGTGGCTGGCACACCACATTCGCGAGCAAGCTCGCTCCCACAATGAATTGATGCGGCCTCAAGCCATTCGGTTTTCCGAACAGAACCCATCAGTCAGTTCGGTTAACCGGATGAAACAGGTCGCAAAAAACCCGAAACAAAACATTAATTATCTTTAAAAACAACATCTTAAACAGACGCAACTGGCCTGGCACGAGTCATGCTCTACACTCTTGGAGACGAATGCCTGTACGCCAACACAACAGGAGCTGCCAGGCACTTCGAAGTACTCAGGGCCGACAAACCGGCCGAAATAAAAAAAACAATGTCGAGGAAACATCGATGCGTATCGTTCCCCATCTCCTGGGCGCAGCCATTGCTGCCGCTCTGATCAGCACTCCGGTTTTCGCAGCCGAACTGACCGGCACACTGAAAAAGATCAAAGAGTCCGGCGTTGTCACGCTTGGCCATCGCGACGCTTCCATTCCGTTTTCCTACATCGCGGACGCTTCCGGCAAACCGGTTGGCTACTCCCACGATATCCAGATGAAAGTCGTCGAAGCGCTGAAAAAAGACCTGGACCTGCCCAACCTGCAGGTCAAATACAACCTGGTCACCTCGCAAACCCGTATCCCGCTGGTGCAGAACGGCACCGTGGACCTGGAATGCGGCTCCACCACCAACAACGTCGAGCGTCAGCAGCAGGTTGACTTCTCCGTCGGCATTTTCGAGATCGGCACCAAGCTGCTGTCCAAGAAAGACTCCAAGTACAAGGATTTCGACGACCTCAAGGGCAAGAACGTCGTGACCACCGCCGGCACCACGTCCGAGCGTATCCTCAAGGCGATGAACGCCGACAAGCAGATGGGCATGAACGTCATCTCCGCCAAGGACCACGGCGAATCCTTCCAGATGCTGGAATCGGGTCGTGCCGTCGCGTTCATGATGGACGACGCCCTGCTGGCTGGCGAAGCCGCCAAGGCCAAGAAAGCCGATGACTGGGCCGTGACCGGCACCCCGCAGTCCTACGAAATCTATGGCTGCATGATGCGCAAGGGCGACGAGCCGTTCAAAAAAGCTGTCGATGACGCCATCAAGGCCACCTACGCTTCGGGCGAGATCAACAAGATCTACGAAAAATGGTTCATGCAACCTATCCCGCCAAAAGGCCTGAACCTGAACTTCCCGATGAGCGACGAACTCAAGGCACTGATCGCCAAGCCGACCGATAAAGCGGCTGACGACAAGAAATCCTGATTTCTGACTAACCTTATCTCCTGAAGGGGCCCGGCCCTTTCAGGGGATGGTCACTCCCTGCTGGCAAATCTGGAAACACTCGAACCGGTGGCTGTCGAGCCGATCGCGTGTGCCTGGCCTTCAAGTCGGGCGGGAACGGAGTTTCCCCAGGCGGGCATTTGTACATCGAACGATCTGAGGGGAGACCCTAATGAATTACAACTGGGACTGGGGCGTGTTCTTCAAGTCCACCGGCGTGGGCAGCGAGACCTATCTCGACTGGTACGTGACCGGTTTGGGCTGGACCATCGCCATCGCCGTCGTAGCCTGGATCATCGCCCTGCTGCTGGGCTCGGTGCTAGGCGTCATGCGTACCGTGCCGAACCGGCTGGTGTCGGGCATCGCTACCTGCTACGTGGAACTCTTTCGTAATGTGCCGCTGCTGGTTCAGCTGTTCATCTGGTACTTCCTGGTGCCGGACCTGCTGCCCGCCGATATGCAGGAGTGGTACAAGCAGGACCTGAACCCGACCACCTCGGCCTACCTGAGCGTCGTGGTGTGCCTGGGCCTGTTCACCGCCGCCCGGGTTTGCGAACAGGTGCGCACCGGTATCCAGGCGCTGCCGCGCGGCCAGGAATCCGCCGCCCGCGCCATGGGCTTCAAGCTGCCACAGATCTACTGGAACGTGCTGCTGCCCCAGGCCTACCGGATCATCATTCCGCCGCTTACCTCGGAATTCCTCAACGTCTTCAAGAACTCCTCCGTGGCCTCGCTGATCGGCCTGATGGAGTTGCTCGCGCAGACCAAGCAGACCGCCGAGTTCTCCGCCAACCTGTTCGAAGCCTTCACCCTGGCCACGCTGATCTATTTCACCCTGAACATGAGCCTGATGCTGCTCATGCGCATGGTCGAGAAGAAAGTCGCGGTGCCCGGCCTGATCTCCGTGGGGGGTAAATAATGGAATTCGACTTCACTGGCATCATCCCGGCCATTCCCGGTTTGTGGAACGGCATGGTGATGACCCTCAAGCTGATGGCCTTGGGCGTGGTCGGCGGGATCATCCTCGGCACGATCCTGGCGCTGATGCGCTTGTCCCATAACAAGCTGGTCTCCAATCTCGCTGGCGCCTATGTCAACTATTTCCGCTCGATCCCGCTGCTGCTGGTGATCACCTGGTTCTACCTGGCGGTGCCGTTCGTGCTGCGCTGGATCACCGGCGAAGACACGCCGATCGGGGCATTCGGTTCTTGCATCGTGGCGTTCATGATGTTCGAAGCGGCGTACTTCTGCGAAATCGTCCGGGCCGGCGTGCAGTCGATTCCCAAGGGCCAGATGGGCGCCGCCCAGGCACTGGGCATGAATTACGGCCAGACCATGCGCCTGATCATCCTGCCCCAGGCGTTTCGCAAGATGACCCCGCTGCTGTTGCAACAAAGCATCATCCTGTTTCAGGACACCTCGCTGGTCTACACGGTTGGCCTGGTGGACTTCCTCAATGCTTCGCGGGCCAGTGGTGACATCATCGGCCGCTCCAATGAGTTCCTGATCATCGCAGGTCTCGTGTACTTCACCGTCAGCTTTGCCGCCTCGCAGCTGGTCAAGCGTCTGCAAAAAAGGTTCGCCGTATGATCTCTATCAAGAACATCAACAAGTGGTATGGGGACTTCCAGGTACTGACCAATTGCAGCACCGAGGTCAGCAAGGGTGAGGTGGTAGTGGTGTGCGGGCCGTCGGGTTCGGGCAAGTCCACGCTGATCAAGTGCGTGAACGCCCTGGAACCGTTCCAGAAAGGCGACATCGTGGTCGATGGCACGTCCATCGCCGACCCGAAGACCAACCTGCCGAAACTGCGGTCGCGCGTGGGCATGGTGTTCCAGCATTTCGAACTGTTCCCGCACCTGACCATCACCGAAAACCTGACGATCGCGCAGATCAAGGTGCTGGGCCGCAGCAAGGAAGAAGCCACCAAGAAAGGCCTGCAACTGCTTGAGCGGGTCGGCCTCTCGGCCCACGCCCACAAGCACCCGGGCCAGCTCTCCGGCGGCCAGCAGCAACGTGTGGCGATTGCCCGTGCCCTGGCGATGGACCCGGTGGTGATGCTGTTCGACGAACCGACCTCGGCCCTTGACCCGGAAATGGTCAACGAAGTGCTCGACGTCATGGTGCAACTGGCCCACGAAGGCATGACCATGATGTGCGTGACCCACGAAATGGGCTTCGCCCGCAAAGTGGCGAACCGGGTGATCTTCATGGACCAGGGCCAGATCATCGAAGACTGCAAGAAAGAAGAGTTCTTCGGCGACATCAGCGCCCGCTCCGAACGCGCGCAGCATTTCCTTGAGAAAATCCTGCAGCACTAAAAACACATTTGCGAAAGCTCCCACACCCCCTGTGGGAGCGAGCCTGCTCGCGATGAGGCCATCACAGTCAACATCAATGTTGAATGTAAGTCCGCCATCGCGAGCAGGCTCGCTCCCACAAGGGACCGTGGTGACTCTGAGTAAGTGTTGTGGTTGACCCAAGGCTTCTGTGATGAAATGCGACCCCACCCTCTATCGCGCCGCGCCGCCATCACTCGCCGTGAAACCCCGCCTGATCCGCCATCTGTTCCTGCCGCCACTGGTCATCGCCCTGATGATCGGCCTGGGTTACCTCGGCTTCTGGATCAGCGAGCACTATGGCGTACGTGGCCTCGCCGAGAATGGCGAACGCCAGTTGGAGCTGCACGCCCGTGCGGTCGAGAGCGAGATCAGCAAGTACACCTACCTGCCCAGCCTGCTGGAGCTTGAGTCGAGTGTCTCGCAACTGCTCGACGACCCGACGCCCGAGCACCGCAGGACCGTCAATGAATACCTCGAAGGCCTGAACCGCCGCAGCCGCAGCCGGGCCATCTACGTGATGGACACTACCGGCCGGGTGATGGCCACCAGCAACTGGCGCGATGTCGACAGTTACCTGGGCGAAGACCTGTCCTTTCGCGCCTATTTCCAGAACGCCGTGCGCGGCCAGCCGGGGCGCTTCTACGGCATCGGCAGCACCAACGGCGAGCCTGGCTACTACCTGGCCCATGGCCTGGAGCAACAAGGCAAGATCATCGGCGTGGCCGTGGTCAAGGTGCGCCTCGAAGCCCTGGAGGAACGCTGGCAGCGTGCGCGGCTGGAGGCGTTCGTCAGTGACGAGAACGGCATCATCATCCTGTCCAGCGACCCGGCGCGGCGGCTCAAGTCGGTTCGTCCCCTGAGCGACGACACCAAGGAACGCCTGGCCCGCAGCCTGCAGTACTACTGGTTTCCGCTCAATGAACTGGTGCCCCTGGCCCGGGAACGCCTGGCCGAAGGCATGGAGAAACTGACGTTCCCGGCCAACAGCGAACTGGTGTCCGACGAGCGCGCCATCAGCTACTTGTCGCAGACCCGGCCCTTGAGCGATACCCCGTGGAATTTCACCCTGCTGACCCCACTTGAAGACCTGCGTCGCCAGGCGATCAACCAAGGCATCCTGGTAGCCGTGGCCTTCGCCCTGGTGGCGTTCCTGTTGATCGCCTGGAACGAACGGCGCAAGGTCATCGCCACCCGTCTCGCGGCCCGGGAAGCCTTGCAGCAAGCCAACAACCAGCTCGAGCGTCGGATTACCGAACGCACCACCGACCTGCGCGCCAGCAACGAACGACTCAAGGGCCAGATCCGCGAGCGGCGGCAGGCCGAAGAGACCTTGCGCCGGGCCCAGGACGAATTGGTCCAGGCCGGTAAACTGGCAGCCATCGGCCAGATGTCCACCAGCATCGCCCACGAACTCAACCAGCCGCTGGCGGCACTGCGCACCTTGTCCGGCAATACCGTGCGCTTCCTGGAGCGCGGCCAGCTGGATATCGCCAGCGCCAACCTCAAGACCATCAACGATTTGATCGACCGCATGGGCCGGATCACCGCCAGCCTGCGCTCCTTTGCCCGCCGTGGCGACGACCAGGGCCAGGCCAGCCTCGGCAAAGGCGTCGAGGCTGCGCTGCAACTGCTGGGCGCCCGCCTTGAAAGCTTGAACATCCAGATTCATTCCAGCTTCGACGATGTCCAGGTGCACATTGACCAGACGCGCCTGGAGCAGATCCTGGTGAACCTGATCGGCAATGCCCTGGACGCCATGCAGACACAACCCGAACCGCAGCTGTGGCTCGAAGGCCAGGCCGGCGATGGCAAATATCGCCTGCGCGTGCGGGATAACGGCCATGGCATTGACCCGCAAGCACGCAAGCATCTGTTCGAACCCTTCTTCACCACCAAACCCGGCGAACAAGGCCTGGGCCTGGGCCTGACGCTTTCCGCCAGCCTGGCCGCCGCCACGGGTGGATACCTGGGTGTCGAGCATCCGGTCGAGGGCAGTGGAACCACGTTTGTCCTCAGTTTACCGTTGGTAAGCCTTTTACCTGCCGAGCCGCTATGAACAACGACCTGAGCGTACTGATCGTCGAAGACGACCCCCATGTCCTGCTGGGCTGCCAGCAGGCGCTGACCCTGGAAGACATTCCCTGCATCGGCGTGGGCAGCGCCGAAGAGGCCCTGGAGCGCGTCGACGATAACTTTGCCGGCATCGTCATCAGCGACATTCGCCTGCCGGGCATCGACGGCCTGGAACTGCTGACCCGCCTCAAGGCACGGGACCGCAGCTTGCCGGTGGTGCTGATCACTGGCCACGGCGACATCTCCATGGCCGTCGGCGCCATGCAAAAAGGCGCCTATGACTTCATGGAGAAACCCTTCTCCCCTGAACGCCTGGTGGACGTCGCCCGCCGTGCCCTGGAGCAGCGCAGCCTCGCCCGGGAAGTGTCATCGCTGCGTCGGCAATTGGCCGAACGCGATTCCCTGGAAGGCCGGATCATTGGCCGCTCGCCCGCCATGCAGCACCTGCGCGCGCTGATCGCCAACGTCGCCGATACCTCGGCCAACGTGCTGATCGAAGGTGAAACCGGCACCGGCAAGGAACTGGTCGCTCGCTGCCTGCACGATTTCAGCCGACGCCACGACAAGCAGTTCGTCGCGCTGAACTGCGGCGGCCTGCCGGAGAACCTGTTCGAAAGCGAGATTTTCGGCCACGAGGCCAATGCCTTTACCGGAGCCGGCAAACGGCGGATCGGCAAGATCGAGCACGCCGACGGTGGCACGCTGTTTCTCGATGAAGTGGAAAGCATGCCCCTGCCCTTGCAGATCAAGTTGCTGCGCGTGTTGCAGGAACGCACCCTCGAGCGCCTGGGTTCGAACCAGAGCGTGGCCGTGGATTGCCGGGTGATCGCCGCCACCAAGTCCGACCTGGACGAAATGGGCCGGACCGGGCAGTTCCGCAGCGACCTGTATTACCGACTCAACGTGGTGACCCTGGAACTGCCGCCACTGCGCGAGCGGCGCGAAGACATCCTGCAACTGTTCAAGCACTTTCTCCAGCAGTCGTCCCTGCGCTTCGATCGCACGGTACCGGAGCTGGACAACCAGACCCTGTCGAACCTGATGAGCCACGACTGGCCGGGCAACGTACGCGAACTGCGCAACGTCGCCGAGCGTTACGCCCTGGGCCTGCCGGCGTTCAAGCGCTCCGGTGCCAGCGGCGGCAACCAGGGCCTGGCCTTCGCCGAAGCAGTCGAAGCCTTCGAGCGCAACCTGCTGGTGGACGCCCTGCAACGCAGCGGTGGCAACCTGACCCAGGCCAGCCTGGAACTGGGCATGGCCAAGACCACGCTGTTCGACAAAGTCAAAAAATATGGCTTGAGCCATTAATCAACTGGGCGGGAAACCTGTGGATCTGATTTTCAAGGCGGCGCTCGGTGCAGCCGTGGTGGTCATCCTGGCGATGCTGGCCAAGACCAAGAACTATTACATCGCCGGGCTGGTGCCGCTGTTCCCGACCTTCGCCCTGATTGCCCATTACATCGTCGGCAAGGGCCGCTCGGTGGACGACCTGAAGACCACCATCGTGTTTGGGATGTGGTCGATCATTCCGTACTTCGTCTACTTGGCGACCCTTTACGTGATGGTCGACCGCATGCGCCTGGAGGCGTCCCTGGCCGTGGCGGCGGTGGCGTGGTTGATGGCGGCGACGGTGCTGGTCAGCGTCTGGGTGCGGGTTCACGGCTGATCCCTGTAGGAGCTGTCGAGCGAAGCGAGGCTGCGATCTTTTGATCTTTCGCTAGAGACTCAAGTGTCCAAGGAAAGATCGCAGCCTCGCGTTGCTCGACAGCTCCTACACAAACCAGTGATCAGTAGCCGACGGTAAACCGCGTCCGCGAAAACTGCGGTGTTTCCACTTCATCGATCATCGCAATGGCGTAATCGGCAAAGCTGATCCAACTGCGCCCGGCGGCGTCGAACAGCAAGTGATCCTTGCCAAGACGAAACTGCTCCGTGCGCTCGGTTTCGACGAACTCTGCCGAAGGCGAAAGGAAGGTCCAGTCCAGGTCCTGCTCCTGGCGCAGTACGTCCAGGAACAACGCTCCGGCGCTGGCTTCGGCAAGGTATTCCTCCGGGAAGCCATCGCTGTCGATCACACGAGAGCCGTCCGGGAGCAGCAACGAACCGGCCCCGCCGACCACCAGCAAACGCTTGACCCCGGCGGCTTTCACCGGCGCGATGACCTTGTCGGCCGGCACGGTGGCAAAGTGGGCCGCGCTGATCACCACATCGTGATCGGTCACCGCCGCGGTCAACGCCTCGCTGTCCAATACATCCAGCTGCTTGCTGACCACTCCGGCCCTTTCACCGATTTTCGCGGTGTTGCGGGCAATGGCCGTCACGCTGTGACCACGGCGCAGGGCTTCTTCCAGCAATTGGCTGCCAGCGCGACCGGTGGCGCCGATGATTGCGATTTTGCTCATAGTGTTCTCCATTGGTTAGCGATGTTCGAAATGCATGCTCTTGTGCGAGGGGATTTATCCCCTCGCCATAACGGTGCTCCGATCAAAGATCGTTTCTCACCACTTCATCTCGCCCTTTGCCACCTTGGCACTGAGCTCCAGGGAACTGTCTTCACCCAGGTTCGGGTAGCGTTGCTTCATGGCGGCGATCAGCGCGGCGGAATCCTTGGCCTTGGCGGTTTCTTCATCGAAGGCCTTGATGTAGCCGGCGGTGAATGTCACCGGAGCCAGGGACCGGGCGCTTTCACCCAGGTAGTGGCCCGGGATCACGGTGTTCGGTTGCAGCTTTTCAATACCGGCGAGGGTCGCCAGCCAGTCCTTGTGGGACTGCGGTGTCTGGGTGTCAGCCATCCAGACATGAATGTTCTCGGCCACCACCACACCGCCTACCACGGCCTTGATCGATGGAATCCACACGAAACTGCGGTCCGGCTGTGGGCCATCGAGGCCGACGATCTGCAAGCGCTGGCCTTCCAGGGTCAGGCTGTCGCCCTTGAGCACCTGGGGCAAGATGGCTTTGGCCGGGGCATCGGTCTTCAGGATCGGCCCCCAATATTTCAGCTTGCCGTCCATGGTCTGCTTGATGTGCGCGACGGTCGGCGCGGACGCCAGCACCTTGGCCTCAGGGAACGCGGCGGTGAGGGTTTCCAAACCAAAATAGTAGTCCGGATCGCCATGGCTGATGTAGATCGTGGTCAATCGCTTACCGCTGGCGCGGATTTTTTCCACCACCTGTGCGGCCTGGGTCTTGCCGAACTGGGCGTCTACCAGGATCGCTTCTTTTTCACCGCTGACCAACACCGAGGTCACCGGGAAAACCGCCGCCGCGCCGGGGTTGTAGACGTCCAGCGTCAAGCCGGCGGCCCAGGTCTGGGCGGTGAAGGCCAGGGCGGCGGTTGCCAGCAGCAGGCGCTTGAGGGGGATAAATCCGGTCATGGTGTGCTCCGTTGTCCAAAAGCCCGAAAGGGAATGAGATGGAGCTTAGTGACCTGACTCGTTTCAAAAAATGCGATGATCGAACATAGTTTGTTTCTGAAATCGGGCAGATCATGGATCGTCTACAAGCAATGCGGGTGTTCGTCACGGTGGTGGACCTGGGCAGCCAGTCGGCGGCGGCCGAGCATCTGGACCTGTCGCGGCCGGTGGTGTCGCGGTATCTGGCGGAGCTGGAGGACTGGGTCGGTGCCCGGCTGATGCACCGCACCACTCGCAAGCTGAGCCTGACGGCCGCAGGCACGGAGATCCTGCCGCGCTGCCGGCAGATGCTCGAGCTGTCCGGCGACATGCAAGCCGCCGTCAGCACCCCGGACGACGCGCCACGGGGCATGCTGCGCATCAGCGCCAGCACCTCGTTCGGCCAGGCCCAACTGGCGAGCGCCATGGCCGAATACGTCAAGCGCTACCCAGGGGTGAGCGTCGACCTGCAAATGCTCGACCGCACCGTGAACCTGGTGGATGAGCGCATCGACCTGGCGATCCGCATGAGCAACGACCTGGACCCGAACCTGATTGCCCGCCGCCTCACGGTCTGCCGCTCGGTGATCTGCGCCTCGCCGCACTATCTGCGTGAACACTCGACACCGCTGCGCGTGGAAGAGCTGAGCCGGCACAACTGCCTGACCCACTCCTACGTCGGCAAGAGCCTGTGGCATTTCGAGCAGGACGGCGAGCAGGTCTCGGTGCCGGTGCAGGGCAACATCAGCGCCAACGAAGCCAGCACATTGCTTCAGGCCACGATAGCCGGTGCCGGCGTGGCCATGCTGCCCAGCTACCAGGCCGGCGCTCACATCAAGAACGGCGAACTGATCCGCCTGCTGCCTCACGCCGAACCGCGGCGGATGAACATGTACGCGGTGTACGCCTCACGCAAACACATGCCGTCGGCGCTGCGCAGCCTGCTGGATTTTCTGGTGCTGAAGTTTCCCGAGATGCCCGAGTGGGATGTGGGGCTCTAAACGATAGCCGCTTCACCGCCGACCGCCACTGTGGGAGCGGTCGGTGTATTCCTTGTCTCTTCGCCAGGATTTCACCATTAGCCCGCCCCAAGGCATACTTGCGGCCCTCCGAGTTCCAGAATCCATCGCCCCATGCGTATCCACGTCAGTTTTATCGACCGCGTCGGCATCACCCAGGAAGTCCTGGCCTTGCTCGGTGGGCGCAATCTCAATCTGGATGCGGTGGAGATGGTGCCGCCCAACGTCTACATCGATGCCCCGACCCTCAGCCCGCAAGTGCTCGACGAGTTGCGCGAGGCGCTGTTCAGCGTGCGCGGCGTGCAGGCGGTCACCGTGGTGGACATCCTGCCGGGCCAGCGTCGGCACTTGCAGCTCGATGCGTTGCTCGCGGCCATGACCGACCCGGTACTGGCCCTGGACAGTGCCGGCAAGGTGTTGCTGGCCAATCCGGCGCTGATTGCCCTGTACGGTCGTGAACCGGCCGGGGAAAGCGTGGCCGAGCTGTTCGGTGACGAGGCCTTGCTGGACGCCTTGCTGGAGAACGGTTTTCGCTTGCCGCTGCGGGAAATCACCCTCAACGGCCAGACCTTGCTGCTGGACGCCACACCCATCACCGACGCCGGCGCGCTGCTGACGCTGTATCAACCGAACCGCATCGGCGAGCGCCTGTCGGCCCTGCATCACGATCACGCCGAAGGTTTCGACGCGCTGCTGGGCGAATCCCCGGCGATCCGCACCCTCAAAGCCCGGGCCCAGCGGGTCGCGGCGCTGGATGCACCGCTGCTGATCCAGGGCGAAACCGGCACCGGCAAGGAACTGGTGGCCCGGGCTTGCCATGCCATCAGCACCCGTCATGGCGCACCGTTCCTGGCCCTGAACTGCGCGGCATTGCCGGAGAATCTGGCGGAAAGCGAACTGTTCGGCTATGCCCCCGGCGCCTTCACCGGGGCGCAACGGGGCGGCAAGCCAGGGCTGATGGAGCTGGCGAACCAGGGCACGGTATTTCTCGATGAAATCGGCGAAATGTCGCCGTACCTGCAAGCCAAGCTGCTGCGCTTCCTGAACGATGGCAGCTTCCGCCGGGTGGGCGGCGACCGGGAGATCAAGGTCAACGTGCGGATCCTCAGCGCCACCCACCGCAACCTGGAGAAAATGGTCAGCGAGGGCTCGTTCCGCGAAGATCTGTTCTATCGCCTGAACGTGCTCAATGTCGAAGTCCCGCCGCTGCGGGAACGCGGCCAGGACATCCTGCTGCTGGCGCGTTACTTCATGCAGCAGGCCTGCGCGCAGATCCAGCGCCCGGTCTGCCGCCTGGCCCCCGGCACTTACCCGGCCCTGCTGGGCAACCGCTGGCCGGGCAACGTGCGGCAATTGCAGAACGTGATCTTCCGCGCCGCCGCCATTTGCGAAAGCAGCCTGGTGGATATCGGCGACCTGGACATCGCCGGCACCTCCGTGGCGCGTCAGGGCGATGTGGAAGTCGAAAGCCTGGAACAGGCCGTGGAAAGCTTCGAGAAGCACCTGCTCGAAAGCCTCTACGTCAACTACCCCTCCACCCGCCAGCTCGCCAACCGCCTGCAAACTTCCCACACCGCGATTGCCCATCGGTTGCGTAAATACGGGATTTCCGGGAAACCATAAGCTCGCTCCCACAAGGGTTCTGTGTTGTGGTCGAAATCGCGTCAAAAACGACCTCCACCTGTACTGAAAGCGCTACAGTGGAACGATATCGCTACACTCATCGCTAAGCAGCGCTGCGCAAGGCTTTGATCCCACAACGATTTTATCCAGCCTCCCAGCTGTAGCGATTTCGCTACAGCGAAGTCGAGCCAAGCTTCGAAAAAACCAGTCAAGTGGTTGATATATAAGCACTTATTAATATTGGCCGCATTCTTGCTATGGGTATTAGCATTCGGCCGGGCCAAGCCCCGCGCCTTCTTCGCGTCCACCAGACGAATCTGGCCCCAGGAGTTTCCATGAGCGAGTTGCGTTTCACTGAAGATCACGAATGGCTGCGCACCGAAGCCGACGGCAGCGTTACTGTCGGTATTACTGCGTTTGCCCAGAACGCCTTGGGCGATGTGGTCTATGTTCAGTTACCGGAACTGCAAAGCTATGACAAGGGTGCCGAAGCCTCCACCGTGGAATCGGTGAAAGCGGCCAGCGGTGTCTACATGCCACTGGACGGTGAAGTGCTCGAAGTGAACCCGGCCCTGGAAAGCAATCCGGAACTGGTCAACGAAGATCCCCTGGGCGATGGCTGGTTTTTCCGTTTCAAGCCAGTCAACGCCGCTGCCGTTGGCCAACTGCTGGATCAGGACGCTTACGACCGCCTGATCAAAGCCAACGCCGAAGCCTGAGGAGCGCCACATGACCGTTAATCTCGGCACTGCCAACGAATTCATCGCCCGCCACATCGGCCCGCGTGCCAGCGACGAGCAAGCCATGCTCGAGCGCCTGGGCTACGACTCCCTTGAAGCCCTGAGCGCCAGCGTCATCCCGGAAAGCATCAAGGGCACCAGCGTGCTGGACATGGGCGACGGCCAGAGCGAAGCCGATGCACTGGCCTCGATCAAGGCCATCGCCGCCAAGAACCAACTGTTCAAGACCTACATCGGCCAGGGCTACTACAACTGCCATACGCCGTCACCGATCCTGCGCAATCTGCTGGAAAACCCGGCCTGGTACACCGCCTACACCCCGTACCAGCCAGAAATTTCCCAGGGCCGTCTCGAAGCGCTGTTGAACTTCCAGACCTTGATCAGCGACCTTACCGGCCTGCCGATCGCCAACGCCTCCTTGCTCGACGAAGCCACCGCCGCCGCCGAAGCCATGACCTTCTGCAAGCGCCTGAGCAAGAACAAGGGCAGCAACGCGTTCTTCGCCTCCATACACAGCCACCCGCAAACCCTCGACGTACTGCGCACCCGCGCCGAGCCCCTGGGCATCGACGTGGTGGTCGGCGATGAGCGCGAACTGAGCGACGTCAGCGGCTTCTTCGGCGCGCTGCTGCAATACCCGGCCAGCAACGGTGACCTGTTCGACTACCGCGAACTGACCGAACGCTTCCACGCCGCCAATGCCCTGGTGGCCGTGGCCGCGGACCTGCTGGCCCTGACCCTGTTGACCCCGCCAGGTGAATTCGGCGCCGACGTAGCCATCGGCAGCGCCCAGCGCTTCGGTGTGCCGCTGGGCTTCGGCGGCCCGCACGCGGCGTATTTCTCCACCAAGGACGCCTTCAAGCGCGACATGCCGGGCCGTCTGGTTGGCGTTTCCGTGGACCGTTTCGGCAAGCCGGCCCTGCGCCTGGCGATGCAGACCCGCGAGCAACACATCCGCCGCGAGAAAGCCACGAGCAACATCTGCACCGCCCAGGTACTGCTGGCCAACATCGCCAGCATGTACGCCGTGTACCACGGTCCCAAGGGCCTGGTGCAAATTGCCAATCGCATCCATCACCTGACCGCGATCCTCGCCAAGGGCCTGGGCGCGCTAGGGCTGAGCGTCGAGCAAGAGAGCTTCTTCGACACCCTGACCTTGCGCACCGGCGCGCAAACCGCTGCCCTGCACGACAAGGCCCGCGCACAGCGCATCAACCTGCGTGTGGTGGACGCTGAACGCCTGGGCCTGTCCCTGGACGAGACCACCAGCCAGGCTGACGTTGAAGCACTGTGGAAGCTGTTGGCCGACGGCAAGGCACTGCCGGACTTCGCGGCACTGGCCGCCAGCGTGCAAAGCCGTATCCCGGCCGAGCTGGTGCGCCAATCGGCGATCCTCAGCCACCCAGTGTTCAACCGCTACCACTCCGAAACCGAGCTGATGCGCTACCTGCGCAAGCTCGCCGACAAGGACCTGGCCCTGGATCGCACCATGATCCCGCTGGGTTCCTGCACCATGAAACTCAACGCCGCCAGCGAAATGATCCCGGTGACCTGGGCCGAGTTCGGCGCCCTGCACCCATTCGCCCCGGCCGAGCAGAGCGCTGGCTACCAGCAACTGACCGACGAGCTGGAGGCCATGCTCTGCGCCGCCACCGGCTATGACGCAGTGTCGCTGCAACCCAACGCCGGTTCCCAGGGCGAATACGCTGGCCTGCTGGCGATCCGTGCCTATCACCAGAGCCGTGGCGAAGACCGTCGCGACATTTGCCTGATCCCGTCCTCGGCCCACGGCACCAACCCGGCCACCGCCCACATGGCCGGCATGCGCGTGGTCGTGACCGCCTGCGATGCCCGCGGCAACGTCGACATCGAAGACCTGCGGGCCAAGGCCATCGAGCACCGCGAACACCTCGCCGCATTGATGATCACCTACCCGTCCACTCACGGTGTGTTCGAAGAAGGCATCCGCGAAATCTGCGGCATCATTCATGACAACGGCGGCCAGGTGTACATCGACGGCGCCAACATGAACGCCATGGTCGGCCTCTGCGCCCCAGGCAAGTTCGGCGGCGACGTGTCGCACCTGAACCTGCACAAGACCTTCTGCATTCCCCACGGCGGTGGCGGCCCGGGCGTCGGCCCGATTGGCGTCAAGTCGCACCTGGCACCGTTCCTGCCGGGCCACGCCAACATGGAACGCAAGGAAGGCGCGGTGTGCGCGGCGCCATTCGGCAGCGCGAGCATCCTGCCGATCACCTGGATGTATATCCGCATGATGGGCGGCGCCGGCCTCAAGCGCGCCTCGCAACTGGCGATCCTCAACGCCAACTACATCGCCCGTCGCCTGGAAGAGCACTACCCGGTGCTCTACTCCGGCAGTAACGGTCTGGTGGCCCATGAATGCATCCTCGACCTGCGTCCACTCAAGGACAGCAGCGGCATCAGCGTCGATGACGTGGCCAAGCGCCTGATCGACTTCGGTTTCCACGCGCCGACCATGTCGTTCCCGGTGGCCGGCACGTTGATGATCGAGCCGACCGAAAGCGAATCCAAGGAAGAACTGGACCGCTTCTGCGACGCCATGATCTGCATCCGCGAAGAAATTCGCGCGGTGGAAAACGGCAGCCTGGACAAAGACGACAACCCACTGAAAAACGCCCCGCACACCGCGGCGGAAATCGTCGGTGAGTGGACCCACCCTTACAGCCGCGAACAGGCGGTGTACCCGGTGGCGTCGTTGATCGAAGGCAAGTACTGGCCGCCCGTGGGCCGGGTCGACAACGTGTTCGGCGACCGCAACCTGGTCTGCGCCTGCCCGTCGATCGAAAGCTACGCTTGACCTGAACGGAGGGCGATCTACCAGCCCTCCGAATCCCCTGTGGGAGCGAGCCTGCTCGCGATAGCGGCGTAACAGCCAATAGAGATGTTGCCTGACACTCCGCTATCGCGAGCAGGCTCGCTCCCACAAGGATCCATGTCAGACCTTAAACCACCGTCGATCCTCATAAAAAGAAACCGGAGAAACACCATGTCGTTAAGCGTGTTCGACCTGTTCAAGATCGGTATCGGCCCTTCCAGCTCCCATACCGTCGGCCCGATGCGTGCCGCTGCCCGTTTCGCCGAGGGGCTGCGTCGCGATGACTTGCTCAATTGCACCACCAGCGTCAAGGTCGAGCTCTACGGCTCGCTCGGCGCCACGGGCAAGGGCCACGGCAGCGACAAGGCCGTGCTGCTGGGCCTGGAAGGCGAGCATCCCGACACCGTGGACACCGAAACCGTCGACGCCCGCCTGCAAGCGATCCGCAGCAGCGGTCGCCTGAACCTGCTCGGCGAACACTCCATCGAATTCAATGAAAAGCTGCACCTGGCGATGATCCGCAAGCCGCTGGCCTTCCACCCCAACGGCATGATCTTCCGCGCCTTTGATGCCGCCGGGCTGCAAGTGCGCAGCCGCGAGTACTACTCGGTCGGCGGCGGCTTTGTCGTCGATGAAGACGCGGCCGGCGCCGACCGCATCGTCGAAGATGCCACGCCCCTGACCTTCCCGTTCAAGAGTGCCAAGGACCTGCTGGGTCATTGCAGCACCTATGGCCTGTCCATCAGCCAGGTAATGCTGACCAACGAAAGCGCCTGGCGCCCCGAAGCCGAGACCCGTGCCGGCCTGCTGAAAATCTGGCAGGTGATGCAGGATTGCGTGGCCGCCGGCTGTCGCAACGAAGGGATTCTGCCAGGCGGGCTGAAGGTCAAGCGCCGGGCCGCGGCGTTGCACCGCCAGCTGTGCAAGAACCCGGAAGCCGCACTGCGCGACCCACTGTCAGTACTGGACTGGGTCAACCTGTATGCCTTGGCGGTCAACGAAGAAAACGCCTATGGCGGGCGCGTCGTCACCGCGCCCACCAACGGGGCGGCGGGGATCATCCCGGCCGTGCTGCATTACTACATGCGCTTTATCCCCGGGGCCAGCGAGGATGGCGTGGTGCGTTTCCTGCTGACCGCCGCCGCCATCGGCATCCTGTACAAGGAAAACGCCTCCATCTCCGGCGCTGAAGTCGGTTGCCAGGGTGAAGTGGGCGTGGCCTGTTCCATGGCCGCCGGCGCCCTCTGCGAAGTGCTCGGCGGCAGCGTGCAGCAAGTGGAAAACGCCGCCGAGATCGGCATGGAACACAACCTCGGCCTGACCTGTGACCCGATCGGCGGCCTGGTGCAGGTGCCGTGCATCGAACGCAACGCCATGGGCTCGGTGAAGGCCATCAACGCGGTACGCATGGCCATGCGCGGCGACGGGCATCACTTCGTCTCCCTCGACAAAGTCATCCGCACCATGCGCCAGACCGGCGCCGACATGAAAAGCAAATACAAGGAGACCGCCCGCGGCGGTCTGGCGGTCAACATCATCGAATGCTGATGCGCTTGCCTCACTTCCACATTTTTTCCAGGAGCTGATATGTCCACCGAACAACTGCTGAAGACCCCGCTGCACGCGCTGCACCTCGAACTCGGTGCCCGCATGGTGCCGTTCGCCGGCTACGACATGCCGGTGCAGTACCCTCTGGGGGTGATGAAGGAACACCAGCACACCCGTGATCAGGCCGGGCTGTTCGACGTGTCCCACATGGGCCAGATCCGCCTGACCGGCGCAGGCGCCGCCAAGGCCCTGGAAACCCTGGTGCCGGTGGACATCATCGACCTGCCGGTGGGCATGCAGCGCTACGCCATGTTCACCAACGAGAACGGCGGCATCCTCGACGACCTGATGGTCGCCAACCTGGGCAATGACGAACTGTTCCTGGTGGTCAACGCGGCTTGCAAGGACCAGGACCTGGCTCACCTGCGGGCCCACATTGGTGCGCAGTGCAGCATCGAGCCGCTGTTCGAAGCCCGTGCCCTGCTCGCCCTGCAAGGCCCGGCTGCCGTCACCGTGCTCGCACGCCTGGCGCCGGACGTGGCGAAGATGACCTTCATGCAGTTCCAGCGCGTCACGCTGCTGGGCGTGGACTGCTTTGTCAGCCGTTCGGGCTACACCGGTGAAGACGGTTTCGAAATCTCGGTACCCGCCGCCGATGCGGAAAAACTGGCCCGCGCCCTGCTGGCCGAGCCGGAAGTCGCGGCCATCGGCCTCGGTGCCCGTGACTCCCTGCGCCTGGAAGCCGGCCTGTGCCTCTATGGCCACGACATGAACACCGAGACCACGCCGATCGAAGCCAGCCTGTTGTGGGCGATTTCCAAAGTACGTCGTGCCGACGGCGCTCGCGCTGGCGGTTTCCCCGGCGCTGAAACCGTGTTCGCCCAACAACAGGGCGGCGTGAAGCGCAAACGCGTCGGCCTGCTGCCCCAGGAACGCACACCGGTGCGCGAAGGCGCAGAGATCGTCAACGAAGCGGGCGAGATTATCGGGACGGTGTGCAGCGGCGGTTTCGGCCCGACCCTGGGCGGTCCGTTGGCGATGGGTTACCTGGACAGCGCCTATGTCGCGCTGGATACGCCAGTCTGGGCCATCGTGCGTGGGAAAAAGGTGCCTTTACTTGTAAGCAAAATGCCATTCGTCCCACAACGCTACTACCGCGGTTGATTGACTGTTTCTATAAGTAACGCGATTGCGTTATACGTGCACTAATGTGTAACGCAACCGCCATAAAAAGGTGCATATCCTTAGACATTCAATGGCGCTTATAACGGTCGTTAACAATTGAACTAGCCTATCGAATAAGCCCCGCCCGGCGATGTATGTAAATGCCTGCGAGCTGAGTAAATACGGGCTTCCCCGGGGGGTTGTTTTTTCATTCGTAGTTGGCGTAGAGTTTGGTCACTGTGTTTGCATGGGTCGCTTGGAATCGTGACCTGGGCAGTAGCTTATGAAGTTCGCTACATCCCGTTCGACGTCTCTTACTTTCCTGCAACCCAGCCCAGTACTCTTTCATGCGAAAGAGGCTGTCATCAATTTTAGCGTCAAAGGAAATAAGAAAATGTCTCAACGTCAGAGCGGTACCGTCAAGTGGTTCAACGACGAGAAGGGTTTTGGTTTTATCACGCCTGAAAGCGGTCCGGACCTGTTCGTGCATTTCCGCGCCATCCAGGGCAACGGCTTCAAGAGCCTGAAAGAAGGCCAGAAAGTCACTTTCGTTGCTGTGCAAGGCCAGAAAGGCATGCAGGCTGACGAGGTTCAAGCAGAAGCCTAAGGCTTTCGCACACTAAAAAAGCCCCTGATTGATATCAGGGGCTTTTTTATGGGCGTAAATCCGTAAAATGGCTTCTTTTTCAACTGAGGCCGTCATGTCGAAACACCTGCTCACTCCCCAGGGCGACTTTCCTCCCGCCGGCCTGGGCCGTCGCCTGGCAGCGATGTTTTATGACTTCTTGCTGTGCACGGCGCTGCTGATCGTCACCAGCGGTGCCTACAAGATGATCCAGATGGCGATCATCGGCGAAGAAAAAATGCGCGCCCTGACCGAAGCCGGCGCACTGGACGGTGACCCGCTGCTGTCCACCGTACTGCTGTTCGTGCTGTTCGGCTTCTTCGCCAAGTTCTGGACCCACAACGGCCAGACGCTGGGCATGCAGGTGTGGTGCATCCGTGTACAGAACGCCGATGGCACTGCCATCAGCCTGTGGCAGGCGCTGTTGCGGTTCGTGGTAGCGATTGCGTCATTGCTGCTGGTGGGGCTGGGCTTCATCTGGGCGCTGTTCGACAAGCGCAAGCGCAGTTGGCATGACATCTACTCGGATACGCAGTTGGTGCGGATTCCCAAGAAGACCAAATAACTTCGTTCATCCTTGATCGTTCCCACGCTCTGCGTGGGAACGCCTCTGCGGACGCTCCGCGTTCGGCTTTTTGGGACGCGGAGCGTCCCTGGCTACATTCCCACGCAGAGCGTGGGAACGATCAAGCCTCTCGCCTTCAATCAGGCATTGCCCGCCAGCTTCATCCGCGCCGCCTGAGTGAAGTCCAGCATGCGCTTGAGCGGGCGAATCGCCTGGGGGATCAGCGCCGGGTCGACGAAGATCTCGTTGGCGCCCTCCTGCAAGCTCTTGAGCGTGCGCTCCAGGGTATTCATCGCCATCCAAGGGCAGTGTGCACAACTGCGGCACGCCGCGCCGTTGCCGGCGGTAGGGGCTTCGATGAAGACCTTGTCCGGGCACAGCTGCTGCATCTTGTAGAAAATGCCCCGGTCGGTGGCGACGATCAGCGTCTTGTTCGGCAGGGTCTGGGCCGCGGCGATCAATTGGCTGGTGGAGCCCACGGCATCCGCCAGTTCGATCACCGACGTCGGCGACTCCGGGTGCACCAGGATCGCGGCGTCCGGGTACAGCGCCTTCATGTCCTCCAACTGCTTGGACTTGAACTCTTCGTGGACGATGCAGGCACCGTCCCAGAGCAGCATGTCGGCGCCGGTCTTGCGCTGGATGTAAGTGCCCAGGTGCTTGTCCGGGCCCCAGATGATCGTCTCGCCGTTGTCCATCAGGCTCTCGACGATTTCCAGCGCGCAACTGGACGTCACCACCCAGTCGGCCCGGGCCTTCACTGCCGCCGAAGTGTTGGCATACACCACCACGGTGCGCTCCGGATGCTGGTCGCAGAACGCTGAGAATTCGTCCACCGGGCAGCCCAGGTCCAGGGAGCAGGTGGCTTCCAGGGTGGGCATCAACACACGTTTTTCGGGGTTGAGGATCTTGGCGGTCTCGCCCATGAACTTGACCCCCGCTACCACCACGGTCTTGGCCGGGTGGGCATTGCCGAAGCGGGCCATTTCCAAGGAGTCGGACACGCAACCACCGGTCTCTTCGGCCAGGGCCTGGATGATCGGGTCGCAGTAGAAGTGCGCGACCAGCACCGCGTCCTGAGCCTTGAGCTCGGCGGCGATGGCGGCGCGGTACCAGGCCTCTTGCTCGGCGGTCAGCGGCTTGGGCTGCTTGGCGTCGAGGTGGGCCTGGACCAGAAGGCGTTCGGAAATTTGCGTCATGTTCGCAAGACCTGCAAGCGCGTTTAGCGCGAAAGTCGAGTATACACCCGGCTCCGGACCACTCGGGTACCGCCGGGAAAGTGGGTATCAATCAGGCACGGGACAGCGTGAAGCCGGCAAGGCTACAGAATATCCCGTCGATGCAAAAGATCATTCTGACCTGTGCCCGACCCTGGAACCGGACGCGCGCCCCAGCAAGAGCAAGCTGACCGAAATGTAATCACCTGCCCGGCCGGCTTATGTCATCTTCTTTTCAAAGCGACACCGGGGGATTGCCCCCGTGTTCGCTGCGAATCGACTGACGGACTTCCATCGTATGCAAACAAAAACTTCCCGGCGAACCTTCGTAAAGGGCCTGACTGCCGGCGGCATCCTCGGCGGCCTGGGCTTGTGGCGCGCGCCTGTCTGGGCGGTCACCGGCCCGGGCCAGCCCAACGTCCTGAGCGGCACCGAGTTCGATCTGTTCATCGGCGAAAGCCCGGTCAATTTCACCGGCAAGCCACGCACCGCCCAGACCATCAACGGAGGCATCCCCGGCCCGCTGCTGCGCTGGCGTGAAGGCGACACCGTGACCCTGCGGGTGCGCAATCGCTTGAAGGACACCACGTCCATCCACTGGCACGGCATCCTGCTGCCAGCCAACATGGACGGCGTTCCGGGGTTGAGTTTCAAGGGCATCGAACCCGACGGCATGTACGTGTATCAGTTCAAGGTCCGGCAAAACGGCACCTACTGGTACCACAGCCATTCCGGCTTCCAGGAACAATCCGGGGTCTACGGCCCGCTGGTGATCGACGCCCGGGAACCGGAGCCCTTCCAGTACGAACGGGACTATGTGGTGATGCTCACCGACTGGACCGATGAGGACCCCGGCAACATCCTTCGCAAGCTCAAGAAACAGTCGGACTACTACAACTACAACAAACGCACCGTCGGCGACTTCATTGACGATGTGGGCAAGAACGGCTGGGCCAGCACCGTGGCCGACCGCAAGATGTGGGCCGAGATGAAGATGAATCCCACTGACCTGGCCGATGTCAGTGGCGCCACCTACACCTACCTCATGAACGGCCAGGCGCCGGACATGAACTGGACCGGCCTGTTCAAGCCTGGCGAACGTCTTCGCCTGCGCTTTATCAACGGCTCGGCCATGAGCTATTTCGACGTGCGTATTCCCGGCTTGAAGATGACGGTGGTGGCGTCCGACGGCCAATACGTCAAACCGGTGAGCGTCGATGAGTTCCGGATCGCCGTGGCCGAAACCTATGACGTCATTGTCGAACCAACCCAGGAGGCCTACACCCTGTTCGCCCAGTCCATGGACCGCACCGGCTATGCCCGCGGCACCCTCGCGGCCAGGGCCGGGTTGTCGGCACCGGTGCCGCCCCTGGACCCGCGGCCATTGGTGACCATGGACGACATGGGCATGGGTGGCATGGACCACGGCAGCATGGGCGACATGGGGCAGATGAGTGGCATGGACCACGGCTCGATGCAGGGCATGGCCGGGATGGACGACAGCCAGATGCAAGGTATGGATCATAGCCAGATGCAGGGCATGGGCGACATGGCCGGGATGGATCACGGTGCCATGCAGGGCATGGACGGCATGCTGTCGCATCCCGACACCGAGAAAGACAACCCCCTGGTGGACATGCAGGCCATGACCGTCAAGCCCAAGCTCGACGACCCGGGCATGGGGCTGCGTAACAACGGCCGCAAAGTGCTCACCTACTCAGACCTGCGCAGCACCTTCCCCGACCCCGACGGCCGCGAGCCGGGCCGTACGATCGAGCTGCACCTGACCGGGCACATGGAAAAATTCGCCTGGTCGTTCAACGGCGTGAAATTTTCCGACGCCGCGCCGCTGCTGCTCAAGTACGGCGAGCGACTGCGCATCGTGCTGATCAACGACACCATGATGACCCACCCCATCCACCTGCACGGCATGTGGAGCGACCTGGAGGACGAGAGCGGCCAGTTCATGGTGCGCAAGCACACCATCGACGTGCCACCGGGTGCCAAGCGCAGCTACCGCGTCACCGCCGATGCCCTCGGGCGCTGGGCGTACCACTGTCATCTGCTGTTTCACATGGAGATGGGGATGTTCCGTGAAGTTCGGGTGCAGGAATGAGGAGCCGACCATGACCACTGTTTTTCACTACCCCATGGCACTCATTGCCAGCCTGACCCTCGGCGCCACCACCTCGGCCTGGGCGGCGGGCAACGACATGCAAGGCATGGATCACAGCCAGATGCCCGGGATGGACCATAGCCAGATGCAAGGCATGGACTCGATGCAAGGCATGGACTCGATGCAGGGCATGGAACCCATGCAATCAGCGCCGACCACCAGTCGCACGCCGATCCCGGAACTGACCGCCGCCGACCGCGCCGCCGTCTACGAGGATCATGGCGGACACGCGATGCATGACAGCGCCATCAATTCGTTTTTCCTCATCGACCAGCTGGAGTGGCAAGACGCCGATGACGGCAGCGCCCTGAGCTGGGATGCCTCCGGCTGGATCGGTGGCGACATCGACCGTTTGTGGCTGCGCTCCGAAGGTGAACGCCTCAACGGCAAGACCGAAGAGGCGGAACTTCAGGCCCTGTGGGGCCACGCCATCAGTCCTTGGTGGGACGTGGTGGCCGGCGTACGCCAGGACTTCAAGCCGGGCGATCCACAAACCTGGGCCGCCTTCGGCGTGCAAGGCATGGCGCTGTACAACTTCGAAGCCGAGGCCACCGCGTTCATCGGCGAAGGTGGCCAGAGCGCGGCGCGGCTGGAAGGCGACTACGACATCTTGCTGACCAATCGGTTGATCCTGCAGCCCACCGCCGAGGTCAACTTCTATGGCAAGAACGATCCTGCCCGCGGCGTCGGCTCAGGGCTGTCGGACACCGAACTCGGCGTACGGTTGCGTTATGAAATACGCCGCGAATTCGCACCCTACATTGGCGTCACCTGGAATCGGGTCTACGGCAACACCGCCGACTACGCCCGTGAAGAAGGCGAAGACCGCAGCGAAACCCGCCTGGTGTTGGGCGTGCGCATGTGGTTCTGAGCCACTGACCTGTTTCACTCAAAACTAAAAAACCAAGCTGTAGGAGTCCTTGCATGTCATTCATCAAAACCGCTGTTGTTGCTGTCGCCTTGTCCACCGGCCTGTTGGTCAGTGGCCTGGCCCAGGCCCACCCGAAACTGCTGTCCTCTACCCCTGCCGAAGGCGCCGAAGGTGCGGCACCGGCAAAGATCGAGCTGCATTTTTCCGAAAACCTGATGACCAAGTTTTCCGGTGCCAAGCTGATGATGACCGAGATGCCCGGCATGGCGGCGCATTCGCCCATGCCCATGCCAGCCAAGGTCTCCGGCAGCGATGACCCGAAAACCATGGTCATTGTCCCGAATGGTCCCCTCACCGCCGGCACCTATCAGGTCCAATGGCGCGCGGTGTCGTCCGACACTCACCCGATCACCGGTAACGTCACGTTCAAGGTGAAGTGAGTTGATGAGCGACTCGATCAACATTGCGCTGCGCTTTGCCCTGTACCTGGATTTGATGTTGTTGTTCGGCCTGGCCGCGTTCGGGCTCTATAGCCTGCGAGGCCAGGAACGGGTGTCAGGCGCGCAACTGCCTTTCACGCCACTGCTAGTGACCACGGCGGTGCTGGGCGGGTTGCTCTCCCTCGCCGCCATGGCGTGCATGGCCTGGGCCATGAGCGGCGTTGCGGACTGGGCCGAGCTGTGGCCGCACATTGAAATGATGGTGTTGGAGACCGACGTCGGCTCGAGTTGGACACTGCGGATGGCGGCGCTGCTGGTGGCCGTTGTCGCCGTGACGCTCAATAAACGTTGGCCGACTGCCAGCCTGGGCCTGGTCATGCTGGGCGGGGCCGTGGCCTTGGCGACGCTGGCCTGGGCAGGACACGGCGCCATGGACGAAGGC
Organism: Pseudomonas sp. St386; assembly: GCF_018325865.1. Classification (NCBI taxonomy): domain Bacteria; kingdom Pseudomonadati; phylum Pseudomonadota; class Gammaproteobacteria; order Pseudomonadales; family Pseudomonadaceae; genus Pseudomonas; species Pseudomonas sp. St386. The sequence goes on from NZ_AP021900.1 coordinate 5,347,844, forward strand.
GCACGCCGCAACTGGCACTTCATCACCGACTTCCTGCACCTCTGGGCAGCGGGTGGCTGGGTCGGGGCCTTGGCCGCGTTTGCCCTGCTGCTTCGCCAGGCCGAACCGCAGTTGGCGGTACTGGCTCGGACATTGATCGGGTTTGAAACCGCCGGGGCGGTGATCGTGGTGCTCATCACCGTGACAGGGGTGGTCAATTATCTGTTCATCGTCGGCCCAAGCGTCGAAGGACTACTGGACAGCACCTATGGTCAGTTGCTGGCGCTCAAACTCGTCTTGTTCGCGGCCATGCTGGTGTTCGCCGCGCTGAACCGCTTTCACCTGAGCCCATTGCTGGAGCAGGCCCGACACACCGGCGAGCACAGGGTCGCGGTGACAGCCCTGCGGCGCAGCATGGTCCTGGAGTTCGCTGTGGCGGTGGCCATCCTTGGGTTGGTGGCATGGCTGGGGACACTGAGCCCGATGCCGGATTAAACCTTCCCCTCTGTGGGAGCGAGCTTGCTCGCGATAGCGGTGGGTCAGCTCGTACTGATGTGCAGGTATTGCCGCCATCGCGAGCAAGCTCGCTCCCACAAGGGATGGGCATTGGGCTCTCGGACAAGCTCCGTAGCGCTATCGAATTTTTAAATACCTCTGTCCAATTTTCAATTTGCCCACAACGTCCGGAGCCAGCCTAAATGCCCCTTTGCCCAGCAAAGGCGGCTCCATGGAAAATATTCGAACCTCAAGCACCCACGCCATCTGGCTGATGGTCAGCATCGTCTTGGTGGCGCTGAACCTGCGGCCCTCGATGGCAGCGGTCGGGCCGTTGTTGTCAGATATTCGCGGCGAGGTGCCCTTGAGTTTCAGTACCGCCTCGCTGCTGACCATGTTGCCCGTCATGGCGATGGGCCTGGCGATGTTCTTGGGCATGCGCATCGCCCTGCGCATCGGTGAACACCGCACCATCGTGCTATCGCTGTTGATCATTGGCATCGCCACGGCCTCGCGCTTGTATCTGGACAGCGCCGCCGGGTTGATCACCAGTGCGATCGTGGCCGGGCTCGGGATCGCCTTGATCCAGGCTGTGATGCCGGCACTGATCAAGTCGCGCTTCGCCGACAACGTCTCGCTGTTCATGGGCTTGTACGTCACCTCCATCATGGGTGGGGCGGCGATTGCCGCATCGTTTTCACCCTTTGTCCTGACCCAGACGGGCAGTTGGCGCGTCGGCCTGGCAATCTGGGCATTGTTGGCACTGGTCGCCCTGGGCTGCTGGTATGCCCAGCGCTCGAACATCACGCCCTTGCCCGACGGAGCGTCCCGGCATCACGAAGCGTTTTCCAGCAACGCCCGGGCCTGGCTCCTGGCGATTTTCTTTGGCCTGGGCACCGCCTCCTACACCTGCGTGCTGGCCTGGCTGGCACCGTACTACGTGGAAAAGGGCTGGAGCGAACAGCACGCTGGCCTGTTGCTGGGGTTCCTCACGGCAATGGAAGTGTTATCCGGCCTGGTCACTCCGGCGATTGCCAACCGCAGCCGGGATAAACGCCTGGTCCTGGCCGTCCTGCTGGCCCTGATCATCGGCGGCTTCTGCGGCCTGATCCTCAGCCCGGAACGCTTCAGCCTGCTCTGGGCCTGCCTGCTGGGGCTGGGTATCGGCGGCCTATTCCCCATGAGCCTGATCGTCTCCCTCGACCACCTGGACAACCCACGCCGGGCCGGCGGCCTTACCGCGTTCGTGCAGGGTGTCGGCTATCTCATCGCCGGCCTCTCGCCATTGATTGCCGGGATGATCCGCGACCAATTGGGGAGTTTTGAGTGGGCCTGGTGGTCGCTCACGGCGGTCATGGTGTTGATGATGGTGATGGTATTGCGGTTTGACCCAAAGGGTTATGGGCGACATATCCGCTAACGCTACTACTTTGTCCCGGTGAAAAAACGACTGCTGTACTCTTCCAAGGCTCGGATTTTCTCCTCGGTATCGGTCGAGAAGCGCAGTTGCAAGGGATCTTCGTCAACAACGGAAGTCGCCGCCGTGTAGGACAGCAGGTAACTGGCAAGGCCACTCTTCCAGGCAAGGATGCCGATCGCCTTGGTCAGCTCGTTCAGGTTCAGCGGCAGCGCATCTTCAATGGTGAATAAACCGATACCGTAATTGGGGTCGAACAACACCAGCTTGTCCCCGCCTCGGATGATGTAGCCAATATGGTTGGTCAGCCATTTGGAGTTTTTCAAGTAGGACGCATAACCCAGCACTGGAAACCATCCAGACAAGCTCAGGAGGACTTTACAGCCTCGCGCTTCAAACTTGGACTTATGCAGGTCACCGCAGACGTCACGGGTTTGCTGGTATCGGCCCAGGACGGCCTGCAGCGTTTCGGCCGTGTTGAGGTTGGAATTGATCTTCAGCAACGCCGCCTTGGCTTTTACAAAAGCGACATGCTCGACCCAATGCCCAAAATCGGGTTGCCCTTCCACATCATAGGAGCCGACGGCAATGCCGACCGTGGCGGTTACCCCGGCACACCATCCGCCCTTGATATCAGCCTTGATATCCTTGCCCTGATCGAATGGAGCAAACTGGGTAATTCGCAGCTTCATGTCGAATCCTCCTTGATCGAACCTCTCGCGTTTTATAACGAGGTGCACGCTGCGCTTGAACAAGGAGCGGGCTTCAACAGTCTAGGAGTTGAGGCCGGCTTTTCCAGGTTAATGGCGTAATCTCCCAAGGACTGGCGCCACACCAGTCAGATTCGGGACTTGTCCGGCCACTTTCTCGCAGGCAAAAAAAAATCCGGAAATCCTCACTTTCGTGGGCCTTCCAGACTTTTAAAACTGCAAAAAATGGTGGGTCGTGTGGGATTCGAACCTACGACCAATTGGTTAAAAGCCAACTGCTCTACCAACTGAGCTAACGACCCGCTGTGTGGTGGCGCGTATAATACTGATTTCTAAGGACTATTCAACACCTAATTTGAAATAAATCAAAAATAACGGGTTGGATCGCTCACACCCGCCGCAGCGAAGCCTTCTGCGCGCAGGCGGCAGCTGTCGCATTTGCCGCAAGCACGGCCCTGATCGTCGGCCTGATAGCAGGAAACAGTGAGCCCGTAGTCCACGCCAAGCTTCACACCGGCCTTGACGATGTCGGCCTTGCTGAGATTCTGCAACGGCGCCAGGATGCGGAAACCCTGCCCTTCTACACCGGCCTTGGTCGCCAGGTTCGCCATGCGCTCGAAGGCTTCGACGAACTCCGGGCGGCAATCCGGGTAACCGGAGTAATCCACGGCATTGACGCCGATGAAAATGTCCCGAGCGCCCAGCACTTCGGCCCAGCCCAATGCCAAGGACAGGAATACGGTGTTACGCGCCGGCACATAGGTCACCGGGATGCCTTCGCTAGGCGCCTCCGGCACGTCGATGGAACTGTCGGTCAAGGCCGAGCCACCAATGCCATTGAGGTTCAGGCCGATCACTTTGTGTTCCACCACGCCCAGGTCCCGGGCCACTCGCTCGGCAGCGTGCAGTTCAGCGCGGTGGCGCTGGCCATAATCGAAACTCATGGTGTAGCAGCGGTACCCCTCGGCACGGGCCATGGCCACGACGGTGGCCGAATCCAGGCCGCCGGACAACAGGATGACCGCACGTTTTTCGGCAATGTTCGAATGTTCAGTCATATCAGCGCCCCGGCTCGTCGTTCCAAAGATATTTATGCAGCTGCAGTTGCAGGCGCACCGGCAGGTTATCCGCCACCACCCAGTCCGCCAGGTCCCGGGCGCTCAAATCGTGATGGCTCGGCGACAACAACACTTCGCCGGCCCGCTGGTCGAGCCCGTACTGGATCAGCTTGGACACGGCCCAGTCGTAATCTTCCCGCGAACAGATCACGAACTTGACCTGATCGTTGGGGGTCAGCAACTCGATATTCTCGTAACGGTTGCGGTGCGCTTCCTTGGAGCCTGGAGTCTTCAGGTCCACGACGCGACTGACGCGCGGGTCGACGGCCGAGATATCCAGGGCGCCGCTGGTTTCCAGGGAAACCTCGTAACCGGCATCGCACAACTGCTTGAGCAAGGGGATGGCATTGGGTTGCGCCAATGGCTCACCACCCGTGACGCAGACATAACGCGGACGATAACTGGCCACTTGCTCAAGGATATCGTCGAGGGTTCGCAAGGTGCCGCCGCTGAACGCGTAGGCACTGTCGCAGTATTGGCAGCGCAACGGGCAACCGGTGAGACGCACAAATACTGTGGGCAGCCCAGCCGTCCGCGTTTCACCCTGCAACGAGTAAAAAACTTCGGTGATTCTCAATGTGTCTTGCATAGTCGCCACGGGCGTAACAGCTAAACAGGCTGTCCGCCTCCGTCAGGCACTTCAAGGAACCCCGCCAACGCGCAGATCCCAAAAAGCGTGTTTCATAAAAAAGGGCGTGAATTCTAACGAAAAAACCCGCGACAGGCGCGGGTTTCTTCAAAACAGGTCAAGCCGACTTACATGCGTTGCAGATCACGCTGGGCCAACTGGGCGGCGGATGTACCCGGATATTGGGCCACCACCTGCTGCAGAATGCCTTTTACCTTGTCGGTGTGACCGAGGCGGCGCTCTACATCAGCCAGCTTGTACAGCGAATCCGGCACCTTGGCGTGCTTGGGATACAGTTGCGAAACCTTGGCGAATGCCTGGCCGGCACCTTGCAGGTCGCCTTTGGCCAGGTTCACTTCACCCAGCCAGTATTGGGCATTGCCCGCGTACTGGCTGTTTGGGTATTTGCGCAGGAAGGCGGCAAAGGCCTGGCTGGCCTTGTCGAAATCCTTGGCCTTGATCAGGTCGAAGGCAGCATCGTAATAGAGCTTTTCCTTCGCCGGATCAGCCGGCTCGCCACCGGCGGCAGGTGCTGCAGGAGCAGTTGCCCCCGCGCCTGCGGCTGCACCGGGGGCGTTCAAGTCGCCACCGGCAGGAGAATTCTCAGGAGTCGCGGCAGGTGCAGGTGCAACGCCGGTTCCTATGCGCCGATCAAGATCCTGGTATCGCTCCAGGTTTTCCTGCTTCATGCGCGAAATATCATTCTGCAGAACTTCGATCACGCCTTGCTGGCGCGAAAGCTGATCCTGCATTTGCTGGAGCTGGTTGAACAGCTCGCCCTGTGCCGAGACAGGGGCCGAAACCCCTCCCCCGGCATAGGCGCCGTTCGTACCGTAACCTGCAGGCGGATAGCTGCTCCCGCTATTGTTATAGCCGGCATCGTTATCGACCACAGGAACCGCAGCCCACGCCGCAAGCGGCGCGAGGCTGAGAGCCAGAACAGTTACAGCACGACGGCACGTTCGCATGACGAATTACTTACGCAGTTCGACGCGACGGTTTTGAGCCCAGGACTGCTCGTCGTTGCCGGTAGCAACTGGACGCTCTTCGCCGTAGGAAACCAGTTCCAGCTGAGCTGGGGAAACACCTTGCAGTACCAGGTAGCGTTGAACGGCTTTCGCACGACGCTCGCCCAGTGCCATGTTGTACTCACGAGTACCACGTTCGTCGGTGTTGCCTTCCAGAACAACGCGAGCGCCGTTCGACTTCAGGTCTTTGGCGTGAACGTCCAGAGCGCGCATGGCTTCTGGCTTCAGGTCCGAGCTGTCGTATTCGAAGTAGAAGGTGGTGATTGCGCGCAGAGCAGCTTCTTCGCTCAGGGAGCCGTCAACTGCACCGGTGTTAGCGCCGTAACCAGCGTTTGGATCAACAGCGCCTTCACCGGCATTGTCGCCGCCTTTGGACGAGCAACCTACAGCTACAGCCATGGCCAGAGCCAGCGCAGCAAATTTACCAAACTTCAGCATTTCCATCGTGAAACTCCTAATGAACCCCAGTGTGTTAAGTAAAACGTATAGCGCCGCGTCAGTTCAGGTAAGGGGACCAGGACGGTTCTCTGACTTCGCCTTGAGCGGTAGGAAGCGGGAGCCTCACGCGTCCATTAATGGACACGAGCATCAAGACTCCCCGGCCCTGCTGGCGGGTGGCGTAGATTACCATGGTGCCGTTGGGCGCAACAGTGGGTGACTCGTCCAGAGTGCTATCAGTGAGGATTTTTACGCTACCGCGCTGCAAATCCTGGGCCGCCACCTTGAAATTAGTGAAACCATCCTGGCGATGGATCATTACCAGGGTCTTTTCGTCCGCCGACAGTTTAGGGTTGGCGTTGTAGTTACCGACGAACGTCACGCGTTCGGCACCGCCACCACCAGCACTGGTCTTGTAGATCTGTGGCTTGCCGCCACGGTCGGAGGTGAAGTAGATGGTCGAGCCATCCTTGCCCCAGAACGGTTCGGTGTTGATGCCCGGGCCATTGGTGACGCGGGAGATCGAACGCGAAGCCAGGTTCATCACATAGATGTCCGGGTTACCGTCCTTGGACAGCACGAACGCCAGGCGCGAACCGTCCGGCGACCAGGCTGGCGCGCCGTTCAGGCCTTCGAAGTTGGTGATCTGCTCACGACGACCGGTGTCGATGTGCTGCACGAAAATGCGCGGACGCTTCTGCTCGAACGAGACATAGGCGATGCGCTTGCCATCGGGGGCGAAGCGCGGCGACAGGATTGGCTCGCGCGATTGCAGCAAGGTCACTGCACGGGCACCGTCATAGTCGGAGCGCTGCAGGGTGTAGCGGGTGTTGTTTTCGGAGAAGCGCTCGGCCGTCACGTAGAGCATGCGGGTAGAGAACGCGCCCTTGATGCCGGTGAGTTTCTCGAACGACTGGTCGGCGATGTAGTGCGACATGTCGCGCAACTGATCGACGCTGCCCGACACGCTGCCGGTCAGCACTTGCTGCTCGGTGGCGACGTTGAACAGGGCGTACTGCACCTGCAGGCGACCGCCAGCCGGAACGATACTGCCGACCATGATGTACTGGGCGCCCAGGGCCTTCCAGTCACGGTAGATGACTTCGCTGGCCTGGGTCGGCAGGCTGATCATGTTCTGCTTCGGAATCGGCGCGTAGTAACCCGAGTTGCGCAGGTCGTTGCCGATGATTTCCGCCATGTCGTCCGGCAGGACGCTACCGCCCTGCCAGCCGAACGGTACGACGGCGATCGGGGTCGCCCGGTCGCTGCCGCTGGTGACCAGGATGTTCTTTTCCTCTGCTACCGCTATCCCTGCCAGGCAGCAGATAACGACCAGCATTGATCGAAGAAGGTTTCTCACAAGGCTAGATCCTCAGGTGTGAATGTCATCTTGAATGAACGATAGGGAGCAAAGTCGCTCGGTTTCATTCCTTGCATTTCCGTCAATCGCCCAATGTTCTTGACCGCTGCGACCGCCGAAGCGTCGAACGGACCGTCACCACTGGACTTGGCGACGCTGACCGAGGTAACCGTACCGTCGGGCAACATGCCGATTTGCAATACTACCGTCATGCCTTTGCGCGCCGAAGGGGGACGAGCCCAGCCTTCTGCCGCTCGTGCGCGAATCAAATCATCGTAGCTGCCGGCGACTTCATCGCCCTGCTCATCAGCCAATGCCTGCTGGCGCTCCGGCGTGTCGGAAAGCAGATCTGCCAAGGCCTGGGCCTTTTTGTCTTCGGCGGATTTACGCGCTGCGTCCTGGGCCTTTTTCTTGGCGGCGTCGGCGGCGGCTTTCTTCTTCGCGTCTTCGGCGACTTTCTTTTTCGCCTCTTCAGCTTCAGCTTTCTTCTTGGCGTCTTCGGCCGCTTTCTTCTTCGCGTCCTCGACGATCTTTTTCTTCGCTTCTTCAGCGGCCGCTTTCTTGGCCTCTTCTTCAGCGGCTTTCTTGGCTTCTTCTTCGGCCTTCTTCTTGGCTATATCAGCCAATTGTTTCTCTTCTGCCTTTTTGGCCTCGGCGGTTTTCTTCGCTTCGTCGGCTTTCTTGGCTTCGTCAGCCTTTTTCGCCTCGTCAGCTTTCTTCGCCTCATCGGCCTTCTTGGCTTCCTCGGCCTTTTGAGCCGCTTCCTCTTTCTTTTGTTCCGCGGCCTTTATCGCTTCCTGCTCGACCTTCTTCTGCTCCATCTGCTCGACTTCAGTCTGGCGCGCGGCGGATTTCTTCGCCTCACCGGCAAGCTTCTGGTTGGTCTGGGTGGTCGCCTGGCTTTTCGACTTGAGCTGGTACAACGTCGCCTGCACGATCGGCTTGGCCGGCGGCAGCTCAGGGGTCATGGCAAAACTGACGAACAGCATGCCGAACACCAGTACGTGCAGACCGATTGCCAGGACACTAGGCCAGAAGTAGCTTTCCGAGGCGGACGGCTCTCGCTGTTGCTGCATCAGGGCGCCTCAGTGATCAAGCCAACATTACCGACCCCGGCTTTCTGCAGGCCACCCATGGCGCCCATCACGGCACCGTAGTCGACGGTCTTGTCACCGCGAATGAAGACCTGCGTGCGCTTGCCGGCGTCGTTGCCGACACGAATGATCTTGGTCACCGCATCGGTCATCTGCGGCAAGGTCATGGCCCGGTCCTGCTGCTTCTCGGTGTCGACTTCGCTGCCAAGGTTCCAGTAGTAGGTCTTGTCAGCCTTGATCGAAATGGTCAGTACCTGGGTGTTGTTGTCCTGCGGCAAGGCTTCGCTGGAAACCTTGGGCAGATCGACCTTCACGCCCTGATTGAGCATCGGCGCGGTCACCATGAAGATGACCAGCAGCACCAACATCACGTCGATGTAGGGCACCACGTTCATCTCGGCAACCGGCTTGCGCTTGTTTCGGGCTCGAGCGATTAAAGCCATGGGGAAATACCTGCTTATTCTTCGCTGGTGTGCACTTTGCGGTGCAGGATCGCCTGGAATTCATCGGCGAAGGTGTAGTAACGGCTGGTCAGCGCTTCGCTACGGGCAGCGAAGCGGTTGTAGGCGATCACGGCCGGAATGGCCGCGAACAGGCCGATGGCGGTGGCGACCAGTGCCTCGGCAATACCCGGGGCCACGGTGGCCAGGGTCGCTTGCTGGGCAGAGGCCAGGCCACGGAAGGAGTTCATGATCCCCCACACGGTGCCGAACAGACCGATGTACGGGCTGACCGAACCAACGGTGGCGAGGAACGACAGGCCTTGTTCGAGTTTTTCTTCCTCGCGGGAGATGGCCACGCGCATGGCACGAGCCACGCCTTCCATCACCGCTTCCGGGTCAACGCCTGGCTGCTGGCGCAGACGGGAGAATTCCTTGAAGCCGGCACGGAAGATCTGCTCCACGCCCGAATCCGGGTCCGGGTTGCTCCCGGCCTGACGATAGAGCTTGGACAGGTCGATGCCGGACCAGAAGCGCTCTTCGAAGCTCTCCAGGGCACGGCGACCGGCGCGCAGCATGTTGCTGCGCTGAAAAATCATGATCCATGAGGTCACCGATGCGGCTACCAGGATCAGCATTACCAACTGCACCACGACGCTGGCATTGCTGACCAAGCTCCACATGGAGGTATGGTCGACGACGTTAGCTTCCACGCTTTATCTCCTGCTCTGAGTGTGTACCCGCGCCGCTCACGCCGGCAAAGGCCGCACGTAGAGCTTCGGGAATGGCCCGGGGTTTCAAACTATGGGTGCGCACACAGGCCACCAAAAACTGCCCTTCACAGAGCAGCACGTTATCCGTAGCCCGCCTGACCTGCTGCTTGAAACGCAGGCTGACACGGTTCAATTCGATGACATCGGCACTTACCACCAGTTCGTCGTCCAGTCGCGCCGGCGCGTGGTAGCGCGCTTCGCTGGAATGCACGACGAATAACAGGTCCTCCCCTGCCAGCGCGGATTGGGCAAAACCCAGTTCCCGCAGCCGTTCGGTTCGAGCCCGTTCCATAAACTTGAGGTAATTGACGTAGTAGACGATGCCGCCAGCATCGGTGTCCTCGTAATAAACGCGACAGCGATGTGCGAACGACTCCAGCCCGTTTTGCGCGCGCATACTCTAGTGCTTACTCCTCAGGTTGCCAATCGGCCAGGCAACTGTTTTTTCATTCTCGAACGCATTGACGCTCCAGGCGTGGTCTGGGACAGCACGAACTGGAAAAAAGTCGGCGTACAGAGCTCGTTCAATCGTCCACGGCATCGAGGAATTCGTCTACCACCGGCATCTCACCCATTCGTGTCGGGATGTTTAAGCCAAAATGCAAATAAGCATGACGGGTCACCACGCGCCCGCGAGGGGTACGCATGATGTAGCCCTGCTGGATCAGGTACGGTTCCAGCACATCTTCAATGGTGTGGCGCTCTTCGCTGATGGCCGCCGCCAGGCTGTCCACGCCCACCGGGCCACCGTCGAATTTCTCGATCATGGTCAGCAGCAGGCGCCGGTCCTGATGGTCGAAACCGCGCTCGTCGATGTCCAGCAGGTTCAACGCCAGGTCGGCAATCGGCTTGGTGATGTGGCCCTTGGCGCGGACTTCGGCAAAATCCCGGACCCGGCGCAGCAGGCGGTTGGCGATCCGCGGCGTACCCCGGGCACGCCGGGCGATCTCATACGCACCGTCCGGGTCCAGCGGCAACCCGAGGATGCCCGCCGAACGACTGACAATCGTCGCCAGGTCGGCGTTGTTGTAGAACTCCAGGCGCTGGACGATACCGAAGCGGTCCCGCAACGGGTTGGTCAGCATGCCAGCGCGGGTGGTGGCGCCCACCAGGGTGAAGGGCGGCAGGTCGAGCTTGATCGAGCGTGCCGCCGGCCCTTCACCGATCATGATGTCAAGCTGGAAATCTTCCATGGCCGGATACAGCACTTCCTCGACGATCGGCGACAGCCGATGGATTTCGTCGATGAACAGCACGTCATGGGGCTCAAGATTGGTCAGCAGCGCCGCCAGGTCACCCGGCCGCTCGAGGACCGGCCCGGACGTGCTCTTGATCGAGACGCCCATTTCCTGGGCAATGATGTTGGCCAGGGTAGTCTTGCCCAGGCCCGGCGGACCGAAGATCAAGGTGTGGTCCAGCGACTCGCTGCGCCCACGGGCGGCCTGGATGAACAACTCCATCTGCTCGCGCACGGTCGGTTGGCCGATGTAGTCGGCCAGGCTGACAGGACGAATCGCGCGGTCCTGGATTTCCTCGCGGTCACGGGGCGCGCCCGTGGCGGCGATCAGGCGGTCAGCTTCAATCACTTAAATCATTCCCTTCAGGGCACGGCGAATCATGTCTTCAGTGCTCAGGCCTTTTTCCTTGATGGCGGAAATCGCCTTGCTGGCTTCCTGCGGCTTGTAGCCCAGGGAGATCAGCGCGGTGACCGCATCGCTTTCGGCGCTGACCGCAGGCGCAGGCGCGTCCGGCTGGTTCGGCACCAGGGCGAACATAGCCGGCACCGCCTCCCAGGCCTTGAAGCGGTCCTTGAGTTCGACCAGCAGGCGCTCGGCGGTTTTCTTGCCCACACCCGGCACCTTGGTCAGGGCCGAGGTGTCCTGGGACTGCACGCAACGGACCAATTCATCGACTTCCAGGCTCGACATCAAGGCCAGGGCCAGTTTCGGGCCGACGCCATTGAGACGGATCAGCTCGCGGAAGAAGTCTCGCTCGCGCTTGCCGACGAAGCCATAGAGTAACTGCGCATCCTCGCGCACGACCAAATGGGTGTGCAGGGTCAGCGGCTCGCCGACCGACGGCAAGCGATACAGCGTGGTCATGGGCACTTCCAGCTCATAGCCCAGGCCATTTACATCCAGAATCAGGTGCGGCGGCTGTTTTTCAGCCAGGGTGCCGCGCAAGCGTCCAATCACGTTTCAGATCCTTGGGTGTTGGCCAGCCTGCTGGCTGGCGAGTAACAGCCCGGGCAGGAAGGCCGACGACACAGGCGCAAGATGCTCGGGCTCACGAAAGATTGCGCTGATGCTATCAGAGACGCAGGCGCCCGCCACGACTGCGTGCGGTTCCCAGGCCGTGAGGCAACAGGCTGGAACGGGTATGGGCATGGCAAATGGCAATGGCCAGGGCGTCGGAGGCATCGATCTGCGGCTTGCTGACCAGTTTCAACAGGTGCATCACCATCATTTGCACCTGCTCCTTGTTCGCCGCCCCGGTTCCGACGACCGCCTGCTTGACCTGGGTCGCGCTGTACTCGGCGATCTCCAGGTTTTCCTCGGCGCCAGCAACGATTGCCGCGCCCCGGGCCTGCCCCAGCTTCAGGGCCGAGTCGGCGTTGCGCGCCATGAAAACCTTTTCGATGCCCATGGTGACCGGGCCGTAGGTCTGGATGACCTCACGCACGCCGCGATAAACGATCTGCAAGCGCTCGTGCAGTTCACCCGCCCCGGTGCGGATGCAACCAGACGCGACGTACACGCAGCCGCGCCCGGTATCGCGAACCACACCGTAGCCGGTGATGCGCGAACCAGGGTCGATACCAAGGATTAAAGTCATAGCGCCTGCGGTTTGAAGGGGAGTTATCCAGACCTGTGGGAGCGAGCTTGCTCGCGATGGCGTCGGATCAGCAAGCACAGTGTTGACTGATGTATCACTATCGCGAGCAAGCTCGCTCCCACAGGTTGATCATTGGCAATCGTCAATATTTGAACTGGCTTTCTCAGCCCAGCTGTTCAGCCACCGACTCCGGAATGTCAGCGTTAGAGTAGACGTTCTGCACATCGTCCAGGTCTTCAAGCATGTCGATCAGCTTGAGCACCTTCTCGGCGCCTTCGAGGTCCAGTTCGGCACTGGTGGTCGGCTGCATGACGATCTCTGCGTCGGCGGGCTTGAAACCGGCCGCCTCCAGGGCGTTGCGCACGGCATAGAAGCTGGCGAACGAAGTAAACACGTCGAACGAGCCGTCTTCGTGGCTGACCACGTCATCGGCGTCGGCCTCCAGGGCCGCTTCCGTCAGGGCATCTTCATCGAGGCCCGGCGCGAAGCTGATCTGCCCCTTGCGCTCGAACAGGTAAGCCACCGAACCATCGGTGCCCAGGTTGCCACCGCATTTGCTGAAGGCGTGACGCACGGCGGCGGCAGTACGGTTGCGGTTGTCGGTCATGCATTCGACCATCACCGCCACGCCGCCAGGGCCATAACCTTCGTAGGTCAGCTCTTCAACGTTGTCAGCCTCGGTCGCACCGGCGCCACGGGCGACGGCCCGATCGATGATATCGCGGCTCATGTTGGCACCCAGCGCCTTGTCCAGGGCCAGGCGCAAGCGCGGGTTGGAACCCGGGTCGCCGCCACCCTGGCGGGCCGCGACCGTCAGCTCACGGATCCACTTGGTGAAGATCTTGCCTCTCTTGGCATCCTGACGTTCTTTGCGGTGCTTGATGTTCGCCCACTTGGAATGACCTGCCATAACTCGCTCCGTTTCTCTTTGGAACATTGCCCGCCCTGCGCGTACACAGTGGCCGGCAATCAGAAATATCGACCCCAATGAAAAGGCGCATCCGAAGATGCGCCCTCTCAGGTGCCAGCCTTACTCAGCCTTTGGCTGTTCACGCAGACGAATGTGCAACTCGCGCAATGCCTTGGCATCCACCACACCCGGCGCCTGGGTCATGACATCGGCCGCGCTCTGGGTTTTCGGGAACGCGATCACTTCACGGATCGACTGGGCGCCGGTCATCAGCATCACCAGACGGTCCAGGCCGAAGGCCAGGCCACCGTGGGGCGGTGCACCGTACTTCAGGGCGTCGAGCAGGAAGCCGAACTTCTCTTCCTGCTCGGCTTCGTTGATGCCCAGCAGGCGGAACACTGCCTGTTGCATTTCCTTGCGGTGGATACGGATCGAACCGCCACCCAGTTCGGTGCCGTTCAGGACCATGTCGTAAGCGCGCGACAGAGCGGTGGCCGGGTTGGCCTCCAGCTCTTGCGGCGAGCACTTCGGCGCGGTGAACGGGTGGTGCAGCGCCGAGAAGCTGCCGTCGTCGTTTTCTTCGAACATCGGGAAGTCAACGACCCACATTGGCGCCCATTCGCAAGTCAGCAGCTTCAGGTCGTGACCCAGCTTGATACGCAGCGCGCCCAGGGCTTCGCTGACGATCTTGGCCTTGTCGGCACCGAAGAACACGATGTCGCCGTCAACCGCGCCCACGCGATCGAGGATCACATTGAGGTTGGCTTCAGGGATGTTTTTCACGATCGGCGATTGCAGGCCATCAACACCCGCGGCGCGCTCGTTGACCTTGATGTAGGCCAGGCCCTTGGCACCGTAGATGCCGACGAACTTGGTGTAGTCGTCGATCTGCTTGCGCGGCATGCTGGCGCCGCCAGGAACGCGCAAGGCCGCGATACGGCATTTCGGGTCGTTGGCCGGGCCGCTGAACACCTTGAACTCGACGTCCTTGAGCTGGTCAGCCACGTCCACCAGCTCCAGCGGGTTACGCAGGTCTGGCTTGTCGGAACCGTAGCGGCGCATGGCCTCTTCGAAGGTCATGTGCGGGAACTCGCCGAATTCCAGACCCAGCACTTCCTTGAACAGGTTGCGGATCATGCCTTCGGTCAGGCCCATGATGTCTTTTTCGTCGAGGAAGCTGGTCTCGATGTCGATCTGAGTGAACTCAGGCTGACGGTCGGCACGCAGGTCTTCGTCGCGGAAGCACTTGGCGATCTGGTAGTAGCGATCGAACCCGGCCACCATCAGCAGTTGCTTGAACAACTGTGGCGATTGCGGCAAGGCGAAGAAGCTGCCGGGGTGGGTACGGCTCGGCACCAGGTAGTCGCGGGCGCCTTCCGGCGTGGCGCGGGTCAGGATCGGCGTCTCGACGTCGAGGAAGCCGTTCTCGTCCAGGTAACGACGGATGCTGGTGGTCATGCGCGAACGCAGGCGCAGCTTCTCGGCCATCTCCGGGCGACGCAGGTCGATGAAGCGGTAGCGCAGGCGGGTTTCTTCGCCCACGTCGGAGTATTCGTTGAGCGGGAACGGCGGGGTTTCCGATTCGTTGAGCACTTCCAGCTCGTAACCCAGCACTTCGATCATGCCGGACGCCATGTTGGCGTTGCCAGCACCGGCCGGACGCAGACGCACCTTGCCGGTGATCTTGACCACATATTCGCTGCGCACGCGGTCGGCGGTGGCGAAGGTGTCAGCGCGGTCCGGATCGAACACCACCTGGGCCAGGCCTTCACGATCACGGATATCGAGGAAAATCACCCCGCCATGGTCACGGCGACGATGGACCCATCCGCAAAGAGTAACTTCCTGACCTTCCAGGCTTTCGTTCAGTTGGCCGCAATAATGGCTGCGCATCATGGTAGTGGTTTCACTTCTCGTAATTCGAAATTCGGTTGGAGGACCTGCCCGTGCAAGCACTCGCGCGTGTTCAACTCAATCAGCTTTGTCGCCACCGGCCAAATTCTTCTTGGCGCCGGTCTTGAAGTCGGTTTCATACCAGCCTGTGCCGCCGAGGCGGAAACCAGGCATGGACAGCATCTTTTTCAGTTCTGGCGCCTGACAGGCAGGGCAGTCGACCAGCGGTGCCGCGCTGATCTTTTGAATGGCTTCCATCTGATGACCACAGGAAGCACATTGATAGTCGTACATCGGCATGGGGTTGTCTCGGCGATCAGGTTACTCGCGCAAAGGCTGGGCTTTGCGGCAAAGAGCGGGATTATATCCATTAAATGCGGCCTGTGCAGCCGTAAGACCGCACAGGCCATTTCCGGATGCTGTGTAGGAGCTGACGAGTGCAACGAGGCTGCGATCTTGCCCCAGACACTTGAGTCGCAAGCGCAAGATCAAGATCCAAAGATCGCAGCCTTCGGCAGCTCCTACGCCGCACCATGATCCATCCCGGTCTCCTTCAAACTGTGCACCACGCAGACCACACGCACCAGCGCGCTGAAATTGCGCACCCCGCCATGGCGCAGGTGCACCTCCCTGTCGACATGGGACAGCAACGTGCTGATGGAACAGCTGTTGAGCTGGGCCATGTCACCGAGGATATCCCAATAGACCTGTTCCAGCCGCAGACAGGTGGCGAACCCGTTCAGACGAATGGATCGGGCCAGGGGGCGCACCAGCTGCATATCGAACCCCCTGACGAACGGATCGACGCTGATGGACTGAAAGCGCCCACGCAAACCCTCCCCCGGTTCTTTTCCTTGAATCATACCGTTGACACTCCTTTGCCATACGAACCTCTCAGTTGGAACACTCCATCTGTGGCTCTATGGAAGCTCAACGGCATCGCCAGTTCCAGACGACTTTATGACCATGGACGTAGGACAAGCCAACAGCAGGCAGGCGATGAATTACGCCGTCCTACACGCCGCGCGCTGGGAATGCTGCCCGCGCCACGTCATCACCTGCCTGAGGTTACTAACCCTCCAGCAACGCCCGCAGCATCCACGCGGTCTTTTCGTGAACTTGCATGCGCTGGGTCAGCAGGTCGGCGGTGGGCTCATCACTGACCTTGTCCAATAAAGGAAAGATGCCCCGGGCCGTACGCGTCACCGCTTCCTGGCCCTCGACCAGTTGCCGGATCATGTCTTCGGCGCCAGGCACGCCTTCCTCTTCCTTAATAGAAGACAGGCGCGCGTACACCGAGTAGGCCCCCGGGGCCGGGAAACCCAGGGCGCGAATTCGCTCGGCAATCAGGTCCACCGCCAGGGCCAGCTCGTTGTATTGCTCCTCGAACATCAGGTGCAGGGTCCGAAACATCGGCCCCGTGACGTTCCAGTGGAAATTGTGGGTCTTGAGATACAGCACATAGGTGTCCGACAGCAGGCGCGAAAGCCCGTCGACGATGGACTTGCGGTCTTCTTCACTGATACCGATATCAATTGCCATGTTGGTTGATCTCCTGACGGTGATGAATTCGACAACGCCCCAAACTCTAGTGGTTTTGGCCGCCTATGGCCTGCGACAGATCGCCAGCCCTCCTGAACCGACAAGCCGGGACAGCGAGCGGTTCCGACGCCCCGAGGAATTCAACGCCGTTTGCCTGGCACCTTCAAGCACCGGCGGGTCTTTTCTGGCCGACGAACAGCGCGGTACGTGTCCGTAACGAGTTTGAGAAGGCCGGGGCTTTGCTGTTAAATAGGCAGTGTGTCGCTACGCTTATTTTCCCGGGTGTGGCGCATAGGCTGATTCGGGTACGTGTCCAACGCCTCTCATTGTTTCGAAGCGAACCGCCCCCGACCAGCTCTTCCTTGTGATCTGTCTTAACCGTGAGCCAATCAAAATGTTGAAAATCGTCCACTTGCTAATGGGCGCAGCTGCCCTGCTGCTGTCCTTCATCCCTAGCCTGGGTTCCGAAGCCACACCTTACCTGCAACACCCCGATGCACTGTACCTAGCCTTTTTCGGCCTGCTCAACCTGACCCTCGCACCTGTTATCCCTTACTGGAACAAAGGTCCACGTCACCAACTGCAAAACCTGGTCAGTGCCCTGCTGGTGCTGGCCGTTGCCCTGCAAACCCTGGCCCTGCTGGCGCCTATGCCGGAAATCGGCGGTCAACCGGCCATTCTGTTCAGCCTGGGTGCAGCACTGCTCGCCGTGGCACTGCACCTGGCCGTCAGCTTCTACAAGAAGTCGTCGCCGGCCGCCGCTGCGCAGAACTACGACATGTCCAACCGCGATACCGGCACGGTGAAGTGGTTCAATACGTCCAAAGGGTTCGGCTTCATCTCCCGCGACTCCGGCGATGACATTTTCGTGCATTTCCGGGCCATTCGTGGCGAAGGCCATCGCGTCCTGGTGGAAGGCCAGCGCGTGGAGTTCTCCGTGATGAACCGCGACAAGGGCCTGCAGGCCGAAGATGTGATCGCCGCGCTGCCGCGCCGCTGATCCCAGCATAAAAAAACCGCGATGCAGCCTGGCTGCTCGCGGTTTTTTATTGCCCGTCAAACGAGAGTCGGGCCTGGTCAGTAGTGAGGAGGCGGCGCCTCTTCTTCGAACGACTCGAACTGCCCGGCCATTTCTTCCTGGCGCTTGAGCAACGCCGCCATCTGCAGCTGCAGACGCTCGACGATCCGCTGCTGCTCCACAAGCACGTCGTTCAATGCCTGGATGGTGTCATCCTGAAACGCCAGACGGCTTTCCAGATCGGTTACGCGGTCTTCAAGGTTCATGGTTCAGCCCTCCAGAAACTTGAAATCATCGGTCAAGGCCACTCGCAACCGTTCACGAATGGCCGCGACCTGCCCTGCATTATAAGGCTGGGCTGGGTGTTTGCCCCAGACCGGCGCAGGCCAGGCGGCATCATCACGCTTGCGCACGATGACGTGCATGTGCAATTGACTGACGACGTTACCCAGGGTTGCAACGTTCATCTTGTCGGCATCGAACGAATCCTTGAGGGTTTCGGCCAGCGCCGTGGTTTCTTTCCACAGCTGTTGTTGATCAGCGTCATCCAATTGAAACAATTCGCTGATATCTTCCCGCCGCGGTACGAGGATGAACCACGGGTAGTTCGAATCGTTGGACAAGAGCAACCGGCACAACGGGAAATCACCGATGGGCAATGTGTCTTGTTGCAGTCGTGGATCTAAAGCGAACACCGCGTGTACTCCTCGCTCGTTATTGGTTCTGCCCGGTTTGGCGGCCCGCAGGCCTGCATAGGACTCAGATGCGCAGCATACCCGCGAACGCCGGATCGATCACTGCGTACCGTGCTGATGCCCGGCCTTCGAATGATTTTTTTCAACATACGGCATCAACCTGTGCAACCTGACGCACCAACACAGCGCAAGCGGCACGGTAAGGTCCTGACAGGACCATGCCAGAGCCCAGGCAAAGCCTCGACGCTGTAAGATTTTCGTACAACCTGAAATTTTTTTGCACCAAAACAGCACAGTGCGTCTACGCTCAGTGCACAAAGTATCCGTGATTTACTCACTGGGTAGGGTGAACCGGTAACGTTTTTGATTGTCTTGCCACGTTTGCTGGCGTCAAACACGAGAGCCGCACACGAGTCAACCCTATTTAAAACAAGGCCTTTGGAGCCCGGTTTCATGAGGTTTCACCGCGTCAATCGATAAAATGTGAAAAAAATGTAAACGAAAATCGGGTTTGAGCATGCTTGTTGCATTCATCCCCGCACTGTCCAAAGGTCCCGCCGGACGCGGGAACCTGCCGACATACAAAATTAAAGTGGCAAGGCTGCCCTCAGGAGCTTCAAGCGCGGTAATGACGGACTCTTTACACCGATGCCGGAAAAAGAAAACGACATTAAAGTTGTGAATACGGTTGCGTCGGAATAGCTGAAATACGACATGGATCGAGCCATTGGCGACATGGTCGTAAAGAAGCTGAAAGGTTGAATGGGCAAGTATCGCCAATAATGTCGTCGTGATATAAGTTTGCGCCGACACAAAAAGAAAGAGCCGCCCAGATAAAAAAACAGGTGGGACGGCAGTACTCTTCTAAAAACCAAAGGAGCAAATCACGATGCGCGTGATGAAGTGGAGCATGATCGCACTGGCTGTATCGGCCGGTACCTCGCAGTTCGCAATGGCGTCCTCCCAAGAGGAATCTAAAGGTTTCATTGAAGACCAAAGCCTGACCGCAAAAACTCGTCTTGAGTACATGAACCGCGACCAACGTAACGGCGGCGGCAACATTGCTCTGCCAGGTGGTGGCTTCAAAAATGGCTACCGTGAAGATACCGGTATTAGTGAGCTGCTCATTTACAAATCCGGCTTCACACAAGGCACTATCGGTGTCGGTGTTGACGCATTCGCAGGCGGCACCGCACGTCTGGACGGTGGCGAAGGCCGTCAGGGCAACAACCTGTTTGCTTCCGACGACGAAGGCAAGCCTGAACACACACAATCGAAAGCCGGCGCTGCTGTTAAATTCCGTCTTTCCGACACCGTCTTGAAATACGGCACCCAACAAACTGAAAGCCCGGTCTTCTCCACCGATGACAGCCGTTTGTTGCCAGAATTTGCTACCGGTACTTTGATCACCAGCAAGGAAATCAAAGGCCTGGAGCTGAGCGCTGGTCACTTCACCGCGATGAGCGGGCAGCAGAACATGGGCCACGACAGCATCAATGGCGCACATTCTAAAGGCCTGACTTCCGCTGACATCGCTGGCGCAACCTACCAGTTCACCGACAATTTCGTGGCTGGCGTTGCGGCTTCCGATGTCGATGACTACTTCAAGAAGCAATACGTCAACCTGAACTACACCCTGCCGATCGACGATTCGCAAGCGCTGAACTTCGACTTCAACGGCTATAAGAGCAAGAGCCAAGGTCAAGAGCTGGCAGGCGATGTCGACAACCGCATCTGGTCCCTTGCAGCTGCGTACAGCCTCGGCGCTCACAAGTTCACCCTGGCGCATCAGCGCTCTAGCGGTGACACTGGTTACGTTTACGGCGTAGACGGTGGCGGCACGATTTTCCTGGCCAACTCCATCCAATACTCCGACTTTAACTTCGCCGACGAGCGTTCGTGGCAGGCTCGTTATGACCTGAACATGAAAACCTACGGCGTACCAGGTCTGAGCTTCATGACCCGTTACGTTAAGGGTGACAACATCTCCACCGATACCGGTGAAGGTAAAGAACACGAATGGGACATCGAAACCAAATACGTACTGCAGAGCGGTCCAGCCAAAGACCTCTCGTTCCGTGTACGTCAGGCGTTCTATCGTGCGTCCTCTAACGTCACTGGCGACGTTAACGACTTCCGCGTAATCGTCGAATACCCACTGAGCATCTTGTAATTCAGTGCTAATTCGATAGCTGCACCCGCAACAAACAAAAACCGCTCACCTGATCCAGGTGAGCGGTTTTTTTATTTCGACTGCATTCAGTCTTTATACAACTTCTTAATTAGCAAGCTAACTAAACATAACCTGACCCCAGCGCCAGGTTATAGTCGAATCATTATTGCGCTGGCCCTTCCTGAACGACCCGAATCACTCGCTGTGGAAACGGAATATCAATACCCGCGTCCTTCAAGCGATCCCGCGCCTGTTCATTGAGCATGAACATCACGTTCCAATAATCCGCCGTCTTGACCCAAATGCGCAGCGACACCGTGATGGAACTGTCGCCCAAGGTGGAAATCACCGCTTCAGGCGCTGGATCAGCCAGCACGCGCTCATCCTTGGCCAACGCCAACAACACTTCCCGGGCTTTTTGCAGGTCAGCCTGATAATCCACGCCTACATCGAACACGACCTTGCGGGTCGGCTGGCGATTGGTATTGGTGATGATGCCGTTCGAAAGATTGCCGTTTGGCACGATGACAGTCTTGTTGTCACCGGTGCGAATCACGGTGTGGAAGATCTGGATGCTGTCGACCGTACCGGCCACACCCTGGGCTTCGATCCAGTCACCAATGCGGAACGGGCGGAACAGCAGGATCAGCACGCCACCGGCGAAGTTCGCCAGGCTGCCTTGCAAGGCCAGGCCAATCGCCAGGCCGGCGGCACCGATGGCGGCGACGAATGAGGTGGTTTCCACGCCGATCATCGAAGCGACGCTGACGATCAGCAATATCTTCAGGATGATGTTGGCCAGGGTACTGATAAACCCTTGCAGCGCCAGGTCGGCGTTACGCAAGGCCAGCAGCGCGCCGAGTTTCTGCGTCACTTTGTTGATCAACCACCAGCCGATGGCCAGGGTGATGACGGCCAGCAACACGCGGCTGCCGTATTCCATGATCATGGGGATCCAGGTCTGGGAAGCCTTGACCAGGTTGTCCACTTCAGCATTCAAATCCATCTTTCTCTCCTATTCCTGTTGCACGCAGCATTTTGTGGCGAGGGGATTTATCCCCTCGCCACAATGTTTAATACAACCCAGTATCAGTCGCGGAAGTTGTTGAATTGCAGCGGCATACCGAATTCCTTGCCGCGCAGTGCCGCAATGGCTTCTTGCAAGTCGTCACGTTTTTTGCCGGTGACCCGCACCTGCTCGCCCTGGATGGCGGCTTGCACCTTGAGCTTGGCGTCCTTGATATGAGCGACGATCTTCTTCGCCAGCTCCTTGTCGATGCCTTCCTTGAGCACGGCTTCCTGTTTCATCAGCTTGCCCGAGGCATAGGCGTCCTTGACCTCAAGGCACTGCACGTCGATCTTGCGCTTGACCAGCGCCAGCTTGAGGATCTCGATCATCGCCTCGAGCTGGAAATCGGCCTCGGCGGTCAGGTTCACGGTCAGGTCTTTTTCCTTGAACTCGAAACTGCCCTTGCCCTTGAGGTCATAACGACGGTCGAGTTCCTTGACGGCGTTTTCAACCGCGTTGGTGACTTCGTGTTTGTCCAGTTCGGATACCACGTCGAATGACGGCATGTAGTGTTCTCCAAATAAAAAGGCGCGCCAGTATCAACGGCGCGCGCTTGGCTTATGGTTAAAATCGGGCTCATTATAACGGCTCTTTTCCTGCCGACACGGCGAGCCCTCAGATGCTTGCGCCAATCCGAGTAAAAAACTGATGTCTACCACCTGGCATGTCCTAGGGGCCGGCAGTCTCGGCACATTGTGGGCCACGCGCCTGGCCCGGGCCGGGTTGCCGGTGCGGCTGGTGCTGCGCAACGAAGCCCGCCTGCAGGCCTACCGAAGCGCCGGCGGCCTGACGTTGGTGGAACAGGGACAGGCGCAGAGCTACCCGATACCTGGCGAAACGGCGGACAGCCCGGAACCGATCAGGCGCCTGCTATTGGCCTGCAAAGCCTACGACGCGGAAGCGGCCGTGGCCTCGGTGGCCCATCGCCTGGACGCCGAATCGGAACTGATCCTGTTGCAGAACGGCCTCGGCAGCCAGGACGCGGTGGCCAATTGCGTACCCCAAGCCCGTTGCATCAGCGCCTCCAGCACTGAAGGCGCGTTCCGCGACGGTGACTGGCGCGTGGTGTTCGCCGGCCACGGCTACACCTGGCTGGGCGATCCTGCTCACCCAGTGGCGCCGTTCTGGCTCGACGACCTGGCCGCCGCCGGCATTCCCCACGAATGGAGCGCCGACATCCTCACCCGGCTCTGGCGCAAGCTGGCGCTCAACTGCGCAATCAACCCGCTGACCGTGCTGCACCACTGCAAGAACGGCGGCTTGCAGGAACACCGCTGCGAAGTGGCGACCCTGTGCGCAGAGCTCACCGACCTGCTCGAACGTTGTGGCCAGCCCGCGGCGGCCGAAGATTTGCAACCGGAAGTTGAACGAGTGATCCAGGCCACGGCCGCCAATTACTCCTCGATGTACCAGGATGTCGCCAATCGGCGCCGCACCGAAATCAGCTACTTGCTCGGTTACGCCTGCAAGGTCGCCCAACGCCATGAACTGACCGTGCCGCACCTGGAACAACTGCGGCAGCGACTGATTGCCCACTTGCACAACCTCGGATTGCCCAGCGACTGAGCAGCGGCTACGCTGGCCCTCGTATTCCTTTTTAGCGACGAGTCTGATGCCATTGCGCCAGCGCCTTGAAAACCTCCCGGTCGGCCAGAAACTGCTGGCCGCCCTGTTGGTGTTGTTGACCACTGTCCTGCTGGTGGCCAACCTGACCTTTATCAGCGCCGCCTACTACATTTCCCAGGAAAGCATGGCACCCCAGGCCCTGCAGACCATTGGCCGGCTGGTGGCCAATCCAAGCCTGATCTCCGACGCCCTGCAGTCGCCACAAAGCGCCCAACGCTTGCTCGACGAGCTCAACAGCTACGCACCGCTGAGGGCGGCGGCACTGTACGACGGCCAGGGCGAACGCCTGGCGCAGCTGCAACATGCCGAAAAACTCAAGCTGCCGGACCATTACCGCAATATGCAGGCTTGGCAGGCCGGTGAATTCCGCAGCAACCAGGTCATTACCCTGCCCCGCCCCGGCACGCTGCCCGGTCATCTGTTGCTGGTAGCCAGCAGCGAATTGCCGACCGCGTTCTACACCGGCACCCTGACCGCCAGCCTCGGCATCCTGATTTTCAGCGTGTTGCTGTGGCTGATCATTGCCCAGCAGATCAAGCGCCTGATCACCCAGCCGATTCATCAACTCGAAGAACTGTCACGCCAGGTCACCCGCGAAGAGAACTACGCCCTGCGTGCCGCACGCGGCAACCACGATGAGATCGGCAGCCTGGCCGAGGCGTTCAACACCATGTTGTCGCGGATCGAAGCCCGGGAGCAGCAACTCAAGCGCGCGCGGGACGACTCCCAGGCCGCCTACGACCAGGCCCAGGGTTTGGCGGAAGAAACCCGTCATACCAATCGCAAGCTGGAGCTGGAAGTCCAGGTGCGCAGCAAGATCGAGAAAAAGCTCACCGGTTTCCAGAATTACCTCAACAGCATCATCGACTCGATGCCGTCGGCGCTGATCGCCCTCGACGAGCAACTCTACGTCACCCAATGGAACCAGGAAGCCAGCGCCCTCTCCGGCACACGGCTGGACGAGGCGCTGAACCAGCCGATTTTCCTCGCCTTCGAACCGCTCAAACCCTACCTGCCGCAGCTCAAGCAGACCGTCGAGCAACACACGGTGGCCAAGATCGAACGCGTCACCTGGACCAAGGACGACGAAGCCCGGCACTACGCCCTCACCTTCTACCCACTGATGGGTGGAGCCGGGCGTGGCGTGGTCATCCGGATCGATGACATCACCCAGCGCCTGTCGCTGGAAGAAATGATGGTGCAATCGGAGAAAATGCTCTCGGTCGGCGGCCTCGCGGCGGGCATGGCCCATGAAATCAACAACCCGTTGGGGGCGATCCTGCACAACGTGCAGAACATCCGCCGCCGCCTGTCGCCGGAGCTGCCCAAGAACCTCGAACAGGCCGAGCTGCTGGGTATCCCGTTAGAGGAGGTCAATCGTTATCTCCAGGGTCGGGAGATCCCGCAGTTGCTCGACGGTATCCAGCAAGCCGGCGCCCGGGCGGCAAAAATCGTCACCCACATGCTCAGTTTCAGTCGTCGCAGTACCCGGCAAATGGCGCCTTGCGACCTGCCCGCGCTGATCGACCAGGCAGTGGAAATCGCCGGCAACGACTTCGACCTGGCAATCGGTTTCGACTTCAAGGGCCAGGCGATCACCCGTCAGTTCGATCCGAACCTGGGCCCAGTGCCCGGCACGGCCAACGAGCTGGAACAGGTGCTGCTCAACCTGCTGAAAAACGCCGCCCAGGCGATCCATCAACGCCAGGACGACAGCGAACCGGGGCGCATCATTCTGCGCACGCGGTTGAATCCACCGTGGGCGGAAATCCAGGTCGAGGACAATGGCATCGGCATGAGCGAGAACGTGCGCAAACGTACCTTCGAACCTTTCTTCACCACCAAGGAGATCGGCCAGGGCACGGGCCTCGGGCTGTCGGTCTCGTATTTCATCATCACCAACAACCACAAGGGCCAGATGGAAGTGCAGTCGGCGCCGGGTCAAGGCACCTGCTTCACCTTGCGCCTGCCCCTGGCGGGCACTTCGATGGTGCCGCAGGAAAACAGACAACTGGAGCGCTGAGCATGGGTTTTCGCCTGTCGAAGATTTACACCCGCACCGGCGACAAAGGTGAAACCGGGTTGGGCGATGGTCGCCGCGTGGCAAAGGACCACCCACGGGTCGAGGCCATCGGCGAAGTGGATACACTGAATAGCCAGCTGGGGTTGTTGCTGGCCGGGCTCGCCACTGAAACGACCCGACATCCGGGGCTGAAGGAGGTCAGTGACGTGCTGGCGCCTTGTCAGCACCGTCTGTTCGACCTCGGCGGGGAACTGGCGATGCCGGCTTATCAGGCCTTGAACGTGGCGGAAATCGAGCGACTGGAAGCGGCGATCGATGGGTGGAACGAGGAATTGGGCCCCCTGGAAAACTTCATCCTGCCCGGTGGCTCGGCGCTGGTGGCTCAGGCCCACGTCTGCCGCAGCCTGGCCCGCAGCGCCGAGCGCCGTTGTCAGCAACTGAACGCGGTGGAACCGCTGGCCGGGCCGGGGCTGGCCTATATCAATCGGTTATCGGATCTGCTGTTCGTGGCCGCGCGGGTCATTGCCCGGCGGCAAGGGGTAGCGGAGGTGCTTTGGGTGGCGGCGGCCAAGCCTGAGGGCTGATCACCTGCATGATCGTTCCCCACGCTCTGCGTGGGAACGCAGCCCGGGACGCTCCGCGTCCCTCCAGAGCCGAACGCGGAGCGTCCGTTGAGGCATTCCCACGCGGAGCGTGGGAACGATCAGTTCACTGCAGCTTCAAGCCTCAGGCCAAAACGCCCGAATCCCCGCCACACCTTGCGCCCCGGCCTCCCAGGCTTTTTGCCGCTCGCCAGGCCCGACCCCACCCAACAGATAAACCGGCCTGTTGAAGCCCTCGATCAAGCGTGCGGCCTCGGCCCACCCCAACGGCTGTGCGTCAGGGTGGGTCTGGGTCGGCTGCACCGGCGAGAGCGTCACGAAGTCCACGTCCATCTGCTGCGCCAGGGACAATTCCTCGGCGCTATGGCAGGAGGCCGCCAGCCAGCGGTCCTTGCCAAACGGTCGACCGGCCGCTGCATGCTTGCGCAACTGCGCGGCGGTAATGTGCCAGCCGGCGGAAGGAAAATCTCCCAGCCATTCGAACGGCCCCTTGAGCATCAGCTGGGCCTTGCCGGCACACAGCCCCGCCGCATCCACCGCCAGATCGCGGTATTTCGGGTCGTAACCACCGGGGGCACGTAGCTGGACCAACTTGATCCCGCCGGCAATCGCCTTCTGCATGCCGCGCAGCAAGGCCGGCGTCTCAAGGCCGTCAGGCGTGATCAGGTACTGACCCGGCAAACGGGCCGCCGCGACGATCGGCTGATTGGCCGCCGGGAACTCATAGTTCGTCAGGTCGCGGGCCGTCACCCAGGCCAACGGCTGCCCTTCGGCGCCGTGGGGCTCGCCGGTGAACGCCGAGACTTCCCAGACATCCAGCAGCACCTGTTTGTCCGGGTAGTCGTGACGCACCTTGATCAACGGCCGGGCGGCATCGACGACAATACCCAGCTCTTCATGAAGTTCGCGGGCCAGGGCGGTTTCGACGGATTCATCGGCCTCGACCTTGCCACCGGGGAACTCCCACAGGCCACCCTGGTGCTGGGTGTCGGCCCGTCGGGCGATCAGGATTTTACCGGCGGCATCGCGAATGACCGCTGCCGCCACATGGACTCGTTTCACCGCGCAGTGTCCTCCAGGCCAGCTTGTTGCCACGCCTTGAACGCCGGCCATTGATAAAGGGTTTCGACGTAGGCCTCATCGACCTCCGACAGTTTCACCTGATAAGTGCGCAAGCGCACGGCAACAGGGGCAAAAAACGCATCGACCAGGCTCACGCGGCCAAACAGGTAGGGACCGGTTTCGGTCGCCGCGGCACGGCATTCGGCCCACAGCGCCAGCACCCGCTCGATTTCCGCCTGGACGTCAGCCGGCATGGGCGACAGCGGTGCATCGTGCAGCAGGTCAAAGGGCATGTTGCTGCGGATGGCGAAGAAACCGCTGTGCATTTGTGCACAGGCCGACCGCGCCTGGGCCCGGGCGGCCACATCCTTTGGCCAGAGGCCGGCATCCGGGAACTGTTCAGCCAGGTATTCGGCAATCGCCAGGGAATCGGCGATCACGCCGAACTCGGTCTTGAGCAACGGGACCTTGGCCGTGGCCGAATACTTGAGCAGCTTCTCGCGGGTGTCGGGTTGGTCGAGCCTGACCAGCTCTTCGGTGTACTTTGCGCCGGTCAGCGCCAGGGCCAACGCGCCGCGCAGGGACCAGGAAGATAGATCTTTGTCGCCGATGATCAGGTGCAGGCTCATGTCTGGATTCCTTTCTTGTGGTTCTGAGGGTGTCTGTTCTGACGCCATCGCGAGCAAGCTCGCTCCCACAGTGGATTTGTGTTGAGACCACTATCGATGCCACTCAACAAATCCCTGTGGGAGCGAGCTTGCTCGCGATTGGAGCAGCTCGGTCCCGGGCCTGTTAAGTCCGGTACTCAGCGTTGATCTTGACGTACTCGTGGGACAGGTCGGTGGTCCAGATCGTTTCGCTGCAATCCCCACGTCCCAGCTCGATACGGATGGTGATTTCTTCCTGCTGCATCACAGCCGCGCCCTGGGCTTCGGTGTAGGTCGCAGCGCGAGCGCCTTGGCTGGCGATGCAGACTTCACCGAGGAACACGTCGATCTTGCTCACGTCCAGCTCAGGCACGCCGGCACGGCCAACGGCAGCGAGGATCCGGCCCCAGTTCGGGTCGGAGGCGAACAGCGCGGTCTTGATCAGCGGCGAGTGGGCCACGGTGTAGCCGACATCCAGGCATTCCTGATGATTGCCACCGCCATTGACCTGCACGGTCACGAACTTGGTCGCGCCTTCGCCGTCACGGACGATGGCCTGGGCCACTTCCATGCACACTTCGAACACCGCCTGCTTCAGGGCCGCGAACAGCGGGCCGCTGGCTTCGGTGATTTCCGGCAGGCTGGCCTTGCCGGTGGCGATCAGCATGCAGCAGTCGTTGGTGGAGGTATCACCGTCGATGGTGATGCGGTTGAACGATTTGTTGGCACCGTCAAGCATCAGGTCTTGCAGCACCTGGCGCGAGACTTTGGCGTCGGTGGCGATGTAGCCGAGCATGGTCGCCATGTTCGGGCGGATCATGCCGGCGCCTTTGCTGATACCGGTGACGGTGATGATCACGCCATCATGCTCGAACTGGCGGCTCGCGCCCTTGGGCAAGGTGTCGGTGGTCATGATGCCGGTGGCGGCTGCTGCCCAGTTGTTTTCCGACAGATCATCGAGAGCGGCTTGCAACGCGCCTTCGATCTTCTCGACCGGCAACGGCTCGCCGATCACGCCGGTGGAATACGGCAGCACCTGGCTGGCATCGACACCGGTCAGTTGCGCCAACTTGGCGCAGGTGCGCTCGGCAGCGGCCAGGCCTGGCGCGCCGGTGCCGGCGTTGGCGTTACCGGTGTTGGTCAGCAGGTAACGCACCGGCCCCTGCACGCGCTGCTTGGCCAGGATGACCGGCGCGGCGCAAAAGGCATTGAGGGTGAACACGCCAGCGACCGTCGAGCCTTCGGCGCAACGCATGACCACGACGTCCTTGCGCCCGGGGCGCTTGATGCCCGCCGAGGCAATACCGAGTTCAAAACCGGCAACCGGGTGCAACGTTGGCAACGGACCAAGACCAACAGCCATGAATGCGCTCCTTAAATGAGATGTATATCGGCACCGTCTCCATCGGGACGGTAGATCAAATGGCAAAACGCCGCGACGGCTGGAAGCCGGTCGCGGCGCGGGTCGTTCAGCGTTGAAACGGGATTATTGGATCTGCCCGTGGCAATGCTTGTATTTCTTGCCCGAACCGCAATAGCACAGTTCGTTACGGCCCAGCTTCTGCTCGTTGCGCACCGGTGCGGTCGCCAAGGCGACATCCACATCGACGCCCTCTTCGGCGACCACTTCCAGGCCCGGGGCTTCGGCGTGTTCGAACTGCATGCGCGCAGCCAGGGCTTCGGCTTCCTGACGCAGGCGGGCTTCTTCTTCGGCCGGGTCTTCGCGGCGAACCTGAACGTGGGACAGCACACGGATCGAGTCGCGCTTGATCGAATCGAGCAACTCGGAGAACAGCGTGTAGGACTCGCGTTTGTACTCCTGCTTCGGGTTCTTCTGGGCGTAACCGCGCAAATGGATACCGTGACGCAGGTGGTCCATGGTCGACAGGTGGTCTTTCCACAAGTCGTCCAGTACCCGCAGCACAATCTGCTTCTCGAAGGAACGCAGCGCCTCGGCGCCCGCCTGGTCTTCCTTCTCGTTGTAGGCAGCGATCAGTTCGGCCAGCAGTTTCTCGCGCAGGGTTTCTTCATACAGGTGATCGTCTTCGTCGAGCCATTGCTGGATCGGCAATGCCACGCCGAAGTCGCTCTGCAGGGCGGCTTCCAGGCCGGCGACGTCCCACTGCTCCGGCAGCGACTGCGGCGGGATGTGGGCGCTGACGGTTGCGTTGAGCACGTCCTGGCGGAAATCGGCGATGGTTTCGCCAATGTTGTCGGCGGCCAACAAACTGTTACGCATGTGATAGATCACTTTACGCTGTTCGTTGTTGACGTCATCGAACTCGAGCAATTGCTTGCGGATATCGAAGTTGCGACCTTCGACCTTGCGCTGGGCCTTCTCGATGGCGTTGGTCACCATGCGGTGCTCGATCGCCTCGCCCGGTTGCATGCCCAGGGCCTTCATGAAGTTCTTCACCCGGTCAGAGGCGAAGATGCGCATCAGGCTGTCTTCCAGGGATAGGTAGAAACGGCTGGAACCGGCGTCACCCTGGCGACCGGCACGGCCACGCAGCTGGTTGTCGATACGACGCGACTCGTGACGCTCGGAAGCGATCACCTGCAAACCGCCGGACTCCAGCACCTGCTGGTGACGTTTCTGCCAGTCGGCCTTGATCTGCGCGATCTGCTCTGGGGTCGGGCTTTCCAGGCTGGCGACTTCCACTTCCCAGTTGCCGCCCAAGAGAATGTCGGTACCACGGCCAGCCATGTTGGTGGCGATGGTCAGCGCACCCGGGCGACCGGCCTGGGCGATGATCTCGGCTTCCTTCTCGTGGAACTTGGCGTTGAGGACCTTGTGCTCGATGCCTTCCTTGTTGAGCAGGGCGGACATGTGCTCGGAAGTCTCGATGGTGGCGGTACCCACCAGGATCGGACGGCCCTGGGCCATGCCGTCCTTGATGTCGTTGATGATCGCCGCGTACTTCTCTTCGGCGGTCAGGAACACCAGGTCGTTGTAGTCTTTACGGGCCAGCGGCTTGTTCGGCGGAATCACCACCACTTGCAGGCCGTAGATCTGGTGGAACTCGAACGCTTCGGTATCAGCGGTACCGGTCATGCCGGACAGCTTGTTGTACAGGCGGAAGTAGTTCTGGAAGGTGGTCGAGGCCAGGGTCTGGCTCTCGGCCTGGATATTCAGGCCTTCCTTCGCTTCGATGGCCTGGTGCAGGCCTTCGGACAGGCGACGACCCGGCATGGTACGGCCGGTGTGTTCGTCCACCAGTACGACCTGGCCGTCCTGCACGATGTATTCGACGTTGCGATGGAACAGCTTGTGCGCACGCAGGCCAGCATAAACGTGGGTCAGCAGGCCCAGGTTGTGGGCCGAGTACAGGCTCTCGCCTTCGGCCAGCAAACCAACACGGGTGAGCATTTCCTCGACGAACTGGTGACCCGCTTCGTTGAGCTCGACCTGACGGGTCTTCTCGTCAACGGTGTAGTGCCCAGCCTGGGTCACTTCGCCTTCGACTTCCTCGACGTGCAACTTGAGCTGCGGGATCAGCTTGTTGATCTCGATGTACAGCTTGGAGCTGTCCTCGGCCTGACCGGAAATGATCAGCGGGGTACGGGCTTCGTCGATGAGGATGGAGTCGACTTCGTCGATCACGGCAAAATTGAGTTCACGCTGGAATTTTTCTTCCATGCTGAACGCCATGTTGTCGCGCAGGTAGTCGAACCCGAATTCGTTGTTGGTGCCGTAGGTGATGTCGGCGGCGTAGGCGGCGCGCTTCTCTTCCGGCGGCTGGAACGGCGTGACGACGCCGACAGTCAGGCCTAGGAATTCGTAGAGCGGGCGCATCCAGTTGGCGTCGCGGCGGGCCAGGTAGTCGTTGACCGTCACGACGTGCACGCCCTTGCCGGACAGTGCGTTGAGGTACACGCCCAAGGTCGCCACGAGGGTCTTGCCCTCACCGGTACGCATTTCGGCGATCTTGCCTTCGTGCAAGGTCATGCCGCCGATCAACTGAACGTCGAAGTGGCGCATGCCCATGATCCGCTTGCCGGCTTCACGGGCGACCGCGAAGGCTTCAGGCAGGAGCTGGTCAAGGGTTTCCCCCTTGGCGATGCGGTCCTTGAATTCGGCAGTCTTGGCGCGTAACTGATCGTCCGAAAGGGCCACCATTTGCTCTTCGAAGGCATTGACAGTCTGTACCGTCTTGAGCATGCGCTTGACTTCACGCTCGTTCTTGCTTCCAAAAAGTTTCTTTAACAAAGGCGCAAACATATCGGCAGGATCTTCCACACTAAAGGGATGGAGGGCGGCCCCGTGAGTCGCCCGTGCAGCCCTCATGGCCGCATGCGAACGAGCATTCTACCCGGAAACGATGGAGAGGAAAGTGGCGTTATTCCACGATGCTGGCACAGCGCTGTGACGGGGCTTGCATAAAATAAGGGCTTTTGCGCGAACTTCAACCCACCCAGCGCAGAAGTTAATCATTGATTGTGCAGCCAAAAGCCGCTGGGCGAGAGGGTCGAGGCGCATCCGGCGCTTTCTGCTACCATGGCGCCTCTGTCACTTGCGGTATTCATTCATGGCCTTTCGCCCTCTTCCAGCCAAGGCACCCGCCGTTCTGCTGCGCGAAGCCAAGCCGCTGAAAGCCATCTTTGGCCACGCCAAACGCCTGGGCCACTTGCAACGCCTGCTCGACAGCCAGTTGCAACCGGCCGCGCGCGAGCATTGCCACGTGGCCTCCTGGCGCGAAGGCAGCTTGCTGCTGATCGTCACCGACGGCCACTGGGCCACGCGCCTGCGCTACCAGCAAAAACGCCTGCTGCGCCAACTCCAGGCGTTCGAAGAATTCGCCAACCTGACGCGAATCCTGTTCAAGGTGCAACCGCCCACCGTCCAGGTCGGCGCCAAGGGGCACACGCTGGATTTGTCCACCGACGCCGCCGCGACCATTCAGGCCACGGCGGATGGCATCACCGATCCCAACCTGCGGGCGGCGCTGGAGCGGTTGGCGGCGCATGCGCGGCCAAAGGATTGAGACTTTCGGCGCCGGTTGGATAGCTATCGCGAGCAAGCTCGCTCCCACAGGGGATCTGCGGCGGACACCTATTTCGTGTACGACGCCAATCCTTGTGGGAGCGAGCCTGCTCGCGAAGGCGGCGACTCGGTCCTGACTACCGGCGCTTGCTGCCACCGAGCAACGACCCCATCAACCCACGCACCAATTGCCGGCCCAACTGATTGGCCGCCTGGCGCATGGCCGATTTCAATGCCTGGCCGGCCGCGGTGCCGAGAAACTCGCCGGCCATTTCGGTGAAGCTCGGTTCTCCCACAGGGGATCTGCGGCGGACACCTATTTCGTGTACGACGCCAATCCTTGTGGGAGCGAGCCTGCTCGCGAAGGCGGCGACTCGGCCCTGACTACCGGCGCTTGCTGCCACCGAGCAACGACCCCATCAACCCACGCACCAATTGCCGGCCCAACTGATTGGCCGCCTGGCGCATGGCCGATTTCAATGCCTGGCCGGCCGCGGTGCCGAGAAACTCGCCGGCCTTTTCGGTGAAGCTCGGTTCTTCCGCCGTCGGCTTGCCCGGCGCCTCTTCGGCCTGCGGTTCCAGCCCTTTGCGGCCCATCAGCACTTCATAGGCCGATTCGCGATCTATGGGTTTGTCATAGCGCCCTTGCAACGGCGAACTGGCGATCAACCCGGCGCGCTCGGCTTCGCTCAGCGGCCCGATGCGCGATTGCGGTGGCGCCACCAACACCCGCTGGACCACTTCCGGCGTACCTTTTTCCTGCAAGGTGCCCACCAGGGCTTCACCGATGCCCAGTTCGGTCAGCACCGCCAGGGCATCGAACTGCGGGTTGGGCCGGAAGCCGTCGGCCACCGCCCGCAGGGATTTCTGCTCCTTGGCAGTGAAGGCCCGCAACCCGTGCTGGATGCGCAAGCCCAACTGCGCCAGCACGTCGTCCGGCAAGTCGCCCGGCGACTGGGTCACGAAATACACCCCCACACCCTTGGAACGGATCAGCCGCACCACTTGCTCCAGGCGTTCCTGCAAGGCCTTGGGAGTGCCGGCAAAAAGCAAATGCGCCTCGTCGAAGAACAGCGCCAACAGCGGTTTGTCCGCATCGCCGCGCTCGGGCAACTGCTCGAACAGCTCGGCCAGCAGCCACAACAGGAACGTCGCGTAGACCTTCGGCGCCTCATGGACCAGACGGCTGGCGTCGAGCAAGTGAATGCGACCACGGCCATCACTGGCCGGTTGCAGGATGTCTTCGAGCTGCAACGCCGGCTCGCCGAACAACGCGTCCGCGCCCTGCTGTTCCAGGGTGGACAAACGTCGCAACAACGCCTGGCTGGAGCCGGTGGTCATCAGGGCCGCGTCGTCCCCCAGCAACTCGGGGTTGTCCTTGAGATGGTTGAGCAGCGCCTTCAGGTCCTTGAGGTCCAGTAGCAACAGCCCTTCGCGGTCGGCCACCTTGAACGCGGCGTAGAGCGCCGACTGCTGGCTGTCCGTCAGTTCCAGCAGACTGCCGATCAACAACGGACCCATTTCACTCAAGGTGGTGCGCAGCGGATGACCGGACTGGCCGTGGATATCCCACAAGGTCACCGGATAAGCCTGGGGCTTGTGATTGAGCCAAGGCATGCCGGCGATGCGCTCGGCGATCTTGCCCTGGGGGTTGCCCGCCGCGCCGAGGCCGCACAGGTCACCCTTGATGTCCGCCGCGAACACCGCCACGCCGGCGTCGCTGAACATTTCGGCCAGGCGCTGCAAGGTGACGGTCTTGCCGGTACCGGTGGCGCCCGCCACCAGACCATGACGGTTCGCCAGGCGCATGGCCTGGGCGATGGGCTGGCCGCTAAGGTCGGCCCCGATAACGAGTTGCGATGAGTCAGGCATGTGGTCACCCGTGGTGTTTGCGATGTGACGCCATTTTGCACGCTTATATAAAAGCATGCCTGGCGCATTAAGCTCCTGGCGTCAGGAATAATAGCCTGCGAACCCGGACTGGCCCTATCGCGAGCAAGCTCGCTCCCACATGGGATCTGTGCCTCTCCTGTGGGAGCGAGCTTGCTCGCGATGAGGCCCTGTCAAATCCCACAACCCCACAACCCCACAACCTCAACCGAACATCTATTCTTACTAAAGGTCAACACAGGAGAACACTGACCGGAGGGACGTTCATCGTGCATATAGCGGACATAACCATGTTCTACGCCCCCGCCAGCGGAGGCGTGCGCACTTATCTGGATGCCAAGCACCGGCGCCTGGGCGATCGGCCCGGTATTCGCCACAGTCTGTTGATCCCCGGCGCGCATTTGAGCGAGCACGATGGGATCTACAAGGTTCCGGCCCCTGCACTGCCGTTCGGCAAGGGCTATCGCTTCCCCCTTCGCCTGGCCCCCTGGCGCAATGTCCTGCGCGATCTACAGCCCGATCTGATTGAAGTCGGCGATCCCTACCTCACGGCCTGGGCCGCGCTGGATGCCCGTCGCCAGCTCGACGTGCCCGTCATCGGTTTCTATCACTCCGACCTGCCACTGCTGGTCAGCAACCGCATGGGCAACTGGTTCACCCCCAACATCGAAGCTTATGTCAGCAAGTTGTACGGCAATTTCGACCGGGTCCTGGCGCCGAGCCAGGTCATGGCCGACAAACTGACCGGGTTGGGGGTCAAGAACGTCTACGTGCAACCGTTGGGCGTCGACCTGCAAACCTTCAACCCGGCCGCCCGTGACCCGGAGTTGCGCGCAGAGCTGGGCATCGCCGAAGACGCGCGCCTGCTGATTTTCGCTGGTCGCGGCTCCAAGGAAAAAAACCTGCCGGTGCTGCTCAAGTGCATGAAACGCCTGGGCGAGCGCTACCACCTGCTGTTGGTGGGCTCGTCGATGCCCGCCTTGGTGCCGGACAACGTCACGGTGATCGATGAATTCTGCCCGGCGCCGCAAGTCGCCCGGCTCATGGCCAGCGCCGATGCCCTGCTGCACGCCGGTGACCAGGAAACCTTCGGCCTGGTGATCCTCGAAGCCATGGCCAGTGGCATTCCCGTGGTGGCGGTGGCGGCCGGGGCCTTCACCGAAATCGTCGACGAAGACTGCGGCCTGCTGTGCATGCCCAACAACCCACAGGCCATGGCCAACGCCGTGCGCCAACTGTTTTCCGAAGGCTGTCAGCGCCGGGGGGTATTGGCACGCCGGCACGTGGAGCGTCATTACGCCTGGGATACCGTGGTCAACAGCTTGCTGGGGCACTACTACGCCGTGCTCGGCGAGCAGATGCCACTGCTGGCCAATGGTTGAGGCGAGGTCCGTGTCGATGAATCAATCGTCCAGTGTCCTGTTTCGCAAATACGTTTCTTTCTTGGCGAGTGGCTGTTGTCGTCAGGCAAGGCGCCGCGACGAGTCATAGCCCGCTATGGCGAGGAGCGGCAACGCAGCATGACGACAACAGACACCGTCAAAAAGGAACAGTATTTGTGATACAGGACACTAGCGTCCTCCTGGTGCTACACGACGTGGCACCGCAAACCTGGCCCGACTACCAGCCCTTCGTCGAAGCCGTTGATGCCCTCGGCCAGGTACCGATGACCTGGTTGGTGGTGCCGGACTTTCATCGCCACAATGCCTTGGAGGCTCATCCTGGCTTTCGGCGCCTGCTCGACAGCCGGGTCGAGCGCGGCGACGAACTGGTGTTGCATGGCTACTACCATTGCGACGACGGTCCTGTTGCCCGTCACCCCAAGGACTGGTTCATGCGCCGGGTCTATACCCACGAAGGTGAGTTCTACAACCTGTCCGAGGCCGCCGCCCTCGCCCGCCTGCGCGCCGGGATCGACACCTTTGAACGCTACCACTGGCCGCTGGAGGGTTTCGTCGCCCCCGCCTGGTTGATGAGCGAAGGCACGCGCCAGGCCTTGCGCCAGTTGCCGCTAAGCTACACCAGTGACACCCAACACCTTTATCGCCTGCCCGACTTCACTGCCATCGACGCGCCGGGGCTGGTCTGGAGTGCCCGCAGCGCCTGGCGCCGTGGCCTGTCGAAAGTCATCAGCGACCAACGCGAACAGCGCTGGCACCAGGCCCCGGTGATTCGCCTGGGCCTGCACCCAGTGGACATGCGCCATACCTTTTCCCGGGACTATTGGCTGCGCACCCTCGAACGCCTGCTCAACGACGGTCGTGTCCCCATGACCAAAGTCGGCTGGCTGGCGACCCAAGGGCTGCGGGTCAGCAGCGCCGCATGAAACGGCTGATCTGGCTGGGCGCCGCCCTGCTCACGGCGCTACTGGTGCCGCTGCTGGTCGGCGGCGGGGAAATGTGGTCACGGGTGCAGCGCTTTCCGTTGTCGCTACTGCTGGCCATGCTCGGCATGATCGTGCTGTGCTGGGGCTTGAACTCCGTGCGCTTGCGCCTGCTGCTGGGGGAACACCGTGGGCGCATCGGCGGGCTGAAAAGCATCGGCGTGGTGATGTCCACCGAGTTCGCCATGTGCGCGACGCCCGGTGGCAGTGGCGGCCCACTGACGCTGATGGCCCTGCTGGCGCGCAACGGCGTGCGCCCGGCCCATGGCAGCGCGGTGTTTGCCATGGATCAATTGAGCGACTTGCTGTTCTTCCTCTGCGCCTTGGTCGGCATTCTGTTTTACGCGCTGTTCCAGAACCTCAGCCAGCGCATGGAATGGATGCTGGCGTTAAGCGCGATTTCATTGTTTGGCGGGCTGTTTGGCTGCGTGTTGGTGGCCCGCTATCACCGCAGATTGATTCTGCTGGGCGCTCGACTGCTTCGCCACCTGCGCGTAAAAGCCGTTACCCGTCGACGCTGGGCGCGCAAGATCCTGAGCTTCCTGGCGGCGTTCACCGACACCTTGAAACTGCCAAAACAGACACTGTTCCAGGTCTTCGGCCTGACCTGCCTGCATTGGGCGCTGCGCTACAGCGTGTTGTACCTGGCGTTGAAGGGGCTGGGAGCGGATCTGCAGTGGGCCTGGAGTTTCCTGATCCAGATGCTGTCCTTGAGTGCGGGACAGTTCAGCCTGCTGCCGGGCGGTGCCGGGGCGGCCGAATTGACTTCGGCGGCGCTGCTGGCCCCCATGGTGGGCAAATCCACCGCAGCGGCGGCGATTCTGATCTGGCGGGCGGTGACCTATTACTTTTATCTGGTGGCCGGCGGGCCGGTGTTCTTCCTGATGGTCGGGCGACCGTTGCTCAAGAAACTGGTCAGGCTCAGACAGGCCTGACGCATCACGGCTTCTGTTCGGGCTCGTCCTGGGGATGCAGTTGCTCCCACAATTGCGCGGCATCGGGAAACTCAGTGCCGTCCTCCGGGCCCAACGCATCTGGGTCATAGCGGCTGAGGCAGCCCTCGCCCAGGGTCGCCGGCGCCTTGGAGGTGGCTTTGTCCAATGGATCGGTCATGGCGAACCTCATGAAAAAAGGGCCTGGCGATCGCTCCTCCAGGCCCTTTGCAGTGTAGTCAGAACACCACGGTCTTGTTGCCGTGCACCAGCACCCGGTCTTCCAGGTGATAACGCAGGCCCCGGGCCAACACCATCTTCTCTACGTCACGGCCGAAACGCACCATGTCTTCGATGCTGTCGCTGTGGCTGACGCGCACCACGTCCTGCTCGATGATCGGGCCGGCATCCAGCTCTTCGGTCACGTAGTGACAGGTGGCGCCAATCAGCTTCACACCGCGCATCGACGCCTGGTGGTACGGCTTGGCACCGACGAACGATGGCAGGAAGCTGTGGTGGATGTTGATGACCTTATGGGCGTATTCGCGGCACAACGCCGGCGGCAGGATCTGCATGTAGCGGGCCAGCACCACCACCTCGGCATCATGCTGCTTGACCAGCCGCGAGACTTCGGCGAACGCCGGCTGCTTGTCCTGCGGGTTGACCGGCACATGGTAGTAAGGGATGCCGTGCCATTCCACCATGCTGCGCAAGTCGTCATGGTTGGAAATCACACAGGCGATGTCGCAATCGAGCTCATCGCTGTGCCAGCGGTGCAGCAGGTCAGCCAGGCAATGAGACTCGCGGCTGGCCATCAGCACCACGCGTTTTTTCTGCGCGGTGTCGGTGATACGCCAGTCCATCGAGAACTCTTCGGCAATGGGAGCGAATGCTTCACGAAAGGCTTCGATACCAAAGGGCAGCGAGTCGGCACGAATCTCGTGACGCATGAAAAACCAACCGCTTTGATTGTCCGAGTGATGGCTCGCTTCGGTGATCCAGCCGTTATGGGACGCCAGAAAGTTACTGACTTTAGCAACGATGCCGACGCGGTCCGGACAAGCAATCACCAGACGAAAAGTGCGCATTAGGGAAACTCCAGAACTTCGCAAAGGCGGCCATTCTAGCCATTGCGCGGCAAAACTGCAGTATCGATGACGCGCCGAATCATGGGCGACAGCCCAGGTCACAGCCTGCGAGGGTCGGGAAGGCGGATTATATGTGTGAACAGATGTGAAGACTCTGCCGCAGTATTTAACTGCAACAGGCGTTTTTGTGGCACAGCACTAATTAATTAAATAAAA
Source organism: Pseudomonas sp. St386 (assembly GCF_018325865.1). NCBI lineage: Bacteria > Pseudomonadati > Pseudomonadota > Gammaproteobacteria > Pseudomonadales > Pseudomonadaceae > Pseudomonas > Pseudomonas sp. St386. The sequence goes on from NZ_AP021900.1 coordinate 5,386,912, forward strand.
CACCGGTTAAATGTTTACTTGATGAAACTGTCTGATTACTATTGCCACACTGTCTCCTTGTCACCCGCGTCCTACATAAGGTAGTCCACATGTCCTTGATCAATGAATACCGTGCCACAGAAGAAGCCATCAAAGAACTGCAAGCTCGCCTGAAAAACCTGTCCCAAGACGACAAACTGCAAACCGAGCTTGAATTCGAAGGCAAACTGCGCACGCTGATGGGCGAATACTCCAAGTCGCTGCGCGACATCATTGCCCTGCTGGATCCAGAAGCCAAGTCGAGCAAAGCCCCACGTGGCGCCGTCAAAACTACCGGCACCAAACGCGCTCGCAAAGTTAAGCAATACAAGAACCCGCACAACGGCGAAGTCATCGAAACCAAAGGTGGCAACCACAAGACTCTGAAAGAGTGGAAAGCCAAGTGGGGCGGTGACGTGGTTGAAGGCTGGGCAACCCTGCTGGGTTAAGCCTCACCGGTTCGCACCGTTCTTAGCGAACAAAAAACGCCAGCGATTGCTGGCGTTTTTTTTGCCTGTCATCTTTTCACTTCATCACGGCTCAAGGCTTAAACGTTTGCGCAATTGCTGACTGTAACCCTGCCACTCCCTGAGTACTTCTTGCTGTACTGGTGTAGACAGGGCCATCCACTCCCTCATCGCCGCATCAAAACTTTCCAAGGTATTAGGCGCTCCCCATTCCGGGGATGACAGCCGTTGTTGACAGAAAAGTCTCCAACGCCCGTGCTCTTCGGGATTCAACGTGTCTGGAAAGTTGCGCGCGCGATATCGGAACAATAGTTCCGGCAAACGCTCATCATCAAAAGGCCAGCGTTCTTGGGTCAATTGCAGCGGATCCGCCATACGGACTTGTTCACATAAACGTCGATCGCGATCCCCCAGGAAGCCCGCGTATAACTGTTGCTCGGGATCCTCGCTGGCGGTGAAATCCTCCCGACCATAAATAGCCTGAAGTTTATCCTGCCAAACTTTCTGTGCGTCAGTTAGCCGCAATGCCCGTTGCTGATAGCCCTCCATGTCCAGTTCCAGTCGCTGCTGGTCCTCGGCACGCAGCACCGACAACGGCGCGATCACCGGGCATTTGTTGATATGGATAAGCTTGAGCGGCACCGGCAACTCACCTTCGAGCAGTTCTTCACGGCGGGTATACAAACGCTGGCGCAGGCTTTCGGCATCGTGGTCCAGCAGGCCCTGGGGGTCCAGGTGCAGGTCGCAGACGATCAGGGCGTTGCGGTTCTTCGGGTGCCAGGCCAGCGGCAAGACCACGCCGATGTAGTTGCGCGCCGCCGAGAAGCGACCGGAAATATGCACCATGGGCTGCAACAGGCGGATCTGGTCCATTACCTTCTGTTTGCTGCGCAACTGGAACAGCCAGTCGTAGAGCCGGGGTTGCTGCTGACGGATCAGCCGAGCCAGGGCAATGGTCGCGCGCACGTCCGACAACGCATCGTGGGCCTGGCCATGGTCGATGCCATTGGCGGCGGTCAGGCGCTCGAGCTTGAGGGTCACGCGACCGTCCTCTTGCGGCCAGACAATGCCTTGCGGGCGCAACGCATAGGCCGCGCGCACAAGGTCGATCAAATCCCAGCGACTATTGCCGCCCTGCCATTCCCGCGCGTACGGGTCGAAGAAATTTCGATAGAGGCTGTAGCGGGTCATTTCATCGTCGAAGCGCAGGGTGTTGTAGCCGGCGCCACAGGTACCGGGCGCGGCCAGTTGCCCGTGGACACGGGTCATGAAATCGGCTTCGCTCAAGCCTTTTTCGGCCAGGCATGTCGGGGTGATACCGGTAATCGCACAGGCCGCCGGATGAGGCAGGATGTCATCGCTGGGCCGGCAATACAGGTTCACCGGTTCGTCGATTTCATTGAGCTCGAAATCGGTACGGATACCCGCCACCTGCAAGGGTCGGTCGCAACGCGGGTTGATGCCGGTGGTTTCGTAGTCGTACCAGAAAATGGAAGTCACGGGCTGTTCCTGAACTGAAGACTGGCGAAGTCTAGGCGCTCGAACCCGCCTGCGACCAGCAGTCCTGTAACTTTTGAAGACTAATGCGCCGCTCCACCACCCACCCCATGTGGGAGCGAGCTCGCTCGCGATAGCGGTGGTTCAGCTTGCATCAATGTTGAATAGACTGATGTCATCGCGAGCAAGCTCGCTCCCACAGTTGATCTGCGGTACCCACGAATCTTGTTGCAAACCATGAAATGACCTGCACAGTTCTATCGTTTGCCCGCACGAAGACTGCTAGCATCTGGGCCGAGATTGAACATTCGGTCTGGCCCATCACAGGTTGCCCATGCTCGAGACACCAGCACTGCAAAGGAACGCGACGCTGCCCGCGCCCCTGGACACGCGCTATCAGGTTGAAACGCCCGAAGGCATCGACCTGCCGCTGCGCCCGGCGGGATTGATGTCGCGAGCCATCGCCTTCGCCATCGACCTGGGCATACGCGGGCTGGTCCTGGGGCTTTTCTTCCTGGTCCTGGCGTTTTTCGGCGAACTGGGGATCGGCCTGGGCTCCATCCTGCTGTTTGTCGTCAGTTGGTGGTACATGGTGCTGTTCGAGGTGCTCAACCAGGGGCGCTCTCCCGGCAAGCAGATCATGGGGCTGCGCGTGGTGCAGGACGATGGCCGGCCCATCGGCTGGTCGGCGTCGTTGATCCGCAACCTGCTGCGTTTCGTCGACATGCTGCCCTTCGGCTACACCTTCGGGGCCATCAGTTGCCTGCAACATCCGGCGTTCAAGCGCCTGGGCGACCTCGCGGCCGGCACGCTGGTGGTGTATCGCGAACAACCGGTCAAACGCCCCGCCTTGCCAATGGCAGCGCCGATACGAACACCTTTCACCCTCAGCCTGCATGAGCAACGCGCCGTGCTGGGCTTCGCCGAACGCCAGGCAGAACTTTCCCAAGCGCGGGTCAACGAACTGGCTGCCATCCTGGCCGCGCCACTGAACGTCCAGGTACCAAATGCCGCGGCCGAACTCAATGGCGTCGCCCGCGGCCTGCTGGGGCCAACATGAAGCAAAGCCTGTTCGAAAGCCGTCACCAAGGGGAATGGGAGCACCTGACCCGGCAACTGGACCAACTGGAGCGCAGCCGCAGCGCGCCCCAGAGCAGCGACTTCCCCGCTACCTACCGACGGCTTTGCCATCACCTGGCACTGGCCCAGGCCCGAGGCTACAGCAGCTTACTGGTCGATACGCTGCAACAACTGGCGCTGCGCGGTCACCAGCAACTCTACCGGGACCGCAGCCGACCCTCGGCCAGCCTCTCGGCGTTTATCCTCGCCGGCTTTCCCCGACTGGTGCGTGAACAATGGCGATTCGTGCTGGCCGCCAGCCTGATGTTCCTGGGCAGCCTGGTGGGCATCGGGCTGCTGGTCTATCTGTTCCCGGAGCTGGTCTACAGCGTGCTCGGCGCCGACGAAATCAGCCAGATCCGCAGCATGTATGACCCGGCGTCCGGGCATCTGGGGCGCTCGGTCGAGCGGGCCGCCAGCGAGGACTGGGTCATGTTCGGTTACTACATCATGCACAACATCGGCATTGCCTTTCAGACCTTTGCCAGTGGCTTGATGTTTGGGCTGGGGAGCGCGTTTTTCCTGTTTTTCAATGGCCTGACCATTGGCGCGGTGGCCGGGCACCTGACCCAGATCGGCTCCGGGGGGACGTTCTGGTCGTTCGTGATCGGCCACGGCGCCTTCGAACTCACCGCCATCGCCCTGGCCGGGGCCGCAGGCCTGCAACTGGGCTGGGCGTTGATCGCGCCGGGGCGCCTGACCCGGGGCGAGGCCTTGCGGCTCGCGGCGGGCAAAAGCGTGCTGATGATCGGCGGTGTGATGCTGTTTTTGCTCATGGCCGCGTTCATCGAGGCCTACTGGTCTTCCAGCGCCGTGACACCGGCCACCAAATACACGGTGGGCGCCTTGTTGTGGCTGTTGGTGATCAGCTATCTGTCGCTTGCCGGACGGGTCCGCCATGCGCCTGAGTGACGCCACCGTCGTCATCCGCCCACGCACCACCTGGGAAGCCATGGACCTTGGGGTGTTGATGAGCCAGCAGCATCGACGCCTGCTGATGACCAGTTGGGCGATCATCACGCTGCCGGTGTACCTGTTGCTGACCCTGCTGCTGTGGGACTCACCGTCACTGGTGGTGATGCTGTTCTGGTGGTTGAAGCCGGCCTTCGACCGGCTGCCACTGTACATTCTGTCCAAGGCACTGTTTGGCGAAACCCCCACCTTGCGGCAGGCGTTGCGCCAGTGGCCTGCGCTGCTCAAGCCGCAGTTGCTGGCCAGCCTGACCTGGCGCCGGCTGAGCCTGAGCCGCAGCTTCGTGATGCCGGTTGTGCAACTCGAGGGCCTCGCCGGTGAGGCGCGAGCGCAGCGCTTGCGGATATTGCAACAACGCAACCGCGGCGCGGCGCAATGGTTGACCATCATCGGCATGCACCTGGAAACCGCCTTGTGGTTCGGCCTGACGGCCCTGTTCTATCTGTTCGTACCGCAACAAGTCGAACTGCAATGGGATTGGGAAACGCTGGTGTCAGCGGCCGAGCACGACTGGTTGTGGTTCGAACACCTGGTCAACTTCCTCTATCCACTGCTACTGATCCTGTGGGAGCCGGTGTATGTCGCCTGCGGCTTCAGCCTCTACCTGAACCGGCGCACGATCCTCGAGGCGTGGGACATCGAACTGGTATTCCGGCGCCTGCGCCAGCGCCTGAGCGGCGTGGCCCCAGTGCTGATGCTGCTGGTGTTCATGCTGCTGCCGCTGGCGCCCCCGACGTTTGCCGCCGAAGACAGCGACGCCCCCGACAGCCCGCGGCTACTCAACCAGCCCCTCACCAGCGAGGCCTCCCGGGACGGTATCAAGGCAATCCTCGACGCCCCGCCGTTCAAGAACCCCGAGACCGTCATCCGTTATCGTTTCGGCGAAGAAACGGCCGAATCCCCCGAGACCGAGACCGAGGCGAAATCGAACTGGCTCAAGACCCTGTTCAAATGGCTCGGCAGCCAACGTTTCGACATCGCCGCCGCACTGATCCAGGTGGTGCTGTGGGCCTGCCTGGTGGCGGCGATCGTCTGGCTGGCCTGGCGCTACCGTGAAAGACTCAAGGCCCTGGTCAATCGCCGACCGACGCAGCGCCTGCCGGTGGAACGCGCCGTACCTGCGCGCATGTTTGGCCTGGATATTCGCGAAGAGAGCCTGCCCGCCGACGTGGCCGCCAGCGTCGAACAACTGTGGGCCACGCAACCCCGTGAAGCCCTGGGCCTGCTGTACCGGGCGTTGCTCAGCCGATTGCATCATGACTTCAAGATCCCCTTGAAACCGGCCGACACCGAAGGCCAGGTGCTGGAACGTGTCGAACAGCTCAAGCAGGGCAACCTGCTGAGCTTCAGCAAAAACCTGACCCTGCATTGGCAGAACATTGCCTATGGGCATCGTCCACCGCCGCCACACCTGCAACAGGAACTGTGTGACGGCTGGCGCGAGCTGTTCGGTCCGGGAGCGTCTCGATGAGCCGGCACGCAGGGTGGCTGATCGGCGCCGTGCTGGCCGCGCTGGTGTGCGCATTCGGCCTCTACCTCTACACCAAGGCCGAGCCCTATGAAGAGGTCGTCGAGCACGGCCCCTCCCCTGAAGCCCAGGCCAATCCTTACCTGGCCGCCGAACTTTTCCTGCGCCAGCGGGGTATCAACGTCGAGCACGCCAACAGCCTGGACGTGCTGCCCACCCTGGAACCTCGCCAACACAGCCTGCTGTTGCTGGGCGAGCGAACCCACATGACGCCACGGGAAGTCGAACAATTGATGAACTGGACCCGGGCCGGCGGGCGCTTGCTCTTCGTTGCCGAAGCCTTGTGGGACGACAGTACCGGCAGCAGCGGCGATCTGCTGCTCGACCGCGTACGCCTGCGGCAACTTTTGAGCAAGGACCTCAAGGAGCCGGCCCCTGAATTGATCAAGGACCGTTACCCGGAACTGACCAAACTCTACCTGGAAGACGAAGAGGCGCCGGCGTATATCGGCTTCGACACCGACTTCCACCTCGAAGACCCGCATAACCTGGCCCAGGCCTGGGCCAACAGCGCGCTGTCGACCCACATGATGCAGTTGAACCTCGGTCTGGGCTCGATCACCGTGATCACCGACGCCGAGCTGTGGAAGAACGACTCCATCGAGCAGTACGACAATGCCTGGCTGCTCTGGTACTTGAGCGCCGACACGGACGTCACGCTGTTGTTCAACAGCGACCACGACAACTTGCTGACCCTGCTGCTGCGTTATTTCCCTCAGGCACTGGTGGCACTGCTGGCCTTGATTGCCCTGTGGTTCTGGCGTTCAGCGGTGCGCCATGGCCCACTGCAGCAACCGGCCTCCAAGGCGCGGCGTCAGTTGGAAGAGCATGTGCAGGCCAGCGCCGGTTTCCACCTGCGGCACAACGGCCAGGAGTACCTGTTGCATGCCTTGCAACAAGACGTGCTGCGCCGGGCCCGTCATCTTCACCCAGGCTTCGAACAACTGGCCGTCGCCGAACAATGGCAGGTACTCGCCCGCCTGACCCGACAACCGACGCGAGCCATCAGCCAGGCCTTGAGCCCCCGGCCGAAACAGCGCCTCTCCCGCGCTGACTTCTGCCGCCAGGTCGCCCATTTGCAAACCCTCAGGAATGCCTTATGACTGAACAGAACGAACCTGTCGACGGCCAGGCCCACGCCGCCCAACAGCGCCAGCGCGCCAGTCAGTTGGCCCAAGCCATCCGCACGGAACTGCGTAAAGCGGTGGTCGGCCAGAGCGCGGTGATCGACGATGTGCTCACGGCACTGATCGCCGGCGGGCACGTGCTGCTCGAGGGTGTTCCCGGGCTGGGCAAGACTTTGCTGGTGCGAGCCCTGGCTCGCTGTTTCAACGGCGAGTTCGCGCGTATCCAGTTCACCCCCGACCTGATGCCCAGCGACGTCACCGGGCACGCGGTGTACGACTTGCAGACCGAGCAGTTCAAGCTGCGCAAGGGCCCGGTGTTCACCAACCTGCTGCTGGCCGACGAGATCAACCGCGCACCGGCCAAGACCCAGGCCGCGCTGCTCGAAGCCATGCAGGAACGCCAGGTCACCCTCGAAGGCCGTGCCCTGCCCATCAGCCAGCCGTTCATGGTCCTCGCCACCCAGAACCCCATCGAACAGGAAGGCACCTACCCGCTGCCGGAAGCCGAGCTCGACCGCTTCATGCTCAAGGTGCGCATGGACTACCCGGACGCCGACCAGGAGCTGGACATGGTGCGCCAGGTCAGCCGCTCGACCCGCGCCGACATGCTCGACGTGCAGCCGCTGCGCATAGTGTTGCAGGCCAAGGACGTGCAAGCGCTGCAACGCATTGCCAGTGACCTGCCGATGGACGACCAGGTACTCGACTACGCCGTGCGCCTGGCCCGTACTACCCGCAGCTGGCCGGGCTTGACCCTCGGCGCCGGCCCGCGCGCCTCGATTGCGCTGGTACGTTGCGCCCGGGCCCGGGCGTTGTTGCGCGGGGGCGAGTTCGTGGTGCCGGATGACATCAAGGGCTGCGCCCTGGCCGTGCTGCGCCATCGCGTACGCCTGGCGCCGGAACTGGACATCGAAGGGCTGTCGGTAGACCAGGTGCTGGGGCAACTGCTCGATCAAGTGCCGGCGCCGCGGTTGTGAGTAACACCAACATGGCGAGGGGATTTATGTGGGAGCAAGGCTTGCCCGCGATGAAAGCGACGCGGTCTCGCAGAAATCGAGGCGCCTGTTTCGCGAGCAAGCTTTGCTCCCACAAGCACCATCCCGCTTGTCTGTGGGAGCAAGGCTTGCCCGCGATGGAAGCGACGCGGTCTCGCAGAAATCGAGATGCCCGTTTCGCGAGCAAGCTTTGCTCCCACCAGCACCATCCCGCTTGTCTGTGGGAGCAAGGCTTGCCCGCGATGGAAGCGACGCGGTCTCGCAGAAATCGAGATGCCCGTTTCGCGAGCAAGCTTTGCTCCCACCAGCACCATCCCGCTTGTCTGTGGGAGCAAGGCTTGCCCGCGATGGAAGCGACGCGGTCTCGCAGAAATCGAGATGCCCGTTTCGCGAGCAAGCTTTGCTCCCACCAGCACCATCCCGCTTGTCTGTGGGAGCAAGGCTTGCCCGCGATGAAAGCGACGCGGTCTCGCAGAAATCGAAGCGCCTGTTTCGCGAGCAAGCTTTGCTCCCACCAGCACCATCCCGCTTGTCTGTGGGAGCAAGGCTTGCCCGCGATGGAAGCGACGCGGTCTCGCAGAAATCGAGATGCCCGTTTCGCGAGCAAGCTTTGCTCCCACCAGCACCATCCCGCTTGTCTGTGGGAGCAAGGCTTGCCCGCGATGAAAGCGACGCGGTCTCGCAGAAATCGAGATGCCCGTTTCGCGAGCAAGCTTTGCTCCCACATGAGCCCCCTCTCCACAAAAGCTCGCTCAGCATTTCTCCCAAAGGGTATGTGTCAATGAAACCCTCGCGCCTGCTATTGACCTGGCTTGCGCTTCTGCTGGCCCTCGGCATCGTGTTGGGCACACTGCGGGCGCTGGGCATCGCGCTGCCATCGACACTGCTGTCGATCAACTGGGGGCTGCTGTTGGCCTTGCTGGCCCTGGCGCTGCTCGACGCGGTGCGCGTCAGGCGCCTGCCTTCGCCCCGGGTGCAACGGCAAATGCCTGGAAGCCTGGCCCTCGGTCGCTGGGGTGAAGTCCGCCTGGAGATCAGCCATGACTTTGCCCAAGCGCTGCACGTGCAGGTCTTCGATCACGTACCCGACGGCCTGGACTTCGAAAACCTGCCACTGTCCGTCGAGCTGCAACCCGACCAACGCAGCCAGGTCGGCTACCGCCTGCGCCCGCTCAAGCGCGGGCACTTCGCCTTCGAACATTGCGAAATCAACCTGCCGAGCCCATTGGGCCTGTGGACCGACAAGCGTCTGCTGGATGCGCTCGATGAGACTCGGGTCTACCCGGATTTCGCCAGGCTCTACGACGGTCAACTGCTGGCGGTGGACAACTGGCTGAGCCAGCTCGGCATCCGCCAGCGGCAACGACGCGGCCAGGGCCAGGAATTCCATCAACTGCGCGAATTCCGCGAGGGCGACAGCCTGCGCCAGATCGACTGGAAGGCCACGGCCCGCCATCGCACGCCGATTGCCCGGGAATACGAAGACGAACGCGACCAACAGATCATCTTCATGCTCGACTGCGGCCGGCGCATGCGCAGCCAGGACGGCGAGCTGTCGCACTTCGACCACGCCCTCAACGCCTGCCTGCTGCTCAGTTACACCGCGCTGCGCCAGGGCGATGCCGTGGGCCTGAGTACTTTCGCCAGCGAACAGTCGCGCTACCTCGCGCCGGTCAAAGGCACGGGGCAGCTCAATGTGTTGCTCAACACCGTCTACGACCTCGACAGCAGCCAGCACCCCGCCGACTACCAGGCCGCTGTCACCCAACTGCTGGCCCGGCAGAAACGCCGGGCCTTGGTGGTGTTGGTGACCAACCTGCGGGACGAAGACGATGAAGAACTGCTGACCGCCGTCAAACGGCTGGGCCAACGGCATCGGGTATTGGTGGCGAGCCTGCGGGAAGAGGCGCTGGACCGGCTGCGCCAGGCGCCGGTGCAAACTCTGCCCGAGGCGCTGGCGTATTGCGGGGCGGTGGAATATCTGAATGCCCGGGCGACGCTGCATGAACGGCTGAGCGCCCATGGGATCGCTGTGCTGCAAGCCCGGCCCGGGGAATTGGGGGCCGAGCTGGTGACGTTGTATTTGGGGTGGAAGAAAGCGGGGGATTTGTAGGCGATGTTGTCAGGTCCCATGAACATTCACCTCGGCGTCGATTGACCGCGTGGGCAGGTGCGGACTTCTTAACTCCAACGTGAAAGAACCCCAATGTGATGCTTTGGTCAGAATCGACCAACTCAAGGGGGCTGTGGTCACGGGCTGTGGTTGAAACAACGGCGGTTCGAAAACCAACTGAAGCGCGTCTCCTCCCGACATCCACAAAGCGACACTCGTGGCGTTTATCAGGGCGCTATCTTCCTTGGCTCGCAACTCCCAGGTGTTATTGGTTCCATCTTTCAGGCTGAGCTTTCTATGGGCCAGATCGAATTCCTGACTGTTCAGGTAGAAGGTGAACTCCTCCAGCCAGCTATCTTCATCGCGAGTAATCCCTGGCAAAGGAGGCGACGGTGGCATTTCGGTTATCAAGGGAATATCGAATTCCAGAACAAAAGGCCTGTTTTGCGCCTGGTCGGTAAAAATAGTCCAACTCAAAGAAGTACTGCCCTGCTCCATCGCAACCAATTGCCCCAAAGGCGGATCGAACACCAGACCCTGCACCTCTTCGCCCGGCTTGAATTGCAGACAAATCTGGGCATCCGGCTCGCCAATCAGCCAACTGCCCCCATAATCCAACTTCAGCGTGCAAACCTGTCCTGCGAATACATTCAACTTGACTTCAGACCACTCTACGGGCCTGCCATCAACGTAAGGTCTGAAGTCCTGCAACCATGTCATGTCATTGGGCAGCAGCTCAAAGCTGAGAGCTGCCATCTCCCATCCCGCATACCCCCCGTGACAATGGCGTATAGAACCCCCTTCCTGACTCCGGGCAGCCTGAATTGCACCTCGGCTTGCCCATCGACATTTGTTCTGGTCGCTGCAATCGTGATCCGGGGATACTCCCATCGCACCTCGACGTCCTCCAGAGGTTCGCCAGTCATGGCCGACACCACGGTCACGACCGCTGAAACCAGCTCCCCTAGGTGACCGTTGGGTTTGTCGCTGGTGAGCGACTGGATTTCCCGGGGCTCGTGCAAAAAGTACGACAGCGCCACCGATGACGTGTACTGCCCTTGCCCCACCGTCGCAGTCAACTGCGCGGCGCCGGGCGTGGTGGGAACATAGCGCACGCGCGCCACCCCGTAATAATCGGTCACGGTGGTCACTTCCCCCAGGTCATCACCACGCCAGATCACGGTCACCCCGGCAATCGGCTTGCCGCTGATGGAAGAGACCACGGTGACCTGTTCGACCAGTTCCTGCTCCCAGTCCAGTGTCTGGTGAACACCGCTGTCCCAGCGGATCTCCAGCACTTGCTCGCCCTCGCCCAACGACATCGCGTTCGCCGGGGAGAGGCTGGCCAGCCGCTGGGACGCCAGGCGCAAAGCAAAGCCCCCATCCTTCAGATCGCCGGCCTTTAGCGTGAAACGCAGGCCATCGCTGGGAAACTCGCGAGGCATTCCCAGGGGGTCAGGCAAAAAGCTGATGCCCAGTTCGCTCGGCCCGGTTCCGGTCATGCCAAGCGTGAGCTCGCGCTCAAACAGAGGACTGTTCTCGGGAGCCATCAGCTCAAAAACATGTTCGCCCTTGCGGCGTGGGAAGTAGGTTTTTTCGCCCCAGGGCTGCGCCGCGGCTCCATCAAAGCTGACCGTCAGCCCGGCCCAGGGATCACTTGCCAGCGCCGTGACTTCAAAGGGGCGCTCCTCTTCGTAGCCGTCGTAACGACTGCTCACGGAGGCCTTCACTGCCTGGGTTCCGGCGGCGGCCGGGGCCAGGGGAAAACCGGACCAGCCTTCGGCGTCGGTGGGTTGCGCGCTTGACCTGCCCGCTGTCCAGGTCACCGGAACCTGATTCACGGCAAGCCCTGTGAAATGAGAAGCCACTTGGACCCACAGCCACGCAGGATCCTGCCCGACCACCGGGTCGACCGGCGATTCGCGCCAGCCCTGGATCCTGACTTTGTTATGCGCCAACGTCATCGGCTTGGCGGTGGCGACGAAGTCCAGCGCAGGCACTGCCCACGCCAGGGCAAACTCGCCCGGTTGCTCACTGGCGGTAAAATCCAGCATCCAGATCGCGCCGCCGTCGTTGATCGGTTGCGCAAGATTCAACACCGGACGAACCGTTGCCCCCAACTCCTCGGCGGATGTCCCGGACCATGCCAGCGTTGATTCCAACCCCACCAGCGGGCTCAGCGCATTGGGCAAAACGCTAAACCGATGAAGCGCCCCCAGGCACGGATAAAGCGCCTGGGCGTCCAGTGCTGCGGCAATCTGGTCGAGTCTCAGGCTGACTTCTTCCGCCAGGTCCTCGGACACCAATCGCCCCGTCAGCTCGCGAACGACTGAAACGCTCTCAAGGCGCAACTCCAGCTCAAACAGGCTGCTGGTACTGCTATTGACCTGTGAGGCGAGCGTCCATTGGGCGCCAGCCGCCTCCAACCGCTTGGGCGTTCCAAGGTCACTGGGCAACAGCCCAATATCCGGCGCGGCCCCTCGCCAATGCAAACTGATGTTTTTATCGATCCACAGGCTGCCGGCGTTGGGCACGACTTTCAGTGTGTGGGTCTGCCCGCGTCGACAGAGCACACCGAGCGTATTGCGCTGGACCACCTCGCCATCGAGCAGAATACTGACTTCGCTTTTCCAGGGGCTGGTCGCAATCGCCGTCACATCGAAAGGCTGCTCCACCGCAACGGCTTGCTCGTGGGCCTTGATGCTGGCGATGACCACCTTGTCCCCCGCGCTCTGCGGCGTGTACAACACACTGGCCCAACCACCGGCGCCCGTGGTGACGGTGGAAATCGACTCGGCGCCAGCCTTCCATTCGACCTGGGCATTGATGACCGGATCGCCGTCGCCGCTGGCCACGAAGTGCACCACCTGCACCCGCAACAGCACGCTTTCGTTTTCGTCCACCACGGGAAATTTGTTGGCCTCTCGGACGTCTCCCACCCGGACCAGATTGCGCGCCAGCGACATGGTTTTTTTCGGTGAAGGCAGCAACAGTTTCGAGCAGGCCAGTTGCAGCTCGAAGCGACCGTCATAACGATCTTCGCTGGTCAGGGTCCAGGCCAGCTCGGCACCGGTGACCGGCACCGCCGCTTCAAGGGCCGGATTGACGACAACCCCCAGTTGCTCGTGGGAATCACCGCTCCAGTGCAACGACAGCTGCGTCCCCTGCAAGGGACTGGCGGCGGGCAGTTTCACGTCGAGGGGATAATCCGAGCCGCGGTTGGGGTAACCGGTTTTTTCCTCCCAAGGCGACTCAACCCCCTCGACCACCGCTCGCACATCCTTCCACGGATCCGTCGCCAACACCCGCACCATCAAGGTTTGAGTCAACACGCCAGAGGCGTAGTAAAGGCTCTCGACCGACGCCTGGATCTCGACATCACCGGCCTGCGCCGGCTGAAAATCAAAGTAGGCCCAGCCGTCAGTTCGGGTGATGGCAACGCTGGCGACCTGCCCGGTCGTGGAAGTCCAGTTCACGGTGCGGTCGCTCAAGGGTTGCCCGGTGTAATAAGAAGTGACCTGCACCCCCAAGCGCACACTTTGGTCGTATTCCAGCACCGGGTAATACGCCGCCTCGAGCACTTCACGAAAAGCCAATCGATGATGACCCAGGGACACCTGCACCGGATAGACCTCAGCGGCGTACTGGTTGACCAGGTCCATGGAGAACGAATACGGCCCGTCTTCACCGATTGCCGGGCAGTCCAGGGTCCAGGCCGAATCCAATGGGTGATCCACGCCCCAGGCCGGGGTCGCCATCAGCGCCTCCTGGGGATTGTCGTCGCTGGTCAACGCCGCTTGGGTGCCGACCCAGGCATTGCCCGGATCGGGAACGAACTCTAGCTGGTGGGCCAAGTCACCCGAGGCCCCCAGGCACACGTACAAGCGCCCGGTTGCCGGCCGTGTTTGCTCATCAAGCTTGAGTGCTTGCATCAGCGCTGGCTCAAGGTGCAACTGGAGGTTGATACGCGTGATGCGGACATCCGAGAAAACGTCACCGGGAACGTTTCGCGGGCTATGAATACTCACCGTGAGGATGTCTTGAGCGTTGAACGGCAGGTCCAACGGGACGTTGTAGGGAATGGGTCTGTACTCCCGCGGCTGACCGTTCCTGCGTCGCGCCTGATCCTCCTGCGCATCCCGGGCCGGACCCGGCGGCAACAGGATTTCCTGCTCCTGCGGCTGTTTATCGCTGCTAATGAGCAGCCTGCCCGGTTCGGTGTGCCTCGTCTCGCACAGGAACGTGAGGACGTAGCGAGCTTGAGCGCCCGGATCCTTGGGAGCCGTCAGCGCCTGATTGACCGAAGCCCCATTGCCGGCGGTCAGAAAACGAACGTGCTGGCCCTCCTCTTCATACCAATCGCTCGCAGTCCCCAAGTAACCCGAAGCCGGTTCCTGTATCCAGTGATCGATCCACTGTTCGAAGTCGCCATTGAGCACCAGATTTTCATTGGCCAGGATAATCGGTTTATTCATGGCGACCTGCTCCTTCGACGGTTGAGAAGGGGGACAGTTTGCTTTCGGTCTTGGTGATCTGATCTTCGACGGCTCGCACGAACGGCGGCTCGCCGGCCCTGGCCATGTAACGGATACGCACGATGATGTCCGTCAAGGACAGCAGCATGCTCTTCTGCGGTTCCTTTTCCGGCCTTGGGAAGCTCAACAGCCAGCGTGAAACCACCCCGGTGTTTTCGAAGGGATTGAGCAGGCTGTCATCGAATTTCATCGCCACCATGCCGTGGTCGCCAAGCCCCATCGACAAGGCGATCTGCTGACCGCTGCGCAGGTTGATCTGCACATCGGAAGGCGCCACGCGACCCGCGGGATCATGCAAGTACTCCACCGCCGGAATGGTGGCCTTGGTAGCCGTCATGCTGCTGATCTGCAGCAAGGTGGCACGTACATGTTCATAAGGCCCGATCAGCACAGGCAGGTCGACCTCGACCGAGCTGATTTGCCGACAGTAATGCCCCGGATGGTCGCGGTCGAACAGCAATTGCGAGAGTTTGAACTCCAGCGTTCCTTTGGTACGCAACTGATCCAGTGCGTTGGCCCAACTGCTGTTGGTGCCCGCCTGCGGGTCGCTCGCGTCATCGAACAACTGGCGCAAGGAAAGGGTCTTGACCAGCTCCAGCCGCCGTTCATAGCGTTGCAGGTACTCGCGCTCCATGCGCAGCAAATGCCCGCGCAGGTGTTCGCCTGCCGTCAGGCCGTGGCGATTGTCCAGCCAGACCTGGGGCAAGGGGATCTGCGAATCATAATCACCGGTTTCGGCACTCAGCGAGGCCTGGGCGCTGAGGCACAGACTGACGACGGCATCGTAGGCCTGGTAGTGCAACGCCTTGAACTGGCCCAGCAGCCAGCCGTACAGCTCCGCGTTGGTTGCGCGCTTTTTGATGAAGTTGTACACCGTCAAGGCCTGGTTGTTGACCAGTAGGGTTTGATCCAGTGTGGTTTGAGCGGCGCTCACCGCATGGGTCTGGGCGGTGATTTGTGCATCGAGCGCACGCACCTCCGCCAGTGCCTGATTACGCTGCAGTAGCCACTCTTCGCGGCGGCGACGGTAACTTTCGGTGGTGGCCTGTTTGTCCGCGTCTATCTGCATCGTCGACGACGCTATATCCAGGCCGAAACAAACCGCGTCGACCATTTTGTCGAGACGATGCCCACCGTTGGCCAAACCAAAAATAGTGGGCAGCGAGGCAATCACGGCGCCCGCAGGTTTGATGCTTGCCGAGGTCAGCGCCAGGATTTTGGAGATCTGCAAGTTCTCCATGACCTCGTACTCAACCTTCGACACATTCTCGTCATAGAGAAGCGCATAAGCGATTGCCCGCTCCTCTGCCACGGCCCGGCTTTGCTCCAGCGCGCTCTTGCTCGCCTGTAGCTGAGTGATGTTCTGTTCCTGCACAGTCCGGGCGTAGATACCCAGTTCCACCAAATGGTTCTGCTGCAGTTCCTGCTGTTCGATCAGGTCCCGTTGTTCGAGTAATCGCAGCACCTGGGTGCCGTGTTCCTGGAGCGCCTGCACGGCGCGCAATGCCACCTCGAACGTCGTGCGCCAGCGGAAAGCCCCCACCACCAACCGCCCGCCCATGGGTCTTGGCGCACCGGAACCACCGGCCGCCAGGTCGCGCAGCAACGCGTTGGGATCGGTGGGCGGGCTGAACAGCGCGAGTTCCAGTGGCTTGCCGTCCAGGGTGAGGTTGTTGCGCAGGTTATGCAGGCGCTGGCCAGGCAAATCGTACAGCGCGAGCAACTGTTCATTGATCGGTGCCTTGAAGGGCTCGTTGGCCAACAGCCCCAGCAGCGGCGGCGCCTCGGCGGCGGCAGGAAAGTCCGCCAGGCTGAACGCAAGGTTTTGTTCAAATTGTTCAAGGGCCGGTCGCGACATGCTTTTGTTCATCAAGCTGTCCACCGTGTCGGTTTCCCAACGGTTGACCGTTCGCACCGCCGGCGCCTTGCCCATCAGGAATTCGGCCTGCACGTAACACAGCTTGGCCGCTACCAGGCTGTCACGGGTGAGTTGGCGGTAATACCAGTCGCCCCAGGCCATCAGGTTCTTGACGTACTCCGAGAACACCAGAATCTGGAAGTGCCGGGGCGCCGAATAGCCGATGGCGTCGGGGTCGGTGGGCGCCCGGGTTTCACAGCCCAGGTTGCCGGCGCTACTCAAGGGGCGGCAGCGCCAATACGCCGGTTTTGGATTGAGGTACTGGCCGTTGTCGGGGTCGGCCGGCGCTTGCGGGTCGAACAGGTAATGCGACCAGTTCTGCGCTTCCAGGAAGCGGTCCTCGGTGCGCAAGCGTGTGGCCACCAGGTGCGGCAGGTGGAAAAACAGTTCCCAGAAGAACAGACCGTTAGCACCGTCGAAGGCCCCGTTGGGCTCACTGATCGTTTTCGATTCCGGGGGCGGCTCCGGCAGAAACTGCGTGTCCCAATCCAGCACCGCATCGACGGAGATATTGGAACGCTGTACCAACTCTGGGCCGAACAGCGAATTCAGCCGGGCGTATTCAAGGGTGAGCTCGGCCTGGTTGAGGGAGAGGAACTGCGCCGCATCGAAGCTGTTCTTGAGCAGTGAGACGGGGGGGAAATCCGTCACATTGATAATGGTTAATTGAAACTGATTTTGAGCACCCAGACCCAAGGAGCCACCCAACGTAAACGTGGTCGGCTGCGGCCATGAACCGCTCGCCCGTCTATAAACCCGCCATGGGGTACTCCAGCCACCGGCAATGGGAAAAGCCTCCGAGACGTCCTCTGGATCATCGGTGGTGCGACCGACCAACTTCAAGTCCATGAGGACAGGGAGTCCGGTCAAACCCGTTGGCCGGCAGTAGCCGCAGACCACCAGTTCATCGAAGCCATCGACGCGAAACACCGTAGCCTGCAGACCCAGGTAGGGTGTCATCGTGCCCGGCCTGTCCACGACAGTGACCATGGCCGGCTGATTCATCAGCGGGTGTTGAACCGTCTCAGCCGTGACAAAACGCTTGAGCGCCGCCTGCTCCAACCAGCCACCATCGTCCCAGGCCAGGGGGCGGAACAGCACATCGCGCACCGCAAACACCTTGAGGGAAGCCTCGTCGTTGGTTAAAAAAACGCCCAGCTTGCCCTTGGGGTTGTAAGGGTCGGCCCACACGGTCGCAATCAACCGGGCGCCTTGGGAAAGGTCGCTGTCATGCACGCTGCTGTGCAGGCTCAGCGGCGCCGACCACCGGCCGTTCTGGGCCTTGAACGCCACTTTGATGTCCAGCCGGTGCGGCAGGCTTACGTTGGCCTCCTCGTCCTCTTCCTCGTCCTCGTCTTCGCTTCCGACCTTGTACTGCCACTCGGCCCACACCAGGCACAGTCGCCCACTCCAGAACACCGGCCGGATGTCCATCACCGTCACGCCCGTGGGCGTATCCACCGGCAGCCATTCACTCCAGGCCGCCGGGTTAATGGCGGTGCTACTGGGGGAAAGCTCGACCTCGGCCTTGCGCCAGAAATACTGGTAAGGCGGCACCCGCTGGCGTCCGACAAAGTAGTAGTCGGCCCGGGCCGGCGAGACGCTGTCCATGTAGCTGCTGAGCACGTCCAGGTTGCAGGTTTGCTCGAACGTTTGCAGGTACTCCTGCAAGGCAACCTGAACCGAATCGCTGTTCAAGTGTGCCTGGTTGAGGTTGTTTTCAAGGGTCTTGAACAGGCTGGTCTTGCGCTGCCGCACGAAGGGGTTGATGAAGTTTTCCGGGTAAAGGGCGATCATTTGCAGCGCCGACCAATCCGGGTAGTTGTTGTAGAGTTCCCAGGTGGCCAGGTCCCGCTTGTCGAACTCGGTGTCGGCATAGCCGGGTTCCAGTTTGCGGTAGGCGGCGTGGATGAACTGCTGGGCGCAGCTGGTCGCTTCAGCGACCCAGGAGCTCTGCACCGGGTAACTGTCCAGAGGATCCAGACGCAGCAGTTCAAACAGGTCCGCTGGGGTACGCAGGAATTTGTAGGGTGGATTCTCGCCACTTTTACCAACGTGCCCGAGACTGTATTCGATCAGGGCGGTCCGGCGTTTTTCGAGCAAGTCACCCATCGTGTTCCCTGTCATGATGCGTGCTCCTCGCTTTCAAAGCTGATGGGCGGGAAATCAGCGAACGCGTCACCGTCGGGAGTGATGGTGATCTTGAGCCTTCCGCCGGTAGGGCTGGAAGCAAATGTCCGGGCCAGACCCTCCTGGTTGGTGTAGGACTGGTCCGGTCGATAAACCACCCGGCCTTCCCCCCCGCCCATATCCGTGGTTAGCCAGCGTGTCGGATGGTTTGTCGCAAGGTTTCCATGACGGTCCATAATGGTGGCGTAGAGTTCGACTTCCTGACCGAAGGGCACCGTTCCCAGAGGTACTGGCGACATGTATGCTCTTGGGACGTCCAGGTTGAGCTTATCGAAAATGACCTCGACGGTAGGGGCATACTCGCGCTCAAACAGATCGAGCCAGAATTGCGGCGTGTCCCGCCCCAACACCTTGCCCGGTATGTACTCGGCCTCAACTACCCCGTCTGTATTCGTCGCCTGGGTTTCAATGGTTCCCAGCTCGGCGCTCCAGTAAACGTTGACTCCGCTCAACGGTTCCCCATTGCTGTCCATAAGGGTGACGGTGAAGGTGATTTTTTTCCCAGACGCCGCCACCACCACGGTATTGTCCGGGACGCATGTCACGGTAACGAGCTGTTTCAGATCCCCGGTGAAGGTCGCCGGCGGCCTATCGGATTCGGACAGGCTCAGCAAGGCATGCTCGGCGGCTTCCTTGTAGGCGGCTTTGTCGATCTCTTCCGGCAACCCGCCCAGCAGGAAAATCGTCAAGGCATCCATGCCGGTGCGCGCCGCCAGCACCCGAACCCGCATCAACAGATCCAGTTGGGGCAGGTTTTTCAGGATCTTGTGCTCGGATTCGATGCGGCTGACGCACTCGCGCACCTCTTGCACGCTCCAGTCAAAAAAACCGGCCAGCCGGATGGACGCCGCTTGTTCGGCCAAATGCACTGCGTGCCCCCCTATAGGAGAAGGCAGCGCATTGACCTCGCGCAGGTAGTCGAGCAACGTCTGCGCCGGCTGGTCGCTCAGCTCAAACGCACGGGTGAGGGTGCTCAGGTAGTAAAGCGTGCGCACCGTGAACGCGTGCTTGTCGTCCTGGTCCAGCCAGGCTTTATGGCCGTAATCCAGATAGTCGCGCAACACCTCGGCGCCCAGCTCCAGTTTCGCCACCACCGCACTGCGACGGCGCACATCGGCCAACAGCGCAATCAATGGGTCAGTCAATGCGTTGCGGCCCTTCACCAGGCCTTCAAGACTCGAAAGGTCGCGTTCGAGCACCTGGCGCAGCAGCCGGCTCACCGTTGAATTGGCCCACGCCAGCACCTCGAGCGCTTGCTCGGTACCGATACCCGTGTAAACCGCCAGGCATTCCTTGACCACCGACACCTGGGCGTCCCTGGCTTCCAACACCACGGTGAGCATTCTCTCGACAATGGCGGGGCGCTCCAGCTCATATTGTTCCCCGAGGCCGATTTCCACGGCGTGCTCAAGCTGTTCTCGCGCAAAGGCCAGGTATTGAGCCTCGGTTCCCGTGCGCGACATCACCAGCCCATCGAACTCGACCAGTGTCGTTTGCATCCCCAGCAGCTCCAGCCAGCTGGCCCCCGCCATCGCTGGCACACCCGCCATCAGGATCGCCGAGTGGGTGAGCAGTGCGCCGGGCAACAGGTTGAGCACCTGTTCAAAAAACCGCCCTTCGGCGTCCAGGGAGGTGTCCAACACCGAGGGCTGGGAGACCTGCTGCACCATCCAGAGCACCGGCAGGTCGCGATCGGCACACCAGTCCACACACAATTGCATGGCCTGGATGAGGTTCAGCACATCCGGGCTATCGCTTGCGGTGGAATTGATCAGGGGCACACCCGCCAGGCCGTCGAGCCAAAGCTCCCCCCCAGCATCGTCAGCATCAACACGCCTTCGACCGGGGTGATGCCCAACAGCCGGGGCAGCTTCACCATGCGGTAGAAACTGGACATGATCGCCAGGTTACGCGACAGACTCTCTCCGTCGACGCCATGGGCATTGGCAATCGCCAAGGCCAGGTAGTTGTAGGTCTGCAGGTCGATGCCCAACGCGCTGCACAGTTGGCTGACGGTCAGATCGGGCACCTCAGGTGCCGGCACGATCGGAAACGGTCCGTTGTCGAGCTTCAAGGACTCACGATAATCGCCCTGGTTATTGAAGACCTGATCGAATTGGGAGAGTGCTTCACCGCGACCGTAAATCGACAACTCGTCGATAAACACGGCAAAGTCGTTCACGGGACATTCATAGCGCTCGCGCAACGACTGAAACAGCCCCAGCGCATGCACGACCTGTTCGGTGATCCACCAGGCACTGGTGGCTGCATCACCGCGCACTTCAGCCTTGATGGCTGCCACCAGCAGCGCATCCACCTGTTCACTCGGCAGTGCCAGCCATTGATCCAGGCGCAACTTGCGATTCATTCGGTCGTAACGCGCAAGTCCTGCGGCGTCGCCAGGGCTTACTGACAGCCTGTGGAGGAACGCAGGGCCATCTGCGCTACCCACAATACTGACACCCGGGTGGTCGTTGGCGTTGAGATAAACCGACCCCGAGCGCCCGCTTTCCGGCACGTCGGACTCCGTTTGCGACGAGTAGGTCACATTGGCCGAACGCACTGGCGCAAAGCCGCGTACCGACAGCAAGACCTCGAGCCCCCGGGTGTCGAGTTTGGTCCGTTCGCCGAAGAATGGCATCTCTTCGAGGTCCTGCCATGTCAAGTCATCGGTGCCAAAGTTGTGCGCATAAAATACGTCGCGGTCGGCGAGCTTGGCAGCCTCCTCCGTGAGCAACCGCCGCTGATAAGGTCCCAATCTCGACGCATGGGCCAGGGCCGGTCCCGCATCGTTGTACCAGGCCTGAGCCTGAAAAAAATACGGAAAGGACGGGCTCACGCTTTGGACAAAACTGCCCACCGACAGGCCATGGTGACGGGCGACCGTATCCACCGTGACCCAATGCTGGAAGTAAGGAAGCCCATTGGGATAGCGCGCCTCGATCATGGCTTGCTCAAGGGCCTCTGGCGCCATATCGATAAACCTTTCCAGCACCGGGACGATGATGTCCACCGATGACACGGATCGATGCACCGCGTTGAAATCGACGCTCAGCGGCTTCAGGTCTTTGCGCCGATCATGCAATGGCAGCTTGAACATATCGTTGGACGCCGCTTCGATGCGTTGCTCGATCCACCTCATCAACTCAATCAAATACGCCACGGGTGACGCAACAGATTCCAGGGCCTGGGGTGGACACAAACTGTCGAACCGGGGATTAAACAGCAGCTCAAAACTGGGGCCTCGAACCATCGACAGCAAGCCACTGCTTGCTCGCCGCTGCTCTTTTGCAGAATCGTACAGGCTGTGCTCGATGAACTGACGCCGCAGGTAAATGGCCATGCTGTTGAAGCGCCGTAACAACTGACGGGCGTCATCGGGGCTCACGCCAAAGTCTCTCACCAATCCCTGTACGCCCTTTTCCACCAGCGTAAAGATCGAACCGCCCGCTTCAAGGTACGTTTGCAGCGTCGCGTAGGCTGTGAGTTGCTGGTCACTGAACACCTGAGTCAGCAGCTGTAAAGCAGGGCGGGAGTCAGCCATGGACGAGACCTCGAGTTCGATAACGGCCCGCAGCGGTCCGACGAAGCCGTCAGGCCGAGCGTCTGGTAAACGTGATTTGGCGCTTAAGGGCCCAAGCCGTCTACTGTCAGAACCGACAGGTTTTATGACCGTCTATCGGGAGTTGGGCACCTGGGTCGGGCGGGTGGGCAGCAGGACTTCGAAGCGCCGGCTCTCAACCCAATCGGAAGCCGTGGCGCCGTCCACCGTGTCAGTGATGGTCTGCCTGAACCGGCACCAGTTACCGCCAGCCGAGAGCGCCTGCGACGCCCCGCCTTCCCAACCACTGGCAGCGACGGGGAGACCCGTCGCCCACACCTGATCAGGGTTGAACCAGCTCACCACCTGGCCGACGCCCGGCCGGCCCTGACCTTCGAAGTTGACCGGGTTGTCGACCCAGCCTCCGGCCACGGGCACGTCGATGGAAGGTCGATAGGTGCCCAGCACCACCGGCCGCGGCGGTGAATCGGCAGAATGAAAACCTTCGCTCGACGCCACGGCCATCAGGTCGTAGAGGCCGCCGGGGTGATCGAACGCCACCGTCACCGACCAGGTACGATCCTCCAGCACCGGGCTATCGCCCAACACCGTCAGCGCAGCGTCACCCAGCTTCACCGTCACCGTATCCCCCGGTACGCCGAAACCCGACACCACCACCCGCCGGCCGATGTGCTCGTCGGTGGCCGGGGTTTCAATGAACGGGGCAGCCGGGACGACGTTGAAGGTCAACGGCGCAGTGTCCTTGGAGGTCCGTCCTTCGAAGCGTTGCCGGGCCAGAATCGTGGTCTCGCCCACCGGCAGCGTCACTTCAGCTTTCCAGCCTTCGGCGCCCACAAAAATATCCTCGATCAACGGCTCACTGGCGCCCAGCAGCCAGACATCGACCCGCCCGCCCGGCATGCCTGTGCCAGACAACACCATGGTGCGCGGCAGGTCGCTGCCTGGCTGCGGCACGTCAAACACCGGTGGCAATACCACCACCTCGAATGTCACCGTCTCACTGCGCTCGGAAGGCCCCCCACGCAGGGTCTGTTGCGCGTCGATGGTGTAGCGACGAAAGGCCAGCACGGGCAGCTCGACAGACCATTCGCCATCGGCAGTCAGCACCTTGGGCTCGCCCAGATCCGTTTGAAATTGGGCGTCGCGCACTTGCATCGATGCCTCGGCCATGCCCTCACGCCCGCGGACGATCAGCTCGCGACCGACCTCAGCATTGGGGATGGGGTCAGTGATCACTGGCTGGCGCATGGGCAGAACGACCGTGAAGGTTCTGGATGCTGCAGGTGAGGGTTGCTGGGCGGCGGTCTGGATCAGCGTCGCGGTGTGGATGACCTCGGGGGCAAACGGCTCGGTGCGGCGGAAATTCCAGGTGCCGTTGTTATTCTCGACGGGGTGTTCGGTGGTGCTGTCACTGAACGTGAGTGTCAGCACCGCGTCCGGCCAGCAGGTGCCATTGAGGTTGGGCGAGAGGCCATTTTCCACGGGCACGTTCATGACCGGTGCCAGCGGTGGGATGGTGACCTCGATTTCCTGCCAGGTCGGCGACGGTGCTCCATTCAGGTATTGCTTGATATGGACTTTCCGTTTGAACGTCGGCCCCCATACCTCTGATGCCCTGCTCTGCCACTGACCGGACGACACGCCAGCATCCGGCGCCACCTTCGACGCACCACCGGGATTGAACAGCATCACCGTCGCACCGTTGAACCCTTTGCCCGAAAATACCGGCTGGTAGACCGGTGTGTAGGTGATATCGGTCGGGTCTGGAAGTATCAGGTTGACGGGGAAGGTGTATGGCTGCGAGTCAATCCAGCCATTGGCCCCGTCGGGAAACCGCTGGATCGCCCGCAGGCTGTACGAGCCGAATGGCCAGTTTGTCGCGGTTGTGTTCCAGCTGCCTGCGTTAACCGGCGCAGGGGCCGGCGCTGTGACGTTGGGGCCGCTGACGACCGTGATCTGGACGGTTGCGCCGGTGTAGCCGTCGCCTTCGAATTTCACCGAGGTGTCGGTCGGGGTGGTGACGGTGACGGCGGTCAGTTTGGGGGGGCGCACTTTAAACGCCTGGGCAGTGCTCAGTCCCGACGCGATTTGATAGGTTTGTTCGGCCACCAAAGAAATCATCCCTGGCGGTACTTTTACCCTGGCATTCCAGGAACCGTTCGTCGCTGCTGTGCCTTTGCCTACCGGGGTACCAATCACATCAAGCCTAACTTCGACGCTGGCGCCATCCATCCCATTTGTTCCGTATACCGTGAAACTCATATCCTTAGTGGCTGTGGACCGGGTGATGCTCGGTTTACCTAAAACAGTGAAGGAACGGTGCTCCTCGGTATATCTAATGGGTTCGCTCCCCGACTGATACGCAGCCTGTGCCGACCAGCGTCCACTGGCCAGGAGCTTACCTCCGGCCTGCCACGTTTTATTGGTGTTTACGGAAGCTCTTTCAGACAGCTCTGTGCCGACGTTAGGGAAAACCGCCCAAATTCGGTTGCCTGGAAATCCTCTGCCCTTGAAGACAAGCTGGTCGGCGAGCACGATGGCGTTCGCTGCGGGCTCTGTCAGTGTCGTCGGGGCCCAGTCAATGGTCTTCTGATTTGATTTTCCAGATATCGCATTTCCTATTTTTTGTATGGCGTAGAACGTTAGGGTCTCCAACCCGCTCGGCATGTTGATCGTTGTCGCCCATATGCCGTTTTCAGAAAGATTCGCCACTGGCCCCAACACACCGTCGCCATTAGCGTTATGAACGGTAACCGTGCCATCGGCGAATGCAGCACCAATACCTGAAACCGTGACTAGCAAGTCACTAACATAACCTTGTGGCCCTGTAATGACTGGAGCAGCGGGAATAAACCTATAGGTTTTGTTAGCTCCCAAGTGTGGGTCGCCTACATTATTCAAGTCATACGTATAATCATAATGAACCACTACAGAGTTCACATCCCCCGCCACCGTCAGTGTTCCAGGAATTTCATGCCACTCCGCGTTCTGATCTCCATTTGTAGTCAACTCGCGCCACCCCGTATCAGCTGCCGACTGAAGTCTTATATTGACATTACCCTTCTTTCGACCATTATCTCTCGCACTGTATTTAAAGTTGCTCAGCTCCAAGGATCTGCCATTGGGGGACCATGTATACCAGGCGGCAAAATTCGCCCAAAGAAGGGGATGACTGGAATTCGCTGCTTCTAAAAAAACTTCCCCGGTTAAAGCATTAGGAAAAGCAACATCCTCTTCCGACTCAAGAGCACCGTCAGTTTTATTGACGTCCTCCGTATTGCCCCCTGATGCGTCTTCGAGTTCGTTTTTTTCAGAATCGTCACCAGCGCCCATGACTAACTCCTTAACTATTAATCGGAATCAAAAAGGCATTACGGTCAGCCATATCGTCAGGAGGCTTTCTGGTACCAGTAAATGTCACTCGGTCTACTCAAACACCTGTTAGCTCTGACAGTGCCGACGAGTGGCGGGGCCTGGTGCAAGGAAATATCCGGGTGACTACAGCGTCTTGCGCAACGGACTACAGATCCGCCAGAATCCGCCGGCTTGTGCGCCTTGGCCTTGCCCCGTAACTTGATTCGTGTCGCTGATAACCAGCGATCGGGTTTAGTCGCCCGGCGGTTCGACACGATATGCACAAGCGTCATCCCGTGGGGTTTTCCCTATCCCATACTTGATGGTGGCTGTGCGCAGGGCGCCCTCGGGCGCGCCGGATTTCGTGTCTCCGCCGGTCGACTAACCTGCGTCCAGCCGCCACCCTTCATTCGTTTAGTCGCGAGCCGGGTGGTAGCCCCATTACGGAGACCGATCATGATCAAACCAACACCCAATCCCCCGAGAACCGATTCACAGTCCGCTCACAAAACCCTCAACACTAAAAAGCTCGACAAAGCCGCGCAAAAAGCCCTGGACCATTACCTCAAGCCCGATCCAGGCAAACCCGAACGACAACTCGATTACTTCATCGTCGCCCCCGACGCCGACCCCGAAGGCATGCTCGCCCACACCTACGAAACCTTCTGCTCGGTGAGCACGCTGATTCTGGATTTATCGGAAGACCTGGAAGGCGCCCCGCGCAACCTGGCCCTGGCGATTCACCAGATGGGCGAGATGGGGGTGTTGTTGCTGGAGAAGATGCTGGATAACGAGGCGAAGGTTCAGCGCTGAAGAGGCGTATGAAAAACCTGTGGGAGCGAGCTTGCTCGCGATAGCGGTGGGTCAGCTTGCATCAATGCTGAATGTGCTGCCGCCTTCGCGAGCAAGCTCGCTCCCACAAAGTGTTGCGCCAACAAAAGTGACCGGGGCTCAGGCTGACTCCGGCAACGGATAAAAACTGAAATATTGCTGCAACGCGCTGATCAGTTGCCCGTACTCCGGCGGCGCCCATTTCAGGCTGAAACCGGCGTCGAAATGCTGCGGCGTCACGTCTTCGCGGCACCACAGGCAATTGGCTCTGAGCACAATGTTCTGCTGCGGTCCCTCATCGGAAGGGATTTTCAGGTGCAGGTCAAAGTCCGCGCCGACCATCAACGGTAAATGGCTGATCAGCATCAGGCCATCTGCAGAAACGTTGCCCAAGAAACCGATGGGCTTGCCGTTGACGCCATTGAACACTCTCAGGAAACACGGCAACTGCTGCCGTTCGATTCGCCGCTTTTTGTACATGTCCTGTATCGCTTTTTGAACGACCCCGAATCGGGGCAACCTAATACTTCGGAACGAGCACACGCCAGCTCGCTCTCCCCGATCCCGGTGCCAGACGCTCGCAAGCGTCCAGGCCCTACTGCCGCCGGTCACAGGTGCCGCTTGAAGTTAGAGATTTAGCTCTAATGACGATTTGTACAAATATAGCTCATGGTCGTGTGGCAGCCAGTCCGTCCGTACACCTTTCATAAACAAAAACACGCCAGGCGCTTGTGGCCAGGGATCGCCCCGGCCATGGCTTGATGAGCCTGTCAGGACGCCGTCGGGCGCATCGCCGACGCGCTGCGGGTCGGATAATGGCCTAGGCTCTGCAGGGTCTCGAGCCGGGCGCGGGCGCGGAAGGCGTATTCGCTGTCAGGGTATTGGGTGATGATGAACTGGTAGGTCTGCGCCGCATCGATAAACAGCTTCTGCCGTTCCAGGCACTGGCCGCGCAGCATCGAGACTTCCGGCTGCATATAGCGGCGGGCACGGCTGGCGCGGTCGACCTGGGACAGCTCAAGCATGACCTGCTCGCAATTGCCGCGGTCATAGGCCTTGTAGGCCAGGTTCATGTGGTGGTTCATCGACCAACGGGTGCAGCCCGTGACGCTCAGGGCCAGGGCAACGAAAAGCACGAATCGCATGGGAGGTTCTCCTGTCTTGAGCTCTGTATCGACCTGGGTGGGAAAATCTTCAGCCTGAAAAATGGAACTGGGCTTTGTCCTTCTGATAAGGAGGATGATCAGTGATGGAGGCACAGTGATATGAATGAAGCCTTGCTCCCACAGATCATTCCAGCTCACCACCAAGCTGTACTTGAAAGCTCATCCAAGGCGCAAAAATTTTCAGGAATGTTCATTTCGAAAAACAAACGAAAAAGTAGTGCATATGAACAATGACTACACCCAAAGAGCATAGTAGCCTTCGCTGGCGCTTGAACTTGAGGAGTCTTGCATGTCCGTCCGTCGCACCAAAATCGTCGCTACCCTTGGCCCGGCCAGTAATTCGCCGGAAGTTCTCGAACAGCTGATTCTGGCTGGCCTGGACGTTGCCCGCCTGAATTTCTCCCACGGTACCCCCGACGAGCACAAGGCTCGTGCCAAGCTGGTGCGCGACCTCGCCGCCAAGCACGGTCGCTTCGTTGCCCTGCTGGGTGACCTGCAAGGCCCGAAGATCCGTATCGCCAAATTCGCCAACAAGCGCATCGAGCTGAAGATCGGTGACGCCTTCACCTTCTCCACCAGCCATCCGCTGACCGAAGGCAACCAGCAAGTGGTCGGCATCGACTACCCGGACCTGGTCAAGGACTGCGGCGTGGGCGACGAGCTGCTGCTCGACGACGGTCGCGTGGTGATGCGCGTCGAAACCGCCACCGCCACCGAACTGAACTGCATCGTGACCATCGGCGGCCCGCTGTCGGACCACAAAGGCATCAACCGTCGCGGTGGTGGCCTGACCGCACCGGCCCTGACCGAAAAAGACAAGGCCGACATCAAGCTGGCCGCGGAAATGGAAGTCGACTACCTGGCCGTGTCCTTCCCGCGTGACGCCGCCGATATGGAATACGCCCGTCAACTGCGCGACGAAGCCGGCGGCACTGCCTGGCTGGTGGCCAAGATCGAACGCGCCGAAGCCGTGGCCGACGACGAAACCCTCGATGGCCTGATCAAGGCGTCCGACGCCGTGATGGTGGCCCGTGGCGACCTGGGCGTGGAAATCGGCGACGCCGAGCTGGTGGGCATCCAGAAGAAGATCATTCTGCACGCACGCCGCCATAACAAAGCGGTGATCGTCGCGACCCAGATGATGGAGTCGATGATCCAGAACCCGATGCCGACCCGCGCCGAAGTGTCCGACGTAGCCAACGCCGTGCTCGACTACACCGACGCCGTGATGCTCTCGGCCGAAAGCGCCGCCGGCCTCTACCCGCTTGAAGCGGTGCAGGCCATGGCGCGTATCTGCATCGGCGCTGAAAAGCATCCGACCAGCAAGACTTCCAGCCACCGCATCGGCAAGACCTTCGAGCGCTGTGACGAAAGCATCGCCCTGGCGACGATGTACACCGCCAACCACTTCCCGGGCGTGAAGGCGATCATCGCCCTGACCGAAAGTGGCTACACACCGCTGATCATGTCGCGCATTCGCTCCTCGGTGCCGATCTACGCGTTCTCCCCGCACCGCGAAACCCAGGCTCGCGCGTCCATGTTCCGTGGCGTCTACACCGTGCCGTTCGACCCGGCCGCCCTGCAACCGGGCGAAGTCAGCCAGGCGGCGGTGGATGAACTGGTCAAGCGTGGCGTGGTGCAGACTGGCGACTGGGTCATCCTGACCAAGGGCGACAGCTACCACACCATCGGCGGCACCAACGGGATGAAAATCCTGCACGTTGGCGACCCGATGGTCTGAGTGACCGAGCGCTGAAAAACAAAAGCCCTGCCATGTGAATGGCGGGGCTTTTTGGTTTTTGCTCTCGGAGAATGCAGTGCCTGAACTGCCGTCATCGCGAGCAAGCTCGCTCCCACAATGGTTCTGTGGTGTTCCGAGACTTTCCGCTCGCCCCCAACCCCCTGTGGGAGCGAGCTTGCTCGCGATAGGGCCAGTCCAGGCGCTGCAAAACTCAATGCCTGTTGATAAACCCCGACAACGCCGCTACCGCCTCGGGCGAGCGCAGGCGTTGGGTGAACAGCCTGCCCTCTTCTTCGATCACCCTGAGCAGTTGCTCCCGGTCGGGCGCTTTCATCAGTTGCTTGCTGATGTTCACCGCTTCAGCCGGCAGCGATTCGAAGCGCAACGCCACTTCCCGAGCCTTGGCCAAGGCCGCCTCGCCACTGTCCAGCGCCTCGGTGGCAATGCCCCAGGCGACCGCCTGTTCACCACTGAAGCCCTCGCCCAACAGCAACAATTGCGCAGCCCGGGCCTGGCCCAGCAGCCGCGGCAGGATCAGGCTGGAGCCGAACTCCGGACACAGTCCCAGGTTGACGAACGGCATACGCAGCCGCGCGTCCCGGCTGACGTAGACCAGGTCGCAGTGCAGCAGCAATGTGGTGCCGATGCCCACCGCCGGCCCGGCCACGGCGGCGATCACCGGTTTGCGGCAATCGAGCAGACTGAGCATGAACTGGAACACCGGGTTATCGAGGTCGTTCGGTGGTTGTTCGAGGAAGTCGATGATGTCGTTGCCGGCGGTGAAGCAGTCACTGGAGCCGGTGAGCAGCACTGCGCGAATCTGCGGGTCGGTATCGGCCATCGCCAGGGCTTGGGCCAGTTGACTGTACATGGCCCGGGTCAGGGCGTTTTTCTTTTCCGCACGGTTCAAGCGCACCGTCAGCAGGCCGCGTTCTCGGTCGAGCAACAGGGTTTCGGTCATGGTCGGTCTCGCGTCTGAAGATCAGCGCTCAACCACGGGGCAGGAAGACGTCGGCCAGCAGTTGATTGCGCGGCAAGCCGGCCAGGTACAAGCGCTTGGCGAAGGCCTCGACCCGGTCGGGATGGCCGCAGAGTAAGGCCTGGGTTTGCCGCGAAACAAGCCGCAGTTGCGCCAGGGCGGACGGCGCCTCGGCCGCGGTCAGCAGCTCCACGCTGAGGTTTTGATGCTTGGCCGCCAGCGCCGCCAGGGGTTTGGCCAGGTAATGCCCGGCTCCATCATGGGCCACGTGAATAAGGCGAATCGCGCCTTGGTGATGCTGGCGCAAAGCTTCGCGCAGCAAGCCAAACAACGGCGCCAGGCCGGTGCCAGCGGCGAGCAACCACAGCGGCCGGTCGTGCCAGTCGGGGTCGTAATGCAAGGCACCGCCGCGCAGTTCGCCCAGGCGGATCGGGTCGCCGGCCTTCATCTGCCGGGCCGCCTCGATGAATTGGCCGGGCTCGCGGCAATCGAGGTGGAACTCCAGGAAACGGTCTTCCTCGGGCAGGCTCGCCAGGGAATACGGCCGGGCCACGTCACCGGCCCACAGCACCAGGTGCTGCCCGGCCTGATAACGCAGCGACCGCTCGGGGGTGATGCGCAGGCGCAGCACCTCGCCACCGAGCCAATCCACTGCAGCCACGTGAGCGGCCTGGCCGTCGCGTTGCGGGTCGAAGGTGTGGATCTGCACATCCTCGACCACCTGGCATTGGCAGGCCAGCCGCCACCCCTGGTCGCGCTGCGTCGGGCTCAGGGCGTCGGGGCGGCTGTCGCGCACATCGCCGCCCACGCACTGCACCAGGCAAGCGTGGCAGCTGCCGGCGCGACAACTGTAGGGCACCGCCACACCGGCGCCGTTCAACGCGTCCAGCAGGTTACTGCCCGCCGCCACCGTCCATTGCCGACCGGCGACTGTCAGTTCAGGCATCGGTGTTCTCCCAGCCGGCAGCGCACCGATTGCGGCCGTCTCGCTTGGCACGGTACAGGGCCTGGTCGGCACGCTGCAACGCGTTGTCCAGGTCATCCCCCATTTCCAGCATCGTCATGCCCGCCGACAAGCTGAGGGCGCCGACCTGCAGACCGATCAGCTCGACTTCAGTGAACGCCAGCCGCAGCCGCTCGCAGCAGGCCGTCAGGCGCTGGGGGTCGCAGGCGGGCAGCAGCATGACAAATTCCTCGCCGCCATAACGGGCCAATACATCGCCCTCGCGCAGGCACGCGGTGGCGACCGCGGCAAAGGCCTGCAGCACCTGGTCGCCCGCAGCGTGGCCGTGCAGGTCGTTGATGCGCTTGAAATGGTCAAGATCGATCAGGGCCAGGCCATGGGCGATGCCGGGCCTGAGGGTGTTGAGCTCGCGGGAAGCGAGGCGCAGGAAGTGCCGGCGATTGAACAGCCCGGTCAGCTCATCGGTGGCCACCAGGTCTTCGAGCTGGCGCATCATCCCGCGCAAGGTGTCCTGGTGCGCCTGCAAGGCAAACCGCCGCTGGCGCATGCGCTGGCGTGATATCTGGACGTAGCGGGCGTAAAACACCAGCCACACCAGCACGAGAAACAGCACGGCCACCTGCAACCCGGCCAAGGTGGGATCGGGCAGCCTGAAGAAGTAACCGTCCCATAGGGTAATCGCGGTGAAGCTGATGAACACCAGCGACGCGCAGCGCACAAAGGCCCGGCGCGACAGGTGGAACAGCCCGAACAACAGGATCAATACATAAAACACCAGGAACACGCCCCGGGCCTGGTCCAGGTGCGCCATCATCCAGGTCTGCCAGCCCAGGCCGATCAGCACCTGCGCTTCGGTGAGGCTGGGGTCGGCGAAGCGCAGGTTACGGTCGGTGATAAACAGCGCGAACAACCCGGCCTGGCACAGCACGACCAACACGCTGCCGATGATGACACCGCGCAACGAATCGAGGTAATGACCACTGAAAAATGCCAGCCACAACAAAACCAGTGCCAGCGCGTACGTCGCGGCCGCCAAAGCGAAGCGTTTCAGCAAAAGACGTTGAATGGCGTTATGGGTCAATCGTTGACTCACCATGGGAAAGGAAACTGACAGGAGGCGTCCTACGCTACAGGCCAGACGCCACTTTAGTGGCGTGTAGGACAAATGACCATTCAATTCTGGAGCAGAAAAATGGCGTCAAAGCAATGGCCTATATTGACGCAGTGGTTTGGTGCCTGACACGTCACCTGTGCACCGCTCTGTTGGGCTGTGGGAGCAAAGCTTCTGTGGGAGCAAGGCTTGCTCCCACAGGGGGGCTAGCCTGCGATATACTGCCGCGCCTTTTTAGCGTCGCGCCAGCATGCCCGGCGTGCCTTATAGAGGTGCCGCCCGTCGACCGATGCACCCAGCGGCCGGCACCTTATTGAATGTTCCCGTCTTTAGAGAGGAGCGCGACTCATGACCGTGATCAAGCAAGATGACCTGATACAGAGCGTTGCCGACGCCCTGCAGTTCATTTCCTACTACCACCCCGTGGATTTCATCCAGGCGATGCACGAGGCCTACCTGCGCGAAGAATCGCCGGCAGCCCGCGACTCCATGGCGCAGATCCTGATCAACTCGCGCATGTGCGCCACCGGCCATCGGCCGATCTGCCAGGACACCGGCATCGTGACCGTGTTCGTGCGCGTGGGCATGGACGTGCGTTGGGATGGCGCGACCATGAGCCTGGACGACATGATCAACGAGGGCGTGCGTCGCGCCTACAACCTGCCGGAAAACGTCCTGCGTGCCTCCATCCTCGCCGACCCGGCAGGCGCACGTAAAAACACCAAGGACAACACCCCGGCGGTCATCCACTACTCCATCGTCCCGGGCAACACCGTGGAAGTGGACGTGGCGGCCAAAGGCGGCGGCTCCGAGAACAAGTCGAAGATGGCCATGCTCAACCCGTCCGACTCCATCGTCGACTGGGTGCTGAAAACCGTTCCGACCATGGGTGCCGGCTGGTGCCCACCGGGCATGCTCGGTATCGGCATCGGCGGCACCGCCGAGAAAGCCGCGGTCATGGCCAAGGAAGTGTTGATGGAATCCATCGACATCCATGAGCTCAAGGCTCGCGGCCCGCAGAACCGTATCGAAGAGATGCGCCTGGAGCTGTTCGAGAAGGTCAACCAACTGGGCATCGGCGCCCAGGGCCTGGGTGGCCTGACCACCGTGCTCGACGTGAAGATCATGGACTACCCGACCCACGCCGCCTCCCTGCCGGTGTGCATGATCCCCAACTGCGCCGCCACCCGTCACGCCCACTTCGTACTCGACGGCAGCGGCCCGGCGTCGCTGGAAGCGCCACCGCTGGACGCCTACCCGGAAATCGTCTGGGAAGCCGGCCCGTCGGCCCGTCGCGTCAATCTCGACACCCTGACCCCGGAGGACGTGCAGAGCTGGAAACCGGGCGAAACCGTGCTGCTCAACGGCAAGATGCTCACCGGTCGCGATGCCGCGCACAAGCGCATGGTCGAGATGCTTAACAAGGGTGAAACCTTGCCGGTGGACCTCAAGGGCCGCTTCATCTACTACGTCGGCCCGGTCGACCCGGTAGGCGACGAAGTCGTCGGTCCGGCCGGCCCGACCACGGCCACGCGGATGGACAAGTTCACCCGCCAGATCCTCGAGCAGACCGGCCTGTTGGGCATGATCGGCAAATCCGAGCGCGGCCCGACCGCTATCGAAGCGATCAAGGACAACAAGGCTGTATACCTCATGGCCGTCGGCGGCGCCGCTTACCTGGTGGCCCAGGCGATCAAGAAATCCAAGGTCCTGGCGTTCGCCGAACTGGGCATGGAAGCGATCTACGAGTTCGAGGTCAAGGACATGCCGGTGACCGTCGCCGTGGACAGCAAAGGCGAGTCGGTGCACATCACAGGCCCAGCGATCTGGCAGCAG
Source organism: Pseudomonas sp. St386 (assembly GCF_018325865.1). Taxonomy (NCBI): domain Bacteria; kingdom Pseudomonadati; phylum Pseudomonadota; class Gammaproteobacteria; order Pseudomonadales; family Pseudomonadaceae; genus Pseudomonas; species Pseudomonas sp. St386. The sequence goes on from NZ_AP021900.1 coordinate 5,420,935, forward strand.
AAGATCAGCGAAAGCCTGGCGGTGGAAGTGCAGTAACCCGCACGCAAGCGTTGTGACGAAGGCCGGTGAGCGACAAGCCCACCGGCCTTTTTCATGTCTCAACCAAAAACCTGTGGGAGCGAGCACAGCCATTCATCGGCTGCACCCACCCACCTGTCAGATCTGACAGGTTACACCCCTGCTCTCTCTTGGCATCCTCACCCTGGCCGGGGATCAACCCTGGCGCGGATCAAAGGGATGAACCTTCAATGGCAGAGCAAGCCCCCCTCCAGATCATCACGCCCACCATTGCCGGCGGCGCGTCAATCGCGACCCTCGGCAACAGCCTCGGCCCGGTAGGCACAAGGGGCGCCGCCTCGTTCGAGTTGCCGCTGCCCGTGTCGAGCGCCCGGCATCTGACGCCGGACCTGGCTCTGCAATACAACAGCCAAAACGGCAATGGCCTGTTCGGCATCGGCATGCAGTTGTCGGTCCCCAGCATCAGCCGCAAGACCAGTAATGGCGTCCCGCACTACGGGGAAGACGACGTCATGGTCGGCCCCGATGGGGTGGATCGCTGGCCAGATCTTGAGCGGCAGACCAGCCGCAAGATGGGCGAGCGTATTTTCGCGGTGGTGCGCTATTACCCGAGGGTCGAGAGCACCTTCGACATTTATGAACTCTGGACCTCCATCGATGGCCATCCGTTCTGGCGAGTACAGGGCAGCAACGGCCACGTGTATTGCTATGGGAAAAGCACGACGTCACGTATTGCCGACCCGCAGGTCCCGTCGCGCATTGCCCAATGGCTGCTGCTGGAAGAAGTCAGCCCGCTGGGCGAGCACATCTATTACGAGTACAAGGCCGACCCCTGTCCCCCTGACGGCCCCCACGACTATAGCGCCCAGCGTTACCTGCAACGGTTGTGTTATGGCAACGCCACGGCCAGCGAAACCTTGTATTGCTTTGAAGTTGAAGATCCGACCGAACTGGCCTGGCACTTTCACCTGATATTCGATTACGGCCAACGCCCCCTCGAACTCGAGGAAAAACCCGCCTGGACCGCCCTCGACGAAAACGCCTGGCAACTACGCAGCGATCCTATCCACGCTTACCGGTACGGCTTCGAGGTGGGCACCCGGCGCCTGTGCCATCAGGTGCTGATGTTTCACCAATTCCCTGCCGGAGCCGACAACGAACCCGCGCTGCTGCGTCGGTTGCTGTTGGAATACACCCCGACCGAGTTGGGCTACAGCCTGTTGACCGCCGCCCATTATCAAGACTGGGATGCCGAGGGTCGGGTCGGATACAGCCCTCCGGTGGAACTCCGATACACCGACTTCGAGCCGAACCTTGAGCCAGCGGAATTTTTTGCCTTGGAAACCATGCCCGCCCTGGAAGACGGTCGTCGCTACCAGTGTGTCGACCTCTACGGCGAAGGCATTCCGGGTTTCTTGTGCCGCCATGCCGATAGTTGGTACTACCGCGAGCCTGAGCGCGGCGAGAGCGAAGATCATGACGAAATCAGCTATGGTCCCTGGTCAATGCTGCCCAGCATCCCGATCGCCACCGATAACTCGGCGGTGATGCAAATACTGACGGACCTCACCGGCAGCGGTCGTCTCAATTGGGTCATCGCCCAACCCGGCATGAGTGGCTTTTATACCCTCAACCCCGACCGCAGTTGGTCGACCTTTACCGACTTCAAGCGCTTCCCCAGCGAATTCCTGCATCCCGCCGCCCAACTGGGCGACTTGTCCGGCGACGGCTTGCGCTCATTGGCCCTGATCGGCCCGAAAAGCGTGCGGCTCTACGCCAATCTGCGGGAAGAGGGTTTCGCCCCCGGCGTGGACGTTCCCCATGAACCGGACAGCGACCTGCCCCTGTTCAGCGACGTGCGCAGCGAGTTGGTGTTGTTTGGCAATATGCTCGGCAGCGACAGCACCGAGCTGTGCCGTATTCGCTGCAATGAAATCAAGTGTTGGCCGAACCTGGGCCATGGACATTTCGGGGAGGGCTTCGTCGTGAGTGCCCTACCCTTCACCTATAGCGAGTTCGATGCCGAGCGGGTGCGGATCGCCGATCTGGATGGCTCCGGGGCACCTGCGTTGATTTATCTGCAAAGCGATTGTTTCGAGATCTACTTCAACCGCGGCGGCAATGGCTTGGAGCAAACACCCCTGCGGGTCCAGTGGCCCGACGGCCTGCGCTATGACCGCCTCTGCCAAGTCACCCTGGCCGATCTGCAAGGCTTGGGTTGTGCCAGCTTGATCCTGAGTGTTCCCCATCACACGCCGGATCTGAAACCGCGCCATTGGCGCTACGACTTCGTCGCGACACGGCCCTACCTGCTCAGCGCCACGAACAACAACATGGGCTGCAGCAGTAGCCTGGCCTACCGCAGCAGCGCGCAGTTCTGGCTGGACGAAAAACAGCAGATCCTGAAACGCTCCCAGCCGCCGGTCTGCCATCTACCCATGGCTTTGCCGCTGGTAGCCAGCCAGCAACAATTGGACGAAATCACTGGAAATTGCCTGACCCAGCGCTTCACGTATTTCGAGGGCGACTACGACAGCTTTCAGCGAGAATTCCGAGGCTTCGCCCGGCTGTATCAGCTCGACAGCGAAACCCCCGCTGCAGACTTGGACAGCGGTTTTACCGCGCCGGCACTGGTCAAGACCTGGTTTCACACCGGTCGTAGCGTCGACCAGCCCCTCAAGGATTGTTTCGAAGCCGACAACGACGCGCCAGTGCTGGGCCCAACATTGCTGACTCGTTTCCACGAACAGGACGGAGCCGACCAGATCATCACGCCCGACCCCGAGACCGCCCGGGAAATGGCCTACGCCTTGGCTGGCCATGTATTGCGCAGCGAGACCCACCACGCCGAATCCATCGCCATGCTCCAACCCTACACCGTGACGCAACAACGCTACCTGTTGCGTCAACCTCATGCGGGCCATAAAAGCTTATTGGTACTGGCACTGGAAACAGTCAGCCTTCAATACGATGGGTTTATCAACGACCCACAAGCCCAGCACGGCATCTCCCTGAATTGGAATCACTACGGCCAGCCGGTGCACAGTTTCGTCGTTCATTACGCCCGACGCCTGATCGCAAATGATAATCCCCCTTCGAAGACGAAGACGAGAACACTTGGTGGCGCGATGCCCATGACGATCAGCAACAGATCTTCCATATCATCGAGAGCCGATCCGAATCACTGGACCTGTCCGACGAGACCGGACTGCGCATAAAGCTCGGCCTCCCTTGGCGCGCTCGCACCAACGGGTTGCGACGCCCCAAGGGAAACCTCCCCGAAGGATTGAACCCGCAACAGGTCAGCTATGAATGCTTCCTGGAACATCAGGATTCGGCTGAGTGGACAGCTGCCCGGGTGTTGATCAGTCTTGACGAACAAACCTACCTGCGCGATGAATCGAACACTATCCTGTTCCAGGCCTTGCCCGGTCCGTTGGAAGTGGCCGAGTTCGACAAGCAGGCGCTGGACGCCTATGACGCCGTGCCAGACCCGTTCGACATTCGCCAGCAATTGGAAACGATTGGCTTCGAACCCATGAGGCTGTTCCTGCCTGAAGACCCAGGCAAGGACGCTGCGCAGGAACTGTGGTCAAGGAAACTCGGTTTCACCACGTACCTGCCGCTGGAAGGTTTCTTCCATGCCAGTGCGTTGCAGGAAACCCAGAGCCATGGCGTTACCACGACCGACTATGACGCCTATCACCTGATGCCCATCGCCGTAACCCTACCGGACGGCTGCGCAACCCACATCGAATACAACTATCACTCGCTGCTGCCACGAAAAATCATCGACGCCAACGACAATATCCAAGAGGCGCTTTATGGCCCGGACGGCGTGCCCTTGGCTATCACCTTTCACGGCACCGAGAATGGCGCTCCGGCGGGTTTCGATTCCATCGATACTTATGAGCCGCCCGAAGACCTGTCTCCCGCTCACGCCATTGAAAATCCGGCGGACACCTTGGGCGACATGGCCAGCGCCGTACGGATCGAAGATTTGAGCTGGATGGGCACGCTCGACCTGGCGCTGGTGTTGCCGGAGCAGCGCGATGAATGGATCAGCGCCCGCTACGTGCTGCCCAGCGGCCACATTCGCGCCTCGGCGCGCATTCGCCTGGCCCGGCTCAAGACGCGGAGCGCCGGCGAGGAACTACTCTGGATGCTGATCCAGTCCACAACCCGGGAACCGGCCCACAGCGTCGTGTTGAGCGCCGATCGCTATCCGGATGATCGACTGCGACAGATCCGCATCGCCGTCAGCGCCGTCGACGGTTTTGGTCGCCCGCTGCAAAGCAAGCAATTGGTCGAGCCTGGGCAAGCCTATGCCGTGGCCGAGGACGGCTCGCTGAGATTGGGCGACGATGGGCGGCCGATCCAACATGATGCCAACCCGCGCTGGCGCGTCAGCGAACGGGTCGAGTACAACAACAAAGGCCTGGTCACGCGGGTCTACCGCCCTTACTTCGCCGATGCCTGGCGTTACATCAACGACGCGTCGCTGCGTGAACACGGCTACCACGACCGGCAGTTCTACGACCCGCCAGGGCGGCTGGTCAAAGTCGTCAATGCCAAGGGGCATGAGGCTTGGCATGTCTATCACCCGTGGTACCAGTGCGATCACGATTACAACGATACCGCGCCACTCGATGGTTCATCGTAGAAGGGCTGACATGAACAGTGTTCACTCCCGAACCCCGGATATCGCTGCCGTCGACGGCCGTGGCCTGCCGGTGCGGCAGATCGCTTATCTGCGAAGCCAGGCCAAGGCCCCCGCAGCCGCGCTGATCACTCGTCAACGGTTCAACGTAACCGGCCATTTGACCGAGCAATGGGACCCACGTCTGTTCGACCATGCCCCTAAACCCAATCAGGCCACGGTCTACAACCTCCTGGCCAGCCCCCTGCAGACCGACAGCGTCGACGCTGGATGGCGCCTGGCCTTGCCGGGGTTGGCGGGTGAAACCTTGCAGGTATGGAATGCGCGCGGCAACCATTGGCGCACGCAGTATGACAACCAGCTGCGCCCGCTAGCCCTGGAGGAGAATGGCCAGGCGAATGCCGAAACGTTCACCTACGCCGACGCCACTGAAGACACCGTAGATAACCTGCGTGGGCAGTTGCTGGAGCAGACCGACACCTCGGGCACCTTGCGCCTCGACCGTTACAGTCTGTTGGGTGAATCGTTGCGCCAGGTACGCAGTTTTGCCGACGCTATCCCCTATACCAGTACACAAACCCGGGACGCCCTCGGCGCACTGGTAAGCCAGACTGACGCCGGCGGCCACCGATATGATTTACGCCTGGACGTTTGCGGGCAACTCAGACAAGCGGACCTGAAACTCAAGGACCATGAGGCATCACAACCGATTTTGCTGGACACCCTCTATAACGCAGCCGGCCAGATCGAGCGCCAGGACACCGCCAACGGCGTGACCAGCCGCTGGACACGTGATCCGGCGGATGGTCGGATGAGCACCCTCAAGACAGGAAAAGCCGGTGAGGCCCTGCGCCAGGACCTGGCCTATTTCTATGACCCCGTGGGCAATGTGCTGCGCATCGAGGACCAGACAGTGAGCACCCTGTACTTTGCCAATCAGCGCATGGACGGTCACCGTGAGTTCACCTACGACTCGCTCTATCGCCTGACCAGCGCCACCGGCCTGGAGGGAGACACACCACACCTGCTGCCCGGTTTACCGGCCCCGGTCGTTCCCATCGACCCCTCCGTCCGTTTCAACTATACCCAGCTCTACACCTACGACAGCGGCCACAACCTGACCCAACTGCGGCATGTTCGCGAAGGCAACAATCACACCCAGGCACTGCGCATCGCCCCCCACAGCAACCGGGGCGTGCGCTGGACAGTAGACGACCCGGAACCGGATTTCGACGCGCTGTTCGATGCCCACGGTAACCCATTGTATTTGCAACGCGGTGCCCAGCCACTGGTATGGAATGCCCGCGACCAGCTCAGCAGAGTGACATTGCTCAAGCGCGACAACGGCATGGCCGACGATGACGAAACCTACCTTTACAGCCTGGGCGAGCGGGTCAGCAAGACCCACATCACCGCCAGTACCCGCCACGAAACCCGTTATTTGCCGGACCTTGAAATCCGCACGAGCAGCCACGGGGAGCAATTGCACATCATCACATTTGCGTTGGCCCACGGCAGCGTCCGTTGCCTGCATTGGGAAGCCGGCCAACCGGACGGCATCGAAGCCGACCAACTGCGCTACAACCTCGACGACCACCTGGGCTCCAGCACATTGGAGCTGGACCGCGAGGGCGCCTTGATCAGCCTTGAGCATTACTATCCGTTCGGTGGTACCAGCTGGCAGGCCGCCCGTTCGAGAATAGAAGTCGACTACAAGACTTTGCGGTATTCGGGCAAGGAGCTGGATGCCAGTGGCCTGTATTACTACGGTGCGCGTTATTACCCGCCGTGGTTGCAGCGCTGGTTGAGCCCGGACCCGGCGGGCACTGTCGACGGGTTGAACCTGTATGGATTCGTCGGCAACAACCCGATGACGCTGACCGACGACCAAGGCTTGATCCTGGAGACACAGGCAGAGAGAGATGACAGGAAAGCGCAGGCCGCGGCCGACCATGAAGGGCGGAAGAAAAAACACAAACTGAACCGGGAGATAGCCAAGTTCAAGGACATCCTGAAGCTGACTTCACGCAGGGCCCGCGAAGCGCAGACCCAACTGGAAAGCCATCGCTCGGTAGCGGCTCACGCCCAGTCCGCCGCGGTACGTGTCGGCGCTCATGTTGGCGCGCAGGTCATCAGTTATGGCGCGGGCATCGCGGTGGGCATGGGGGCGGCGGCACTGGGCAGCGTTGCGGGCCCACCCGGTATCATCCTGGGGGCCGCGCTGGGGTTCACGACCAGCAAAGGCGTGAGCATTGGCCTTGACTATGCACTGGAGCGATTGAGCCTGAGCGCAGCGGTCAACTTCAAGACCCGCAAACTGGACCCGAATCGCATCGTGAAGAGAGGCGAATACAAGCACCTCAATCTGGACGAGTATGCCAAGGCGAAAGGTCAGGACCTGCTCCATGCCGTGACCGCGCCCACCACCCGAAACGTCTTGAAAGCCGGCAAGGAAGCGGCTGTCACCGGCACCAAAATCGCGCTGAAAGCCAGCGGAAACGTGACCGCCAGCGAAATCGGGGCCGCGGTGGGTACAGTGCTCGGGACAATCGAGATCATTCACGAAATCCGCGGCGCCAACCGTGAACTTTCCGAGGAAAAAATCGCCCGGGCCGACGAGTACATCAATGGCATGATCGAGGTGCTGAACGCACAAATGGACTACATCGACAAGCTGTTCAATAAGGCGGAACTCGGCGCTACCAATACCTACCAGCCGCTGGAAAAGCTATTCGGAGAATCCAGTGGCGACACGCCTCAAAACCTGAGACTTCAGATGAAAGCCACGATCGTTCAACTGAAGAAGACCCAAAGCATGCTCAGATAGCCGGTTTGTCTTGAAGCGAAAGCGGCGGATCGGCTTGCTTCAACGCCGAATGTGAACCTCTTTACGAACTGGCTCTCGATAGCGGCGATTCAGCCGCTAATTCGGCGTGCTATCGTGCCCATCCCTGCCCTGCCCTTGAAACAATCAAATGCCCGCAATGCCGCGCCCCTTGCGCATGCTCCTTGCCATCGTCCTGATCCTCGCCGGCGCAGCCCTTGCCGCCGTCCTCGCCGTGCGCCATGCCGAGCGCGCAGCCCTGGAGGAAGACGCTAGCCGTGCGAGCCAGCAACTGGCTCTGTATGCCAATTCCCTCCACACCCTGATCGAACGCTACCGCGCCCTGCCCGCCGTGCTGGCGCTGGACCCGCAGTTGCGTGATGCCCTCAAGGGCCCGCTGAGCGCGACGCAACAGGATGCATTGAATCGCAAACTGGAAAAAATCAACGGCGCCGCACAATCGTCCACGCTTGAATTGCTCGACCATACAGGCCTCGCCGTGGCGGCCAGTAACTGGCGTCTGCCCAGCAGCTACGTCGGGCACAATTATGGTTTCCGCCCCTACTTCATCCAGACTCGCACCCAGGGCACCGGGCGGTTTTATGCAGTGGGCGTGACCAGCGGTATTCCGGGTTATTTCTTATCCAGTGCGGTGACCGGCGACAATGGCGACTTCCTCGGCGCGATGGTGGTGAAGTTGGAGTTTCCGGAGCTTGAGCGCGAGTGGCGCCAGGGCAGCGACACGCTGTTGGTCAGCGACGCGCGGGGGATTATCTTCATTGCCAATCGCCCGGGCTGGCGTTATCGCCACTTGCAGCCGCTGAGCGACAGCGACCGCGCCGAACTCAAGGCCACCCGTCAATACGACAAACAACCGTTGCAACCGCTGGCCTATGAACCCCTGCGGCGCTTTGACGACAATAGCCGTCTGGCCCGGGTCGAGACGCCCGATGGCTCGGCGCACTACCTGTGGGAATCCTTGCCGCTGACCGCCGAAGGCTGGACGCTGCACTTGCTGCGCCGTCCGCAGATCGCCTTCGAAGACCGTCGCAACGCCGGGCTCGCGGCCGCCGGGTCGTGGCTGGCGCTGGTGTTCCTGCTGCTGTTTCTCAACCAGCGCTGGCGCCTGGCAAAGTTGCGCCAGCGCAGCCGCGAAGAGCTTGAACGGTTGGTCGAAGAACGTACCCGGGATCTGCACACGGCCCAGGACGGGCTGGTGCAATCGGCCAAGCTGGCGGCACTGGGGCAGATGTCGGCGGCCCTGGCCCATGAAATCAACCAGCCCTTGACCGCCCAACGCATGCAATTGGCGACCCTGCGTTTGCTGCTCGATCATGGTCGGGTCGATGACGCCTACAAGGCCCTCAAGCCGGTGGACGACATGCTGACCCGCATGGCCGCCCTCACCGGTCACCTGAAGACCTTCGCCCGCAAAAGCCCCAGTGGCCTGCGCGAACGCCTGGACCTGGCGGCGGTGGTCGACCAGGCGCTGCAATTGCTGGACACGCGCCTGCGCGACGAACAGATCAGCACCGTGCTGCACCTGACTCGACCGGCCTGGGTGCGCGGCGATGCGATCCGCCTCGAACAGGTATTGATCAACCTGCTGCGCAACGCTCTCGACGCCATGGCCGACCAACCCATCAAGCGCCTGGAAGTGCGTCTGGAAGCCGATGAGCAATTGTGGCGCCTGACCGTCAGCGACAGCGGCACCGGGATCGCCGAGGAACACCTGGCCCAGGTGTTCGATCCATTCTTCACCACCAAGGCGGTGGGCGATGGCCTGGGTCTGGGGCTGGCGGTTTCGTTTGCAATCATCCATGAATCCGGTGGACGACTGACGGCGGACAACCATGAGCACGGCGCGGTATTCTGCGTGACCTTGCCCATTGATAAGGAGGCGCAACTGAATGCTTGATTCAGTCATGGTCGTTGATGACGAAGGCAGCATTCGCAGCGCCGTCGAGCAATGGTTGAGCCTGTCGGGGTTTCAGGTGCAGTTGTTCAGCCGCGCCGATGAATGCCTGGCCCGGTTGCCGGAGCATTTCCCTGGAGTGATCCTCAGCGATGTGCGCATGCCCGGCCTCAGTGGCCTGGAGCTGTTGGCCGAAGTGCGCCGCCGCGATCCGGACCTGCCGGTGATTCTGTTGACCGGCCACGGCGACGTGCCGATGGCCGTGGAGGCCATGCGCGACGGCGCCTACGACTTCCTGGAAAAACCCTTCAGCCCCGAAGCCCTGCTCGGCAGCCTGCGCCGGGCCCTGGACAAACGCACCCTGGTCCTGGAAAACCGTCGCTTGCATGAACAGGCCGACGCCCGGGTCCGCCTCGATGGCACGCTGCTGGGCGTTTCCCGTGCGTTGCAAAACCTGCGGCGCCAGGTGCTGGACCTGGCCGCACTGCCGGTCAACGTGTTGATCCGCGGCGAAACCGGCAGCGGCAAGGAACTGGTCGCCCGCTGCCTGCACGACTTCGGCCCGAGGGCGAGCAAGCCCTTCGTCGCGTTGAACTGCGCGGCCATTCCCGAGGCGCTGTTCGAAGCGGAGCTGTTCGGCCACGAAAGCGGCGCCTTCACCGGCGCCCAGGGCAAGCGCATCGGCAAGCTCGAATACGCCGATGGCGGCACGCTGTTTCTCGACGAAATCGAGAGCATGCCCCTGGCCCAGCAGGTCAAGTTGCTGCGGGTGTTGCAGGAACAGAAGCTCGAACGCCTGGGCTCCAACCAGAGCATCCAGGTGGACCTGCGCATCATCGCCGCCACCAAGCCCGACCTGCTGGACGAAGCCCGGGCCGGACGTTTTCGCGAAGACCTGGCCTATCGCCTGAACATCGCCGAACTGCGCCTGCCACCGCTGCGCGAACGGCGCGAGGACATTCCCCTGCTGTTCGAACACTTCACCCACAGCGCCGCCGAACGCCTGGGCCGCTCCGCCGCGCCCCTGAGCGGCCCGCAGTTGAGCCATCTGCTCAGCCACGACTGGCCGGGCAACGTGCGTGAGCTGGCCAACGTCGCCGAACGCCAGGTGTTGGGGCTTGATCAACTGCCCGTCCTGGAGACGGAGCCGGGCCAATCCCTCGCGGCCCAACAGGAAGCCTTCGAAGCCCAATGCCTGCGCGCCGCCCTGACCCGGCACAAAGGCGATGTGAAAGCCGTGCTTGAGGAACTGCAACTGCCGCGCCGCACCTTCAATGAAAAGATGCAGCGGCATGGGTTGAGTCGGGAGATGTTTTTGTAAGGCCCGCTGAATTCTCTGGGTCTGTACCGGCCTCATCGCGAGCAAGCTCGCTCCCACAGGGGCATGTGTAAGCCGGACGAAATGTGGGAGCGAGCTTGCTCGCGATGGGGCCAGTACAGACAACAACCCTCTCCCTGCATAAGCGGATTCCCGCCCACACCCCCAGCCACAATGAGCGATTTTCCGCTCACCTAGCGCCATGCCCCCCTCTAAACCGGCCTTCTGCCACCTGGCACAGCTCCTGCTATAGCCCTGTCAGGCTGCGTTCCCACGCGCTCCACAAAAACAATTAAACGAAGGGATCCTTCAATGGACAACTCCAACGCCCTGCCCCTTGGGTCGGCTGCCGTGCCCGCCCGTGAAAGAACCACCGCCAGCCGGATCAAATCGATCTTCAGCGGCTCGGTCGGCAACATGGTCGAGTGGTATGACTGGTACGTCTACGCCGCATTCTCGTTGTACTTCGCCAAAGTCTTCTTCCCCAAGGGCGACACCACCGCCCAATTGCTCAACACCGCCGCGATCTTCGCCGTGGGCTTCCTGATGCGTCCGATCGGCGGGTGGTTGATGGGCCTGTACGCCGACCGTGCCGGTCGCAAACGTGCGCTGATGGCGTCGGTGTACCTGATGTGCTTCGGCTCGCTGATCATTGCCCTGAGCCCGAGCTACGAAACCATCGGCGTCGGCGCACCGATCCTGCTGGTCTTTGCCCGCTTGCTCCAAGGCCTGTCAGTGGGTGGCGAGTACGGCACCTCGGCCACCTACCTGAGCGAGATGGCGACCAAGGAACGTCGCGGCTTCTTCTCCAGCTTCCAGTACGTGACCCTGATCTCCGGCCAGCTCATCGCCCTGGGCGTGCTGATCGTGCTGCAACAGACCCTCACCACCGAACAGCTGTATGCCTGGGGCTGGCGCGTCCCGTTCGCCATCGGCGCGCTGTGCGCTGTCGTGGCGCTGTACCTGCGACGCGGCATGGAAGAAACCGAGTCGTTCACCAAAAAGGAAAAAGCCAAGGAAAGCGCGATGCGCACCTTGATGCGCCATCCCAAGGAACTGATGACCGTGGTCGGCCTGACCATGGGCGGCACCCTGGCGTTCTACACCTACACCACCTATATGCAGAAATACCTGGTGAACACCGTCGGCATGAGTATCTCCGACTCCACCACCATTTCTGCCGCCACATTGTTCCTGTTCATGTGCCTGCAACCGGTGATCGGCGGGCTGTCGGACAAGATTGGCCGCCGGCCGATCCTGATCGCCTTCGGCATCCTCGGCACGCTGTTCACCGTGCCGATCCTCACCACCTTGCACACCATCCAGACCTGGTGGGGCGCGTTCTTCCTGATCATGGCTGCGCTGATCATCGTCAGCGGCTACACCTCGATCAACGCCGTGGTGAAAGCCGAGCTGTTCCCCACCGAAATCCGTGCCCTGGGCGTCGGCCTGCCGTACGCACTGACCGTGTCGATCTTCGGCGGCACCGCTGAATACATCGCCCTGTGGTTCAAGAGCATCGGCATGGAAACCGGCTACTACTGGTACGTGACGGCGTGCATCGCCGTGTCGCTGCTGGTGTACATCACCATGAAAGACACCCGCAAGCACTCGCGGATCGTTACCGACTGACAGCCACGTCGGACAAACAGAAAGGGGCGCACCTGAACAGGTTCGCCCCTTTTCTCGTTCCACATATCCAAAGATTTATCTGACATTAATCTCTGGTTAATGCCTGGCTTCCATCCTCACTCTCAACAGAACGCAGTTCGCAACGCCGATGACGAGCCTCATTGACTGTTTTGCGCTGACGGACAACACATCGATTAAATCGATTTATTTAAGCACTTTTTTGCGCTTTTTAATCAAATTAACGAGCGTAATATGAACTCCACACCCAAGGCGCTAACGCCAAAACATTCTGGAGCACGACCATGAAAACCAAACTGATCATCGCCCTGACCCTGTCCGTACTGGCCGCCAACACCTTCGCTGCCGACGGCTTCGACCGCACCAGCTCGGCCATCGCCGCCGACGGTTATGACCGTACTAGCGCTGCCACCGTTGCTGCTGATGGCTTCGACCGCACTAACGGCGCCACCGTCGCTGAAGATGGCTTCGACCGTACTAACGGCGCCACCGTCGCTGAAGATGGCTTCGACCGTACTAACGGCGCCACCGTCGCTGAAGATGGCTTCGACCGCACTAACGGCGCCACCGTTGCTGAGGATGGCTTCGACCGTACTAACGGCGCTACCGTCGCTGAAGATGGCTTCGACCGCACTGGCGGCGCTACCGTCGCTGAAGATGGCTTCGACCGCACTGGCGGCGCTACCGTCGCTGAAGATGGCTTCGACCGCACTGGCGGCGCTACCGTCGCTGAAGATGGCTTCGACCGCACTAACACTGCTGCCATCAGCTAATCCGAGAACGACACCCTCACAGCCCGGCTTCGGCCGGGCTTAGTTATTTATGGGTCACAGGAAAACGGGCAGTCTTAGTCGAGCACAAAGTGAAAATCACTGAAGAACTAATGTGGGAGCGAGCCTGCTCGCGATGACATCATCCGACGCGGCAACGGTTGCGCGTCGTAAACAGCTATCGCGAGCAGGCTCGCTCCCACAGAGGTATCGGGCGCTCAGGTTTTGCTTGCTCGGCTGGAAATAACTCACCAACCCTTGCACTATCCCTTCGTTTTCAAACCATTCAGGACCCGGCCCGATGCCCGACGATATCCATTTCTACGAACCCGCCAACGGCCACGGCCTGCCCCATGACCCGTTCAACGCCATTGTTGGCCCGCGCCCCATCGGCTGGATTTCTTCCCAGGATGCCGAAGGCCGCCTGAACCTGGCGCCCTACAGTTTCTTCAACGCCTTCAACTACATTCCGCCGATCATTGGGTTCTCCAGCGTCGGGCGCAAAGACAGCCTGAACAACATCGAACAGACCGGCGAATTCGCCTGGAACCTGGCCACGCGCCCGCTGGCCGAGCAGATGAACCAGAGCTGCGCGATGGTCGCGCCAGAGGTCAATGAGTTCGAACTGGCGGGTTTGATGACAGCGTCGTCACGGGTAATCCAGGTTCCGCGCGTCGCCGAAAGCCCGGTGTCCTTCGAATGCAAGGTCACGCAGATCATTCAACTGCAGCGGGCGGACAAAGGGCTGGTGCCAAGCTGGCTGATCCTCGGCGAAGTGGTCGCCGTGCATATCGCCAAGTGGCTGTTGAAGGATGGGGTATACGATACCGCCGCCGCCGAGCCGATCTTGCGCGGTGGCGGGCCGGCGGATTATTTCCAGTTGGGGCCTGAGGCGTTGTTCAAGATGCATCGCCCTCGATAGAAGGCTGCACTGTGAGAGCAAGGCTTGCCCGCGATGCAGGCCCCTCGGTTCCCAAGACCGACCGCGTTGCCTTCATCGCGGGCAAGCCTTGCTCCCACAGCGTTAATCTCGTGGGTTCCAGAGCAACCCGCCCTCGTCGTCGACGCCCTTGAGGTGGGTCAGTTGCAGGGCTGCCGCTTCATCGGCTTTGACGGCGGTCTCGAAGGTCTGCTCTTCAAGGATCTTGTTGAAACGCGGCGCACCTGAGCCGCCGATGGCCTTGGTGGCGATGGCGGCATGGTAGCCGCCGCCTTCCTTGGGAACGACGGCGGAAACAGCTTCAAAGGTTTCAAAGGCTTTGCGTGCCATGTCTTGTGCATCCTGGCGGTGGAAAATGACGCTCATTAAACCTTCAACCGGCCAGTTTGTGTACCTGCGCCCGGCACCCTTCGGTCGCCTGGGCGGCGGAGACTTCCCTGAAGGTATGAAAATCCAGGCTGCTCACCACCAGGTCCTGCACCAGCTCGGCGAAAATCGCCATGGCCGGTGAATTGAAGTAGGCATCCATCGACAGCTGATTGACCCAGAGCCCGGACACCAGCCACAAATCAGCGTCGCATTGCGATTGCTGCAAGGCAAAGTGCAAGCAACCGGGAGCCAGGCGCGAGGGCGCGATCAGCGTACTCAGGCGCGCCCCCAGTTGCCTGGAGCAACCGGCACGGGCCCGGACGAAAGCCATGTGGCTGACGGGGATCTGTGTAGTCATGTTCAACCCTCCCAGGTAATCCGTTGTGCAGCCGGGGACAGGCTGCGACAGGATCAAAGGTTAAGCGCCACGACGCCAGTTTCGTTAGTCGATTCCTGCCGACCCATTGCACAATCCTGCGCATCGGTATCACAAAATTTGCCATCGATCCGGTCGAAACCAGGGAAGTTGAAACAAAAGGTTTCAAGCAAGTTTCCACAGCATTGCAGCGTCATGGCCCCTTGCGCCGTGCAGGATCAGGCAAGCTTTCAACAGGATGTTGCTACCGCTGCGCCTTGCACAAACATAAGCTTTTGTTCATCGCTCCCTATCGCCTGAGGATCCCGGCATGTCGCCACTCGACCACGCCCACGTCCCGCTGGACACGCACTTGGAACAACAGCGCGCCGAATTGGCGTCGATCATCGACCGCAACACCAGCGAAGACGGCAGCTATGCCACGGCCATCGGCTCGCTGAACCTGTCGCGCCACAGCAAGCCTCAAAAGTTCGCTCCGGTGCTGGCCCAACCGGCGCTGTGCATCATGGCCCAGGGCAGCAAACAGGTGCGCCTGGCGGATGAGCTCTTCAACTATGACCCGCTCCATTACCTGGTGGTCTCGGTGTCGATGCCGTTGAGTGGTTGCATCGCGGACGTTTCGCCGCAAGAGCCGATCCTCGCCCTGCGCCTGGACATCGACCCGGCGGAAATTACCGCACTGATCGCCGACGCAGGCCCCCTGGGTGTTCCGACCCGCCCCGCCGGACGGGGGCTGTATGTCGAACGCCTGGACACGCCGACGCTCGACGCCGTGCTGCGCCTGGCGCGGTTGCTCGATACACCGAAAGACATCGCCATGCTCGCGCCGCTGGTGCGCCGGGAAATCCTCTATCGCCTGCTGCGCAGTCCCCAGGGTTATCGGTTGTACGAAATCGCCATCGCCAACAGCCAGAGCCATCGCATCAGCCAGGCGATCAAGTGGCTCAACGGCCATTTCGAACAGCCGCTGCGCATCGATGACCTGGCCCGGGAAGTGAACCTCAGCGTCTCGACCCTGCATCACCGCTTCAAGGCCATGACTGCCATGAGCCCGCTGCAATACCAGAAGCAACTGCGCCTGCAGGAAGCCCGCAGGCTGATGCTCGCCGAAGGGCTGGAAGCCTCGGCGGCGGGGTATCGGGTGGGTTATGAAAGCCCTTCGCAGTTCAGCCGCGAGTACAGCCGGTTGTTCGGCGCGCCGCCGTTGCGGGATCTGGCGCGGTTGCGGATGACTGTTTGACCTGGGGTTTGTGTTGACTGGGCCGGCCCCATCGCGAGCAAGCTCGCTCCCACAGGGGTTCGCTGTTCACAACAATCAACTGTGGGAGCGAGCTTGCTCGCGATGAGGCCAGTAAAAGCACCTCATTTCTTGAACTCAGGCACCGAGCAACCGACACGCCTGCGCCGGTATGGTCACCGACACCGCATGCCCAATGCCCAGGTCCATGCCCTGGCAAGGCGTGTTCAGCGCCGTGAACGAGATCCCGGAACACTCCACCGTGGTCTCGACGGTCGCGCCAATGTCCCGCACGAACGTCACCTTGCCCAGCAACCGGTTACCCGCCGAGGCCTGGGGCGAGGACAGTTGCAGGTCTTCGGGGCGCACCAGCAACTTGATCTTCTCGCCAGCGATGACGCTATGGCTGGCCGGCACGTCCAGCGTGTCCCCGCCCGGCAGCCCGACCCGTCCGTTGCCCAGGGTGGTCGCCGGAAAAATGTTGCCTGAGCCGATGAAGTCGGCGACGAACTCATTGGCGGGGTGCCGGTAGATCTCGATCGGCGTACCGACCTGTTGCACCCGATGCTCCCCAGCACCACGACGATGTCAGCCATCGTCATGGCTTCGCGCTGATCGTGGGTCACCAAAATGGTAGTGATGTTCAACCGCTGTTGCAGTTGGCGGATTTCCACTTGCATCGACTCGCGCAACTTCGCGTCCAGAGCCGACAGCGGTTCGTCCAGCAGGAGGATTTTCGGCCGGGCGGCAATGGCCCGGGCAATCGCCACGCGCTGGCGCTGGCCGCCGGACAGTTTCGCCACGGGCCGGTCGATCATCGCCTGGAGCTGGATCAGTTCCAGCAACTCCACCACCCGCGCCTGTTGCTCGACCTTGCCCACGCCCCGCAGCTTCAGCGGATAGGCGATGTTCTCGCCGACGGTCATGTGGGGAAACAGGGCCAGCGATTGAAACACCATGCCGAAGTTGCGCAGGTGCGCCGGGGTGTGGCCGATGTCTTGGCCATCCAGGCGAATTTCGCCGCCGCTGAGGCTTTCCAGGCCGGCGATCATGCGCAGCAAGGTGGTCTTGCCACAGCCCGAAGGCCCGAGGAAACACACCAGTTTGCCCTCGGGCAAATGCAGGTTCACGTCCGTGACCGCGCAGGCCGAGCCGTAATGCTTCTCGACGTTTTCCAGTATCAGTCCAGTCATGTCTTCACCTCGAAATCAAAAGGAAACGCCGCCCTCGCCCACCAGCTTCTCCAACGCCCAGATCAACACGAAATCGATCAGCACGATGAGCACGGCAAACGAGAAAACGGTGGGGTCCAGCGACGACACGGTGCGGCTGTACATCCAGATCGGCACGGTCATGACATCGATGGTGTAGAGGAAATAGGTCACGGTGAATTCGTTGAACGAGACAATGAACGCCAGCAGCATCCCGGCGAGAATCCCCGACTTCATCAACGGCACCACCACATCGACGATGGCCCGCCGTGGTGTCGCCCCGAGCATTCGCGCGGCTTCTTCGACTTCACTGCCGATACCGAGCATGGCGGCGGTGCAGTTTTTCACCACGAACGGCAAGGCGAGGATCACGTGGGCAATGACCAGTCGCGAGGTGGTCATCTGGAATGGCAGGCTGTCGAACACCAGCAGCAGCGCCAACCCCAGCACCACCATGGGAAACACCAGCGGCAGCGACATCAGTTGCAACGCCACGGCCTTGCCACGGAACTCGCAACGGGTCAGCGCGTAGGCCGCCGGCACCGCGATCAGCGTAGCGAAAATCATCGTCAGGCAGGCCACCAACAAACTGGTGCCCATGGCCTGGCCCAGGCTCAGCACGTCGCTGGCATCCGGCGATACGAAGGTGTGCCACGCCGCCCGATACCATTGCAGGCTGTAGCTGCTCGGCGGAAAGTCCAGGTTCGCCGCGCCGCTGAAGGACATGACGATCATGGTCAGGATCGGCAGCACCGCCAGCAACAGGATGAAACCCGACAGCAGCCCCACTGCGCGCCCGGTTTCACCGGGCAACAGCGACTGGCGTTTTTTGCTCAACGCGGTCATTGAGAAGCCTCCAGCATCCGTCGACGACGGCCGGTGAAATATTCGGACAGGGTCATGATCATCAGCGTGGTGACAATCAGCACCACCCCTGCAGCGGACGCGGCGGGCCAGTTCATCAACGGGGCAATCTGGTCGTGGACCATCACCGCCAACATCGGCACCCGCCGCCCACCCAACAGCAGCGGCACGACAAAGCTGCTGGCGTTGTAGGCAAACACCAGCGTCGCGCCGGTAATGATCCCTGGCAGGCTCATGGGCAGCACCACTTGGCGAAACACCTGGAAGCGGCTCGCGCCGAGGGTGGCGGCGGCCTCTTCATAACTGCGGGCAACGCCACGCATGGCGCTGGCGATGGGCAGCACGGCCAGCGGGAAGGCCGTCTGGACCAGGCCCATCAACACACCATTCTGGTTGTACAGCAGCATGATCGGCCGCTTGATAAGGCCCAGGCCCATGAGCGCCTGATTGAGCATGCCGGCAGGGCCGAGGATCACCAGCCAGCCATAGCTTTGCAGCAGCAGGTTGACCAACAGCGGTAACAGCACCGCCGCCAGGAACACCCGCCGCAACAACGGCGAGGCCAGGCGCGACATGGTGTAGGCCACAGGGATCGCCAGCAGCACGGCGATCACCGCACTGATCAACGCAAGGCGCAAGGTCAGCAGCAGGGACTTGAGGTAATAAGGCTCCAGCAACTGCCCGTAGCTGGCGAGGCTGAACCCACTCCACTCCGCACCCTTGGTGCCGACGCTCATGCGCAGCACCAACAGGCTGGCAGCGATCAGCACGCCGAGAAACAACATCGACGGCGACAGGAACAGCCAGGCTCGGCGGGTGGGGGAAATCTCCCGGGGTGGACGCATGGGCGCGACACTCTGGTGATGGGTTAACGGTAGGTGTTCCATGGCAAGATCTCGTCAGTGGAAAACGACAGAACAAACACAATCTCAAAACAACCCAATTCCCTGTGGGAGCGAGCCTGCTCGCGAAGGCGACAGCACAGTCAGCATCTCCATCAACTGAACCACCGCTATCGCGAGCAAGCTCGCTCCCACACTGGTTCTCGGCTGGGCCGCAAGACCAATGCACACCCCAATGCCCCTGTGGGAGCGAGCTTGCTCGCGATGGCGACGGCACAGTCAGCATCTCCAGCAACTGACTCACCGCTATCGCGAGCAGCCCGCTCCCACACTGGTTCTCGGGCGGTCACAGAGGCCGCATTGCTGGGCAGCCGGTGTCTGGCATGCGTTTCAGGAAGAGAAAATTTCCGTGTACCGGCGGATCCATTGGTCATGCACCGTCGCCAGGAAGGCGTTGTCGTGCATGATCGCTTTGTCGGCGATTTGCTCCGGGGTGAGGATGTAGGGGCTCTTGCGCGCTTCGCTGGAGATGATTGCCTTGGCGTTGACCGGGCCGTTGAAGATGTCTTCGGCCATCTTGCCCTGCACCAGCGGGTCGAGGGAGTGGTCGATGAAGGCGAAGGCCAGGTCGGTGTCGCCCGGGCGGTTTTTCGGCATGACCGAGAGCATCAGGTCGGTATAGAAACCTTCCTTCATGCCGAACGTCGCCCCCAGGCTGTAGGCCGGGTCGCGGATCTGCTTGGGAAAAAACGCTGGCGCATACAAGCCGCCCATGTCCAGGGAGCCGGTGCGAAACAACTCGGCGATCTGGTTCGGGTTTTCCCCCAGAGTCACCACCCGGTCCTTGAGCTCGGCGAGTTTCTTGAAACCGGGCTCGATGTTGTGTTCGTCACCACCGGCCAGCTTGGCGGCGATGATGATCAGGTCCATGGCCTCGGTCCAGTTCGGCGGCGGCAGGAAGATGTTCGGTGCCAGCTCCGCATCCCAAAGCGCGGCGTAACTGTCCGGCGCCTGACTCAAGGTCCGGGTGCTGTAGACCAGGCTGTTGCACCACAGCAGGTAACCAATGCCATGGCCGCCGGCACCCGTGCGGTATTGCGCCGGCACGTCAGCCAGGTTGGGAATGCGGTTGAGGTCGGGTTTTTCCAACAGCCCGGCGGCGGCCAGGCCCTCGGCGCCGACGCCGGCCAGGGTGATGATGTCGTACTGCGGCCGGTCACCACCAGCCTTGAGCTTGGCGACCATTTCCGAGGTACTGCCGGTGCGGTCGGCAATGACCTTGGCCCCGGTCTTGGCCTCGAAGGTGGCGGCGATGTTGCGCAACGCCGCCAGCCCGGTGTCATCGGACCAGGTGAGCAGGCGCAGGGTCTTGCCGACGAACCGCGTATCGCTGGCCCGGGCGCTGATGAAGGGCACGCTCATGGCGGCCGCCGCTACCGAAACCACACTTGCAGTCTTGATGAATTGACGTCTGTTCAGATCATGCTCGCCCATGGAGGACTCCCTTTATTCTTTTAAGTATGAGGTGGGTAAAAACCGTTGCGCCCGCACCGTTCGACGTCGAGCAAAGCCCCGTACAACAAGGGCTTCACCGCCGTCTGCGGCCATCCTGAGGTTGTGCAAAATCCCTGACTATCGAAAAAAACTCATTGGAGCCATGTTCCTGGCGCATGCCTTTTTTCGAGGCATGCGTGACCTGATAACGTGCCGTCAGACCGCCCGGATCACATGCTTGATTTCCTGAAACGCGGCCAATCCCCAGGGCCCCAATTCGCGGCCGAGACTGCTCTGTTTGTAACCGCCCCACGCCGCCTGGGGGAAAATCACCTGCGGCGCGTTGATCCACACCAGCCCTGCCTGCAAAGCGTTGGCCACCTCTTCGGCAGCCGCCGTATCACGGCTGACCACGCTGGCCACCAGGCCGAAACGGCTGTCGTTGGCCAGGGCGATCGCCTGCGCCGGGGTGCTGAAACGGCGCACGCACAACACAGGCCCGAAGATCTCTTCGCACCACAACGCACTGTCCAGGGGCACGTCGGTGAAGATTGTCGGCTGTAAAAAAAAGCCGCGCGGCAGATGCGCGGGTCGCTGCCCACCGCACACCAGCGTCGCTTCGGCGCTCAAGCCACGGTCGATGTGCCCCAGCACCCGCTGGTATTGCGCCTGGTTCACCAGCGCGCCCATCTCCACATCCGGGTCGAACGGGTCGGCCACGCGGATCGCCTCGGCGCGGGTCTTGAGCCGTTGCAGGAATTCATCGGCCAGTTCATCGGCGACCAACACACGACTGGTGGCCGAACACATCTGCCCGGCATTGAAGAAACCACCACCGCAGGCCAGCTCCACCGCCAGGTCCAGGTCGGCATCGGCCAGCACCAGCAGGGACGATTTGCCGCCCAGTTCCAGGCTCACGCCCTTCACCGTTTCCGCCGCCCGTTGCATCACCTGCACACCCACCGCATTGCTGCCGGTGAAGGAAATCTTTGCCACGCGCGGGTCCGCCGACAATGGCGCCCCAACTGCCAGGCCCGTACCGCAGACCAGGTTGAACACGCCGTCAGGCAATCGGCATCCGGCGATGATCGAGGTCAGCTCCAGCTCCGGCAACGGCGTGACCTCCGAGGGCTTGAGCACCACGCAGCAGCCGGCAGCCAACGCCGGGGCGAGTTTCCAGGCCGTGGTGACCATCGGGAAATTCCACGGCACGATCAGGCCGACCACGCCGCAGGGTTCGCGGCGCAGGCGTGCGCTGAAATCAGCACTGGGCAACGCCAGCGGGCTGTCTTGCCGGGCGTCCAGGCCTTCGGCCAACTCGGCGTAATACTCGAAGGTGGCGACCACATCGTCGACATCGATGGCCGCTTCGAACAGCGGTTTGCCGTTGTTGCTCGATTGCAGGTGCATCAACCGTTCACGAGCGTCCCGCACGCCAGCGGCAATCCGGCGCAGAATCGCGCCACGCTCGGCGCCGGTGGTGTTCGACCAGTGCGTGAAAGCCTGGGTCGCCGCGTTCAACGCCTGATCGACAGCGCCCTCGTCGCCGCCATAAACGGTGGTCAGCAGCGCTTCGGTCGCCGGGTTGATCACCCGCAGCGGTTGATCGCCGGCCAACCACTCACCGTTGATGTACAGCCCGTCTTGCGTCGTAGGGAAATTCATTTCGACACCTGCGCCATCCAGGTTGCCTGGTCGATTTCGATCAGCGTCGGGCCCTGCCGGTCGCAAGCGGCGAGCAACGCGGCGTGCAGTTGCGCCACGCCGTCGATGGCTTCGGCAGCGCAGCCCAAGGCCTTGGCGACGCCGATGAAATCCGGGGTGTATATGTCCACGCCCACCGGTTCGATGGCGCGGTTGACCATGTATTTCTTGATCTCTTCGTAGCCCTGGTTATTCCACAGCAGCACGATCACCGGCGTGCGCGCCTCCACGGCGCTGGCCAGTTCCGGCAGGGTGAACTGCAACCCGCCGTCGCCAATCAAACACACCACCGGCGGGCGACCGTGGCCCCGGTCCTTGCCACCTAGCCAGGCACCAATGGCCGCTGGCAAGGCGTAGCCGAGGGTGCCGTAGCCGGTGGATGAATTGAACCAGCGGCGTGGCTGCTCCGGGTTGAAGGTCAGGTTGCCGGTGTACACCGGTTGGGTCGAATCGCCGACGAACACCGCCTCCGGCAGCGCTTGCAAGACGGTGTCGAGAAACAAGGTCTGGGCACGGGTCGCCGCGTCCCAACTGCCTTGAAGATCCGCGCGCAACCGGGCGGCACGCGTCGCGCCCCAATCGTCACGGCGCTCGGCCAAGGGGTGCTGGCTCAAGGCGTCGAGCACGGCCCGGGCGGCGACGCGGGCGTCGGCCACCAGCGCCAGGTGCGGCGGGTAGTTGCGCACGGTCTGGTCCGGGTCGATGTCGATGCGCAGCAGCGCGCCGGGGATCTCGAAGCCGCCGGCAAAGGTAATGTCGTAGTCGGTCTCGGCCAGCTCGGTGCCGATGGCCAGCACCACATCCGCTTCGGCCACCAATGCGCGGGTGGCGACCAGGCTCTGGGTGGAGCCGATCAGCAACGGATGGCGGGCCGGCAACAGGCCCTTGGCATTGATGGTCAACGCCACTGGCGCGCCGAGACGTTCGGCCAGTTCGGTCAATTCGGCCGCCGCGTCGAGGGCGCCGCCGCCGGCCAGGATCAATGGCCGCTTGGCCGATGCCAGCGTTGCCGCCATTTGCGCCACGGCACTCGGTGCGGCACCGGCGCGGTTGATGTTCACCGGCACGCTGGCGAGCAGGGCATCGGCGTCTTCGACCAGCACGTCCAACGGAATTTCGATGTGCACCGGCCGCGGGCGTCCAGCCTGGAACACGGCGAACGCCCGAGCCAGCACGCCGGGCAATTCAGCGGCGGACATCAGCGTGTGGGAAAACGCCGCCACCCCACCCACCAATGCAGCCTGGTTCGGCAGTTCATGCAACTTGCCGCGCCCGCCGCCCAACTGGCTGCGCGACTGCACGCTGGAGATCACCAGCATCGGGATCGAATCGGCGTAGGCCTGGCCCATGGCGGTGGTGATGTTGGTCATGCCGGGGCCGGTGATGATGAAACACACGCCGGGCTTGCCGCTGACCCGGGCGTAACCATCGGCCATGAAGCCTGCGCCCTGTTCATGACGCGGGGTCACATGGCGGATGCTGGAACGGGCCAGCCCGCGGTACAACTCGACGGTATGCACGCCAGGAATGCCGAACACCTGCTCCACGCCATACGCTTGGAGTAACTTGACCAATACTTCGCCGCACGTCGCCATTGCCATTGCCTTTTTCTTGTAGTGTAAAGGGCCTCGCACAGCCTGCGGCGGGACCCTTTTTTGTCTTGGGAATGGCGTTATTGGAACGGTCCGACCATAGCGGCAACAATGGATAAAAAGTCATACTAGCCATGTCCTCACGTCATGGCTTGGATCCGAAATGAAACGACTTCCCCCGCTGCCGGCGCTGCACACGTTTCTGATCACGGCCCAATGCTGCAACTTCACCCGGGCCGCCGAACAACTGCACATCACCCAGGGCGCGGTGAGCCGGCAGATCGCCGGGTTGGAAGATCATCTGGGTTATGCGCTGTTCCAGCGCCAGGCACGCGGCCTGAGCCTGACCGCCGAAGGCCAGGCGTGGCTACCCCGAGTGCAGCAGGTGTTCAGCCTGATCGGCGAAGCGGTCGAGCAGGTCGGCGAAAAACGCCAGACCCTGCAACTCAAGGCTCCGACCTGCGTGATGCGCTGGCTGCTGCCGCGCCTGTTGCAATGGCAGAAGGAACGGCCGGACGTGCCGGTGGAACTGACCACCACGGTCAGGCACGGCGTGGACTTCCAGCGCGAAGCCTTCGACGCCGCGGTGGTCTATGGCCCACCACCTGACGCCTCGCTGGCGTGCGTGCATCTGTTCGATGAACAACTGACGCCCGTCTGCTCTCGCCCGATCCTGGAAGGCCCGGTGCCGCTGCGTGAACCCGCCGACCTGCAACAACACCTGCTGTTGCACCCCACCCGTGACGAGCGCGACTGGAACGCCTGGCTGGCGGCGGCCGATGTGCACTTGAGCAATGTCAGCAAGGGCCAGCATTTCGAAACCCTGGACCTGGCGATGTCCATGGCTTCCCAAGGCACTGGCGTGGCGATTGGCGACTGGTCGCTGATCGGCGACGACCTGAGCGCCGGCCGGCTGGTGATGCCGTTCGAACTGAAGGTCAAGACCGGGCTGGGTTATCACCTGGTACACCCGCACAAACCCCAAGTGTCGGGGCCGTTGCAGGAATTGATGGGGTGGTTGGTGGAGCAGGCCCAGGCGCGGTCCTGTGGGAGCAAGGCTTGCCCGCGATGAAGGCGACGCGGTCCTGATCATTCCCACGCTCCTGCGTGGGAATGCCGCCAGGGACGCTCCGCGTTCCGCTTCTGGAAGGTGACGCGGAGCGTCACGGGATGCATTCCCACGCAGAGCGTGGGAACGATCAAGATCAGAGCAGATTAGGCGCCTGCACCGGCTCGATCTGCGCCCAGTGCGACGTGTCTTCACGGTGCTGCTGCAGATACGGCAACACGCCCCCAGCAACGGCGCCTTGAATGCCTCCTGGAAACGATGGGCCAGGCCCGGGATCAACTTCAACTGGCTGCCTTGGATGTGCGCCGCCAGATGCACGCCGTGCATCACCGGCAGCAAAGGGTCGGCGGTGCCGTGGACCACCAGGGTCGGCACCCGCAGTTGATTGAGCAGCGTAACCCGACTCGGCTCGGCCATGATCGCCATGATCTGGCGCTTCACGCCTTCGGGGTTGAAGGCCCGGTCATAGGCCACGGCGGCCTGATGCAGCAATGCCTGGCGATCATCCACCACCATCGGGCTGCCCAACGCGGCCAGCAGATCGGCCTGCTGCTGCAGGGCCGCTTCGCGATTCGGCGCACTGCGCCGCGACAGCAACTGCACCAGCGCGGCGCTGGGTGCGGGCAAGCCTTCGGCACCGGAACTGGTCATGATCAGGGTCAAGCTTTCGACCCGCTGCGGCGCCATGGCGGCCATGTGCTGGGCGATCATCCCGCCCATGCTCACGCCCAACACATGGAAGCTTTGCACCTGCAAGGCGTCCATCAGCCCCAGCCCATCATCGGCCATGTCGGTCAAGGTATAAGGCGCGGCCACGGGCAAGCCGAGTTTGTAGCGCAGGGCTTCGAAGGTCAGGTTGGCGCTGCCGGGAGCCTGGCGCCAGGTGGACAGGCCGACGTCGCGGTTGTCGTAGCGAATCACCCGGAAACCCTGCTCGCACAGGGCGACCACCACTTCGTCCGGCCAATGGATCAACTGCCCACCCAGGCCCATCACCAGCAACAGCGCCGGATCCGAAGCACGGCCAACGCTCTGGTAGGCCAGGCTCACCTGATCCAGATCGACCCGTTGGGTCGCAACATTGATGTCACACCGAGAAGCCGCCATCGACGGCAGGCCGAAAAACAACGCGGCCAGGAAAATGAATACACGCATGAAGAAACACCGAAACGCAGAACCCCAGTAGAGCGCGAGTCTGATGAAGTTTGTTCAAGCGCGCTGCCACAGTTGCGTGACAGTTTGATGAAGATTGCCGAATGGTTGCCTGCGCGAAGGATATATCTGTGGGTAAGGATGTATCTGTGGGTAAGGATGTATCTGTGGGTAAGGATGTATCTGTGGGAGCAAAGCTTGCTCGCGATACAGGCACCTCGATTCCAGAGAAATCGCGCTGGCTTCATCGCGAGCAAGCTTTGCTCCCACAGGTACCCGCCCAGGCGTCAGCTTCAGGCCAGCTGGCTACGCAACTGCCGCGCCGCCGCCACCATGTTCACCAGTGCCGCTTCCGTTTCCGGCCAGCCCCGGGTTTTCAACCCGCAGTCGGGGTTGATCCACAGCCGCTCGGCGGCGATCCGTTTTACCGCCTTGCTCATCAGCGCAACCATCTCAGCCGTGTCCGGCACCCGTGGCGAGTGGATGTCGTAGACGCCCGGGCCGATGTCGTTCGGGTAGTCGAACGCCTCGAAAGCCTCCAGCAACTCCATGTCCGAACGCGAAGTCTCGATGGTGATGACATCGGCGTCCATGTCGGCGATGGCCTTGATCACATCATTGAATTCGCTGTAGCACATGTGGGTATGGATCTGGGTTTCGTCGCCCACCCCCGACGCGCACAAACGGAACGCGTCAACCGCCCAATCCAGGTACTCCTGCCATTGCCCGTGACGCAGCGGCAACCCTTCGCGGAACGCCGCCTCGTCGATCTGCACAATCTTGATCCCGGCCTTTTCCAGGTCCAGCACTTCGTCCCGCAGGGCCAGGGCCAGTTGTTGCGCCTGGACCTGGCGCGACACGTCTTCGCGGGGGAACGACCACATCAGCATGGTCACGGGGCCGGTGAGCATGCCTTTCATGACCTTGTCGGTCAGGCTTTGCGCGTAGCGGATCCAGTCGACGGTCATGGCGCTCGGCCGACTGATGTCGCCATAGATGATCGCCGGTTTCACGCAGCGCGAACCGTAGCTCTGCACCCAACCGAAACGGGTGAAGACGTAGCCGTCCAGTTGCTCGGCAAAGTATTCCACCATGTCGTTGCGCTCGGCTTCACCGTGCACCAGCACGTCCAGGCCCAGGCGCTCCTGGATCTGCACGGCATGGCGGATCTCGGTGTGCATGGCGTCCTGATAGTCGTTGGCCGACAGCTTGCCTTGCTTGTAGGCCTGGCGTGCCAGGCGAATGGCCGGGGTCTGCGGGAAGGAACCGATGGTGGTGGTGGGAAAGGCCGGCAGTTTCAGTCGGGCGCGCTGGCCTTCGATGCGTTTGGCAAACGGTGAACGCCGCTGGCTGTCCTGTGGCCCGATTGCCGCCAGGCGCGCCTGGACCGCGGGTTTGTGAATGCGTGCCGAGCTGGCGCGACTGGCCTGCACCTGGCGGCTGTCGGCCAAGGCCTGCTGCACAGCGGGGGCCTGTGGATCGTTCAGGGCATCACGCAGCACCGCGACTTCACCGCATTTCTGCACGGCAAAGGCGAGCCAGCTCTTGAGTTCCGGATCGAGGCGGTCTTCACGCTCCAGGTCCACCGGGCTGTGCAGCAGCGAGCACGAGGTGCTGACCCAGAGGTTGTCGCCAAAGCGCTCCTGGGCCGGTTGCAACTGCGCCAGCGCCTGTTCCAGTTCGCAGCGCCAGACGTTGCGCCCGTTGACCAGGCCCACCGAGAGAATCTTGTAGGTCGGCAGGCGGTCCAGCACCTGGCCCAGTTGTTCCGGGTCACGTACCGCGTCGATGTGCAAGCCGTCCACCGGCAGGCTCACCGCCAGGCCGAGGTTGTCTTGCAGGCCACTGAAATAGGTGGCCACGAGTTTTTTCAGCGGCGAGTACTGGAGGATGTGATAAGCCCGCTCGAAAGCGCTCTTCCAGGCTTGAGGCAGATCGAGGGTAAGGATCGGTTCGTCGATCTGCACCCATTCCACGCCCTGGGCCTTGAGGCGGTTGAGGATTTCCCCGTAGACCGGCAGCAGGCGCTCCAGCAGGTCGAGCTTGTCGAACGCCTCGCCCTTGGCCTTGCCCAGCCACAAGTAGGTCAACGGGCCGATGATCACCGGTTTGACCTGATGGCCCAAGGCATGAGCCTCGTCCACTTCATCGAACAACTGTTCCCAGCTCAGGGCGAAGGTCTGGTCGGCGGAAAACTCCGGGACCAGGTAATGGTAGTTGGTGTCGAACCACTTGGTCAGCTCCTGGGCGTATTGCGCCTGACCGTGGTCGGCACCGCAGCAACTGGCCGTGGCGCCACGGGCCATGGCGAACAGGGTGTCGAGGGTCGGCCGGCCCTGGGCATTCAAGGTACTGTGGAAACGCTGTGGAACCGCGCCCAGGGTCAAGGAGTGAGTGAGCACCTGGTCGTACCAGGCAAAGTCGCCGACGGGCAGCAGGTCGATGCCGGCGTCTTTCTGCAGTTGCCAGTGCCGGGCCCGTAGTTCGCGCCCCACCGCTTGCAGCGCGGCCGGGGCCAGGTCGCTCTTCCAGTAGGCTTCGAGGGCTTTTTTCAGTTCGCGGTCGGCGCCGATGCGCGGGAAACCGAGGGTGTGGGCCAGGGCCATGGTGTGCGTCCTCCTGTAAAAGATGGCGCCATTGTCGACAGCTGACCCTACATGAGACAAACTCAACCTTTTCGTGTTGATCACAAGTTTTACTCATGGAGCAACTCCGGTGCTTGAACTCCGTCACCTCAAGACCCTGCACGCCCTGCGCGAAGCCGACAGCCTGGTCGAAGCCGCCGAACGCCTGCACCTGACCCAGTCCGCCCTCTCCCACCAGTTCAAGGAACTGGAAGAGCGCCTGGGCATGCAGTTGTTCGTGCGCAAGACCAAGCCGGTACGGTTCACCAGCGCCGGCCTGCGCCTGTTGCAACTGGCCGATGCCGCCCTGCCCTTGCTGCGCGGCGCCGAACGGGATATCGCCCGCCTGGCTGGCGGCACCGCCGGACGGCTGCACATGGCCATCGAGTGCCATAGCTGCTTCCAGTGGTTGATGCCGACCATCGACCAGTTCCGCGATGCCTGGCCGGAAGTCGAACTGGACCTGGCCTCGGGCTTCGCCTTCGCGCCGTTGCCAGCCCTGGCCCGGGGCGACCTCGACCTGGTGGTGACCTCCGACCCGCTGGAGCTGGCCGGCATCACCTACGTGCCGTTGTTCACCTACGAAGCGATGCTCGCCGTGGCCAACCAGCATCGACTGGCGGGCAAGGCGTACATCGTCCCCGAGGACCTGATCAGCGAAACCCTGATCACCTACCCGGTGGAGCGTGATCGGCTGGACATCTTCACCCGCTTCCTGGAGCCAGCCGACATTGAACCGGCCCAGGTGCGCACCTCTGAACTGACGGTGATGATGATGCAACTGGTGGCCAGCGGTCGCGGCGTCTGCGGCATGCCGCACTGGGCCCTGCATGAATACAGCTCGCGGGGCTACGTGAAGGCCAAGCGGCTGGGGGAGAAAGGCTTGTTTGCCACGTTGTATGCGGCGGTGCGCACCGACATGCTCGACGCGCCGTACATGCGCGACTTTTTGCTGACGGCCAAGGACACGTCGTTCTCCACACTCGACGGCGTCAGTGCCGTGCGCTGAAGCACAGGGGGTTTCACTCGGTGTGCAAAATGACCATCCGTCTTGATCTCGCACTCGCCTGTCAGATCTGACAGGCGACACTCTTCTCCTTCGCGCTCTGATGGTGTCTGTCCCGAATCAGTTCAGGCACCGCAGCCGAGGAGAAAAAGATGAACAGCCTCCGCAACTCATCGCAGGCCGACGCAGCTCTTGAGCTGTGGCCCATGTACATTCCAGGATGGAAGACACCCGTACTGCCGACAGGGACCTACCACGGCGGCATTCCCCTGACCATTCACTCGCCGTCCATCCGACTGTACATGGTGATTGATCCGCTCAAGACACTCTCTAAACCACTGGCCATCGATGATTCCGTGGAGCTGTGGGTCAATGGCCAACCGACATCCGTGATCAAGATCATCAAGGTGGGCGAGGAGAACGACCGCATAGACATGGAATTGCCATGGGGATGGCTGGTGAACGGCGCAAATACAATGTTTTACCGAGTGACTCGGGTCAGCCAGAATCACGATGACTCGCTCCCGATCCTGGACCTGCTGTTTCATTACCCGCCATCCGAGATCACCGTCAGCCATCCGGCCAGCGCCAACCCCGCACAACCAGGCACGTTTACGTTAACCCGCAGCTACCCGCGCGAATATGATGGGGTGACACTGACCGTGGGGACTTGGAGTAAAACGATTCCCTATGTTCATCCCGCCAACCCAATCACTTACACGTTGACGGCCGCTGACCTTCAGCAGATCGGCGACGGCACGCATCCGGTGAGCGCCCGGATAGTTGATCAATTGGGCAACAGTAATGTATCGACGACGAGCTCCATCATCATCGGCACGGCACCGGTGGAATGGGAGGATCACTACACTTCACTGGCGGACGCTTATAACGGCTGGATTCCCTATCTGGCGGCTCGTTCCGGATCTATCCGTCAGCACGTCATGAACCATCAATTAGTAAACGCGTTTTTCAACTTCACCGACCAAGGCACCCCATACGGCTTCGCCGGGGTCATCCTCTATCAAGACTTCCTGTTCATTCCCGGGCAATACCAATTCACGTTCGAAGGAACCCATGTTGCCGACAACAGCCACATTCCGGGGCTGGTCAACCCGATCCTTTACCCAGATACCGACATGCCGCAATGGCGTGGCGTTCCCCGCCATGTCCCCAAGGATGGAGTCTGGTACGTGTTTTCAATCGTATTCACCATCATCGAAAGAGGGACGGTACGAATGTATATAAACAATGACCAGGATGGCAGTAACGGCAACGATTTCGGCATACGAAACATAAGAATCGTGCGATTGAACAGTGGAGCAGGAAGCATGAGTGCGCCTGCGCAGGAATCCGATTTGCCCGTCTATACCGGTCCACGGCCAGAGATCAAATACCCTTGACCGATTATCGGGACAGGGGCGAATCGACCTCTTCGCACTTGATCTCAGGCATCGATATCTGGCGCCACATGTGGATTTTGTCGAAGTAATCCTCGCCCACCCGCACCGCTAAAGGTTCAAGTCCGAACTGGATGAAGCCGCAGCGCTGGTACAACTTGAAGGCGGCCTCATTGCCGGCGGTAACGGTGAGCTGGATGAGTTTCAGTGCAGGATGGTTTTGCGCCTCGGCCAGTGCTGCTTGCACCAGCTCATGACCCCAACCGTGCTGACGAAAATCGGCCGACACATACATGCCAAACAGTGTTGCCTTGTGGCGAGCCTTTTCCCGCGCTTCGAAGGCCAGGCCAACGATGCCGGCCAACTTGCCTGCTTCGAACGCGCCCAGCAGCACATCGAGCTTGCTGGTCAATCGCCCCTCCCACCAACTCAACGGCATCATTGCCCGCTCCCGCACACTGGAGGTGAACGCCTGCGGATGGCAATCGTAGGCTTCAAGCATCAGCTCGCGGTAGGCCAGGGCATGACTGGCATCCAACCGTTCGATCCACATGCTCACGCCGTCCTGCGTTGTTCAAGCATCAGTCGCAACGCCAGCGCACCGAGGACAAACCCCATGAAGTAGCGCTGCGCCGCCAGCCAGGTCGGGTTGTGGACGAACCATGAGGCAATGCCTGCAGCGAACAGGGCGATCAGCAGGTTGACGCTGAAACTGACGCTGATCTGGGTCAGGCCCAGGATAATGCTCTGGGTGAACAGCGAACCGTGTTCCGGGCTGATGAACTGCGGAAACACCGACAAATAGAACACCGCGATCTTGGGGTTCAGGGCGCTGGTGAGAAAACCCATGGTGATCAACTTGCGTGTCGAGTCCGCTGGCAACTGCTGGGCCTCGAAGGGCGAACGCGCGCCCGGCTTCACGGCCTGCCAGGCGAGCCACAACAGGTACAGCGCAC
Organism: Pseudomonas sp. St386; assembly: GCF_018325865.1. Taxonomy (NCBI): domain Bacteria; kingdom Pseudomonadati; phylum Pseudomonadota; class Gammaproteobacteria; order Pseudomonadales; family Pseudomonadaceae; genus Pseudomonas; species Pseudomonas sp. St386. The sequence goes on from NZ_AP021900.1 coordinate 5,452,923, forward strand.
CGGCCCACTTCAATACTTCATAGGCCACAGGCACCGCCAGGAACACCGCCGTCAACCCGGCGGCCGCGGCGAACATGTGCACGAAGAACCCCGCCACCACCCCCAGCAAGGAGGTGACGCCGGCCTTGCGGCCCTGGCAGATCGAACGGGAGATCAGGTAGATCATGTTCGGGCCGGGCGTCAGTACCATCAGCAACGCGGCGGCGGCGAAAATCAACAGGTCCGGCAATGGAATCATGAGCGTCAGTCCTTGAGGCGTGAATCAGCAGGTAGCGAGAAGTGTCGCTCGATAAAACGGCAGGATCACCTCGCCTGTCAACGGTGCCAGCAAAAGATTGCTGTCGCCGGCCGGGTCGATCCAGCACACCTCTTCAATTTCGGCAGCCGGCGAAACCGGGGCGTCGATGCTCAGCAAAAACACCTCGGCCTGCACGACAAACCCCGGCTCGTTGGCCGCCGGAGCGCTGAATACGCCCAGGTAACGGGCCTGTGCCGGGTCGATCTGCAGCCCGAGCTCCTCCTCCAGCTCACGGGCCAGCGCCTGCACGGGCTGTTCATGGGCCTCGATCTTGCCGCCCGGCTGCATGAAGGCCCGGGTGCCGCGCTTGCGCACCAGCAGGGTTCGACCGTCCGGCCCGAGCAACAGGGCGGCGGCGATGCGGATGAGGGAAGTGGTCATGGGTGATCGAAGCCTTGGCCGGGAAAGTGACGGGGAGATTACAACGCGTAGGGGTGGGAGCAAAGCCTGGCGCTGGACTAAAAATCAGTGCAGTTCCTGTGGTCAGTTTCGACCGATTGGGGTTGGTGTGTATATCCGTTGCTGCGGTCACGGCGACTTAGGGTTCCGCCCTGACGGCGGGTCACTTTTGAAAAGCCCGGAAGCCGACCCAGTCAAAAGTAACCAAAGCGCTCCTGCCCCACCACTCGGTGCCTCGCCTAGGCTCGGCATGCCTGAACGAAGGCATTGCTCCGTGGGCCCACCGCGAAGGGCCATCCATGGCCCAGCGCGGTTAACGGGGCGCCGAGATCAACGTCCGCCGCGAGGCGGCCTAGTAGCCGGCCTGGCTCTTGCGGTCGTACACCTCATCAGATCTGTGGGAACCATCAGATCTGTGGGAGCAAAGCTTGCTCGCGAGGCGGCCTGACAGCCGACCTGGCTCTCCCGGTCGTACCCCGGTCCAATTGTGGAAGCGAGCCTTCTCGCTTCTGCGCGCGGTGTGGTCAGGGTTGTGTATTGACGTTATCCAGCATCCGATTCGCCAATAAAGCGCCCAGCTCGATCAGTTGCTGAATGCCAAGGGCAACATGGCGTCGCGAGCCTTTAAGGTCGAAGGCAAGGTCGCTGACCATGGCATCGGCTGAGGCCAGGGTTTCGCTTAGGTTGGCCAGCAGGCTTTCGGTGTCGACACCGTCCACGACGGTGAACAGTTGACCTGAAGGCTTTTTCTTTTTGGCTTGAGGCTTGGGGTCGAGATAATGGTCGATGGCGCGCTTGGCGGCTTCATCGAGTTCTTGGGGATCGGTTTCGGGGGGATTGGGTGTGGCTTTGAACATAGGGTGACACTCCGTCTACAGGTTGGAGCTGCCACGTTCGTTTCCAAGCGAGGGGTGGCAGCCGTACGCAGGTTGGAAAACCGGGGTAAACGAGCCCGACAGACCCGAAGGTCTCCCGCGCACAGCTGCCATAACGAAAGCATGGTCAAAAAACGACCGCAAGCATACGTCATGAAGGGCGCTTTCGCGCCGTCTACTTATCGGATTTCCAAGCCCGGCCGCTGAATTTGCAGCGACGGGAAAAGACTAGCGACAGCCCTTCCCACCCGGCAACCGCCAGAGTTCGTCGGAAAAATCTGCTGCAACCCGGAGGATTGTCCGACCATTCCCACAATCCTGGTGGGCTGTCAGGCCGCCATCGCGAGCAAGCTCGCTCCCACACAGGTTTTTGGTCGTTTATAAGATCCGTGTCCACCGCCGATCCCTGTGGGAGCCGAGCTTGCTCGCGATAGCAATGGGTCTGCTTGCATCCATGTTGAATGTGCCGCCGCCTTCGCGAGCAAGCTTTGCTCCCACAAATCTGACAGGTGTACGACCAGGAGAGCCAGGTCGGCTACTAGGCCGCCTCGCGAGCAAGCTTTGCTCCCACAGATCTGACAGGTGTACGACCAGGAGAGCCAGGTCGGCTACTAGGCCGCCTCGCGAGCAAGCTTTGCTCCCACAGATCTGACAGGTGTACGACCAAGAGAGCCAGGTCGGCTACTAGGCCGCCTCGCGAGCAAGCTTTGCTCCCACAGATCTGACAGGTGTACGACCAGGAGAGCCAGGTCGGCTACTAGGCCGCCTCGCGAGCAAGCTTTGCTCCCACAGATCTGACAGGTGTACGACCAGGAGAGCCAGGTCGGCTACTAGGCCGCCTCGCGAGCAAGCTTTGCTCCCACAGATCTGACAGGTGTACGACCAAGAGAGCCAGGCCGGCTACTAGGCCGCCTCGCGAGCAAGCTTTGCTCCCACAGATCTGACAGGTGTACGACCAAGAGAGCCAGGCCGGCTGTCAGGCCGCCTCGCTTTTGATCTTGATCTTGATCTCGGGCGCCCCGTTAACCACGATGGCCGAACGCAGGCATTGTGGAGTGGGCATCCCGGCATGGATGCCGGGATAGCCGCGCTGGGCCCAGAGTGTGTAAAAACAGAAAAAACATCGTCGGCACGTAGTGCCGACAGGTGTTGGCCAACTGATTAAAACCTGAAGGGTTCCTGTAGCTCCAAGCGGCCCCTACGAACGCTAGCAAGGCTTCATAGCTTGATTAACGGGGCAAAACGGCAGGCTTTCAGGCCGCCAGCGCCTTCATCAGACCCTGCGCACCAAGGATTTTCATCACTCTTTTCCAATTGTAAGCGAGCACATTCAAGCTCATTTCAGTGCTGACCCCAGCCAGCCGCCGTGTCAGAAAATGCGTCGCTCCCATCCATTGCTTCAGCGTCCCGAAGGGGTGCTCGACCGTTCGCTTGCGGATGTTCATCATCTGCGGCTCATTGTTCAGCCGGGCCTGCATTTCCTCCAGTAACGCCTCATGTTCCCAGCGCCGAATTTTTCGCTCTCTGGCCGGTGTGCATTGCGCCTTTATCGAACAGGCTCGGCAGTTGGAGTGCCAGTAAACGTCCAGCTTCTTGCCCTTGTCGACGTAAGAGTTGCGCCAGATCAGCACTTGCTTGGCGGGGCAGACGTAGACATCTTTGTCTGCGTCGTAAACAAACTCGTCATTGCCGAAACGGCCATCAAATTTGGCCCGCGAGCTCAGCGTTTTCGGCACATAAGCTGTGATCCCTGCCTCGTGACAGGCCAGGATTTCTACGCTTTTGTAATACCCTCGGTCCGCCACCACCGACAACGATTCGATTTGCATCGCCTCACGGGCCTGCTGGGCCATCGAGCTAAGCTGATCACGGTCGTGACCGACATTGGTCACCTCGTGCGCAACGATCAAATGGTGTTTGGTATCGACTGCTGTCTGCACGTTGTAGCCCACGATGCCATGACCGCTCGTCATCATCATCGAGCGCGCGTCCGGGTCGGTTAGCGAGATCTGTTTGTCCGGCGATGCTTCAAGCTGTATTTCAATCGCTTGGAGTGCCTTCATCTGCTCCTTCAATTTGGCGATTTTCTCTTCCAGGCCGCCTTTGGGCCCTGAAGACTTGGGCTCTTCCCGATCAGCCTCATCCAGGGCTTTCAGATAACGGGCAATGCTTGACTCGATGTCTTCCATCCGGCGCTTCAGCTTGGCGCTGGTAAAATTGCGGTCGCGGTTGTTCACCGCCTTGAATTTACTGCCATCGATGGCAACGAAATGCTCCGAGAACAGCCCCAATTGTTGACACAACACGACGAACTGCCGACAGACTCCTCGAATGGCCTTTCCGTTGTCTTTGCGGAAATTGGCGATGGTCTTGAAATCCGGCATCAGGCGACCGGTCAGCCACATCAGCTCGACGTTGCGCTGCGCCTCGCGCTCAAGGCGCCGGCTTGAATGGATACGGTTGAGATAGCCGTAGATGTAGATCTTCAGCATGACTGCAGGGTGGTAAGCCGGTCGGCCCGTTTTAGCGGGGACAGCGCTGTCAAAACCCAAGCTGATCAGGTCGAGCTCATCCACGAAGACATCGACAACGCGCACCGGATTGGTGTCGCTGACGTAGTCGTCCAAGCTCTCGGGGAGCAAGGTAGTTTGATCTCGGTGTTCACCTTGGATGAAGCGTTTCATGGGCAGCCCTTGCGATGAAGTCCTGGGGAATCATAGCAAGGGTTGGCTTCGGGGTTTTTACACACTCTGGGCCATGGATGGCCCTTCGCGGCGGGCCCACGGAGCAATGCCGGAGTGAGGGCATGCCGAGCCTAGGCGAGGCACCGAGTGGTGGGGCAGGAGCGCTTTGGTTACTTTCGCGCTTTTCGAAAGTGACCCGCCGTCAGGGCGGAACCCTAAGCCGCCGTTACCGCAGCAACGGATATGTACCCAACCCAATCCAATCCAACCCAGACCCCAGTCACCCCAAAATCGGCTTCGGCGCCGCAGGGTCGGCCTGCTCTTCGGGGATCTTGACGAACACGCTGTACCGCGCACCCTCCATCGATTCGAAGGCAATGAGTTTTTCGATCAACGGCCCGCTCAGGATTTTGCCGGCGTTGAGCAGCAACATACCGTTGTCGGCATTGAGGTTGCGCGCCAGAATCATCCCCGCGGTCAACTCGCGCGTGGTGGAGACTTGTACCGTCGGGTCCGACAGGGTCACGTCTTCCAGGTATTCGGCACACGCCTTGATGAAATCCTCGATCATATCCGGGTCATACAGCTTGCCAGCGTACTTGCGAATGTAGACCAGCGCTTCGTCGCTGTTCATCTGCCGCTCCAGGATCAACCCGCGCTGCAGCTCGATGAAGTCCACCGCCAGTTTCAACAGCCGCGCACCGAACGGAATGGCCTCGCCCCTGAGGTGCTCGGGGAAGCCGCTGCCGTCCCAACGCTCCTGGTGATGGCGAATGATCCGCGCCGCGTCCTTCATCGGGTCCAGGGTCATCAGCAGCGACTCACTCTGCTTCGGATAGGCCCGATAGAGATCCAGTTCGTTGTGGTGCAGCAAGTCGGCGGGCGTGACCATCATGTTGTCGGTCCAGCTCAGCTTGCCGATGTTGTAGAGCGCCGCGGCCATGGTCAGGTCGCGGTCGGTGGACTCATCGAGGAAATGCAGCCGGCTATAGACCCTGATCAACTCGATGATCTGCCGGTTGGTCTGCTTGGCCTTGGGCAGGCGCAGGTTGGCGATCAGCGAAAACACTTCGGTGCTGGTCACATAACTGCGCTTGAGCTCGTCATAGGCCAAATCGAGCATGTCGGCGGTCTGCTGCAGCTCGGAGGTGCGCGACGCCACGCGTTTTTCCAGGGTGGCGTTAAGAGTCTTGAGTTGCTGGTTCTGCTCGCGGTTCAGCGCTTCGAGGCGCTGGCGCTCGCTTTCGGAATGCTGGTGGGACAGGGCCTGGCGCAAGGCCTGCACCAGTTCCTCATCGTTCCAGGGCTTGCTGAGGTAGCGATAGAGCTGCCCCTCGTTGATGGCCTTGGTCATCATATCCACATCGGCATAACCGGTGAGCAGGATGCGCAAGGTCGATGGGTACAGCTTGCGGATCTCGGCCAGCAATGTGGCGCCATCCATGTTCGGCATGCGCGCATCGGTCATCACCAGGTCGACCGGCCGCTCCTTGAGAATTTCCAGGGCCTTGGCGCCACTGTCGGCCAGCAGGATCTCGTACGGCTGGCTGCGCAATAACCGACGCAGGCTATTGAGGATCGACTCTTCGTCATCGACCAACAGCACCGCTGGCTTTCTTACCGGAACATCCGGCGATTGATCTTCCATTTGAAACCCCCTCCTATTCACGACAACCGTTCTACCTTACCCCCGAAATACAGGCTAGTAGATTGAGAACATTTAGACACATTTGCCATCACTGACCGAGCGTATCCCGATGAGGCGACTATGCTGTATCCCATGAAGGGCCAAGTACAGGCCGAATACTCATGCCAGCGAAAGGGATATCAGATGTTTCCAGGGTTCTATAGTCAGCATCAAAACGGTGCACGGCCATGAGCCTGCCGTTGGATAAAACCAATCGGCGAATCCTGATCGTCGACGACACGCCGACTATCCATGAGGATTTTCGCAAGATCCTCAGCCCCGAGGCGAACACCCAGGACAGCCTGAGCAGCGCCGAACAAGCCCTGTTCGGCTCGCCTGTGGCGGTTTCCTGCATGAGTTTCGTGCTCGATTCGGCATTCCAGGGCATGGAAGCCTTGAACAAGGTCGAAACGGCACTGGCCCAGGGGCAACCCTTCGCCATGGCGTTCATCGACATGCGCATGCCGCCGGGCTGGGACGGCCTGGAAACCATCGAACGGCTGTGGCGCGCCGATCCCAAGCTGCAGGTGGCCCTGTGCACCGCTTACTCGGATTATTCCTGGGAAGACATCGCCGATCGCCTTGAACTGGGCGATCGCCTGCTCATCCTGAAAAAACCCTTCGACGCCATCGAGATCCGCCAGATGGCCAGCACCTTGACTGTCAAATGGCAGATGACCGAAGACGCGGCGCTGAAAATGGACATGCTCGAGCGCGCGGTCGAGGAACGCACTCGCGAACTGGCCGACGCCAACATCATCGTGCAGAACAGCCCGACCATTCTCTATCGCCTGCGGGGCGAGCCGCCGTTCGCATTGATGTACATCTCCCACAACATCACCAAGTTCGGCCATTCCGCAGCGCAACTGACCAATTCTCCGGACTGGGCGCAAACCCTGATCCACCCCGACGACCAGGAGAAGGTCCATGAGGCCATGGTCCGTGTCCTGGACCGCGACACCGCAGGGGCGTCCATCGAGTTCCGCATGCGCACCGGCGACGACACGTACCGCTGGGTAGAAAACCGCTACATCCCGGTGCGCAACGAGCAAGGCCTGTTGCTGGAAATAGAAGGCATCATCCTCGACATTACCGAGCGCAAGCTGGCCGAAGAGAAAATCGCCCTGCTGGCCCGCACCGACGGCCTGACCGGACTGGCCAACCGCGCCACCATGATCGAGCGCCTGCACCAGGCCTTCGCCGCCGCTCGTCGGGGTGCGGCGCCGTTTGCGATGTTCTACCTGGACCTGGACCACTTCAAACGGATCAACGACACCCTGGGTCACCCCATCGGCGACCTGTTGTTGCAGGAAGTTGCCAAGCGGATCAAGGGCTGCACCCGGGAAAACGACGTGGTGGCACGCCTGGGGGGCGACGAGTTCGCCATCCTGCAACTGGACGTCCATGAAGCGACCCATTGCGCCGCGCTGGCGGGCAAGATCCGCGATACGCTCGTGGCGCCCTATTCCCTGGACGGCAACGACGTGCGGATTTCGGTGAGCATCGGCATCGCCCTGTACACCCCGCAGAGCCTGAGTGCCGACAGCCTGATGGCGCAGTCCGACATGGCCCTGTACCGCTCCAAGGAAAAGGGCCGCAACCAGTACCATTTCCATAACGAGGAAATTAACCAGGAAGTCACCGACCGGGTCGCCCTCGCCAACGACCTGCGCCAAGCCATTGAAAACAACGAACTGCACCTGCACTACCTGCCGGAAGTCGACCTCGGCAGCGGCAAGATCCTCGGCATGGGCGTGCAAGTACGCTGGAACCATCCCCAACGTGGCTGGCTGGAACCGGCGGTCTTCATGCCCGCCGCCGAGAAAACCGGGATCATCATTGGCCTGGGGCACTGGGTGCTGGACCAGGCCTGCCAACAAATGCGCCAGTGGCGCGACCAGGGCATGGCGCCCCCGGTGATCGCCATCGACCTGTCCCTGACCCAGCTCAAGACCGGGCCGGAACTGATCTACGACGTGCTGCGCACCACCGCGCGCTGGGAACTGGCGCCTTGGGACCTGCGCTTCGACGTCACCGAAGCCACCCTGGCCCAGACCAAGTGGACCCACAACGACGTGCTGCCGCGCCTCTGCGAATTGGGCGTGCAGATCGCCATCGATGATTTCGGCACCGAGTACTCCTCGTTCGATTACCTCAAGACCTACCGGGTCAATCACCTCAAGCTTGCCCAGCGTTTCCTCGACAGCGCCAACGCCGACCCCGAAAACGCCACGACGTTGCGGGCGATCATCAACTTCGCCCGGGACGTGGGCATCGGGATCATTGCCGAGGGCGTCGAGACCCAGGAGCAACGCACCACGCTGATGTCCAGCGGCGGGGAGATGCAGGCCCAAGGGCATTACTTCAGCACCGTGGTCGACAGCGACCAGGCCGCCGAACTGCTCAAGGCCGGCACCATCATTCCGGCGACAGACCACTGGACCCGACCGGCGAGCCAGCTATCGGAGAGCAATCCATGAATCCAATGTCGGTACCTGCCAACCGGCGAATCCTGGTGGTGGACGACACGCCCGCGATCCACCAGGACTTTCGCAAGATCCTCAGCCCCAGCGCCGGCAGCGATGACTCACTGGACGACACCGAGAGCCTGCTGTTCGGCACCCCGCAGGTCAGCCGGCTGCAATTCCAGATCGACTCGGCCTACCAGGGCGAGGAGGCGCTGGAACTGGTCAAGCGCGCCCAGGCCGAAGGCCAGCCCTATGCGCTGGTGTTCGCCGACATGCGCATGCCTCCGGGCTGGGACGGCCTGCAAACCATCGAGGCGCTGTGGGAGGCCGACCCGCGCCTGCAAATCGCCCTGTGCACGGCGTTCTCGGACTACTCCTGGGAAACCATGTCCGAACGGATCGAGTTCGACGATCAGTTGCTGATCCTCAAGAAACCCTTCGACACCCTGGAAATCCGCCAGATGGCCAGCGCCATGACCTGGAAATGGCAGTTGGCCCAGGATGCGGCAAGAAAAATGCGCAGCCTGGAACGCACGATCGAAGAGCGCGTCCAGGAATTGCTCAAGGTGTCCCACCTGCTGCAATACGACGTGCTCACCGAGTTGCCCAACAGCATGTTGCTCGGCGACCGCCTGACCCAGGCCATGGCCCAGTGCCGCCGGCACGACCGGCAGCTGGCGGTGATGTTCATCGGCCTGGACCGCTTCAAGCGCATCAATAACGCGCTGGGCCATCCCGTGGGCGATGAAATGCTCAAGCGAGTGGCCCGGGCACTGGCGACCGTGGTGCGTGAATCCGATTCGGTGTTTCGCTACGGTTCCGATGAGTTCGTGGTGGTACTGGGAGATGTCGTCGACCCGCAACAGACCAAAGGCGTGGCCGACAAACTGCTGGCGGCTATCAGTTCCCCGCAACCCATCGACGGCCATGACCTGAGCGTCACCGCGAGCCTGGGCATCAGCGTGTACCCCACCGACGGTTTCGACGCCGTGGCGCTGATCAAGAAAGCCGAGACAGCGATGCGCAACGTCAAGGAAACCGGCCCCAACGACTACCGTTTTTTCACCGAAGACATGAACCGCCGGGCCCGACAGCAACAGACCATCGAATCCGGCCTGCGCCTGGGCCTGCAACGCAAGGAATTCGTGCTGCATTACCAACCCAAGCTCGACCTCAAGAGCGGCAAGGTGGTCGGTGTCGAGGCGCTGGTACGCTGGGACAGGCCGGATCATGGCCTGGTCTATCCCTCGGATTTCATTCCAGTGGCCGAGGACAGCGGCCTGATCGTTCCGCTCAGCCAATGGGTGTTGCAGGAAGCCTGCCAGCAGGCCTGTCGTTGGCAAGCCCAGGGCATGCGCCCGCTGTACCTGTCGGTGAACATCTCGGCCATCGATTTTCGCCAGCGCGGCTTCGTCGAAGGCATCGCCCGCACCCTCAAGGAAACCGGCCTGGCTCCGACACAGTTGGAACTGGAGATCACCGAAAGCGTCCTGATGCAGAACGTCGATACCACGGTCGCCATCCTCAAGGCCATCAAGCAGCTGGGGATTCGCCTGGCCATCGACGACTTCGGCACCGGCTATTCGAGCCTGAGCTACCTGCAGAAATTTCCGGTGGATGTGTTGAAGATCGACCAGTCGTTCGTCGGTGACCTGAGCATCGACAGCAACGACGCCAAGCTGGTGAGCACCATTATCAGCCTGGGCAAGAGCCTGAACCTGCACATCATTGCCGAAGGTGTGGAAACCCTCGAGCAGTTGGAATTTCTCAAGAAGCACCAATGCGAGGAGGTCCAGGGTTATTACTTCAGCAAGGCCGTCGAACCGCAGGCCTTCGCCGACTGGATGACCGAGTGGGAAAAACGCCAGAACCCGTTTTCGTGAACACCTGAGTGTTATCAACCAAAGTTTCAAGGAAAGCATCCCATGGCGTCACATGGACTGATTCTGGCTCTCGGCCTGCTCGTGGGATCAAGCGTGACCGCTCACGCCGAGCCACTGGACGAACCCCTCAAACCCCTGCCACCGGCTCCGGCCCTGGACCCCAAGCACGTCCAACTGGGGCTACGGCTGTTCAATGACCCGCGGCTGTCGGTCAACAACACCCTGTCCTGCGCCAGTTGCCATCGCCTGGACAGAGGCGGCGCCGACGACAAGCCGTTTTCCTTAGGCTTCGACGGCAAGCCGGTGGAGGTCAACACGCCCACCGTGTTCAATGCCGGCCTGAACTTCCACCAGTTCTGGGATGGACGCGTCGACACGTTGGAAGAACAGGTGCACATGGTCGTGACCAGCCCGGTGGAAATGGGCAGCACCTGGGAATCGGTCGTCAAGCGCATCGCCGATGACCCCGGCTATGCCAAGGACTTCAAGGACGCGTACCCCGATGGCGTGACCAAGCCCAATATCCAGGGCGCACTGGCCGATTACGAGCGCACCTTGCAGACACCCAATTCGCGCTTCGACCAATACCTGCTGGGCAATACCGACATCCTCACACCCCGGGAAAAGTTCGGTTACCAGCGCTTCAAGGAGTACGGCTGCATCGCCTGCCACCAAGGCGTGAACATCGGCGGCAACATGTTCCAGAAGTTCGGGGTCATGGGCGACTACATCAAGGACCGGGGCAACCCCACCCGAGCCGACGAAGGACGCTACAACATTACCGGCGACGAAGCCGACCGCCAGGTCTTCAAGGTGCCCAGCCTGCGCAACGTGGCCGTCACCGCCCCGTATTTCCATGACGCGTCGGCACCGACCCTGGAACGCGCGGTGGAGGTCATGTTCAAGTACCAACTGGGCCGCGAGCCTCTGAAAAACGATACGACCCTGATCGTCGAGTTCCTCAAGACCCTGACCGGCGAATCGGAGGGCAAGCCTCTATGACCACTCTCCGTCGCCTCGGTCTTGCATTCATCGGTCTGTTACTGGCTTCGGTCCTGCTGTTCATGTACGTCAATTCGGGGGCCCAGCAGGCCGCCTCGTACATTGAGTCCCGGGATCTGATCCGCCTGCTCAAACAGCAAGACGCCATTTGGGACAACGAGGTGCTCAAGTCGCGGATCGCCCTGACCCACAACTACGATCCCCTGGTCTCGCCCCTGCACGAAATGTCGCGCCTGTGGCAGCGTCTCGACGCCATCGAATCGGAGCCCGGGCGCCACAAACCGTCGCTCTGGGAAGTCCAGCGCGACGAGTACCTCAAGGCGATCAAGGAAAAAACCCGGCTGGTGGAACAGTTCAAGTCCCACAACGCGGTGCTGCGCAACTCCATGGCCTTCCTGCCCGCCGCCGAAGACGACATCCAGTCCCAATTCGCCCGGCTGGCTGACACCGAGCGGCTGCAGCTGCAAAACGTCGCCATCGATACCTATGACCTGTTGCTCAGCAGCATGGAGTTCGCCCAACTGAGCACCAGCGAGGTAGCCGCCGAGGTGCTGCTGGGCCTGAACCGGCTGGACGTCAACAAGGAGCGCATGCCCCAGGGGCTTCAAGGCCCCGTTGACATTCTGAGCAGGCACATCGCGCTGATCCTGCGCGAACAACCGCGGGTCAATGAGTTGTTACAGGCCATCGAAGCGATCCCCGTGGCCAGGCACCTGGACACCATTACCGACCTGTTGGAGAAAGACCAGAGCAAAGCCGCGGCCAAATACGAACGTAACCACATCTACCTGCTGGTATTCGCCACGTTCCTGGTATTGATACTGATCTGGCTGGCGATCCGGCTGGTACGCAGCTTCGCCGAGATCAAAAGGGTCAACAACGCCCTGCAAAGCGCCAACGATGAACTGGAACAGCGGGTTGAAGAACGGACCCGCCAGCTCAAGGACACCCAGAGCGAATTGATGGACACTGCCCGCCAGGCCGGCATGGCGGAAATCGCGACCAACGTGCTGCACAACGTCGGTAACGTGCTCAACAGCGTGAACATCTCCGCCGACCTGGTCAGCCGCAAACTGCGCAGCAGCAAGGCCCAGGGGCTGGGCAAGGCGATGCAACTGATCAACGAACACGCCGATGACCTCGGGCACTTTCTCACCGAAGACGCCAAAGGCAAGCTGCTGCCCGGTTACCTCAACCAACTGGTCGAGGCCATCGCGCTCGAGCAACAGGGCCTGACCGACGAACTGGCCCAGTTGAGCAAGAGCGTGGACCACATCAAGGACATCGTCTCCACCCAGCAATCCTATGCCGGGGCCAACAGCCTGCTGGAACCCTTGGTAGTCAGCGAGCTGCTTGAAGATGCCCTGCGCATGAACTCGGGCGCCCTGACCCGTCACCATGTTACGGTGATCAAGGAATACGGCGAAGTGCCGCGGATCATGGGCGACAAGCACCGCTTGCTGTTGATCCTGATCAACCTGATCAGTAATGCCAAATACGCCATGGCGGGGGTTTCCAATCATGCGCGTAACATGACCCTGAAGGCCGCCGTCATCGATGGCCAGACCCTGCAAATCAGCGTCAAGGACGAAGGCGAAGGTATCCCGGAGGAAAACATGACGCGCATCTTCGCCCACGGTTTTACCACGCGTAAGGAAGGCCACGGCTTTGGCCTGCACAGCTGCGCATTGGCGGCCATTGAAATGGAAGGCCGCCTCACCGCCCACAGTGAGGGGCCAGGCAGGGGGGCGACGTTCCAACTGCAACTGCCCCTGAAACTTGCAGAAGGTGAGCCATGAATAGCATGAGTAACCGCCGCATCCTGTTGATCGACGATACACCCGCCATTCATGAAGATTTCCGCAAGATCCTCACCCCGGAGGATGACAGCAACGCTGACTTGCTGGACATGGAAAGCGCGCTGTTCGGCGATGCGCCAAAACCTGCCGCCACCGTGTTCGAACTCGACTCGGCCTATGGCGGGCAGGAAGGCTTGAACAAATTGCTGGAGGCAACGGCAAAAGGGCGACCTTATGCCCTGGCCTTTGTCGACATGCGCATGCCCGAAGGTTGGGATGGCGCCAAGACCATCGAAGAACTCTGGAAGCGCGACCCGCAGTTGCAAGTGGTGGTCTGCACCGCGTATTCGGATTATTCCTGGGATGAACTGCTCGACCGCCTGAACGGCCACGACCGTTTGCTGATCCTGAAAAAGCCGTTCGACAACATCGAAGTCCAGCAGATGGCCAACACCCTGACCACCAAATGGGAAATGACCTCCCGTGCGCAACTGAAAATGAACAAGCTCGAAGACCTGGTGGAACAACGCACCCAGGCGTTCAAACAGGCCAGCGAGCTGCTGCAAATGGAAATCGACGAACGCAAGATGTTGGAAACCCAACTGGTGCAATCGGAAAAGCTCGCCTCGCTGGGCCAGTTGGCGGCTGGGGTGGCCCACGAAATCAACAACCCGATCGGCTTCATTTCTTCCAACCTGGGGGCATTGGACGGCTACTTCGGCAAACTCCAGGAAATGCTCAGCGCCTACGGCAGCGCCGAGGGGGCCATCGCCTCGCCGGAGCTGGTGGTGCAATTGCGCAAGCTGCGCGAACAGGTGGAGCTGGACTTTCTCGTCGAGGACATCCCGTTGCTGATCAAGGAGTCCAAGGATGGCATCGGCCGCGTCGGACAAATCGTCAAGGACCTGAAGGACTTCTCTCGCGTCGATTCCAGCCAGGAATGGCAGATGGCCAATTTGCAGCAGGGCATGGATTCGACGTTGAACATCGTCGCCAATGAAATCAAGTACAAGGCCGACGTGGTCAAGGAGTACACGCCGTTGCCGGAGGTGGAATGCCTGCCGTCGCAGATCAACCAGGTGATCATGAACCTGATCGTCAACGCCGCCCAGGCCATCGGCCCCGAGCGCGGCACCATCACCCTGCGCAACGGCGTCGGTGATGAAACCGTATGGATCGAAGTCGCCGACAACGGCTCGGGCATCCCCCCCGATACCCTGCAGAAAATCTTCGACCCGTTCTTCACCACCAAACCCATCGGCCAGGGCACAGGGCTCGGGCTGTCGTTGTCCTACGGCATCGTGAAAAAACACAACGGCGAGATCACGGTACGCAGCGAAGTCGGCGTCGGCACCACCTTCCGCGTGGAATTGCCGGTGCGGCAGATGAAGCAAGCGAGCTGAGCAACGCCTCTGTGAATCTGTGAATCTGTGGGAGCAAGGCTTGCCCGCGATGGGGACGACTCGGTATTGCAGAAACCGAGGCGCCTGTATCGCGAGCAAGCTTTGCTCCCACAGCTTTAATGCCACAGCTTTAATCCCACATACCCTTGCTCCCACAACAATCCCCTCGCCACAGGGTTGCCCGCCGTTTCGTCGCCGGCGCAGAATGCCTGCGCTACCCTCCCTCCCAAGGAAACCGTATGAGCCTGTCTCTGCTGAGTCGTTACGCCTTCTTTGCCGGCTGTATCATCTTCACCCTCGCCAGCCTGCCGTTCCTGCAACACGACTGGCTTTGGCCGATCACGCTGGTGACCGGGCTGTTGAGCCTGCTGGGGTTGTTCGACTTGCTGCAAAGCCGCCATGCCGTACGGCGCAACTACCCGATCCTGGGCAACATCCGCTACCTGGTCGAAGGCATCCGCCCGGAGATCCGCCAGTACCTGCTCGAATCCGACAGCGATGCCCTGCCCTTCTCCCGGGCCCAGCGCTCGCTGGTGTATTCCCGGGCCAAGAACGAAAGCGCCGACAAGCCGTTCGGCACCTTGATCGACGTCTACCAGACCGGCTTCGAATTCATCGGCCATTCCATGCGCCCGGCACCGTTGAGCGATCCCAGCGGTTTTCGCGTGGCGGTCGGCGGCCCGCAATGCACCCAGCCGTACTCGGCGTCGGTGTTCAACATCTCGGCCATGAGCTTCGGTTCCCTTAGCGCCAACGCCATCCGGGCGTTGAACCAGGGGGCCAAGCTCGGCAATTTCGCCCACGACACCGGTGAAGGCAGCATCAGCCCCTACCACCGCGAACACGGTGGCGACCTGACCTGGGAACTGGGCAGCGGCTATTTCGGCTGTCGCACCTCCGACGGACGCTTCGACCCGGAGCGCTTCGCCGCCCAGGCGCAGAACCCGCAGGTGCGGATGATTGAAATCAAGATGAGCCAGGGCGCCAAACCCGGTCATGGCGGGATCTTGCCCAAGCACAAGGTCACCCGGGAAATTGCCGAGACCCGAGGCATCCTCATGGGCGAGGATTGTGTTTCGCCGTCACGTCACAGCGCGTTTTCCACCCCGATCGAACTGATGCAATTCGTCCAGCAACTGCGCGAACTGTCCGGCGGCAAACCGGTGGGCTTCAAGTTCTGCCTGGGTCACCCCTGGGAGTTCATGGGTATCGCCAAGGCCATGCTGGAAACCGGGATCCTGCCCGACTTCATCGTGGTCGACGGCAAGGAAGGCGGCACGGGCGCGGCGCCAGTGGAATTCACCGACCACATCGGTGTGCCGTTGCGCGAGGGCCTTTTGTTCGTGCACAACACCCTGGTGGGCCTGAACCTGCGAGACAAGATCAAGCTCGGCGCCAGCGGCAAGATCGTCAGCGCCTTCGACATCGCCAGCGTCCTGGCCATCGGTGCCGACTGGGCCAACGCCGCGCGTGGCTTCATGTTCGCCATCGGCTGCATCCAGTCTCAAAGCTGCCACACCAACAAATGCCCCACCGGCGTCGCCACCCAGGACACCCTGCGCCAGCGCGCCCTGGTCGTCCCGGATAAAGCCCAGCGGGTCTACAACTTCCACCGCAACACCCTCAAGGCTCTGGCCGAAATGCTCGCCGCCGCCGGGCTTGAGCATCCGTCACAGTTGCAGCCCAAGCACCTGGTACGGCGTATGTCGGCCACTGAGGTGAAGTTGTTCTCCCAACTACACGTCTTCTTGAAGCCGGGGGAACTGCTGACCGGAGAGGTCAATGGGGCATTTTATTCGCGGATGTGGCAGATGGCGCGGGCGGACAGTTTTGAGCCGCGGGAGGTGGTGGCTGCGTAATGGTCACTGGATTGCCAGCCTCATCTGGGGCTGGTGTCGTTTTAAGGGTAAACAGGGAAGCAACCATCGCCCCATCCCTAAGAGTAAGGGTGTTTTCCCAATCTTTTTCCAATAGCGGCCTGATGTCAGATAAAGATTTCGCCGCCACCCACCAGACCCTGTTTCCATGACATTTAAGTACCTGAGGATTGTTGAAATAAACCCACTTGGAACCCTCAGAAATCAGGGCATAGCCACTACGGTCAAAAACTTCTAGAGCAGTGCTGGGAGGTAAGCGAATGTAAAGCTTCGGTCGTATGCCGGTCTGATTGTAATAACTGAATGGCAAGTACCAGATCAAAGACTCCAGCACGATTTCGTCGCCTGGTCGAACGGCTTCCTGGAGTTTAGCGGCCAGTACATCGAGCCTGAAATCCCTCCGCAAATCGGTACCATTCAAGCCATCCTCTTGTCTATGTACCGATTGCAAACCCCGTACTTCCGCTGCCAGCACAATCATTCCGGCCAAAACCAAAACCTCAGGTCGTCGTGCCAATCTATCCAGCGCTACAGCGACGACGAAAGGCATTCCAACCGCCGCAAATACCAGATAGCGAGGAACAAACATCGGAATAACTAGTGCCACCAGCGCAAGAATGACAGTAGGGATAAAAAAATAGCCAGCCAATAAGCCGCTGAAACGAAGCTGGGCCTTATCGTTCCAAACCAACATTGCCGCACATAATGCAACTCCTATCAAAGGTAGCGCACACACAAGCAACGATTGCGCCTGCCACCCGTTCATCAAAATGAACTGCCAAACGAGACTCAGCAACGCCTGCATTGTGATGGGCGGTATCCAATTGAGCACATACCTGGCATATAGCTGATCGGTGAAATGAGGTAGCCAAGGCAGGAATAGCATCACGATGAGACCATTGACCAACATCCAGGACCGCACAGGTAGCACGGTTTGGTATTTCCCCGGACGTCCCCACCACCAATAAAACCAATGAACGAGCACGCACAGCGCAGCAAAGTAGTGAGTATAGAAAGCGGCCGTCATCAACAGCACATAGATAATCGGGAAACGCTTTTTTTCCGGATCTTTAACCCAGCACACCAATGCGACGGTTGCCCCCATCAGCCAAAACCCGAGCAAGGTGTACATGCGCGCTTCCTGGCTGTAACGGACCGAGATCGGCAGCAACGCCAATAGCAACGCAGCCATCAAGGTAGCTCTTCGCGTGGCAACCAGACTCATCAACTTGATGCTCAGCAAGACCGTACCCACGTCTGCTATCACACTAAGCGACCTTACGGCCAAGGCTCCATCGCCAAACAGAATCATCCAATAGTGCAGCACAAGGTAATAAAGAGGCGGGTGAACATCTCGCGCCGTAATAGACCAGATCTGCCACGGCTCATGTCTGGCAAGCAGTACGCTGAAAGCTTCGTCATACCAGATGGCAGGCAGCGTGATTCCGTGAAATCGCACGGCTAGCGCAAGAACCGTCACAGCGACCAACGCTGAGCGGTCCAGCCCAATCAGTGAGTTGCTGAGAAAACCGCTCGATAACGTTTTCACGGGTGCTCCCGACCCAGCAGGCCCTTGCCTGGCGCCGTTCAATCTATGTTCTGTGCCTGCACTGGGTCTACTGTAAGAACTAACAGGAGTTTGACTGCGCCGCAGGCACAAAAGCTCATGAACAATTGGGGAGGTTTCGAAGGCCTCAACAAAAAAGCCCCGATCATCCGACCGAGGCTCTGTTTACATCGCGGTTAACCTACGAAGCTGAACGCACCGAACCCTGCACATCACCTGTCGGCTGCAACTTGAAGGTATAAAACAGCCCCGTCAGCAGCACCAGGAACGCCGGGCCGACATACAACGCCACGCGGGTGTCCGGGAAGTACGCCATCAGGCCCACCACCAGCACCAGGAAGGCCAGCGCCAGGTACGAGCTGACCGGGTACAGCCACATGCGGTATTTCAGGGCCGCACGCTCTGAAGCGCTGAGGCTTTTGCGGAACTTGAGCTGGGCCAGCAGGATCATCACCCAGGTCCAGATCGCGCCGAACGTGGCAATCGACGTCACCCAGACGAAGACTTTCTCC
This sequence comes from Pseudomonas sp. St386, assembly GCF_018325865.1. Lineage (NCBI taxonomy): Bacteria > Pseudomonadati > Pseudomonadota > Gammaproteobacteria > Pseudomonadales > Pseudomonadaceae > Pseudomonas > Pseudomonas sp. St386. The sequence goes on from NZ_AP021900.1 coordinate 5,471,377, forward strand.
GGCACCAGGTAGTTGAGCAGCACGCCCAGCAGCAATGCGGCGATGGACAGCAGCAATGCGCGGCGCGGTACGCCGTTGGCCGAGGTCTTGGCGAAACCGGCCGGGGCCTGGCCATTCTGCGCCAGGCTGTAGAGCATCCGCCCGGTGCTGAAGATCCCGCCGTTGCAGGACGACAGCGCGGCGGTGATCACCACGAAATTGATGATGCCGGCGGCGGTCTTGATGCCCAGGCGCTCGAAGGTCATCACGAACGGGCTGCCCTGGGTGCCGATCTCGTTCCACGGGTAGATCGACAGGATCACGAACAGCGCGCCGACGTAGAACAGCAGGATTCGCCAGAACACCGAGCCGATGGCGTTGGGAATGGTTTTCTGCGGGTTCTTCGCCTCACCGGCGGTCAGGCCGATCATCTCCACGCCCAGATACGCGAACATCACCATTTGCAGGGACATCAACACGCCAGACACGCCGTTGGGCATGAAGCCGCCGTGGGCCCAGAGGTTGGAAATGCCCAGGGCCACGCCGTCGTTGCCGAAGCCGAAGGCGATGATGCCGACACCACCGATGACCATGGCGATGATGGTGACGATCTTGATCAGGGCGAACCAGAATTCGAACTCACCGAAGGCCTTGACCGCGATCAGGTTGATCGACCCCATGCTGACCAGCGCCGCCAGGGCCCAGATCCAGCGGGGCACATCAGGGAACCAGATGCCCATGTACACCGCTACCGCGGTGATTTCCGCCACGCAGGTCACCAGCCACAGGAACCAGTAGTTCCAACCGGTCAGGAAGCCTGCCAGCGGGCCGAGGTAGTCCTGGGCATAGCGGCTGAACGAACCGGCCACCGGGTTGTGCACGGCCATTTCGCCGAGGGCGCGCATGATCACCAGGATCGCCAGGCCGCCAATGATGTAGGACAGCATGATCGCCGGACCGGCCATTTCAATAGCCTTGGCCGAGCCGAGGAACAACCCGACACCGATGCAGGCGCCGAGCGCCATCAGGCGGATATGCCGCTCACCGAGTTCACGTTTGAGCGGACCACCCTGGGTGGTCTCGCCATGGGGCAGATGATTGCCGACAGGCATAGGGATACAACCTCGTCTTGTTATTGGATTAGCCACCGAGTGTCCAAAGCGACAGGCCGGTGAGCCTGCCGCCTTGCCGAAACCGGGTCTGTCTTGTGGGCAGACCGTCCTGTGGAACGACAACCTCAGGATCAGCGGGCCATGCAGTATAAAAAGCCAGGGATAGAGAGTTTCACTGTAAAACCTGGGAAATTCAGGGATAAGCCTGCGTCGGAAGTGGCTTTTGGAGAGGCGTTGTCTGGGATTTCAGGTCATACGGAAACGGCGCCGAGTATTGCACAGCATTGGTGCAGCGTCATGTTTTGGCATGGGTAGATGGCTCTAGCGCAGGGCTTTCGGACAACTCCCCGTTTCGCAGCGCCCGCAGTTTTTGATCGTTCCCACGCTCCTGCGTGGGAATGTCGCCAGGGACGCTCCGCGTTCCGGTTCTGGAAGGTGACGCAGAGCGTCACGGGATGCATTCCCACGCAGAGCGTGGGGAACGATCACACCGACAGAGCGGCACCACTGGAGCCTCCTGACAGACGAGGGCAGACAATTTCCCCTCCCCCCACGCCAACCACCGTCTAAGCTTCAAGCAAGTCCGATCAATCTGCGTGAATGGATCAGTCGACTATGGGCGCTTTGTGGCAAACCGATTCGAATGAACCTGTGGTCCCGACTGAACGTATGGAAGAAGCGCCTTTACCTCAAAAAAAACGCCACGCACGGCACGGCTGGCGGGCATTCTGGTTACTGCTGCTGATTATCGTGGTGGTGGTCGGCCTGGCGGTGGCCAAGGAAATGCGCACCTCGCGGTTTCAGGCCCGGGAGATCAGCAAATACGCTGCGTCCCTGAGCTATGCGGTGCAGCCGGGGCCCAGCGATGCCATCGTTTACCCGGGTGCAGGCCCGTTCGACCGGCGCTTGGGCTACAGCGCGCTGGGGGAATTCCTGCCGCGCCTGCTCAAGCGCGACTACGTGATCCAGGCCCAGGCGCGGTTCTCGCCGGCCTTGATGGACTACGTCGAAAAAGGCCTGTTCGTACCCTATGCGGAAAAGATCCAGGCCGGCCTGACAATCACCGACTGCCGCGCCGCGCCGGTCTATCAGTTCAAGTACCCGCAGCAACTGTATGCGAACTTCGAAGCGATCCCGCCCGTGGTGGTGCAGAGCCTGTTGTTTATCGAGAACCGCTTCCTGCTCGACCCCAAGCAACCTTTGGCCAACCCGGCAGTGGACTGGCCGCGCTTCGGCATGGCGGCCTGGTCGCAGGTCGCCAAGCTGTTGAGCCTGCCGGGACAATCCGCTGGGGGCAGCACGCTGGCGACACAATTGGAGAAGTACCGTCACTCGCCTGAGGGCCTGACCGTGTCCGGCGCGGAGAAAATCCGCCAGATGATTTCCGCCAGCGTGCGGGCTTATCAGGCCGGCCCGCAAACCCTCGAGGCGCGGCAGCGGATCATCCGCGACTACCTCAACAGCGTGCCGCTCTCCGCCGTGCCCGGGCATGGTGAAGTCCATGGCATGGCTGAAGGCTTGCGGGTCTGGTACGGCGCCGATTTCAAGCGGGCCAATGAACAGCTGTTCAGTACCGCCACCGACCCCAAGAGCCTGGCGGGAAAAGGCTTGGCCCTGCGGGAAATGCTGTCGTTGATGATCGCCCAGCGCCGCCCCTCCCATTACCTGTCCAAGGGTCACGATGAACTGGCGCGCCTGACCGACAGCCACATCCGGCTGTTGGCGCAGAACGGCGTGATCGATGCGGCACTGTCCGAGGCAGCCCTGGCGAGCCAGGTCAGTTATCGCGACTGGGTCCAGGACCCGACCGTCCAGCCCAACGAAACCAACAAAGGCATCAGCGCCGCCCGCAGTCGCCTCGCCGCCCTGCTCAATCGTCCGCTGTACGACCTCGATCGCCTCGACCTCTCCGCCACCAGCACCTTGCAAAGCGACTTGCAGGCCCAGGCCACCGACTACCTCAAGCGCTTGGCCGACCCGGCCTTCGCGACCGAGATCGGCCTGATGGGCGAACGCCTGCTGACCCCCACCAGCACCACCCAGGTGCGCTACAGCTTCACCCTGCTGGAACTGACCCCCGACGGCTCGCGCGTGCGGGTGCAGACCGACAGCACCGACCAGCCCTTCGACATCAACGAAGGCAGCAAGCTGGAACTGGGCTCCACCGCCAAGTTGCGGGTGCTCACCACGTATCTGCAGATCATCGCCGAGCTGCACGAGCGCTATGCCCAGCAAACCCCGGCGGCATTGAAGAAAGTCGACATCGCCGAGCCGGACCGCCTCTCCCGCTGGGCCGTGGACTACCTGATCCAGAACACCGACCGCAGCCTGCCGAAAATGCTCGAAGCCGCGCTGGACCGCACCTATTCAGCCAGCCCCGGAGAAGCGTTCTTTACCGGTGGCGGGCTGCACACCTTCCACAACTTCCGTAACGAGGACAACGGCCGCATCCCCACGCTGCGCGACGCCCTGCGTGAATCGATCAACCTGCCTTTCATCCGCCTGATGCGCGACCTGGTGCGTTACGCCACCTATGCCGGCCCCAATAACAGTTCCGAACTGCTCAAGGACGACAAGGACCCGCGCCGCCAGGAATACCTGGCCCAGTTCGCAGACCGCGAAGGCACCTCGTTCCTGCTCAGGTTCTGGAAGAAGTATCAGAAAAAGGACACCGGCCAACGCCTGGAAACCTTCCTCGACGGCATGCGCCCTACGGCGATCCGCCTGGCCGCCGTGCACCGTTATTTCTTTCCCAACGACAGCCAGGAGAGCTTCAACCGCTTCGTGCGCGCGCACTTGAAGTCGGCCAAGGGAGCCGAAAAACTCACCGACGAACGCCTGGAACGGCTCTACCAGAGCTACGGCCCCGGCGCCTATGACCTGCCGGACCAAGGCTTCATCGCCAAGGTCCACCCGCTGGACCTGTGGTTGATGGGTTACCTGCTGAACAACCCCGACGCCAAGTTCAGCCAGATCGTCAAGGCCAGTGAGTTCGAGCGCCAGGAAGTCTACAGCTGGCTGTTCAAGAGCCGGCACAAGAGCGCCCGCGACAGTCGCATCCGCACCATGCTGGAGATCGAAGCCTTCCTGGATATCCATCAGCGCTGGCAACAAGTCGGCTACCCTTTCGACCACCTGGTACCGTCGCTGGCCACCGCCATCGGCAGCTCCGGCGACCGCCCCGCCGCGCTGGCGGAACTGGTGGGCACTATCCTCAACGATGGCATCCGCAAGCCCGCGCTGCGCGTCGACAGCCTGGATTTTGCCGTCGGTACGCCTTACGAGACACGCCTGGTGAGCAATCCGGATAACGGCAAGCGCGTGATGCCGGCGGAAGTGGCCCAGGCCTTGCGCGGTGCGCTGTCCCAGGTGGTGGATGCCGGCACCGCGAAACGCGTGGCCGGCAGTTTCAAACTGGCCGATGGCACACCGTTGGCCATGGGCGGCAAGACCGGTACCGGTGACAACCGCATCGAAGCCGTCGGCTCCGGCGGGCGAGTGATCAGTTCCAAGTCGATCAACCGCACCGCCACCTTCGTCTTCTACATCGGCGACAGCCATTTCGGCACCCTGACCGCCTTCGTGCCAGGCGCCTCGGCGCAGAACTTCAAGTTCACCTCGGCCTTGCCAGTGCAGGTGCTCAAGGGCATGGCGCCGTTCCTCTCGCCCTACTTGCAACCGGGCAGCCACACCCAATGCAAGCCCTTGGTGGCAAGCCACTGATGGTCAGCGACGTGGTGTGGGTCAAGGGGTTACGCGAGGCACCGCGTCGAAGATCACGGTCAAGTCGGCGGTGTACAGGCCGTGCTGACCATCGTAGACCTTGTCCGAGGCCATGATGTGCATGTCCGCCTGGGTGCCTGGCGTGGACGTTGCGTCATCCACCACTTCCTGGGACACACCGGTCAGGCGGATATTGTTGAACCTGACAAGCAGGGGAATGGCGTCACTGCCGTTGGTCAACCACGCCCGGCCGCCCTCGAGATAGGCGTGGACCGAGCCATCGGTGTGCTTCACATCGAAGGTCTGGCGCAGCGGGCTCAGTTGGCTGTTCACCGGGTCGAAATGCATGACCTCATCCTTGCCGAAGTCCGGATTGCGCGGCTGCACATGGAACTGCTTGTTGGGAATGTTCGCGGTGATATGGATGGCGGTGCGTGCATCATCAGCCGCCAGCACCAGTGAAGGACTCAGGATTGCAAGGGTCGTCATGAACATCACTTTTCTAAACATGCTTGATACCTTTTCAGAGTAATGAAACGAAGTGGAGACCACCTTGTGGCGAGGGCGCTTACTCCCGCCGGGTTCCAACCCACACCTTTTGATCGTTCCCACGCTCTGCGTGGGAACGCATCCCGTGACGCTCTGCGTCACCTTCCAGAAGCGGAACGCGGAGCGTCCCTGGCGACATTCCCACGCAGGATCGTGGGAACGATCAAGATCAAAAGATCGCAGGCTTCGCCAGCTCCTACAGAACCGGGACGCTCGTAGCCCGTATTCCAACCCACACCTTTGCGCCTCACGGCGCAATGGCATCGAACACCATGTGCACCGTGCCGTAGTAATCGCCGGGCTTGTATTCGTCGGCGGGTTTGATGGCGGCGATTTCCAGCGGCACCTGGCGTCCGGGCCGGGCCTCGATAGCTGACACCACGTGGTTCGAATCCAGGGTCAACTCGACGTTGTTGAACCGTACCCGCAGGTCGATGCGCTCACGACCGTTGGATAGGTACGCTTCTTCGGCCAGGCGCGCGCCGATAGCACCGTTGCTGTTCTTCACCTCATAGGTCGCCCGCAACGGGCTGAGCTCGTTGGTGATGGTGCTGAAGGGCAAGCGTTGTTCACGCTGGACCAACTGCGGATCGAGGGGCAGCACGTAGAAATCCAGCGTCGGGATGGTCACGTAGAGTTCGAAGGTTTCCCGTTCGACCGCGCCCCAGGCCGGGCTCCAGGGCAACATCAGAGCGGTCAATGCGAGGGGACTTAGCAGTGTCTTGAACATTTTGATTACCTGTGGCGTCAACGACGGTTCGGCGACGGCAACCGTCAACCCTTGATCTCGACGGTCTTGCTCTGGCCGCCCTCGATCAGCGTGAAGCGATATTCACGCCCCGCCTCCTTGTCGAACGAAAACGCGCGACCGGCCATGACGTGGTGTTTGGTGGTTGGCCGGCAGTCGTTTTCTTTCTTCACCGCACAATCCTTGAACTCATCGAGCACCAGGACGCTGTTGCCGTTGTTGCGCATAACGTAGCGACTGGCGCTGTCATCGATCACCGTCTCGAAACGGGTGTCCTTGGGACGCACAAAGAACACCGTGCCGTAGCCCGCCAGGACCTTGACCCCCGCCGCCACGCGTTCTTTCTTGTACTCTTCGCGCTCCTGCGCACTGACGGCAAATTCGTCCTCCGCTTCCGGCACCACCGGCACGAAACGCACCCGGAAGTAACGCTCCTTGTCACGGTTGCCCATGAACAGCAAGCGTGTGCCCTGCATGCCGTTGGCCGGCACGATCAGCCGCGCCGGGCTGGCCATCAGGCCGTCCTTGGCCATGGCACTGGCCTGGTTCTGCAGCGGCACTTCCTGATAGGTGCCGTCCTCGTTGTAGATGATTTCCAGAATGTTGACCTTGACGAATGCCGTGGACGTCCCGCCGTTGAACACCCGTTTCATGTAGGTGCTTTTGTCGCCATCAAGGTAGTCGTAGACCACCCCGACACCAATCTGCGGCCCGGCCTGGGCCATGCCGCAAAACAGATAAAACCCAACCCATGCCCATAGATGTTTCATCACTTTTTCAACCTCATGCATTAAACGTAATTCACTGAATATGGCTGGCCCTAAGGGCTCTCAGACTTCCGAATCCCAGATCACCGTGACGTTGCCGGCATAGGCCTTGGCGCCGCTGTCGAGCATCTCTTCGACGCTGGTGCGGGCTACTTCAAAATGCAGAGTGCCCGGCCGGCGATCGATGTAAAAACCCGGCTGGAACAGCTCGGTGCCACTGCCGTCACGCAGTAATCGGCGGCGGTTGATCGATTGCCCGGCGGCGTCGGTCAACCCGTCGGGCAGGGTCACGCTGACGTCCACCGGCACGGCATGACCGGTGCCGGTTTCGGCAATCGCGCAGGTGTTGCCGCTGGTGTGCTGGCATTCGATGGCCATCTTGAAACGTGACGAGGCCGAGATATGGAAACGTTGGTCGCGAAACAGCTGCGCCGGTTTTCGCCCGCTGTTCAGCCAGGCTTGCCAGCCTTGCGGAGGCACCAGTTCCACGAGGTTGCCGCCAGGGGGCACTTCGACCTGGAGGGTGTGCTCGATATCGAGTTTGAAATTGAGGGTGATCACCGAGTCACTGGGGAGCATGACGTCGCCCATGTCGAAGTCTTGTCCCGGCCCAACGCCATAGCTCACTGAACCGGTGTATTGGCCGGACGACATCCTCAATGGGTTGGGGGTGCGCAGTTCGTAGGCGAAATCCAAGTGGCGGTAGGACATGCTGGGGATCAAGTAGCTGGCCCTTTTGGCACACACCCCCTCGGTCGGTGTCTTCCAGAAAAAGTTATAGATCCACTCGTTCATGGTCGCAAAATTACTGGATCGACAGGGCGAAGGCGCATACCTCCAGCTGGAACCGCTCCATAACCTGGTATGAGCGGTTGAGAGATCCACACCGCCGCCCACCAGGCTGATTACGCTGACAGGAAGTTGGTAACGCGAACCTATGCCGGAGATGCGAACTTGAACAATTTCAGTTTCGCCCGTACCGGTATGGGTCACCTGTGCCAGACGCCAAGTGGCCGGTACATCGAACATTGCCCCTTGCCGGGAATCCCCATGATTGGCCTGAATGGGACCGGTGGAGTCGAAGACAATGGGCAGCTGGATGCTGAACATTTTTTCCGCATCGCATACCGCCGGATACAGTGCGCAATAACCCGAGACCGGGGTGGTATTGAGAAAGGTGTTTTGGTTGGGCTTCGAGGGATCGGGCCTGAAGATCGCACTGATATCCTTGCTCACGGCATCAGCCGTCGATGCACACGTCAACACCACCACCGATACCATGCCTTGCACTGCCATTGGTAACTGCTTCATCTCTACCTCACCCTCAAATCGGCCCGGACCGCCCAAGCCACTCCTTTTTAAACTTCCGAATCCCAAATAACGGTGACGTTGCCGGTGTAGGCCTTGGCGCCGCTGTCGAGCATCTCTTCGACGCTGGTGCGGGCCACTTCAAAGTGCAGGGTGCCCGGCCGGCGATCGACATAGAAACCTGGCTGGAACAGTTCGGTGCCGCTGCCGTCACGCAGTAACCGGCGGCGGTTGACCGGTTGCCCGGCGGCGTCGGTCAAGCCATCGGGCAAGCTGACGCTGACATCCACCGGCACGGCATGACCGGTGCCGGCTTCGGAGATCGCGCAGGTATTGCCACTGATGATTTGGCATTCGAGCGCCATCTTGAAACGTGAGGAAGCGGAGATATGGAAGCGCTGGTCACGAAACAACCGCGTTGGTTTGCGGCCGCTGTTCAGCCAGGATTGCCAGCCTTCCTGGGGGACCAGCTCCACGCGGTTGCCGCCGGGGGGGACTTCCACCTGGAGGGTGTGTTGGACTTCAAGATTGAAATTGAGCGTGAGCGCCGAATCGTTGGGGAGCATGACATCGCCCATGTCAATGTCCTGCCCCGGCCCGACGCTATAAGTCAGCGACCCGGTGTATTGGCCGGACGACATTTTCAGTGGGTTGGGGGTGCGCAGTTCGTAGGCAAAGTCCAGATAGCGGTAAGAAAAGCCAGGGATCAAATAATTGGCCCCTTTTGCACATACGCCCTCTACCGGGGTTTTCCAGAAGAAGGTGTAGTCGGTATTGGTATACAACCCTATACCGCTGTATCTACAAGGCGATGGGGCATATACCCAACTAAGGCCGTTCCATAACCGTTGATGGGCGATCAAGAGCGACACGCCGCCACCTACCAAGTCGATGACGTTACCAGAGAGTCGGTATGTCGAACCTATACCGGACCAGCGCACTTCAACGACCTCGGTTTCACCCGTCACTGAATGGGTCACCTGTGTCGTGCGCCAAGTAGTAGGGAGTTTAAACATCGCGCCCTGTCGAGCATCCCCATGGTTGGCTTGAATAGGACTGGTCGAACTGAAGATAAAGGGCAACCGAATGCTGAACATCTTTGTTGCCCTGCATTCCGACGGATATTGTGCGCAGTAACCGCTAACAGGCGTGGTATTGAGAAAGGTATTTTCGTTGGGTTTCGATGAGTCAGGCCTGAACAGTGCGCTAATGTCCTGGGTCAAGGCATTGGCCGTAGGCACACACGCAAACAACAACACCGAGACCACGCTGCGCACTGCAACCGATAAGGGTTTCATTTATACAACCTCATACATCAAGACAAATCATTGCAAATAGGTGGTGAGCAACTCACCTGTGGGAGCAAGGCTTGCCCGCGATGCAGGCGCCCGGGTCTTCAGGTGAACGGCGTTATCGTTCATCGCGAGCAAGCTTTGCTCCCACGGTTCTCATGAGCGCTGCTTCGTCCCGGCCTCGGCCAGCGTCGTATCGGCCAGGGTGTCCGGCGTGCAGCGCAAGTCACCGATCATCAGCACATCGCCTTCGCGGCCGGCGTTGTCCGGGTCGAGGCGGAACCGGCAGAACAACTCATTGCCGTAGCGCACTTCCAGGGTGGGCGAGCCGGCATTCATTTCCATGGAGAAGAACCCGTCCACCTCGCTGATGCCGCGACTGGCGTGGTTGATCACGTGATGGCCCCGAAGCGGCTGGCCCTGCCCGTCGAGCAAACGCCCGAGCACGGTCACGGTTTTCATCACGTGGATCTTGCGGTAGTCCACCCCACCCTTGTTCAGGTGATAACGGGTGCGCGAAGGCTCGATGTTCGCCGCCGGCGGATGCACGCCGTCGAAGTCGAAGGTCACCATGCTGTTTTTGTAGGCGGTGATAGGGACGAAGTTACGGCCCGGACGCAACGCCGTGCTGCCACCGGTCAAGTCATCGGCGCGCAGGGCGACATCGTCCAGGTCGGTTTCCACATCGACGATCATGCCCGCGCCGCGCCCCTGGGGCAGGCCGGTGAAGGCGGCTTTCTGGTCGCCCACGGCCACGGTGCTGCTCAAGTTCAGGCCGCCGGTGAGGTTGTCGTTATAGGATGAGCGCTGGACGAAACCGTCGCCGTAAAGCGAATCGGTCATGAAACTGGCGATGCCGGACAGGCCCACGCCATAGGTGTCGGCCAGCGCCGTGGCGGAGACGCTTTGCAACACGTGATCTTCCAGGTCCCGGCGATAGGTCAGCGAGGCATTGTGGTCGCGATCGCCGTCCCGCGAGGTGCGGGTGCCGATGCTGCCCGACCAGTACTCGCCCGGCCCGCCCAGGGCGACGCTGACGCTCAGGTCGACGCCGCGATTGCGCCGGTCGGCGGTACTTGAGGTGCCGGGGCGGTCGAACACCGACAGCCGCCAGTTGGCATCGCTGCCGCGCAACTTGCCGCGCTGGGTCCAGCCCAGGTCCAGGCCGGTGCCCTGGACATTGCCTTCGCTGTAGGCCAGCCGTCCGTTGACGGAGGTCTTGTTGCTCAAGCGATGGTTGACCGACAGCGACGAGTTGCTGGTATGGCCGACGAACACGTTGCGCTGGCGGATACGAGTGCCGTCCGCCAGGGTTTCATAGGTGTTGCGGGTGTCCAGCCAACTGCGGTTGTGGCTGGCCACCACGCTGCCATGGCCATAGCTGTACAAGCCTTGCACGTCCATGCCGGTGCCGTACTGCTGGGTCTGATAGACGTTGGTGTACAGGCTGGTGTTGGTCGCCAGCGTCCAATCCACCGAGGTGCCCACTTGCAACTTGTCCTGCACCTGGCGCGTGGAGGCGCCCAGGATCACCCGCGGATGCAGCAGGTAGTTGAGGCCGACGCCCGCTGTCGTGAACCCCGAGGGCTGGTCTTCCCAGTTGCTCCAGAGCCTGGTCTCGCGCCCGGCGAACAGGTTGTAGCGCCAGCGGTCCTCCGCGTCGCTCCAGTTATTGGGCTTGTAGACCAGCTCCTGGCTGGTGGCGGTGGTTTGCCCGTCCTCGATCAGCCGCACTTCCACTTCATAGATACCGCCGGGCAAGGGCCGGGTGTCCAGGCTCTGCAAGCCGGCGCTGACCGCCTGAGTGTTGATCAGCAAGCCGCTGCGATAAATTTCCACCGACGCCTGGCGGCTGGCGGTGACATAAATGGGGTAGACGCTGGGTTTGGGATTTTCGATCGCCAGGCTGTCGGAGCTGCCGTACATCACCCCCAACGCGGTGTCCGGGTTGGCGCCGAACGAACGGATCTGCCGATTCAAACCATCGGAGCTGGGCGTGAAATAGCCCAGGCGGAAAAAAGTCCCCTCCATTTCTCGTTGGGTATGGAGCTCATGGACAGCGTGGTACAGCTTGTCGTCCGGCCCGCCAAGACGCGAAAGCTGAAGGTCCAGCGACTGGCTCCAGTTGCCCACGCTGGAACTGGCATTGAGGCCATAACGCCCGCCCGTGTCCTGCTCCTGGCCACCGTTGATGTTCAGTTGGTTGTTGAAGATCAGGCCGAGGCTGCCGCCTTCCGGTTGATCGTAATAGCGCTTGGCTTCGGTGCCTCGTTCCACATCCCGGGTCAGGATCGACACCAATGAGTTTTCAAGGCTGTAGTGCACGGCCAGCAGCCCTGACGGACAGCTGCCTTCACAGGCGCCCAGTACTTGTCCTTGCTTGAGATGCTGCGCCCATTGGTCGCGCTCGACAGCTTTTATCGTGCTGTCGTGCGTGTCGGAGAATTCGAGCAGGGTTATACGATCGTCCCGCGACAAGACCACCATGGCTTCGCCGAGGTACTGTTGATTGAGTTCAATACGAACCGCCAGAGGCACATCGAAGAAGTGCGATTCAAACTCCGCCGGCAGGCCCTTGGCCTGGGACAACAGGCTTCTCGGTGTCGTACCGGGGGCAGTCGGCGCGGCCAATGCATTCGCGCACAACAATAGCGCGAGCGCACCCGCGATGGGTGTCATCGGAAACATCAACGGATTCTCATAATCTGCGAGCGATCAAGGCGTTTCAGGTGCTGGCCGCCCGGCTGGGGAGCGCCGGACGGCCTGCGGCGATGCCCGTGCAGTGAGCTGGAACTCACCGGGCATCGAACAGGATCACGGGCGCGGCACGGCGTCGAAGATCACGGTCATGTCGGCGGTGTACAGACCGTTCTGGGTATCCAGAGGCTTGGCCGCGACAATGGTCATGTCAGCCTGGGTGCCTGGAGTGGACGTCGCATCATCCACCACTTCCTGAGCGATGGCGGTCAGGGTGACGCCATTGAAGTTGGTGGTCAGGGCAATGGAGTCACTGCCGTTGTACAGCGCCGCCGGGCCACCCTCGATGTAGGCATGGACCGAACCTTCGGTGTTCTTCACGTCGAAGGTCTGGCGCAGCGAAGTCAGGGTGCCACTGACCGTGTTGTAGCTCATGATTTCATCCTTACCGAAGTTCGGGTCACGTGGCTGCACGTGGAACTGCTGGGTCGGGATGTTCGCGGTGATGTGGATAGCGGAGCGTGCATCATCGAGCGCGAATACCTGCGAAGCGCCCAAGGCAGCGGCAGTCAGGGAAGCAGCGGTTACGAATTGTTTGAGCATGTTGTTAACACCTGTTCTTGGCATAAAGAGAAAGGTTGAAGTGGCAGTTCAACAACAACTTGATCTGCTCCTCCAACGCCGGGGCATGATCGGCTCTTTGCAATTAAAAAAAAGCAGGCAGATTCCCACAAGCGTGTAGTAAAACCGGCACACGAATGGGCGAAAAATACCCGATTCTTTATAAAATTTAAGTTTGTATGTCAGAAACGGCCCACACGCCCAGCAGTATCGCCGCGCCCTTCAAAGTCAAGAAAAACCGCCGCAAAATCCCATCATCCACTGCCATATCGTATTCAGGTAAGGTCTTGTTTCATCAGAAGTAGCGGGCAACGAAACTCGATATATCTTAGTTCCTAGTTATATCCATCCTTAAAGATATATCTCACGGCAAAGTTATATCTCAGCCCTATCTTATGCAGAACGGAGAACGCATATGACAGATCCTTATTCCCATTTCAAACGCGAATACGAACACGACGGTTTCGAACGACACTCGGCGCGCCGTGAACGTAACAGTCGCGCCCCACGGGTCTTTGCCGCCGGTGACCTGAAGTTGCTGTCACTGGCGCTGATTGCCGAACAACCTTGCCACGGTTATGACCTGATCCGCCGGATCGAAAACATGTTCGACGGCGCCTACAGCCCCAGCCCCGGCGTGATCTACCCGACCCTGTCCTTCCTGGAAATGAGCGCAATGGTCACCTGCGGCGTCGATGATGGAAAAAAATGCTACAGCGTGACCGATGCCGGACGTCTATTACTTGAGGACCAGGCCCAAGCGTTGGATGAGGTGCGCACGCGCATTGAAATCAGCAAGCGCACGCTGCGCGGCCATGATCGTCCCCCGGAAATCCAGGAAGCGGTGTATAACCTGCGGCATGCGCTGCAAAAGCATCCTGGCCACTGGAGCCCGGAAGAAATCCGGCGGGTGCGCGACCTGCTCAACGACACCGCCAAAGCCATTATCGACGGCACCGACCGTCCACCTGTCTCGGAGTCAAGCCAATGACTGAAGTCGATCCAAATGCCATTCACCGCGTCACCCACGAGATCAAACGCCGTCGCCTGCAGGTGTTGCGGGTGCAGGACCTGACCCCACGCATGCGCCGCATCACCGTCGGCGGGCCGGAACTGGCCGGGTTCGTCAGCCTGGGCACCGACGATCACGTGAAGTTGCTGTTCCCGCAGAACGCCGAGGAACACGCCGCCCTGGAAAACTTCAACCCCAGCCCCGGCAAGGCCCAGGGCCCGATGCCCGAGATGCGCGACTACACCCCGCGCCGCTATGACCTGGACACCCTGGAGATGGACATCGATTTCGTGCTTCACGGCGACGGCCCGGCATCTACCTGGGCGGCCCAGGCGGCGCCAGGGCAATACCTCCACATAGCCGGGCCACGGGGCTCGATGATCGTGCCGGACATCTTCGACAGCTACCTGCTGATCGGCGACGAAACCGCCCTGCCCGCCATCGCCCGCCGCCTCGAAGGCCTGGCGTCCAACCGGCGTGCCCTGGTGGTGGTGGAAGTGGAAAACGGCGCCGAACAGCAAGTGCTCCAAAGCCCGGCGCAGGTGCACGTGATCTGGGTGCTGCGCGAAGGCCGCCAGGACAACCTGCTGCGCACCGTGCAACAGCTGGAAATGCCCGGCGGCAAGCTGTACGCCTGGGTCGCGACCGAAAGCAAGGTGTCGCGGCAGATTCGCAAGGTGTTGCTGGAGGAGAAAGGCCTGGACCAGGATTTCGTGAAGGCGGTGGGGTATTGGAAGGCGGAGGGTAGCGACGAAGAATGAGGGGCCGTTCACTGGCCCCTGCGCCACGGGCATCGTCTCCCATCACTCGCTCATGACGGCGTAACCTTGGCTACAGCATACGCAGACGGATGTCGGTCACGTAGTAGTCATTGCCCATGCCACTGGCTTGGTGACTGTTGACATGCAGCTCGATGTCCCGCTCAGTCGCGACAAATTCCCCCTGAGCACTTGCCAGGTGGTCGTTGCCAAGGTAACAACCTCACTGATACGTCCATGGGTTTTCGTCGCGAGCGACAGGCTGGGCACCGCATCGGACGTGTTGTTGTGGCGTCGTGCGTCGAGGCTGAATTCGTAGCGTGCGCCTACCCTCAGACCGATGTAGCCCTTCCATAGCACGATCCCGGCGGAATTATTGGTGTAGGTTGTATTGCCCAGGCATGTGCGTCCGCCTTCGTCCTGACCAAAATTCCAATCCCGCGGATCCTGCGCCGCCGGTCCAGCGCGCCATCCATTCCAGTTATTGTTCTCAAATCTGGACACGTCATCCAGGGGCAACGGAGTTACCAGATAAGTTCGTATTGGAAAGGCGATAGCCTGGCTTTTATCAACGCTGCGATTGAAGGTCACGTCCAGGATAAGCTTGAGATCCGAGCCGTTGCGCAAGCGATTGATCTGGGTCCGCGGCAGCACCACCGACAGGCCCGCGGTCACTTCCCCGGGGCTCACCGGTCTCGCGGTGTACAGATCAATACTGAAATCCAGGCCGTTCAAGTCAGTCCCTTCAGCACGCAACCACACGCACTGACCTGCGGCGATCAGCGGCCAGGGCTCCACGTCGACGCGGGAGTCTCCGGCGAAGCTGTCGATGTTGAACTCAGTGCCCACACCGCCATTGGCGGCATCCACGATCAAGGGTCTGGGCAGCGCGGAAAGCTCCAGCACAGTCAATGTCAGGGGCGGCGACGGTGGCCAGGTCACGTCGCGCGTCACGGTGTAGATGACCGTCACCGACTTGCCCAGACTGTAGGCCACGACCTCGGGTGGCAGATCGATCGGTTTCTCACCCACCGTCCCCACATCTTGCGGCGTGGTGGTGTGCGAGCCCCCCTCCGGCGTGCCGTGCCCGGCCCAGGTCACGCTCACCTTGTCCGTGCTCAGCATGCCTTGGTAATGCGGCACCAGCGCGGTCAGTGTGCTGGCGGCCTTGATAGGATCGAGCACGCTACCAGTGGCCTCTTCGATTTCGGGTGGCGGCAACCCCAGTGCCGTGCCGATGACCGTCGCAATTGCGGTTTTTGAAGAACCTATGGGTGTGGTGCCCCTCAACAACCTGTATGACACGTGCACGGTACTGTCCGGGAAGACCTTGTCGTTAGGGATCTGAAGCACGCAGGCCTTTTTCTGCCCCAACTCATCCACCTCGACAATGCCCGTCACGGGCACCACGACCTCCGGCTGGCCCATGACTTTGGCCGTATAAGTTGCCTCGATGAGGTCCCCAGGCATAAAACGCGGGTCGCTGGTCAGGATGATCAACGACAGCGGGTTGGCACCCAGTTTGTCGAGATCAATGATGCTTGGGTCATCGCCCGCTTCGCTCAGGATTTCCCGTGGAATCGGCGCCAACAGTCTTTGCCCGGCCTTGTCCACATCCACTATTTGCACGGCCGACCAAACGTTGTCGAGATCCGGGCTGTTAAAGAGTTGGTCTCTGACAGTGAAGGAAAACATGAATTCAGGATCGTCGACCAGATCGGCGCTGGTGACGTCGAAACATATCCGGGTAGGCGTCGCCGAGCCGTGGTTTGGCGGGGCGGGGGCCTGGGTTGCATCCACCTTGTGAAATACGTCACGGCCATTACAGTTGAGCCGGATTTCGTCATAGGCCCGGCAGTAGGGGTATTCCACGCAGACCGTCGCACTGACGAAACCTGGGCCCACACCGTTCTTTATTTCGTCCGGCAATAGCAACACCAGTTCCGAATGCCCGGGCTCACCCGGTGACCTGTCCTGGTTGCCCGGCCGGATGCTGTTGTACAGGATCTCCAGCGGAGGGGTCGAGGTTTGATCGTTCATACCGGGGCGTTTCACGGTGTACGTCAGTCGATTGACCAGGCCGGGCAGCAATTTGCCATGTGGAATGTACAACGTGACATCGTCATCGAGGCCCTGAGTCTGTTTGCTATCCAGCGCCTCCTCACCATTGAGGTTGATCGAAACGTTGTCGTTTGGCTGCTGGCCCCAATAAGCCTGCACCAACACTTCGCAGCCGAAGGGCAGCGGCACATAAAGGTGGATGGGGACACCATAGTCGGCGCCTGCCACGGGCTGGGTGGCGCCGGGTAAGCTGGGTGGGTACAGGTCATCAAGTATGGTGGAATCAGCCGTTTTCGATGAGTCGGTCATGAGTAATCCCCACGGAATGGAACAGATATACCGAGGCTCTATCAGAGCTCGAATGCGCGTGGGGGCCTACTGTCAGAGTTGACAGATCCGAACAGGTTTTAGACGAGCGGTTGGGCGGGGGATTTGAATATCACCTTGCGGATCCCGGCCAGATAATCAATTGTTCTGCCGACATTCCATTCAGGTACCCCGCCCCATGCTTTTCCTGCTCGCCTACATCAGCAGCGTCGTGCTGATCAACTTCGCGTTTTCCGCCGCACCGCACCTGGACATTATTTGGTCGGCCTGGGGCGGCCTGGTGTTTATCCTGCGGGACATGGTGCAGACCCGCTTCGGCCACGGTGCCATCGCGGCGATGCTGGTGGCGCTGGTGTTGTCCTATGTCACCTCGGACCCGACCATCGCCCTGGCGAGCGCCACGGCATTCGCGGTGTCCGAGTGCATCGACTGGCTGGTGTTCACGATCACCAAGCGCCCGCTCCATGACCGGTTGTGGATCAGTTCGGCCCTGAGCATTCCCCTGGACACGTTCATCTTCTTCGGTTTGATCGACGCCCTGACGCCTGCTGTGGTGATCACCGCCCTGCTCTCGAAATTCGCCGGGGTCACCGCCGTCTGGCTGATCATGGCCTGGCGTTTACGCAAACAGGCCATCGCCGGGCGGTTCATGTAAAATGCCGCGCTTTCTCCCATGGGAAGCTCGCCCGGCGCGCAACCCGCGATGATCCGCTCCTGTTTGAGGACCTTCAGATGACCCGTATCGGAACCCCATTGTCGCCCACCGCGACCCGCGTTTTGTTGTGTGGCAGCGGTGAGCTGGGCAAGGAAGTGGTAATCGAACTGCAGCGCCTGGGCGTCGAGGTGATTGCCGTGGACCGCTACGCCAACGCGCCGGCCATGCAAGTGGCCCACCGCAGCCATGTGATCAACATGCTCGACGGTGCTGCCCTGCGTGCGGTGATCGAGGCCGAGAAGCCGCATTTCATCGTGCCGGAAATCGAAGCCATCGCCACCGCCACCTTGGTGGAACTGGAGGCCGAAGGCTTCACCGTGATCCCCACCGCCCGTGCCGCGCAGTTGACCATGAACCGTGAAGGCATTCGTCGCCTGGCCGCCGAAGAGCTGGGCCTGCCGACCTCGCCGTACTTCTTCGCCGACACCGTGGAAGACTACCGCAAGGCCGTGGAAACCCTGGGTTTCCCGTGCGTGGTCAAGCCGGTGATGAGTTCCTCGGGCAAGGGCCAGAGCCTGCTGCGCAGTACCGATGACGTGCAAAAAGCCTGGGACTACGCCCAGGAAGGCGGCCGTGCCGGCAAGGGCCGAGTGATCATCGAAGGGTTCATCGATTTCGACTACGAAATCACCTTGCTCACCGTGCGCCACGTCGGCGGCACCACCTTCTGCGCACCGGTCGGCCACCGTCAGGAAAAGGGCGACTATCAGGAATCCTGGCAGCCACAAGCCATGAGCCCGGTGGCCCTGGCCGAATCCGAGCGCGTCGCCAAGGCGGTGACCGAGGCCCTGGGTGGTCGCGGCCTGTTTGGCGTCGAGCTGTTCATCAAGGGTGACCAGGTGTGGTTCAGCGAAGTCTCGCCGCGCCCGCACGACACTGGCCTGGTGACGCTGATCTCCCAGGACCTGTCGCAGTTCGCCTTGCATGCCCGCGCCATTCTCGGCCTGCCGATCCCGCTGATCCGCCAGTTCGGCCCTTCGGCCTCGGCGGTGATCCTGGTGGAAGGCCAATCGACCCAGACCGCTTTCGCCAATCTGGGCGCGGCCCTCAGCGAACCGGACACCGCCCTGCGCCTGTTCGGTAAACCGGAAGTCAACGGCCAGCGCCGCCTGGGCGTGGCCCTGGCCCGCGACGAATCCATCGAAGCCGCCCGCGCCAAGGCGACCCGCGCTTCGCAGGCCGTCAGGATCGAACTGTAACCAATATCGCTTGCCCATGGTGACCTGTGGGAGCAAGGCTTGCCCGCGATAAAGGCGATGCGGTCTTTCCGAAGTCGAGTCGCCTGTTTCGCGAGCAAGCTTTGCTCCCACAGTTAACTGGGAGACATCGATAATAAAAAAAGGCGATACCCGCAAAGGTATCGCCTTTTTCATAAGCGCCTGTTTTATCCCAGATCGTTCCCACGCTCCTGCGTGGGAACGCCGCCAGGGACGCTCCGCGTTCCGCTTGTGGAGAGGATGACGCAGAGCGTCACCGGATGCATTCCCACGCAGGAGCGTGGGAACGATCACTCCCGCTTAATCCGGCAGTTTGTAGGCGATCACATAATCGCCCTGCTTGGTGCCCAGGGAACCGTGGCCACCGGCAACAACCAGCACATATTGCTTGCCGTCCTTGCCGGTGTAGGTCATCGGCGTGGTCTGGGCGCCGGCTGGCAGGCGGCCTTCCCACAGTTGCTTGCCGTTTTTCACGTCATAGGCACGCAGGTACTGGTCGAGGGTGCCGCTCAGAAACGCCAGGCCGCTGGCAGTGGTGAACGTGCCACCCAGGCTCGGAACGCCCATGCTCAGCGGGATCGGTACCGGCGAGCTGTCACGCACGGTGCCGTTCTTGTGCTTCCACAGGGTTTTGTTGTTGGTCAGGTCCACGGCCGCGACATAACCCCATGCAGGCGCCTGGCAAGGCAGGCCCATTGGCGAGAGCAGCGCTTCGAGGATCACACCATAGGGCGCGCCCTTGTTCGGCTGCACGCCTTCGGTTTCGCTCTTGCGCCCCGGGCCACCAGCCACTTCGGCCGCCGGCACCAGTTTCGACTTGAACGCCATGTAGCTCGGGTTGACGAAGGCGATCTGGCGCACCGGGTCCACCGAAATGCCACCCCAGTCGAACACGCCGAAGTTACCCGGGTAAACGATCGAGCCTTGCAGCGATGGCGGCGTGTACATGCCGTCATAGCGCAGCGACTTGAAGTCGATCCGGCAGAGCATCTGGTCGAACGGGGTCACGCCCCACATGTCGCGTTCCTTGAGGACCGGCGGCACGAAGTTCAGGTCGGACATCGGTTGGGTCGGCGAGGTGTGGTCACCTTCCACCGCGCCTTGGGGCACCGGGATTTCCTTGATCGGGATGATCGGCTGGCCATTGCTGCGGTCCAGCACGTAGATGCTGCCCTGCTTGGTGGAAGCCAGTACAGCCGGTTTCACGCCATCGGCGGTCTTCATGTCCATCAGGGTCGGTTGACCGCCGACGTCCATGTCCCACAGGTCATGGTGAGTGAATTGGAAGTACCAGCGCACCTTGCCGGTGGCGATGTCCAGGGCGGTCAGACCGGCGGAATATTTTTCCGACTCCGGCGTGCGCAGGCCACCGAACTGGTCGGGAGTCTGGTTGCCCATCGGCAGGTAGAGCATGCCGAGTTTTTCATCGACGCTGAACATGGACCACATGTTCGGCGAGTTGCGGGTGTAGGTCTGGCCTTCGGCAATCGGTGTGGTGTCGTCCGGCTTGCCACTGTCCCAGTTCCACACCAGCTTGCCGGTGTGCACGTCGTAGGCACGGATGACGCCGCTAGGCTCGTCGGTGGAGACGTTATCGGTGACGTGGCCGCCGATCACCACCAGGTTCTGGGTAACCGCCGGTGGCGACGTGGAGTAGTAACCGCCGGCCGTGAAACCGCCGATGTTGGCGGTCAGGTCGACCTGGCCCTTGTCGCCGAAGTCTTCGCACATCTTGCCGGTGTCGGCGTTGAGGGCGATCAGACGGGTGTCGGCGGTCGGCAGGAAGATCCGCCGTGGGCAGACGGTGCTGGCCGGCGTGGCGCTGGCGGCACCCGTCGGGCTCTGCTCGGCAGAGGCGTACGCGGCGTCATCGTGATAGGTCACGCCACGGCAGGTCATGTGGGCCCAACCCTTGAAGTTTTGCGCTTTTTGCGTGGAAAGCTTCGGATCGAAACGCCAGATTTCCTTGCCGGTGTCAGGCTCCAGGGCGATCACCTGGCTGTGAGGCGTGCACACGTAGAGCATGCCGTTGGCCTTCAGCGGGGTGTTTTCGGCAGTGGTTTCACCCGGGTCGTTCGGCCCTGGCAGGTCGCCGGTGCGATAGGTCCAGGCCGGCACCAGTTTGCTGACGTTCTCGGGGGTGATCTGTGCCAGCGGCGAATAGCGGTCGCCATGGGCACTGCGCCCGTAGGAGTTCCAGTCGCCGTCCGGCATGGCCGGTGCGGTGTTGGCCATGCCCGGCACGCTGTCGCGGTCCAGTTGGCCCTTGATCTCACCCGGGTTGGTGAACTGGCTGGCGAGCGCGGCGATACCGGCGATGACCACGGCGGCGCCCAATGCGCGGGTGCCCATGGCCGAGGCTTCGGCGGTCAACAGCGGGCGGCGGAACCACGGCAGCAACATGACGATGCCCAGGGCAAACAGCATTGCCAGGCGCGGCACCAGTTGCCACCAGTCCAGGCCCACTTCCCACAACGCCCACACGGTGCTGGCGAACAGCACCAGCGCGTACAGGCCCAGGGCCGCGCGACGGGCCATGATCAGCAACACGCCGGTCAGCGCCAGGCCGATCCCGGCCAACAGGTAATACAACGAGCCGCCAAGCGTGCTCAGCTTGACTCCCCCGGCCAACAGGACCAGGCCCATCAATAGAAGCAGAATGCCGAGCAAACTCGGTAGCAGACGGCTTCGACTCAAAGCACCCTCAGTGCTCATAGTGTGTTTCTCCGTGACGTTTTAAGGAGTCCCGCGCAAGTAGTCACTGTAGATGACGATCTTGCGGGGGCATGGTTCAGTTGAAAAAAGGCAAATTCGGTTGCCGCGATCCCTTGTGGGAGCGAGCTTGCTCGCGATGGCGGCGTGTCAGTTGGCTTCAAGGTTGAATGTGCAATCGTTATCGCGAGCAAGCTCGCTCCCACAGGAATTCGCCGAGACAGCGCTGTCTTTCAGCGTCTGGACACTGGGCGTTTTTTAATCTTTCAGCAGGATCGAGCTGGACGCAGAGGCTTCGGCACGCCAGAAGAAGCGTTTCAGCAGGCGGCGCAAGGATAATGTCCCGTTCTCAATAGAGAAAGGGCTTTTGTTGACATGAATCATCTCGGATTCGGTAACAGTGCGCCTGGCGCTGGGCGGCCATGATGAAGGCTATGCTTCCACCCTAAGGGCACCTCGGCTAAGGTGCGCGGTTTTACACCTTTAGCGCGAAGGCCTCCCATGACCGAACCCAACAACAATCCACTGCACGGCGTGACGCTGGAGCAGATCCTCAACGCCCTCGTGCAGCACTATGAATGGTCGGGCCTGGCCGAACGCATCGACATCCGTTGCTTCAAGAGCGACCCGAGCATCAAGTCGAGCCTGACCTTCCTGCGCAAGACGCCATGGGCGCGGGAGAAAGTCGAGCGCCTGTACATCAAGTTGATGCGCACCAAGCGGCCGGTCTGAGTCGTGGGGAGTAATCAGGGTCGTCACCTCACGCTGCGACAGCGTTTTGTCTGCGTGACGGCACTGCTGGGCTGGGTGGGATTGAGCATCCAGCTGTATCTGATCCTGCTTGGTCGCTGGAAACTGGACGCGAGCCTGCTGGGCGGGCTGGTGAGTTTCTTCAGTTTCTTCACGGTCCTGACCAACACCCTGGTGGCCGTGGTGCTGACCTGGGAACTGACCGCTCGCGAGTCGGCGGCCCGGCGCTGGTTCCTGCTGCCCAGCGTGCGCAGCGGCGTCGCAGTGAGCATCGCCCTGGTCAGCCTGGCCTACAACCTGCTGCTGCGCCACCTCTGGCAACCCGAAGGCTGGCAGTTCGTGGCCGACGAACTACTGCACGACGTGGTGCCCTTGCTGTACATCGCCTATTGGTGGCTGTGGGTACCCAAAGGCACATTGCGCCTGGGCCACATCGGGCTGTGGGTGATCTACCCCTTGGTGTATTTCGCCTATGTCCTGCTGCGCGGGGATCTATTGGCGGCTTACCCCTACCCTTTCATCGATGTGGCGAATCTGGGTTATCCACAGGTGTTCATCAATGCCGGGGGGATATTGCTGGGGTTTATCGCGATTGCGTTGGGGTGGTGGGGTTGGATCGGTTGGCATCGTTGAAATAGAGGCCTGCAGAGCACATAGCGGTGTGAGTCAAACCTGTGGGAGCAAGGCTTGCCCGCGATGAAGATCACGCGGTTTACCTGAAGACCAGGGCGCCTGCATCGCGAGCAAGCTTTGCTCCCACAGATAGGTATCCCACAGGGGTTTGTGTTCCATATCCGGCATCAGCGCCTTGCTGGCAACATCCACACCAACCCACTGGCCTTGGCCCGCTCATGACACAGCGCCAACACACTGCGCCGCTCGTCATTGTCCATCCGGCTCCAACGGGTGATCTCCGCCACGGTGCGCTGGCAACCGGTGCAGATGTCGTCATCGTCCAGCGCACAGATGTTCACGCAGGGCGAAGGCACCGGGCGTTCAGGGGCGCTCATGGTTCCTGCTCGACCAGGTCGCGGGCGTAGCGCTGGGCATTGTGCACATAGTGCGCCGCGCTGGCCTCGAGCATTTTTTTCTGGGCCTCGGTCAGTTCACGCACCACCTTGCCGGGCGAGCCCATCACCAGCGAACCGTCGGGAATTTCCTTGCCCTCGCCGATCAGCGAGTTGGCGCCGATGATGCAGTTCTTGCCGATCTTCGCGCCGTTGAGAATCACCGCGTTGATGCCGATGAGGCTGTAGTCGCCCACCGTACAGCCATGGAGCATGGCGTTGTGGCCGATGGTCACGCCGGTGCCGATGGTCAGCGGATAGCCCATGTCGGTGTGCATCACCGTGCCGTCCTGCACATTGCTGTTCTTGCCGATCAGGATCAGTTCGTTGTCACCGCGCAGCACGGCGTTGAACCAGACATTGGCGCCCTCTTCGAGGCGGACCTTGCCCACCAGCGTGGCGTTGGGCGCGACCCAGCTCTGTGGGTGGGTTTCGACACGGGCATCGCCCAGGCGGTATTTCATGAGAGTCCTCGGGGCGTCAGGTATTGATGAAACTCTTGGGCGGTTTGTGCAGGTCGATCTCGGCGTCGTACAGCAGGTTGACCAACTCCACGACCATGATCGCCGTCAGGCCCCAGATCTTGAATTCGCCAAACCGATAGCTGGGCACGTACCAACTGCGGCCCTGGTAATCGATCCGGTGCGTGTGTTCGCGCGGATCCTTGCGGAAAAACTCCAGCGGTACGCTGAACACCGCAGCGATCTCGGCATCGTTGGCCTGGTATTCGACGTAGTCCGGAATCACTCCGACATAAGGCGTGACCTTGATGCCGTGCAGCGAGATCAGCGGGCTGAGGGGGCCGATCACTTCCACCAGGCCGGGCGGCAGGCCGATTTCTTCCTCGGCTTCGCGCAGGGCGGTGAAGATCAGGTCCGGGTCTTCCGGGTCGCGGCGCCCGCCGGGGAACGCCACCTCGCCGCCATGGGTCGAGAGCCCGCTGGCGCGCAGGGTCAGTACCAGCTCCGGTTCATCGCTGCGGGTAATCGGCACCAGCACCGCGGCTTCAGGGAAACGTTGGTCAGCCTGCAGATCGTGCGGGGTATGGTTGCTTACTCGATGCAGTAGCTCGTCCAGCATGAGACTTCTCGATTTATTCGCTACCTTGCATCATGCACCAATCGTTCAAGCGGCCCAACCCCCGCACCGCGTCGTGTCGCGAAACGACAACTTGCCGACACCGGCCCGCACCGCCAAGATAGGCGCAGCATTCAGGAATCCAAGCATGAAATTCTGCAGCCAGTGCGGTAACCCGGTGACCCAGCGCATACCCGAAGGCGACTCGCGCCTGCGTTTTGTCTGCGACGCCTGCCATACCATCCATTACCAGAACCCCAACATCGTGGCCGGTTGCGTACCGACCTGGGGCAGTAAAGTCCTGTTGTGCCGGCGCGCCATCGAGCCGCGGCGCGGTTACTGGACGCTGCCGGCGGGCTTCATGGAGAACGGCGAAACGGTTGAACAGGCCGCCGTGCGCGAAACCGCCGAAGAAGCCTGCGCCCGGGTGCGAAATTTGAGCATCTATACGCTGATTGACGTACCGCATATCAGCCAGGTACATGTATTCTTCCGCGCCGAACTGGTGGATGAGGATTTCGCCGCCGGGCCCGAGAGCCTGGAGGTGAAGCTGTTCGAAGAAGCGGACATTCCCTGGGACGAACTGGCTTTCCGCACAGTGGGCCGTACCTTGGAATATTTCTACGCGGACCGCCGGGCCGAAGATTACCCTGTGCGATCCGAATCGATCCCACCGCTGGCTCAGCCTGCCAATACATAAAAAACCAATATAGCCACAACACCTCTAGGGATATCGTTTCAATGCGCTGGTTGCTTGTCTTGTTCTGCTTGTCGTTCACTGCGATGTCCCAGGCCTCTGCGGTGGGAACCTACAACGGCAAGGTCATCGAAAAAGTGCTGGTGCTCAAGTCCGCCCATCAATTGCAATTGATCAACGACGGCAAGCCGCTCAAGACCTATCGCATCTCACTGGGCAGGGGCGCCAAAAAAGGCCCCAAGCTGATCGAGGGCGACAAGCGCACCCCTGAAGGTTTCTACTGGATCGACTGGCGCAAGACCAGCGAGAACTACTACCTGTCGATGCATATTTCCTACCCCAACATCAGCGACGCCGCCCGCGCCCGCCGCGAAGGCGTTGAGCCGGGGGGCATGATCATGATCCACGGCACGCCTGATTCGGAAGAGAACCCTGAGCAGTTGTTCCATACGCTGGACTGGACCGACGGCTGCATCGCCATGCGCAATGTGGACATGCGCGAGGTCTGGAACCTGGTGCCGGATGGCACGATGATCGAAATCCGGCCGTAGCGCCTCCCCCTCCTGCGGCAGGAGCTTCTTGTGGCGAGGGAGTCCCCGCTGGGCTGCGCCTGTAGGAGCTGTCGAGTGCAACGAGGCTGCGATCTTGCCCCAGGCACTTGAGTCTCAAGCGAAAGATCAAAAGATCGCAGGCTTCGCCAGCTCCTACAGAGCCCCGCGCGAGATTGCTCCCTCACCACAGGTTAAGTGGCATCAAGTCCGAAGCTCTACCCGGTCCAAGGCCTTGTTTGCCAACAACGTTCCCAGATCGATCATCTGCGCCACGCCCAACGCCACATGCCGCCGCGAACCGTCCAAGTCAAACAGGAGGTCGCTAAGCACCGCATTGGCCGAGGCCAGGGTTTCGCTGAGGTTGGCTAGTAAGGTTTCGGTGTCAACGTTGTCCGATACGCTGAACAACTGCACCGAGGGTTGGGGGTCTGGTTCGCTGCCGTCGGGTTTGAGGTAATGGTCCATCGCGCGGTCGGCGGCTTCTTTCAGCTTGTCGGGGGCGTAGTCGCCGTAGGGGAAGGTGGAGGCGGGTTTTGGCATGTCAGAATTATTTTTCAATTGAAGCTCCTTTAAATTAATGGAGCCCAGGACAAAACGTCCGGGCCTGTTGCCCCTTGATTTTTTCGGACGGTCAAACCCGGTCGCTGAATTGGCAGCGACACCCAAAGGCTAGAGCCCTCGCTTCCGAGGCACAACCTTAAAAACATGTCGGAAATTTCGGGGCGTCTGACAGACCAAAGAGTGATCATTCACACAACAAAAAACCGGCCGAAGCCGGTTTTTGAGGATGGCATTTGGGCTACACAAACGCTGCACGCTGCTCAGCCTCATAATGCCGAGTCTGAAAAGGCAGGAGGGTTTGCACCTTCAAGCCAAGACCTTCATTCAGCCCCCAAGAGAGAGCGAGTTCATCACGGCGTTTGCGAAGCGCAACAGCGGTTTGTGAGGTTATGGCTTGCTTGGGTGTCGAACGTAAAAATAGCTCAAGGGCTTTGAAGACTTCCAACGCACGGCTGTCCGTGACACACGAAAATCGGGTGAGTCGTTCAAGCAAATATCCTGCGCGACGCAACTCGACCTCATCCGTGTGTTGGCTCAGAAAAGCTTGAGCTGCGCTTATCAAGTCCGAGTTGGAATACCAGACAGCCTTGGCCGCGCTCACGAGTGCAGCATCATCTGCATGATCCAACGGGCTTTTGACCAATGTGTCCAGAGCGGCTGAGAGGACGTGGCGGTTAGCAGGCTTCGCCATCTGTATTCTCCAAATAATCTTGCAAAATTTGAGTAAGAACAGAAATTGGAGGCTCTTTGTTGCCAACATATACATCAATTGCCTGCAATGCCAGTCGACGCAGCTCAGTGGTCAATATGAAGCCGGCCCTTAGGAGCGCCATGATGTCGCCAATATCCTGATCCGTTGCTCTGCCCAACTTTGAAATCGCAATATCTACAGGGGCAGCAACGTGAACGTGTAGAGGAGACTCTACCGGGAACTCTTCAAGAGGGAGGCTTCGAGCCCAATAGTCCTCGTGAATCGGACCAAAGCTGGTGTTGTATTGGAGGTCGTAGTTGAGTTCCATCAATCGGCCGGACTTTTCGTCGACAAATTGCTCAGGCACTTCCGCAAGTAACGTTCGAAGATGAAAGCCTTCTGGAAGGCTAGCCTCATAAATTTCGGCGTCAACGTCCGTGGAGACACGATGGTTTGTATAAAGGTGCACTGCACACCCACCAAAAACGATGACTTTGACCACCCCAGGCACTGCATTCTCAGAAGTCAGCTCCGCTTCGACGGACTTGAACATTGAAACCAAAGCCTGTCCCAGCGCGGTACTTGTATTGAGGCGGGGGGCGATCGTATCCGGCATTTCCATGTTTGAACCTCAGAGGCTGATGTTGCTCCTTGAAACTGGGATCTGCCACTTGGCCTTGCCAAAGACCAGTGAGCGATCCCTGCGTTTGGAGATGTAGGCCCCGAAAACTAGAGCCCCCGTTTCTGAGGGACAACCTTAAAAACATGTCGGAAACTTCAGGGCGTCTGACAGATCAGCCATCTGATCGGGGATGTTTCGCACAAATTTCAGATAGGCTTTTTTTGGATTGAATTGGGTACATATCCATTGCTGCGGTAACGGATATTCACACCGACCAAATAAACAACCCACCACCGGCCACCACGAAAATAAACATCAAATTTCAAAACCCGCCCTCCATGCATACCACTGACCTTTAATCCCCCCAACCCAACGCAGTAACCCCACGATCTATCCACACCACCCTAATACCACTTAAAGCTAGCCACCTTTAAGCCCCCCAGAAAATCTAGACAACCCGCCAAAAGCAGCGTTGACATGGTATTCAAGTGGTATTAGCTTCGATCCCCATCACCGAGCGAAAACTCCTACAACCGCATCGGACACACCACATGAACGACATCCTGGCCCTGCGCCCCGACGACACCCAACCCACCCCGCTCTACCTGCAACTGGCCCGCAACCTGGAGGCCGCTATCCACGCCGGCCAGTGGAAAGCCGAGCAAGCAATGCCCTCCGAACGCAGCTTGAGCGAGCAACTGGGCATTTCCCGGGTCACCGCCCGCAAAGCGCTGGAAGTGCTGTTCGAACAAGGCCTGATCCGCCGCAACCAAGGCTCGGGAACGTTCATCACCCCGCGCCTCGAACAACCGCTCTCGCGCCTCAGCGGGTTCAGCGAAATGCTCCGGCTCAAAGGCTTCGTGCCCGGCTCCCAATGGCTGGAGCGGGAAATTACCCCGCCAACCCACGAAGAACTGATTCGCCTGGGCCTGTCACCCACTGACAAAGTCGCCCGGCTCAAACGGCTGCGCAAGGCCGACAACACGGTCATGGCCATCGAGATGAGCACCCTGCCCGCATCAATCATTCCCAAGCCACAGGCGGTGGGCGATTCGCTTTATGAATTCCTCGATGGCATCGGCAAACCGGTGGTGCGCGCCCTGCAACACATCCAGGCCATCAACGCCTCGGACGAGTTCGCCGCCCTGGTGGGCATTGCCCCCGGCACCGCAATGCTACTGATGACCCGGGTCGGCTACCTGGAAGACAACACGCCCATCGAAGTCACCGACACCTATTGCCGCAACGACTACTACGACTTTGTCGCAGAGCTGCGGCGCTAGACGACCAGAGAATCCCAATGTCCGAAGACAACATCCTCACCGCCAACGGCTGGATACGCGGCCGCCTGGTCCACGAACACGGCAAGGTCGTGTCCGTCGAAGGCCAGCCCTGCGACCCGGCGAGCAACGACCTGCCCTACCTGCTGCCCGGCTTCATCGACCTGCATGTGCACGGCGGCGGCGGCAAAGACATCATGGAAGGCGCGCCAGCGTTCGAAACCATTGCCCGCACCCACGTGCGCTTCGGCACCACGGCGCTGCTCGCCACCACCATGACCGCGCCGAGCGAAGAAATCGCCAGCGTACTCAAGGCCCTCGGTGAGTTCTGCGAACAGCGGCCCAGCGGCAGCGCACGCGTGCTGGGGGTGCATTTGGAAGGCCCCTATATCAACCCCGGCAAACTCGGTGCCCAACCGAATTTCGCCCACACCGCGTTGATGGCCGAAGTGGAGGCCTACCTGGCCCTGGCACCGATCCGGGTGATTACCATCGCACCGGAAATCGCCGGGCACGACGCCTTGATTCGCGCGCTCAGCGCCCGGGGCGTGCGCATACAGATCGGCCATACCCTGGGCAGTTACGAAGAAGGCGTCGCGGCACTGGCGGCCGGGGCCAGCAGTTTCACCCATTTGTACAACGCCATGAGCCCGTTGCATCACCGCGAACCGGGCATCGTCGGCGCGGCTCTGGCCCATGCCCGATATGCCGAGTTGATTCCCGATTTGCTGCACGTGCACCCCGGTGCCATGCGCGTGGCCTTGCGTGCGATCCCGTGCCTGTATTGCGTCACCGACTCCACCGCCGCCGCCGGAATGCCCGACGGCGAATACAAGCTGGGCAGCCACACCGTGACCAAATGCCTCGGCGGTGTGCGCCTGGCCGACGGCACGCTGGCCGGCAGCACCCTGACCATGGACCAGGCCCTGCGCAACCTGGTGAAGATCGGCCTGCCCCTCGCCGAAGCCTCGCAACGCCTGTCGCAATTCCCCGCCGACTACCTCGGCCTGCCCGAGCGCGGACGCCTGCAACCCGGCGCCTGGGCTGACTGTGTGCGCCTTGATCGTGCCCTGAACCTGATCGACGTGATGGTCGAAGGAGAAGCCATTGACTTCCAAAATGCTTGAAGAGGCCCTGGCCTCGTCCGCCGCCGTCGAGCGCCAATTGCGGCTATTGGACCCCGCCCTGCAGGAAATTGCCGGGCGTCTGCGCCGCCAACCGCCGCAAGTGGCGATGACCGTGGCCCGTGGCAGCTCCGACCACGCCGCCAGCTACTTTGCCTACCTGACCATGCAACAACTGGGGTTGCCGGTGGCGTCGCTGCCGATGTCGGTGGTGACCATGCAGCAGGCGCCGCTGAAGGTCAGCGGCCAGGTGGCGTTCGCATTCTCCCAATCGGGGCAAAGCCCGGACCTGGTGAACAGCCTGCGCCTGTTGCGCAAGCGCGGCGCGTTGAGTGTGGCGATGGTCAACGCAGAGGACTCTCCGCTGGAGGCGGCCTGTGAATTCAGCGTGCCCTTGTGCGCCGGCATCGAAAGCAGTGTCGCCGCGACCAAGAGTTTCATCGCCACTCTCAGCGCCAGCGCGCGTCTGGTGGCCCATTGGAAAGACGATGCAGAATTGCTCGAAGCCGGCACCGCGCTGCCCGAAGGCCTGCGCGATGCCGCGAGCCAGGATTGGAGCGCCGCCGTCGAGGCCCTGCGTGACGGCCAGCGCTTGATGGTCATCGGCCGTGGCGCCGGGTTCGCCATCGCCCAGGAAGCCGCGCTCAAATTCAAGGAAACCTCAGCGATCCAGGCCGAAGCCTTCAGCAGCGCCGAGGTCCGCCACGGGCCGATGGCACTGATCGATGCAGATTACCCGCTGTTGGTGTTCGCCCCGCGCGGCGCCGAGCAGGCTGGTGTGTTGAGCCTGGCCGCCGACATGCGCCAACGCGGCGCCCGGGTGCTACTGGCCGCGCCCGATGACATCGCCGAGCGCAACCTGACGCTGTCCCGTGCCGAACACCCGGCCCTGGACCCGATCCTGGCGATCCAGAGCTTTTACCGCATGGCCGCCAGCCTGGCTGAGGCCCGAGGCCTGGACCCGGACCAGCCACGGCACTTGAGCAAGGTCACCCGGACCCACTGAACCGACAATCCTTTAACGCAAGGTCAACGAAATTACAAAGAGAGCGAGCCCATGCCCAACAACGATAAAGAGCTGACCCTCAGCGCCCCGCTCAGCGGGCCGGTGCTCACCCTCGCCAACGTCCCGGACGCGGTGTTCGCCAGCGGCGCCATGGGCGACGGGATCGCCATCGATCCGCTGAACGACACCCTCTACGCCCCCTGTGACGGCGAGGTGATCCACGTCGCTCGCACCGGCCACGCCGTGACCCTGCGGGCCGACAACGGCGCCGAACTGCTGCTGCATCTGGGGCTGGACACTGTCGAATTGCAGGGCGACGGTTTTTCCATGCTGGTCAAGGAGGGCACGCGGGTCAGCAACGGCCAGGCGCTGCTGCGTTATGACCTGGACAGCGTGGCACAGCGCTGCAAAAGCCTGGTCAGCCTGCTGATCATCACCAATGGCGAGCACTTCCAGGCTCGGCCGATTACCCTCAAAGGGGTCAAGGTCGGCGAGCCGTTGCTGCACATCGTCAGCAAGACACCGGGTGAAACACGCGACGATGAAGCGGACGTCGGCATCGAAGTGTTCGGCCAGATCCGCATCGCTCATCGAGGCGGCCTGCACGCGCGGCCGGCCGCCTTGGTTCGCCAGACCGCCCAAGGCTTCAAGAGTCGCTCGCACCTGCACTTCAGCGGTCGATCGGCGTCCTGCGACAGTGTGATGGGCATGATGGGCCTGGCGATCACCGAACAGGCCGAAGTGCACGTCAGTTGCCGTGGCAGCGATGCCGAGGCGGCGTTGCAAGCGCTGCTGAAAACATTATCCACAGCCCTGGCCGAAGAGGCCCATGCCGAGGCACCGCGGGCCAAGGCGCCCAGCCGTAGCGCCGAAGACGGTGTGCTGCACGGCGTATGCGCCGCGCCCGGCCTGGTCAGTGGAGCGCTGGTTCACCTGGAAGGCATTCAGTTGCCCGAGGATGTCGGGGGTCACGACGTCGCAGAACAACGGCAACGGCTTCGCGATGCCTTGGCGCAGGTCAGTCGCGAGATCCAATTGACCCTGGAAAACGCCAAGGCCCGGCGCCACGTCGATGAGCAAGCGATCTTCAGCGCCCACCTGGCATTGTTGGAAGATCCGGTCCTGCTGGACGCCGCCGACCTGTCGATCGAACAAGGTTGCGCCGCGCCCCACGCTTGGAGCCGCTCCATCGACGAGCAGTGCCAAGTGCTGCGGCAACTGCAAAGCACGCTGCTGGCCGAGCGCGCCAATGATTTGCACGACTTGCGCCAGCGGGTCTTGCGGGTGCTGTTGGGGGAAGCCTGGCAATTCGACGTACCGGCGGGCGCCATTGTCGTCGCGCAGGAACTGACCCCATCGGACCTGTTGCAACTCAGCGCCCAAGGCGTGGCCGGTGTGTGCATGGCCGAGGGCGGCGCGACGTCCCACGTGGCGATCCTGGCCCGTGGCAAAGGCCTGCCCTGCCTGGTGGCATTGGGCGAGGCACTGCTTGCACAGGCACCGGGGCAATCGGTGGTGCTGGACGCCGACGGCGGCCGCCTCGAACTCACGCCAACCGCCGAGCGCCTGGCGCAGGTGCAGCAAGCACAGACCCGACGCACAGCCCTGCGCGCCCAGCAACAGACCCTCGCCCACACGCCGGCGCGAACCGTCGATGGGGTGGAGGTTGAAGTTGCCGCTAACGTCGCCTCCAGCGCCGAAGCCAGCCAGGCCTTTGCCAACGGCGCCGATGGCGTTGGCTTACTGCGCACCGAGTTTCTCTTCGTCGACCGCCACACTGCCCCCGACGACGAAGAGCAACGCCAGGCCTATCAGGCCGTGCTCGATGCCATGGGCGACAGGCCAGTGATCATCCGCACCATCGACGTCGGTGGCGACAAACAATTGGATTACCTGCCGCTGCCGGCCGAAGCCAACCCGGTGCTCGGCCTGCGGGGCATTCGCCTGGCCCAGGTGCGCCCGGAACTGCTGGATCAGCAATTGCGAGCCCTGCTGCAGACTCGCCCACTGCACCGCTGCCGGATTTTGTTGCCGATGGTTACCGAGGTTGACGAACTGCTGCACATCCGCCAGCGTCTCGACGCCTTGGGTGCCGAACTCGGCCTGAGCGAACGCCCGCAACTGGGGGTGATGATCGAAGTACCAGCCGCCGCCCTGCTGGCCGAGCAACTGGCCGAGCACGCGGACTTCCTGTCCATTGGCACCAACGACCTGTCCCAGTACACCCTCGCCATGGACCGCGACCACGCCGGCCTCGCCGCCCGGGTCGATGCCTTGCACCCGGCGCTGTTGCGACTGATCGCCCAGACCTGCGCTGGCGCCGCCAAGCATGGGCGCTGGGTTGGCGTATGCGGGGCCTTGGCTTCCGATCCCCTGGCCACACCGGTGCTGATAGGCCTGGGCGTACGGGAGCTGTCGGTCAGCCCGCCGCAGGTCGGCGAAATCAAGGACCGCGTGCGTCACCTCGATGCCGCCCAGTGCCGCCGCGTCAGTACCGATTTGCTGAACCTGGCCAGTGCCGCCGCCGTGCGCCAGGCCTGCCATCAACACTGGCCCCTGGGCTGAGCCACGTCGGACAACAATAAAAGGAGAGACGCCATGTACCAGCATTTCATTGAAGGGCTGCAACGCCTCGGCCGGGCGCTGATGTTGCCCATCGCGATCCTGCCGATAGCCGGCCTGCTGCTGCGCCTGGGTGACACGGACCTGTTGAATATCGCGATCATCCACGATGCCGGCGAAGCGATTTTCGCCAACCTGCCGATGATCTTCGCCATCGGCATCTCTGTGGGTTTCGCCCGGGACAACAACGGCACGGCGGGGCTGGCCGGGGCCATCGGTTACCTGGTGATGATCGCGACGCTGAAGGTGCTCGACGCCAGCATCAACATGGGCATGCTCGCCGGGATCATCAGTGGTCTGCTGGCCGGCGCGCTGTACAACCGCTTCAAGGACATCAAGCTGCCGGAGTACCTGGCGTTCTTTGGCGGCCGACGCTTCGTGCCGATTGTCACCGGCTTCAGCGCCGTCGGTCTCGGCGTCGTGTTCGGCCTGATCTGGCCGCCGATCCAGCACGGCATCAACAGCTTCGGCGAGCTGCTGATGGCCAGCGGCAGCTTCGGCGCGTTCGTCTTCGGTGTATTCAATCGGTTGCTGATCGTCACCGGCTTGCACCACATCCTCAACAACATGGCCTGGTTCATCTTCGGCAGCTTTACCGACCCGGCGACCGGGGCGGTGGTCACCGGGGACCTGACCCGTTATTTCGCCGGCGACCCCAAGGGCGGCCAGTTCATGACCGGGATGTTCCCGGTGATGCTCTTCGGTCTGCCCGCGGCGTGCCTGGCGATGTACCGCAACGCCCTGCCCCTGCGACGTAAGGTCATGGGCGGGATCCTGCTGTCCATGGCGCTGACCTCGTTTCTGACCGGTGTCACCGAACCGATCGAATTCGCCTTCATGTTCCTTGCGCCGCTGTTGTACCTGGTCCACGCGCTGCTCACCGGCCTGTCGATGGCGGTGACGAACCTATTGAACATCCACTTGGGCTTTACCTTCTCCGGCGGTTTCATCGACATGGTCCTGGGCTGGGGAAAATCCACTAACGGCTGGCTGGTCATCCCGGTGGGCCTGGCCTACGCGGCGATCTATTACCTGGTGTTCGACTTCTGCATCCGCCGCTTCGACCTGAAGACGCCGGGGCGCGAAGAGGTACCGGCGGGCAACAAACCGGCCATCGCCGAAAACCAGCGGGCCGCTGCCTACATCCAAGCGTTGGGCGGCGCTGACAACCTGATCACCCTCGGCGCCTGCACCACGCGCCTGCGACTGGACCTGATAGATCGCAACAAGGCGTCCGACGCCCAGCTCAAGGCCCTCGGCGCCATGGCCGTGGTCCGCCCCGGCCACGGCGGCAGCCTGCAGGTGGTGGTGGGGCCGATGGCCGACAGCATCGCCGATGAAATCCGCTTGGCGTTGCCCTCTTCCGAACGGCCAGCCAGCGCATCCGTGGCCGAAGTGGTTGCGTCTGCCCCACCGGCTGTCGTCTCCGAAGCCGAAGCGCAACAATGGCTCGCGGCCCTGGGCGGTGGCGGGAATGTGGTGCAGCTCGATTGCGTGGCGATGAGCCGTTTGCGCGTGCAACTGGCCGATGGCAAAGGGTTGTCGGAAAGCCAGCTCAAGGCGCTGGGTTGCCAGGGGGTCAGCTCGCTGGAGGATGGTGTGTGGCACTTGTTGCTAGGGGAAAAAGCGCCAGGGTTGTGGCGGGCGTTGGAGGCGGTGGTGCCGAGTCGTCAGGCGGGTGTCAAAGCCTGAGTTTTCGTTGCCTGAAAGTACGCCATCGCGAGCAAGCTCGCTCCCACAGGGTTCGGTGTCGATCACTTGTTTTGTGAACAACACCCATCCACTGTGGGAGCGAGCTTGCTCGCGATGGGGCCTGTACACACCCCACAACTATATCTGACACAGCGCAATCCCCGTGGCGAGGGTTCATGTACACAGAATCACGGGCAATAAAAAACCCGCTGAATCCATCAGCGGGTTTTTCATTTCAAGCGCCAGAGGATCAGAAATCCTCCAACCGCCACACTTCATACGCCGGTGTCTCGTAGGG
Source organism: Pseudomonas sp. St386 (assembly GCF_018325865.1). NCBI lineage: Bacteria > Pseudomonadati > Pseudomonadota > Gammaproteobacteria > Pseudomonadales > Pseudomonadaceae > Pseudomonas > Pseudomonas sp. St386. The sequence continues at coordinate 5,507,013 of NZ_AP021900.1, forward strand.
ATGGCTGTGCTTCAGCGCCTCCACCACTGGGCGGATCAACTCATCGGCCACCACCAGTTCCACCTTCCATTCCTCGACCTGCTCGACCTGCCCTGCTTCGCCAATGAACGGCTGGCTGCCGTCCAACGGGCGAAACTGGCCCAGGCCCAACACTTGCCAGGCGCAGTGGTCATAGTCGCCGATTCGCCCGCCACCGGCAGCGAATACGGCGTTTTTGACCACGTCCAGATGGCTGGCCGGAACGAAGAAGCAGAGCTTGTACACCGCCTTAGTTCACCCAGACGCGGGCGTTGCGGAACATGCGCATCCATGGCGCGTCTTCGTTCCAGTCGTCCGAACGCCACGAGTTCTGCACCGCGCGGAATACACGCTCCGGGTGCGGCATCATGATCGTGACGCGGCCGTCGCGGCTGGTCAGGCCGGTGATCCCGCGCGGCGAGCCGTTCGGGTTGGCCGGGTAGGTTTCGGTGACCTTGCCGTGGTTGTCGACGAAGCGCAGCGACACACAACCGGACAAGTCGGCCTCGAGCAACGCTTCTTCGCTTTCGAATTCCGCGTGGCCTTCGCCGTGGGCGATGGCGATCGGCATGCGCGAACCGGCCATGCCCTGCAGGAAGATCGAATTCGACTCCTGCACCTGGACCATCGCCACGCGGGCTTCGAACTGCTCGGAACGGTTACGCACGAAGTGCGGCCAGAACTCGCTGCCCGGGATCAGCTCGTGCAGGTTGGACATCATCTGGCAACCGTTGCACACGCCGAGGGTGAAACTGTCGGTGCGTTCGAAGAAACCCTGGAACGCATCGCGGGCGCGGCTGTTGAACAGCGCCGACTTGGCCCAGCCTTCACCGGCACCCAACACGTCACCGTAGGAGAAACCGCCGCAAGCGACCATGCCCTTGAAGTCGTTCAGGTCGACACGACCGGCGAGGATGTCGCTCATGTGCACGTCGATCGCGTTGAAGCCGGCGCGGTCGAATGCCGCCGCCATTTCCACCTGACCGTTGACGCCCTGCTCGCGCAGGACCGCCACTTGTGGGCGAATGCCTTTCTTGATGTAGGGCGCGGCCACGTCGTGGTTGACGTCGTAGCTGAGCTTGGCGCTCAGGCCCGGGTTGTCTTCTTCCAGCAGCGCGTCGAATTCCTGCTCGGCGCAATCGGCGTTGTCGCGCAGGCGCTGGATCTGGTAGCTGGTTTCCGCCCACTGGCGCTGCAACAGGCTGCGCTGGCCTTCAAAGACGGTGTCGCCATTGAAGGTGATGTTGATGTGGGCGTTGTTGATCGGCTGGCCGATCACCGAGACGCAGTCGGCCAGGCCAGCTGCGCTGAACTGGGCGAGGATGTCCGGGGTGGCGTCCTGGCGAACCTGGATCACCGCGCCCAACTCTTCGTTGAACAGGATGGCCGGGATTTCGGCCTTGGACTCGGCAACGCTGTCGAGGGTCAGGCTCAGGCCGCAGTGGCCGGCAAAGGCCATTTCCACCACGGTGGTCAGCAAACCGCCGTCGGAACGGTCGTGGTAGGCCAGCAGGTGACCGTCGGCGTTGAGACCCTGGATGACGGCGAAGAATGCCTTCAGGTCTTCGGCATCATCGACGTCCGGCGCTTGCGAGCCGAGCTTGCCGTGCACCTGGGCCAGGATCGAGGCGCCCATGCGGTTCTGGCCACGGCCCAGGTCGATCAGGATCAGATCGGTGGTGCCCTTGTCCATGCGCAGTTGCGGGGTCAAGGTCTGGCGGATGTCGGTGACCGGGGCGAAACCGGTCACGATCAGCGACAGCGGCGAAGTCACGCTCTTGTCCACGCCTTCGTCGTTCCAGCGCGTGGCCATGGACATGGAGTCCTTGCCCACCGGAATGGTGATACCCAGCTCAGGGCACAGCTCCATGCCGACAGCCTTGACCGTGTCGTACAGGCGGGCGTCTTCACCCGGGTGACCGGCGGCGGACATCCAGTTGGCCGACAGCTTGATGTCGGAAATCTTGCCGATGCGCGAAGCCGCAATGTTGGTCAGGGTCTCGCCAATCGCCATGCGGCCCGACGCCGGGGCGTCCAGCAGTGCCAGCGGTGTGCGCTCGCCCATCGCCATGGCTTCACCGGTGTAGACGTCGAAGCTGGTGGCGGTCACGGCCACGTCAGCCACCGGCACCTGCCACGGGCCGACCATCTGGTCACGGGCCACGAGGCCGGTGATGGTGCGGTCGCCGATGGTGATCAAAAAGCTCTTGCTCGCCACGGCCGGGTGATGCAGCACGCGCTCGATGGACTCGGCGAGGTCGAGGGTCGACGGATCGAAATCGTCGCCCAGCTCGGCTTCGCGAACGGCCGAACGGTGCATGCGCGGGGCCTTGCCCAGCAGCACTTCCAGCGGCATGTCCACCGGGCTGTTGCCGAAATGGCTGTCGGTGACGGTCAGTTGCGGCTCGGCGGTGGCTTCACCCACTACCGCGAACGGGCAGCGCTCGCGCTCGCAAATAGCCTTGAAGCGCTCGAAGTCCGCCGGGCCGACCGCCAGGACGTAACGTTCTTGGGACTCGTTGCTCCAGATTTCGTGCGGGGCCATGCCCGGCTCGTCGTTTGGAATGTTGCGCAGTTCGAAGCGGCCACCGCGGCCACCGTCGTTGACCAGTTCCGGGAAGGCGTTGGACAGGCCGCCCGCGCCGACGTCGTGGATGAAGCTGATGGGGTTGTGGTCACCCAACTGCCAGCAACGGTCGATGACTTCCTGGCAACGGCGTTCCATTTCCGGGTTTTCCCGTTGGACCGAAGCGAAGTCCAGGTCCGCCGAGCTGGTGCCGGTGGCCATGGAGGAAGCGGCGCCGCCGCCCAGGCCGATGAGCATGGCCGGGCCACCGAGGACGATCAGCTTGGAGCCGACCAGGATCTCGCCTTTCTGCACGTGTTCGGCGCGGATGTTGCCCATGCCACCAGCCAACATGATCGGCTTGTGGTAACCACGGACTTCCTCACCACGCGGGGTGGTGATGGACTGTTCGAAGGTACGGAAATAGCCGGTCAGGGCCGGACGGCCGAATTCGTTGTTGAACGCCGCGCCCCCCAGGGGACCTTCGATCATGATGTCCAGGGCGTTGACGATGCGCTCAGGCTTGCCGTACGGCTTTTCCCACGGCTGTTCGAAGCCCGGGATCTGCAGGTTCGACACGGTGAAGCCGGTCAGGCCGGCCTTGGGCTTGGCACCGCGCCCGGTGGCGCCTTCGTCGCGGATCTCGCCACCGGAACCGGTGGACGCGCCCGGGAACGGGGCAATCGCCGTCGGGTGGTTGTGGGTCTCGACCTTCATGAGGATGTGCACCGGTTCCTGGACCGCACCGTACTGGCGGGTCTCAGGGTTCGGGTAGAAGCGACCGGCAACGTTGCCGACGATCACCGCCGCGTTGTCCTTGTAGGCCGACAGCACACCTTCGTTGTGCATCTGGTAGGTGTTCTTGATCATGCCGAACAGGCTTTTTTCCTGGTCCTGGCCATCAATGTCCCAACTGGCGTTGAAGATCTTGTGGCGACAGTGCTCGGAGTTGGCCTGGGCGAACATCATCAGTTCGATGTCGTGCGGGTTGCGCTTCAAGCCCTGGAAGGCGTTGACCAGATAATCGATCTCGTCTTCAGCCAGGGCCAGGCCCAGCTCGACGTTGGCTTTTTCCAGCGCGGCACGGCCGCCGCCCAGTACATCGATGGCGGTCAGTGGCTTGGGTTCGGCGTGGCTGAACAGGCCGGCGGCCTGCTCCAGGTTGCCCAGGACGACCTGGGTCATGCGGTCATGCAGACCGTCGGCGATCAGTTGGGCCTCGGCCTCGCTGAACTCACCGGCGACATAAAAGGCAATACCGCGCTCCAGACGCTGGACTTTCGCCAGGCCGCAGTTGCGGGCGATATCGCTGGCCTTGCTCGACCATGGCGAAATGGTGCCGAAACGCGGCAGCACCAGGAACAGGCGACCGGCCGGCTCCTGGACAGGAACACTGGGACCGTACTTCAGAAGGCGCGCAAGCACCTGCTGTTCGTCGCCGGTCAAACCGCCGGTGACTTCGGCGAAGTGAGCGAATTCAGCATACAAGCCACTGACAGCCGGAACCTTCTGGCTCAGTTGCTCAAGGAGTTTGCTGTGGCGAAAGGCAGAAAGGGCAGGAGCGCCGCGCAGGATCAACATCTTCGGGACAGCCTCGGGAAGGGGGTGTGCTTTGAGGCCGTGCATTCTAGCCTAAACCGCCGCCAACGGCACCCGAAACGGCACGCGCGGTGCTGGCCGAATGTCGGTCTTTGCGCACACGGCGCAATTGGACACCCGCGCCAAGGTTTTCGCAGAGTTATTTTTCAGCGACGCAAAGCCCTGCGCACCCCGGCCGGCCGGTGCTGCGGACATGTTTTGCAATGGCTAGCAGACTGGCCATTTGCTGTCGAGATATGGCGGTAGGGGCCGTTTGCGTATACTGCGCAGATGTTTTCCCCAACGGCTTTGCGTCCGCGATATGCCAGATGGCTGATCGCAACCGGACTCTTCCTGGTGCTCAGTGGTTGTGTTGAGAAACCCAACACACTGGAGCGCGTAAAGGAGGATGGCGTGCTGCGGGTGGTTACCCGAAACAGCCCCGCCACCTACTTTGAGGATCGTAACGGTGAAACCGGCTTCGAATACGAGCTGGTGAAGCGCTTCGCCGACGATTTGGGGGTGGAACTGAAGATAGAGACCGCCGACAACCTCGACGACCTCTTCAGCCAGATCGGCAAGCCCAACGGTCCGGTATTGGCCGCCGCGGGCCTGGTCAGCAGCGAACAGCGCAAGAAGCAGGTGCGGTTTTCCCGCTCCTATCTGGAAGTCACCCCGCAGATCATCTACCGCAACGGCCAGTCACGCCCGACCGACGCCGCCGCCCTGGCCGGCAAGAAAATCATGGTGCTCAAGGGCAGCACCCACGCCGAACAGCTGGCACAGTTGAAGCAGCAGTATCCGGGCATCGAATACGAAGAATCCGACGCGGTCGAAGTGGTCGACCTGTTGCGCATGGTCGACGAGGGCCAGATCGACCTGACCCTGGTGGACTCCAACGAAGTGGCGATGAACCAGGTGTACTTCCCCAACGTGCGCGTGGCTTTCGACCTGGGCGATGCCCGCAGTCAGAGTTGGGCGGTCGCCCCCGGCGAGGACAACAGCCTGCTCAACGAGATCAACAGCTACCTGGAAAAGGTGCAGAAGAACGGCACCTTGCAGCGCCTCAAAGACCGCTATTACGGGCACGTCGATGTCCTCGGCTACATGGGCGCCACCACATTCGCCCAGCATTTGCAGCAACGGCTGCCCAAATACGAACAGCACTTCAAGGCCTACGCCAAGCAAGAGAAAGTCGATTGGCGCCTGTTGGCCGCGATCGGCTATCAGGAATCGCTGTGGCAACCGGCGGTCACGTCCAAGACCGGCGTGCGCGGCCTGATGATGCTGACCCAGAACACGGCCCAGGCCATGGGCGTGTCCAACCGCCTGGATCCGAAGCAGAGCATCATGGGCGGTGCCAAGTACCTGGCGTACATGAAGGACCAACTGGACGAAAGCATCGAAGAGCCCGACCGCACCTGGTTCGCCCTCGCCGCCTATAACGTGGGCAGCGGTCATCTGGACGACGCCCGCAAACTGACGGCCAAGGAAGGGCTGAACCCGAACAAGTGGCTGGATGTGAAAAAGATCCTGCCGCGCCTGTCGCAGAAACAGTGGTACAGCAAGACCCGCTATGGCTACGCCCGCGGTGGCGAGCCGGTGCATTTCGTGGCGAACATCCGTCGCTACTACGACATCCTGACCTGGGTGACGCAGCCACAGCTTGAAGGCAACCAGGTGGCCGAGGGCAACTTGCACGTGCCGGGTGTCGACAAGAGCAAGCCTAGCCAGGAATCCCCGCAGCTCTGACAGCCAGACACAACCCTTAATCTGGGGGGGACCTGTGGGAACAGGTGCCTGTGGGAGCAAAGCTTGCTCCCGCAGGATGTGGTGGCAGGGTCAGGGTTTGGCGGCAGCCAGGATCAACGCTTTCATTTCCGCTACCGCCGACTTGAACCCGACGAACAACGCATGGGCCACCAGCGCGTGGCCGATGTTCAGCTCGTTGATGCCCTTGATGGCCGCGACGGCTTCGACGTTATGGTAGTGCAGGCCATGGCCGGCGTTGACGATCAGGCCCTGGGCCAGGCCACAGGCGACGCCATCGGCGACCCGTTGCAGCTCATCGGCCACATCCGTGGGGGTCTGGGCATCGGCGTAACGGCCGGTGTGCAGTTCGATGGCCGGCGCGCCAACACGCTTGGACGCCTCGATCTGCCGTTCGTCGGCATCAATGAACAGCGACACCTCGGCGCCGATCTTCGACAGGCGTTCCACCGCCATGCTGATCCGCGCCTCCTGCCCCGCCACGTCGAGGCCGCCTTCGGTGGTCAGCTCCTGGCGCGTCTCCGGCACCAGGCAGATGTGCGCCGGGCGGATGCGCTCGGCGAACGCCATCATTTCTTCGGTCACGCCCATCTCGAAGTTCATGCGGGTTTGCAGCACATCCTTGAGCAGCAGCACGTCCCGCTCCTGGATGTGACGACGGTCTTCACGCAGGTGAACGGTGATGCCGTCGGCGCCCGCCTCTTCCGCGTCCAGTGCGGCCTTGACCGGATCCGGGTAACGCGTACCGCGGGCCTGACGCAGGGTGGCGACATGGTCGATGTTCACGCCGAGAAGAATGCGATTGCTGGTGCTCACGAAAAGGCTCCTGAATGGGCAAATGGTCGGCCCACAGCATACGGGTTGATCAGGGCTTGCGAAACAACTCGCGACTGACCAGTGGCCGTCCGCCCAGATGCACAGCCAGGGCCTGGCGCATCAGCCGCTTGGCTGCCGACAAGGCGCCCGGCGCACTCCAGTCGGCCTCGGCCATGGCCAGCAGCTCGGCACCGTTGAACAACCCCGGTTGCAGCAGGTAGACCTGCTCCAGGCCGGCATCCACCTGCAAGCGGTACAGGCCATCGGCGGCGATGGGTTCGCCGTGCAGGTCAGTGTTCAGGGCGAAGCCATAGCCCAGGTCATCCAGCAGTCGCCATTCGAAGGAGCGCAGCAGCGGCTCCAGCGGCCGGCCTTCAGCCAGCGCCAGCAGCGTGGCGGCGTAGTGGTCGAAGACGGCCGGGTGGGGATCTTCGGCGGGCAGCAGGCGGATCAGCAGTTCATTGAGGTACAGGCCGCTGAACAGCGCCTCACCATTGAGCCACGCCGCAACGCCATTGCTTTCCATGCGCCCGACATTTTTCAACTCGCCCCGGCCACGGAACTCGACTTCCAGCGGCACGAACGGCCGCGCCAACGTCCCGGCCTTGCCCCGCGCCCCACGCAACACCGCCCGCAGCCGCCCTTGCGGCGTGAGGAAGTCCACCAGGGCGCTGCTTTCGCGGTAGGCGCGACTGTGGAGGACGTAGGCGGATTGGCCGGTGGGTTGGGTTGGGGGCATGGGAATCAGAGTTCTCAATGGACAAACAGAGTTTTTAAACAGCCCCAAACCAATGTGGGAGCGAGCTTGCTCGCGATAGCGGTCTGTCAGTCAACATCCATGTTGAACATCAGGCCCTCATCGCGAGCAAGCTCGCTCCCACAATGGTTCTCGGTATATCCAGTCAGCTGATCAGAGGTCGCCGTAACCCAACGAACGCAACGCCCGCTCGTCATCGGACCAGCCACCCTTCACCTTGACCCACAGGTTGAGCATGATCTTGGAGTCGAACAGCAGCTCCATGTCCTTGCGCGCCTCGGTGCCGATGCGCTTGATGCGCTCGCCCTTGTCGCCAATGATGATTTTCTTCTGGCCGTCACGTTCGACGAGGATCAACGCATGAATGTGCAGGGTCTTCCCCTGTTGCTTGAACTCTTCGATCTCGACCGTGATCTGGTAGGGCAGCTCGGCACCCATCTGACGCATGATTTTCTCACGCACCAGCTCGGCGGCGAGGAAACGGCTGCTGCGGTCGGTGATCTGGTCTTCGGGGAAGAAATGATCGTTTTCCGGCAGGTGTTCGGCAATCACCCGCTCCAGCGCGTCGAGGTTATGGCCGTGCTGGGCAGAGATCGGGATGATCTGGGCGTTCGGCAACTGTTCCTGCAACCAGGTCAGGTGCGGCATCAGCTCAGCCTTGTCTTCGATGCGATCGGTCTTGTTCAGCGCCACGATCAAGGGACCCGTCACGTACTGAACGCGTTCCAGGACCATCTGGTCTTCTTCGGTCCACTTGGTGCGGTCGACCACGAAGATCACCACGTCGACGTCTTTCAACGCCGCCGAGGCAGTCTTGTTCATGTAGCGGTTCAGGGCCTTTTCGCCGCCCTTGTGCATGCCCGGGGTGTCGACGTAGATCGCCTGCACGGCGCCTTCGGTCTTGATGCCCAGCATGTTGTGACGGGTGGTCTGGGGCTTGCGCGAGGTGATCGCCAGCTTCTGGCCCAGGATGTGGTTCAGCAGCGTGGACTTGCCCACGTTCGGCCGACCGACAATGGCGACATAGCCGCAGCGGGTGACGGTTGTATCAGTCATTGCCATTCTCCACACCCAGGGCAATCAGTGCTGCGGCGGCCGCTACCTGTTCGGCAATACGACGACTCACACCCTGACCCCGGCTTTTTTCATTCAATAGGACCACTTCGCATTCGACGAAGAAGGTACGGCAATGCGGCTCACCCTGGATATCCACGACTTCGTAGCGCGGTAGCTCGCAACTGCGCGATTGCAGGAATTCCTGCAAACGGGTCTTCGGGTCCTTGTTGGTGTCCACCAGCGTCAGGCTGTCGATCTCGGAGGTCAGCCAGGCCAGCACGCGTTCGCGCGCCATTTCCATGCCCGCATCCAGGTAGATCGCACCAATCAACGCTTCCAGGGCATCGGCCAGGATCGACTCGCGACGGAAACCGCCGCTTTTCAACTCACCAGAGCCCAGGCGCAGATAGTCGCCCAGGTCGAAACCACGGGCCAATACGGCCAGGGTCTCACCTTTTACCAATCGTGCGCGCAAACGCGACAACTGGCCTTCGCGGGCCAGCGGGAAACGCTCGAACAGCGCCTCACCGGCCACGAAGTTGAGGATGGCATCACCGAGGAATTCCAGGCGTTCGTTGTTGCGCCCGGCAAAACTGCGGTGAGTGAGGGCCAGGAGCATGAGGTCCTGGTCCTTGAAGGTGTAGCCGAGCTGACGCTCGAGACGGCTTAGAGAAACGCTCACGGTTTACCCACGCTGAGTTCGTGGCTGGATTCCACCGCCACGGCGGCAAGGCGCCGTTGGCTTGGGACAATTAACGCTGTGTTCAAAAATACGTCCTGACTATCGTTGGCTTCATGCCTTCGGGCAACCTTGCGCAGGCTCCAGAAAAGCATTCGGCGCTGTGTTCAACAGCGCCGTGTGTGATTACTTGATCAGGCCAACCCGCGAGAAATTCGGCAGGTGACTGAGTTTGGGTTCCGGCCAGCTCATCCAGACCGCAAAGGCCTTGCCGACGATGTTCCGGTCCGGGACCATGCCCAGCAGGTCCTTGGGAATGTTCGGATCATCCCAGTACCGGCTGTCGTTGGAGTTGTCGCGGTTGTCGCCCATCATGAAGTAGTGCCCCGCCGGCACGGTCCACGAATGGTCCGGCGTTGCGCGGTAGCGGCTCATTTCCTTGCGGATCAGGTGCTCGGCCTCGCCGAGTTTTTCCCGGTAGAGCTCGGCACTGCCCAGCGTACCCGGCTCGGAACCGAGCAACTGTTCGGCCACCGATTCGCCATTGACGAACAGGCGCTTGTCGGCGGTGTAGCGAACCGTGTCGCCCGGCAGGCCGACCACACGCTTGATGTAGTTGACGTTCGGGTCGCTCGGGAAGCGGAACACCATGACATCGCCGCGTTGCGGGTCACCGACTTCGATGACTTTCTTGTCGATCACCGGCAGGCGGATCCCGTAGGAAAACTTGTTCACCAGGATGAAATCGCCCACGTCCAGGGTCGGCTTCATCGAGCCAGACGGGATCTGGAACGGCTCTACCAGGAACGAGCGCAGCACCAGCACGATGAACAACACCGGGAAGAACGACTTGCCGTACTCGACCAGCAGCGGTTCCTTGTTGAGCTTTTCGACCACCACACCATCAGGCTGGCTGACGCTGCCCTGATAAGAGGCGATGGCCGCCCGGCGCCGAGGCGCCAGGAACAACAGATCAAGCAACGCCAACAGGCCGCAGACAAACACGGCGATAACCAGCAACAGCGGGAAATTTAGCGACATAGGACCTAACTATCCAACCTGAGCACCGCAAGGAAGGCTTCTTGTGGAATTTCCACGTTACCGACCTGCTTCATGCGTTTTTTACCGGCCTTCTGCTTTTCCAACAGCTTGCGCTTACGGCTGACGTCGCCACCGTAGCATTTGGCCAATACGTTCTTTCTGAGCGCCTTGACGGTTGTACGCGCCACAATCTGCCCGCCAATGGCGGCCTGGATTGCCACATCGAACATCTGCCGCGGAATCAGTTCCTTCATCTTCTCGGTCAATGCACGACCTTTGTAGTGCGCGTTGTCACGGTGCACGATCAATGCCAGGGCATCGACTTTCTCACCGTTGATCAGCACATCCAGCTTCACCAGATTAGCCGATTGGTAACGATCGAAATGATAGTCCAGCGAAGCATAGCCGCGACTGGTGGATTTGAGGCGGTCGAAGAAGTCCAGTACCACCTCGTTCATCGGCAGGTCGTAGGTCACCTGGACCTGCGTGCCGAGGAACAGCATGTCGTGTTGTACGCCACGCTTCTCGATGCACAACGTAATGACGTTGCCCAGGTGCTCCTGAGGCACAAGGATGTTGGCCCGCACGATCGGCTCGCGCATGTCTTCGATGGCCGACAGGTCCGGCAGCTTGGACGGGTTGTCGACGTAGATGGTCTCGCCGTTCTTGAGCAACAGCTCGAAAATAACCGTCGGCGCCGTGGTGATCAGGTCCAGATCGTACTCGCGCTCCAGGCGCTCCTGGATGATTTCCATGTGCAACATGCCCAGGAACCCGCAACGGAAGCCGAAGCCCAGGGCATCGGAGCTTTCCGGGGTGTATTGCAGGGACGAGTCGTTCAGGGTCAGCTTTTGCAGGGCTTCGCGGAAATCCTCGAAATCGTCGGAGCTGACCGGGAACAGGCCGGCATAGACCTGCGGCTGGATGCGTTTGAAACCTGGCAACACATCGACGTCGGGGGTAGAGCTCAAGGTCAGGGTGTCGCCGACCGGCGCCCCGTGGATGTCCTTGATGCCGGCGATGATGAAGCCCACTTCACCGGCCTTCAGGTCTACGGTGGCGGTGTGTTTCGGGTTGAATACACCGACGCTGTCCACCAGGTGGATCTTGCCGGTGGACTTGACCAGGATCTTGTCGCCTTTCTTCACGCGGCCATGGCGCACGCGAACCAGGGAAACCACACCCAGGTAGTTGTCGAACCAGGAGTCGATGATCAACGCTTGCAGCGGATCCTCGATGTTGCCGGTCGGCGCGGGAATGGTGTGCACCAGGCGCTCGAGCACTTCGTCCACGCCCAGGCCGGTCTTGGCACTGCAGGTGACCGCGTCGGTAGCGTCGATGCCGATGATTTTTTCGATTTCTTCCTTCACGCGGTCCGGATCGGCCTGGGGCAGGTCGATCTTGTTCAGCACCGGCATGACTTCCAGGCCCTGCTCGATGGCCGTATAGCAGTTGGCAACCGACTGGGCTTCGACGCCCTGGCCAGCATCGACCACCAGCAGCGCACCTTCGCAGGCCGCCAGCGACCGGCTGACTTCATAGGTGAAGTCGACGTGACCCGGGGTATCGATGAAGTTCAGCTGATAGGTGATGCCGTCACGGGCCTTGTAGTAGAGGGTAACGCTGTGGGCCTTGATGGTGATCCCGCGTTCACGCTCCAGGTCCATGGAGTCCAGGACCTGGGCTTCCATTTCACGCTCGGCCAGGCCGCCGCACATCTGGATGAAGCGATCGGCCAGCGTCGACTTGCCATGGTCAATGTGGGCGATGATGGAGAAATTGCGGATATGACTCAAATCACTCACGGATCAACACTCAAAAAGGCTGCAGGCATAGCCCGCCGAAAAATAGCCGGGAATTGTACCTGATACACCGCGCAAGTGGGAGCAAAGCTTGCTCGCGAAACAGCCACCTCGATCTATGAAAGACTACAGGGCCTTCATCGCGGGCAAGCCTTGCTCCCACACAGCCTTGCTCCCACAGCCCCCTCGCTACACGAGCAATCAACCGGCCCGACGCAACAGCCAGAGCCCGGCCAACGCGCAGATACCGGCCGGCACCAGCACCGCAAACAACGGCGAGAAGCCGAACACCAGGCTCGACGGCCCCAGCAGATCCTGGGCAATGCGGAAAGTGAAGCCCACCAGCACGCCGGTAAACACCCGCTGGCCAAGGGTCACCGAACGCAGCGGGCCGAAAATGAAGGAAATCGCCATCAATACCAGGGCGGCGGTGACCAACGGTTGCAACACCTTGACCCAAAAAGCCAGCCAGTAGCGACCGTTATTCAAGCCCTGGTCCGCAAGGTAGTGGATATACCCCCACAAGCCGGTAATCGACAGGGATTCAGGCGCCATCACCACGGTGCTGAGCAACTGCGGGCTGATCGACACGTCCCAACGTTCCTGCGGGGCGGCGACCACCTCGGTGCGCTTGTCATGGAACAAAGTGGTCGTGACATCGCTCAGCTGCCAGTGGTCCTCGGCGAAATTGGCGCGCTTGGCAAAGCTCGACGACAGCATGTGCCGTTGGTCGTCGAAGCGATACCGGGTCACGCCATAGAGAATGCCATTGGGCTGGACCGAGTTGATGTGAATGAACTCGTCGCCCTGACGGTGCCACAGGCCGTGCTTGGCGCTTTGCGCATCGCCGCCGCCCTGGGCCAGGGAACGGTTGGCCTGGGCAGTATTTTCGGTGGCTGGGGCGATGTATTCGCCGATCAACACACCCACCAGCATCAACACCAGCATGGGCTTCATCACCGCCCAGACGATCCGACCAATGGACACGCCGGCGGCGCGCATGATGGTCAGCTCGCTATTGCTGGCCAGGCTGCCCAGGCCGATCAGGCAACCGATCAGCGCGGCCATCGGCAGCATGTCGTACAAACGCCGTGGTGCCGTCAGCAGCACGTAGCTCGCCACGTCCGTCAGCGTGTAGGTGTCGCTGACGTCGCTCATTTCATCGATGAAGGCAAACAGGGTCGCCAGGCCGAGAATGATCCCCAGTACCGCAAGGATCGCCATGAACACACTGCTGCCGATGTAGCGATCGAGTTTAACCACGGGCCACCTCCAGCGCGCTGCGACGACTGGCCAGCTTCAGGCGCAGCGGCTCCCAATAGAGCAACCCCAGGCCGATGGCCAGGAAGATCGAGTGCACCCACCACAGGCCCAGGGCTGGCGGGATCTTGCCTTTCTCCAACGCACCGCGGGCGGAAATCAGGATGGTCAGGTAAGCCATATAGAGAAGAATCGCCGGCAGCAGCTTGAGGAAACGCCCTTGGCGCGGGTTGACCCGCGACAGCGGGACCGCCATGAGGGTCACGATGAATACCAGCAGCGGCAAGGACAGGCGCCATTGCAGCTCGGTACGGGCACGAATGTCGTCGTTGCCCAGCAGGCTGGCGGTGGGCATTGCGTCGCGGTCAGTGACTTCGTCGCTGACCTCGGGCTTGGGCAACAGCACGCCATAGGTGTCGTACTTGATGGCCCGGTAATCGGCCTGCCCCGGCTTGCCGTCATAGCGATAGCCGTTTTCCAGGATCAGGTAGCGGTTGCCGTCGGGGTTGATTTCCTGCCGGCCCTTCTCGGCCACCAGCACGGAGATGCCACGGTCCTTCTTGGCATCCGAAGACAGGTTCTTTTGTGTAATGAAGACGCCGCCCAGGTCGATCCGGTCGTCCGAGAGCTGTTCGGTGTAGGTCACCCGCGTACCGTCGCGCAGGGCCTGGAAACGCCCTGGCACCAGGGTGTCGAACTCGGTCATGGCGTCTTGCTGGTTGATCAGCAACTGGAACTGGGTGGCACCCTGGGGTGCCAGGCTCAGGCTCAGCCAGGCCACCACCAGCGCCACCAACGTGGCCGGGAACAGCGTCATGCGAAACAGCCGTTGTTGGCTCATGCCGGTGGCCGACAGCACGGTCATTTCGCTGTCCAGGTACAAGCGTCCGTAGGCCAGCAGGATACCGAGGAACAACCCCAGCGGCAGGATCAATTGCAGGAAGCCCGGCAGGCGGAACCCCATGATCAGGAACAGCGAGCCCGGGTCCAGGGCACCGGAGGCCGCTTGGGCGAGGTATTTGATGAAGCGTCCGCTCATGATGATGACCAGCAGCACGGCGCTGACGGCACTCAAGGTCAATAAGACTTCGCGGGATAGATAACGAAAGACGATCAAACCAGACACTCCAGGGTTGTCAGGCTAAGGCGGCCAAACAAGCAAACGTATCGAGTCGGCGCGCCAACGCGAGCCGCCGAAAAAAGAGCCGCATTATCCTGTGATTGGAGGCGCCTGTCACTTCGCACGCTTTAAGCCGGTGCTTAAAGCCAAAAGTTAGCGCCGTCGAGGGTTGTCAGGCTCGGGCGCCGGGGTTCAAACTGCGGCCTTTGTCGCCGGCAAGCACCGGCGCTTCTTTTATATAGAAGAAGCTCGCTCAGCGCGCCACCGTCTCGGCGCCTGGCCTCTTGACCATTGACTCAGGGATCCGGACATGGAACTGGTTGTAAAAAGCGTCAGCCCAGAAACGTTGAAAACCGCCACACTGGTAGTCGCCGTCGGTGAAAACCGCAAGCTTGGCGTGGTCGCCACCCAGCTCGATACCCTGAGCGGCGGGGCCATCAGCGCCGTACTCAAGCGCGGCGACCTGGCCGGCAAGGTCGGCCAGAGCCTGTTGCTGCAAAACCTGCCCAACCTCAAGGCCGACCGCGTGCTGCTGGTGGGCGTGGGCAAGGACGCTGAACTGGGCGACCGTCCATTCCGTAAAATCATTGCTGGCGTGCTGGGTACCCTCAAGGGCCTTGGCGGCGCTGATGCCACCCTGGCGCTGGACGAGTTGGTGATCAAGGGCCGCGACAGCTACGGCAAGAACCGCTTGCTGGCCGAAACCCTGGTGGACGGCGAATACCAGTTCGACCAGTTCAAGAGCCAGAAAGCCGAACCCCGCGCCCTGAAAAAAATCACCGTACTGACCATCAAGGCTGCCCAGGCTGAAGTCCAGCGTGCCGTGACCCACGCCACCGCGATTGCCAACGGCATGGCGTTCACCCGCGACCTGGGCAACCTGCCGCCGAACATCTGCCACCCAACGTTCCTCGGCGAACAAGCCAAGGCACTGGGCAAGGAGTTCAAGGGCCTGAAGGTCGAAGTCTTCGACGAGAAGAAGATCAAGGACCTGGGCATGGGTTCGTTCTATTCCGTCGGCCAGGGCAGCGCCCAGCCGCCACGCCTGATCGTGATGCAATACAACGGTGGCAAGAAATCCGAGAAGCCGTACGCACTGGTCGGCAAGGGCATCACCTTCGACACCGGCGGCATCAGCCTCAAGCCGGGCGCGGGCATGGATGAGATGAAGTACGACATGGGCGGCGCCGCAAGCGTGTTCGGCACCCTGCGCGCGGTGCTCGAACTGCAACTGCCGATCAACCTGGTGTGCATCCTGGCCTGCGCCGAGAACATGCCCAGCGGTACGGCCTCGCGTCCGGGCGACATCGTCACCACCATGAGCGGCCAGACCGTGGAAATCCTCAACACCGACGCCGAAGGCCGCCTGGTGCTGTGCGATGCCCTCACCTACTCCGAGCGCTTCAAGCCGCAAGCGGTGATCGACATCGCGACCCTGACCGGCGCCTGCATCGTCGCCCTCGGTTCCCACACCTCGGGCCTGCTGGGCAACAACGATGAGCTGATCGGCCAACTGCTCAGCGCCGGCCAACAGGCCGACGACCGCGCCTGGCAGTTGCCACTGTTCGACGAGTACCAGGAACAACTGGACAGCCCGTTCGCCGACATCGCCAACATCGGCGGCCCGAAAGCCGGGACCATCACCGCAGCCTGCTTCCTGTCGCGCTTTACCAAGAACCTGAACTGGGCGCACCTGGACATCGCTGGCACGGCATGGACCAGCGGCGGCAAGGACAAGGGTGCCACCGGTCGTCCGGTGCCCCTGCTGACCCAGTACCTGCTGGACCGCGCCAAGGCCTGACACCAATGACCGTCGCTGGCGTCACCCTCGGGTGGCGCCAGCGGCGGCTCAGGAACCGCAATGACCAAAGTCGATTTCTATATCCTGCCCAGCGCCGACCCGTCGGCGCGGCTGGATTTTGCCTGCAAGCTCGTTGAAAAAGCCTGGCGCATGGGGCACCGCATCTACCTGCATTGCAGCGATGCCGCCCAGCGCGAGGACCTGGACGCACGCCTGTGGGCCTTCAAGGGCGAGAGCTTCGTGCCCCACGGCCCGGCCGAGAGCGAACCCGAAGGGTTGATCGTGCTGGGGCTGGGGGATGACTGCGGCCAGCACCAGGACCTGCTGGTAAACCTCGACCTGAAAGTACCGGCCTTTGCCCAGCGCTTCGCCCGTGTGGCGGAAGTGGTGGTCGAAGACCCGGCCATCCGACAAGCCGCGCGGGAGAGTTTCCGTTTCTACCGCGAACAGGGCTATCCTCTGCAAGACCACCGTTTACAGCGACTCTGAGCCCTACGATGGACACTCCAAAACCGCCACAAAAACCCGCGCACCTGCTGGATGACCTCGAGTCGATCCGCCAACTGCTCGGCGACGACAACCTGCAACCGCCGCTGCTGACCGACACGGTCGTGCACGAGCCGGTGCATGATGAACAGATCCCCCTGCTGTTCGACCCGATCAACGGCCAGCCGGAACCCAAGCCTGCCGCCAAGACCGAAGTCAAAGGGCCCGACGCCCTGCTGCACCTGGACCGCGAACTGCGCGCTGCGGCGCAGTTGATCATGCAAGACGTCATCGACGACTTCGCCCCGCACATCGAGACCGAGATCAAGCGCCGGCTGGATGCGCGGATGGAGCGGTTGCTGAGCCAGTACGAGTAACCCCGAGATTTACTGACTACCGAACACCTTGTGGGAGCGAGCTTGCTCGCGATAGCAGTGTGTCAGTCAACATCAATGTTGCTGATCTACCGCTATCGCGAGCAAGCTCGCTCCCACATTGTTCGGTTGCGCCCACAAGCCATCTGCCAAGCTTCCAGCTTGCTGCATGTGGCTTGCACCAGCCCCGCCCGCTATACTTCCCGGCTTTTCCTGAATAAATGCCAATAGGGTCCCGCCGCGCATGGATAAGACCTACCAGCCGCACGCCATTGAAACTTCCTGGTACAACACCTGGGAGTCCGAGAATTATTTCGCTCCGCAAGGCGCGGGCGATTCCTACACCATCATGATCCCGCCGCCGAACGTCACCGGCAGCCTGCACATGGGCCACGGTTTCAACAACGCGATCATGGATGCGCTGATCCGTTTCCGGCGCATGCAAGGTCGCAACACCTTGTGGCAGCCGGGCACCGACCACGCCGGTATCGCCACGCAGATGCTGGTGGAGCGCCGCCTCGAAGCCCAGGGCCAGAATCGCCATGACCTGGGCCGCGAGAAATTCCTCGAGAAAGTCTGGGAATGGAAAGACGAGTCCGGCGGCAACATCAGCCGCCAGATCCGTCGCCTCGGCTCGTCCGTGGACTGGAGCCGCGAGCGCTTCACCATGGACGACGGTCTTTCGGAAGCGGTGAAGGAAGCCTTCGTGCGCCTGCATGAGGACGGGCTGATCTATCGCGGCAAGCGCCTGGTCAACTGGGACACCAAGTTGCACACGGCCATTTCCGACCTCGAAGTGGAGAACCACGACGAGAAAGGTTTCCTGTGGAACCTGAAGTACCCACTGGCCGACGGCGCCAAGACCGCCGAAGGCAAGGATTACCTGATCGTCGCCACCACGCGTCCGGAAACCATGCTGGGCGACTCCGCCGTGGCGGTGAACCCGAACGATGAACGCTACCAGGCGCTGATCGGCAAGTTCGTCGAACTGCCCCTGGTTGGCCGTCGTATCCCGATCATCGGCGACGACTACTGCGACCCTGAATTCGGCACCGGCTGCGTGAAAATCACCCCGGCCCACGACTTCAACGACTACGAAGTCGGCAAACGCCACAACCTGCCGCTGCTGAACATCTTCGACAAGAACGCCAACATATTGCCGGCAGCCCAGGCATTCAACCTCGACGGCACGCTGAACGAAAGCGTCGACGGCCAGATCCCGGCCGAATATGCCGGCCTGGACCGCTTCGAAGCACGCAAGCAGATCGTCGCGGCGTTCGATGCCGCCGGCCTGCTGGTCAGCGTCGACGACCATGCCCTGAAAGTCCCGAAAGGCGACCGCTCGGGCACCATCATCGAACCGTGGTTGACCGACCAGTGGTACGTGTCCACCAAGCCGCTGGCTGAGCCTGCGATTGCCGCTGTCGAAGACGGCCGCATCCAGTTCGTGCCCAAGCAATACGAAAACATGTATTTCTCGTGGATGCGCGACATCCAGGATTGGTGCATCAGCCGTCAACTGTGGTGGGGCCATCGCATTCCGGCCTGGTACGACGAGTCGGGCAAGGTCTATGTCGGCCGTGATGAAGCCGAAGTCCGCGCCAAGCACAACCTCGGCCCGGACGTGGCGCTGCAACAGGACAACGACGTCCTCGACACCTGGTTCAGCTCCGGCCTGTGGACCTTCTCCACCCTGGGCTGGCCGCAGCAGACCGAATTCCTGAAGAAATTCCACTCCACCGACGTCCTGGTCACCGGCTTCGACATCATTTTCTTCTGGGTCGCCCGGATGATCATGTTGACCATGCACCTGGTGAAGAACGAAGACGGCACGCCGCAAGTGCCGTTCAAGACCGTCTACGTCCACGGCCTGGTGCGCGACGGCCAGGGCCAGAAGATGTCCAAGTCCAAGGGCAACGTCCTGGACCCGCTGGACATCATCGACGGCATCGACCTGGAAACCCTGGTGCAGAAACGCACCTCCGGCCTGATGCAGCCGAAACTGGCAAAGCAGATCGAGAAAGCCACCCGCGAAGAATTCGCCGAGGGCATCGCCAGCTACGGCACCGACGCCCTGCGTTTCACCTTCTGCTCGCTGGCGTCCACCGGTCGCGACATCAAGTTCGACATGGGCCGCGTCGAAGGCTATCGCAACTTCTGCAACAAGATCTGGAACGCTGCGCGCTACGTGCTGGATAAAGGCGAAGACTGCGGCCAGAACGGCGAAGCCTTTGAACTGACCCTGGCCGATCGCTGGATCATTTCGCAGTTGCAGCGCACCGAGGCCGAAGTGACTCGCCAGTTGGACCAGTTCCGTTTCGACCTGGCCGCGCAAGCCTTGTACGAGTTCATCTGGAACCAGTATTGCGACTGGTACCTGGAACTGTCCAAGCCTGTGCTGTGGGACGAAAACGCCCCGGTCGAACGCCAGCGCGGCACCCGTCGCACCCTGGTGCGCGTGCTGGAAGTGGCCCTGCGCCTGGCGCATCCGTTCATGCCGTTCATCACCGAGGAAATCTGGCAGCGCATCGCACCGCTGGCAGGCGCCCAAGGCAAGACGATCATGCTGCAACCTTGGCCGGTGGCCAACGAAAGCCGCATCGATCCGGCGGCTGAAGACGACATCGAGTGGCTCAAGACCTTCATGCTGGGCCTGCGTAACATCCGCGCCGAAATGAACATCGGTCCGGGCAAGCCACTGGCCCTGTTCCTGAAGAACGCCAGCGCCGAAGACCTGCGCCGCCTCAACGAAAACGAGGCGTTGCTCAAGAAACTGGCGAAGCTTGAATCGGTGACGGTCCTGGCAGCCGGCGAAGAAGCACCACTGTCGGCCACCGCCCTGGTTGGCGAGATGGAAGTGCTGGTGCCAATGGCGGGCCTGATCGACAAGGCCGCGGAACTGGCGCGCCTGGACAAGGAAATCCTGCGTCTCAAAGGCGAAGTGCAGCGGGTCGGCGGCAAGCTGTCCAACGCCGGCTTCGTCGACAAGGCGCCGGCCGAAGTCATCGAGAAGGAACGGGCCAAACTGGCCGAGGCGGAACAGGCCTTGGGCAAGCTGGCCGAGCAGCACGCGCGGATCGCCAGCCTGTAACAGCGGTTCGCAATGAAAAAGGAGGTCCAGTTGGACCTCCTTTTTCATGCCTGTCACTTTCCTTTTCAGGTATCGCAAAACCCATGTGGGAGCGAGCTTGCTCGCGATAGCGGCGGATCAGCCAACCCATATGCCAACTGACACACTGCTATCGCGAGCAAGCTCGCTCCCACATTTAAACCACGCAGTCATCAAGACCGGGCCGGATGTGGGACAATGCCCGCCACTTTTTGAGCCATCCCCGAATCGACCCGCCCATGACCGCCCCCCGCACACCCAAACCTGCCCGCCAGAAGCCCAAGTCCGCCCCGGCGGCTAAAACCGTGGCGCCGCGTGAAAAAGCCAGCCTGCATCCGCGCAACCGCCACCAGGGCCGCTACGACTTCCCAGCGTTGATCAAGAGCACGCCGGAACTGGCAAAGTTCGTGATCATCAACCCCTACGGCAAGGAAAGCATCGACTTTGCCAGCCCTGAGGCCGTGCGGGTATTCAACCGGGCGCTGCTCAAAGCTTTCTATGGCATCGCCCACTGGGATATCCCGGCCGACTATCTGTGCCCACCGGTGCCAGGGCGGGCGGACTATGTACATTTCCTCGCCGATTTGCTCGCCAGCCACAACGAAGGTGAAATCCCCCGTGGGGCGGCGGTCAAGGTGCTGGACATCGGCACCGGCGCCAACTGCGTTTATCCATTGATCGGCTACAGCGACTACCGCTGGCACTTCCTCGGTTCGGAGATCGATCCAACGGCCATCGCCTCGGCCAAGGCCATCGTCCAGTCCAATGGGTTGAACAAAGCCATCCAGTTGCGCCAGCAAGCCAACCGCAAGCAGATTCTCCTGGGCCTGCTGGACGACACCGAACGTTTCGACCTGACGATGTGCAACCCACCGTTCCATGCCTCCCTGGAGGAAGCCACCAAGGGCAGCCAGCGCAAGTGGCGGGCACTGGGCAAGGCCGATCCGAAGCGCAAGCTGCCGGTGCTGAATTTCGGCGGTCAGGCTGCGGAGTTGTGGTGCGAGGGTGGGGAAGCCCGGTTCGTGACGCAACTGATCGGCGAAAGCGCGCAGCTGGCCGGGCAAGTGCTGTGGTTCAGCACCCTGGTGTCGAAGGCGTCGAACCTGCCGGCGATTCAAACCGCGCTGAAAAAGGCCGGGGCGCTGCACAGCCAGGTGGTGGAGATGTCCCAGGGCCAGAAGCAGAGTCGTTTCGTGGCCTGGACCTTCCAGACCCAGGCCCAGCAACAGGCTTGGCGCCAGTCGCGTTGGGTTCGCAAGGATTAGAAAGACACCTACAGGTGGTTTTCAAGGCAATAAAAAACCGTGCCCGGATCGCTCCGAGGCACGGTTTTTTTTTACTGCGGTCTTACTTGTTGACCGCGTCGGTCAGGCCTTTGGCCACAACCAGCTTGATCACTTTCTTGGCAGCGATTTCGATGGCAGCGCCAGTCGAAGGGTTGCGGCCGGTACGGGCAGGACGCTCGGTGACTTTCAGCTTGCCAACACCTGGCAGAGTGATTTCGCCGCCATTTTCCAGCTGATCGGCAACGACTTGGCCCAGTTGGTCCAGCAGCGAACGCACGGTAGCTTTTGGTGCGTCTACAGATTCAGCCAAATCAGCGATCAGTTGGTCTTTAGTAAGAGCCATGTAGTGTTCCTTCCCTATCAAATTCATATGGATTGCAGAGTGCAGTGTCAGCCATCGAGCCCGATCTCTCTTGATCAGGCACCCTCGGCAATCACCGCGACGGATCGGGGTAATAGATGCCGAAAACCGGGATTGGTTCGACCTGACAGATGCTGAATGCACGCTTAACGCAGTGACTTCGCGTAAGACCGGGCAAAACTAGCACAACGCCTCTGAAATATCCGCCTCTAGCTACCCATTTGGTCAGCTTTCTTGCGCTAAAACGTTAAAAAAATGCATATAGGGTGTCGGACGGGTCTGAAAGGGCCTTTGCCGGGTTCCAAAACCAGTGATTGCGGTACACTGGGGCCTTTTTCGGGGAGCGCGCCCTCCTCTCTTTCATCAGCCGAGAAATCCATGCCGATCCGTCATTGCATCGTCCACCTGATCGACAAAAAACCCGACGGCACCCCAGCTGTGCTCCATGCCCGCGACTCCGAACTGGCAGAGTCCACGGCCATCGAGAACATGCTCGCCGACCTCAACGAAAGCTATAACGCCAAGCAAGGCAAGGCCTGGGGCTTTTTCCATGCCGAGTCCGGGGCGCATCCGTTCAGCGGCTGGCTGAAGGAGTACCTGGACGGCGGCAAGGACTTCACCGCCTTCAGTCGCGTGGCGGTGGAACACCTGCAAAAGCTGATGGAAGAGTCCAACCTGTCGGTGGGCGGCCACGTGCTGTTCGCTCACTACCAGCAAGGCATGACCGACTACCTGGCCATCGCCCTGCTGCACCACAGCGAAGGCGTGGCGGTGACCGATGAGCTGGACGTGACCCCGTCCCGCCATCTGGATCTGGGCCAGTTGCACCTGGCGGCGCGGATCAACGTGTCGGAATGGCAGAACAACAAGCAATCGAAGCAGTACATCTCGTTCATCAAGGGCAAGAACGGCAAGAAGGTCTCGGAGTATTTCCGTGATTTCATCGGCTGCCAGGAAGGTGTCGACGGCCCCGGCGAGACTCGCACCCTGCTCAAGGCCTTCAGTGACTTCGTCGAAAGCGAAGACCTGCCGGAAGAGGATGCCCGGGAAAAAACCAAGACCCTGGTCGACTACGCCAGCAGCCAGGCCAAGCTCGGCGAGCCGATGGGCCTGGAAGAACTGTCCGAACTGATCGACGAAGATCGCCCGAAAGCCTTCTACGACCATATCCGCAACAAGGACTACGGGTTGTCGCCGGAAATCCCGGCGGATAAACGCACTCTCAACCAGTTCCGTCGCTTCACCGGTCGCGCCGAAGGCTTGTCCATCAGCTTCGAAGCGCACTTGTTGGGCTCCAAGATCGAGTACGACGAAGAGGCCGGCACGCTGATCATCAAGGGCCTGCCCACGTCGCTGACCGACCAGCTCAAGCGTCGCAATTGATGTTTGGTGGGGTGCTGAAGAAATTCCTGCTGATTCTGCTGGTGGTGGTGGCCTATCAGAACTGGGGCAAGATCGAGCGGGTGTTCAACCCGTCACAGATGGTTTCCGAGCAGATCCGCAGCAACGCCCGCGTCGTGCTGTATGCCACCGCCTGGTGCGGCTACTGCAAGGCAACCCGGCGGTTCCTGGATGAGAAAGGTGTGCCGTTTCGCGAGTTCGATATCGAGAAGGACACCGAGGCGCGCAAGACTTATGAGGCGCTGGGTGGCCGGGGGATTCCGATCCTGGATGTGAACGGTACGTTGATTCGTGGATATGAGCCGGAGAATATTCTCAAGGCGTTGCCCGCGATATAGGTTTGAGGGCCTCATCGCGAGCAAGCTCGCTCCCACACAGTGATCGGCGGCAAACGCAGATCCTGTGAACCACACACCTATCCTGTGGGAGCGAGCTTGCTCGCGATAGCGGACCAACATTCAACATCAATATCGACTGATCTGGCGCCATCGCGAGCAAGCTCGCTCCCACAAGGTCATTCGTTGTTCATCGAGCCTCGATCCGGAAGCCAAACCGCGGAAAGTGCACATGCACCACCCCGCCCCGCTCGTCTTCGCGACGCAGAATCAATTCTTCGCTGCCAGCAAACAACAACTCCCCGGCCACCGGATCGACGCCATAGTCGGTCGCGGCGATGGTCACCTGCTGCCCTGCCGTGAACCCGTTCGGCTCGTCGAATACCTCATCCGGCAGCGCTGCCGGCGTAGCGTTGCGGGCAACGTCCAAGGCTTCTTCGGCACTCATCTGGCTCGAGGCACCATGGCCGAAACCCAACACCCGCGCCAACCATGCCGAGACAGCAGGATACGCATCCACCAGCGGCGAGGTAACCGGAGTGCCCTTGAGGAACCACAGCGGATGGGCCATGGCGAAGTCGGCAATCGACGGATCACCCAACAGGAAATCGCCCTCCTCTCGCTGCAACTGTTGCTCCAGACGCGCCATGATCGTCGGCCATTGGTGCTTGGCCTGCTCGGCGGCCAAGCGCGTAGTCGTGCCGCCACTGAACAGCCCGGCACGGTCGCTGATGAACGCCTTGATCGCTTCGGGCGATAGCTTGGCGAACCGTGCCGCCACCGACTCCGGCTGGAACACCAGGCTCACCGCATGCTGGAACACCACCGAATCGGCCCACGCTGCAAAGGACGCGGCAAGCATTTCCCGGCCTTCGGGGAACAGCGCCGGCGAAGCTTTTTCCTGCTCCAGGCGGCGAGCCATCAGCGACGTATCGCAATAGACATCCGCGCCGACCTGCAACACCGGCGTCTTGCGATAGCCACCCGTCAACGCCGTAAGGTCAGGCTTGGGCATCATCGGCGGGATGTTCACCGAACGCCAGGACAGCCCCTTGAAGCCCAGCAGCAGCCGGGCTTTTTCCGCGAAAGGAGACGTTGGGTAATGATGAAGGATCAGCTCTGACATGAGATTAGCCACTGCAGGAATGAAGTCTTACAGCTTAGCGCGCCTGATCGGGACAGCCTACCGGCCTGATAAAGGCCTATCAGCCCGGCTGATTGAGCGACAGCGCACTGGCCACCAGGCATTCCTTGGCGCTTTTCTTGAGCTTTTTGATCAGCCGCTCCTGGCGCAGGGCCTCGCCCTTGTCGCGACAAGCCTCGGTGTACACCAGGGCCACTGCCGGGCTGGAAAGGAAGAAGCGTGCCCCCTTGCCGCTTTGATGCTTGGCGAAACGCCGCACCGGGTCATCACTGACGCCGCAGTACAGCGAACCGTTGGCGGCCCGCACCAGGTAGACAAACCAGGGTTTGTCCGCTTCGGTGGGACCTTGTGCAGGCAGATCGGGAGAGAGGGTGGCGGTCGTCACTAGATGTTCAACAGGTCGGTAAAGACAAGCCGCGATCTTATCAGCGACTGGCCTGGAACGCCCGCAGCCCCTTGAGGGCCTGGGCCCTGACGGCGTTGCGTACCAGTGGTGTCCAGCCCAGCAACAGGCCCTTGGCACCCAATGCCTGGCGAGACCAGCGCCACAGATCGAAGTTGTCGTGGTGCTCGCAGATCTTGCCGTCGCGAAAAACGAAGCGCGCCTGAATGTCATTGATCACAATGTTGCCGGTCTGGCTGAACAAGTACGTCGCCACCCAATGGGCACCACCGGTACGCTCATCGCTGCGCACGTTATCGAAGGTCAGGGAAAAGTCCTTGGCCCGGGTCGTCAGCATGCGCCACATGTCGCCGGCATCGCGCCCGCGCAGCTCGCCGAACGCCGGGTCGCTGAACAGCACGTCGTCGGTGTAGCAAGCGCTCATGGCTTCGGCGTCCAGGCGTTGGAAGGCCTGATAAAAACGGCTGATCAAGGCGTTGTGGGCATCACTCATGGACAGGCTCCGAAAAACGTTTCAGTAGGCCAGTACGATAATCTTCCGCCGCAGGGAAGACTATCGTCATTCGCCATGAAAATGATATCAACGAAGGTCAGTGACCCTTTCGCTGCTGACCCCGACGTACAACGCCCGGCCTGCGCCGATGCCGGCGATGATCGCCCCCAGGCCAACCAGGCCGAAGATCCAGCCCAGGGCATTCCAGCCGCCGGTCAAGTCGTGGACCACACCCACCGCGAACGGCCCCAGCGACGCCAGCGTATAGCCGAACCCCTGGGCCATGCTGGAAAGGTTGGCGGCCACGTGGGCGTCCCGCGAACGCAACACGATCAGCGTGAGCGCCAGGCTGAATGATCCGCCCTGCCCCAAGCCCAGCAGGATCGCCCAGCCCCACAAGCCATCGAGCGGCGCGTAGAGGCAACCGAACAAGCCACCCAGGACCATGAGCATGACGATCACGATGGCCAGGCGCTGGTCCTTGCCGCGCGTTGCCAACCAGGGCGCCGCGAGGGAACTGATCAACTGCACGATGACCGAACCGGACAGCACGAGCCCGGCCTGGGTCGGGGTCAGGCCACGGCCAATCAGGATCGACGGCAGCCAGCCAAAGACGATGTAGGCCAGGGACGATTGCAGCCCCATGTACAACGTCACTTGCCAGGCCAGGGGATCACGCAGCAAGCCGCGGACCCGATAAGCCACTTGGTGGGCTCCGTGTTTCCCGCCCACTTGCGGTAACCAGAACACCGCGGCCAGCAGCGCCGGGACCACCCAGAAGCCCAGGCCCAAGGCCCAGCTGTGGCCAAGCTGCTCGCTCAGCGGCACGGTCGCCCCGGCCGCCATCGCCGCGCCCAGGCACAAAGCCATGGTGTAGACACCGGTCATGGTGCCGGCCTGTTTGGCGAAGTCGCGCTTGACGATGCCCGGCAGCAGCACGCCGATCACACCGATACTCGCGCCGGCCAGGATGCTGCCGACAAACAGCCCGACCTGACCGAAGGCGCTGCGCAAGACAATCCCGCCCGCCAGCGTCAACAAGATCCCCAGCACCACGCGCTCGGCACCGAAGCGCCGCGCCAGCACCGGCGCCAGCGGCGCGAACAGGCCCAGGCAAAGCACAGGCAATGTGGTCAGCAAACCGGCCTGGGCAGCCGACAGGCCGAGGCTTCTTGACACTTCGCTGAGCAACGGCGCCATGCTCGACAACGCCGGACGCAAGTTCAGCGCCACCAGGATCAACCCGAGCAGCAACAGCCAGGGGCGGCGCACCAACGGATGGTGCTGCTGGGCCTGCTCATCGTCGGCCTCGGCGTCGATCAACAGTTCTTCGAGTTCGGCGGCGCGTTTGGGCGCCGTCGAAGTGGCAGGGTCAAGCAGATCGCGGGACATGGAAAACTCGGGTTCGGGGCTCAGGGTTTCAAGCACTCAGGGTTCATTGATCAATTGGCGGCACAGGGACTTGGCCCGTTGCGGATCCTGTTGCTCGACGGCTTCAAGGATTTCGACATGCAGGTCGAACACATGTTGATGGCGCGGGGTGATGTTGAGGCTCTGGCGCAGCTGTGCGCCGATGACGCTGGAGAAGTAGCGATAGAGTTCACTGAGCGCAGGGTTGTGCGCGGCATCCACCAGGAGGCGGTGGAACACCAGGTCGCAGGCGATGTAGTGCTCCAGGTCGCCGTGATAATGCTCGCCGCTGTCTTGCAGCGCCCGGCGCAAGGCAAGCAGATCCTCATCGGTGCGCCGCAGCGCCGCCAGGCCAATGGCCTCTACCTCCAGGATATGCCGGGTTTCCCGGGCCTGTTCCAACGAACAGCGGGACAGCACCTTGAGCGTATCCAGCGGATCAACCACTGCCCGCACGTAACTGCCGTCGCCCTGGCGGATCTCGATCAGCCCGGAAAACGCCAGCACGCGCATGGCTTCGCGCACGGTGTTGCGGCTGATACCCAGTTCCGCCACCAACTCCGGCTCGGTGGGCAAGCGCTGGCCGACGGCCCACACACCATCGCTGATACGTCGGCGCAATTGCTCCAAGGCCTGATCGACTAGGGAGCGCTTTATTAATGGAGAAATATCTGACATGGAGTCCGCCCTTTCATCCAATCATAGGATGAATTTTCTGACATGTTAGTCAGCTTCATCCCAGAGAACAAGCGCCTAGGGTTTAAGGGCAGATAAAGAGCGAGATTTTCGATTAGTCAAAATTACCCTTTGAGGGTAATTTTAGAGACAAGGTAAATGACTTCTTATGGAAAAGAGCACGCCCCATTACGAGCTGGCAGAGGTCAAGGCCGAGGTTCGCAGGTTGGGAAGCAAGGCGTTCACGATGAGCGCGCGGGAAGGCGGACGGAGGATGACGTTAAGTCTTGCCCAGATGCTGCGGATCGTTCACCTGCTGGAGTACAGGATGCTGCACAAATCGATGACCACCTATGCCGATCACTGAATCTGGCAAGACGTCTATCACACAACATTTCAGGATCGGGAGATCTACATCAAAGTGACTTACCGCCCCGGCGGTGGGCATCCGGTGATCTCCTTCAAAGAGAAAAACCAATGAAAACACAGCAATGTGTCAGCTGTGGCACAGACAAGGCGATGCATCACTTCAAGAATCGCAGCTTCTCAGTCGACTACAAGCGGGTAGCCCGACCGGTGCACGACATCGCCGGGTGGGAGTGCCAGGTCTGTGGCGAAATAGAATTCGATCACGATACCGACAGCGCCGAGCGCTATTCCAAGGCAAGCGACCAGTTGCTCGAAGACTGTCTTCAAGCCATGGGCGCAGAGATCAAGCGCATCCGTCGCAAACTGCATCTAACCCAGAAAGAAGCCGTGAAGTTACTGTCCGGCGGTGGGCACAATGCCTTTTCCCGCTATGAGCGAGGCGAGATCCCCCCACCTCAACCGCTGTTCATGCTGATGCGCCTGCTGGATCGTCATCCGCACCTGATGGCCGAGATCCAGATCCTGGACGAAGGCACCGACCTGCGGCAGTTGTTGCTTGACCGCCACCCCGAGCGCGAAACCGTGCTCAGCTCCTGAGGCGAAGAAAACGCAGGCAAAAATAAACCCGGACAAGTCCGGGCTTATTTCACTGCCTAAGGCCGGATCAATGCAGGATCTGGCTCAGGAACAGCTTGGTGCGGTCATTCTGCGGGTTGTCGAAGAAGTCGTTCGGCGCGGCCTGTTCGACGATTTCACCCTTGTCCATGAAGATCACGCGGTTGGCCACGGTGCGGGCGAAACCCATTTCGTGGGTCACGCAGAGCATGGTCATGCCGTCTTCGGCCAGGCCGATCATGGTGTCCAGCACTTCTTTCACCATTTCCGGGTCGAGGGCCGAGGTCGGCTCGTCGAACAGCATGATTTTCGGTTTCATGCACAGGGCACGAGCGATGGCCACGCGCTGTTGCTGACCGCCGGAGAGCTGGCCCGGGTACTTGTTCGCCTGCTCTGGAATGCGCACGCGCTCCAGGTAATGCATGGCGATTTCCTCGGCCTTGCGCTTGGGCATCTTGCGTACCCACATCGGCGCCAGGGTGCAGTTCTGCAGGATGGTCAGGTGCGGGAACAGGTTGAAGTGCTGGAACACCATGCCGACTTCACGGCGGATCGCTTCGATCTGCTTGAGGTCGTTGGTCAGCTCCACGCCGTCGACCACGATGCGGCCCTGCTGGTGCTCTTCCAGGCGGTTGAGGCAGCGGATGGTGGTGGACTTGCCGGAGCCCGACGGGCCGCACAGCACGATACGCTCGCCCTGCTTGACGTTCAGGTTGATGTCTTTCAACACGTGGAACTGGCCGTACCACTTGTTGACGCCCTGCATCTGAATAATGCCTTCAGGGCTCACAGGCTGTTTGATCGCTTCACTCATAAACTACGCTCCTAACGCTTGTGGCCAGTGTCCAGCTTGCGTTCCAAATGCATGGAATAGCGGGACATACCAAAACAGAAAATCCAGAACACCAGGGCGGCGAACACATAGCCTTCAGTGGCCATGCCCAGCCATTTCGGGTCGGCGGCAGCTTGTTTCACGCTGTTGAGCAGGTCGAACAGGCCGATGATGATCACCAGGCTCGTGTCCTTGAACAACGCAATAAAGGTGTTGACGATACCCGGGATCACCAGCTTCAGGGCTTGCGGCAGAATCACCAGGCCCATGCTGCGCCAGTAACCCAGGCCCATCGCCGCGGCCGCTTCGTACTGGCCCTTGGGAATGGCTTGCAGGCCACCACGCACCACTTCGGCAATGTAGGCCGACTGGAACAGGATCACCCCGATCAACGCCCGCAGCAGCTTGTCGAAGTTCATGCCTTCAGGCAGGAACAGCGGCAGCATCACCGAGGACATGAACAGCACCGTGATCAATGGCACGCCGCGCCAGAACTCGATGAAGGTCACGCAGACCACGCGAATCGCCGGCATGTTCGAACGACGGCCCAACGCCAGGACGATGCCTAGCGGCAGTGCACCGACGATACCGACGGTAGCGATCACCAGGGTCAGCATCAGGCCGCCCCATTGGCTGGTCGCCACGGCGTCCAGGCCGAACACGCCGCCGTGCAGCAGGCACCAGGCGATGATCGGATACAGCACCAGGAAACTCAGGCCGTAGATCGCCTTGCGCGGGAAGCGCGAGATGAACAACGGCGCCACACCGATCACTGCCAGCCATACGGTCAGGTCGACGCGCCAGCGCAGATCCGTCGGGTAATAGCCGTACATGAACTGACCGAAACGCTGCTGGATGAACACCCAGCAGGCGCCTTCCTTGGTGCAGTCGGCGCGGGTGGTACCGACCCAGTTGGCATCGAGGATCGCCCAGTGCAACAGCGGTGGAACGATCAGGTAGATCAGGTAGAACGCAAACAGGGTCAGCAGCGTGTTGATCCAGCTGGAGAACATGTTGGCGCGCATCCACGCCACCACGCCGATGCTGCTGCCCGGCGGGGGCATGTCTGGTTTGAAAGTATGAGTCGTCATGCGCGTTTCCTCACCGCTCGATCAGCGCAATGCGCTTGTTGTACCAGTTCATCAGCAACGAAATGCTGATACTGATCGCCAGGTACACACTCATGGTGATCGCAATCACCTCGATGGCCTGGCCCGTCTGGTTCAACACTGTGCCGGCAAACAGCGAAACCATTTCCGGGTAGCCGATACCGGCCGCCAGGGAGGAGTTTTTCGCCAGGTTCAGGTATTGGCTGGTCAACGGTGGAATGATCACGCGCAGGGCCTGCGGGATGATCACTTTGCGCAGGGTCGGACCGTTGCGCAGCCCCAGGGAACGGGCGGCTTCGGTCTGGCCGTGGCTGACCGACTTGATGCCCGAGCGTACGATCTCGGCGATGAAGGCCGCGGTGTACACGGTCAAGGCCAGGGTCAAGGCCAGCAGTTCCGGGATCAGCACCCAGCCACCGACGAAGTTGAAGCCCTTGAGCTCCGGCATTTCCCAATGCACCGGCGCACCAAAAAGCAGCGCGCTCAACGCCGGGATCACCAGGAACAGCGCCAGGCCGACCCAGAATTTATGAAACGGCTCGCCAGTCGCTTCGAAACGCTTGTTGGCCCAACGCGTCATCAGCACGATGGCGACGATCGCCAGCACAACACTGATCACGAACGGCCAGAACCCTTCGGCCATCAGCGCGGCAGGCATGTTCAGGCCCCGGCTGCTGACAAAGAAGGTGTCGCCAAAGTTATGGGCGGCCCGCGGTCCTGGCATGCTCAGGAATACCGCGAAGTACCAGAACAGGATTTGCAGCAGTGGCGGGATATTACGGAAAACCTCGACATAAACGGTTGCCAGCTTGGAAATGATCCAATTCTGCGACAGCCGTGCCACACCGATGATGAACCCCAGGATAGTTGCCAGGATCACGCCAATGAACGTGACCAGCAGCGTGTTGAGCAACCCGATGACAAAGACCCGGGCATAGCTGTCCGCTTCGGTGTAGTCGATCAGGTGTTGGGCGATGCCGAAACCGGCACTGCGTTCCAGGAAGCCGAAACCGGAGGTGATGCCTCGGTGCTGAAGATTGGTTTGTGTGTTATCGAACAGAAACCAGCCCAGCGCGATAACCGCCACGACAGTGACGATTTGAAATACCCACGCACGCACTCGTGGATCGCTGAGGCTGAGCCTCTGCTTAGGTGCGCCGATTGAATTTTGCATGAAGTGCCCCGCAAAGAATGGAACAGAACATCACCCGGTGGTTGGCCCACCGGGTGATAGAACCATCAGCGCACTGGTGGTGCGTATTGAATGCCGCCGGCGTTCCACAGAGCGTTCAGGCCGCGGTCGATTTCCAGCGGAGTGCCCTTGCCGAGGTTGCGCTCGAACATTTCACCGTAGTTGCCGACCTGCTTGACGATCTGCACAACCCAGTCTTTCGGCAGTTTCAGGTCTTTGCCGTATTCACCATCAGCGCCCAGCATACGAGCGACATCAGGGTTCTTGGTGGACTTGGCTTCGGCCTCGACGTTCTTCGAGGTCACACCAGCTTCTTCAGCGTTGAGCAAGGCGTAGCCAGTCCAACGGACAATGGCCAACCACTCGTCGTCGCCGTTACGCACGACTGGGCCCAGGGGCTCCTTGGAAATGGTTTCCGGCAGAACCACGTAGTCCTTTGGCGAAGCCAGCTTGCTGCGCTGGGCGAACAGCTGGGATTTGTCCGAGGTCAGCACGTCGCAACGACCGGATTCCAGCGACTTGGCGCTTTCATCGGAGGTGTCGAAAGTGATCGGGGTGTACTTCAGGCCGTTGGCGCGGAAGTAGTCGGAAACGTTCAGCTCGGTGGTGGTACCGGCCTGGATGCAGATGGTTGCACCGTCCAGTTCCTTGGCGCTTTTGACGCCCAGCTTGTTGTTGGCCAGGAAGCCGATGCCGTCGTAGTAGGTGATGAAGCCTGGGAATTTCAAGCCCATGCCCGCGTCACGGGAGCTGGTCATGGTGGAGTTGCGCGAGAGCATGTCGATTTCGCCCGATTGCAGCGCGGTGAAGCGCTCCTTGGCGTTCAACTGGCTGAACTTGACCTTGGTCGCATCGCCAAATACAGCAGCGGCCACGGCACGGCAGAAATCAGCGTCGATACCGACGATCTTGCCGGTCGAATCAGGCACCGAGAAACCCGGCAGGCCATCACTCACACCACATTGCACAAAACCTTTTTTCTGCACGGCATCCAGAGTTGCACCCGCCTGAGCGAACCCGCTGACACCAAGGACTGCTGCTGCAGTCATGACGGCCAGGGTGGATTTCAGTAACTTCATTCAAACCTCCAGTTTTGCTCTTGTTGTGTCGGAGCTCGAGTCCTGTCGCACCCTTTTGGGGCATTGCCGACCCTTGTTGGCTTTTTTTAGGGTCAACCGACGTCTGGACCTTCGCTATGAGTCTAATAATGAGGATGTCCGTAAACAGTGGTCATGCCCATCTCTCACCAATCGGCCGAACGGGCTGTAGCCCTTCACGTTCGCGAAGCCCGTAGCGGCTACTGGCGAACATTCATCACCGGATTTCTGATATCCCATGCGTCGCGGTGAACTGATAGTGTTACCGCACAGCGTAAGAATCATCACTCGGGTACACCCATAGCAAAGCCCGTACCAGACCGCTGCGCTTAGCCCTTGTAAAACACGTCAAGACAAAAACTTTCAACTTTGCGACATCTAATTAACTGAGACACCGGACACGCACTGTAATCACGCACTGATTGGGCGCGCCCGCACAGATTTGGAGCACAACCATGACCGACCCCCTGATTCTCGAGCCCAGCGGCACTGCCGACGCGTGCGTTATCT
The DNA here is from genome assembly GCF_018325865.1 of Pseudomonas sp. St386. Classification (NCBI taxonomy): domain Bacteria; kingdom Pseudomonadati; phylum Pseudomonadota; class Gammaproteobacteria; order Pseudomonadales; family Pseudomonadaceae; genus Pseudomonas; species Pseudomonas sp. St386. Next base: position 5,540,478 of record NZ_AP021900.1, read on the forward strand.
GGCTTCACGGCCTGGGCGCCGATCGTTTTGATTTCCTGCCAGTCGCTGAAATGTTGCAACAAAGTTTGCTCACCACACGTTTCGTTCTACCCCAGGCACCGACCCAACCAGTAACGATTAACGGCGGCTACGCCATGCCCAGTTGGTACGACATCCGGGCCTTGAGCCCGGCGCGGGCCATTGACGAACAGCAGCTCGAAGCCTCGGCACAACGGGTCATCGACCTGATCGAAACCCAGCGAGCCAGCGGAATAGACGCCTCGCGGATTTTCCTGGCGGGTTTCTCCCAGGGCGGCGCGGTGGTCTATCACACGGCATTCGTGAAATGGCAGGGCCCGCTGGGCGGCGTGGTCGCGCTGTCTACTTATGCACCGACTTTCAGCGATGAGTTGCAATTGTCGGCCAGCCAGCAACGTATTCCAGTCCTGGCGCTGCACGGGCAATACGACGAAGTGGTACTCAACCCCATGGGTCGGACCGCAAAAGAGTATTTGAAGCAGCATGGTGTCACCGTGACATGGCAAGAATACCCAATGGGCCACGAAGTGTTACCCGAGGAGATTCGCGACATCGGCACCTGGCTGGCCGAGCGGTTGCGCTAAGAGGCTGATCGCCACGCCGGTCCTTTGACGATCACACTACGCCGCGCCCGTTTCTTGCATTACACTGGCCGGCGTACATTCCTTAACCAATCGATGAGATGACCGTGCTCAAAGCACTCAAGAAGATGTTCGGTAAAAGCGAGGCCGAGCAACTCGCGCCTGGCTCCACTGCGCCGACCCACGGCCCGAGCCGTACCGATGCGCAACAACCGCGCCGGGCGGCACCTGTTGCACAGGCAACAAAAGAACCCGTCGCCCAGCCTGTTACGGCCCCCGAGCCCGAGAAACCACGCAACGAAACCCCCAGGCCACGGCGCGAACGCGCACCGAAACCGCCGGTCGTCGCCTGGAAGCTCGAGGACTTCGTCGTAGAACCCCAGGAAGGCAAGACCCGCTTCCACGATTTCAAGCTCGCCCCGGAACTGATGCATGCCATCCAGGACCTGGGTTTCCCGTATTGCACGCCGATCCAGGCGCAAGTGCTCGGTTACACCCTCGCCGGCAAAGACGCCATCGGTCGCGCTCAGACCGGCACCGGCAAGACCGCCGCATTTCTGATTTCCATCATCACCCAGCTGCTCCAGACCCCACCGCCCAAGGAACGCTACATGGGCGAACCGCGGGCGCTGATCATCGCGCCGACCCGCGAGCTGGTGGTGCAGATCGCCAAGGACGCCGCCGACCTGACCAAGTACACCGGCCTGAACGTCATGACGTTCGTGGGTGGCATGGATTTCGACAAGCAGCTCAAGCACCTCGAAGCCCGTCACTGCGACATCCTGGTCGCCACGCCGGGCCGCCTGCTGGACTTCAACCAGCGCGGCGACGTGCACCTGGACATGGTCGAAGTGATGGTGCTGGACGAAGCCGACCGCATGCTCGACATGGGCTTCATCCCGCAAGTGCGCCAGATCATTCGCCAGACTCCACCGAAAAGCGAACGCCAGACCCTGCTGTTCTCCGCCACCTTCACCGAGGACGTGATGAACCTGGCCAAGCAGTGGACCACCGACCCTGCCATCGTCGAGATCGAAGCCGAGAACGTCGCCAGCGAAAACGTCGAGCAACATATCTACGCAGTCGCCGGGGCCGACAAGTACAAGCTGCTCTACAACCTGGTCAACGACAACGGTTGGGAGCGGGTGATGGTGTTCGCCAACCGCAAGGACGAAGTGCGCCGCATCGAGGAACGCCTGGTGCGCGATGGCGTCAACGCGGCCCAGCTCTCGGGCGACGTGCCGCAACACAAGCGCATCAAGACCCTCGAAGGTTTCCGTGAAGGCAAGATTCGCGTGCTGGTGGCCACCGACGTGGCCGGTCGTGGTATCCACATCGACGGCATCAGCCACGTGATCAATTTCACCCTGCCGGAAGTGCCGGACGACTACGTGCATCGCATCGGCCGTACCGGTCGTGCCGGGGCCGCGGGGGTTTCGATCAGCTTCGCCGGTGAGGATGACTCCTACCAGTTGCCGTCGATTGAGGCGTTGCTGGGGAAAAAGATTAATTGCGAAACTCCGCCGACGCATCTGTTGCGACCGGTCGAGCGCAAGCGCCCTTAGCATCGAGACGGACGCAGAGCGTCCATGAGGCATTCCCACGCAGAGCGTGGGAATGATCAGCGCAGCCAAGACAGGCTGCGCTTTTTTTTGCCTGGGGATATTGCTCGATTAAACTAAAAGTCCATAATGGACAAATTAGTTTACGCAAGCATCCGGAGCCCCCATGTCCAGCACGCCCCATGTGATGACCCAAGCCCAGGCCCGAGAACTGCTCGGGCAAATCGACGTGCCGCACATCCTGCGCAAGCTGTTCCGTGATCTCGCCGCTGGACAAGCGGTGCAGCCACCCCAGCAACTGGTGGTGTTTCCACAGGGCGCCGGGGACTTCATCAACTATCTGGGTGTGCTGGCTGAAGACCAGGTCTACGGGGTCAAGACCTCGCCCTACATCGTGCGCGAGCAAGGTCCGCTGGTGACCGCCTGGACCTTGTTGATGTCGATGCAGACCGGCCAGCCGCTACTACTGTGCGATGCCGCCGAGTTGACCACCGCTCGCACCGCTGCCACCACGGCTGTTGCCGTCGATGCCCTCGCCCCGCACACCGCCCGGCGCCTGGCGGTCATCGGTAGCGGTGCGGTGGCGCGGGCACACGTGCAATACGTCAAGGGCCTGCGGGACTGGCAAGCTATCAGCCTATATTCGCCAGGCCTGAAGACCAAGTCGGCACAAGAACTTGCCTCCATCACCGACCTGGACCCGCGCCTGCACATCGCCGACAGCCTTGAAGCGGCGCTGCACGACGCTGATGTGGTGATGCTCTGCACCTCGTCCGCCAAAGCGGTACTCGACCCGCAGGCCCTGGGCAAACCGGCGCTGATCACCTCCATCAGCACCAACGCCCCACGCGCCCATGAAGTCCCCCCTCAAAGCCTCAACGACATGGACGTGTTCTGCGACTATCGTCAGACCACCCCAGGCTCGGCCGGTGAAATGCTGATCGCCGGCGAAGAGCATGGCTGGGAGGCGTCGAGCATCGTCGGCGATTTGCCCGAATTACTCAGCGAACACGTGGCGCGTCCCGACTACCAACGCCACGTGTTCTTCCGCTCCATTGGTCTGGGCCTGGAAGATGTTGCGCTGGCGAATGCCCTGTATCGACTTCACAACTGACACCCCCCATTCCCTTGTGGGAGCGAGCTTGCTCGCGATGGCGGTGGGTCAGTCACCTTCAATATCGACTGTCAGGCCGCCTTCGCGAGCAAGCTCGCTCCCACAGGGGTCTTCGAGTTCCCGGGCACATTCTTCGCAGGAGAATTCATGAAACAAGCAGATTTCATCATCATCGGCGGCGGCATTGCCGGTGCATCCACCGGTTACTGGCTCGCCCCCCACGGCCGTGTGATTGTGCTCGAACGCGAATCCCATCCGGCCTACCACTCCACCGGACGCTCGGCGGCGCTGTATACCGCCGCCTACGGCACCCCTCAGGTGCGGGCGCTGACCCAGGCCAGCCGGGATTTTTTCGACGCCCCGCCGACCGGTTTCTGCGAACACCCCTTGCTGACCCCACGGGGCGAAATGACCGTGGACTTCACCGGTGACCCGGCCGAGTTGAACAACCAATACCTCAGCGCCAAGGCGACGGTGCCGCAGATGCAACTGCTCAGCGCCGACGAGGCCTGTGTGCGGCTGCCGATCCTGCGACGGGAGAAAGTCCACGGAGCGATCTACGACCCCACGGCCTGCGACATCGACACCGATGCACTGCACCAAGGCTACCTGCGCGGTATTCGTCGCAATGGCGGTGAAGTGCACACCGACAGCGAAGTCCAGCAATTGAGCCGCGATGATCAGGGGCTGTGGCAGGTGAAGACCGCCAACCAGACGTTCACCGCACCGATCCTGATCAATGCTGCCGGCGCATGGGCCGATCACATTGCCGAAATGGCCGGCGCCCGGAAGCTGGGGTTGCAGCCCAAGCGGCGCGCAGCGTTCATTTTTGCCGGGCCCGAGGGCGTGGACATCCATGACTGGCCGATGCTGGTGAGCCTGGACGAATCCTTCTATATGAAGCCTGACGCCGGCATGTTCCTCGGCTCGCCAGCCAACGCCGACCCGGTGGAACCTCATGACGTGCAGCCGGAAGAGCTGGACATCGCCATGGGCATCTACCAGATCGAAGAAGCCACTACCCTGACCATCCGCCGCCCGACCCGCACCTGGGCCGGCTTGCGCAGTTTCGTGCCCGACGGTGACCTGCTGTCCGGTTTCGATCCGCAGCTGCCCGGGCTGTATTGGGTCGCAGCCCAGGGTGGCTACGGCATCCAGACCTCACCGGCCATGGGCCAGGCCAGCGCGGCGCTGGTGCGTGGCGAACCGCTGCCCGAGGCCCTGGCCCGTTTCGGCCTGAACAGCGCCATGCTGTCACCCGAACGCCTGGGCTGAGCCACCTTGAGGTGACGCATCGCCACGATTGCGGCACACTCCCCCGCGCCCCTGTTCCACGGGGCGCTGACGCTGCCTGGAGCCCTGTCATGACTGCCTCGCCACCCGATCCGGCGCTGGAAAACTTCCGCACCATCGCCGACGCCATCGCCACGCTGTTCTACCCCCACGCCGAAGTGGTGCTGCACGACCTGCGCACCCAGAAAGTCGATTACATCGCCAATAACCTGTCCAAGCGCGAAATTGGCGATGACTCGTCCCTGGAAGACATGCTCAGCGAGGACGTCAGCGAACGTAATATCGGGCCCTACGAAAAGCTGAACTGGGACGGACAGAAGATTCGCAGCCTCAGCAGCGTACTGCGCGACGCCGACGGTCATCCGCTGGCGGTGCTGTGCATCAACCTGAATATTTCGCTGTTCGAGAATGCCAAGGCCGCGCTGGATCTGTTCCTGTCGCCGAGCAAGTTGATCCCCCAGCCCGACTCACTGTTTCGCGATGACTGGCAGGAACGGATCAACACCTTCCTGCATGCCTGGATGCGCGAGCGTCAGTTGAGCCTGAACCTGCTGACCCGCGACCACAAACGCGAGCTGGTGCTGGCGCTGCATGCCGAAGGCGCATTCAAGGGCAAGAGCGCGTCCAACTACGTGGCCAATGTGCTGAATATGGGGCGGGCGACGGTGTACAAGCATTTGAAGGAGCTGAAGGGCTGAAATCTGCTTTGCCAGGTCTGCCGCCTTCGCGAGCAAGCTCGCTCCCACACTGGATCTTTGTACCCAGGTCCCCTGTGGGAGCGAGCTTGCTCGCGATGGCGGTCAATCAGTCGCCATAGATATCCGACTTGAAATACTTGCCCTGGATCTTCTGATACTCCCCATTGGCCCGAATCCCATCGATGGCCTTGTTCAAATCCGCCACCAGTTGGGTATTGCCCTTGCGCACCGCGATACCGGCGCCTTCGCCGACGTATTTGGGGTCCTTGAGCTCGGGGCCGACAAAGGCGTAGCCCTTGCCACGAGGCATCGACAGAAAGTCTTCCAGCGGGATGGTGTCGGCGAAAATCGCGTCGAGCCGACCGGACGCCAGGTCCATGTAGATTTCTTCGTTGTTGCTATAGCGCTTGACGATCACACCCTTGGGTTCGAGGACTTCAGTGGCGTAGCGGTCAGTGGTGGTGGCCCGCTGCACACCGACGGTCTTGCCCTTGAGGCTGGCGTACTGGTCATCGACCACCGCCCCTTCCTTCATGACCAGGCGCGATGAGGTGAAGTAGTACTTGTGGGTGAAATCCACCGATTTCTTGCGCTCTTCGGTAATGGTCATGGACGACAACGCCAGATCGATCTTCTTCACCTTGAGCGCCGGAATCAGCCCGTCGAACTCACCCTCGATCCACTCGCACTTGACCTGCATCTGCGCGCACAGGGCATTGCCGATGTCGTAGTCGAACCCCTCGATCTTCCCTTCCGAGGTCTTGGAAGCAAACGGCGGATATGCCGCCTCGATGCCGATGCGCAAGGTTTTCTCAGCGGCGAACAGGCTGCTGGAGGCCAACAGGCTCAAGGCCAGGCCGGTGATGAGGGGGAGTTTTTTCATGATCGATCTCTCGCGGGTTGTTGTTGGTTTGGCAGAGAAAGGTGGGGCGATGACTTTATATGTACTTATAAATCCATATTGGACTTTAATGTACACACCGTCAATCGGTAGGCAGGGGAATGTGATGGGAGGTTGATGGCCTCATCGCGAGCAAGCTCGCTCCCACAAGGGACCTTGTGTACAACGAAGATCCACTGTGGGAGCGAGCTTGCTCGCGATGGCGACTTATGGCTTGCGAAAAAACAACAGGTTGCTTACTGCTTCCAGCGATCCGCCGCCGCATGGTCACTGTCCCGCCCTTCAACCCAGCGCGGGCCGTCGACAGTGTTTTCCTTTTTCCAGAACGGCGCTCGGGTCTTGAGGTAGTCCATGACAAAGGCGCAGGCGTCGAACGCCGCCTGGCGATGGGCACTGGCGGCACCGACGAAGACGATCGGCTCGCCCGGTTCCAGGGCACCGATCCGGTGCAGCACCTCCAGCTTGAGCAACGGCCAGCGCTGCTCGGCCTCGGTGGCGATCTTGCCCAAGGCTTTTTCTGTCATGCCTGGGTAATGCTCCAAGAACATCCCGGACACATCGAGGCCGTCATTGAAGTCACGCACGTAGCCGACAAAACTCACCACCGCCCCCACGCCGACATTGGCCGCGTGCATCGCGTTGACTTCGCCCCCCGCGTCGAACGGTTCGACCTGCACACGAATCGCCATGGTTCAGCCTCCGGTCACGGTGGGGAAAAACGCCACTTCGTCGCCGTCCGCCAGCGGTTCGTCGAGCTGGCACAGGTCTTCATTGCGCGCGCACATCAGGTTTTGTTCCTTCAGCACCTCGGCCCCGTCACGCAGGGCAAGCAGCACGCGCACATCGTCGACCGTGGCGAAATCGCCTTCCACCTTTACCGAATCCACGCCAAGCGCTTCACGGTAACGGGCAAAGAACTTCACGTTGATTTTCATGACGCATCCGCCTGGAAATGGCCGCTCTTGCCGCCGAGTTTTTCCAACACCCGCACGCCTTCGATGGTCATGCCACGGTCGACGGCCTTGCACATGTCGTAGATGGTCAGTGCGGCGACGCTGGCGGCGGTGAGCGCCTCCATTTCCACGCCGGTCTGCCCCGACAGTTTGCAACGGGCGACGATGCGCACCCGGTCCTCGCCTTCGGCATTGAGCTCGACCTTGACGCTGGTGAGCAGCAGCGGGTGGCAGAGCGGAATCAGGTCACTGGTTTTCTTGGCCGCCTGGATGCCAGCAATGCGTGCGACGGCGAACACATCGCCCTTGGGGTGACCGCCGCTGACGATCATCTGCAGCGTGTCGGGCAACATGCGCACAAAGGCCTCGGCCGTGGCTTCACGGAACGTCACGGCCTTGTCGGTCACGTCGACCATGTTGGCGCGACCTTGGGAATCGAGATGAGTCAGCACAGGGTTACTCCTGATCGGGAGTGTCGATTGTAAACCCGTGGGTCAAATTCCGGCAGGCTTGATTGTCGCACCTGCAATTTGCAAAACACCGGAGATCCCTTGTGGGAGCGAGCTTGCTCGCGATGAGGGTGTGTCAGGCACCTATTTTTATCTGACACACCGCCATCGCGAGCAAGCTCGCTCCCACAGGGGTTATATGTCAGGCAGAAAAAAAAACCGGGCGACCATAGGGTCGCCCGGTTTGGCTGGGGTTACAGGTGGGATTCGGCGTATTCGGCCAGGATCGAGCGCGGTACGCCCTGCAGGGTGATGTGGACCCCGTTGGGGAAGTCCTTGAAGCGTTCGGTCAGGTAGGTCAGCCCGGAGCTGGTCGCGGACAGGTAAGGGGTGTCGATCTGCGCCAGGTTACCCAGGCACACCACTTTGGAACCGGCACCGGCACGGGTGATGATGGTTTTCATCTGGTGCGGGGTCAGGTTCTGGCATTCGTCGATCAGGATCAGGCTCTGCTGGAAGCTGCGCCCCCTAATGTAGTTGAGGGATTTGAACTGCAACGGCACTTTGCTGAGGATGTAGTCGACGCTGCCATGGGTGCTTTCGTCATCCATGTGCAAGGCTTCGAGGTTGTCGGTTATCGCCCCCAGCCACGGCTCCATTTTCTCCGCTTCGGTACCGGGCAGGAAGCCGATTTCCTGGTCCAGGCCCTGCACGCTGCGGGTGGCGATGATGCGCCGGTAGCGCTTGCTGACCATGGTCTGCTCGATGGCAGCGGCCAGGGCCAGAATGGTCTTGCCGGAACCGGCGGCGCCGGACAGGTTGACCAGGTGGATATCCGGATCAAGCAAAGCGAACAGCGCCAGGCTCTGATAGATGTCACGGGGCTTGAGGCCCCAGGCTTCCTGATGCAGCAAAGGTTCCTGGTGCAGGTCGAGGATCAGCAGCTTGTCGACATGGATTTCCTTGATCCAGCCGACGAAGCCTTGTTCGTCGATGATGAACTCGTTGATGTGCACGGCCGGCAGGTTGTCGATCAACTGCACCTGGTGCCAGGTGCGGCCGTGGTCCTGGCGGGTCTCGACCTTGCTCACACGGTCCCAGAAGGAGCCGGTCATGTTGTGGTAGCCATTGGGCAACAGCGAGACGTCGTCGACCAGTTGGTCGGTGCTGTAGTCCTCCGCCGCGATCCCGCAGGCGCGGGCCTTGAGGCGCATGTTGATGTCTTTGGTCACCAGCACCACGGCCTGGTCCTTGGTGCGCGCGTGCAGGTCGATCAACTGGTTGATGATGATGTTGTCGTTCAGGTGTTCAGGCAGCACCAGGTTGGGTTCGGTGCGCTTGCTCATCAGGATCGAAAGCAGGCCCTTGGGGCCACTTTTGCCGCGCTGGATCGGCACGCCGAGCTCAACGTCCTCCGGAGAGGCGTCACCCAGGGTCTTGTCGATCAGGCGGATCGCCTGCCGGCATTCGGCCGCAACGCTGTGGTGTCCGCTCTTGAGCTTGTCCAGCTCCTCAAGCACGGTCATCGGGATGGCAACGTGGTGTTCTTCGAAGTTCAGCAGGGCGTTTGGATCGTGGATCAATACGTTGGTATCGAGTACATAGAGGATTGGCTGGTTGGAGGAAAGGCTGCGTCCGTGGTCATCCATACTCGGTCACCTATGTGGGGGCCATTCGACGCAATACCGTGACAGTGCTGCGCCTCGAGGTAGCCACCGAATTCACCCGCGACGATTCAGGTGAACTGCACACAATCTGGGTCTTGGAAGACGCCACCTGTGTTGCAGGTTTCGGCGGTCTGTCTTCTTGATACTCCAAAAACCATGACAGGAAAAAGCACTTTGACGCTTTTTTGAAGTTTATTTTTCAGAGTGACGAATAACCCTTGGCGTACCGCCATTGCGCCGTTAAAGTCGGAAGTCCGGTTGTCATGAATGTGCGCCGGTTTTTTCTCGTCCCCCAATGTTTCCGGGCCTTTTCAGGTTTCAGCGAAACGCTTCCTGGCAGTCCGCCCAACCGATCCCGCTTTGCGCCGTCTGCGTCATCAACCAGGGCATCGCCGTTTTCACCCCATCCTGCTTGGCATTGAAATTGATCACCCCGTGGCGCCACAGCAGCATCAGGGTCAGTACACGCTGGGCGCTTTGCTCAGGCTTGAGTCGATTGTTGCTGTCCTGGGGATCGATGTCCCACAGCGCCACTTGCAAGCCCTGCTGCTGGAAGAACGCTTGCGCATCGCCGCGACGCTGGCCTTGGGGCGGACGGAACAGCGGCACGAAATTTTCGGGCAGCTTGCCCTTGACCAGCTCGACACTGCGCCGGACCGAGTCTTGCCAGTCCTGCCAATAACTGTGGGAGCGGAACTCCCAGCCCTGCACGCCCACGCATTGTCTCGAATACAACGCCTGGAGATTGTTGACCGAGCCCTCTTGCAACCGCGCCTGGATATCCTTGCCCAGCACGAAGAAGGTGCCATTGATGTTCGCCTTGCGCAGGTATTCGGCCAACCACGGGGTGTTGTCCGGCACAACGTTGGCGGCGCTGTCGAAGGTCAGCAGGAACAGGCGGTCGTTCATGCCTTCGCCGTTGCGTTCGTAATCGCCGAAACGTTCGATTTCGCTGCTGGTTTGCGGAAAAAGCGCGGCTTTACGCAGCAGTTCGTCGCGGTATTGGGTATGAAAGATCTGGCTCGGCGCGGCCCACTTGATGTAGTAGGAATTGTCATCCAGATGGAATCTGCGTGCCTCTTCGCGCAGGGTCGCCATGTCCTCGACCAGGTAACAGAAGGAAGCGTCCTGATCGCAACTGCGTTGGGCAAAGTTGTAGTTGGCCAACAACCGCTGCCACAGCCGGGCGCGAAGCGCGTCGATAGCAACCATATTGACCGAACGCAGCCCCAGGTACTGCTTGAGCGCAATTTCGTCCATGGCATCGACGTCCAGCAGGACCCGGGCGAACATCAGGATCTCGGCCCGCGAGGCCACGTCGAACAGCGTCGGGCTGGTGAGTTGTTCCGGCCAGGTGCTGCGGTCCAGGGTCGCGACGTCGTTGAGCGCGGGCGCGGCAATTGCACCCAGGCTCAACAGCCAGGCCGATAACAGAAGAGCGATACGCAAAAGGGATGTCTCCATAACGAAACCCGCGCGGCATCATAGCCGATCCTGGCGCAATACCCTTGTGATCAGAGGACTTGGGGAGCAGACCTGTGGGAGCAAAGCTTGCTCGCGATGCAGGCGACAAGGTCCATTTGCAAGATTGCGTCATCGTTCATCGCGAGCAAGCTTTGCTCCCACAGACTTTGCTCCCACAGATCCCTCACCACAAATGCCCGTCAATACTCGCCCATCCATCACCTATCACCCCAATAGCTGGAGTCCACCCGGACAACCCCCTAGAATCGCCGCACCCTCAAGGAGACGATTTCATGCTGATGGTGATTTCCCCCGCCAAGACCCTCGATTACGAAACACCGCCGGCCACCGCGCGTTTTACCCAGCCGCAGTACCTGGATCATTCCCAGGAACTGATCGAGCAACTGCGCGAATTCTCCCCGGCACAGATCAGCGAGCTGATGCATGTCTCCGACAAGATCGGCGGCCTCAATGCCGCGCGATTTGGCAGTTGGACACCGGCGTTCACCCCAACCAATGCCAAGCAGGCGCTGCTGGCCTTCAAGGGCGACGTGTACACGGGCCTCGATGCGCAAAGCTTTGGCGACGCCGACTTCGACTACGCCCAGCAACATCTGCGCATGCTCTCTGGCCTCTATGGCCTGCTGCGGCCACTGGACCTGATGCAACCCTATCGCCTGGAAATGGGCACTAAGCTGGCCAATGCCCGGGGCAAGGACCTTTATGCTTTCTGGGGCACGCGCATCAGCGAATGGTTGAACGAAGCCCTCGCCGACCAGGGCGACGACGTACTGCTGAACCTGGCTTCCAATGAATACTTCTCGGCGGTCAAGCGCAGCGCACTGAAAGCGCGCGTCATCGATACCGAATTCCGCGACCTGAAAAATGGCCAGTACAAAATCATCAGCTTCTACGCCAAGAAAGCCCGGGGCCTGATGAGTCGTTTCGTGATTCAGGAAAGGATCAACGACCCTGCGGCACTCAGCCAATTCGATGTACAGGGCTACCGCTTCAACGCCCAACAGTCGAGCCGGGACAAACTGGTTTTCCTGCGCGATCACGCCCCTGAATAAGGCATAACCTTATACCGCCCCCTGATCGGGGGCTTCGATCATCTGCCTACTTGTCATCTTAGTTCCTCGCCCACCTCGCCATTTTCATGGCGCCAATAAATCGCCCCACCCCTGCGCTAACTTTTCTTTCACTCGACACTCGTCAGTTTTTTGCGTAGTGGCACCGATTTTTTTCATCGGTAGTGGCACAAAACTATCTACCCCTTCTAACTCCCCATTAATAAAGGGCGAAACGGTAAGTGCCATCATATTGAGGCCAGTGCCATCTTCGATAATATTTCGAAAAATTTCGAAAATCGCGATGAGCGGATCGGAACTATGTGAAATTGCATGGCTCATACCATCCGTAACGATTCTCGGCGAGCGTGTACGAGATAACTTACAAAGGACGACGAACGGATTAACCAAGTTGTCACGACAACTTAGTCAAACGGTCGTCTAATTGGATCCACCCTTAAAGGATGGGAGATAAAGCACCATTACTATCCCCTACAAGGCCAAGGCTGCGCCCCTATAACGTGCTCACCCGAGCACACAAACTTTTGATTTTGTGGGCTTTTTGCCAGGGATCGAAAGTGAAGGACCTTTGCACGAGCGTTCCCGATAACGAGGACTGGCTGCATAACAGGGCAGGTCATAACAACTAGGCCACATTGCGCACAACTTGAGTGCATTTATTTAGACACTCGGAACTTAGTATGCCTGCACACGGCATTGTGGCGCCTGCATTCCACACTTCCGAGTGCACTATGACCGCTGAACACTATTAACTCCGGCCATTTAATGGCGTGAAAAACAGAGGGAAATGCGATGCGCATTAGCATATTTGGTTTGGGTTACGTCGGTGCAGTATGTGCCGGTTGCCTGTCTGCACGGGGCCATGATGTAGTTGGCGTAGATGTCGCCAAAGACAAAATCGACATGATCAACGCTGGCAAATCGCCAATCGTTGAACCGGGTCTTGGCGAGCTATTGGCGCAAGGCATTCAAACAGGCCGGCTGCGTGGTACCACCAACTTCGCCGAAGCCATTCGCGATACTGACCTGTCGATGATTTGTGTCGGTACACCAAGCAAAAAGAACGGCGACCTGGAACTGAACTACATCGAAGCCGTGTGCCGCGAGATCGGTTTTGTCCTGCGTGACAAGACCACCCGCCACACCATCGTGGTTCGTAGCACCGTATTGCCGGGCACTGTGGCAAACGTCGTCATCCCGATCCTGGAAGACTGCTCCGGCAAGAAAGCCGGCGTCGATTTCGGTGTCGCAGTCAACCCTGAATTCCTGCGCGAAAGCACCGCGATCAAAGACTACGACCAGCCGCCGATGACCGTTATCGGTGAGTTCGACAAAGCCTCTGGCGACGTTCTGCAATCGCTGTACGAAGAGCTCGACGCGCCGATCATCCGCAAGGACATCGCCGTTGCCGAGATGATCAAGTACACCTGCAACGTGTGGCACGCCACCAAGGTGACCTTCGCCAACGAGATCGGCAACATCGCCAAGGCTGTCGGCGTCGATGGTCGTGAAGTGATGGATGTGGTCTGCCAGGACAAGACCCTGAACCTGTCCCAGTACTACATGCGTCCAGGCTTCGCCTTCGGCGGCTCCTGCCTGCCCAAGGACGTTCGCGCCCTGACCTACCGCGCCGGTTCCCTGGACGTGGAAGCGCCGCTGCTCAACTCGCTGATGCGCAGCAACGAATCCCAGGTGCAGAACGCCTTCGACATCGTTTCCAGCCACGACAAGCGCAAAGTCGCCCTGCTGGGCCTGAGCTTCAAGGCCGGTACCGACGACCTGCGTGAAAGCCCACTGGTAGAACTGGCGGAGATGCTGATCGGCAAGGGTTTCGACCTGAAGATCTACGACAGCAACGTCGAATACGCCCGCGTCCACGGTGCGAACAAGGATTACATCGAGTCGAAGATCCCTCACGTCTCGTCCTTGCTCAACTCCGACTTCGACTCGGTGATCGACAGCTCCGACATCATCATCCTGGGTAACCGCGATGAGAAGTTCCGCGCGCTGACCGAGAACGTACCGGAAGGCAAGCAGGTCATCGACCTGGTCGGCTTCATGTCCAAGGCCACCAACCCGAGTGGCCGGACCGAAGGCATCTGCTGGTAAGTCTGTTTGCCGGCCGGGGCATGCCCCGGCCGGCCTTTCGCCTGCCTTAACCCATCGGGCCGCCCACAAGGCCCGCCCGAGATAGAGACGGATGCAGATTATGCACAGGCTAAAGCACGGCCTGCTTCAGGCCGCCGGTTGGCTGTTTTACTTGAGTTTATTGATGGGCATCGCCATGGCGCTGCCCACGTCCACGTTCGACTCCGAATCCAAGGACTTCATCTTCCTGATCGGCGCCGTGGGCATCTGGCGTTACTCCATGGGAGCAACGCATTTCGTGCGCGGCATGATCTTCCTGTACATCGTCTACCCGCACCTGCGCCGCAAGGTACGCAAGCTGGGCAAGGCGGCGGATCCGTCCCATGTGTACCTGATGGTCACCAGCTTCCGGATCGATGCGCTGACCACCGCCCAGGTGTATGGCTCGGTGATTCGCGAGGCCATCGAATGCGGGCTGCCCACCACCGTGGTCTGCTCCATCGTGGAAATGTCCGACGAACTGCTGGTCAAGAGCCTCTGGGCCCGCATGAACCCACCAGCGCGGGTCAAGCTGGACTTCGTGCGTATCCCTGGCACCGGCAAGCGCGACGGCCTGGCCTACGGTTTCCGCGCCATCTCCCGCCACTTGCCGGACGACCGCGCCGTAGTAGCGGTGATCGACGGCGACACCGTGCTCGCCGAAGGCGTCGTGCGCAAGACCGTGCCGTGGTTCCAACTGTTCGGCAACGTCGGCGGCCTGACCACCAACGAGTTCTGCGAAGTGCGCGGCGGCTACATCATGAGCGAATGGCACAAGCTGCGTTTCGCCCAGCGTCACATCAACATGTGCTCCATGGCCTTGTCCAAGCGCGTGCTGACCATGACCGGCCGCATGTCGGTGTTCCGCGCCACCGTGGTCACCAACCCGGACTTCATCGCCGACGTGGAAAGCGACTCGCTGCAACACTGGCGCCTGGGCCGCTTCAAGTTCCTGACCGGCGATGACAAGTCGAGCTGGTTCAGCCTGATGCGCCTGGGTTACGACACCTTCTACGTGCCCGATGCGGCGATCAACACCGTTGAACACCCGCCGGAGAAGAGCTTCATCAAGGCCAGCCGAAAACTGATGTTCCGCTGGTACGGCAACAACCTGCGGCAGAACTCCCGGGCACTGGGCCTGGGTCTGCGCCGTCTGGGCCTGTTCACCTCGGTGGTGCTGTTCGACCAGCGTGTGTCGATGTGGACCTCGCTGCTGGGCCTGACCGTGGCACTGATCGCCAGCTTCAAGTACGGCACCGCGTTCATCCTGGTGTACCTGCTGTGGATCGGCATCACGCGGTTGATCCTGACCCTGTTGCTGTCGTGCTCCGGACACCGGATCGGCCCTGCCTACCCGGCGATTCTCTATTACAACCAGATCGTCGGTGCCCTGGTGAAGATCTACGTGTTCTTCCGCCTCGATCAACAGTCCTGGACCCGCCAGCCCACCCACCTGACCCGTGATCTCGCCAGCTTTCAACGTTGGTTCAACACTTGGTCGTCTCGGACCATGACCTTCTCCGCCGGCAGCATTTTTGTCGCCGTGCTGCTGACGATGGTCTGACCGGACTTGAATGAATTAACTAGGAAATCGCCCCTATGAACACCGCCGTGAATGTCAACGTAGTGCATGAATCCGAAGCCCAGCGCCAACACGCCAGGGTCAAAATCCCGGCCAAGCTGCGCTTCTTCGGTCCTGACCGTACGCCGATGGAAGTCAAGGTCCTGGACCTGTCCGCCGGCGGCCTGAGCTTCAACGCCGGCCAGATGCCTCTCAAGACCGGGGAGTCCTACAAAGGTCGCCTGCAGTTCGTCATCGACAACCTTGGCCTGGCCATGGACGTGGAATTGCAGATCCGTTCCTACGACCGCCAGACCGGCCGCACCGGTTGCCAGTTCCAGAACCTGGAGCCTCGGGACATCTCGACACTGCGTCACATCATTACCTCGCACCTGGCCGGCGACATCGTCGGTGTCGGCGATGTGCTGGCGACCCTGCAGCGCGATAACTTCACCAAGGCTCGCAAGCAGAAAGACGAAAACGGTGGCATGAGTGCCTTGGGTCGCCTGCGCGCCGTGACCTTCAGCCTGGGCGTCTTTGTCGTTGGCCTGGCGGCGTTCGGTTTCATCTTCAAGTCGGTGTACGGCATGTACTTCGTCAGCCATGCCCAGGCCGGTCTGGTGAATGTACCGGGCATGGCCATCACCATGCCGCGCGACGGCACCGTGCAGAGCCTGGTCAAGGCCGACGGCGCGGCCGCCAAGGGCGCCCCGCTGGCGACCTTCAGCACCAGCATGCTCGACGTGCTCAAGGGTCACCTGGACGACAACCAGTTGCAGCCGGCCAAGGTCGAGGAACTGTTCGGCAAGCAAATGACCGGTACCCTGACGTCGCCGTGCGACTGCATCGTGTCCCAGCAACTGGTCGCCAACGGCCAGTACGCAAGCAAGGGTGACGTGATCTTCCAACTGGTCCCACGGGGCACCGAGGCCAACGTCGAAGCGCGCTTCTCCTATCGCCAGTTCGGCGACGTGCGCCCAGGTACGCCAGTCAACTTCCAGGTCGCCGGCGAAGACACCACCCGTACCGGCAAGATCGTCAGCAGCACCAGCCTGAAAAGTGCCGACCTGTCCTCCGATATCCGTGTGCTGATCCAACCTGACGAACCCCTGGACAGCTCGCTGGCCGGCCGTCCGGTAGAAGTCACCAGCGACCGTGGCCCGAACCTGAACTGGCTGATCGACAAAGCCATGGCCGTCGGTATTTAAGTCGAGGATATGCCCGTGACCATTATAAAAATCCTGAACACCCCACAGACCCTGTGGGAGCGAGCTTGCTCGCGAAAGGATCAACGCGGTCAGGATGCTATGCCGCAAACTCGTTCCCACATGGGAACTCTGTGTGCCCTGGCACTGGCCGTCAGCCTGGCCGGTTGTGCCGGCCTGCCCGATCAACGCCTGGCCAATGAAGCCCTCAAGCGCGGCGACACGGCGCTGGCGCAGCAGAACTACCAGCAGCTGGCCGACCTGGGCTACAGCGAGGCCCAGGTGGGCCTGGCTGACATCCAGGTGGATAGCCACGACCCCGAGCAGATGAAAAAAGCCGAGGCGACTTACCGCGCCGCCGCCGATATCTCGCCACGGGCCCAGGCTCGCCTGGGTCGCCTGCTGGTGGCCAAGCCCGGTTCTACCGAAGCGGAAAAACACGAAGCCGAAGGCCTGTTGAAGAAAGCTTTCGCCAACGGAGAAGGCAACACCCTGATCCCGCTGGCGATGCTGTACCTGCAATATCCCCACAGCTTCCCGAACGTCAACGCCCAACAGCAGATCAGCCAATGGCGCAGCGCCGGTTATCCGGAAGCGGGCCTGGCGCAGATTCTGCTCTACCGCACCCAGGGCACCTACGACCAGCACCTGGACGAAGTCGAGAAGGTCTGCAAGGCCGCGCTGGCGACCACGGACATCTGCTACGTCGAACTGGCCACGGTCTATCAGAAACGCGGCCAGCCGGAACAGCAGGCCGCACTGCTCAAGCAGATGCAGGACGGTCATGCCCGTGGCGTCGTATCCGCCCAGCGCGTGGACAGCGTCGCCCGTGTCCTGGCCGACGCCAGCCTGGGCAAGACCGATGAAAAGACCGCCCAGTCGTTGCTCGAAGGCATCGCCCCTGGCTACCCCGCTGCCTGGGTCAGCCTGGCGCAACTGCTCTACGACTTCCCGGAACTGGGTGACGTCGACAAGATGATGCAGTACCTGGAAAACGGCCGCGCCGCCGACCAGCCGCGCGCCGAGCTGTTGCTGGGCAAGCTTTACTACGAAGGCAAGTGGGTCCCGGCCGATGCCAAGGTCGCCGAGGCACATTTCCAGAAAGCCGTGGGCCGCGAAGTGGCCGCCGACTACTACCTCGGCCAGATCTATCGCCGCGGTTACCTGGGCCAGGTGTACTCGCAAAAGGCCCTGGACCACCTGCTCAAGGCCGCCCGCAACGGCCAGAACAGCGCCGACTTTGCCATTGCCCAGCTGTTCTCCCAGGGCAAGGGCACCAAGCCCAACCCGGTCAACGCCTATGTGTTCAGCCAGTTGGCCAAGGTGCAGAACACCCCGCAAGCCACCGAGCTTGCCCAAACCCTCGAAGCACAATTACCGCCGGAACAACTTGCACAAGCCCAACGCCTGCTACAACAAGAGCAGGCCATTCGCGGCGCTATGAGCCCCGATACGCTTGAACTGCAAGCCCTAAAAGAAGATGACGGCGAGGAACCTCTATGAAGCTTTTGAAGCTCAACCCTTTTGTGCAGGCTGGTATTGGCCTGTCGTTTGCCCTGCTGTGGTCCTGTCCGACCCTGGCGGCACTGACCGATAGCAAGAATTTCGGCCTGGAAGTGAAGATCACCGGGCAGTCCGAAGATGACCGTGACCTCGGCACCCAGAGCGGTGGCGACGTCAACGGTGTCGGCCTGGACCTGCGTCCATGGGTCTACGGTGAAAGCGAAAGCGGCGCCTGGAGCGCCTACGCCATGGCCCAGGCCGTGACCTCCAGCGACATCATCGAGACCGACACCCTGCAACAGTCCGATGGCAGCACCCAGCAAACCGACAGCGGTGACCGCGAAGCCAAGAAAAGCTACCTGGCCATGCGCGAGTTCTGGATTGGCTACCGCGGCCTGACCCCCTACCCGGGCGAGCAGTTGAAGTTCGGTCGCCAGCGCCTGCGCAACGACGACGGCCAATGGCGCGACACCAACATCGAAGCCTTGAACTGGACCTTCGATACCACCTTGCTGCGGGCCAACCTCGGCGTGGCCGAACGGTTCAGCGAGTACCGTACCGACCTCAAGGAATTGTCCCCCAAGGACAAGGACCGCCTGCACGTCTATGGCGACGTGGGCTACCAGTGGATGCCAGGCCAGTGGGCCGGTATCCGCGCCCACCACTCCCATGACAATGGCAGCCTCGATTACCCGACCCCGGGCGAAGCCACCGACACCCTGGACAAGACCCAGAACGGCGACATCTCCTGGCTCGGCCTGGAAGCCAACAGCGACGCCTACAACTGGCGCAACACCAACACCGTCAACTACTGGGCCAGCCTCACCGGCATGAGCGGCGAGCGCGACACCGTCAACCCGCTCAACGCCGACGGCACGCGCCCGACAGAAGCCAAGCACAGCGATGACGTGGACGGCTGGGCCACTGACCTGGGTATCCGCCTGCGTCTGGACCCGCAATGGCAAGTCGGTGCGGCCTATGCCCGCGCCAGCGATGAGTACCAACAGAACGGCCTGCAAAGCAACCGCTCGAACTTCACCGGCACCCGCTCGCGCGTGCACCGTTTCGGCGAAGCGTTCCGTGGCGAAATGGCCAACACCCAGAGCGCCAGCCTGTTCGGTTCCTGGCAACTGCGTGACGAATACGACGCCAGCCTTGTGTATCACAAGTTCTGGCGCGTGGACGGCAACAAGCCAGTGGGCAGCAACGGCATCAACGCCGTGGAAAACAACACCGACGACGTGACCGGCGCGATTCTGTCCACCTCGTCCCTGCCGCTGAATGACGGCGAAAAGGACCTGGGCCAGGAAGTCGATCTGGTCGTCACCAAGTACTTCAAGCAAGGCCTGCTACCGGCCGCGCTGAGTCAATCCATTGATGAGCCGTCGGCGCTGGTGCGCTTTCGTGGCGGCGTGTTCAAGCCAGGCGACGCCTACGGCAAAGAGGTCGATTCGTACATGCATCGCGCCTTTGTCGACGTGATCTGGCGCTTCTGATGCGAATGGCCATGGGAGTGCCCGAAATGAACCGCTACCTCAGGAACAGCCAGGCGATGAAAGGTTCGATCAGCCTGTTGGTCGCAGCGATGCTGCTGGCCGGCTCGCCGGCGTTCGCCAACGTTGAACCGGTGGTCAAGCCGGGCAACGTGGTCAAAGGTCTGCAACAAGCCAAGACCTACACCGTCAGCAGCGCGCCGATCGCACCACTGGAGCTGGCCACGCCGACCCTGCCCGACCTCAAAGGCTATACGGCCGAAGCGGTCGCGGCCAAGATCGTGCGCAGCAAGCCCGGCAAGATCAGCGTGCGGCGGATGATGCAGGAAAACGCCTTGAAGGACTTCATCGGCGGTGACAACAAGATGGCCGAGTGGGTCGTGCGTCAGCACGGCATCCCACAGGCCATCTTCGTCGACGATGGCTACATGAACCTCAAGGACCTGGCCAAGAAGGTGCCCAAGTACGTCATCGAAACTTCGCCAGGTGTCTACCTGGCGAAGATTCCGATCGTGGTCGGCCAGAAAGGCATCCTGGAAATCGACAAACAGACCCAGGAACTGCGCCTGTCCCAGGAAGGCGGCGCGTTCCTGGTCAACGATGGCCATATGTTCATCCGCGACACCAAGGTCACCGGCTGGCGTGAAAAGGACAACGGCCCTGCGACCTTCCGTTCACCCAAGGAATTCCGTCCGTTCCTGCTGGCCTGGGGTGGCACCGAGACCTACATCGTCAACACCAAGATGGCCAGTTTCGGCTACTCCAACAGTAAGTCGTACGGGGTGAGTATTTCCCAGTACACGCCGAACATGGCCAAGGTCCTCAAGCGCCCGGAACCGACCGGCTGGATCATCGGTTCCGAGTTCTCGGACATGTGGTACGGCTTCTACTGCTATGAAACCCGCGACTTCGTGGTCAAGGGCAATACCTACAAAGACAACATTGTCTACGGCATCGACCCCCACGACCGTTCCCATCGGCTGATCATTGCCGACAACACCGTCTACGGGACCAAGAAGAAGCACGGGATCATTATTTCCCGTGAAGTCAACGACAGCTTCATTTTCAACAACCGCAGCTATGACAACAAACTCTCGGGCCTGGTGATCGACCGTAACAGCGTGAACAACCTGATCGCCTACAACGAGATCTACAAGAACCACACCGACGGCATCACGCTCTATGAGAGTGCTGACAACCTGCTGTGGGGCAACAAAGTGATCAGCAACCGCCGCCACGGCATCCGGATTCGTAACAGCGTGAACATCCGCCTCTACGAAAACGTGTCCATGGCCAACGGCCTGACCGGCCTCTACGGCCACATCAAAGACCTGTCCGACACCGACCGTGACATCAAGCTCGACCCGTTCGACGCCGAAGTCTCGCTGATCGTGGTCGGCGGCGAACTGGCTGCCAACGGCAGCGGCCCGCTGTCCATCGACTCGCCGTTGAGCGTCGAGCTGTACCGCGTGTCCATGCTCGCACCGACCAAATCCAGCGGCATCAGCTTCTCGGGAATCCTCGGCGAGCGCCAGGATGAAATTCTCGACCTGCTGGTGCGCCAGCAGAAAGCCGTGCTGATCGACCCCGTCGAACGCCAGACCGAAATGCGGGACTGAGGATGACCTTTATGAACCCAAAGATGATCAAACTCCTGGGCCTGTCCGCCCTGACTGCCGGCATTCTCGCCGCTGCAAGCGGCGCCCGCGCCGATGAAACCAAGGCCCCGAGCTTCACGGCCGAGCCATGCTGCAACCTGTGCCCTGAAGCCCACGACGCGAAGAACTACACCACGCGCTACCAGCAGAACTTCACCACGCTGGTGCAGGCCCAGGGCGACTGGTTGTTCCGGACCCAGGAAGACCTGCGGACCGAATTCAACACCACCCCGGCCGGCTACAAGCGCCTGCAGCAGTTGCACGATGCGTTCAAGGCAAAAGGCGTCGAACTGGTGCTCGTCTACCAGCCTACCCGGGGCCTGGTGAACCGCAACAAGCTCAACCCACAGGAAAAGGCCGCTTTCGACTACGAGAAAGCCCTGACCAACTACAAATCCATGCTCGGCCGTTTCGCCCAGATGGGTTACGTGGTGCCAGACCTGTCGCCGCTGACCAACGAAAGCCTGCCCGAAACCCTGCCGGCCCACGATTTCTATTTCCGTGGCGACCAGCACTGGACGCCATACGGCGCCCAGCGCACGGCCAAGATCGTCGCCGAGAAGGTCAAGCAGATCCCGGCCTTCGCCGACATTCCCAAGCGTGAGTTCGAGACCAAGAAGTCCGGCCGCATGGGCAAGACCGGTACCCTGCACAACATGGCCGGGCAGCTGTGCGGCACCAGCTATGCGATCCAGTACATGGACCAGTTCACCACCGAGCCTAAGGGCGAGGCTGGCGACGGCGACCTGTTCAGCGATTCCGGCAACCCGCAGATCACCCTCGTGGGCACCAGTCACAGTGGCAAGAACTACAACTTCGCCGGCTTCCTGGAAGAGGCCATCGGCGCCGACATCCTCAACGTAGCCTTCCCCGGCGGCGGTTTCGAGGGCGCGATGATCCAGTACCTGGGCAGCGAAGAGTTCCAGAAGAATCCGCCGAAAATCCTCATCTGGGAATTCTCGCCGCTGTATCGCCTGGACCAGGAAACCATCTATCGCCAGATGATGGCGCTGCTGGACAACAACGGTTGCGAAGGCAAGCCGGCATTGATGAGCAGCAAGACCGCGCTCAAGCCAGGCAAGAACGAATTGATGGTCAATAGCAAGAACATGGATCTGCGTAACGGCAGCCACCAGGTCGACATCCGCTTCGCCGACACCTCGGTGAAAACCTTGCAAGCCACCCTCTGGTACATGAATGGGCGCCACGAGGATATCAAGATCGAAAAACCGGATACCTCCGAAACCGACGGACGTTTCGCCTTCCAGCTGCGCACCGACGAGGACTGGGCTTCGCAAAACCTTCTGGCTGTCGAAGTCCAGGGCCCCGAAGCCGGTAAAGAGCCGCAGCAGATCGAAGCGAAAATCTGTAAACGCAACGCATCTCCGCAAGCCGAACAAACGGCTCAAATCGGACAATG
Organism: Pseudomonas sp. St386; assembly: GCF_018325865.1. Lineage (NCBI taxonomy): Bacteria > Pseudomonadati > Pseudomonadota > Gammaproteobacteria > Pseudomonadales > Pseudomonadaceae > Pseudomonas > Pseudomonas sp. St386. The sequence goes on from NZ_AP021900.1 coordinate 5,563,236, forward strand.
AGGTCTCGTCTCATGACCAGTACCACGCGCACCCGAACGTTGAAAACGCTGCTGGCGCCTTCCCTGCTGACCCTGGCGATGTTCGCCGGGGCCACGCAGGCGGCGGCCCCGCTGCGCCCGCCACAGGGTTACTTCGCCCCGATCGAAAAGGTCAAGGCCGGCGAAGCGGCCCAAGGCTGCGACGCCACACCGACGCCCTACACCGGCTCCCTGCAATTTCGCAGCAAGTACGAGGGCTCCGACAAGGCCCGTGCGACCCTGAACGTGCAATCGGAAAAAGCCTTCCGCGACAGCACCGCCGACATCACCAAGATCGAGCGTGGCGTCAGCAAGCAAGTGATGCAATTCATGCGTGACGGCCGTCCCGAACAATTGGAATGCACCCTCAACTGGCTGACCGCGTGGGCCCAGGCCGATGCGCTGATGTCCAAGGACTTCAACCACACCGGCAAGTCCATGCGCAAATGGGCACTGGGTAGCATGGCTTCGGCCTATGTGCGCCTGAAGTTTTCCGAGTCCCGCCCACTGGCCAATCACCCGGAGCAGGCGCAACTGATCGAAGGCTGGTTCAGCCGGATGGCCGATCAGGTGGTCAGCGACTGGGACAACCTGCCGCTGGACAAGACCAACAACCACTCCTACTGGGCCGCCTGGTCGGTGATGGCCACCTCCGTGGCAACCAACCGCCGCGACCTGTTCGATTGGGCCGTCAAGGAATACAAGGTCGGCGTCAACCAGGTCGATGCCGACGGTTTCCTGCCCAACGAACTCAAGCGCAAGCAACGCGCCCTGTCCTACCACAACTATGCCCTGCCGCCACTGGCGATGATCGCCAGTTTCGCCCAGGTCAATGGTGTGGACCTGCGCCAGGAAAACAACGGCGCCCTCAAGCGCTTGGGTGACCGGGTGCTGGCCGGGGTCGAAGACCCAGACATCTTCGAAGAGAAGAACGGCGACAAGCAGGACATGAAGGACCTGAAGGTCGACTCGAAATTCGCCTGGCTCGAACCGTTCTGCAGCCTCTACACCTGCAGCGAGGATGTGCTGGAGCGCAAGCATGAGATGCAACCGTTCAAGACCTTCCGCCTCGGCGGTGACTTGACCCGGGTGTACGACCCTTCGCGGGAGAAAGGCGAAAAAGGAAGCTGATTCACCGCTGATCGTTCCCACGCTCTGCGTGGGAATGCAGCCCGGGACGCTCTGCGTCCCACAAAGCCGAACGCGGAGCGTCCGTAGAGGCATTCCCACGCAGAGCGTGGGAACGATCATCACCCCTCTTTTTCATTGGGGGGTTTGGGGGGCTCTGGCCCTTGACTGTTGATTCAACATGGAGAGATCGGGATGGTATTTTCATCCAATGTGTTCCTGTTTCTGTTCTTGCCGATCTTTCTCGGCTTGTACTACTTAAGCGGGCAACGCTATCGCAACCTGCTGCTGCTGATCGCCAGCTACGTGTTCTATGCCTGGTGGCGGGTGGACTTCCTGGCGCTGTTCGCCGGCGTCACCCTGTGGAACTACTGGATCGGCCTGAAAGTTGGCGCCGCCGGTGTGCGCACCAAACCGGCCCAGCGTTGGCTGTTGCTCGGCGTGGCGGTGGACTTGTGCATCCTGGGTTACTTCAAGTACGCCAACTTCGGCGTGGACAGCCTCAACGCGATCATGACCAGCTTCGGTCTCGAACCGTTCATCCTGACCCACGTGCTGTTGCCGATCGGGATCTCGTTCTACATCTTCGAGTCCATCAGCTACATCATCGACGTCTATCGCGGTGACACCCCGGCGACCCGCAACCTGATCGACTTCGCGGCGTTCGTGGCGATTTTCCCGCACCTGATCGCCGGCCCCGTGTTGCGTTTCCGCGACCTGGCCGACCAGTTCAACAACCGTACCCACACGCTGGACAAGTTCTCCGAAGGCTGCACGCGCTTCATGCAGGGCTTCATCAAGAAAGTGTTCATCGCCGACACCCTGGCGGTGGTGGCCGACCATTGCTTCGCCTTGCAGAACCCGACCACGGGCGATGCCTGGCTCGGCGCCCTGGCCTATACCGCGCAGCTGTACTTCGACTTCTCCGGCTACAGCGACATGGCCATCGGCCTGGGCCTGATGATGGGTTTCCGTTTCATGGAAAACTTCAAGCAGCCCTACATCAGCCAGTCGATCACCGAGTTCTGGCGTCGCTGGCACATCAGCCTGTCCACCTGGCTGCGCGACTACCTCTACATCACCCTGGGCGGTAACCGCAAAGGCACGCTGATGACCTATCGCAACCTGTTCCTGACCATGCTGCTCGGTGGTCTGTGGCACGGCGCGAACTTCACCTACATCATCTGGGGTGCCTGGCACGGCATGTGGCTGGCCATCGAAAAAGCCGTGGGCATCAACACCACACCACGCAGCATCAACCCGATCCGCTGGGCGCTGACCTTCCTGCTGGTGGTGATGGGCTGGGTGATTTTCCGCTCCGAGAACCTGCACGTGGCCGGTCGCATGTACAGCGCCATGTTCAGCTTCGGCGACTGGTCGCTGTCGGAACTGACCCGCGCCAACCTCACCGGCCTGCAGATCGCCACGCTGGTGGTGGCCTATATCACCCTCGCCTTCTTCGGCCTGCGGGACTTCTACACCAACCGTCCGCCGGTCAAGACCAAGCCTGAGGTCAATACCGAGGCCAACGGCCCGGCCACCGCACAACCGGGAATGATCAAGGCCGTACCGGGTGACAACCCATCGACGATCCATGAACCAGGCTACACCGTGGGTGTCGAAGCCCAGGTGCAACCGGCCTACTGGACCGTGGACTGGTCACGCTACGTGATGCGCGCCCTGGTGCTGCTGCTGTTCATCGCCTCGATTCTCAAACTCTCGGCGCAAAGCTTCTCGCCGTTCCTTTACTTCCAGTTCTGAGGGATCTGAACATGACCCGCTCATTACGCATCTTTTACATCGCACTGTTCATGCTGATCCTGACAGCATTGGGCCTGTGGTCGATGCGCAGTTTCTTCGGCTTCAGTACCAACCCCGACGCCACCGTGCTCAACGGGCGCTGGGCCAAGGCCGTGGAAACGCACTACGACGACGAGTTCCCGATCAAGCGCCTGGGCACCAACATCTGGGCTGCGCTGGACTACAAGCTGTTCAACGAAGGCCGCAAAGGCGTGGTCCTGGGCCGCGACCAGTGGCTGTACAGCGACGAAGAGTTCAACCCGATCGTCAACGAAGAGCTGAACCTGCAAGGCAACTACGCGCTGGTCGAAGGCGTGCGCCAGAAGCTCAAGGAACAAGGCGTGACCCTGGTCATGGCGATCGTGCCGGCCAAGGCGCGGCTGTACCCCGAGCACCTGGGTGACGTGAAGCCATCGAGCATTCACGCCAACCTCTACCAGGATTTCCACGCTCGCGTGGCGGCCGACAAGATCCTCGCGCCGGACCTGCTCGGCCCGCTGCAACAGGCCAAGCAAGGCGGCCAGCAAGTGTTCCTGCGCACCGACACCCACTGGACTCCGGAAGGTGCCCAGGTCGCTGCCGAGAACCTGGCCAAGGCCATTGCCGAACGCACACCGCTCAACGGTGAGCCACAACGCTTCGTCACGGAACCTGCGGAGAAAATCACCCACAAGGGTGACCTGCGCCAGTTCCTGCCCCTGGACCCGCTGTTCGAAAACCTGATGCCAGCCCAGGAGCCGCTGGTCAAGCGCAACACCCGCGAAGCCGACGACCAGCCGGCTGGCGACGACGCGCTGTTCGCCGACGCCCAGGTGCCCGTGGCCCTGATCGGCACCAGCTACAGCGCCAACCCCAACTGGAACTTCGTCGGTGCACTCAAGCAAGCCCTGCACAGCGACGTCGTCAACTACGCCGAAGACGGCCATGGCCCGATTCTGCCGATGCTCAGCTACCTCAAGAGCGACGCCTTCAAGAACAGCCCGCCACAGGTGCTGATCTGGGAGTTCCCTGAACGCTATCTGCCCGTGAACAACGAAATCGGCGACGCCGACCCACAGTGGGTCGCAGAGCTCAAGCAAGCCGGCGCGCGCCAACAGAACGTAGCCGCCAACACCCCATCCGAGACGCCCGACCGGGCGCAAAACTGAAAGAGAGGTCCACCATGACTTTCAACACTACTCCTCGCCGTCTCGCTGCTCGCTCCTTCAAGGCCCTTGCCCTCGTCGCCAGCATGAGCGCCCTCTCACTGTCGGCCTTTGCCGGTGACGCGGCCCTGTACGGCCCGACCGCACCAAAAGGCTCGAGCTTCGTGCGGGTGTACAACGCCGCCAACGCCGAAGTCAGCGCAACCGTCGGCAGCACCAACATCAGCGACGTAGCTCCCTTGGCCAGCAGCGACTTCAGCTTCATGCCCGGTGGCGACTACAGCGCCAAGGTCGGCAGCCAGACCGTGCCGGTGAAACTGGCTTCCGATCACTATTACACCCTGGTCAACAACGCCAGCGGCCAGCCGCAACTGATCGAAGAGCCTCCGTTCAAGAACAAGCAGAAGTCCCTGGTCCGCGTACAGAACCTGAGCGACAAGGCACTGACCCTCAAGACCGCCGACGGCAAGACCGAAGTGGTGCCGAACGTGGCCGCCAAGGGCCGTGGCGAGCGTGAAATCAACCCGGTGAAAGTGTCCCTGGCGCTGTTCGAAGGCGACAAGAAAGTCGGCGACCTCAAGCCCGTGGCCCTGGAGCGCGGTGAAGCAGCCGTGCTGTACGTCACCGGTTCAGGCAGCAGCCTGTCGCCAGTGTGGGTCAAACGCCCAGTGTCGACCCGCTGATGAATTCACCTGATTGACGTTGTACCCCTGTGGGAGCGGGCTTGCTCGCGAATACGGTCTCACATTCAACATTGATGTTGGTTGAAGCACCACTTTCGCGAGCAAGCCCGCTCCCACCCTGAATCGGGGTGTCAGTCGGGTACGGAACAAGAACAAGAGAGTGAAACGACAGAACGCAGTAGCTCTAACAACCATTTCGCTTCAAGGAGTAACAAACATGATTCCGGTGATCTTGTCAGGTGGTAGTGGCTCACGTCTTTGGCCGCTTTCGCGCAAGCAATTCCCTAAACAGTTCCTGGCCCTGACCGGTGAACACACCCTGTTCCAGCAGACCCTCGAGCGCCTGGTGTTCGAAGGCATGGACACGCCAATCGTGGTCTGCAATAAAGACCACCGCTTCATCGTCAACGAACAGTTGACCAACCGTAAGCTCGAAGCCCAGCGCATCCTGATGGAACCGTTCGGGCGCAACACCGCACCGGCCGTGGCGCTGACCGCGATGATGCTGGTCAACGAAGGCCGCGACGAGCTGATGCTGGTGCTGCCGGCCGACCACGTGCTGGAAGACCAGAAGGCCCTGCAACGCGCCCTGGCCCTGGCCACCGTGGCCGCCGAGCGTGGCGAAATGGTGCTGTTCGGCGTACCGGCCACCAAGCCGGAAACCGGCTACGGCTACATCAAATCGACCAACGACGCGCTGCTGCCTGAAGGCGTGAGCCGCGTTTCGCACTTCGTCGAGAAACCCGACGTCAAGCGCGCCACAGAGTTCGTCGAGGCCGGCGGTTACTTCTGGAACAGCGGCATGTTCCTGTTCCGCGCCAGCCGTTTCCTCGAAGAGCTGAAAAAGCACGATCCGGACATCTACGACACCTGCCTGCTGACCCTGGAGCGCAGTGAGCAGACGGCCGACACCATCACGTTCGACGAAGCCACCTTCGCCTGCTGCCCGGACAACTCCATCGACTACGCCGTGATGGAAAAAACCCAGCGCGCCTGCGTGGTGCCACTGTCGGCGGGTTGGAGCGATGTCGGCTGCTGGTCGTCGCTGTGGGAAGTCAACCCCAAGGATGCCAACGGCAACGTCACCAAAGGCGACGTGGTCGTCCAGGACAGCCGCAACTGCATGATCCACGGCAACGGCAAGCTGGTGTCGGTAATCGGCCTGGACAACATCGTGGTGGTCGAAACCAAGGACGCCATGATGATCGCCCACAAGGACAAGGTCCAAGGCGTCAAGCAGATGGTCAACACCCTCAACGCACAGGGCCGCAGCGAGACCCAGAACCACTGCGAGGTCTATCGTCCGTGGGGTTCCTATGACTCGGTGGACATGGGCGGTCGTTTCCAGGTCAAGCACATCTCGGTCAAGCCGGGCGCGTGCCTGTCGCTGCAGATGCACCACCACCGCGCCGAACACTGGATCGTGGTCAGCGGCACCGCCGAAGTGACCTGCGACGAGAACGTGTTCCTGCTCTGCGAAAACCAGTCGACCTACATCCCGATCGCGTCGGTCCACCGCCTGCGCAACCCGGGCAAGATCCCACTGGAAATCATCGAAGTGCAGTCCGGCAGCTACCTGGGCGAAGACGACATCGAGCGTTTCGAAGACATCTACGGTCGCTCCACCCCGATCGAACGCGGCGTGTCGGTGAAGACCATCGCGCAGTAACGATCAGCAGAACAAGAAGCCCCCATCCAGCCCACTGCGTCCCCTATCCGCAGCGGGCTGGGTGGGGGCTTTTTATTGATTGACCACTCTCTTGGCATCAAACTTTTCGGCAATCCTGGCAGAGCGCGGATTGACAGCGTCCGTTCTGATTTTTCTGATATCCGCTCCCTTCGAAATCGCCTTGATTGCGCGCACCGTCAAGAATGTACCCACTCCCTTCAGAATCGGCAGTCGCGCCACTGAGGTGGCCTCTGCCAGCGCCTCTTTTTTCAACGTTCCGTCACCCTGGGTTTCAGGATGGACGACCACTTGCACAACATCCACTTCCGTTTTTCCCTCGGAAGTAAACATGTTCAGTTCAGCCAGACCATAAATGTGCCGCTCCTCGGGCGATTTCAACTTGTCGGATTTTTTCATGACTGCGAAAAAGCGCCGCTCAACGACGAAGTCAGGGTGTCTGTGCAAAGCGTCCGGATCGTTCGGCTCGTCCACAAATACGTCATTGGCACTGCGCAACATATAACCGGAAATGCTTGCCCCCAGACCGAAGTTTGAAGGCTGCCCAACGACCTTCGAACGCGCTGTTTCGCTGGAGAGGGTTTTATAGCGTTGCTTGTAGCGTTGAAGATTCTGTCTGACCTCATCTCCTCCCACCAGATAGTCATTGAATGCACCGACCTCCACTACTTTGAAGTCGTTCACTTCACTGTACTTTCCCGTGGCTTGCTTAAACACGCTAACCCGGCTCGTAAGCGCTGCCCCTGCGAGCTTGAGTCGATTCTTCACGCCCATTTCAATTTCGTACTTTCCAGTCTTGTTAAGCCCGTCGGCGTCCCGAAAAGTCAGCGGGTTATTGCTCACCATCGCGTAGAGGTTCAGCCCATCGATATCTCCCGCGGGGTCTGGATTGAGCCAGCGCTGCAAGCCAGGCATGTAGTAGCGATAGCCGTAGTAATAGAACCCCGTCGCATCCCTTTCCTTCCCCGAATAACGAACCGTCTTGTAACTGGCCTCGACCCCGTCAGCCCCCGCCAGGTACGCGGTCTCGCCGAAGGGATAGAAGTGCTCCCGGCTGATGATTCGCCCGTCCTGGCCAAGCTCCAGGCTGGTCGAACCCAAATGGTCGGTAAAACTGTATCGATAGAGGTCATTGGCCCCCGCAGGTGGTGGGCTTTCCCAGTGCAATATCCGGACGCTGTTGAGCCCACCCTGGGCGGTGATGACCTGGAGTGACTCTCCGGTGCTGCTGTCGGCACGCAGCTCCAGGCCCGGCAAATAACGCACCTCGGCGGCCAAGCTACGGGCGCCGGTTTGCAGCGTTCGCAGCTTGCGCACACGTTGCCCACCGCCGTCGTAGGCATACACTTCACTGTCGTCAAGCCCCGAGTCGCGTTCAATGGACGTGACCGAACTCAACTGGTTGCGCGAGTCCCAGACCAGGAACCGTTCCGCGTACAGTTCCAAGCAGTTGCCCCGCGCATCGAACGCCGCAGCGATTTCGTCCTCCGTGGGCGGAACACCATTGCGGTACGGAAGGCAGCGATTGCTATAGCGAGCCGCTTGGGTTTCCCGACCATGGTTTTGTGCCCCGACGTGAACCAGCGTCAACAGATTGCCGCCTTCGTCGTAGCGGTAGGTCTGCTGGTAATTGCTGACCGCCGCCGGGCCGTTCTGCCTCAGCGAGTCGGGCCCCTGGTTTGCAGAGCCCGCCTCCCAACCGGTGGCTTTGATCAGTTGATAGAGACTGTCGTAGACAAAGCGGCTGATCGGGTCGATGCGCTGGTTGGCAAAGTAGCGGACCGCCAGGGCTGCGTCCTCGATGCTCAACACGTTGCCCATCGGGTCATAAACGTAGCGCAAGTGTTGCTGTACCTGGCCGGAACGCAGGGCTTGGCGCTCCGCCAGGCGCCCGTCCTCAGGGCTGTAGATAAGGGTGGTTTTCACGCCGTTGCCGGCTATTTCTCCCTCGATCTGTCCAAGGGCATCGTAGCGAATATCACTCACCAGCGTCTGCCAATCGCCCTGCCCCGCCAATAGCAGTTGGCTGCCGGACAGCCGGCCATCGAGCGTAAGGCGTTGGCGTTGTCGATTTCCCCGGGCGTCGACTCGCTCCAGCTCATCGCTCAGCGGGCCGACGCGCCACGTCGAAACGGCACCGCTTCCAGGTTCAAGGAGTTGTTCGCGATCGGGTTCCGGCTCCGGCCAATCGGGCAAAGCCGCATCGAGGATGTAACGGCGGTCCTGCATGAGGTTTTCCCCGCTCAAGGCAAACGACGCCAGTAACAACGTACCCGTCGTGTCGTCGTGACGGATCAGTTGGCCATACTGATTTTGGTTCTGATCGCCCTGGCCCGGATATCCGTAGGTCATGCGCTCGGTACACCGACGCGGCATTCCACCACCTTGCTCGAACACCGCCACGGGGCGAAGCGATTCGTCATAGAGCACATCGCGCAGTGTCCCTCGACTGTCCCAGCCCAGCAGTCCTTCCTCGGCGAGCCCCGGCAGATCGGTCTGCCGGCCGGCATCGACGCTGTCCGTGCGCAGCGTGACGCCGGACAACGAATAAATCGCCGAAAGGTTGCTGGGGGCCAATTCGTCACGGTCCTGCATGGCCCACAACCGCGGATCCCACTGTTTCACCGCGCGGCCGGCGAGGTCAAAGAGGCTGCGGTTGATACGCCGCTGCGCCGGGCCGTTCTCCAGGCTGCGGCAGTATTCGACCGAACGAACCGGCCTGCTTCGCGAGTCGACGGCTATCAACGTTGGCGTTCGATAATCCATGCCCATCTGTAGGAATCCCGTGTAGTGCCAGGGTATCGCGGCCCATCTAACCAACGGGTCTGCAAGGCTGCCAACTGTCAGATATGACAGTGACGACCGACGGTGCAGGACCGGTGAATATCCATCGCCCGCTCCCTTCGGTAGGATGTGGCAACGGGAACGGAGGCTTCCACCATGCTTATCGGCGTCTTGCTGGTCATCACCTGGCTCATCCTGCTGTTGCGCTACCCGGCCAGGGCCTTGCCGGTTTCCCTGGCGGCGTTCATCGGGCTGGGACTGGTCGCTGCGTGGGTGCTCTGGCAGGAAAACCGCGAGACCCGGCAATTGGAGCGCCTGGAAATGCGCATCACCTATTCCCCCGGGCAATGCCCCGCCGACCGACCGCTGTCGCTGAACCTGAAAAACACCAATGACGTGCCACTGATCGAACTGCGCTGGCGGGTCGCGGCCTATGCGCCTGGCGACACCATCAACCTGGCCGACACCCCCTACGACGCACCGCGCTACCGAGGCCCCGGCCAATTGCAGGCCGGCGCTGACTGGCAAGACTGCCTGCCGCTGCCGCCCCTGCGTCCGGGTTATCGCCCGCAGACCATGGAGTTTCGCGCCGAGCGATTGCACGGTAGTTTTTCCAACTGATTGCTCTCCCCCACTTTTTGCACAAGGAATGCGCCATGCCTGTTGCGCTGATTACCGGATGTTCCAGCGGCATTGGCCGCGCCCTCGCCGACGCCTTCAAGACTGCGGGTTATCAGGTCTGGGCCACGGCGCGCAAGGTTGAAGACGTAGCGACACTCAGCGCTGCCGGGTTCACCGCCGTGCAACTGGACGTCAACGACGGCCAGGCCCTGGAACAACTCAACGAACGGATCAACCAGCAGCACGGCGGCCTGGATGTGCTGGTCAACAATGCTGGCTACGGCGCCATGGGCCCGTTGCTGGACGGTGGCGTGCCGGCCATGCAGCGTCAGTTCGAAACCAACGTGTTCGCCATCGTCGGGGTCACCCGGGCGCTGTTCCCGGTGTTGCGCCGGGCCAAGGGGCTGGTGGTGAACATCGGCAGCGTTTCCGGGGTACTGGTCACGCCGTTTGCCGGGGCTTACTGCGCCTCGAAGGCGGCGGTGCATGCCTTGAGCGATGCCTTGCGCATGGAGCTGGCGCCGTTCGGCATCCGCGTGATGGAGGTCCAACCCGGCGCCATCGCCTCCAGCTTCGCCAAGAATGCCGGCCATGAAGCCGAACAACTGATCAGCGAACAATCGCCCTGGTGGCCTCTGCGCGACGGCATCCGCGCCCGGGCCAAGGCCTCCCAGGACAACCCGACCCCGGCCCCCGAATTCGCCGCCGCGCTGCTCAAGGCGGTTCAACAACCCAAGCCACCCCGCTTGCAGCGTCTGGGCAATGGCAGCCGGGCATTGCCATTGATGGCCGGCTTGCTGCCCAAGGGGTTGCTGGAAAAAGGGTTGATGAAGCGGTTTGGGTTGGGTGGGTCACTTTGATAAATAGCGGCCACCCCGAAAACTGTGGGAGCGAGCCTGCTCGCGAAGACACCGGCACAGTCAACATCTTTGCAAACTGACCCACCGCTTTCGCGAGCAAGCTCGCTCCCACAAGGGGTCAGCGCTTGTCGTGGGGTTCTACCACCACCGTGCAAGTCATCCCCGCCGCCAGCAGCACCCCGTCGGGCACTTCGTCCAGATGAATGCGCACCGGCACCCGCTGGGCCAGGCGAACCCAGTTGAAGGTCGGGTTCACGTCGGCGATCAGTTCGCGGCTTTCGGGGTTGTCCCGGTCGTAGATGCCGCGGGAGATGCTTTCCACATGCCCCTTGAGCATCTCACCGCTCATCAACTGCAACTGCGCTGAATCGCCGACCCGCACCTTGGGCAATTTGGTCTCTTCGAAGAAGCCGTAGACCCAGAACGAATTCATGTCCACCACGGCCATCTTCGCCTCGCCGATGCGGGCGTAGTCGCCACGGTGCACGTTGAGGTTGGTGACGTAGCCATCCACCGCCGCGCGGACTTCGGTGCGCGACAGGTTCAGCTCCGCGGCTTCCAATTGCGCCTGGGCCTGCTGATAATCGGCCAGGGCCGAGTCGGCGATGTTGCTGGCGTCGTCGCGGTTTTCCCGGGAGATCACCAGGCTATCCAGGTCGGCACGCCGATGGGCGTTGACCTTGCGCATCTCCCAAGTGGCCTTGCGTGACGCCACCAGGGAGCGAGCCTGCTTCACGGCGATGCGGTAATGCTCAGGATCGATGCGCATCAACAGGTCGCCCTTTTTCACCGATTGGTTGTCGCGCACCGGCACTTCGACCACCTCGCCGCTGACATCGGCGGCCACATTGATGATATCGGCCCGCACCCGGCCATCGCGAGTCCAGGGCTCGTTCATGTAATGGACCCACAACGTACGGCCGATCCACAGCGCCAGGGCCAGAACCAACAGCGTCGCCAGCAGGCTGAAAAACTTTCTCATCGCATCGATCTCAACGGTAGACCGTCAGCGCCAGCGCGCCGAACAGACAGGTAAACAGACTCAGGCGCAGCAACGCCGGGTGCCAGAAGAAGCGGTACAGGTCCAGCCCCGACAGGAAGCGGTCCAAGGCCCAGGCCAGGCCGGCAGCGATGAAAAACATCAAGGTCATGGTGGGCATGTACACGCCATGGAAGGCGATCTCACGGGGCATGTTCAAGTTCCTGGGGAAGCGGTGTGGCGTGCGGCATGGCATAGCCGGCCAAGGGCGATTGCGGGTCGAGCAACGAGGTGCGGATGAAATGCAGATAGCTTTTCACCCGGCGCAGGGCCGAGGTGTCGAAATGCGGGGCGAAGGGTTCGTCGGTGGCCTGCACGCGGCCGATGGCGTGGTCCACCGCCACCAGGGCACGCTCCAGATTGCTCTGGCTCGGTTGGCGGAACAGCCGCACCAGCGCCCGCCCCATCACCCGAATCGCCTGGCGCCACGGCTGGCTTTCGGCATACGCCGGATGCACTGGCAGGATCGCCTGTTCCTTGCGCAGCTCGATAATCGCGTGGCCGACCTCCAGCACCACGAACATCCAGCGCAGCAAGTCCCGTTGCACCCGAGGCTGCCCCGCTGCCAGCCCGTAGGCCTGGTGCAGCAAGTCGCGGGTACCACTTTCGAAGCTCGATGCCAGGCCCTTGAGCTTGCCACTGATGGCAAACACCACTTGCTCGCGCAAATCCTGTTCGAGCCGGCGCCACAACCAGCGGCTGTTGGGCGGCAGAATGATTGCCCCGGCCGCGGCACACACCAGCATGCCGAGGATCATCGCGATGTAATCGTTGATGAAGGCGTAGGGGTTGTAGACCGTCAGGTTGTCCGGCACCGAACCGGTGCTGAAAAAGATCAGCAGCCCCAGCCCGACCCCGGCGTATTTCGGCCGCGAGCTGAGGAACGAACCGAGCATGATCACCGGCGCCAGCATCACGCAGAGCAAAGGGAAGCCGTCGATCAACGGGAAGATGAAGAACATCTCGACAAAGCCGATCAACGCCCCGAACAACGTGCCGCAGGCCATCTGGAAAGCCATGCGCTTGGGGTTCGGCGTCGCGGCCGACAAGCCCACGGTGGCGGCGGCGATCATCGTCATGGTCGCGCCGCTCGGCCAGGCCGTGGCGACCCAGTAACTCCCCAGCACCAACAGGATGAAGGCGGCGCGAACACCCGATGCCGTAGCGGCCAGCCAGTTGGTCTGCGGCACGAACGGTTCGTCCCAGCGCTCACGTTCGTGGCTATGATCGGCCAGGGAGGCGTGGGTCAAGGCATAGCCGTGCAAGTCGTCGACGAATCGATAAAGCAGCTCGTAGGCAGTATGGAAATCCAGTTGCTGCCCATCACTGGGCGCCGTTTCCTGGAACAACGCCCGCAGCCGCCGCACCTGGGCCGGCAGCTCGGCCTTGTACTCGGCCAGCGCCGCCGCCAGACGGGCCGCATCGGCATCGGTCAGGGCGCGGCCACTGAAACCGTCGAGCAGCTCGGCCAACGTTTGCAAGCCCGGCTTGATGGCATTGACCACGTGATCCGCCGCACTGCTGCGCAAGCGCTCCAGCAATTGGTGCAAAGCGTTAAAGCCGGTGGTGATACCCATGAATTCGCTGTTCAAGCGACTGAGCCGGCCGTTGCGTCGACGCATGTGCGGGTCTTCGAAAACGGTCACGCTGCGCAGGCTTTCCAGGCCCACCGCCTCGGCAATGAAGCCCACGTTGCGCGCTTCGAATGCCTCCCGCTTGCTGCGCCCACGCAGGCCATCGGTAACAAACAGGGCAAATACCCCAAAGCGCTGGTACAAGGCATTGCGCATGGCGGCACTGGCGGTTTGCGGCAGGATCGCGGCACTGACCAGGGTGGCGCAGAGAATCCCCAGGGAAATCTCCAGCACCCGCCAGACCGCCGCCATGAACGCGCCTTCCGGATGGGCAAGGGCCGGCAGGCCGATCATCGCCGCGGTGTAGCCGGCCAGCACAAAACCATAGGCCCGGAAGTTGCGATAACGCGCTGCCCCTGCCGAACAGAGACCAACCCAGACCGCCAGGCACGCGAGGAACGGCTCGGTGTTCTGGGCAAACAAGGCGATCAGCGCCACCATCACCACCGAGCCGGCCAGGGTGCCGAGGAAGCGGTAGAAACTCTTGGCGAACACCTGCCCGCTCTGGGGCTGCATGACGATGAACACGGTGATCATGGCCGTGCGCGGTTGCGGCAACTCCAGGCGCATCGCCAGCCACAAGGTCAGGAACGCGGCAAACAGGACCTTGAAGATATAGACCCAGGTCACCCCGTCGCTGCGGGCCCAGTCGAAGAAACCCCGGCGCCATTCAAGACGGTACAGCCAGCGTGCGGGGGCGAGTAAAGACGTCACAGGGGAAATATGGCTCACCGTACGCGGCCCAAGTCAGGACTGTCGTTGCCGGCCTCAAGCCCGCCCCCCAACGCCGTCACCAGGTCGGCATGGGCACTCAGGCGCGCCGCCTGCACTTGCTGTTGCACCTGTTGCTGCTTGAACAACAGGCTTTGGGCGTTGAGCACGTTGAGGTAATCGGTAAGCCCACGCTGGAACGCCACCATTGCGATGTCGTAGGTGCGCTGGGCTGCGGCCACCGATTCGGCGGCGAAGGCCTGCTGCTTGTCCATGGATTGGCGGCGGATCAACTGATCGGAAATGCCCTTGAGGGCGTTCACCAGTGTCTGGTTGTAGTGCGCCACGGCGATGTCATAACCCGCCGCCGCCTCGCCCAATTGCGAACGCAAGCGCCCGCCGTCGAAGATCGGCAACGTGATCGCCGGCCCGACGTTGTAGGTGAGCTTCTTGCCCGTCAAGAACTCCAGCGCCCCACCACCGGTGGCCATGTAGCCAAGGCTACCCACCAGGTCGACGTTTGGATAAAACCCGGCCCGGGCCACATCGATGCCCCGGGCCTGGGCCGCCACTTGCCAACGCCCGGCAACCACATCCGGACGTTGGCCGAGCAGTTCGGCGGGCAAGGCCGACGGCAGCTTCAACGGCGCGTCGAGGGCCAGGGTCGGGCGTTGCAGTTGCGTGCCCTCTCCCGGCCCCTTGCCGGCCAGGGCCGCCAACTGATTGCGGCTCAAGGCGATGGCTTCGTCCAGGGCGTCGAGTTGGCGGTGGGTCTCGGGCAGTGGTGCCTGGGCCTGGCTGACTTCGAAATGGGTGCCGATGCCGCCGTCCAGGCGCTTGTGCGCCAGGTCGAGAATCTGCTCTTGTTGGTGGAGGGTCGCGGCGACGATATCGCGCTGGGCGTAGTGCAGCGAAAACTGGATGTAGGCGCGCACGATGTTGCTCTGCAGTTCCAGTTGCGCCTGGCGCGCCTCAGCGACACTGGCATGGGCCAGGTCAACCGCCCGTTCGCTGGCATTGCGCTCGCGGCCCCACAGATCCAGGGCGTAGCTCAAGCCCAGGGCGGCATTGTTGTCCCAGGTCGTGGTGTCGGCCAGTTCGCCCGGGCCATAGAACTGATCGGTGGGCCAGTTATGGCGCTTGAGGGTCGCCTCGCCATTGATCTGCAGCGACTCGGCGGCCTCGGCAACACCGGCCATGGCCTTGGCCTGGCGCACCCGCGCGGCGGCCATGGCCAGGCTCGGGCTGTCCTGCATGGCCAGATCGACCCAGCGATCCAACTGCTGATCGCCATAGGCTTGCCACCATCGGCGGGTGGGCCAGTGGGCGTCGCGAGCCGCCTCGCGGATGGCGGCATCGGTCGCCAATTGATCGGCCGGCATTACCTGGCTTTGCGGCCCTATCCCGCCTGTCCCGATGCAACCGCTGATGGTTAATGTCAGAACCCAAACACTGAGAGTCTTCAGCTCTCTGCTGATGCAACGCGGCACTTGCGCAAAATTCCTGAGATGGAGCATGACGACGAGGATGGCTGCCTGTTAACGCAAAACTTGTGAGAGCGAGCCTTTGTGGGAGCCGAGCTTGCTCGCGATGGGGACGACACGGTTTAACAGCAGGACCGCGTCATCGTTCATCGCGAGCAAGCTCGGCTCCCACAAGGGCTCCCACAGGAATCAGTGACCCAGGATTGACGGTAATTCTAGGCATCGCCCTACCCGGCGATAAGCCGATCTTTCTGTGAATCTTTGTTACCGTTAACGCGATAATCCATTAGTCGGGTCCCGCTGCTCTGTAACTTCGTGTCACAATTTGCCACCTCCCAAGAGAGCCCTCCATGGACACCTTGCAAAACATGCGCGCGTTCAGTTGTGTTGCCGAAGCTGGCAGTTTCACCGCCGCCGCCGCGCAACTGGACACCACCACGGCCAACATCTCGCGCGCAGTTTCCAACCTGGAAGCCCATCTGCAAACCCGCCTGCTCAACCGCACCACTCGCCGCATTGCCCTGACCGAGGCGGGTAAACGCTACTTGTTGCGTTGCGAGCAGATCCTGGCTTATGTCGAAGAAGCCGAAGCCGAGGCCAGCGACGCCCATGCGCGACCGGCCGGGCAGTTGAAGGTCCACACGATGACCGGTATCGGCCAGCATTTCGTGATCGACGCCATCGCCCGTTACCGCAAGACCCATCCGGATGTGACCTTCGACCTGACCCTGGCCAACCGCGTGCCGGACATCCTCGACGAGGGCTACGACGTCTCAATCGTGCTCGCCAGCGAGTTGCCGGATTCGGGCTTCGTCTCCCAGCGCCTGGGGATCACCTACAGCATCGTCTGCGCATCACCCGCCTACGTGAAAGCCAGCGGCTGCCCGCAAAAACCCGGCGACCTGCTCAACCACGCCTGCCTGCGCCTGGTCAGCCCGGTCATTCCGCTGGAAAAATGGGTGTTCGACGGCCCGGAAGGCCAGGAGATGGTCACCATCAACAGCTCACCGTTCCTGGTGAATTCGGCCGATGCGATGAAAACCGCGATCACCAGCGGCATGGGCGTGGGGGTATTGCCGGTGTACGCGGCCATCGAAGGCTTGCGCAACGGCACGTTGGTGCGGGTCATGCCCAACTACCGCTCCCAGGAACTGAACCTCTACGCCATCTATCCGTCGCGCCAATACCTGGATGCGAAGATCAAGACCTGGGTCGAGTACCTGCGAGGCTCGTTGCCGGAAATCCTCGCGGCGCACCAGTCTGAGCTGGCGGCTTACGAATTGAGTGGAAGCCTGGCAGGCGCACGGGTCGCGAACTGAAGTCGCCCCCGTGCGTGAAGGATGATGTCAGCGCTTGCCCATCGAACGACGCGTGCCGGGAGGCGCGGCACCCGGGGTCTTGGTATGGCCATTCTTCGCGCCGTTCTTGTACCACGGCTGCTGGCCGGCGCCCTTGGCCGCAGCCAGTTCACCGGGTTTGAACGGGAATTTGAAGGCTGGGATCGCCGCCTTGGCGTCCTCGGCGCTGGAAACATCGCTGTCGGACAAGTCGGCCTGTTCGCCGCCGGGGAGTTCATCCGCAGGCGAAAGTGTCGGGGAAGTCATGTAAGGCTCCGGGTCATGCATGCAAGTCGGGCCCGAAGGGCGAGCCGCGAAAGGCGGCAGTATACCTGCCCGATATCACAGCGCGCAGGGCAGTTTCATCTGGCACAACCATTCATCCGACAGCAAGCCAGGACAAAACTGACAAGCCTGTCAGTTAGCCGTCACCTTCCTGACCGGCTCGTAACGCTATATAAGAAAGCTCAAACTCCTGTGTCCCGAACCGGCCCTTCATATCCATGCACACCCAGAAGAAAACCGTCCTGCTCGTCGTGTTGTTGGCTGCCCTGGCGGCCCTCGCCCTCTGGTTTGTGCTCAAGCCCGTGACCGCCAAGCCCAGCGCTCCCGCCGCCGTTCCGGTGCGGGTTGTCAGCGTGGTGCAAAAGGATGTGCCGCGCTTTGCCAGCGGCATCGGTACGGTCCTGTCGTTGCACAGCGTGGTGATCCGGCCGCAGATCGACGGCATTCTCACCCGGCTGCTGGTCAAGGAGGGGCAACTGGTCAAGAAAGGTGACCTGCTGGCGACCATCGACGATCGTTCGATCCGCGCCAGCCTCGACCAGGCCCGGGCCCAGCTCGGCGAGAGCCAGGCGCAGCTGGCGGTGGCCCAGGTCAATCTCAAGCGCTACAAATTGCTGAGCGTCGATGACGGCGTCTCGAAGCAGACCTACGACCAGCAACAGGCGCTGGTCAACCAGCTCAAGGCCACCGCCCAGGGTAACCAGGCGGCCATCGACTCGGCGCAGGTGCAACTGTCCTACACCCAGATCCGCTCCCCGGTGAGCGGTCGCGTCGGCATTCGCAATGTAGATGAAGGCAACTTCCTGCGCACCAGCGACACCGAAGGCCTGTTCACGGTGACCCAGATCGACCCGATCGCCGTGGAGTTCTCCCTGCCCCAGCAAATGCTACCCACCTTGCAACGCTTGATCGCGGCGCCCGAGCAAGCCTTGGTCAAGGCCTATATCGGTGCCGACGGCGCCACCGGGGAACTGCTCGGCGAGGGGCGCCTGAGCCTCATCGACAACCAGATCAACGCCAACACCGGAACCCTGCGGGCCAAGGCTGAATTCAACAACGCCGCGCAACGGCTGTGGCCCGGGCAACTGGTGACGCTGAAGATCCAGACCGCCCTCGACAAGGACGCCCTGGTGGTGCCTCCCACCGTCGTCCAGCGTGGGCTGGAGCAACACTTCGTGTACCGGATCAAGGGCGACAAGGTCGAGAGCGTGCCGGTGGTCATGGTTTACCAGGACAGCGACATGCACATCATCAAGGGGGTGAACGCTGGCGATCAACTGGTGAGCGACGGTCAGTCACGGCTCAAGCCAGGCAGCCACATCCAGGTGCTCAGTGATCCGCCCGCCCTGGCCAAGACCACGGAGCCGCAACCGTGAAGGGCCGCGGCTCGGTTTCGGCGTGGTGCATCGACCACCCCATCGCCACGGTGCTGCTTACGTTTGCCCTGGTACTGCTGGGCGTGATCGCGTTTCCTCGCCTGCCCGTCGCGCCGTTGCCAGAGGCCGAATTCCCAACCATCCAGGTTAACGCGCAGTTGCCTGGGGCCAGTCCCGAAACCATGGCCTCGTCAGTGGCGACGCCGCTGGAAGTGCAATTCAGTGCCATTCCCGGCATCACCCAGATGACCTCCAGCAGTGCCCTGGGCTCGACCAACCTGATCCTGCAATTCAGCCTCGATAAAAGCATCGACACCGCCGCCCAGGAAGTGCAGGCGGCGATCAACACCGCCGCCGGCAAACTGCCCAACGACATGCCGAACCTGCCGACCTGGCGCAAGGTCAATCCCGCCGACAGCCCGGTGTTGATCCTCAGCATCAGCTCCTCCCTGATGCCCGGCACCGAGCTGAGCGACTACGTCGAAACCCTGCTCTCGCGTCAGATCAGCCAGATCGACGGCGTAGGACAAATCTATATCTCCGGCCAACAGCGTCCGGCGATCCGGGTCCAGGCCTCGGCCGACCGGCTCGCCGCCATCGGCCTGACCCTGGCGGACATCCGCCTGGCGCTCCAGCAGGCCAGCCTCAACCTGGCCAAGGGCGCCCTGTACGGCGCTTCGAGCATTTCCACCCTGTCCACCAACGACCAGCTGTTCCAGCCTGAGGAGTACGGTGAGCTGATCGTGTCCTACAAGGACGGCGCACCGGTTCACCTCAAGGACATCGCCAAGGTCGTCAACGGCTCGGAAAACGCCTACGTCCAGGCCTGGTCCGACAGCGAACCAGGGGTCAACCTGGTGATCTTCCGGCAACCGGGAGCGAACATCGTCGAGACCGTCGACCGCATCCAGGCGGCCCTGCCCACCCTGCAAGCCATGTTGCCCGCCGCCGTGCAGGTCAAGGTCCTGATCGACCGCACCCAGACCATCCGCGCCTCGTTGCATGAGGTGGAGATCACCTTGCTGATCGCGGTGCTGCTGGTGGTCGCGGTGATGGCGCTGTTCCTGCGTCAGCTCTCGGCGACCCTGATTGTCTCGGCGGTGCTGGGGGTGTCGCTGACCGCCAGTTTCGCCCTGATGTACGTGATGGGGTTCAGCCTGAACAACCTGACCCTGGTGGCGATCGTCATCTCGGTGGGGTTCGTGGTGGACGATGCGATTGTGGTGGTGGAGAACATCCACCGGCACCTGGAGGCCGGTGACGGCATGCGCGAAGCGGCGATCAAGGGGGCTGGTGAGATCGGCTTCACCGTGGTCTCCATCAGCTTCTCGCTGGTGGCGGCGTTCATCCCACTGCTGTTCATGGGCGGCGTGGTCGGGCGCCTGTTCAAGGAGTTTGCCCTGACCGCCACCTCGACCATCCTGATTTCGGTGGTGGTGTCGCTCACCTTGGCGCCGACCCTGGCCGCGCTGTTCATGCGCGCCCCGGTACATCATGCCCACAGCAAGATGGGATTCGGCGAGCGTCTGCTGGGCTGGTACGAGCACGGCCTGCGTCGGGCCCTGGCCCATCAAAAACTGATGATCGGCGTGTTCGGCCTGACCCTGGCGCTGGCGGTGGTGGGCTACGTGTTCATTCCCAAGGGGTTCTTCCCGGTACAGGACACCGGCCTGGTGCTGGGCACCAGCGAAGCCGCCGCCGATGTGTCGTTCCCGGACATGGTCGCCAAGCACAAGGCCCTGGCCGACATCGTCGCCGCCGACCCGGCGGTGCAGACCTTCTCCCACTCCGTCGGTGTCTCGGGCAACAACCAGACCATCGCCAACGGCCGCTTCTGGATCGCCCTCAAGCCCCGGGGCGAGCGTGACGTGTCGGCCAGCGGCTTCATCGACCGGATCCGCCCGCAATTGCTGAAAATCCCCGGCGTGGTGCTGTACCTCAGGGCCGGCCAGGACATCAACCTCAGCTCCGGCCCCAGCCGCGCCCAATATCAATACGTGCTCAAGAGCAACGACGGGCCGAGCCTCAACGCCTGGACACAAAAACTCACCGACAAGCTGCGTGGCAACCCGGCGTTCCGTGACATCTCCAACGACCTGCAACTGGGCGGCAGCATCACCCACATCAACATCGACCGCAGCGCGGCGGCGCGCTTCGGCCTCACCGCCACCGATGTCGACCAGGCCCTGTACGACGCCTTCGGCCAACGGCAGATCAATGAATTCCAGACCGAGACCAACCAGTACAACGTGATCCTGGAGCTCGACACCCAGCAACGCGGCAAGGCAGAAAGCCTGGCGTATTTCTACCTGCGTTCGCCACTGAGTGGGGAAATGGTACCGCTCTCGGCCCTGGCCCGCTTCGATGCGCCGAGCAACGGCCCGCTGTCGATTGCCCACGATGGCATGTTCCCGGCCGCCAACCTGTCATTCAACCTGGCGCCCGGCGTGGCCCTGGGGGACGCGGTGCGCCTGCTCGACCAGGCGAAGAACGAGATCGGCATGCCCGCCGCCATTACCGGCAACTTCCAGGGCGCGGCCCAGGCCTTCCAGAGCTCCCTGGCCAGCCAGCCATGGCTGATTCTCGCCGCGCTGGTGGCTGTGTACATCATCCTCGGCGTGCTCTACGAGAGTTTCGTGCACCCGTTGACGATCATCTCTACCCTGCCCTCGGCCGGCCTCGGTGCGCTGATCATGCTCTGGCTGCTGGGCCAGGACTTTTCGATCATGGCGCTGATCGGGCTGGTGCTGCTGATCGGGATCGTCAAGAAGAACGGCATCCTGATGATCGACTTCGCCCTCGACGCCCAGCGCAACAAAGGCATGGTGCCCCAGGAGGCGATTTTCCAGGCGTGCCTGACACGCTTCCGGCCGATCATGATGACCACCCTGGCCGCCCTGCTCGGCGCCTTGCCGCTGATGCTCGGCTATGGTCCCGGCGCGGAGCTGCGCCAACCCCTGGGCATCGCGGTGGTGGGCGGCCTGCTGGTGAGCCAGGCGCTGACGCTGTTCACCACACCGGTCATATACTTGTGGCTGGAGCGACTGTTCCATCGACCCGCCCATCAGCCAGGGTCGGCGCCGACGGCGGCGCTGGCGAGCACAGACCACTGAGGCAGGGCCATGCGCGTTCTGATTATCGAAGACGAAGAAAAAACCGCGGACTATCTGCACCGCGGCCTGAGCGAACAGGGTTACACCGTGGACGTGGCGCCGGACGGCATCGAGGGGCTGCACCTGGCCCTGGAAACCGACTACGCGGTGATCGTGCTCGACGTAATGCTACCGGGCCTGGACGGCTTCGGCGTACTGCGAGCCCTGCGCGCCCGCAAGCAGACACCGGTGATCATGCTTACCGCCCGGGAACGGGTCGAGGACCGCATCAAGGGCTTGCGCGACGGCGCCGATGACTACCTGGGCAAGCCCTTCTCCTTCCTCGAACTGGTGGCCCGCCTGCAAGCCCTGACTCGTCGCAGCGGCGGCCATGAACCGGTGCAGGTGAGCATCGCCGACCTGTGGATCGACCTGATCAGCCGCAAGGCCACACGGGCCGGCCAGCGCCTGGACCTGACGGCCAAGGAGTTCTCCCTGCTCAGTGTCCTGGCCCGCCGCCAGGGCGAAATCCTCTCGAAAACCGCCATTGCCGAAATGGTCTGGGACATCAACTTCGACAGTGACGCCAACGTGGTGGAAGTGGCGATCAAACGCTTGCGAGCCAAGCTCGATGGGCCGTTCGAACAGAAGTTGCTGCACACCATTCGCGGCATGGGTTATGTGCTGGAGAGTCGCAGCGATGACCGTCCCTGACAGCATCGCCCTGCGCTTGAGCGGCATGTTCACGCTGGTGGCGGCACTGGTGTTCCTGTTGATCGGGGGCGCTTTATACCAGCAGGTCGCCAAGGGCCTGGGCCTGTTGCCCGAAGCCGAGCTCGATGCCCGCTACAGTGTCCTGGAGTCCACCGTTGGCCGCTACGGCACGCCTGAACACTGGGTGAAGATCAACAACAAGCTGCGATTGCTCGGAGAAGAAGACAAGCGCATCCATTTCTGGATCGTCAGCGACGATCCGCGCTTTGAATACGGCAATCCCGATGCGCAGATCCGTGCCTTTGCCCAAGGCGCCCTGGGTAAGCGCGACCTGACCTTGCCCCAACGACACTACCCGATGAAAGTGCTGGTGAGCCAATTCCCGGCCAAGGACCAGCGCCCGCCGCTGCGCTTCATGATCGGCATCGACACCGAGACCTTCTACCAGACCCAGCATCGCCTGCTGGTGGCACTGGTGAGCCTGGCGATTGTCGGTGTGTTCCTGGCTTCGTTGCTGGGCTACTGGGTCGCACGCATCGGCCTCAAGCCGCTGATAAAGCTGTCCGATGAAGCCCGGCGCCTGGCCCCGCCCCGCCTGTCCGGGCGCTTGCAGCTATCGCCCTTGCCGCCGGAGCTGAGTCAGTTCGTCAGTTCCTTCAACGCCACCCTCGACCGGGTCGAACAGGCTTACTCGCGGCTGGAATCGTTCAACGCCGACGTCGCCCATGAATTACGCTCGCCCCTGACCAACCTGATCGGCCAGACCCAGGTAGCACTGACCCGTGGGCGCTCGGCCGAACACTACTTCGAAGTACTGCAATCGAATCTCGAAGAGTTGGAGCGGCTGCGCTCGATCATCAACGACATGCTGTTCCTGGCCAGCGCCGACCAAGGCAGCAAGGCCACCAAACTGACCAGCACCTCCCTGGCCGGCGAAGTGGCCACCACCCTCGACTACCTGGACTTCATTCTCGAAGACGCCCAGGTCCAGGTCCGGGTCAGCGGCGATGCCCAGGCCAACATCGAGATCGCCCATCTGCGTCGGGCACTGATCAACCTGCTGAGCAACGCCGTACAGCACACCGCGCCCGGGCAAGTGATCGACGTGCACATCGAAGCCCTTGGCGACCAGATCACCCTCGCGGTCACCAACCCCGGCGAACCGATTGCCGGCGAGCACCTGCCGCGCCTGTTCGAACGCTTCTATCGCGTCGATGCCTCGCGCAGCAACAGTGGCGCCAACCATGGGCTGGGTCTGGCCATCGTCAAGGCCATCGCACTGATGCATGGCGGGGACGTATTCGTGCGCAGTGACCAGGGTGCCAACACATTCGGGATCCGCTTGCCAGCCTGAGGCCTCCACAAGGTTCGATCTTTTCCAGCATTGAATGCTGGGCGAAAGCCAACTCGATCAGAATCGACAGACCGCAGCCTTCGGCAGCTCCTACCCATTTATTGCGCAAACACTGATTGCCCGCCCTCACCGATCCAAGCACAATCAGCAAAAGGCCAGCATCTGGTTCATTGCCGGTTTGCAATCCTTTGGGACGGATCCCAGCCACATCACAATGCAGACATCGGACCCATGAGCGCGCGCAGTGCGACACCCGGCAACACCCCGCCTTCGATACGTTCAGAACGGGTACTCGTACTGGCCAGTTCGCTGGTTGTCATTGCCATCCTGAGCATCGTGACTTTCCTGCTGATTCGCGAACATGCCGCCGCACAACAGGCAGCAACACGTGCGGCGAACAATATCGTGCAACTGATTGACGCCGACGTGCTGCGTAACGTGGAGCTCTACGATCTGTCGCTGCAAGGTTTGGTCTCGGCCGCCAAACGCGAAGACCTGAAAGACGTTTCGCCGGCGATTCGCCATCTGGCGCTATTCGACCGCGCCACCGCCGCCCCCTACAAAGGCGACATCCTGCTGCTGGACAAACGCGGCGATGTGATCGCTGACTCCGCCTCGATCACGCCACGTATAGGCAACTATGCCGATCGGGAGTATTTCCAGTCCCATATCCAAGATCCGAACCCGGGCATGATGATCAGCCGCCCGTTCCACTCCAGAAGTCATGGGCATGAATGGCGCATCAGTTTCAGCTATCGATTGAGCGATGAACGGGGTGAGTTCATGGGCGTGGCCGAGGCTGCGATGCGCCTTAGCTACTTCAACCAATTGTTCAAGAGCCTGAACATTGGTCATGGCGGCACGGTCAACCTGGTCAGCCGCGACGGTATCCTCCTGGCACAAGAGCCCCCCTTGGCCGAAGACCTGACAGGCAAGGACTTCAGTCACCGACCGAATTTCATGCGAATCCTGCGCGAAGGCAATGGGAGCTTCACCAGCATTTCCGGCCAGGATCAGAAGCCGCGCCTGTACACTTTTTCCCAGGTGGGCAACCTGCCATTGATCGTCGTGGTGGCGCTCTCCTCTCAAGAGGTGTTCGCGTCATGGCAACGCACGGCATTGCTGGTCAGTGGCGCCACTGGCGCACTCTGCATCGGTTTGCTCTGGCTCACCTGGCTGCTGCGCCGCGAATTGCGACGCCGCTACAGAGCTGAACGGGAATTGGCTCAACTGGCATCCGTCGACTCCCTTACAGGACTGGCCAACCGACGAACACTGGACGAGACGTTGCAACAGGAATGGCTGCGTGCCCAACGTTCGGGGCAACCGTTGTCTGTGCTGATGATCGATGCCGATCACTTCAAGGCATTCAACGACCGTCATGGCCATCAACGGGGTGATGAGGCCTTGCGAACCTTGGCGCAGTTGATCAGCAAGCATGTCCGTCGCCCTGCCGACCTGGCAGCGCGCTACGGTGGTGAAGAGTTCTCGGTTGTGCTGCCCGAGACCACCACCGCTGGCGCGTTCACCATGGCCCAGAACATTCGCGAAGCAGTTGAACAGTTGCTGCCTGTGGCCGAGGGGGAAGCGCCGATGACGGTCAGTATCGGCATCGCCACTTGGGTAAACGGGCCGTATGGCGAGCTCCAACAACTGTTGTTCGCGGCGGACAAGGCGCTGTACCAGGCCAAGTCCAGTGGGCGAAATCGTGTGGTTTGCGCGATGTGACGCTTTCCCTGTGGCTGTTCACTTAGTGTGTATATCCGTTGCTGCGGTAACGGCCACTGGCGGTTCCGCTCTTGCAGCGGCTCACTTTTGAGAAGCCCGGAAGCCGGCCCAGTCAAAAGTAAGCAAAACGCTCATGCCCCACCACTTGGTGCCTCGCTTAGGCTCGGCATGCCTGAACGAAGGCATTGCTCCGTGGGCCGCCGCGAAGGGCCATCCATGGCCCAGCGCGGCTAACGGGGCGCCCGAGATCAACGTCCACCGCGAGGCGGCCTAACAGCCGACCTGGTTCTTGATGGGGAGCGCGTTTCCCCTGTGGGAGCGAGCCTGCTCGCGATGGCGGTGGTTCAGTCACATGGATGCTGGGCTTGCCGGCCTCATCGCGAGCAAGCTTTGCTCCCACAGATCTGACAGGTGTACGACCAGGAGAGCCAGGTCGGCTGTTAGGCCGCCTCGTGGTGGACGTTGATCTCGGGCGCCCCGTTAACCACACGGACCCACGGAGCAATGCCTTCGTTCGGGCACACCGAGCCTAGGCGAGGTGCCGAGCCTAGGCGAGGTGCCGAGCCTAGGCGAGGTGCCGAGTGGTGGGGCAAAGCGCTTTTGGTTACTTTTGGCTGGTCCGGCTCCCGGCTCTTCCAAAAGTGACCCGCCGTAAGGGCGGAACCATAAGCCGCCGTTACCGAAATAACGGATATAAACACCAAGAAAGCGCCCATAAAAAAAGGCCACCCAAAGGCAGCCTTCAAAAACTAGAGAGGTTTTTTTGCCTACACGGCCGCAACAGGGCGCATGTAGGAGATTGGTGCGGTGCTGGCGTCTTCGAACGTCACGACTTCCCAAGCATCTTTCTGCTCAATCAACTTGCGCAGCAGCTGGTTGTTCAGTGCATGGCCGGACTTGAAGCCCTTGAACTCACCAATCAGGCTATTGCCCAGCAGGTAGAGGTCGCCGATTGCATCGAGAATCTTGTGTTTGACGAATTCGTCTTCATAGCGAAGGCCGTCTTCGTTCAATACACCATCGGAATCGACCACGATCGCGTTTTCAACACTGCCGCCGAGTGCGAGGTTGTGCTTGCGCAGGTACTCGATGTCACTCATGAAACCAAAGGTACGGGCGCGGCTGACTTCTTTTACGAACGAAGTGCTGGAAAAATCCACGCTTGCACTCTGGGTGCGGTCACGGAAAACCGGGTGATCGAAATCGATCTCGAAGCTCACCTTGAAACCTTCGAAAGGGACGAAAGTGGCGCGCTTGTCGCCGTCTTCCACTGTCACTTCCCGCAGGATGCGGATGAACTTCTTGGCGGCATCCTGCTCTTCCAGGCCTGCCGATTGAATCAGGAATACGAAGGGTCCGGCACTGCCATCCATGATCGGGACTTCGGACGCGGAGAGCTCGACGTAGGCGTTATCGATGCCCAGGCCAGCCATGGCCGAGAGCAAATGCTCCACCGTATCCACTTTGGTGTCACCGTTGACCAGAGTGGTCGACATAGTGGTTTCACCAACGTTTTCCGCGCGAGCAGGAATCTGCACCACAGGGTCGAGGTCGGCACGACAAAACACAATGCCGGTATCGATAGGCGCGGGCTTGAGGGTCAGGTAGACCTTCTCGCCGGAGTGCAAGCCGACACCTGTGGCACGGATAATATTCTTCAGGGTGCGTTGTTTAATCATGGCATGGGCCGCTTCAGCGCAAATTGCGAACTGGTATCAACAAAGGCTGGCGATGATAGCAGACCAGACCTTTGCTGAACACCAATCACCCGTATCCCCCTGATACATTTCATCAATCGGCCTGACGACGCAGGAAAGCCGGGATGTCCAGGTAATCCAGATCGTCTTGCGGATTCATCTTCGCGGCAGTCGCTGTACCGGCCTGGGCCTGGTTGCGCATGACGGTCGGACGGTCCAGGTCACGGTAGTTCACCGCAGGCGCTTCCTGACGCGAAGCCACTTGTTGTTGCGGTTGCGAAGCCATGGAGGTGTGAACGGTGTTGTCGATGACCTTCACAGGCTTCTCGATTTTCGCGCCCAGACCGGTGGCAACTACGGTAACGTGCAACTCGTCGCGCATGTCCGGATCGATAACGGTACCGACCTTGACCATCGCGTGCTCGGAAGCGAAGGCTTCGATGATGCTACCCACGTCGGAGTACTCACCCAGGGACAGGTCAGGACCGGCGGTGATGTTCACCAGGATGCCGCGTGCACCTTGCAGGTTCACGTCTTCGAGCAACGGGTTGCGGATGGCCGCTTCGGTGGCCTCGCGTGCACGGTTCGGACCGCTGGCGCAGCCAGTGCCCATCATCGCCATGCCCATTTCGCTCATGACAGTCCGTACGTCGGCAAAGTCGACGTTGATCATGCCTGGACGCTTGATGATGTCGGAGATACCGCGAACGGCACCGGCCAGCACGTCGTCAGCCTTGGCGAAAGCCGACAGCAGGCTTGCGTCTTTACCCAGGATGGTCAGCAGCTTCTCGTTGGGAATGGTGATCAACGAGTCGACGCTTTCAGACAGCAGACGGATACCTTCGTCGGCGATCTGCATACGCTTGCGGCCTTCGAAAGGGAACGGACGAGTCACCACCGCAACGGTGAGGATCCCCATTTCCTTGGCCACTTCGGCGATGATCGGCGCCGCACCAGTACCGGTGCCGCCGCCCATGCCCGTGGTGATGAACACCATGTTGGTGCCTTGCAGGACTTCTGCGATGCGCTCACGGTCTTCAAGAGCGGCCTGACGACCGACTTCCGGGTTGGCGCCGGCGCCCAGGCCTTTGGTCACGCCAGTGCCCAATTGCAGGATGGTCCGCGCGCCGATGGATTTCAGCGCTTGGGCATCAGTGTTGGCGCAGATGAATTCAACGCCTTCAATGTTGCTCTTGACCATGTGGTTGACAGCGTTGCCGCCGCCACCGCCGACACCGATTACTTTGATAACCGGGCTAGCGGGGATGTTGTCTACGAGTTCGAACATTTTCCCTCTCCTTTCATTCTCTAGTTTTTTCGCCTACTGCGTTTGCTGCGTCTTCCAGCGCCAAGCCTGAAACCTGCCGCGTGAAGCTTTGAAACTGTTTAAAAGTTGCCTTTGACCCAAGCCTGGAGCCGCTCGAACAGCGGAGCCTTCGGCTCGTCGCTGCTGTAGCTGTCGCGGCTGCCGATGCCTGAGAACGAAATCCCGTCGGACTGCTTCTGCAGGCCGTACATCAACAGGCCCACGCCGGTGGAATAGATCGGGTTGCGGACCACGTCATCCAGGCCCTTGACGCCATGGGGCACGCCCAGGCGCACCGGCATGTGGAAAATCTCTTCGGCCAGCTCGACCGCGCCTTCCATCTTCGACGTACCGCCGGTCAGCACGATGCCGGCCGGGATCAGGTCTTCGTAGCCACTGCGACGCAGTTCGGCCTGGATCAGCGTGAACAGCTCGTCGTAACGCGGCTCGACCACCTCGGCCAAGGCCTGGCGCGACAGCTCGCGCGGTGGACGGTCGCCAACGCTTGGCACCTTGATGGTTTCGCCGGCACCGGCCAGCTTCGCCAGGGCACAGGCGTAACGGATCTTGATTTCCTCGGCGTACTGGGTCGGGGTGCGCAACGCCATGGCGATGTCGTTGGTCACCTGGTCACCGGCAATCGGGATCACCGCCGTGTGGCGAATGGCGCCTTCGGTGAAGATCGCGATGTCGGTGGTGCCGCCGCCGATGTCCACCAGGCACACGCCCAGCTCTTTCTCGTCGTCGGTCAGCACCGAGTAGGCCGAGGCCAGTTGCTCGAGGATGATGTCGTCGATTTCCAGGCCGCAGCGGCGCACGCATTTCTCGATGTTCTGCGCAGCATTCACCGCACAGGTCACCACGTGGACCTTGGCTTCCAGGCGCACGCCGGACATGCCCAGGGGCTCACGCACGCCCTCCTGGTTATCGATCACGTAATCTTGCGGCAGGGTGTGCAGCACACGCTGGTCGGCCGGGATCGCCACGGCCTGGGCCGCGTCGAGCACGCGCTCAAGGTCGGCGGAGCTGACTTCGCGATCACGAATGGCCACGATACCGTGGGAGTTCAGGCTGCGGATGTGATTGCCCGCCACGCCGACGAACGCCGAGTGGATCCGGCAACCGGCCATCAGCTGCGCCTCTTCGATGGCGCGCTGGATCGATTGCACGGTGGACTCGATGTTCACCACCACGCCTTTTTTCAAGCCACGGGACGGGTGTGTACCGATCCCGACGATGACCAGCGTGCCGTCGTCCGCGACTTCGCCTACCAGCGCCACCACCTTGGAAGTGCCGATATCGAGACCGACGATCATTTTCCCGCTTTGCACGTTTGCCATGGGTCCTGCCTCTTCTTAATTCTTCGCGACGGCGGGTACGGCCGTCGTGGGCGCTACAGGTTCCCGCCAGCCAACAGCCAGGCCGTTGGCGTAGCGCAGATCGATGCGCGCAATGTTCGTAATCTGTTCTTTAAGCGTCTTGTCATAGATGGCGATGAAGCGGCGCATCTTTTCCACCAGGTTGCCGCGACCGAGCAACAGCTCGATGCCCGGCCCCGAGCTACCCGCGCCAGTGGTCAGGAACCAACTGCCGCGCTCACGCAATTCCAGGCGCGCGATGGAGAAGCCCAATGGCCGCAACATCTGGCTCAACACCTGGTATTGCTGCATCACTTGCTGCTGGGCCCGCTGTGGGCCGAACAGTTGTGGCAAATGTTCATAGTTGGCCAGTTCCCGCGGCGTAAACGCCTGGCCCTGGTTGTTCAACAACGACTCGTCGCCCCAACGGGCCACCGGCAATTGCTCTTCCAGGCGGATCGACACCTGGTCAGGCCACACCCGGCGGACTTCGGCGTGGGCGATCCAAGGCATCTGCTCCAGTTCCTTGCGCATGCCCGCCAGGTCGATGGTGAAGAAACTCGACGCGACGAACGGAGCGATCCGCTGCTGCACGGCCTGCTGGCTGATGTAGCTCAGGTCGCCCTGGACGTTGATCCGGGCGATCGGCCGGTCGGCATAAGGCAGCAACCGTTGCGCGCCTTCATACGTACCGAACCCCAACGCCACCAGCAGCACCGGCCAGAACAGGCTCTTGAGAAAGCCAAAATTGGCTTTCGGCAAGCGCGCCGACATCGGCTCTTTGGCCACCATTCGGCTGGCACCCCGCGGCACCGGCTTGCGACCGGGTGCGGATGGCTGATGACGAAGCGATGCGCCTTGCATGGCTTAACCTCTTGGCTCTTGATGGCCGACACTGGCGGCCAGGATCGACACCACCAGTTGCTGGAAATCCAGACCGGCGGCGCGCGCCGCCATTGGCACCAGGCTGTGGTCGGTCATGCCAGGCGCGGTGTTGACTTCCAGGAACCAGAACTGCCCATCGGC
Source organism: Pseudomonas sp. St386 (assembly GCF_018325865.1). Classification (NCBI taxonomy): domain Bacteria; kingdom Pseudomonadati; phylum Pseudomonadota; class Gammaproteobacteria; order Pseudomonadales; family Pseudomonadaceae; genus Pseudomonas; species Pseudomonas sp. St386. The sequence continues at coordinate 5,594,103 of NZ_AP021900.1, forward strand.
GTCCTGCATCACGTCTGCCCTGCCCCAACCGGCGATACCCAGCGCCTCACAGGCCTTGGCCGTGAGGTCCATCAGTTCTTTTTCCTTGGCGGCGTCCAGCCCGCAGGGAATGCGGTACTGGGTATCGTTGGCGACGTACTTGGCGTCGTAGTCATAGAACGTGTGGGGCGTGCCCAGCGCAATCGGAGGCAATACCTGGTCACGCAGGGTGGCGATGGTGAACTCGGGACCGGTGATCCATTGTTCGACCAACACTTGCGAATCGTAGGAACTGGCGTCTTTCCATGCCGCGGTCAACTCAGGCAGCGAATTCACTTTCGCCATGCCGATACTTGAACCTTCATGGGCCGGTTTGACGATCAAAGGGAAGCCCAGTTCCGTGGCCGCCGAAATACAATCGGCCTCGGATGCCAGCACGGCGTGACGCGGCGTCGGAATGCCGAGACTGTGCCAGACCTGCTTGGTGCGCAGCTTGTCCATCGCCAGGGCGGAAGCCAGGATGCCGCTGCCGGTGTAGGGAATGCCCAGGCATTCGAGCAGACCTTGCATGCTGCCGTCTTCACCACCGCGACCATGAAGGATGATGAATGCGCGGTCGATCTTTTCGCTCAGCAGGCGCTGCAGGAAGTCGTCGCCCACGTCGATGCCGAATGCGTCGACACCGGCGCTTTGCAGGGCTTGCAGCACGGCATTGCCGGACTTGAGGGACACCTCGCGCTCGGCGCTCTTGCCGCCGAACAGCACGGCAACGCGGCCGAAGGCTTTCGGATCAAGGGTCGAGACCAGGTTGGCGTAGGCAGCAGTCATTTCAGTTTCCCCTCGCTGGAAGCCACGATTGCCCCGGCGAATAACGGACTGTTCAACAGTTTCGGAGCCAGGCCCCCAATGTCACCGGCACCCTGGCACAGCAGGATGTCGCCGGCGCGCAGCAGCGGCTTGACCAGCGGCGCGAGGTCCACGCCGCGTTCGATGTAGATCGGGTCCAACTGGCCGCGCTGGCGAATGCTGTGGCACAGCTGGCGGCTGTCGGCCCCCGGGATCGGCTCTTCACCGGCCGGGTAGACTTCCATCAACAGCAACACGTTGGCGTCGGCCAGCACCTGGACGAAATCGTCATACAGGTCGCGGGTGCGGCTGTAGCGGTGTGGCTGGTAGACCATCACCAGGCGGCGTTCCGGCCAGCCACCGCGCACGGCCTTGATTACCGCCGCGACTTCGGTCGGGTGGTGGCCGTAGTCGTCCACCAGCATCACGTTGCCGCCGTCCACCGGCAGTTCGCCGTAGACCTGGAAACGTCGGCCCACGCCCTGGAACCCGGACAGGCCCTGGACGATGGCTTCATCACTGACGCCTTCGTCGGTGGCGATGCAAATGGTGGCCAAGGCGTTGAGCACGTTGTGGTTGCCGGGCATGTTCACCGACACATCCAATGGCTCGCGATCAGGGCGCAGCACGGTGAAGAACGTCTGCATGCCTTGCTGGCGCACGTTGATGGCGCGCACGTCGGCTTCTTCGCCGAAACCGTAGGTCATGGTCGGACGCTTGATCAGCGGCAGGATTTCGCGCACCACTGGGTCGTCCAGGCACACCACCGCCAAACCGTAGAACGGCAGGTTGTGCAGGAACTCGACAAAGGTTTTCTTCAGTTTGTTGAAGTCGCCGTCGTAGGTCGCCATGTGGTCGGCGTCGATGTTGGTGACCACCGCCACCAGCGGTTGCAGGTGCAGGAAACTCGCATCGCTCTCGTCGGCTTCGGCGATCAGGTAGCGGCTGGTGCCCAGTTGGGCATTGGTGCCCGCGGCGTTCAGGCGACCGCCGATCACGAAAGTCGGGTCCAGGCCACCGGCCGCGAACACCGAGGCGATCAGGCTGGTGGTGGTGGTCTTGCCGTGGGTACCGGCGACGGCGATACCGTGGCGATAGCGCATCAGCTCGGCCAGCATCTCGGCCCGTGGTACCACGGGGATACGGCGCTCCAGGGCGGTGGCGACTTCCGGGTTGGAGGTGTTCACGGCACTGGAAACCACCAGCACGTCGGCATTGGCGGCGTTCTCGGCACGGTGGCCGATAAAGATCTGCGCGCCGAAGGATTCCAGGCGCTCGGTGACCGGGGAGGCCTTCAGGTCGGAACCCGAGACCTGGTAACCCAGGTTCAGCAGCACCTCGGCGATCCCGCACATGCCCACGCCGCCGATACCGACGAAGTGGATGCGGCGGATACGGCGCATTTCCGGTTGCGGCATGGCTTTGCGATTCTCAACCATGGGCCACCTCCAGGCAGGTATCGACCACTTGGGTCGTGGCATCGGGTTTGGCCAGGCGGCGGGCGGCGCGGGCCATGTCTTCAAGTCGTTGCGGCTGCATCAAAACCTCTGTCAGGCGGGCGGCAAGATCCGCGGCGCCAGTCGTTCTTTGCGGCATCAGGAAGGCAGCGCCTTCACGGGCCAAATAATCGGCATTACGGGTCTGGTGATCGTCGATGGCGTGGGGCAAAGGCACCAGCATCGAAGGCAGACCGGCGGCAGCCAGTTCACTGATGGTCAGCGCGCCTGCGCGGCAGACCACCAGGTCGGCCCAGCCATAGGCTTGGGCCATGTCTTTGATGAAAGGCTGCACTTGCGCCTCGACGCCAGCGGCGCGGTAGCGCTCGGCGGTCACTTCATCGTGGTTTTTGCCGGCCTGGTGAAACACTTCCGGGCGCAGTTCGGGGGCGATCTGCGACAGGGCTTCGGGCAGCAATTTGTTCAACGGTTCGGCCCCCAGGCTTCCGCCCAGGACCAGCAAACGCGCCTTGCGTCCAGCCAGGGCCGGGCGCGGTGTATCGAAAAACAGCTCGGTACGCACCGGATTACCGGTGGTGCGGCGGCTGCCCGACAGGGTAAAGGTGTCGGGAAAGGCTTCACAGACCCGGGCGGCCAACGGCACCAGTAACCGATTGGCGGTACCGGCCACGGCGTTCTGCTCGTGAACGATCACCGGCACACCGGCCAATTTCGCCGCAACACCGCCGGGACCGGTCACATAACCGCCAAACCCCACCACGCACACCGGGCGCAACCGACGGATGATCGCCCGCGCCTGCCAGACCGACTTGAGCAGCATCAGCGGCGCCTTGAGCAACGACAACTTGCCCTTGCCCCGCAGGCCGCTGGCGTCGATCCGGTGCAGCTCAAGACCAGCAGCTGGCACCAGTTCGTTCTCGATGCCCCGTGGCGTGCCCAGCCAGTGCACGGTGTAGCCGCGCGCCTGGAACTCCCGGGCACAGGCCAGCGCCGGGAACACGTGCCCGCCGGTACCGCCCGCCATGATCAGCACGTTAGCGCCCATGAGTCGGCTCCTCGGCGAAGTCGCTCTCCTGGAATTCCATCTCTTCGCTGCCCAGGTGGGTTCGACTCTCCCATTCGATGCGCAGCAACAGGCCGAGACAGGCACAGCAGATCACCAGGGAGCTGCCGCCATAACTGAGGAACGGCAGCGTCAGGCCCTTGGTCGGCAACAGGCCGACGTTCACGCCGATGTTGATCAGGAACTGGCCGATCCACAGGAACGACAAGCCATACGCCACGTAGGCGGCAAAAAACTGCTTGGCCTTCTCGGCCCACAAGCCGATGTACATGCCGCGCACGCAGACGAATACGAACAAGGCCACGGTGCACAAGGACCCCACCACGCCCAGCTCTTCGGCCAATACCGAGAACACGAAGTCGGTGTGGGCTTCCGGCAGGTAGAACTGCTTCTGCACGCTGTTGCCCAGGCCTACGCCCAGCCATTCGCCGCGACCGAAGGCGATCAGCGCCTGGGTCAATTGATAGCCGGAACCGAACTGGTCGGCCCACGGGTCGGTGAAAGTGATCAAACGTGCCATCCGATAAGGCTGCGCCTGGACCAACACGGTCACGGCCGCCACTGCCAATGCCACCATCAGGATGAAACGGAACAGCCCGACGCCACCCAGGAACAGCATCGCCGCCGCCGCGCCCATCATCACCACCGTGGCGCCGAAGTCCGGCTCCATCAGCAGCAGGCCCGCCATCGGCAGCAGCACGATGAACGGCTTGAAAAAGCCCATCCAGCTCTCGCGCACTTCTTTCTGGCGACGCACCAGGTAACCGGCGAGAAAAATCACCACGAAGACCTTGGCGATTTCCGAAGGCTGCACGTTGAAGAAACTGAAGCCGATCCAGCGCATGGAGCCGTTGACCTCGCGGCCAATGCCCGGCACCAGCACCATCACCAACAGGCCGAAGGCACCGAGCAGCATCATCCAGCCCAGGCGCTGCCAGGTGGCGATCGGTACCATCATGGTGACGATGCACGCGCCCAGGCCGATCACCAGGTAAACCAAGTGGCGGATCATGTGGTAAAGCGTGTTGCCCGACTGCACGGCGGCCACTTCCGACGACGCGGAGGTGATCATCACCAGGCCAAGGCCCAGCAAGGCCAGGCAACCGGCGAGCATCGGGAAATCCAGGTCGATGCCGCGCCCGGTGATCAGCGGCGACGGGTACGGCTTGATGATATTCATCAGGCTCATGCCAAGTCCTCCGCGGCCCGGGCGAACAACTGCCCACGCTCTTCATAGTTCTTGAACATGTCGAAACTGGCGCAGGCCGGTGACAACAGCACCGCATCGCCCGGGTGCGCGAGAGCGCGGCATTGCTGCACCGCCTCGTCCAGCGAACCGACCCGAACCAGCGGCACGGCGTCGCCGAGGGCCTGGGCGATCAATTCGCGGTCACGGCCCATCAGCACCACGGCACGGCAGTTGGCCGCCACCGGGTCGCGCAGGTCCTTGAAGTCGGCGCCCTTGCCGTCGCCGCCGGCGATCAGCACGAGCTTGCCTTCGATGTCCGCGCCCAGCCCTTCGATGGCCGCCAGTGCGGCACCGACATTGGTGGCCTTGGAGTCGTTGTACCAGGCCACGCCGTCCAGGTCGCGCACCCACTGGCAGCGGTGCTCAAGACCCGCGAAAGTGCGCAGGGCCGAAAGCATGGCGTCGAACGGCAGGCCGACCGCATGGCCCAGGGCCAACGCGGCCAGGGCATTGGCCTGGTTATGGGCACCACGAATCTTCAGTTCGCGCACCGGCATCAGGTTCTGGAATTCGAAGGCCAGGTATTTCTCGCCATTCTCTTCGCGCAGCCCGAAGCCTTTGAAGTCCGGCACGCCCAGGCCGAAGGACCAGCAGGGCATGCCTTCGCCCAACAACGGACGAGTCAGGGCGTCCTGGCGGTTGAACACCACTTGCCGGGCACCACGGAAGATCCGGTGCTTGGCCAGGTGATAAGCCGGCAGGCCGCTGTAGCGGTCCATGTGGTCTTCGCTGACGTTGAGCACGGTCGCCACTTCGGCGCCCAGGTGGTCGGTGGTTTCCAGCTGGAAGCTCGACAGCTCCATCACGTACAGCTCGACGTCGTCACTGAGCAGGTCCAGTGCCGGGGTACCAAGGTTGCCGCCCACGGCGACGCGCTTGCCGGCCGCCGCGGCCATCTCGCCCACCAGGGTGGTGACGGTGCTCTTGGCATTGGAACCGCTGATGGCGATGATCGGCGCCTTGGCGTTACGCGCGAACAGCTCGATGTCGCCGGACAATTTCACGCCACGGGCAGCGGCCGCCTGCAGGGCCGGAGTCGCCAGGGCCAGCCCGGGGCTCACGTAGAGCTCGTCGGCGCGGCACAGGAATTCGACGTCCAGCTCGCCACAACGCACGTCCACCTGCGGATAGTCACGGCGCAGCGTGGCCAGCTCAGGTGGATTTTCCCGCGTATCGGCGACGGCAAACGACACGCCCCGGTTCGCCAGGAAGCGAACCAGGGACATGCCGCTCTTGCCGAGGCCGACAACGATGCGGAAGTGGTCAGAAGCGATCAGGGACACTCGTTCTACCTCAGCTTCAGGGTGGCAAGGCCGATCAGCACCAGAATCACGGTGATGATCCAGAAACGGACGATCACGCGCGGCTCGGGCCAGCCCTTGAGTTCAAAGTGGTGGTGGATCGGCGCCATGCGGAATACGCGGCGGCCGGTCAATTTAAAGGAAGCAACCTGAATGACGACTGACAGGGTCTCCATCACGAACACACCGCCCATGATGAACAGGACGATTTCCTGGCGCACGATGACAGCGATGGTGCCCAGGGCCGCGCCCAGCGCCAGCGCGCCGACGTCGCCCATGAAGACTTGTGCCGGGTAGGTGTTGAACCACAGGAAGCCCAGGCCGGCACCGATCAGCGCACCGCAGAACACGATCAACTCGCCTGCCCCCGGCACATAAGGGATCAGCAGGTACTCAGCGAATTTCACGTTACCCGACAGGTAGCAGAAGATCCCCAGCGCACCGCCGACCATGACCGTGGGCATGATCGCGAGGCCATCAAGGCCGTCGGTGAGGTTGACCGCGTTGCTCGAACCGACGATCACCAGGTAGGTCAGCACGATGAAACCTGCGCCCAGCGGGATGCTGTAGTCCTTGAGCATCGGCAGGATCAGGGTGGTCTCCACCGGCGAGGCGGCGGTCATATAAAGGAAGATCGCCGCGCCGAGGCCGAACACCGACTGCCAGAAATACTTCCAGCGGCTTGGCAGCCCACGGGAGTTCTTCTCGATGACCTTGCGGTAGTCGTCGACCCAGCCGATGGCGCCAAAGAGCAAGGTCACCAGCAGCACGACCCAGACATACCGGTTCGCCAGGTCGGCCCAGAGCAAGGTGCTGATGCCGATGGACGATAGGATCAGCGCGCCGCCCATGGTCGGGGTGCCGGATTTGGACAGGTGCGATTGCGGGCCGTCGTTACGTACCGACTGGCCGATTTGCAGGTTCTGCAGGGTGCGGATCATCCACGGGCCCAGGAACAGCGACAACGACAGCGCGGTCAGCACACCCAGGATCCCGCGCAGGGTCAAGTACTGGAAGACCGCGAAGCCTTTGTGGAACTGTTGCAGGTACTCCGCTAGCAGCAGCAGCATTAATGTTTCTCCGTGGAGGCGCCGCACAGCGCCGCGACGATGTTTTCCATCGCTGCGCTGCGTGAGCCCTTGATCAATAAGGTGGTGTTCGGATCCTGCTCGGCGCCCAGGGCCTGGATCAGTTCGGCCTGAGTGGTGAAATGCCGTGCGTGCTCGCCAAACGCGGCGACCGCATGGGCCATCATCGGGCCGACCGCATACAGCGCGTCGACCTTGCCGCGCGCATAGGCACCGACGTCGTGATGCCCCTGTTGCGCCCACTCGCCCAGTTCACCGATATCCCCCAGCACCAATACGGTACGGCCGGAGAAACCGGCGAGGATATCCACGGCCGCGCACATGGACGACGGGTTGGCGTTATAGGTGTCGTCGATCACGCGCATACCGTTGCTGGCCAGTTGCGCGACGGAGCGCCCCTTGACTGGCTGCACGGCGTTCAACCCGGCGACGATGCCCGGCAGCGACACGCCCAGCGCATGGGCGGCAGCCGCCGCGGCCAGGGCGTTGGCAACGTTATGGGTGCCAAGCAGGTTCAACTGCACCCGCTCGGCGCCATCCGGGCTGTGCAGGTTGAAGGCCGGGCAACCGCGAGCATCGCGGTCCAGGTCGCTGGCGTAGAAATTCGCGGCGAGATTGCTCAGGGCAAAGGTCAGCACCTTGCGCTCGCCCGCCCGGGTCTTCCAGATTTCGAAGGCCTTGTCGTCGAGATTCAGCACGGCGACGCCATCGGCATCCAGCCCCTCGATGATCTCGCCCTTGGCCTCGACGATTTTTTCCGGGCCGCCGAACTCGCCGACGTGAGCAGTCCCGGCGTTGTTGAGCACCGCCACATGAGGCTTGGTCATGCCCACGGTGTAGGCAATCTCGCCGAGCCGCGAAGCGCCCAGTTCGATGACCGCGGCGCTGTGTTCCGGCGCCAGCTCCAGCAGGGTCAGCGGCACCCCAAGGTCATTGTTCAGGTTGCCGCGAGTCGCCAGCACCGGACCACGGGTGCGCAGAATGCTGGCCAGCATTTCCTTGACCGTGGTCTTGCCGCTGGAGCCGGTGATGGCTGCGACCGGGTTGCCATATGCCGCGCGGTTCAGCGCACCGAGCTGGCCCAGGGCCTGGCGGGTGTCGTTGACGAGCAATTGCGGCAGCGTGCTGTTGGTCACTTCGCGCTCGACCAGGGCCGCGACCGCACCTTTGGCGGCGACCTCGTTCAAGTAATCGTGACCATCGAAGCGCGGCCCAGCCAGGGCGACGAACAATTGCCCCGGCGCGATCGCCCGACTGTCGATGCTGACGCCGTCGAACGTGGCGTCCGCGGCGATGAGGCGCGCATTCAGAGCGCTGGTCAGTTCGCTGAGCTTCAGGGCCTTAAGCATGGGCCACCTCCCACGCGGTCAGGGCATGATCGGCTTCCACCAGGTCGGAGAAAGCATGGCGTTCGCCGTTGATTTCCTGATAGTCCTCATGACCCTTGCCGGCCAGGACGATGACATCGTCCGCCGAGGCACTGGCGATCAACTGGGCAATAGCCTGGCCGCGACCAGCCACGAAGGTGACGTTATCCACAGCCATAAAACCGGCGCGGATGTCGTCGAAAATCCGCTGCGGGTCTTCGGTACGAGGGTTGTCGTCGGTGACCAGCACGCCGTCTGCCAGCCGCTCCACCACCTCGGCCATCAGCGGACGCTTGCCGCGATCACGATCGCCACCGCAGCCGAACAGGCACAGCAACTTGCCCTTGGCGTGAGGACGCAGGGCCGTGAGAACTTTTTCCAACGCGTCGGGGGTATGGGCGTAATCGACCACCACCAGTGGTTGAGTCCCACCGCCCAAACGCTGCATGCGACCGGCCGGGCCCTCGAGCTTCGGCAAGACCTTGAGAATTTCGTCCAGCGCGTAGTCCAGGCCGAGCAAGGCACCGATGGCCGCCAATACGTTGCTCAGGTTGAAACGGCCGAGCAAGGTGCTGCGCAAATGGTGCTCGCCCTGGGGCGTGACCAAGGTGGCGCGCACGCCTTCGTCATTGAATTGCGCCTGGCGTACATAAAGATAGGCGCCGGCATCTTCCAGGCTGTAGGTGATCAACCGCGACTCGCGCTTTTCGGCAGCCAGTTGCCGACCGAATTCGTCATCGAGGTTGATGACCCGGCACTTCAGGTCATTCCAGGCAAACAGCTTGGCCTTGGCTTCACCGTAGGCCTGCATGGTGCCGTGATAATCCAGGTGATCCCGGGACAGGTTGGTCAACACCGCGACATCGAACGCCAGCGCGGTCACACGGCCCTGGTCCAAACCATGGGAAGAGACTTCCATCGCAACGGCCTTGGCACCAGCCTTTTTCAGGTCCGCCAGGGTCGCTTGCACGGCAATCGGGTTCGGCGTGGTGTGCAGTCCGCTTTCCAGCGCGCCATGGAAGCCGTTGCCCAGGGTCCCGACAATGCCGCAATGCTGGCCGAGCAGGTCGAGGGCCTGGGCCACCAGTTGGGTCACGCTGGTCTTGCCGTTGGTGCCGGTCACGCCCACCAGGTTCAGGTGACGGCTCGGGTCGCCATAGAATCGCCCGGCGATGTCCGACAGCTGCGCCGCCAGGCCCTTGACCGGAATCAGCGGAACGTCGGTGATCGGCAGCACTGTCGCGCCTTGCACTTCATAAGCCACGGCAGCCGCGCCACGCTTCAGGGCATCGGCAATATGGTCGCGACCATCGAAACGGGCACCCGGCACCGCCAGGAACAAATCCCCGGCGCGGACATTGCGGCTGTCCAGGGCCAGCTCACGAATCAGCAGATCGTGACCGGCGTGGGCAAAAATCTTGTTCAGGCTCAGGGACATCAGCCACGCCCTCCTTCGGCTTTCAAGGGAACGACCGGTGCGGTATTGGCCTGCTGGGTCGGCGGCAGGTTATCCGGGGTAATGTTCATCAGGCGCAGGGTGCCGGACATCACTTTGCTGAACACTGGCGCCGAAACCAGGCCACCGAAGTAGCCTGCCTTGCTCGGTTCATCGATGACCACGACGATGGCATAGCGCGGGTCGCTCATCGGGCCGAAGCCGGCAAACAGCGAACGGTAGGAGTTCTCGGCGTAGCCTTTGGTGCCCACGGAGGTCTTACGGGCCGTACCCGATTTGCCTGCCACGTGATAGGCCGGCACCTGGGCGCGATAGACACCGCGCGGCGCCTCGATCACCTGTTGCAGCATGCCCTGCATGGTCTTGGCGACGTTCTCCGGGATCACTTGGGTGGTCTGCGGCGCCTTGTCGGTCTTGATCAGGGTCAGCGGGGCGATACGGCCATTGTTGGCCAGCGCAGAGAACGCGTGGACCAGTTGGATCGCCGTCACGGAAACACCATAGCCATAGGACAACGTGGCGGTTTCAGCCTTGCGCCAGTCACGGTAGTTCGGCAGGTTGCCGACACGCTCGCCCGGGAAGCCCAGGCCGGTGTCCTGGCCGAGGCCGATTTTCTGGGCCAGGCGATAAATCGTCTCACCGCCGATATCGAAGGCGATCTTGCTCATGCCCACGTTACTGGAGTTGATCAGGATGCCGGTCAGGTCGAGCACCGGGCCTTCGGTCTTGGACACGTCGCGGATGGTGTACTTGCCGATCTGCAGGGTGCCCGGGTACACCTCGACGGTGTCGCTCGGTTTCCAGCGCCCGGTTTCCAGGGCGGCGGCCATGGACACGGCTTTCATGGTCGAACCGGGCTCGAACACGTCGATCATCGCGCGGTTGCGCATCATCGCCGGTTGCAGGTTGCGACGGTTGTTCGGGTTGTAGGTCGGCTGGTTGACCATCGCCAGGATCTCGCCGGTCTTCACGTCCATGATCACCAGGCTGCCGGCCTTGGCACCGTTCTCGACGATGGCATTGCGCAGCTCACGGTTGGCCAGGTATTGCAGGCGCAGATCAATGGACAACGCCAAGGGCTTGCCGGCCTTGGCGTTTTTGGTGACTTGGACATCCTTGATCAGCCTGCCGCGCCGGTCCTTGATGACCTGGCGCTTACCGGCGACCCCGGCGAGCCATTCGTCATAGGCCAGTTCGACACCTTCGCGCCCTCGGTCATCGATGTCGGTAAACCCGACCATGTGGGCCGTGACTTCACCAGCCGGGTAGAAACGCCGGAACTCTTCAATGCCGTAGACACCGGGTACTTTCAGGTCGAGCACGCTCTGGCCCTGCTCGGGCGTCAGGCCGCGCACCAGATAAATGAATTCCTTGTTGGCCTGGGCTTCGAGGCGCTCGGCCAGGGCCTTGGGATCCTGCCCGAGGGCCGCGGCCAGTGCCGGCCATTTTTCCTTGGCCAGCTGCATTTCCTTGGCGTTGGCCCACAAGGTGGTCACCGGGGTGCTCACGGCCAGGGGTTCGCCATTGCGGTCGGTGATCAAGCCTCGGTGAGCCGGGATCGGAATATGCCGGACACTGCGCGCATCGCCCTGACCCTTGAGGAAATCACGGTCGACGACCTGCAGGTCGATGATGCGCCACGAAATCGCCGCCACCATGATCCCGAGCAAACCCAGGACCAGACGAAACCGCCACGGGAACAGCGCCCCTTCGAGTTTCATCATGGCGCCACCATCTGCACTTCGGCGGCGCCGGGAATGCGCATTTTCAGCTGCTCGGTGGCCAATACTTCGATACGGCTATGGGCGGTCCAGGTGCTCTGCTCCAGGATCAACCGGCCCCATTCGGCCTGCGCCTTGTCGCGCACGCTCAGCTCGTTGTAAAGGGAATTGAGAAGCTGCCGGTTCCAGTGCGCGCTATAGGACACGCCGATGGCCGACACGAGCACGCCGATAAACAGCAGCAGCATGAAAAAGCTGCCGCCGGGCAGTGGCTTGGCGAAGAGCTTGCTCACCGCAACTTCTCCGCGACACGCATGACGGCGCTACGGGCACGTGGGTTGGCCTTGAGTTCAGCCTCGGAGGCGAACTGCGCCTTGCCATGGATCTTGATTTTTGGCACGAAGGCTTCGAAACGCACCGGCAGGTTGCGCGGCAGGTTATCGGCTTCGCCCTTGGTGAGTTTGCGCATGAACAGCTTGACGATGCGGTCTTCCAGGGAATGGAAGCTGATCACCACCAGCCGACCGCCAATCTCCAGCGCTTCAAGCGCCGCTTCGAGACCGACTTCCAGATCGCCCAGCTCGTTATTGACGTGGATGCGCAAGCCCTGGAACGCACGGGTCGCCGGGTTCTTGCCCTTTTCCCAAGCCGGATTGGCAACTTTCAGCACCTCGGCCAGGTCGCCGGTGCGCTCAAATGGCTTGATGTCGCGCCGCTCGACCACGGCACGGGCCATACGGCCGGAGAAACGCTCTTCACCGTATTCCTTGAAGACGCGAGCGATTTCTTCCACCGGAGCAGTGTTGACGAATTCGGCGGCGCTGATGCCACGGGACGGGTCCATGCGCATGTCCAGCGGGCCGTCATTGAGGAAACTGAAGCCGCGCTCCGGGTCGTCCAACTGCGGCGAAGACACGCCCAGGTCGAGCAGCACGCCACTGACCTTGCCGGCTAGGCCACGCTCGGCGACTTCCGAAGCCAGCTCGGCAAAGCTGCGTTGCACAATGACAAAGCGGCCGTCTTCGGCCGCCAGCGCTTGCCCGGTGGCAATCGCTTGAGGATCCTTGTCGAACCCCAGCAACCGACCACCCGGACCGAGCTTGCTGAGAATCAACCGGCTGTGTCCGCCACGCCCGAACGTACCGTCCAGATAGCAGCCATCAGGACGTACGGCGAGAGCCTCGACGGCTTCGTCAAGCAGTACGGTGATGTGGTTAAAGCCGCTATCAATAGTCACAGGATCAAATCACGCAGTTCATCAGGCATGGCGCCCGGTTGTTGAATAGCAGCGAGGTCAGCGGCAGAAACCGCATTCCAGGCATCTTCGTCCCACAGCTGGAACTTGTTCAGTTGGCCCACCAGCATCGCGCGCTTGTCCAGCTTGGCGTACTCGCGCAGGCGCGGTGGAACCAGGAAACGACCGCTGCCATCGAGTTCGAGGTCGACGGCATTACCGATCAGCAAGCGTTGCAGACGGCGATTTTCTTCACGCAACGAAGGCAGTGCGCGCAGTTTGGTTTCGATGATTTCCCACTCATCAAGAGGGTAAACACACAAACATGGGTCAACGGCGTCGATCGTGACGATTAACTGCCCCGAACTTCGCGAAACGAGCTCGTCACGATACCGGCTCGGCATGGCGAGACGGCCTTTTGCATCGAGACTGATAGCGTTAGCTCCGCGAAACACGTCTGCGTTTCTCCACTTTTTGGCGTTTTACCTTCAAAAAAACCCACTTCATGCCACTTTCCGCCACTTGCGCACACTATAGGAATGCGCCCACCGCACCGTCAAGGCGCGGATTGAAGGAAAAGCCTTATAGATCGGAGATTTAGGAGCGTTTCAGGAGGGGTAACAAGAATCTGACGTAGGAATTTTCGCCTCAACCCGAATGAGCACAGGAAGCTGCGCGCACAAGTTAAAGTGATTTATTAAGAGTAAGATTTTTTTGGTATTAGGAACTGCGTCTGCCAGTGATTCCGGCAGGGAGGGAAAAAGGTGGAGAGTCGATCTGTAAGCCGGGTTCTGTCTTGAACAGTCATTCGTCTACGATGGCCATCACTGGACATCTTTAGCAACCTACCCGGTCCCAGCGCGGGCCACGCCTTGGGACCCTATTTGGTCTTGCTCCAAGTGGGGTTTACCTAGCCACGAACTGTTGCCAGACGTGCGGTGCGCTCTTACCGCACCTTTTCACCCTTACCGGCGCCGAAGCGCTTAGGCGGTTATTTTCTGTGGCACTTTCCGTAGGCTCACGCCTCCCAGGCATTACCTGGCACTTCGCCCTATGGAGCCCGGACTTTCCTCCCCCCCCTAATTCTCATAGAGGGCAGCGACTGTCCGATCGACTCTCCGCCGCGAAGGTTAACGGTAGAGCGCTTGAAGAACAAGCGCTAAAAGCCTTGGGCCAGCCCTGCGTCCCGCTTTCACTGATCCTTCTGTTTTTCCAGTGCGACCTGGTACAGCACATTCTTGCGCTCGCCAGTGATCTGCGCCGCAAGGGCCGCAGCACGCTTGAGCGGCATTTCTTCGAGTAGCAGGTTCAGGATGCGCATCGCTTCGCTGCTGACAGCGTCTTCACTTTCCGGGGCTGTCCACCCGGCCACCAGCACGACACACTCGCCGCGCTGCTGGTTGCTGTCGCTTTCGACAAACGCCCGCAGCTCTGCCAACGGCAACCCCTTGAGGGTTTCGAAGGTCTTGGTCAACTCACGAGCCAGCAACGCCGGGCGCTCGGCGCCGAACACCAGCTCCATGTCTTGCAGGCATTCCAGAATGCGGTGCGGCGCCTCATAGAAGATCAGCGTGCGTGGTTCTTCCTTTATAGCCTCCAGGCGCGCCCGTCGCCCCACCGCCTTGGCTGGCAGGAAACCCTCGAAGATGAAACGGTCCGACGGCAGACCCGCCGCCGACAGCGCTGCGATCAATGCACAAGCCCCTGGCACCGGCACCACGCTGATGCCCGCCGCCCGGGCCTGGCGCACCAGATGATAGCCAGGGTCGGAAATCAGTGGCGTACCGGCATCGGAAATCAGCGCGACGTTATCGCCCGCCAGCAGCCGGGTAATGAAACGACTGCCTTCATCCCGTTCATTGTGTTCATGACAGGCCGCCAACGGCGTGGAAATGCCGAAATGCTGCAGCAGGCGCTGGGAGTGACGCGTGTCTTCGGCTGCGATCAAAGCAACTTCCTGCAGGATTTTCAGCGCCCGGGCACTGATATCGTCCAGGTTGCCGATGGGCGTCGCCACCACATAAAGCGAGCCGGCAGCGGAATTCAAAGCACCTGGAGCAGTCAAGACACATACCTCATGATCGGTAAAAACCGCCATTGTAGCGTGTAGCGGCGGTCTCGGCTGTTCGTCCTTGAGCGACGACAGTGCAGGACGCTCTGACGGCCTTTTGTGTTGCCCCGCACTCTTTGAAATACCTAAATTGATCGATTCACACCACTAACATCGCGCCCCGGCCAGTGCTTGGGTACAATTCGACGCTAATTTGATCTCGTATCAGGAACACTTACATGATCGCTTGCCTGCGGCTGCTCTCCGCCCTCTGCCTCGCTGCCCTCCTGGCGGCTTGCGCCAGCTCGCCCTCGTCCAGCCTTGGCGAACTTCCACGCACCCCGGATGCCAGTATCGAGCAGTTGCTCGAACAGGCCACTCAAAGCAAAAATCCGGAAAAAGCCGCCCTGCTGCGCCTGAGCGCTGCCGACCTGGCCTACCGTCAGGGCAATGCCGGCCAGTCCGCACAGATCCTGCAACAAGTGCCGATGGAACAACTCAAGCCCGGCCAGCAGATTTTCGCCAGCACGCTGTCGGCTGAACTGGCGATGACCCGCAACCAGCCCAAGGCGGCACTGACCGCCCTGAGCCACCCAAGCCTGCAACACCTGAGCGAAATGCCGGTGGAGCAACAGGTTCGCACCGGTACCGTCCGCGCCCGCGCCCTGGAGGCCGATGGCCAGACCCTGGCCGCCGCCAAGGAGCGCATTTTCATCGCGCCCCTGTTGGAAAACGACGCTGCGGCAAAAAACCACGAAGCCATCTGGTCGTTGATCGCCTCGCTGCCCACCGACCAGTTGCAGCCAAGCTCCAACGACGACCTTGGCGGCTGGCTGAGCCTGGCCCAGGCCGTCAAGACCGCCGGCACCCTGGAACAACAGCAGGCGGCCATCGACCACTGGCGCGAACAGAACCCGAAGCACCCTGCCGCCCTGCAACTGCCGACACCCCTGGTCAAGCTCAAGGAGCTGGCGAGCCAGCCGCTGAGCAAGATCGCCCTGCTGCTGCCACAGAATGGCCAGTTGGCTGCGGTTGCCAAGGCCTTGCGTGAGGGCTTCATGGCCGCGCACTACCAGGCCCAACAGGCCGGTCAGAAGCCGCCAAGCATCCAGTTCTATGACAGCTCCAGCCTGACCTCCATGGACGAGTTCTATCGCAAGGCCCAGGCCGACGGCGTGCAACTGGTAGTCGGACCGCTGGAAAAACCCCTGGTCAAGCAGATCAGCACCCGCCCGCAACTGCCGATCACCACCCTGGCGCTGAACTACAGCGAAGGCGAACAAGGGCCACCGCAACTGTTCCAGTTCGGCCTGGCCCCCGAGGATGAAGCCCGCGAAGTCTCCCGTCGCGCCCGCGCCGATGGCCTGCATCGCGCCGCCGCCATGGTACCGAAGGGTGAATGGGGCGATCGCGTCCTGAAAGCCTTCAGCCAGGACTGGCAGGCCAATGGCGGCACCATCATCGCAATCGAACGGGTCGACCAGCCGGTGCAACTGGCCCAGCAGATCGCCGACATGTTCCAACTGCGCCAGAGCGAAGGTCGCGCCAAGAGCCTGCAAAGCACCGTCGGCACCACGGTCGCGGCCCAGCCGTCCCGTCGCCAGGACATCGAGTTCATCTTCCTGGCCTCGACGCCGCAACAGGCCCAGCAGATCAAGCCGACCCTGAACTTCCAGTACGCGGGTGATGTGCCGGTCTACGCGACGTCTTCAGTGTTCAGCGCCAGCGGCGACCAGAACCAGTACAACGACATGAGCGGTATCCGCTTCTGCGAAACCCCTTGGCTGCTCGACGCCAATGACCCGCTGCGCAAGCAGGTCACCGCACAGTGGCCACAGGCGGGTAGCAGCCTGGGCCGGTTGTACGCGATGGGTGTAGACGCCTATCGCCTGGCACCACGCCTGGGCCAGCTCAAGACGTTGCCGGACAGCCGCATCGAAGGCCTGTCGGGCAGCCTGGCAGTGTCTCCAACCCAGCGCGTACAGCGTCAACTGCCTTGGGCCGAGTTCGTCAATGGCCAGGTGCAGCGCCTGCCGGATACCCAGCGCTGATGCCCGACCGATCACGCCAGCAAAGCGGACGGGATGCCGAGGGCCAAGCCCTCGCGCATCTCCAGCAACAAGGCCTGCGGCTGGTGGCGCAGAACTGGTTGTGCAAACGCGGCGAGCTTGATCTGGTCATGCTTGACGGCGATACAGTAGTATTCGTCGAAGTCCGCTACAGAAAAAATACTCAATGGGGTGGCGCGCTCGACAGCATTGACGAGCGCAAGCGCCAGAAGCTGGTTTTCGCCGCGCAGTATTTTCTGCAACGCGAGCCTCGCTGGGCCGATCATCCCTGCCGCTTCGACGTGGTTGCCATCGACAGCAACGCCGCCCAGTTGAACTGGCTGCAGAACGCCTTCGACAGTTGAGCGCCCATGCCGAACCGGACACCTTCACCTAACTTTTTTGCTCTTTGCTTTGCGCGCCGCACATGTTTGTGCCGATAAGCCGCGCTACTTAAGGTCACACAGATGGACATGCAATCGCGAATTCGCCAGCTTTTTCAGGCCAGTATCGACACCAAGCAACAGGCGATGGACGTACTTGCACCGCACATCGAGCAAGCCAGCCAAGTGATGGTCAACGCCCTGCTCAACGAGGGCAAGATGCTTTCGTGCGGCAATGGCGGCTCGGCCGGCGACGCCCAGCACTTCTCTTCGGAACTGCTCAACCGCTTCGAACGCGAGCGCCCGAGCCTGCCGGCGATCGCCCTGACCACAGACAGCTCGACGATCACCTCGATCGCCAACGACTACAGCTACAACGAAGTATTCTCCAAACAGATCCGCGCCCTGGGCCAACCCGGCGATGTGCTGCTGGCGATTTCCACCAGCGGTAACTCGGCCAATATTATTCAAGCGATCCAGGCCGCACATGATCGCGAAATGATTGTCGTAGCATTGACCGGTCGTGACGGCGGCGGCATGGCGTCCCTGCTATTGCCAGAAGACGTCGAGATCCGCGTACCGGCCAATGTCACCGCACGTATCCAGGAAGTCCACCTGCTGGCGATCCACTGTCTTTGCGACTTGATCGACAGCCAACTGTTCGGGAGTGAAGAATGACCCCTAATCGCCTAGGCCTTCTGGCCCTGACCCTGTGCCTCGGCATCAGCGGCTGCACATCGGTGGTTAACGCCAGCCGGGAAAAGCCGATTGAAGACGATCGCGGCACCCGCACCTTCGGCAGCAAGATCGACGACTCCCTGATTGAAACCAAGGTCGGCGTGAACATTGCCAAGGCCGACCCGGACCTGGACAACAACTCGCACATCGTCGTCACCAGCTTCAACGGCGTCGTACTGCTGGCCGGCCAGACCCCACGCGCCGACCTCAAGGCCAAGGCCGAACAGGAAGCCAGCGCCGTGCAACGGGTCAAGACCGTGCATAACGAACTGCAGGTCCTGCAACCCTCCTCGCTGCTGGCGCGCCAGAACGACGCCTGGCTGACCACCAAGATCAAGACCCAGATGCTCACCGACGCCAGCATTCCCGGCTCGCGTATCAAGGTAGTGACTGAGAATGGCATTGTCTATTTGCTGGGGTTGTTGACCAAGAAAGAGGCTGCGCAGGCGACCAACTTGGTGCAGGGTGTGTCCGGGGTGCAGAAAATCGTCAAGTTGTTTGAGTACATTGACTGATATAAATGCAGGTACAAGAACGGCGCTTTTTCCTGGAAAGGAAGGCGCCGTTTTTTTATCGCTTCGTTTTGGTTGGTTGGTTGGTTGGTTGGTTGGTTGGTTGGTTGGTGTGTATATCCGTTACCGCAGAAACGGATATACACACCAACCATGACACAAAAAAAATGCCCACATCTCACGATACGGGCATTTTCTTAACCAGGTCACCAAGCTTTCAAACAGCCTGTATCTGGCACATATCTCCCTACTTCACCACTTTCAGACTCGGCCGCCCGCTAGGACGCGGCGGCTCGTCATCCGGTGGCGGCAGGTCATCATCCGGCTCGAACTCTTCTTCGCCATCAAGCGGCGCTTCCAGCTCAAACACCATGCCCTGGCCATTCTCCCGAGCATAAATCCCCAGGATCGCAGCAATAGGCACGTACAAAGTGTGCGGCACGCCACCGAAGCGCCCTTCGAAGCTGACGGCGTCGTTATCCATATGCAAGTGACGCACAGCGGCTGGCGACACGTTCAAGACAATTTGCCCGTCATTGGCAAAACCCTGCGGCACCTGCACCGACGGAAACTCGGCGTTGACCAGCATGTGCGGGGTGCAATCGTTGTCCACAATCCACTCGTAGAGCGCGCGGACCAGATAAGGTCGACTGGAGTTCATAGCGGCTCCCTAAGCCTTAGCGCATGTCACGTTCGACGCCAGACAGACTCGCCTGGAAAGCCTCACGCGCGAATTGGCGCTCCATATAATCAAGCAGCGGCTTGGCAGGCCGCGGCAGTTCGATACCCAGAATCGGCAAACGCCAGAGTATGGGCAATAGGCAGCAATCCACCAGACTTTGTTCCTCACTGAGGAAAAACGGCTTATCGACGAATAGCGGCGATACGCCAGTCAGGCTTTCACGCAATTCCTTGCGTGCCACGACCCGCGCCGGCTCCTTGGTCCGAGAATCCAGGATCAGATCCACCAACCCGCACCAGTCACGCTGGATGCGATGGATCAGCAAACGGCTGTTGGCCCGCGCGACAGGGTACACCGGCAGTAAAGGTGGATGCGGATAACGCTCATCCAGATATTCCATCACCACGGTCGACTCCCACAACGCCAGGTCACGATCGACCAGTGTGGGCAGGCTGCCATAAGGGTTCACCTCGATCAGCTTCGGCGGCTGACGGCCCGCTTCGACGTAAATGATCTCGGCGCTGACACCCTTCTCTGCCAGTACGATGCGTACCCGGTGGGAATAGTGGTCGGCGGGGTCGGAGTAACAGGCCAACCGATTGGTCACGCCCATGGCGATCCTCCTCGCTTGTTGAAATTATCGAAAAACGGAAAAACGAGCGCGCCCAGAGGGCATCTCCCGTAACACCTGGCTGGCCAGGCTCGTTACATTAGAGACGCCCTTGGGCGCGCACGATTAACAGCAACGGCTTACAGCTTTATCAATGCACGTCTTTCCAGTATTCACGCTTGAGCAGGTAAGCGAATACGAAGAAGAACGCCAGGTACAGCAATACATAGGTACCGATGCGCTGATGCTCCAGCTTCACCGGGTTGGCCGAGTAGGCCAGGAAGGTCACAAGGTTCTTGACCTTCTCGTCGAACTGCTCCGGAGTCAGGCTGCCGGTGTTCGGCAATACAGTCAGCTGGTCGCAGGCTTCATGAGTCAAAGCGGTGCCGGTCAGCGGATCGAATTGCTTTTTACCGCCCTCAACGATCTGAACCTGTTTGCAGCCTACCACCTGGCGCCCTTGGAGGCCGACCAGTACGTTAGGCATGCCGACGTTCGGGAAGACCTTGTTGTTCACGCCCCATGGACGCGCAGGATCTTCGTAGAACGAACGCAGGTAACCGTAGAGCCAGTCAGTACCACGCACACGCGCCACCAGGGTCAGGTCTGGCGGCGCGGCGCCGAACCAGGTCTTGGCGTCTGCCGGCCGCATGCCGATCTCCATGTGATCACCGATTTTGGCACCAGTGAATATCAGATGGCTCTGCATGATATCTGCGGGGATATCCAAATCTTTGGCTACGCGCTCATAGCGCTGGAACTTCGTGCTGTGACAGCCCATGCAATAGTTGGCAAATGTACGCGCACCATCTTGCAAGGCGGCCTTATCAGCGACGTCAATTTCAACCTTTTCAAGCTCAGGCTCAAGCGTGTTGGCAAAAGAGACAGCAGGAAGCACAGTCAGAATCAAAACTGCAAATAACTTTTTCATCAGCCAGTCACCCTTTCCGGAACCGGTTTGGTCTTCTCGAGCCTGGTGTAGAACGGCATCAGAATGAAGTAGGCGAAATACAGGAACGTGCAGACCTGCGAGAGCAGCGTACGCTCCGGCGTCGGAGCCAGCACCCCAAGCACACCCAGGATCACGAACGAGATGCAGAATACCCAAAGCCAGATCTTGCTCAGCCAGCCTTTGTAGCGCATCGACTTGACCGGACTGCGATCCAACCACGGCAAGACGAACAGCACGGCGATGGCTGCGCCCATGGCGATAACACCCATCAGCTTGTCCGGAATAGCCCGAAGGATCGCGTAGAACGGCGTGAAATACCAAACTGGAGCAATATGCGCAGGCGTCTTGAACGCGTTCGCCTGCTCGAAGTTCGGCTTCTCGAGGAAGTAACCACCCATTTCCGGGAAGAAGAACACGATGGAGCAGAAGATGAACAGGAAGACCACCACGCCGACGATATCTTTCACGGTGTAGTACGGGTGGAAGGCGATGCCATCCAGCGGTACGCCGTTCTCGTCCTTGTGCTTCTTGATGTCCACGCCATCCGGGTTGTTCGAGCCAACTTCGTGCAAGGCCAGGATGTGCAACACCACCAGGCCGAGGATCACGATCGGCAGCGCGACCACGTGCAGGGCGAAGAAGCGGTTCAGGGTAATGCCCGAGATCAGGTAGTCACCACGAATCCACTGGGTCAGGTCGTCACCGATGACCGGGATCGCACCGAACAGCGAGATGATCACCTGGGCACCCCAGTAGGACATCTGGCCCCACGGCAGCAGGTAGCCCATGAAGGCCTCGGCCATCAGCGCCAGGTAGATCAGCATGCCGAAGACCCACACCAGCTCACGAGGCTTCTGGTACGAACCGTAGAGCAGGCCACGGAACATGTGCAGGTAGACCACGATGAAGAACGCCGAAGCGCCGGTAGAGTGCAGCAGACGCAGGATCGAGCCGTACTCGACGTCGCGCATGATGTATTCGACGGAAGCAAACGCTTCTTCCGCCGACGGGGTGTAGCTCATGGTCAGCCAGACACCGGTAACGATCTGGTTGACCAGAACGAGCAGCGCCAGGGAGCCAAAGAAGTAGAAGAAGTTGAAGTTCTTCGGAGCGTAATACTTGCTGAGATGGTCTTCCCACATTTTGGTCGCGGGAAAGCGCGCATCAACCCAATCCATGAATTTGCTCATCACGCTTTCTCCGTATCGACGCCGATGACAATGATGTCGTCGGTCTCATAGGAATGCGGGGGAACTGGCAGGTTCAGAGGTGCAGGCTGCGACTTGTAGACGCGACCAGCCAGGTCGTAGTGGGAGCCGTGGCAAGGGCAGAAATAACCACCGACCCAGTCCTTGCCCAGATCGGCAGGAGCCACTTCAGGACGGAACGTTGGCGAGCAACCCAGGTGCGTACAGATCCCGATCAGCAGCAAAACCTCTGGCTTGATCGAACGCGTTTCAGGATTGACGTACTCCGGTTGGACCGAGTTCTTGGAGGAAGGGTCGGACAACTGACCCTCGATCTTCTTCAGATTCCCCAGGATTTCCTCTGTACGGCGGACGATGAACACCGGCTGGCCGCGCCACTCAGCAATCATCTGCTGGCCTGGCTCGATCTTGCTGACATTCACTTTCACCGGTGCACCTGCGGCTTTCGCCTTGGCACTGGGAAACCATGACCCCACGAACGGGACCGCAGCCCCCACCGCTCCTGCAGCACCCACCACGGATGTGGCTGCTACCAGGAAGCGACGCCGGCCTGCATTCACGCCGTCATTGCTCATTCAGTCCTCTCCCATCAGCTTTGTGGCCTGTTAGATCAGGCGTCTACTAAGTAAAAATCTGAACTTATAAAAATTTTGCCGAATGGTAATGAAAAGCCCCAATTCTGACAAGGTAATTACCAAGCGGCCAAACCGCCAAGCCTTGTAGTATAGGGGCTCTACGAATGTGGCAAGTTGTCACAGAGCAATTCTTTTGCCCATAAAAAAACGCCCAGCTCCGTGAGGAACTGGGCGCCTTTTGAAAGCGGAAGCGAAATTAACGCTTCGAGTACTGCGGACGCTTACGCGCTTTACGCAGACCGACTTTCTTACGTTCAACTTCGCGAGCATCGCGAGTTACGAAGCCGGCTTTGCGCAGAGCACCACGCAGAGTCTCGTCGTAATCCATCAGGGCGCGAGTGATGCCGTGGCGGATTGCGCCAGCCTGACCACTTACACCACCACCGATAACAGTGACGTAGATGTCGAATTTTTCGACGGTCTCGGTCAGTTCCAGCGGCTGACGAACTACCATGCGGGCAGTTTCGCGGCCGAAGAAGTTATCCAGGGAGCGGTTGTTGATGGAGATGTTACCAGTGCCCGGACGCAGGAAAACGCGTGCGGTTGCAGTCTTGCGACGGCCAGTGCCGTAATTTTGAGTCGCCGACATAATGAACTATTCCGTTAAAACTTCAGTTCTTGGGGCTGCTGAGCAGTATGAGGGTGAGCAGCGCCCGCATAAACCTTCAGCTTACGATACATGTCGCGACCCAGTGGGTTTTTAGGCAG
This sequence comes from Pseudomonas sp. St386, assembly GCF_018325865.1. Taxonomy (NCBI): domain Bacteria; kingdom Pseudomonadati; phylum Pseudomonadota; class Gammaproteobacteria; order Pseudomonadales; family Pseudomonadaceae; genus Pseudomonas; species Pseudomonas sp. St386. The sequence goes on from NZ_AP021900.1 coordinate 5,617,390, forward strand.
CATGCCTTTAACCGCGGTCTCGATCACGCGCTCAGGGGCTTTGGCGATCAGCTTTTCAAAGTTGATCGACTTGATGCCGCCAGGAAAACCGGAGTGGGAGTAGTACATTTTGTCAGTGGTTTTAGCGCCAGTAACACGTACTTGCTCAGCGTTGATCACGACGATGTAGTCACCGGTGTCAACGTGAGGGGTGTACTCAGGCTTGTGCTTGCCACGCAGACGGCTCGCGATTTCGGTGGCCAGACGACCCAGGGTCTGACCAGCAGCGTCGACGACAAACCAGTCGCGCTTTACTGTTTCCGGTTTAGCAGTAAAAGTTTTCATTCTTTATAGCCTCAGGGGCCGCCCTGTAAATTAGACGGCGGATCTTACTGAATAGTGCGTACTTTGACAAGTCAAAGGCAGCCGGATACAGACGCTTTCGGGGGCTCGGGTCGGCGCGTCCGTTCAACGGCAAGATTCTTCGGCGGCGGCGCATCACTTCCACTGCAGAAAGAGGTGCGCAATTATGCAGATTGCGAAAAATATTTCAACCTGCTTTTATGATTGTTTTGCCCAAGGAGTTCCCGATGGACTATCGCCCGCTAGGCCGTACCGACCTGAACGTGAGTGCCCTGTGCCTCGGAACCATGACCTGGGGTGAGCAGAACAGCGAGGCCGAGGCCTTCGCCCAGATCGAACGCGCCAAGGCTGCCGGCATCAATTTCATCGACACCGCCGAGATGTACCCGGTGCCACCCAAGGCCGAAACCTACGCCACCACCGAGCGCTACATCGGCAATTACTTCAAGAGTCGCGGCGATCGTGCCGACTGGATCCTGGCGAGCAAGATCGCCGGCCCCGGCAACACCATCGACTACATCCGCGACAAGAACCTCAAGCACAACCGCCGCCACATCGTCGAAGCCGTGGACGCCAGCCTCAAGCGCCTGCAGACCGACTGGATCGATCTCTACCAGCTGCATTGGCCGGAGCGCAGCACCAACTTCTTTGGTCAACTGGGCTACCAGCACAATGCCGACGAAACGTTCACCCCGCTGGAGGAAACCCTCGAAGCCCTGGACGAACAGGTTCGCGCCGGCAAGATCCGCCATATCGGCCTGTCCAACGAAACGCCGTGGGGCACCATGAAGTTCCTTGCCCTGGCCGAGGCCCGTGGCTGGCCGCGGGCGGTGTCGATCCAGAACCCGTACAACCTGCTCAACCGCAGCTTCGAGATCGGCCTGTCGGAAATCGCCATTCGCGAGCAATGCGGCTTGCTGGCTTATTCGCCGCTGGCGTTCGGCTTTCTGTCGGGCAAATACGAAAACGGCGCACGGCCAGCCAAGGGCCGCCTGACGCTGTACAGCCGCTTCATGCGTTACTTCAACCCGCAATCGGAAGCGGCGTGCAGCCGTTATGTGGCCCTGGCCCGCGAACATGGCCTGGACCCGGCGCAGATGGCCCTGGCGTTCGTCACCCGGCAGCCGTTCGTGACCAGCAACATCATTGGCGCCACTACGCTGGAGCAACTGGACAGCAATATCGCCAGCTTCGACCTGAAACTGTCGGATGAAGTGCTGGCGGGGATCGAGGCGATTCACAAGGATCAGCCGAACCCGGCGCCTTGATCCGTAGGCCTCATCGCGAGCAAGCTCGCTCCCACAGGGGTTCGATGTTGATCACAAAATAGCGATCAGACACGACTCCCCTGTGGGAGCGAGCTTGCTCGCGATAGCGGACCCAAGCTCACCACTGCATCAAAGCGACCGCGCAATGATCTCCTTCATGATCTCATTGGTCCCGGCATAGATCCGCTGCACCCGCGCATCCGCCCACGCCCGGGCAATCGGGTATTCCCACATGAAGCCGTAGCCGCCATGCAACTGCACGCACTCGTCGAGCACCTTGCATTGCAGGTCGGTGCCCCAGTACTTGGCCATCGCCGCCGTCGGCACGTCCAGCTTGCCTTGCAGGTGCAATTCCAGGCAACGGTCGACGAAGACCCGGCCGATCTGGATTTCGGTGGCCATTTCCGCGAGCTTGAAACGGGTGTTCTGGAAGTCTGCGATGGATTTGCCGAACGCCTTGCGCTCGCGGGTGTAGTCCAGGGTCCATTGCAGCGCCGCTTCGGCCGAAGCCAGGCCGCCGATGGCGACGGTCAGGCGCTCCTGGGGCAGCTCCTGCATCAAGTAGGCGAAGCCCATGCCGGCCTGCCCGAGCAGGTTCTCCTTCGGCACGCGGACATCCTGGAAGAACAGTTCCGACGTGTCCTGGGCCTTCATGCCGACTTTTTCCAGGCGCTTGCCCTTTTCAAAGCCCGGCGTACCCGCCTCCACCAGGAACAGGCTGGTGCCCTTGGCGCCGGCCTTCGGATCGGTCTTGGCGACCACGATCACCAGGTCTGCCAGGAAGCCGTTGGTGATGAAGGTCTTCGAGCCATTGATGACATATTCATCGCCGTCCAGCACCGCCGTGGTCTTCACCCCTTGCAGGTCGGAACCGGCGCCCGGCTCGGTCATGGCGATGGCCGTGACCATTTCGCCAGACACCAGCTTCGGCAGGTACTTATGTTTCAACGCTTCGCTGCCGTAATGCAGGATGTACGGTGCGACGATGTCGGAATGCAGCGAGAAGCCAATCCCTGTCAGCCCCAGGCGGCCGATCTCCTCGATCACCACCGTGCTGTAGAGAAAATCTGCGTCCAGCCCCCCATAGGCTTCCGGGAGGTGCGAGCACAACATGCCCGCCTCCCCTGCCTTGTTCCAGAGCTGGCGATCGACATGCCCCTGTTTTTCCCACTGGCTGTGGTACGGCACGGCTTCTTTTTCAAGGAAGGTTCGTACGCTGTCGCGAAACAACTCGTGCTCGGGACTGAACAGTGTTCTTGGGATCATGGCGCACCTTTGGTTATTGTTGGGCGTGGTTATCCGACAGAGCCTAAGCCTGCAGGGTACGACAGGACACTGGACACATCCGACAAAAAATAAGACGATCCAGCCGTCTGTTGACCACTTTCCCCTATAAAAATAAAGATGAATTATGTCTATGCACGCCTCCACGCCCTTGCGGCGCGTCAGCATCCTGGCAATCGACCGGGTCTTCGCCTCCACCCTCATGCAAGCCAAGGATTTTTTCCACCTGGCCAGCCTGCGCTATGGCAAACAACTGGGCCACGGCCTGACGCCGGCGTTTGAAACCCGGCTGGTCAGCCCCGATGGCAAACCGGTGAACAGCTTCAGCGATGTGATCATGCCGGTGGACGGCGGCCTGGAAAACACCGATGTCATCATCCTGCCGGCCTTCTGGGACGATTTCGCCACCCTCTGCCAACGTTATCCCCAGGTCCTGCCTTGGCTGCGCGAACAACACGCGCGCGGTGCGGTACTCTGCGGCGAAGCCACCGGGGTGTTCTGGCTGGCGGAGGCCGGGCTGCTCGACGGCAAGGAAGCCACCACCTACTGGCGTTTCTTCAATGCCTTCAAGGAGCGCTTCCCCCAGGTATACCTGAACCAGGACAAGCACCTGACCGACGCCGACAACCTGTTCTGCGCCGGCGGCACGACCTCAGCCTGCGACCTCTACATTTACCTCATCGAACGCTTCTGTGGCGCCAACGTCGCCCAGGCCGTGGCGCGGGACATCCTGTATGAGGTGCAACGCAGCTATTCGCCTGGGCGGATCGGCTTCGGCGGGCAGAAACTGCACCAGGACGTGATCATCCTGCAGATCCAGCAATGGCTCGAAGAGCACTTCGCCGATAAATTCCGCTTCGAGGACGTTGCCCGGGAACATGGCATGAGCATCCGCAACTTCATGCGCCGCTTCCAGACCGCCACTGGCGACAAACCGCTGCATTACCTGCAACGGCTGCGGATCGAAACCGCCAAGGGCCTGCTCTCCGGCAGCCGCAAGAGCATCAAGACCATCAGCTATGAAGTCGGCTACGACGACGCGAGCTTTTTCGCCCGGCTGTTCCGGCAACATACCGACCTGTCGCCGAACCAGTATCGGCAGCAGTTCCAGCAGGCGGCGTAGCCCGAGGGCTTGGCAACGATCCACTGTGGGAGCGAGCTTGCTCGCGATGGCGGTGGTTCAGCAGCACTGATGTTGACTGACACGACGCCATCGCGAGCAGGCTCGCTCCCACAGGCTCAGATGGGGAATATGCACATACAAAAAAGGCCCGCAATCGCAGGCCCTTTTTTGTGCTCCGAATCCCCTACGGCTTATGCGCCCGCGCCAGGAATTCGTGGGACTGCATCTCCAGCAAGCGACTCAAGGTCCGCTGGAATTCGAAGGTCAGGCGACCGCCGGTGTAGAGGTCCTTGAGTTCGACTTCGGCCGAAATGATCAGCTTCACGTTACGGTCGTAGAACTCGTCGACCATGTTGATGAAGCGACGGGCGATGTCGTCGGTGGTGACGCTCATCTGCTCGACGTTGCTCAGCAGCACGGCGTGGAAGATCTTGCCCAGTTCGATGTAGTCGTTCTGGCTGCGAGGGCCGTCGCACAGTTCGCGAAAGTCGAACCAGGCCACGTCATCGCACGTACGCACAGCGCGGATTTCGCGATTTTCGATGACCAATACATCATTTTCCACAGCCTGGGTGCATTCCGGCGTCAGGGCGCGGAAGCTCTTGCGCAGGCTCTCCTGGGCAGCGGCATCCAACGGGAAGTGGAACAGCTCCGCTTGTTCGAGGTGACGCAGGCGGTAGTCGACGCCGCTGTCGACGTTGACGATTTCAGTGTGTTCCTTGATCAGCGCGATGGCCGGCAGGAAACGCGCCCGCTGCAGGCCGTCCTTGTACAGGCCGTCCGGCACGATGTTCGAGGTGGCGACCAGGGTCACGCCGTTCTTGAACAGCTCTTCCATCAAGGTGCCGAGGATCATGGCGTCGGTGATGTCGGAAACGAAGAACTCATCGAAGCAGATCACCCGGGTCTCGTCGGAAAAACGCTTGGCGATGATGGTCAGCGGGTTCTTCTCGCCGCCCAGGGTCTTCATTTCCTCGTGCACGCGCTTCATGAAGCGGTGGAAGTGCGTCCGTGTCTTCTCCTTGAACGGCAACGCTTCGAAGAAGGTGTCCACCAGGTAGGTCTTGCCACGGCCCACGCCGCCCCAGAAATACAGGCCCTTGACCGGTGTCTGGTCTTTTTTGCCGAACAGTTTGCCCAACAGGCCGGGCTTGTTGTTCGCCGCCGCGACCAGGTCGTCGTACAGGCGTTGCAAATGCCGCACCGCCGTTTCCTGGGCTGCGTCGTGGAAGAACTCCGGGCGTTTCAGATCAGCTTGATATCGTTCTAGGGGCGTCATATTCGTTAGCAAGGCAACAAAAACGGGCCGTCACTGTAGCGACGGCCCAGAGGAATGGCAATCGGCCCTTATTCGGGCCGATGGTCGGGTGACGTGCCCGGATCAGTCCTGGGCAGGCGTCAGGGCAACGCGCAACGCATCGATGGCTGCATCCCGGGCGGCGCTGTTGGCGAAGGCCGGGCTGTTCGCCACGCACTCGCCTTCGAGCCAGACGCTGAAACTCAGGTCGTCGCTGCGTAAGTCCAAGGGCTGGCCGGACTGCAATTGCTTGGTCACCTGCCCTGCGGTCTTGCCGTCGGCAAAATTGTTCGACAGCAACAGTTGCTCGCCGTCGGCGGCCAGTAGACGGAAGCGGAAACTGCCGTCGTCTTCGCGGAAGCTGACGAAGCGTGCTGCCTTGGCGGCTTTTTTCTTGGTGCTGGCGGCCACCTGGACCTGGCTGACAAACGAACGCAGGCCAACGGCCTCGCGCAGTTCGTTGAGGAACGGCGTCGCCACGGCCCGGGCTTTTTTCGCGCCCAGTTGCAGGATGTCTTCAAGGTCCGATGGACGCTCGATGAACTGGTGATAACGCTCGCGCGCTTCACCCAGCTCGCTGTCGAGCAATTGGAACAGGCGGTTCTTGGCTTCGCCCCAACCCAGGCCTTGCAGCAGTTCGCTGCGGAACTCGGCGGACTGTTCGGCAGTGGCGAAGGCCTGGAACAGGGTGAACAGGTGCGAATTGTCCGGATCCTTGGCTTCGCCCGGGGCACGCGAGTCGGTAACGATCCGCGAGATCGCGTCCTTCATGTCCTTGGCGCTGCTGAACAACGGGATGGTGTTGTCATAGCTCTTGGACATCTTGCGGCCATCGAGGCCCGGCAACGTGGCGACGCTTTCCTCGATCAGCGCCTCGGGCATGGTGAAGAACTCCTTGCCCTGGCCGAACAGATGATTGAAGCGCTGACCGATGTCGCGGGCCATTTCCACGTGCTGGATCTGGTCGCGACCGACCGGCACCTTGTGGGCGTTGAACATCAGGATATCGGCGGCCATCAACACCGGGTAGCTGTACAGCCCCATGGTGATGCCGGCGTCCGGGTCTTCACCGGCCTCGACGTTCTTGTCCACCGACGCCTTGTAGGCGTGGGCACGGTTGAGCAGGCCCTTGGCGGCGACGCAGGTCAGCAGCCAGGTCAGCTCCGGGATCTCGGGAATATCGGACTGGCGATAGAACGTCACGCGGTCCACATCCAGGCCGCCGGCCAGCCACGTGGCGGCGATTTCCAGGCGCGAACGCTGGATACGCAGCGGGTCATCGCACTTGATCAGGGCGTGGTAGTCGGCCAGGAAGTAGAACGAATCGGCGTTGCTGTCGCGGCTGGCGAGGATCGCCGGACGGATGGCGCCGGCATAGTTGCCCAGGTGCGGGGTGCCGGTGGTGGTGATGCCGGTCAGGATACGGGTACGCGTCGTCATGGGTTATCGCTTGTCAGACTGCTGTCAATTCGAGAGGCGCGGCAGGATCAGATCCTTGAGATCGGTCAGCTTGCCATGAAAAAAGTGTCCGCATTCTGCCACTTTCAGCAGCTCATGGGGACGTTGGAGCGTGTCGGACCATTCGTAAACCAGTTGCGGATCGACCACTTCGTCGGTTTCCGGCTGGATCACCGTCAACTCGCCGCTCATCGGCAAGGGCGACTGCTCGTCCAGGCGCATTACCGCCGGGGCCACCATGAACAGGTGCTTGACCGGTTGACCCTGGGCTTCCAGGCGCCCGCCCAGGCTGGCGGCGACAAAGCCGCCAAAGGAAAAACCGAACAGGGTCAGAGGCAATTGCGGGTATTTTTCCCGCAGCCATTGGGCGACCGCCTGGGCGTCATCCACTTCGCCAGTGCCCATGTCGTGACTGCCGGCACTGGCCCCCACGCCACGATAATTGAAACGCAACGTAACCAGGCCAGCATCGCGGGCAGTGCGTTGCAGGGTCGAGACCACTTTGTTGAGCATGGTCCCGCCCTGCACCGGGTTCGGGTGGCAGATCAGCGCCAGGCCACGGGGGGCCTCGTTGTCCAGGTACAAGGCTTCCAGTTGGCCCACCGGGCCATCGATGACTACAGGGGTTTCGCGCATAAGCAAGGGAAAGAACTCCGTGACCTCGAATTGGGTCGACTCGTCTAGCTAAAGTCTGTGCCTGGCATGATTGCGATGTTCTTCGCGGTATACAGCGCAGGTCCGAGCCGTTAACGTAAAGCAAAGCCGTTTATAGAGGAAGGACTCGTGGAACACTCGCTCTTAGTTTGGTTGTTGCCGACTCTTGCCCTGGTTGCCGGTGTCGCCATTGGATTCCTGCTTGCCCGACTGCTGCCCAACGCGGTGCCCAACAGCACGCAACGTCAGCTGGACGACATCCAGGAACGTTTCGACAGTTATCAGAATGAAGTGGTCACTCACTTCAACAGCACCGCTTCTCTGGTGAAAAAACTCACCCAGAGCTACCAGGACGTCCAGGATCATTTGTCCGAGGGTGCCAATCGCCTGGCCCTGGACGAGCAGACTCGCCAGCGCCTGCTGGCCGCCCTGCAAGCCGATGCGGCACAGACTCCACGGGAACGCCTGACCCCACCGAAAGGGATCCAGGAACCGCCGCGGGACTACGCCCCCAAGGCCCCGAATTCACCCGGCATGCTCGATGAGCATTACGGTTTGAAGAAGTAATCGCCAAGCCACAACCAAAAGCCCGCCCGATCACATGATCGGGCGGGCTTTTTTATTGCCTCAGGAAAATCCCCCCTGTGGGAGCGAGCCTGCTCGCGATGAGGCCAGCACATCCAACATTACCGTCTCAGGCAGACCGCTATCGCGAGCAGGCTCGCTCCCACATTTAAAGCGGGCTTAAGCCAACACCTCACCCGCCACCTGATCGATAGCCCCTTTGGTGATGTCGACGATCAGGTCCGCATCCTCGCGAGTCAGGATCAGGGGCGGGGCGAAGCCCAGGATGTCGCCGTGGGGCATGGCACGGGCGATCATGCCGCGTTCCAGGCAGGCGGCCGAGACCTTCGGGCCGACTTTCAGTGCCGGGTCGAATGCCGTGCGCTGTTCACGGTCGGCCATGAACTCCACCGCCGCCAGCATGCCGTCACCACGCACCTCTCCCACCAACGGATGACCTTCAAGGGTTTCACGCAGGCGACGATTCAGGTAGCCACCCACGTCCTCGGCGTTGGCCGTGAGGTTTTCCCGTTCAAGAATGTCGAGGTTCGCCAGTGCCGCCGCCGCGCAAATCGGGTGCCCGGAATAGGTCCAGCCATGGCCCATGGCCCCTTCGGCCTGGGAGGCTTTTTCAATCACGCTCCAGACCTTTTCCCCGATGATCACCGCTGACAGGGGCGCATAGGCACTGGTCAGGCCTTTGGCGGTGGTGATCAGGTCCGGCTTCATGCCGTAGCGCTGGCTGCCCATCTTCGAACCCAGGCGGCCGAACGCGCAGACCACTTCATCGGCAATCAGCAGCACGTCGTATTTTTTCAGCACGGCCTGGATCGCATCCCAATAACCGGCAGGGGGAACGATTATGCCCCCGGTGCCCATCAACGGTTCGCCAATGAACGCCGCCACGGTATCCGGGCCTTCGGCGAGGATCATTTTTTCCAGCTCATCAGCGCAATACCGGACGAAGGCCGCTTCATCCATGCCCGTCGGGGCCTTGCGATACCAGTGTGGGCACACGGTGTGCTTGACCCCTTCGACCGGCAGGTCGAAATGCTGGTGGAAGGTCGCAAGCCCAGTGAGGCTGCCGGTCATGATGCCCGAGCCATGGTAGCCACGGTCCCGTGAAATGATTTTCTTCTTCAGCGGCCGGCCCAGTACGTTGTTGTAGTAGCGCACCAGCTTGACCTGGGTTTCGTTGGCATCGGAGCCGGACAAACCGTAGTAGACCTTCTTCATCCCTTCCGGCGCCCAGTCCATGATGCGACTGGACAGCTCGATGATCGCCTCGCTCGAATGGCCGACGTAGGTGTGGTAGTAGGCCAGTTCCTTGGCCTGTTTATAGATGGCGTCAGCCACCTCGGTGCGGCCGTAACCGATGTTCACGCAGTAGAGGCCGGCAAAGGCATCGATGAACTCACGGCCTTCATGGTCGCGAATGCGAATGCCTGACGCACTCTTGATGATCCGGCCCCTGAGCGCGCCGCTGGCGTGGTCGTGGGCGTGGGTCGAGGGGTGCATGAAATGCGCACGGTCTTGTTCGAACAGCGTGTTGAGTTCTTGGCTCATGCGGGCTCTCCTGGGAACTGGCCTTGATGGTGCAGGCAAAAATATTTGGTTTCGACAAAGGGCTCGAAGCCCTCGCTGCCACCCTCGCGACCGAGGCCCGAGGCTTTCATGCCACCGAAGGGAATCGGGTGGCCGGTGAACTTGACGCCGTTGACCGCGACCATGGCGTGGTCGAGACGGCGGATCAGCGGATAAATGAGGTCCAGGCGATTGGAACAAATATAGGCCGCCAACCCATACTCGGTGTCGTTGGCCATTTCGATGGCTTCGTCCAGGGTGTCGAACGGCATCACCCCGGCAATGGGCGCGAAGTTTTCTTCACGGTAGATGCGCATCTGCGGCGTGACGTCGGCCAGCACCGTGGGTTGATAAAACAACCCGCCCAAGGCATGGGCCTCACCGCCCACCAGGCGTTGAGCGCCAAGGGCCAGGGCATCGGCGATGCGGTCAGCGGTCGCATCGAATGCCGCCTGATGCATCAACGGCCCGACCTCCACGTCCTGCTCCTGTTGATCGACCATTGCCGGCCCGACGCGCAAGGCGCGCACCGCAGCGGCGAAACGACTGAGGAACGCCTGGTACACCGAGCGCTGCACCATGATCCGGTTAGCCGCACAGCAGTCCTGCCCCGAGGTCTGGAATTTCGCCTCCACGGCGACTTTTACCGCCAAGGCCAGGTCGGCATCGGCGCAGACAATGAACGGCGCGTTGCCGCCCAGTTCCAGTGCGACTTTCTTCACGTCATGGGCTGCCGTCTGCAACACCAGCTTGCCCACCCGGGTCGAACCGGTGAAGCTCACTGAGCGTACGCGACGATCCTTGACCAGGGTTTCCATGGCCATTTGCGGCTCGCCCAATACCACGTTGAAGACCCCGGCGGGAAAACCGGCTTCCTCGGCCAATTGCGCCAGCGCCAAGGCCGAGTAAGGCGTTTCGTGGGCCGGCTTGATCACCACGGTGCAACCGGCGGCCAGGGCAGCGGCGGCCTTGCGGGTGATCATCGCCGACGGGAAATTCCACGGTGTGAGCAGCGCGCAGACGCCCACCGGTTCCTTGATCGTACCCAGGTGCGCATTCGGGATATGGCTGGGGATGTTCTGACCGTACAGGCGCCGGGCTTGCTCGGCGAACCACGGGATGAAGCTGGCAGCGTAGGCGATTTCGCCACGGGACTCGGCCAATGGCTTGCCCTGCTCCAGGCTGAGAATGTGGGCGAGGTCTTCGCTGTGTTCGACGATCAATGCCGCCCAGCGCCGCAGCAACGCGCCCCGGGTCTCCAGGCTCTGCTCACGCCACGCCGGGAATGCACGATGCGCCGCGTCCACCGCCGCGACGATCTGCGGCTGATCCAGCATCGGCACATGGCCGATGACTGTGCGGGTGGCAGGGTTGTGGACGGCCACACTGTGACCGCTGTCGCTGTGGACCCAATGGCCGTCGATGTAGCAAAGCGCTTTGAACAGCAGCGGATGTTGGTAAGGCATGACGTTCACTCCAGAGCGTGTGCGTGAATCCATGCTAGGGCAGCGGCGCTGGGGGAATTGGGGGTTTACCGTGGGTCAAACCCTGGTTTTTTTCTGAATCGAGGGCGGTAAACCGGGTTTTCTGCGGTGCTCAGGACGGCTCGGCCAGCTCCGCCGGCAAGGCACCGGCGGTCTTGATGGTCTTGGTGACGATGTAGGTGAAGTAGCGTTCGATGCCAAGGTCTTCGAGCAGCAGTTGGTCGACGAAACGCTGGTAGGCATCGACGTCCGGCGCCTGGATCATCGCTAGGTAATCCACGCCGCCGCCCGTGGCGTAACAGAACGCCACTTCTGGCGCGGCGATCATGCGTTGCTCGAAACGGCGCATGTCCTGGGCGGTGTGCCGGGCCAGGGTGATTTCCACCAGCACCTGCTGACGCTTGAACACCGCGCCCCAATCGATCTGCGCCCGGTAGCCGATGATCAGGCCTGCTGCTTCGAGCTTGCGCACCCGTTCCCAGGCCGGCGTCACCGACAGGTTGATGGCCTCGGCCAGGCTCGACTTGGTAATCCGCCCGTCCTCGGCGAGGATTTGCAGGATCTTGAGATCGTAGCGATCGAGCTTGTGCATGGGCCGGGCTCCGGGTGGTTACATAAAACTTCCAGACATACATCAATTGTGGCGAGGGGATTTATCCCCTCGCCACAGGTTCTGTGTTCCATCTGACCTAAGCCAACACATCCGCAATCACCGCCAAGGTATCGCCACACTGCACCAACCCGGGAAAGTGCCGGGCCGCCAGCAGGCCGCTGCGGGCGGCGCGGTATTCGACCGGGGCGACGCCGCTGCGGGTGGCGTCGTAGATGCGCGCTACCACCTCACCCCGGGTCACGTGTTCCCCCAGGTCGCGGCACATTTCCAGCAGGCCGTCGTGTTCGCTGGCGATGAAACAACTGGCGTCCGGCATGTCGAGCACCAGCGATGGCTGCAACTCGATCGTGCCCCGCAGGATGCCGGCGTGGATCAACAGGTTGCGTACCCCACGCTCGGCAATCGCCACGCTACGGGCGGTCGACGAACCGCCGCCGCCCAACTCGGTGGTGACGAACACCTTGCCTTGGGACTCGGCCGCCGTGTCGTACATCGCCCCGGCGTCCAGCTCCAGCATGCGCATGCAATACGGCGCGTTGAACGCCAGCATCCCGGCCTCGCAGCGCGCTTGCTGCTGTTTGTCCGGCAACACGTGGCAGGCGGCAAACGGCAGGAAATCCAGGGTCCGGCCGCCGGAATGAATGTCCAGGACAATGTCGGCCAAGGGCAGCAGGGTGCGATTGAAATAGTCGGCGATTTTCTCGGTAACGGTGCCGTCCGGCCTGCCGGGAAAACTGCGGTTCAGGTTGCCCTTGTCGATGGGCGAAGTCCGGCGTCCGGCGTGGAAGGCCGGGGTGTTCATGAACGGCACGATGATCACCCTCCCGCTCACCTCTTCAGCCGTCAGTTGCTGCGCCAGTTTGCTCAGGGCCACCGGACCTTCGTATTCATCGCCGTGGTTGCCACCGCTGAGCAGCGCCGTCGGGCCGCTGCCGCGCTGGATGACCGTGATGGGAATCATCACCGCGCCCCAGGCCGAATCGTCCCGCGAATACGGCAGCTTGAGAAAGCCGTGCTGCACGCCTTCGCGGGTGAAGTCGACCGTGGCGCTGATGGGATTATTAGGCAGATCGGGCATGGCTCAATCCTTCACGAACAATTGACGAGGCACGTTGCACAGCGTCTCGACGCCGGTCTCGGTGATCAGGATGCTTTCGGTGATTTCCAGGCCCCAATCGTCCATCCACAGCCCCGGCATGAAGTGGAAGGTCATGCCCGGCTGCAACACGCTGTTGTCGCCGGGGCGCAGGCTCATGGTGCGCTCGCCCCAATCCGGCGGATAACTGATCCCGATGGGGTAGCCGCAACGGCTGTCCTTGTGAATGCCGAATTTCTCCAGCACCTTGAAAAACGCCACGGCGATGTCGCCAGTGGTGTTGCCCGGCTTGGCTGCGTCCAGGCCGGCGGCGATGCCCTCGACCACGGCTTTTTCGCCGTCGAGGAAATGTTGCGGCGGCTTGCCCAGGTATATGGTGCGCGACAACGGGCAGTGGTAACGCTTGTAGCAACCGGCGATTTCAAAGAAGGTGCCGGCGCCCTTTTCGAAGGGTGAATCGTCCCAGGTCAGGTGCGGCGCACTGGCGTCGGCCCCGGTGGGCAACAGCGGCACGATGGCCGGGTAGTCGCCGCCATGGCCGTCGGCACCGAGGATGCCGCTGCTGTAGATCTCGGCCACCAGTTCGTTCTTGCGCATGCCCGGTTCGATGCGTTCCAGGATCCGGCTGTGCATGTTCTCGACGATGCGCGCGGCGATGCGCATGTAGGCGATTTCCTGGGGCGACTTGACCGCTCGCTGCCAGTTCACCAGGCCCACCGCGTCAACCAGTTTTGCCTGGGGCAAATGCTTTTGCAGCGACAGGTACGCGGCGGCGCTGAAGTAATAGTTGTCCATCTCCACGCCGATGGTCAGCGCGCCCCAGCCACGGGCGATGATCACCTCGCGGGACAGGTAGTCCATGGGGTGGCGCTCGCGGGACTGCACGTAGATGTCCGGGTAGCCGACGATGTTGTCGGCCTGCATGAACACCGTGCGCTTGGCACCGTTGGCATCCTGGCCACGACCGAACCACACGGGTTCGCCCTCCAGTGCCAGCAGCACGCACTGGTGCACATAGAACGACCAACCGTCATAGCCGGTGAGCCAGGCCATGTTCGACGGGTCGGTGACCAACAGCAGCTCCAGGCCCTGGGCCTGCATGGCGGCGCGAACCTTCGCCAGGCGTTGGGTGTATTCCTCCCGTTTAAACGGAAGATTGACGACGATCTCAGACATCCATCTGCCCTCTGTTCAAATGACGCACGAATAAAAAATGCTTTAGCGACCGAACGCGAATCCCTTGCCCGCCGCACGCGCCCGCTCGAACGCCAGGTTGGCGATGGCGGTGTCCTGGGCACCGGTGCCGGTGAGGTCGCACAGGGTGACTTGCGCCTCGCGGGTGCGACCGACCCGTTGCCCCGACAACACCTGGCCCAGTTCCAGCAAGGCCAACTCATCGCGAACGGTGCCGGCCAGCAAGGCGTGGTGCAGCTCGCCAAGCACGCGGGTCTGGCTCAGACGATCGGCGACATAGCAGTCGACGGCCGCCAGGGCTTGCGGGGAAATTTCGTTCTTGTGTTCGGCGTCCGAGCCCATCGCCGTGATGTGCAGGCCAGGATGCAAATGGCGGGCTTGGATCAACGGCTCGCGACTGGGTGTGCAGGTGATGGCGATGTCCACGCCTTCCAGGGCATCGTCAATGGAGGCGCATGGCGAGACGGCAAGCCCGGTGTCACGCGCCAGCTCCTGACTGAACGCCTTGGCCTTTTGCGCATCGCGCGCCCAGACCCGCACATCGTCGATGGGCCGCACCAGGCGCAACGCCTGAAGCTGCAACGCCGCCTGCTCACCGGCTCCGATCAGCGCGACGCTGCGGCTCTCCTCGCGAGACAGGCAACGCGCCGCCACCGCACCCGCCGCAGCGGTGCGCACAGCGGTGAGGTACCCGTTGTCCAGCAGCAGGGCCTCCAGCAGGCCGGTGCGTGCCGAGAGCAGCATCATCATGCCGTTGAGGCTGGGCAGGCCGAGCTTGGGGTTATCGAAGAAGCCCGGGCTGACCTTGATGGCGAAGCGATCCAGGCCCGGCAGGTAAGCGGTCTTCACATCCACTTCACCGTTGTGCTCGGGAATGTCCAAGCGCAGGATCGGCGGCATCGCCACGGCGGCGGTGGCCAGCAGCACGAAAGCCTGTTCGATGGCGTCGATGCTGGCCAGATCGAGGGCCACGCAACTGCGCAGGTCGGCTTCGCTCAATAGGGTGACTTCACTCATGACAGGCTCCGTTAGGGGTTATCAGGCGTTGGCGCCAGCGATCACGCGGGCATGGTGTTCGGTGTCGACGTTGCGCCCGCTGACCACCAGGACAATGGGGCCGCGCGGCTCGATCAGGCCGTCGAGCAGCGCCGCGATGCCCACCACGGCAGCGCCTTCGAGCACCAGGCGTTCGTGGTGATAGGCGTGGCGGATGGCATTGGCGATAGAGACTTCCGAGAGCAGATGTACGTCATCGCTCAGTTGCCGGGTCATGGCGAAGGTGTAGCGGTTGTCCAGGCCGATGCCGCCACCAAGGGAGTCGGCCAGCGTCGGCAGTTCCTCGATGTCCACGGGCTGCCCGGCGGCGAGGCTGGCGTGCATCGCGGCACCTCGGGCCATGCTGATGCCGTGGACTTGAATCGCTGGGTTGGCACTTTTGAGGGCCAGGGCAACTCCGGCGAACAGGCCGCCACCGGACAACGGCACCAAGACCTGGGCCACCTCCGGTTGCTGCTCGAGGATCTCCAGGCCGAGGGTGCCCTGCCCGGCGATGATCGCCGGGTGATCGAAGGGCGGCAAAAAGGTCGCGCCCTGCTCCCGGGCGATGCGCTCGGCCTCGCGCTGGGCATCGTCCTGGGACTGGCCGACGATGCACACCTCGGCGCCCAGGTCGCGGATCGCCTGCACCTTGTTGGCCGGCACCAGGTTCGACAGGCAGACCATCGCCTTGACGCCCTGCTGTGACGCGGCATGGGCCAGCGCTCGACCATGATTACCCGTCGACGCGGTGACCACGCCTCGGGCCTTTTGCTCGGAACTAAGTTGCGCGACGGCATTGCTCGCCCCGCGCAGCTTGAAGCTGCCGGTGATTTGCAGCGCCTCAAGCTTGAGGTACACCTCAACACCCATCAACCGCGACAAACTCGGGGAATGCTCCATGGGCGTACGCCTGACCTGCGACTCGATGCGCTGGCGAGCGAGGTAAATGTCCTGAAGCTGCAACCCTGTCATGACTGCGTCCCGAGCGGATGTGTTGGGCGCAGTCTAAGAGGGCTGGATTGTGGTGATGAATGTACTAGGGCAATTTAGATCGATTACTTGAACCCCCATCCCAAGCCCCTCACAAATCCCCTGTGGGAACTGCAGTGTGGGGCATCAGAAATCATGAATCTGCGGGTACTGGTTGAAGATCTGCCGCATGCCGATCAGCGCATGGCGCATTTCTTCGTCACTGCATTCGGCACCGACGCAGACCCGCACCGCGCGGGGCCTGGGGGTGCCGCGGACGGTGAACGGATCGGGCGAGGTCACGGCGATGTGCTTGTGCCGCAGCGCCCGCACCAGGCTGTCCACTTCCCAATGGGACGGGATACCGACCCAGGCACTCAAGGCATGCGGGTGCTGGCCCAGCAGATGTTCGCCCATGTACTCGGTGACCATCGCCTGGCGCCCGGCCAGCAGTTGACGTTGCAATTGCACCAGCGACTCGGCGCGTCCATCGCGAATCCAGCGGGTGGCGATCTCCGAGACCATGGGCGTGGCCATCCAACTGTTGACCCGCAGGATGCTCTCGGTGCGCAGGGCCAGGCGCTTGGGCACCACCAGATAACCGGTGCGCAGGCCCGTGAGCACCGACTTGGTCATGCTCGTGCAGTAGAACGACAGCTCCGGCAGGTAATGGCTGATGGGCGGCGCCCGGCGCTCGTCCAGCAGCGGGCCGTACACATCGTCTTCAATAATGTGCACACCGAAGCGCCGGGCAATCTCGGCGATTTCCCGGCGGCGGGCGTCGGGCATCAGGCTGGTGGTGGGGTTGTTCAGGTTCGGCGTGCACACCAGCGCCGTGATGCGCTCGTTGCTGCACATGTCTTCGAAATGTTCGGGGTCGATGCCATAGCGGTCCATCTCCAGGCCCTTGAGGGTGAAGCCCAGCACCTGGGAATTGCCGATCACGCCGTGGTCGGTCAAGCCTTCGCAGAGCACCACGTCATCAGGGCCCGCCAGCGAAGCGAGAGCCAGGAAAATCCCGTGGGCCGCGCCGTTGGTGATCAGCACATCGTTACGGTCGACTTTCAGCCCTTGCCGGCCGATCCACTGCGCCGCCGCTTCGCGATGGGATTCAAAACCGGCGATGGGGCGAAACGCATGAATCCACGGCTGATCCTCTTCAGTGCTCAGCGCCGCGCAGGTATCACGCCAGGCCTGGTCATGCTCGCGGGTGTGGAGGATGCGGGTGATGGAAAAATCCACCAGCGCTCGCTCGGGACTGTCGAGAATGTACGTCGCCACCCGGTCGCTCATGCGCCGCGAGACGAAACTGCCACGCCCGACCTCACAGCGCACCAGTCCCTGGCGCTCCAACTCCTTATAGGCGTTGGTGACGGTCTGCACGCTGATACCCATGGCGTCAGCTACCTGCCGTTGCGGCGGCAGGCGCTGGTCATTGGCCAGGGTGCCCTGTTCGATATCGTCGGCAATGGCCTGCACCAGAATCTTGTATTTGGATTCACCGCTGCGGGCGAGGTCCAAGGCTGACTTCCACTTATCCATGACAGCTGCAACCGGCGTGTGTAGGGGTGCGCACAGCATTGCGCGACCATCGCGGCAAAGCAATTGTCCTAGTGCAATACAATCGATGCCGGGGCTTTTGTATGCTCGGTCCAAGGTCGTCACCCAGGCGGGCTCATCGCCCTGACAAAAAGCCGGATCGACCTGTACCGGCGCCGTTCCCGATTCCAGGCCACGCCAGGATCCGCCGCTGTACGCTTTGCTCTTGTAACACTGCCTCCTACCACAGAGCCGTCAAACGACGGATCCACAAGAAACAGGAGATTTTATTGATGAGCAATTTTCTTCCCAGCACCGGTGCGCCCTTGCGTCGGCTCTTGTTGACCTGTGCCGTACTGGGCCTGGCCGGCAGCGTTCAAGCGGCCACCCTGGATACGATCAAAAGCAACAGCAGCATCCGGATCGGCTATGCCAACGAAACCCCGTTTGCCTTCACCGAAACCGACGGCAACGTTACCGGTGAGTCGCCGGAGATCGCCAAGATCATCTTCGCCAAGATGGGCATCAAGCAGGTCAATGGCGTGCTCACCGAATGGGGCTCATTGATTCCAGGCCTGCGGGCCGGCCGTTTCGATGTCATCGCCGCCGGCATGTACATCACCCCGGCGCGCTGCAAGCAAGTGTTGTTCACCGATCCGCAGTACCAGTTGCCCGATGCCTTGCTCGTGGCCAAGGGCAATCCGAAAAAACTCCACAGCTATGAAGACATCGCCAAGCAACCGGATGTGAAACTGGCAATCATGGCCGGCACGGTGAACCTGGCTTATGCCCGCGACTCCGGGGTCAAGGACGACCAGATCCTCCAGGTGCCCGACACCACCGCACAATTACAAGCCGTGCGCGCCGGACGCGCGGACGCTGCCGTCGGCACCCAACTGACCATGAAAGGCCTGGCCAGCAAGGGCGGCGACAAGGTGGAAGCGATGACCGAATTCAAGGACGACCCGTCCCACATCGGCTACGGCGCCCTGGCCTTCCGCCCCGAAGACAAAGACTTGCGCGATGCGGTCAATGCCGAGCTGAAAAAGTGGCTGGGCTCCGAAGAGCATCTCAAGACGGTTGCGCCATTCGGGTTCGACAAATCCAACGTGACCAGCAAGACCGCGGCCGAGCTCTGCGCTCAGTAGTCGCCAAAAACTGGCGTGCCGAAACGGGCATGACGCACGGTGCGTGATGCCTGTTCCCTGCTTCACCGGACATTGGGTTGAACCATGGGCGAATTACTTCCGTTATTGATACAGGGGGCTTGGGTCACGCTCCAGGTGACCTTCTTCGGCTCGCTGCTGGCCATCGTCGCGGCGGTGCTGGCAGCCCTCGGGCGACTCTCGCCGTGGCGAGCGTTGCGCTGGTTTTCCATCACCTACATCGAAGTGTTCCGTGGCACCTCGCTGCTGGTGCAATTGTTCTGGCTGTTCTTCGTGCTGCCGCTGCCCCCTTCAACGTTGAGCTGAGCCCTTACGCCGTGGCGATTGTCGGCCTGGGCCTGCACATCGGCGCCTACGGTGCGGAAGTGATGCGCGGCGCCATCAGTTCGGTCGCCAAGGGCCAATACGAAGCCTGCACGGCGTTGAACTTCAGCGGTTTTACGCGCTTCAAGCGGATCATCCTGCCGCAGGCGTTGCTGGCGGCGATTCCACCGGGCACCAACCTGTTGATCGAGCTGCTGAAGAACACCTCGCTGGTGTCGCTGATCACCTTGTCGGACCTGAGTTTCCGGGCGCGGCAGTTGGATCAGGCGACCTTCCAGACCCTGGAGATCTTCAGCCTGGCCCTGGTGATGTATTTCATCCTCGCCCAGGCCATCAACTTCGGCATGCGCCACATCGAACGACGACTGAGCCGGGGCCGGATGCGTGGAGGTCTGTCATGACGCTGTTCGACTGGTCCTATGCCGCACAAATCCTGCCGGACCTGCTGCGCGCCTCCCTCAACACCGTGGGCATTACCCTGATCGGTTTCCTGATCGCGATTGTCCTGGGATTGTTCCTGGCGATTGGCCGGCGCAGTCGCAAATTCTGGCTATCGTGGCCGGCCACCGCGGTGATCGAGTTCATCCGCAGCACACCGCTGCTGATCCAGGTGTATTTCCTCTACTACGTGCTGCCCAACTACGGCTTGAGCCTGACGGCCATGCAGGTTGGCATCCTCGGCATCGGCCTGCACTACGCCTGCTACATCGCCGAGGTCTATCGCAGTGGTCTGGATGCGGTGCCGCGGGCGCAGTGGGAAGCGGTGACGGCACTGAACATCGCGCCGTACGACGCCTACCGCAACATCATCCTGCCCCAGGCGCTGCGTCCGATCGTGCCGCCGCTGGGCAATTACCTGGTGGCAATGCTCAAAGACACGCCGGTGCTGTCGGCGATCACCGTGGTGGAAATCATGCAGCAGGCCAAGAACATCGGTTCCGAGAATTTCCGCTACCTGGAACCGATCACCATGGTCGGCCTGTTCTTCCTCGCCCTGAGCCTTGCCCTGGCTTATCTGGTACGGCGCCTTGAAACGCGCATGGAGCTACGCTAATGACTTTACCTCTGTCCACGCCCACCGACTTGTCCCGGCGCAGCACGCTGGCGTCGCAGCAGGAGGCCCCGGCCATGCAAGATCCAACAACGTCCCGGCCGATCGTGAGTTTCCAGGACGTGACCAAAAGCTATGGCAGCTTCACCGTGCTCGACCATCTGAACCTGGATGTCGCCCCCGGTGAAAAGGTCGCGATCATCGGCCCCAGCGGCTCGGGCAAGTCCACGCTGCTGCGGGTGTTGATGACCCTGGAAGGTATCGACCAAGGCCAGATCCGCGTCGAGGATGACTCCCTGACCCACATGCCCAACCGCAACGGCGTGCTGGTGCCGGCCAACGACCGACACATCCGCCGGGTGCGCGGCAAGATCGGCATGGTGTTCCAGAGTTTCAACCTGTTTCCCCACATGACCGCGCTGCAGAACGTGATCGAGGCGCCGGTGCAGGTGCTGGGCATGAACCCGAAAGAAGCCCGGGAGCGCGCCGCCGACTTGTTGGAGCTGGTAGGGCTGGGCAATAAGCTCGACCATTACCCGTCGCAGTTGTCCGGCGGCCAGCAACAGCGGGTGGCGATCGCCCGGGCGCTGGCGATGCGGCCCAAGGTGATGCTGTTTGACGAAGTGACCTCGGCGCTCGACCCGGAGCTGTGCGGCGAAGTGCTGAATGTGATCCGCAAACTGGGGGCCGAACACAACCTGACGATGCTGATGGTGACCCACCAGATGGGCTTCGCCCGGGAGTTCGCCGACCGGGTGTGTTTCTTCTACAAAGGGCAGATCCACGAACAGGGCACCCCGGCGCAGATCTTCGAGAACCCGCAGCAGGAGCGTACGTGTGCGTTCTTGAGTGCGGTAAAAGAGGCGAATTGATCCCCTTGTGAACACCTTTGGGCGAGGAGACTTGTGGGAGCAAGGCTTGCCCGCGATGAAAGCGATGCGGTCTTTCAGAAAATCGAGGCGCCTGTTTCGCGAGCAAGCTTTGCTCCCACAAATCCCCTCGCCACAAGTGGCGGCATCAGGCGGATAGAAACTGACAACCATAAAAAAACGGGGGCCCTGTTTCCAGAGCCCCCGTTTCATTTGCCGCCCAGCCGTTATGGGTATTGCTGGTAAGTCTGGCCCTGCTGTGCCGGTGCCTGGTACTGCTGGCCGGGAATGGCCTTGAGGTTGACCTCGACACGACGGTTTTGCGCACGGCCATTGACGTCGGCGTTGCTGGCCACCGGGTTGTCCGGGCCGGCGCCACGGGCCGACAGGTTGGCACCGCTCACGCCCTGGGACGTCAGGTAGGTCGCCACGCTCTGCGCACGACGCTGGGACAGGTCCATGTTGTGCTGGCGGCTGCCGGTGCTGTCGGTGTAGCCGACGATTTCAATCTGGTTCTGGTTGAACTCCTTGAGGGAGTTGGCCAGGTTGTTCAGCGGCTGGTAGAAGCTGGACGCGATGTTCGCCGAGTCGGTGGCGAAGGTGATGTTGCCCGGCATGATCAGCTTGATCTGGTCGCCCTGGCGCTGCACTTCAACGCCGGTATTGGCCATGCTCGCACGCAGCTTCTTTTCCTGCTGGTCGGCGTAGTAGCCGTAACCGGCCGCGGAAGCCCCCACCACCGCTGCACCGATCAACGCCCCCTTGCCCCGGTTATCGTGACCGATGGCCGCACCGGCCAACGCCCCCGCCAGTGCACCGAGGCCGCCATACTTGGCGGTTTTGCTCATGCCCGAAGATTCGGTAGAGGCCTGGCCCTGGTTGTCGTAGGGGTTAGGCGACGCACAGCCGGACAACAGGGCCACAGCAGTTGCGACAACGATCAAGCGACGCGAGGTGAACATGAAGATGCTCCTGGGTTTTCAGTCTGAATGCCAAAGTGTAGGCAATCGACTCTGGCAGGCGTTGGAACGCGGCAATCGTTAAAAATTCCGTCGCGCTGCGTTGCGCTTCGCCCGGCTGACCGATAAGAAACCGGCGTCCGGGCGAACGCCCCTCACCCCTGCGCCAGACAGCGGCTTACACCCCGGACAATCATCTCCACTTCCCGCCCATCGATCGTCAACGGCGGCAGCAGGCGGATGGTCTGGCCCCGAGTGATATTGATCAGCAGGCCGTGGTCCCGGGCGGCGCGCAGGGCCAGGTCGCGAACCGGCTGCTTGAGTTCGATGCCGATCATCAACCCCTGGCCGCGAATCGCCAGGACATTCGGGTTGTCCGCCAACTCGGTGCGCAGCCGGCTCAGCAACTGTTCGCCCTGATGCCTGGCGTTGTCCACCAGCGCTTGTTGCTCAATGATCTCCAGCACCGTGCAGCCGACCCGACAGGCCAGTGGATTACCGCCAAAGGTGCTGCCATGGCTGCCAGGGGTAAACAGTTCAGCCGCCTTGCCCCTTGCCAGGCAGGCCCCAATGGGCACGCCGTTGCCCAAGCCTTTGGCGAGGGTCATGACGTCCGGCACGATGCCCTCGTGCTGGAACGCGAACCATTGGCCAGTGCGACCGATGCCGGTCTGGATCTCGTCGAGCATCAACAACCAGGCGCGCCGGGTGCACAGTTCCCGCAGGGCCTTGAGATAACCCGGCGGGGCGAGTTGCACACCACTTTCGCCCTGGATCGGTTCCACCAGTACTGCGACGATGCGCTCGGCATGAGCCTGCTGGATCGCTTCCAACGCCGCCAGATCGCCGAACGGCACCTTGATGAAATCCCCCGGCAAGCGGTTGTAGCCCAGCCGCACGGACGGACCGTCACTGGCGGACATCGTGCCCAATGTGCGCCCGTGGAACGCATTATCCATGACCACCACCAATGGCTGCTCAATGCCTTTATGCCAACCATGGAGGCGCGCCAGTTTCAGTGCGGTTTCGTTGGCCTCGGCGCCTGAGTTGTTGAAAAACGCCCGCTCCAGCCCCGACAGCTGAGTGAGCTTTTGCGCCAGGCGCTGTTGCCAATCGATGCTGTACAGGTTCGACGTGTGCAACAGCAGGCCGGCTTGCTCGCTGATGGCGGCCACCAACCGCGGGTGGGAGTGGCCGACATTGGTCACTGCCACGCCCGCCACCGCATCAAGGTATTCGCGGCCGTCCTGGTCCCACAGGCGCGTACCCAAACCATGGGTGAAACTCAGCGCCAGGGGTTGGTAAGTGGTCATCAGGCAGGCAGCGGTCATGGCATCAAGCTCCATTTGGTTGGTTTTTTCCAGTATGGTTAGCCACCAAGGCTGGATAAACTCCGCTTTACTTCAATCATTTAAAAGCTGAGCTTGATAATGGACTTGTTCCAGGCGATGACCGTTTACGTGAAGGTGGTAGAAACCGGAAGCCTGACGGCGGCGGCCCAGGTATGCGAAATGTCCACCACCATGGTGGGCAATCATCTTCGTGCACTGGAGCAACGTCTCGGCGTGCGCCTGATCAACCGTACGACGCGGCGCCAGCGCCTGACCGAGTTCGGCTCGGCCTACTACCAACGCTGCCTGGAAGTGCTCGGGCTGGTGGCCGATTCCGAGCGCCTGGCCGAGCAGACCCAGGGCGAGCCCACCGGCACCCTGCGCATCACCGCGCCACTGACCTTCGGCTCCGAGCGCCTCGCACCGGCGCTGGCCGAATTCAGCCAGCGCTTCGCTCAAGTCAAGCTCGACGTGGTGCTGACCAATCAGCGGTTGGACCTGCTCGAACATGGATTCGACGTCGCCATCCGCCTCGGCCATCCCGACCCGAAACTGATTGCCCGGCCATTGATGGACTACACCCTGACCATCTGCGCCTCCCCTGCCTACCTGGCTCGGCGCGGCACACCGGAAAAACCCACGGACCTGCAGCAGCACGACTGCCTGTCGTTCGCCTATTCGGCAGCAGACGAATGGCGCTTCGCCCAGGATCACTGGCCGATCAACGGGCCGGAGGGCGAGATCAAGGTCCCGGTGAACGGGCCGATGCTGATCAACAGTTCCTCGGGCCTGCATCGCGCCGCCCTGGCCGGGATGGGCGTGGTCATGCTGCCCGATGCGCTGGTGGCACAGGACCTGAAGGATGGACACCTGGTGACGTTGTTGCAGGGCTACCAATTGCCCCATCGCCCAATGAGCCTCATGTACGCGCAGGATCGCTACCGTTTGCCGAAGCTGCGCAGTTTTGTCGAGTTCGCGCTGGAGAAATGGGGCAAACCCCCAACACCAGCCGAATGATGTTGTGGCGAGGGGATTTATCCCCTCGCCACAAAAGCGTGCCCTGGCTTGGCTGTACGTCGCTACCCCGCTAGTGACCCCGCCCCCCATCAGCTACTCTTCCTCCTTGGACGAGCATTTTGATATCAAGGCTGATTGAGGGAACGACGATGGGAGATGCCTCGAACATCGATATGCTGCGGTTCGACCTGTCCGATCTGGACGAAGGCGTACTGCACACCATCCTGGAACTGGTCAGCGATGGCATCTGGGACTGGAATGCCAACACCGGCTTCGTCTACCGCAACCCCGGCTGGTACACGATGCTTGGCTACCAGCCTCATTCACTGGACAACACCGTGCTGACCTGGGAGAGCGTGATCCACCCGGATGACTATCCACGGGTCATGGCGTTGTTCGACGACTACCTGGAACACCGATCCCACGTCTACCAAGCCGAATACCGCTGCCGCACCCACGACGGTTCCTACATCTGGATCGAGGATCGCGGCTACGTGATCGCCCGTAACCCAGACGGCACGGTGGCGCGCATGATCGGCGCCCATCGCAGTATCGATGACAAGAAACGCCTGTTCGAACAACTGGAACGGCGCAACAAATCCCTGGAAGCCGTGATCGAAGAACGCACCCGCGAACTGTCCCGGGTCAACCATCAGTTGCAGATCCAGCTCGACGAAAACCGCAAGCTTGCCGAAACCGACGCCCTGACCCGGGTCGCCAACCGTTATCGCCTGGACCAGGCGCTGCCGCTGGCCTGTGAGCGCGCGCAGCGTTTTCGCGAGCCGTTATCGCTGATCGCCATGGACGTGGATGATTTCAAGGACATCAACGATCGCTACGGCCACGCCTTTGGCGACGCAGCGTTGATACAAGTGGTGCAGAGCGTCAAGCGCTGCGAGCGCGGCGGCGACTTGCTGGTTCGCTGGGGCGGTGACGAATTCATCATGATCTTGCCCAACACCACCCTGGCCGACGCCCGCCTGCTGGCTGAGAGCATTCGCCGGGGTCTGTCCGACCTGCTGCCGGTGGGCGACTTCCAGATCACCATGAGTTTTGGCGTGGTGCAGCGACTCGAGGATGAACAGCACGCCGTGTTGCTGCACCGGGCGGACCAGGCGCTGTATCGCTCCAAGATGTCGGGCAAGAATGTGATTTGTGAATGAACCGAGCCCAGGCCCGAAGGCAAAAAAGAATGCAGACATGAGGCGCTGCCAACGGTCATAGGCTGTATCCCTAGCAATCAGGCTTTCACCCTTGCCGACTCGACCGCCCTCCCTCTCACGCCTTTACCTGGGCTGCGCCGGCTGGTCGCTGCCCCGGGAGCACTGGCCGGCCTTTGCTGTCGACGGGACTCATTTGCAACGCTATAGCAGCCGATTCCCGGCCGTGGAAATCAACAGCTCGTTCTACCGCCCTCACCGTCCCGCCACGTATGCAAAGTGGGCAGCCAGCGTGGCCCGGGATTTTCGTTTCTCGGTCAAAGTGCCCAAACAGATTACCCATGAACGGCGACTGATCGACTGCGGAGGGCTTGTGGATGAATTCCTCGGGCAATGCTCGCAACTGGGAGAACAGCTTGGTTGCCTGTTGATTCAGTTGCCACCGTCGCTGGCCTTCGATGCCGCAGTGGCCGGGGGGTTCTTCAAGGCCTTGCGGGACCGTTATCAGGGTTACGCAGTGCTTGAGCCGCGACACCCGAGCTGGCTCATGCCCGAGGTCGCAGCGATGCTGCAAGACGAATGCATCGGCCGTGTCGCCGCCGATCCGTCCCCCTTGCCCGGCGGCGATCAACCCGCAGGCTGGCCCGGCATTCGCTACTACCGCTTGCACGGCTCACCACGAATTTACTACTCAGCTTACGAAGACGCCCGGCTGGAGCACCTCGCCCGAACGTTGAAAGCCGACCCCGACACGCCGACATGGTGCATCTTCGACAACACCGCCAGTGGCGCCGCGACGCCGGATGCGTTGCGGCTGATGGATTTGCTGCGCGACTGAAATAGACACCGGTGACCGGTCCGACCGTGACAACACCGCCCGCGTCCAATAGATTAGGCGACCGGAAAAAAGCTCAATGCCTTTCTCGCCTCATCCCGCTAACAGAAGTAGTGAAATTTCAATGTCCGATTCCAACACCGCTGAATCCTTAGTCACCCTGTCGTCCAAAGCGGAATACGAAAACTCCATCAATCTTTCACAGCATCTGCCCCAGGCCAAAACCATCAGCGAAATGGTCCTCGATGCGTTCCAGTCGAATCGCGAAAGCGACCAGATCCGCGAACTGCGCAACGCCATCCGCCAGGCTCACGATGCGTTCGACGACGACAAGGCCTATGAACTCATGGGCCAGCTCAAACAACTCAAGGACGCCGAAGCCGCCGATTTCGCAGCCCTGGAAGACCTGAGCAGCCGCTTCCCGATCAGCCGTATCCTCTCCAGCTACAAGGACGACCCGTCGTTCCAGGAACTGGTCTACGGCCTGGCCCTGAAAGTACTGAACCAGACCCACCAGGCCATCAGCAACCCGAGCGGCAGCAAGGGCAAGGCCTCGCGGGCCAAGAAGGAAGCCGAAGTGTTTGTTATCAGCAAGGATGGCATCAGCGTCACCCTGCCCCTGCGCACACCACGCTCCAAGCCGAACGTCGACCGCGAGGCCTTCGAGTTCCTGGGCTTCAATTTCGTAGGCGAAGGCGACGAAGCCGAGCTGGAAAGCGAAACCTTCCTGGACAATGACGGCACCGAACAACAGGCCACCCGCAAAAGCATCGTCACCGCCCTGCAACAGCAGAAAGCGTTCGATGGCTACAGCATCGCCCAGCAATAAGCCCATGTGGGAGCGAGCTTGCTCGCGATCGATAGTCCCCACGCTCCGCGTGGGAATGACTCCTCGGACGCTCCGCGTTCGGCTCTTGGGGGACGCAGAGCGTCCCAGGCTGCATTCCCACGCGGAGCGTAGGAGCGATCCTCCAGGCAGTGGCCATGAAAAAGCCCCGCGCTTCTCTCGAAGGCGGGGCTGTTTTCATGGATATGAGCTGATCAAACAGCGCCAAGCCGTTCGACCATATCTGGAAACTTCTCGACCAGCTTGATCAACAAAGCCGCCTGGGCGTTAGGCTTGGACTTCTCCTGCTCCCAGTTCCTGAGCGTACCTGGACTGGTCCTGATGCTCTTGGCGAAAACGGCTTGAGACATGTGGAGCTTGTCGCGCAACGCCACGATTTCTTGGGCAGACACCTCGGGAACCGGTTTGTCTTCGATCGATATCTGGCGAAGGGTAATCTTGCCCTCCCGGTGGGCGGCCATCTCCTCGACGCCTTGCATCATCTCGGCAAACAGATCGCGCTTTTTCATAAGGTACCTCGTACTTTCAACTCAGCTTCTATGGCGCGTTTGAGCGTCTTCTCTTGCTCGGAGGTCAGGTTTTCCAACTCGTCCTTGTCATAAATCGCGAACATCCAGAACTGACGATCGTTCATGAGCCAATAGTAAATAACGCGCAACCCGCCTCGCTTCCCTTTACCACGACGTTCATCGAACCAGCGCAGCTTACGAAAGCCGCCGGTACGTGGCATGACGTCACCAACCTCTGGATGCTGCAGCATATAGGACTGAAGCAGGCGATACTCATCATCAGTCAGGTAATGGCCAACCGTGTCGGTGAATGTAGTCGTTTCAAAAAATAGGGTACGCATGGCAGAAACTATAGGCAAATTGCGCATAGTTCAACAAACCATAATCTATTGCGACGAATGACAGCCAATCCACACCTCACCTCAACAAAAAGCCCCGCGCTTCTCTCGAAGGCGGGGCTTTTTTTGTGGCGTCTGAAGCTTAAGGCGCGTAGGTCAGCAGCAGCTCACTCGGCACCTTGAAGTCCAGGGACATCATGACGCTCAGGGCGGTGATGGTGAAGATCGAGAACACGAACAGCTTGCGTGCCCAGACCGTGTCATCCACCGCCTTGTAGCCGGTCCAGGCCATGTACAGCCAGTACATGCCCATGGCGGCGGCGACGGCGAGGTAGCTCATGCCGGCGTAGCCACTGAAGGTCAGCATCAAGGTCGCCACGAGGAAGGCCAGGATGTACAGCAGGATGTGCTTCTTGGCCACCCGGATACCGCGCTTGACCGGTAGCACCGGAATCGAGGCCGCCAGGTAGTCGTTGAAGCGGAAGATCGCGATGGCGTAGGAATGCGGCATCTGCCAGAGGCTGAACATCACCAGCAGCGTCAGCGCAGCCATGTCGAAGCTGTTGCTGACCGCCACATAGCCGATCACCGGCGGCATCGCCCCCGACAGGCTGCCCACCAGCGTGCCGTGGACCGACTTGCGCTTGAGGTACAGGCTGTAGAGGCCGACGTAGATGACAAAACCGATCACCGCGAACAACGCAGCCAACGGGTTGGCCACCGAGTACAACAGCGCCACGCCGGCCACGCCCAGCACCGTGGCGAACGCCAGGGCCAGTTGCACCGGAATCAGGCCCTGGACCAGCGCCCGATTCTTGGTGCGTTCCATCTTGATATCGATGTCACGGTCGATGCAGTTGTTGAACACACAACCGGACGCCACCACCAGGGAAGTGCCGATCATCGCCGCCAGGAAGATGGCCAGATCGACATGCCCTTTCGAGGCCAGGAAAAACCCGCCTGCCACAGAAAGCACGTTACCGAAAATGATCCCCGGCTTGGTGATTTGGATAAAGTGCTTCAGGGACATCCGGACTTTCCTCAGTGCGCCATCATGTTGGTGTGGATGCTGAACATGATCCACAACGACAGGCCAACCAGCAGGACAATCACGATCGCGGCAAAGACAAACGCGACCACGTTGTTACGTTGGGCGGCGGAGCGGTCCAGGTGCAGGAAGTACACCAGGTGCACCAGTACCTGGACCACGGCGAAGATCAGTACGATCCACAGGGTCAGGCTCTTGGGCAGCGATGGGTACATCACCAGGCCGAACGGAATGACGGTCAGGATCACCGACAGAATGAAACCGATGGCGTAGGACTTGACGCTGCCGTGGCCGGCGTCGTGGCCATCATGGGAATGTGCGTTAGCCATTTACAGGGTCCCCATCAGATAAACAACGGTGAATACGCAGATCCACACCACGTCCAGGAAGTGCCAGAACAGGCTCAGGCAGCTCAGGCGCGTCTTGTTGGTGGCGGTCAGGCCGTTTTTCTGGACCTGGTACATCATGATCGCCATCCAGATCAGGCCGCTGGTCACGTGCAGACCGTGGGTGCCGACCAGGGTGAAAAACCCGGACAGGAAGCCGCTGCGGTTAGGGCCGTAGCCCTCGGAGATCAACATGTGGAACTCGTTGATCTCCATGCCGATGAAGCCGGCACCGAACAGGAAGGTCATGGCCAGCCAGCCCAGTACCTGGGTTTTCTTGCCCTTGAACAACGCCAGCATGGCGAAGCCGTAGGTGATCGAGCTAAACAGCAGCAGCGCGGTTTCGCCCAGTACGTACGGCAGTTCGAAGATGTCGTGGCCCGATGGGCCACCGGCGACGTTGTTAACCAGCACCGCGTACGCTGCGAAGATCGACGCAAACAGAATGCAGTCGGTCATCAGGTAGAGCCAGAAACCGAATACGGTCATCTCGCCCGAGTCGTGGTGATGGTCATCGTGCCCATGGTCATGACCATGGGCGTGTCCAACAGTGGTCACTAAGTTCGACATGGTTTAAGCCTGTTCCAACGAGGTTTCAACACGGGTGGCGGTGGCAGGGACTTTCCCGGCCGCTACCAGACGTTTGTGCTGCTCGGCTTCGATGCGCTCGATGACATCCACCGGCACCATGTAGCCCTGATCGTCACGGGCAGCATGGATAGCGAAATACACCACGGTGCCGACCAGGCTGGCGATGGCCAGCCACCAGATGTGCCAGATCATCGCGAAACCGAACACGGTCAGCAGCGCGCCCATGACCACACCGGTAGCGGTGTTGTTGGGCATGTGGATCGGCTCGTACTTGGCCGGGACCGGGTACGCGGTGCCGTTTTCCTTGGCTTCGGTGAACGGGTCAATGACGTCTGCTTTTGGCAGCACGGCGAAGTTGTAGAACGGCGGTGGCGAAGAGGTCGACCATTCCAGGGTATGGGCATTCCACGGGTCACCGTGGTCGCACATGTTCTCTGGCTTGTTGCGATCGCGCACGCTGACATACAACTGGATCAGCTGGCAGGCGATACCAACAGCGATCATCACCGCACCGAACATGGCGACGTACAGGTACGGCACCCACTCAGGGTTGGTGGTGGTGTTCAGGCGACGGGTCATGCCCATGAAGCCCAGTACATAGAGCGGCATGAACGCGACGAAGAAGCCGGTGATCCAGAACCAGAACGCTGCCTTGCCCCAGCCTTCGTGCAGCTTGAAGCCGAACGCTTTCGGGAAGTAGAAGGCGAAGCCGGCGATGTAGCCAAACACGGCGCCACCGATGATCACGTTGTGGAAGTGCGCGATCACGAACAGGCTGTTGTGCAGCACGAAGTCAGCACCCGGGATGGCCAGCAATACGCCGGTCATGCCGCCGATGGCGAAGGTCACCATGAAGCCCAGGGTCCACATCACGTGGCTGGTGAAACGCAGGCGGCCCTGATAGATGGTGAACAGCCAGTTGAATAGCTTCACCCCCGTCGGGATCGAAATCAGCATCGTCGCCAGGCCGAAGAAGGCGTTGACGCTGGCGCCCGAACCCATGGTGAAGAAGTGGTGCAGCCAGACCATGAAGCCCAGTACCGAGATCGCGCCGCTGGCGTAGATCATCGAGTGGTGGCCGAACAGTTTCTTGCCGGAGAAGGTCGAGATGACTTCGGAGAAAATCCCGAACGCCGGGAGGATCAGGATGTACACCTCAGGGTGACCCCAGGCCCAGAACAGGTTGACGTACATCATCGGATTGCCACCAAGTTCATTGGTGAAAATGTGGAAATCCATGTAGCGGTCAAGCGTCAGCAGAGCCAGGGTAGCGGTCAGGATCGGGAAGGAAGCGACGATCAGGACGTTGGCCCAGGTGCAGGTCCAGGTGAAGATCGGCATGTCCATCAGCTTCATGCCCGGGGTACGCATTTTGACC
Organism: Pseudomonas sp. St386; assembly: GCF_018325865.1. Classification (NCBI taxonomy): domain Bacteria; kingdom Pseudomonadati; phylum Pseudomonadota; class Gammaproteobacteria; order Pseudomonadales; family Pseudomonadaceae; genus Pseudomonas; species Pseudomonas sp. St386. The sequence goes on from NZ_AP021900.1 coordinate 5,648,706, forward strand.
ACGGTGGCCAGGAAGTTGACCCCCGTCAGCGTTGTACCCAACCCGGATAGCTGTAGCGCCCAGATGTAGTAATCCATCCCCACGCCCGGACTGTATTGCAGGCCCGACAGCGGTGGATAGGCAACCCAACCGGTCTTGGCGAATTCGCCAACGCCCAGGGACAGGTTGATCAGCACTACGCCGGAAACCAGCAACCAGAAGCTCAGGGAGTTCAGGAACGGGAAGGCGACGTCACGGGCGCCGATCTGCAGCGGCACTGCAAGGTTCATCAGGCCGGTGAAGAATGGCATCGCCATGAAGATGATCATGATCACACCGTGGGCGGTGAAGATCTGGTCATAGTGTTCAGGCGGCAGGTAGCCAGGCGAACCCTCGGTGGCCATGGCCAGCTGGGTACGCATCATGATGGCGTCGGCAAAACCACGCAGCAGCATGACCATGGCGACGACGATGTACATCACGCCGATTTTCTTGTGGTCGACCGATGTCAGCCACTCGGTCCACAGGTAGGTCCACTTCTTGAAGTAAGTGATTCCCGCGAACAGCGCCAGACCGCCGAGTGCGATGATGGCGAGGGTCACCATGACAATCGGCTCGTGGAACGGGATCGCTTCCCAACTTAATTTACCAAACATCGTTTACTCCTCTGCCCCGGCAGCTGAATGCGAACTCATGTCCATCCCTTCCATGTTGTGGGCCACTTCCTTCTCGTTCTTCTCGTGGTGCATCGGCTTGCCCGGATTCATCCCTTCATACTTGTCGATGATGGTCTGGAACAGGTTCGGTGTAACCGACGAGTAGAGTTCGACTGGATTGTTCTGGCTCGGCTTGGAAAGGGCTTCGTATTCAGCTTTTTCAAGCTGTTTAGGTGCCTTCTTCACATCGTTGACCCAGGCGTCGAAATCTTCCTGGGTCGTGGCGATTGCTTTGAACTTCATACCGGTAAAGCCCGCGCCGCTGTAGTTGGCGGAGATACCGTCGAGTTCGGCGTTCTGGTTGGCGATCAGGTGCAGCTTGGTCTGCATGCCCGCCATCGCATAGATCTGGCCGCCCAGGCCCGGGATGAAGAACGAGTTCATCACGGTGTCGGAAGTGACCTTGAAATTGATCGGCGTGTGGGCCGGGAACACGATCTTGTTGACCGTGGCAATGCCTTGTTCCGGATAGATGAACAACCACTTCCAGTCCATGGAGACCACTTCAATGGTGATCGGCTTGACGTCGGAATCCAGCGGACGATACGGGTCCAGGGCGTGGGTCGACTTGTAGGTGACGTAACCCAGGGCAATGATGATCAGAACCGGAATGGTCCACACCGCCACTTCGATCTTGGTCGAATGCGACCACTTCGGCGTGTAGGTGGCATTGGTATTGGTTGCGCGGTACTTCCAGGCGAACAGGAAGGTCATGACGATGACCGGCACAACGACCAGCAACATCAGCAGCGTAGCGGTGATGATCAGGTTTCGTTCATCCAGGCCGACCTGGCCCTTGGGATCGAGCAAGGTCATGTTGCAGCCTCCCAGCAGCAACGTGCCGAGCAGCGGCAACAAGCCTAGTAATCGGGGGTACCTGTTTTTACTCATCTCACGACCTCTAAAGCAGCTTGCGCAATGCAGTTGGGTTTTGATCGCCAACACTTCACCCTGCCAAGGGTTGGCATTTTCTTGGATTGAATAAGGGCTGCCCGTCGAACGTCAGCGGCTGTTCGACACATCCTGGGCCAGCAGTGAGTTCTTATTCGTTGGTCAAAGGCCTAGTTCAAGCCCAATTCCATTTGGTGCGGGTAGTTGGAGGCACCGACACCTGGGGTCGCATGGGGCGCTGGCGCCCTTCGACCACTCTCGTGCTCAAGCTTGAGCCGGGTCGGAAAATCGGTGCGGGCGATTGTAGTGAGCTGAGGCGCTGTAGACCATGTCTCATCTCGAAATAATTTTTATCCGATCCGGCAACAATCTTTCGCAGATATTGCAACAAGCCAGTATGTTATCGAAATTAATTCTCAACAAGAACCCCAAAAAACGTAGGGCTACTATGCCCGATTTAGACAGCTCGACAGGATCACGAAGAGCTTTTTTGCCCGGCAAGCGCCCAGTTTTCGGGGGCTCTGGCGCCCGACGCTTCGCTGTTAAAAATGCCTGCTGCAGGTGATGCGCGTTTTGCGAAACCGGACGGCTTTTTGTTACAGGAAGGTGCGCTTAATTGCCCTCGAAAAGGCTGAGCGGCTCAAGATATGTGACAACATGTCGCACATTGTCGCAGGCTATTCTTGCCTCGGATCAAGGACGGTCCGGCTCAAGAGTGAAACGCAAAACGCCCCGGCTCTCCAGAAGAGAAACCGGGGCGTTTCATGAAGACGCTTCAGCGAATCTGTTTACGGTTACGTGACACCAGCAACGGCACCAGCACTACCGTCAACACGAAGGCCACCAGTGCCCATTGCGCCAGGGACAGACCCAGGATCGGTGGGTAGGGGGTGGAGCAAAAGCCATCGACCTGGAACCCCAGCGGAAAGATCTTCGCCAGCGGCAGGTCATCGACAATCGGTTGCAACACGTCGATGCCGCAACTGACCGCCGGGAAGAACTGGGTGTACACGTGATGCCCTGCCACCCCGGCACCGGCCAGGGCGCTGAGCACCACCAGGCCTTCGAAGATCGTCAGGCTGCGGCGGGTGCGCATGGCGGCACCGATGAAGGCGAAGATCGCGATCAGCAACAGCGCATAGCGTTGCAAGATACACAGCGGGCACGGCGCCTCGCCGAGGGTCACCTGCATGTACAGCGCACCGCCGATCAGCGCCAGGCAGATCAGCCCCAGCAGCACCAGATAGCGCCGCTCACGGCCTAACCGCATCATTTCCTCACTCATTGCGTTTCCCTTTGTCTGCATTGATCGACGCGCGGCACGGCGACGCTCGGGCGCGCGGTCGGATGCCCGAAGTCTACACGCAGACCATGACAGTGAACGAGCAGCGGGCGTCGACATTGAAGGGGAATAGACCTTGAGAAGGTTAAGTACGGATTAATTCTGGTCAGTTGGACCCAGGATGGATCTGCTGCCGCCATCGCGAGCAGGCTCGCTCCCACAAGGGATTTGTGGCGGACGCGGATTTTGTCACCCGCACAGATCCAGGGTGGGAGCGAGCTTGCTCGCGATAGCGGTGGGTCAGCTTGCATTGATGTTGAATGTACTTACGCAATCGCGAGCAAGCCCGCTCCCACAGTTTTTTTGTGGTGTTCACAGGAATCGTGTCCACCGCAGATCCCTTGTGGGAGCGAGCCTGCTCGCGATGAAGGCAACCCGGTCTCCCGGTTTAGCGCGGCCTTATTCCAGTGCCGCCGCCGGGCCGAAGAATTCGTAACGGCTCTGCTGCTCCGGCACGCCCAAGGCCTTGAGGTGGCGCTTGACGGCGCCCATGAAGCCCTTCGGCCCGAGGAAATAGGCGTCCACGTCACGTTGCTGCGGCAGCCATTGCGCCAGTTGTTCCTGGCTCAACAGCCCCACCTTGTCGGCCGCCGGGCTCAAGCCGTCGTCTTCGTCGTAGCAGTAGAAGCGCTTGAGCTGCGGATGCCGCTTGGCCAGCTCGTCGATCCAGTCGCGGAAGGCATGGGCACGGCCGTTGCGCGCGCAATGAATGAAATGCACCGGCCGCTCGGTTTGCAGCGCCGCCTGCAACATGGCCAGGGTCGGGGTGATGCCGACACCGCCACTGATCAGCACCAGCGGTTTGTCGCTGGCAGTCAGGTAGAAATCCCCGGACGGTGGGAACAACTGGATGCGGCTGCCGACGTCGAAATGATGATGCAGGTGGTTGGACACCCGCCCGCCCGGCTCGCGCTTGACGCTGATACGGTATTGACCGTTGTCCGCCAGGGCTGACAGTGAATAGTTGCGGCGTACTTCCTCGCCATCGAGCATGAGCTTCATGCCGATGTACTGGCCTGGCTCGGCCAGCAGGATCGGGCCCTTGTCCGCCGGTTCAAAGTAAAACGAAGTGATCTCCGAGCTTTCCTGCACCTTGGCAGTCAGGATGAACTCACGCTCGCCACGCCAGCCGCCCGGCGCCTCGGCCTTCTTGTCGTACATGCCGGCTTCGGCGCCGATCAGGATATCGGCCAACTGGTTGTAGGCTGCGCCCCATGCCGCAATCACTTCGGGCGTGGCGATCTCTGCGCCCAGCACTTCGGCAATTGCTCGCAGCAGGCACGAACCGACAATCGGGTAATGTTCCGGCAGGATCTGCAGGGCAACGTGTTTGTTGACGATCTTCGCCACCAGATCGCCCAATTGATCGAGCTGGTCAATGTGCCGCGCATACATCAACACACCATTGGCCAAGGCCCGCGGTTGATCGCCACTGGCCTGGTGAGCCTGGTTGAACAATGGGCGTACCTGCGGGTATTCGGACAGCATCATGCGATAGAAGTGAGTGATCAGCGCCTCACCACCACTTTCAAGCAACGGAACGGTGGAGCGAATGATGGCGCGTTCTTCTCGACTGAGCATAGGGTGACTCCTGGCGTATGACCGATAACAGTTAGGTAAGTCTTATCAGTTTCCATGCCATAAATTTTTTCATTAAATATCAGATAGTTAAAAACAATGTAGTCATATCGACACGGCCCACCTTATAGTCGTTAAGACTACATGGAGTCATTATGACCGCAACCGCCCTGCTGACCTCCCTGCTACCACTGGTGGCCGATCTGTCCCGCGAACTGCCTGAAGGCGAACGTTATCGTCGCCTGCTCGGCACCTTGCGAACCCTGCTGCCCTGCGATGCGGCGGCGTTGTTGCGCCTGGACGGCGACTGCCTGGTGCCGCTCGCCGTGGATGGCCTGAGCACCGATACACTGGGCCGGCGATTCCGGGTCAGCGAACACCCGCGCTTCGAAGCGCTGCTAGCCAGCCCACAGCCCACCCGCTTCGCCGCCGACAGCGGCCTGCCCGATCCGTACGACGGACTGGTCGAGGGGCTCGCCGAACATCTGGAGGTTCATGACTGCATGGGCTGCCCGCTGTTCGTCGACGAACGGCCCTGGGGCCTGCTGACCCTGGATTCGCTGGATCCTGAGCGCTTCGAGCCCATCGACCTGAGTGCCCTGCAAGCCTTCGCCAGCCTCGCCGCCGCCACGGTCAGCGCCGCCGAGCGCATCGAGCGCCTGGCCCTGAAGGCCGAGGACGAGCACCGCCGCGCAGAGGTCTATCGCCAGGCCAGCGGCCAGCAACCTCGCGACATGGTCGGCCAGAGCAAGGCCCACAAGCGCCTGGTGGAAGAGATCGCGCTGGTGGGCAGCAGCGACCTGACGGTATTGATCACCGGCGAAACCGGCGTGGGCAAGGAACTGGTCGCCCAGGCCATCCATGCCGCGTCGAAACGTGCCGAGCAGCCACTCATCAGCCTCAATTGCGCCGCCCTGCCCGATACGCTGGTGGAAAGCGAACTCTTCGGCCATGTACGAGGCGCCTTCACCGGGGCCACGAACGACCGGCGCGGCAAGTTCGAACTGGCCGACGGCGGCACCTTGTTCCTCGACGAAGTGGGCGAGTTGTCCCTGACTGTCCAGGCCAAGTTGTTGCGGGTACTGCAAAGCGGCCAACTGCAACGCCTGGGCTCGGACAAGGAACACCGGGTCGATGTGCGCCTGATCGCGGCCACCAATCGCGACCTGGCCGAAGAAGTGCGCAACGGCCGGTATCGGGCCGACTTCTACCATCGCTTGAGCGTGTATCCGCTGCAGGTGCCGGCGCTGCGCGATCGCGGGCGGGACGTGCTGCTGCTCAGCGGTTTTTTCCTGGAGCACAACCGTTCGCGCATGGGCCTGGGCAGCCTGCGCCTGACCAGCGATGCCCAGGCCGCACTGCTGGCCTACGACTGGCCGGGCAATGTGCGCGAACTGGAACACCTGATCGGCCGCAGCGCCTTGAAGGCCTTGGGCCGGTGCGCGACACGCCCGAAAATCCTCAGCCTCAGCGCCCAGGACCTGGATTTGCCCCAGGCGCCTGTGGACAACCTCACGCCTTCGTCCATCAGCCCGGCACCGACCGCGCAGGGCGTAACCGGAGACTTGCGCGAAGCGGTGGACGAGTTCCAGCGCACGCTGATCGCTGCCTGCCTGGAGCGTCACCAGCACAACTGGGCCGGCGCCGCCCGGGAGCTGGGGCTGGACCGGGCGAACCTGGGGCGGATGGCCCGGCGGTTGGGGCTGAAATAGAAACCTGTGGATTGGCACACTCAAAGGAAATTTGAGCAAGTGAATTGGGTTGCCGACGGCTTTCGCCCTAAAGCCTGTCCCCAACGAGTCGATAACCCAATATCAAAAGCTGTTTTGGCGATCCTCGAGTTCGCCCCACCTTTTTCCACAGAAGGTTTTTATGTCTTCCAACAAAGCCCGCGCAGATTCACTTTCGCTTCTGCTGTTTACCTTGCGCAGCGGCAAGCTGATGGCAATCAACCTGCTCAAGGTCAGTGAAATCATTCCCTGCCCACCATTGACCAAGCTGCCGGAGTCGCATCCGCACGTCAAAGGCATCGCCACCCTGCGCGGGACATCGTTGTCGGTGATCGACCTGAGCCGCGCCATTGGCGAGCGACCGCTGGAAGACCCGGATGGCGGCTGCCTGATCGTCACTGACGTCAGCCGTTCCAAACAGGGTTTGCATGTGCAGGCGGTGAGCAAGATCGTGCATTGCCTGACCACCGACATCAAACCGCCGCCCTACGGCTCCGGCGGTGTGCGTTCGTACATCACCGGCGTGACCTCGGTGGACGGCACGCTGGTGCAGGTGCTGGACATCGAAAAGGTCATCCACGGCATCGCCCCGGCACAGATCGAAACCGCGCCGACCGAACTGAGCATGGAAGACGCCGAAGTGCTGGGCAACGCACGGATCCTGGTGGTCGATGACAGCCAGGTCGCGCTGCAGCAATCGGTGCACACCCTGCGCAACCTGGGCCTGCAATGCCACACCGCGCGCAGCGCCAAGGAAGCCATCGAGTGCCTGCTGGACCTGCAAGGCACGGCCGAACAGATCAACCTGATCGTCTCCGACATCGAGATGTCGGAGATGGACGGCTATGCCCTCACCCGGACGCTGCGCGAAACCCCAGACTTCGCCCACCTCTACGTGCTGCTGCACACCTCGCTGGACAGCGCCATGAACAGCGAAAAAGCCCGGCTGTCGGGTGCCAACGGCGTGCTCACCAAGTTCTCCTCACCGGAACTGACCAAGTGCCTGATCACAGCGGCCAAGGCCGTTGCCGAGCAGGGTCACTGAATCATATCGGTTGCTCGCTTCTGCGTTCCGGCGCGGGAGCGATCACCGTCCGACAACCTCAGGCATACTCTTGTCCTGGCTTCCCGGAACAAGGCTCCCTGATGAAAATCCGCATATTGACGCTCCTTGGCCTCACCGTCCTGGCCTCCCAGGCCCATGCCTCCAGCCCGGACGCCTGGGCCGCCCACGACAAAGCCGTGCTGGCCAGTTGCATCAAGGCCAGCGGCTTGAAGAGCGCCGAGCCGGTGGGTAACGCCGCTCAATTCGACGACCGAGTCGGCTACACCGCGCTGTTACTGCAAGGCCAATATCCGCAGAAACACATGAAAGGGGCGATCGGCACCGAGTTGTGCCTCTACCGCAAAAAAACCAAAACCGCCTATGTGACCGAGTGGGACTCGATCCGCCAGGCCGCTACCGACCGGTGAGTGGCGCATAACTTGCTTCGCACGGTCCATCACGGCGTTTTTCTGTCGCCGTCCCCCAGCTTTCTGCGACCGGGCGCTCAATGAACACAACGTTTTCCTGTGTAGGGTGCGGCAAATGCTGCACCGATCACCACGTCCCCCTGACCCTCGACGAGGCCCGGATGTGGGCGGACGACGGCGGCCAGGTGATTGTCCTGGTGGAAGCCTTCCTGCCCAACGGCCTCGGCCTGCCGGCAGGGCAACGCGAGCATGCCGAGCGCCGCTCGGCGGTGGTCCACAGCGGCAGCATCGAGGCCCTTGTGGCGATCACCTTTGCCGCCTACAACGTCGGCCGCTGTCGGAATCTTGACGATGAAAACCTGTGCCGCATCTATGAGCGCCGCCCCTTGGTGTGCCGCATCTATCCGATGGAAATCAACCCGCACATCCCGCTCAATATCGCCGTCAAGGAATGCCCTCCAGAGTCGTGGGAAACCGGGCCACAACTGATACTCGGCGGTGAACTGGTCGATCAGGAACTGGTCCGGTTGATCGAGCGTTCACGCCAGGCCGACCGTGAAGAGATCGCCATCAAGGACCGCATCTGCGCCGCCCTGGGCATCCGCACCACCGCGCTCAAGGGTGACGGGTTCACCGCGTATCTGCCGCAGATGAGCGCATTCGTGGCCGCCCTCGATCAGGCACGCCTGCAACCTGCGCAACAGCACACCAGTGAATGGCTGTTCCATCTGTCTGGCGATGATGTGGCCAGCCAGGTATTGGCCAGCGGCGCGCGGGTGGTCACTGAAGCGCCGATCAATTACGCCTTTATTTCGCTGCGGGCGGCATAAACCTAGCGACTCGCTCCCACATTCTACCTGGGGTGAGCCCCAATGCCTTGTCCACTGCAGGCCCCTGTGGGAGCGAGCTTGCTCGCGATGGCGGACTGTGAGCCGACATCCATGTTGAGTGGTCTACGGCTATCGCGAGCAAGCTCGCTCCCACAGGGGTTGGCTACATTCCCAATCAGCTCCCTCTCGCCTAACCCTCGCCAGGAATGTTAGCGTGCTTGGTATCTTCTCCCCGACGAGCCTTGCACGATGAAAAAAACCGTACTTGCCTTCAGCCGTATCACACCCCAGGTGGTCGAGCGCCTGCAACAGGACTTCGACGTGATTGTGCCGAGCCCGTCCAAGGGCAATATCAACGCACAGTTCAACGAAGCCCTGCCCCACGCCCACGGGCTGATCGGGGTCGGTCGCAAACTCGGGCGCGAGCAACTGCAAGGCGCCGCGAACCTGCAAGTGGTATCCAGCATATCGGTGGGCTACGACAACTATGACCTGGCCTATTTCAACGAGCGCGGGATCATGCTCACCAATACCCCCGACGTACTCACCGAAAGCACCGCCGACCTGGCCTTCGCCCTGCTGATGAGCAGCGCCCGGCGCGTGGCCGAACTGGACGCCTGGACCAAGGCAGGCCAATGGCAGGCGACAGTCGGCCCGCAACTGTTCGGCAGCGATGTACATGGCAAGACCCTGGGTATCGTCGGCATGGGCAACATCGGCGCAGCCATTGCCCGGCGTGGCCGGCTGGGGTTCAACATGCCGATCCTCTACAGCGGCAACAGCCGCAAGACCGAACTGGAAAACCAATTGGGCGCACAATTTCGCGAACTGGACCAGTTGCTGGCCGAAGCGGACTTCGTCTGCCTCGTCGTGCCATTGAGCGAGAAGACCCGCCATCTGATCGGCCAGCGTGAATTGGGCCTGATGAAACCGAGCGCCATCCTGGTCAACATTTCCCGGGGCCCGGTGGTGGATGAACCGGCGCTGATCGAAGCCCTGCAGAACAATCGCATCCGCGGCGCCGGGCTGGATGTCTACGAGAAAGAACCGCTGGCCGAATCGCCGCTGTTCCAGTTGAAAAACGCCGTCACCCTGCCCCACATCGGCTCGGCCACCCACGAAACCCGTGCCGCCATGGCCGATCTGGCTGTGGATAACCTGCGCAGTGCATTGCTGGGCGAGCGACCGCAGAACCTGGTCAACCCGCAAGTCTGGAAGTAACCGCTTAGGCCGGCCCGAGCGGGCCGGCCAACGCAGTCATTTCAACGCGCACCCAAGGCGGCCTTCATGGGCTGTGGCCGAGGCTTGCGAAACACCAGCACGTTCCCCAGCATCACCAACACCAGCCCCACCAACGCCGGCGCCGTCCACTGGTAGCCCTCGACAAACGCCGACACGTTCAACGCCACCACCGGGAACAACACGGTGCAATACGCCGCCCGCTCTGGCCCCATGCGCCCCACCAGTGTCAGATAGGCAGTAAAGCCGATCACCGAACCCGGGATCACCAGGTACAACAGTGAGCCGATGTAGCGCGTGTTCCATTCCATGTCGAACGGGATGCCTTTGAACGCGCACCATACCGCCAACATCGCCGCGCCATAGGCCATGCCCCAGGCGTTGGTGGTCAACGGCTTGAGGCCGGCCTTCTGTTGCAGGCTCGACAGCATGTTGCCTGCCGAGAAACACAAGGTGCCCAGCAACGCCAGCGCCAGGCCAAGCAAGGTTTGCGGGCTGGCGCTATGACCGGCCAGCTCCGGCCAGAACAGCAGCGCCAGCCCCAGCAGCCCCAGGGCGCCACCCAACAGCACGTTACGGGCAATCCGCTGACCGAAGAACACGCGGGCATTGAGGGCGTTCCAGAGCGTGGCGGTGGAAAACACCACGGCGACCAACCCACTGGGAATCCACTGGCTGGCGGTCAGGAAGCACATGAAATTGATGCAGAACAGACACAGGCCCTGGGCAACGCAAATCAAGTGACCGCGCCGGTTCATCACCTGCAAGCGCCGGCTGAGCAAGAGCATCGCAAACAGGATCAGGGCCGCAAGGCCGAAGCGATAGACAATCGACACCGGGATGGCGACGACGCCCAACTGCAGTTTCAGGGCAATCCAGGTGGTGCCCCAGATGAGCACGGTAAGCAGGTACAACGAGAGGTTCATGGTGACGGCTCCTGACAATGACGTTCAGTGTCCCGCTGCCATTGACCCGGCGCTTGCGTAAACTTGCGGTTTTGTCAGCTGACAGGCTGGCACGGACCGGCCGACGGAGTAGGATGCAAGCGTTGGAGAACCGATCATGTCCACACTGCAAACCCTGCAAGTCTTTCAAGCCCTCAACAGCTCACCCAATGCTCGCCTGGAGCACAGCGCCGAGCTCGGGGACGGCTTGGCGGCCGCTTTGTGGAGCAATCACCACGATGCCCGGGACTACGAGGCGCCAACGCACCATACGCTATCGTGCTACATCGCTGGCGGCACCGGTACGTTTCGCCGCGAGCGACCCGACACCACGGGGGCACCGGACAAACTCTGCATCCTGCCGGCCGGGCATGAATCAGCCTGGGTCATCAACGGCGATATTCGCCTCGCCCACCTGTATTTCAGTGCGGAACAATTTGCCCTTGGTTGCGTCACGCTGCTGGACCGCGAGCCCCGGCAGGTGCAACTGCACGAGGAGACCTTCCTCGACGACCCGCGACAAGCACAGCGTTTTCGCCAGTTGATCGCGCTGAACTGGGACGAACCCGGTGAACGCCTGCTGACCACCAGCCTGGCCCATGACTTGCTCAATCACCTGCTGCTCAGCCAGGTGGGCCAGCGCCAGGGACTTCGCCTCAAAGGCGGCCTGGCCGCTCATCAACGGCGGTTGCTGGTGGATTACGTCGACAGCCACTTGGCCAATGCCATCAGCCTCGGCCAATTGGCGGCGCTGTGTGCGTTGTCCGAATACCACTTCGCGCGGATGTTCCGCGAAAGCTTCGGGCTGCCTCCTCATCAATATGTGCTGGCCAGACGCTTGACCTGCGCGCGGCATTTGCTGCGCACCACCTCACAACCGCTGGGCGACGTGGCGCTGGCCTGCGGATTTGCCAGCGCCAGCCACTTCACCAATCGATTCCGTCAGGCCCTGGGTGCGACGCCTGGGGAGTATCGGCAGGCGTTCTTGCGCTAGCGCCGGCTATCGCCATCGCGAGCAGGCTCGCTCCCACAGGAGAATGTGATCAATGCAGGAGCGCAAAGCGATAAAAACAAAACGGGCCTGCGATTGCAGGCCCGTTTTTCAGTCGCAAGTGAAATGAACGAGGTTTCAGCCGTGAAGCGCGGCCCGTTCGTTTTCCAGGAATTCCTCTTCCAGCATCGCATCGGCCAAGGCTACGGATTCGCTCGGTTCCTCAATGACGGCGCGCTTGCCGCGCAGTTTGCCGAACAAATGCTCCAGGGCATTTTCAAGTTTGGTGGCCGCGCCTTCGATCGCCAGTTCCAGCGATTCGGCCTTGTGCGTCACGGAAATCGGCTGATGGCCCTTTGGCCGTGCTTCAAGCTGGCAACGCAGATCATGGGGACCAGGCTTATCGCCGTTCTCGTCCCGCAGATGAACCTCAACCCGTGTCAGGTCCTCTTCATAACGTTCGAGCGTGCTTTCGATGGTAGTACGTACCCACTCCTCCAGTCGGATGCTGCTTTGAATATGGTTATCGCTGTTGACTTGGATTTGCATAGTTCATCCCTTATTTCAGCTAGCTCGCCGGGGGCCGTCGACGTTGATGCAACGGCCCCTTGAATACAGAGTCGGGCTGGCGGATGAACAATTCAACCCCTAAAAAAAGATAAATATTCATATGCAAATAAAGCCAGACAACGGCCAAAAGCGCTGTTAATGTCGGGAGTTACCCCTGCCCTGCCTGCCCACCATAAATCGCCTCCCCTCCTGCACCGTCAGCGAACATCCGCGCGTTATTGCCCCGAAACGGGCAGCGGCCACAGCCGCATTCCAGAGCGTTTGGCGCCCAGGCGCCGTGATCATTGTCCGACAGTTTTTCCGGCATGCCACTTGCTAACTCCCTGTAGGAGCTGCCGCAGGCTGCGATCTTTTGATCTTGAGGCCTGCCTGGCCCCAGGAATCTCGAGATGAACACGATCATGGAATGGCCGGTGGTCCGGTGTTGCGAACTAATCCCGATCATGGCCGGTCAACAACTGCACGTTCAATCAGGCGGTGACGCATCATGGACAACCCTTTTCAGATCATTACCGACGCCTTTGCGCCGCATTATCAAATCAACCTGAGCATTCAGGGCCTGGACGGCAGCATCATGCTGACCCTGTCCAAGAGCGGGCGCATCGTTGCCAAACGCATGATCAGCGCCCAGCAGCGCAACGACCCGGAGCGGCTCAAGCGGCTGGTGCAAAGCATTCAGTTCGGTATCGCCATCGAGCAGGGCCACAGCGCCGTGGCCATCCTCGAAGCCATGACCGGCGGTGACAGCATCAAGCTGCCACCACCGCACGCACAGGGGCCGGCGCCCTCTGCCGCCGGGATCTAGATTTCTCCTTTCTCCACCTCGGCATGCTCGCTGGAACCCGCGCCGACCTTGCGGTGCGGGTGCTCGATCTTCACCGAGGGGAACTGCGACGAAGCGTAGCGCACCACCAGGATCGAAAACGCCAGCAGCAGGATGCCACCACACAGGTAGATGATCCCCAGGTCTGGCGGGCTGTGGTGGGAAACGTTGGAAATCAGCAGCCGCGTCAGCGCCGTGATCGCCACGTAGATCAGAAACCGCACCGGCATGTGGTTGGTCTTGAAGTAGATCCCGACCATCGCCCCCAATTCCAGATAGATGAACAGCAGCAGGATGTCATCGATCTTGATGTGTCCTGCTTCGATCATCTGCAAGAATTCCATTACCGCCGCCCACGCGGTCACCGCACCGATGGCGAACAGGGCCAGGTAATGGAAGGTCTCGACGAACAGGTTTCCCAGGGACTCGGCCAGTTGATGGACGTTCTGGCGCAAGGTCTCGGCCCAGTTGATTTTCACGATGTAGTTTCCTTAGGTCGGCTCGACCGGATGATGCGGGTTGGACGTGACGGTTGTTCTGCATGCAGAAAAAAGGCCAGCGACTGAAGGTGAGATGGCGATAGGCTGGTATCCGGCACTTTTGTGATCGTCATGCGGCCTTGTCGCGAGCAAGCTTTGCTCCCACACAAGCTTTTACTCCCACAAGCTTTGCTCTCACATGCAGAAACCGGTCTACATTAAAAAGCCACTATCCAAAGCAACAGGATTCGCTTATTCTTTTGCCTGTATATAAATACAGTAGTCACAAAGACAACCAATGTGAAGGCATGTGAGGTGGTGAATGGCCGTCGAAGTGGTATACCGCAGCAGCCGAGATCTGGAGCGCTTGTTCATGGATAAAGCCGAAGCTGACCGTCATGACAAAATGCTGGAACTCGCCGAATTGCTGGCAGAGGTGTTGCAAAAAGCCGTTCCATCGCTGAGCGAGCAACAGGTCGAGGAAGCCGGGATCTACATGGCGAAGAATCGTGATGTGTTCGCCAAGGCGTTCAAGAGCCAGCCGGACGCCTTGTCCGAACTGCTCAATCCGTCGGACGAATAACTAAAAAAGATCGCAGCCTTCGGCAGCTCCCACATGGAACAACCGTGCAGGAGCTGCCGAAGGCTGCGATCTTTTTCAGTAATAACGGCGTGGATCTGAATCGATCAGGCTCGCCAGCTTGGTCAGGGCGAAACGCAGTTCGTCCTGGCTGGTAGGGGACATCAACACCAGCCGTACACAGCGGGTTGTCCCTGAGCGCTCAGCCTGGAATTGGGTGCCGCTGAGGACCAATACGCCGTTGGCCCGGGCGAGCATGGTGAACTCGTCGCTGGTCCATGGCTCCGGCAGCGTCAACCAGACGTGATAGGAATATGGCTGGGTCTTGAGCTCGAAATTGGCAAAGATTTCCCGGGCGATCGCTTGTCGCCCCGCCGCCTCGTTGCGCTGGATGCGAATCAGTTTCTTGTCCAGGCCCTCGGTAATCACATTGCTGGCCAACTGCGCGGTCAATGGCGACGGCATCCAGACGCTGCTGCGCACCATCGAGGTCAGGCGCGACAGCAGTTTCGGCGGGCTGTAGATATAACCGACACGAAGCGCCGGCATGACCGATTTCGACAGACTGGTCAGGTACACCGAACGGTCCGGCGCAAAGGCCGACAGTGGCTTGATCGATGGGTCGGTGGCCAGGAAGCCATAGATATCATCGTCCAGGATGATGAAGTCGAACTCCTCGGCAAGCGCGGCGATCTGGGCCCGACGCTTCTGCGACATGATCGCCGCCGTCGGGTTCTGGCAGGTCGCCACGCAGACCAGCATCGCCGGCTTCTCTCGCAGGCACAGTTCACGCAACGCTTCGGGAATGATGCCCTCGTCATCCATCGGCACGCCACGCAGGCGCCGCTCAAGACCGTGGGCCAGGGAGATGATGCCCGGGTAGCAAAGCGCTTCGCAGAGCACCAGGTCACCGGCGTTGGTCAGGGCGCTCATCGCCACCATCAAGCCATGCTGGGCTCCTGCGGTAATCACCACTTGCTGCCATTGCGCGTCGGGCAATGAATGACGCAACCATTGCGCCCCCGCCTCGCGATGCGCCGGGTGACCGCCATCCGGCGCGTAATCCAGTGCGCGAGCGAAATCGGTGCTCTTGGCCATGCCCACCAGCGCGCCACGCAACCAGTACTCCAGGGTTTCGCTGTAGGGCTTGATGATCGAAAGATCGAGCAGTTCGGATTGCCCCAGGTTCAGCGGCGCGGAGGCGCTGTTGCTGGCCGGCAGCTCCAGCTGTTTCTGGTTGAGCACGTAGGTGCCACGCCCCACTTCCCCCTGCACCAAGCGACGCCGATGAGCTTCGCTATAGGCCCGACTGATGGTGCCCGGCGTGACATTCAAGGTGGTGGCCAGCTCCCGCAAGGTCGGCAGGCGATCGCCCTCGTTCAACACGCCGTTGTTGATATCGCGCGCCAACGCATCGGCAATCGACAAATACATCGGCTGACTGAACTCGCTTAGCTGGGGAACCCACATGAATGATCACTGCCCATCGTAGAAATGATGAATATCCGAGCATATCACATGGAGGTTAGGCAACTAATAATTCGACACAATCGACACATTGAGTCGATTGATACGATTATTGAATCGTTTCTCAATGTCATGTGAAGAAATTTTTACTAGAAATAAAATCATTTAAAATCAAATATTTAGTTCTTTAAATCCGCAAAAATAGCCCGTCACAACGGAAAAATATCTCGTAACAATCCCGCCCCCTATTGAATCAACTCAATTCATTCAAATACACTGATCTCGAATCGAAGCAATCGACTCAATCATTCACTGCGCGCTCCTGTCGCGCCAAGTCGAGACATCATGGACACATTCAGAAAGGATCTATCTCTGTCGGCGATCATCGCGGGCTTCATCGCCGTGATCATTTCCTACGCCGGCCCGCTCATCATCGTGTTCCAGGCAGCCAAGGAAGCGCACCTGCCCAACGACGTGGTGTCTTCATGGATCTGGGCCATCTCCATTGGCAGCGGGATTACCGGCCTGTTCCTGAGCTGGCGCCTGCGTGTTCCGGTCATCACCGCATGGTCGACACCGGGTGCAGCGTTGCTGGTGTCGATGCTGCCCACCGTGACCCTGCCCCAGGCCATCGGTGCTTATGTGGTGGCGTCGGTGATCATCGCGCTGGTCGGCCTGTCCGGTGCGTTCGACAAGCTGATGAGCCGCTTGCCCAAGGCCATTGCCGCCGCCATGCTCGCCGGGATCCTGTTCCGCTTCGGCGCCGAGCTGTTCACGTCGATCAAACTGCAGCCGGCTCTGGTCTTGGCGATGATCGCGGCATACCTGATCTTCAAGCGCTTTTCGCCACGCTACGCGATCCTGTCGGTGCTGATCGTCGGTTGCGCGGTGGCCGCCTCGTTCGGTGAACTCAATAGCACCTCGATCACCATCGCCGTGGCCCAGCCGATCTTCATCGCCCCTGAATGGAACTGGCACGCAATCATCAACATCGGCCTGCCACTGGCGCTGGTGACCTTGACCGGCCAGTACGTGCCAGGCATGGCGGTGTTGCGCACCTCGGGCTACAACACGCCGGCACGCTCGATCATCTCGGTCACCGCGATTGGCTCGATCCTGATGGCCCCGTTCGGTTCCCACGGTTTGAACCTGGCGGCCATTACCGCAGCGATCTGCACCGGCCGCGAAGCCCACGAAGACCGCGACAAACGCTACATGGCCGGGATTGCCTGCGGGGTGTTCTACATTCTGATGGGGACCTTCGGCGCCACCCTGGCCTCGGTGTTCTCCGCACTGCCGAAAGAATTGATCGCCGCCCTCGCCGGCCTCGCCTTGTTTGGCGCAATCAGCGCCGGGCTGACCGGCGCCATGGCTGACGAGAAACAACGCGAAGCGGCACTGATCACTTTCCTGGTGACGGCTTCGGGCATGAGTTACCTCGGCCTGGCCGCCGCATTCTGGGGCTTGATCTTCGGCCTCGTGGCGCACTTCGTGCTGACCTACACCCGCGAACGCAACGCCGCCGTTATCGCCGAGGGCAGCCGACCATGACCGCTCGTTACGACTTCATTGTGGTGGGTGGCGGCATCGCCGGCGTGTCTGCCGCTTATGAATTGGCAGCCCATGGCAGCGTCTGCCTGCTCGAACAGGAACAGCAACTGGCCTATCACACCACGGGGCGCTCAGCCGCGATCTCGATGGAAAGCTACGGCAACCAACAGATCCGCTCACTGACCTGCGCGTCCCGGCGCTTTTTCGAAAACCCGCCCGAGGGCCTGGCCGAGCATCCGCTCTGGTCGCCCCGGGGCGCGCTGATCGTGGCCCAGGCAGCACGGGTGGACAAACTCAAAGCGCGTTTCAGCGCCGTCCTGGGGCAAGTGCCCACGGCCGAGCTGCTCGACGACAAGCAAGTGCAGGAGCTCGTGCCCTACCTCGCCGAAGGCGCCTGGAGCGCCGGGATCTACGAGCCCAGCGCCTTCGATTTGGATGTGCACGGTATTCACGGCGCCTACCTCGGTGGGCTGCGTGCCCGCGGTGGTGTGATCAAGCGCGAGACCGAAGTGCTGCGTGGCGAATATCGCGACGGGCACTGGCGCTTGCACACCCAGGACGGCCAGCAATTGCAAGCAGCCATCGCGGTCAACGCCGCCGGTGCCTGGGCCGATGAATTGGCCGAGCGCTGCGGCGTGCCCAAGGTCGGTGTCCGACCGTTGCGGCGTACCGTGCTGGCGGTCGATCCACAGTGCGACGTGCACCACACGCCCTACCTGGGCACGGTCGACGAGGACATTTTCATCAAGCCTGAAGCCGGGCGGCTGATCGTCTCCCCCTGCGATGAAAGCCCTTCGTTGCCCTGCGACGCGCTGCCGGAAGAGCTTGACCTGGCCATCACCATGGATCGCCTGCAAAACACCACGCGCCTGCGCCCACGCTCGATCATCAACAAGTGGGCAGGCCTGCGAACCTTCGTCGCCGACCGCTCGCCGGTGCTCGGCCAGGATCCGCAGCAAGAGAGTTTTATCTGGCTCGCCGCCCTCGGTGGCTACGGCATCCAGGCCGCGCCCGCCATTGCACGCCTGTGCAGCCATGCGGCGCTGGGCATCGCCATGCCGGACGACCTGGCGGCGCTGCAACTCAACTACCAGCATTTTTCCCCGGCCCGTTGCCGCGACGAGGAATTTTCCAGCCTGGCCGTCAAGCAGGTTGCCGATTTGCACTAACCCCCACCCACTTAACAAGGAACGTCACTATGCAAACCACCGCTCAAATCCAGCCCGCCGCCAAACCTTTCCTGGGCGAAGAGAACGTCATTTTCACCGATAAGGCACCACTGCCGCTGGGTACCTATTCCCAGGGCATCAAGGTCAGCCACGGGCAGACCATCTACCTGTCGGCACAGACCCCGGTCTCGGCGCTGAACAACGAAGTGCTGGCCAAGGATTTCGAAGGCCAACTGCGCCAGACCCTCGACAACCTGGTGCAAATGGCCGAAGCGGCAGGTGGCACTCTGGCGAACGTGGTCAAGGTCACGGCGTTCATCACTGACTTGAGTGAGTTCCCGACCCTCAACCGCGTCATGGAAGAGTACTTCACCAAGCCCTACCCGGCCCGCACCACCGCCGGCGCCAGTGCACTGGCACGCAACACCCTGGTTGCCATCGACGCCATCATGGTGATCTGAAACACCTTCTGTCAGCGGAGTGCCCGTCGGTCCGGTGAGCTGGACCGACGTTGGCAAGGAAAGCACCAGCACAGCGTACTTTCAGAGGGTGACCATGAAAAATTCGTACAGAGAGTATGTATTGCAGTGCCTGGTTTGCGATCGAAGCTACCAGCCCCATGAGGTCAGCTATTACTGCCCTCATTGCAAAGTCGATGGTGCCCTGGACGCGCTTTACGATTACCCGACACTCAAGCGCGAGTGGTCCCGGGACAGCCTGGCCCATGACCACGCCCGTGGCATGTGGCGCTATGACCGCTTGATGCCGTTGAGCTCGACGCAATTCATTCCACCGTTACTGGTGGGCAACACGCCGCTGTACTCACGCCCGGAATTGCTCGGCAAAGGCGCCCGGATCAAAGTCTTCGTAAAAGACGAATCGCGGCAACCGACCGGGTCGTTGAAGGATCGCGCCAGCGCCCTGGCGGTGGCCCACGCCATGCAATCCGGTGCACGCACCGTGGCAGTGGCCAGCACCGGTAATGCCGCTTCGGCATTGGCCGGGATGAGCGCCAGCCTGGGCTTGCACAATGTCATTTACCTGCCCAAGAGCGCGCCCCGCGAAAAACTCGCGCAGATGCAGGGCTACGGCGCCGAGATCGTGCTGGTCGACGGGCAATATGACGAAGCTTTCGAGCAATGCCTCAACGCCTGCGAAGAACATGGCTGGTACAACCGCACCACCGGGATCAACTCGTACATGAGCGAAGGCAAGAAAACCGTCGCCTTCGAGATGTGCGAACAACTCAACTGGCAGGTGCCGGACCTGGTGTTCGTGCCCGTCGGCAACGGCTGCATCCTGGGCTCGGTCTACAAGGGCTTTTTCGACTTGCTGCAATTGGGCTGGATCGAACGCATCCCACGCCTGATCGGCGTGCAGGCCGAGCACAGCAACTTCATGTACCGCGCCTGGCGCGACGACCGCTCGATGCAGAAAACCGAGCGCCGTCCCCCCACCAGCCTGGCCAGCAGCATCAATGTGGCGCTGCCGCGTGATCGCCTCAAGGCCATGCGTGCGGTCACCGCCAGCGGCGGCGAGTTCATCTGTGTCAGCGACCCGAGCATTGTCGCCGCCGCCTCGAGATTGGCCGCCAGCACCGGCGTGTTTCCGGAAGCCGGCGCCGCCAGTGCCTTCGCCGGTCTGCTCAAGTATGCCGAAACACACCCCGACACACCGCAAACCGCCGTGATCCTGATCACCGGCAGCGGTTTGAAAGACACTTCCATTTTTCTATCCGACTCGACCAAAAGCCAGCCACGGGTGTTGCCGCATCACGTGACCGCGCCACTGGCCGAGGCGCTTATCTAGGGAATCACACCATGAGCCTGCAAAATTTCGACCCCACCATTGCCCGCCTGATCGACCGCGAGCGCAACCGCCAGGAAACCCACCTGGAGCTGATCGCTTCGGAAAACTATGTCAGCGAGGAAGTGCTCCAGGCCCAGGGTTCCGTGCTCACCAACAAATACGCCGAAGGCTATCCGGGCAAGCGTTACTACGGCGGCTGCAAGGTCGTCGATGAAATCGAGAACCTGGCCATCGAACGCGCTCGCAAGTTGTTCAACTGCGAATACGTCAACGTGCAACCGCACTCCGGCTCCCAGGCCAACCAGGCGGTTTTCCTGGCAGTACTTGAACCCGGCGACACCATCCTGGGCATGTCCCTGGCCCATGGCGGCCACCTGACCCACGGCGCCTCGGTGAATTTTTCCGGCAAGATCTACCGGGCATTTTCCTATGGCCTGGACACGGAAACCGAAACCCTCGACTACGAAGAAATGGAAGCCCTGGCCAGGGAACACCGGCCGAAGATGATCATCGCCGGGGCCTCGGCCTATTCGCGGACCATCGACTTCCAGCGCTTTCGCAAGATCTGCGATGAAATCGGCGCCTACCTGATGGTGGACATGGCGCACTACGCCGGGTTGATCGCTGCCGGCGTGTATCCGTCGCCGGTTGGCATCGCCGACTTCATCACCTCCACCACCCACAAGACCTTGCGCGGCCCGCGCGGCGGTCTGATCCTGGCCAAGGCGCAATATGGCGCCCTGCTCGACAAGACGATTTTCCCGGTGTACCAGGGCGGCCCGCTGATGCACGTCATCGCCGCCAAGGCCGTGGCGTTCAACGAAGCCTTGGGCGATGGGTTCAAGCATTACCAGCAGCGGGTGATCGACAACGCCCGCGTCATGGCCGACGTCCTGACCCGACGCGGATTGCGGGTGGTGTCCGGCGGTACCGATTGCCATATGTTCCTGCTCGATCTGCGCTCGATGAACATCACCGGCAAAGACGCCGAGGCGCTGCTGGAAAGCGCCCATATCACCTTGAACAAAAACGCGATTCCCAACGATCCGCAGAAACCGGCCATCACCAGCGGCATTCGCATCGGCACGCCGGCACTGACCACCCGCGGTTTTGGCGAAGCCGAATGTGCCGAAGTGGCGAACTTGATCGCCGACCTGCTGGAACAGCCGGACAACGCAGCACGCCTGGACAACACCCGGCGCCGAGTGATGCATCTTTGCGAATGCTTTCCGGTGTATCTGTTGAGGTAATTGCAGCTGTGGGAGCAAAGCTTGCTCGCGATGAACGATGACTCGGTTAGCCTGAACAGTCGCGGCGCCTGCATCGCGGGCAGGCCTTGCTCCCACAGATAGGCTGCTTCACTACTACCCATTACTTCCTTTTGATTTTCAGCGGTACAACAAACGCTCCGCCAGCTCATCGGCTACCCGGGCCGGTGAGCGCTTCTCCGCCTGGGCGTGGGCGAAGACTTCCGTGAGCCGGGCACCGATTTTCGACAAGTGCGCGGTGATCGTCGACAGTTCTTCGCCACGATGTTTCAGCGCGACGTAGATCAGGCCACCGGAGTTGATCACATAGTCCGGCGCATAGAGAATTCCACGTCTTTCCAACTGGTCGGCCACTTGCAGGTTGCTCAACTGATTATGGGCCGAGCCGGCAACGGCCGAGCAGCGCAGTTGTGCCACGCTTTGGCTGTTGAGCACCCCACCCAACCCGCAAGGAGCAAGGATGTCGCAGGGCGTGCTGAGCAACGCGTCGTTGGCGATCGGATGGGCGCCCAGTTGCTCCATCGCCAATTGCACCTTGCCAGGGTCGATGTCGCTGACCAGCAATTCGGCACCAGCCGCGTGCAGTTGTTCGGCCAGGGCATAACCGACGTTGCCCAGGCCCTGGATCGCCACCCGCAGGCTTTCGAGGTTATCGCTGCCCAGGCGGGCCATGGCGGTGGCACGGATACCGGCAAAGACCCCCATTGCCGCGTGGGGCGCGGGATCTCCCGAGGCCGTGGTGCTGGTGACATGGCGAGTCTGCTGGGCGATGCAATCCATGTCGGCCACCGACGTGCCGCTGTCGATGGCCGTGATATAGCGACCGTCCAACTGCTCGATACAACGACCAAAGGCTTCGAACAACGCAGCCCGACTCTCGACATGGGCCGGGCGCATGATCACCGCCACCCCGCCGCCCACGGGCAAGCCGGCCAGTGCCGCCTTGTAGCTCATGCCTTGGGCCAGGCGCACGGCATCGGCCACGGCACTTTCGTCGTCGGGGTAGGCAAGATAACGACAGCCCCCCAGGGCGGGCCCCGGACGGCTGCAATGAATGGCAATCACCGCCTTCAACCCGGTTGCCGGGTCTACGCTTAGGTGCAGCGATTCAAGGCGGGAGCTTTGCATGAGAGCAAACATCGAAAGGCTCCCGAATCACTTTTGTTTGTTTCGCCAGTATAGGCGTGCAGTCGAAATTTGCTGGAGCACGCAGGAATAAGTCGCCGGGGTGGTCAGTCCTTTTCGGCATAACCTGTTACAGCCTCTGTCCGAGACTGGACGAAAATCCACGGCAGGGCTAAAACGGGAGCATAGCCCGGAGAGTTTGATGAAACCGCGCCAAGCCTTTTTTGATTGTCTGCACCGCTCGCCACCAGCGCTGTTCGAAGCGGCGCTGTGGATCGCTGCCGAACATGATCGCGAGGTCGACGTACCGGCCTTGCTGAAGGATTTCAAGGAGCTGCAACAACGGGTCAGCCAGGGCTTGCCGATGCTGCCTGTCAGCGAACTGGGCCAGCCCTTGCTGCGACGGCTCAATGACTTGGGTTTCGCCCAGGACGACTTCACGCCTTTGCGACCGCGAGCGGCGTTACTGGACAAAGTCCTGGCGCGCAAACGCGGGCAGCCCCTGGCCCTCGGCCTGATCGCCCTGGAACTGGCCCGAGGCCTGGAAATTCCGATGGTCGGTGTCAATTTCCCCGGGCATTTCCTGTTGAAGGTGCCCGGCGCCGATCACCTGCTCGATCCGTGCGGTGGCCGCCGGTTGTACCCCAATGACTGCCGGGAACTGCTACAGCGCCAATACGGCGCGAACATGCAGCTCAAGGCTGAACACCTGGTCAACGCCGAGCCGATGCAGATGCTGCAGCGCCTGTCGCGCAACCTGCGTCAACTGCATCTGGCGAACGACGATTACATCGCGGCCCTGATCGACGCCGAACGGGTGCTGGAGCTGGGCAACGCCAGCGCCGCCGACTACCTGGCCCGCGCCAGCCTGTATCAGCGACTCGATTGCCCCAACGCCGAACGCTTCGACCTGGAGCATGCCCTGATGCTCAGCGACGATCCGATCCAGCGAATCCGACTGACGGAGCGGCTGGGGCATTTGCCACCGAATTCGGTTGTGCATTGAGCGGTTGCAGGTGGTTAAATCGCTATCGCGAGCAAGCTCGCTCCCACAGTTGATCGCATTGAACTCAGGTTTTGTGCTTGTCACAGTCCAATGTGGGAGCGAGCTTGCTCGCGATAGCGGTGCAACGGCCTACATCAATGTCAGGCCGGGGTATCCGGCTGCTTCGCCGGGTGCGCCTGTTGGAACGCCACATGCCCAGCCGCCAACGCCGCAACACGACGGATCCGCGGATACGCCAGCAACGAAACATTGAACCGCTCGGCCGCGTACAACTGCGGGATCAGGTATACATCCGCCAGCCCCGGCGCTGCACCGAAGCAATAGCCGTCGTCGCCAATCAACTGCTCCACCGCCGCCAAGCCCTGGCTGATCCAGTGGCCGATCCACTCCGTCACCTGCGTTTCATCGTGGCCCCACTGCCGCAGTTTGTTGAGCACGCTGACGTTGTGCAGGGGTGAATGTCGCAACCGATCAGCGCGGCGACGCCTCGTTCGTGGGCGCGCATCGCCAGGTCGGCGCTGAGCAGCGGCACCTGTGGATAACGCTCCTCCAGGTATTCGATGATGGCCGGCGATTGCACCAGCAGCGCGCCCTCATCGGTGCGCAGCGCCGGCACCCGGCCCTGGGGGTTGATCGCCAGATAGGCCGGCTGGCGATGCTCGCCCCCAGGCGCAGCGATCAGGTTGACCGGCAGGGCCTGGTAATCCAGGCCCTTGAGCGCCAGTGCAATGCGCACCCGATAGGACGAGGTGGAGCGATAGTAGGTATAGAGTTCCATGCCCTGCCCCTCAACGCGCCGGCAGGATCTTGCCCCGGCACTCGCCGAAGCCGATGGACGCGAAACCCTCGCGGCGGCAACGGGCCCGCAAGATGATTTCGTCACCGTCCTCAAGGAATCGGCGCACTTCGCCAGACGCCAGTTCGATCGGTTTTTTACCGCCTTCGGTGATTTCCAGCAGACTGCCGAATTGATGGTTTTCAGGGCCCGACAGGGTGCCCGAGCCAAACAGGTCGCCGGCCTGCAACTGGCAACCGTTGACGCTGTGGTGCGCAACCATTTGCGCCACGGTCCAGTACATGTACTGGGTGTTGCTCAGGGTCAGGCGCTGGGCCGGCAGGTTTTGCTCGCCCATGGCCTCGGTCAGCAACAGGACTTCCAGCTCGATGTCGAAGGCACCGCCGGCCTGGTCACGCTTGTCCAGCAGATACGGCAGCGGTTGCGGATCGCCTTGCGGGCGTGCCGGTTGCGGGCGACGGAACGGTTCCAGGGCCTCAGCCGTCACCACCCATGGCGAAATACTGGTCAGGAAACTCTTCGACAGGAACGGCCCCAGTGGCTGGTATTCCCACGCCTGGATATCCCGGGCCGACCAGTCGTTGAGCAGGCAGAACCCGCCAATGTGTTCGGCGGCATCGCCGATGGGGATCGGTTCGCCCAGGGCATTGCCCTTGCCGATCCAGATGCCCAGTTCCAGCTCATAGTCCAGCCGCGCACACGGGCCGAAGGTCGGCTCGCTCTGGCCGGCCGGCAGGGTCTGGCCCTTGGGACGGCGCACGTCGGTGCCGGACGGGCGAATGGTCGAGGCGCGACCGTGGTAACCGATGGGGACGTATTTGTAGTTGGGCAGCAACGGATTGTCGGGGCGGAACAGCTTGCCGACATTCTGCGCGTGCTCGATACCGACGTAGAAGTCGGTGTAGTCGTTGATCCTGGCCGGCAGGTGCATCTGGCAGTCGACCGCGAGGAGCAGCAGTTTCGCGCCCTGGGCTTCGACCTTGCCACGCAGGGGGCTGTCCTCGCGCAGCAGTTCCAGCAGTCGTTCACGCAGGGCAACCCGGGCGCCTCGGCCCAGGTCGAAAAATGCATTCAACTGGCCGTCGGCCATGGCTTCGACAGCCTGGCGTGCCGCGCCGTCAAACAAGCCCGCGTGCAGCGCCGCCTGCAGATCGAAAATGCGCTCGCCAATCGCCACGCCGCTGCGCAGGGCACCGCCATCGACACTGAAGATACCCAATGGCAGGTTCTGCAACGGGAAGTCCGCATGGCCGTTGGCACAGGCGACCCAGCTACGGGCAGGGGAAAGTTGAGTCATGGGTTATCTCCGGGTCGGGTCGAACGTGACAGGCAGCGAGGCCCAACATGCATCGTAGTCGGTTTGCAGTTGCGGGCAGCCCAGGGCGAAACGACTTGGACGCAGCACCTGGCTGGTCTCGAACATGAACGCCATGGTGTTGTCGATTTTCGCCGGCTGTAGATCGGCGTTGATCGCCTTGGTACAGGTCTCGCCATCCGGGCCATGGGCACTCATGCAGCTGTGCAAGGACGCGCCGCCCGGTAGGAAACCTTCGGCCTTGGCATCGTAGGCGCCCTGGATCAGGCCCATGAATTCGTTCATCAGGTTGCGGTGGAACCACGGTGGACGGAAGGTGTTCTCTGCCACCATCCAGCGTGGCGGGAAAATCACGAAATCGAGGTTGGCCAGGCCGTGGACGCTGGTGGGCGAGGTCAACACGGTGAAAATAGACGGGTCCGGGTGATCGAAGCTGACCGTGCCAATGGTGTTGAAGCGGCGCAGATCATATTTATACGGCACGTTGTTGCCGTGCCAGGCCACCACGTCGAGGGGCGAATGATCCAGCTCGCACCCCCACAACTCACCGAGGAATTTCTGCACCAGCGGGGTCGGTTGCGCGAGGTTCTCGTAATGGGCGACCGGAGTCAGGAAATCCCGCGGATTCGCCAGGCCATTGCTGCCGATGGGCCCGAGGTCCGGCAGGCGTAGCGGCGCGCCATGGTTTTCGGCGAGGTAACCACGGGCCTGCGGATCGAGCAGTTCAATGCGAAATTTCAGCCCCCGGGGCAGCACGACGATTTCCAGTGGTGCCAGTTCCAGCACGCCCAACTCGGTGGCGATCCGCAGCCGTCCCAGTTGCGGCACGATCAGCCATTCACCGTCGGCATTGAAAAATACCCGCTCCATGGAGCGGTTGGCCCGGTACTGATAAAGGCTGATGCCGGCCGGCTTGTCCGCACCGGCATTGGCCGCCATGCACACCAGCCCGTCGATGAAATCGGTGGGCTCGGCGGGGATCTCCAGCGGGTTCCAACGCAGGCGATTGGGTGTGACGTCGCCCAATGGGCCGCCCGCCAATTGCCGTTCGAGCTTGGTGAAGGCCGGATGATTGGCCGACGGCCGGATGCGATACATCCAGGTACGCCGCGCTTCGCTGCGAGCCATGGTGAACGCCGTGCCGGAGAACAACTCGGCATAGAGACCGTACGGGGCTTTCTGTGGCGAGTTCTGGCCGACGGGCAGTGCGCCGGGCAATGCTTCGCTGGCAAATTCGTTGCCCAAGCCTGATTGGTAAGCCAGGTCCGACGCTGGGGAATCGAGGTTCATGGAGCCTCCAGGAATGCGGCCCGTCACTCAACGGAGTGGTTGAGGCGCACCGGGTTATTTTTATCGTAATTCGATTACGCATAACGTAATTTGCTCGACAGCGACCGTCAAGCTATAAAGACGCCCATTCGCCTCTGGACCCTGCGCCTCCATGGAAACCCCGCTCAGCAACGGTAAACAGAAAGTCCGCTCGGCCGAAGTCGGCACCGACATCCTCAAGGCCCTGGCCGAACTGTCGCCCTCCACGTCGCTGTCGCGGCTGGCCGAACACGTGCAAATGCCGGCGAGCAAGGTTCATCGGTATCTGCAGGCCTTGATCGCCAGCGGGTTTGCCGAGCAGAACGCCGCTACCAACCACTATGGCCTGGGCCGCGAGGCCCTGCGCGTAGGCCTGGCAGCGCTCAACGGTATGGACGTGCTGCAAGTGGCCGCCCTGCCCCTGGCCGAACTGCGCGACGACTTGAACGAAACCTGCTTCCTGGCGGTGTGGGGCAACCATGGCGCGACCGTGGTACGGATCGAACCCGCCGTGCGGGCCGTGACCGTGGTGACGCAACTGGGTTCGGTATTGCCACTGCTCAGTTCGTCCACGGGGCTGGTGTTCAGCGCTTATCTGCCGGAGCGCGAGACCATCGGTTTGCGCGAGCAGGAAGTACAAGGCACCGAGCACCACGCCCTCGCCGACGATCGCGTTTATGCCGCGTTGTGCGAACAGATTCGCAGTCGCGGCCTGCACCATGTGCATGGCTTGCTGATGCCGGGCGTGGATGCCTTGTCCGCTCCGGTATTCAATGCCGTCGGCGAGGTGAAAGCGGTGATGACGATCGTGGGACCGACCTCGCTGTTCCACGCCGACGAAGACGGCCCGGCGGCGCAACGCCTGTTGGCGGCGACCCGGGCCGTGAGTTGGCGGATGGGGTATGAAGCGAGTCCGGGATCAGCCCAGCAAATCCGGGACAACCTGATCACTAAATCATTCAGGTGAGAGGTGATCAGTTGCGGATGGAGATAACGCTCTTCGCCGCTGAAGGGAACGGTATAAATCCCCTGGTGACGGCCCTTGGAGTGATAGGGAATCACATCATTCCTGAAGTGGCCCAATAGATACTCAATCAGTTGCTCGGACGACGACACCATGCGCTTGCCGGGGCCGTGCGCAATAAAACTGGTCACGTACACGCCATCCGGATCGACGTTGGGCACGTGGACTTTCAATGCCCCGTGCACATCCTCGACGGACAAGGGCCTGAGGGGACGCGGGGATAAATCCATAGCAGGCTTGTCCGTCAAACTTGTAACAATGTCCGTGACGATTGTCTCAAACGCTATCAAGTCCAGCGTCCTGACCGGTCCTCGGAGTCTTTCAGAGTGGGAAGAAAACAACGGAGTATTCATAAGGCATCCTTGTCATTTCATCGCCTCGAACTTCCTGTCCGGGCCGTTATTGATTGTGCGGCTGATACAACAGCGCGGCATCTCGATTCAACTGAAGACGCAACTTAGGCTTGAACTTCAGTCTCGCCGTTATACACAGGCCAGCGCGTGACTGTAAAAAAGGCAAGTGTAAGCGCGCGTGAAGTGTCGAATCATTGCATCTAACCCATCACGCCCATGACCTTGGCTTTTGCCACTGCCTGCGTACGCCGCTGCACGCCCAACTTGCTGTGGATTCGCCGCGCATGGGTTTTCACCGTGTGCAACGAAATGAACAGCCGTTCGGCAATCTGTTGGTTTGAATGACCTTGCGCAATCAGCTCCAGGACCTCCAGTTCGCGATGACTGAGCAAGGTGTCCTCGGCGCTGGCGGGCGGCTCGACCTGCTCTGCCGATTGTGCCCAACGTACCAGCTCCGGCTGGCGCAAGCGCAGCTCGCACAAGGCTTGCTGGGCCCGCCAGCAAGTGACTCGCTTGAGCCCTTCTTGCAGGAGTATCCGGGCCTGGGAGCGATCGCCGGACAACCAGACAACCTCCGTCAACACCAGCTGCAGTTCGGTTTCCAGGCTGTGCATTTCACTCTGCTGTGCCCGGGCGATCATGGCTTGCAGGCGCGCCTGCGGCTCCTGTGCCCGCTGCAGGTAAACCTCGGCCAGCACCAGCAGGTATTCAAGTCGTGCAATCAATTCCAGGGTCGCGGGAGGCGCATGCTTGGCCTGCGGCCCGTGAAAATGGCGCAAGACGCGGGTCAAGGCTTCATGGGCCAGTTCCGCCCGCCCCTGTTGCAGCCAGAACTGGCAGCTGGTTTGCAGCAACACACCACGGTAAACGGTGTCGGGGATGTGCCGCTGCTGCATGATCCGCTCGGCATCGCGCAGTTGCATGAAGGCCTCGCCATAGTCGCCCTGGTTGGCAGCCAGGCTGGCCTTGCCGAGAAAGCCATAGAGCACTTGTTTGTCCAGGCTGTGCAGGCCCGTTTCCAGGCCCGTTTGAAACTGCTCGGCGGCGCGCTCTTCAAACCCCATGCGCAATGCCAGGCGCCCGCGCCGCAGGGCGATACGCCCCAACAGCGGGGAAAAGTCCTGGCCTGGTTTATCCAGCAGCGCCTGGACGGCGGCCAGCAGATGATCGGCCCGGTGAGGCGCGCCACGTTGTTCCAGGACTTGGGCGTGGTCCAGTTCCAGCAATCCTTCGAATACCAGTGAACCTTGCGCACGCGCCAGGCACAGCGCCTGGCGGTTGATCCGATGCGCAGAAGCCAGTTCGCCTTCAAGCAGCGCCTGCTGCGTGAGCCCACCCAGGCACAGCACCCGTTGGGCCCAGGCCTCGGGGTCCAGGCTGGCCTGGGCCTGGAGGAAGTGCTCGCGCGCCTGTTCGCCATCGCCCGAGAGGTGCAGCAACCAGCCTCGCAAGACCTGCCACCTGGCCAGCAGCTGTCGCTGCTGGCAGGCCGAAGGCTGCGGCATGAACCTGGCCAGTTGCTCGATGCACGTCGACGCCTGGTCGAAGCGTCCGGCGAACAACAGCGCAGCGGTGACCAACCCCACCGATTGCGGCGTACAGAGGGTCAGCGCTTCGCCTTGTTGATCGTGCAGGCCCAGCAACAGCACCACGTTGCGACGCTGCAAGACGTGCTCGAAGCTCAAATGCTGCAAGAAACTGACGGCAGTCTCGAACTCCTCGGCCAACATGGCTTGCTCGAACGCCATTTGCCAATCCTGCTCGGCAGCAAACCACTGGCAGGCCCGTCGATGCCAGGAACGCCCCTGCGGCCAGGGTTCTTCACGTACCAGCCGGGCCAGGGCCGGAAAAATCTGCAACCAGTCCGACGTCTGCTCCCATGGCTCGATGAAACATCCCAGGTCCAGTAGCAAGGGCAAGCATTGCGCGCCCACGGTGTCGCCGAACAGATGCTCGCACAGCCGGGCATTGAAGCGCGGCAGATGCGCCAGCACACGCCAGGCCTGCGCCAGATCCGGGGTCAGCGTGCTGAACAATTCGTACTCCAGGTAGTCGACCAAGGTCCCCGGCCGTCCCGGCGTTGCATGACTGCGCGCCCATTCGCAACGCTCCAACAGCGTGATGCGCACCCCGGCACACCAGCCGCCACTGCGCTGGATCACCTCGTGGGCAGTCCGGGCAGCCTGGGGATCGGGCAGATGACGCAGCAATGGCAGGACATCGTCAGGGGTGAAGAACAATGCCTGTGCATCGAACTCGTGCAACTCGTCATCGAGCAACAGTCGCGGCCAGTTGCAGTGGGGACGGCGGCGGCTATTCAGCCACAGGTGCAACGCCGGACTGCTGGTGTTCAACAGACGGTCGAGCAACTGGTCCAGTTCGGGATTCGGCACTCGGCAGTAGTCATCCAGGAACAACCACGTGGGTGTCTGCAAACGCGCCAGGTGGGCCAGCAGTCCCGCTTCATCGAGCATCGGCAGCCCGAGGGCCTGGGCCAGGCGCTCGCACATTTGCACCGTGCTCAACGCCGCGCCCCCCAGTGGCAACCAATGCAGCCGACACCCGGCGGGAGCCTGCAGGAAGCACTCGGCGAACAATGCACTCTTGCCACTGCCCGCTGGCGCGCAAAGCAGTTTTACTCGCGCTTCGGACGTCAGCAGCGGCTCGCTCAGGGACCGCCGCGGCACGTGCGTCGAGGACAGGCGAGGCAACAATCCTGGACGGTCCGGACACGGGGTCATGGCGGTCATGTGTGCAGATCCTGTTTATTGTTATCTCACCACCCTAGTCCTGTGTCGCCGAGCTTTGGAGAAGTATTCAGCGCGCTGATTGGCGCCCATAAAAAAACGACCGGCAGGGGCGCTGCCGGTCGATCACGATCATCAAGTCAGGCACAACCTTGTGGGCAAAGGATTCACTGTGGGAGCAAGGCTTGCCCGCGATGAACGATAACGCGGGCAAGCTTTCGAACAGCGGTGCGGCCATCGCGGGCAAGCCTTGCTCCGACAGATAAATCCCTTTGCCACAGTTATCTTTCCAACAGTCAGACCTTACCGAACCCCGGTCGAACGCAGCGCTGCCGGCGTGTAGTCGGCGGCCCTGGCCTCGAAGCCGTACTCGTAGCTGTGCTTCTCTTCGTTCTTCATGCCCAGGGCGATGTAGCGGCCGGCGATGATGTCGTAGAGCGCCTCGAGGGTGTAGCCCGGGTTCTGATGGTCGTAGTAGAACTGGGCATGACCTTCGGCCACCCGCCACAGTTGGCCGCGACCGTCGTAGTGATCCACCAGCGCCGCCTGCCAGCTGTCCTCGTCGAAGTACATGTGGCGCTTGGCATAGATGTGCCGCTCGCTAGGCTTGACCGTGCCGACCACTTCCCAGACCCGGTGCAATTCATAGCGAGTCAGGTCCTGGTTGATGTGGCCGGCCTTGATCACATCGTCGTACTTGAGGCTTGGCGAATCGAGCTTGTAGCTGTTGTACGGGATGTACATTTCCTTTTTGCCGACCAGCTTCCAGTCGTAGCGGTCCGGCGCACCGGAAAACAGGTCGAAGTTGTCGGAGGTGCGCAACCCGTCGGCGGCGGTGCCCGGGCCGTCGTAAGCCACTTGCGGGGCACGACGCACCCGGCGCTGGCCGGCGTTGTAGATCCAGGCCAGGCGCGGTTCCTTCACTTGGTCGAGGGTCTCATGCACCAACAGTACGTTGCCGGCCAGGCGCGCCGGCGCAGTCACCTCCTGCTTGAAATAGGTCAATACGTTGCTGGCCTTCTCCGGGTCGGCATCCTTGATCAGGAACGGCACGGCAATTTCTTCTTCAAAGCGGATCGGCGTGAAGCTGCCATTGGTCTGCGGCGTAGCCTGGGTGATGATGCGCCGCAAGTTGCCGCCGTGGTAACGGGTGACGTGGTTCCAGAGCACTTCCACGCCGCTCTTGGGAAGCGGGAAGGCGTAGTAGCGGTTGCCAGTGAAATTGGCCAGGCCATTGCCGTCGTTGATGGCGTTCACGTTGAGGGCGCTGCGCTTGGCCGACTCGTAGATTTCCGGCGGCAGGCCCACGCTGCGGTGGGTCGGATAGACCGGGATCTTGTAGGTTTCCGGGTAGCGCTTGAACATCGCGACCTGGCCTTCGGACAGCTTGTCCTTGTACTTGTCCACGGTCGCGGCGGTGATGGTGAACAGCGGTTTTTCATTGGCGAACGGGTCGGCCAAAAAACCCTTGCTGTCCACGGCACCGGCGTTTTTCGGGATACCGCCGGTCCAGGCCGGAATCGAGCCATCGGCATTGCCGGCTTTTTCCGCGCCCAACGGCGTAAGGCTGGTACCCAGTTTATTCGCTTCATCCGGCGAGACCGCCGCCATCACGTTCGCGGCCAGCAGGCTCAGGGCCAGGGCACCGCATTGCAGGATCATCTTGCGCATTGGGTTTTCCTTGTCAGCCAGATCAGAAGTTCACGCCGAAGCTCAACGCGAGGAAGTCGCGGTCTTCGAGAACGTTGTAATCGCCGCCAAAAAAGTCGGTGTAGCTCAGGCTGGCGGTGTAGGTGTTGCGGTAGTCGGCATCGACACCGACGCTGATAGCCTTGGCGCCTTCGTTGAATAAACCGTTAGGGCCATAACCGGCCACGTCGTGGGACCAGGACACATTGGGCTTGAAGTTCACACCACCGATCACGTTGGAGTAATCGAGAATCGCCCGGGCGCGATAGCCCCAGGAAGTCGAAGTGACAAAACCATCGGTGTCACCTCGGAAGCCATATTGGCCATAGACCGAATCTCGGCCGTAACGCAGCTTGTCCTTGGACTCCAGGCCCCCGACATGCACCACCGCCGCCTCGCCGACCAGGGTCAGGCGATCGGCACCCAGTACCTGATCGACAAAATGCGTCAGGGTGCTCTGGACCTGAGTGATTTCCTTGCGCCGGTAGCCGGTGTTGTCCGCACCCGGCGTGGTCGCGATGGGCGACGCCGCGCCACCGGCAATCGGGTTGACCAGGGCCAGGGTCAGGTCGTTGGTATTGACCTGCACCGGTGCGTTGGGGCGGTAGCTGATTTCCCCGGTCCAGGCGGTGCCGGTGGGCAGCGTGGTGGAGAAACTGGCGCCGTACAGGCGGATGTCTTCGGGGTATTCAAGGTAATACTGACCGCGTCCCAGCATGACGCTTTGCGCCAGGCCGCTGCCGCTGCCTGGGGCCAGAACGTTGGCAATCGAGATCATTCCCGGCAAGGCTGCCAGCGTAGAGGAACCTGCGGTGATGGTGCCAACAGTAGGCGTGCGGCTGTGGTAATTCATGAAGTAGAGGCCGTACTCGGTATCATCGCCGAGCCAGCGCAACGCGGTACCCCACTGGCCGGAGTCACGGGCATCGCGGTCGCCACTACGGGGAATGACCACGCCTTCGCTGGACACCTGGATGCCCTGGCCGAATGCCTCGGTCAATGGCACGAACGGCGCAATCGCCGGGCTGCCCACGGTGTAGCCACTGGTGCAACCATCGGCAACCACGTCATTGCCGAAGAAGGTGCCGCAGTTATCCACAACCGTCTGGTCCCACTCCAACTGGTAGAAACCTTCGACGGTGAGCTTGTCGGTCAGGCCCTGGGAGGCAAACAGCATGTTCACCGGGATCAGGCCTTCCTTGATCTCCGCACCGGGACGACGGAACGCGGACACATCCACCGGGTTGATGCTGTTGATCGAGTTGCCGATGAAGGTACTTTCCCCCCAACTGACCACCTGCTTGCCGGCGCGCACGGTGCCCGGCAAATCGGCGATGGAATAGTTGTGATAGACAAAAGCATCGAGAATCTGCGCCCCTGAGGACTTGGCGCCTTCCTTGCGATTGCTGTCGCTGATGTCCTTGAACTCGCGGTTCTCGTCCTTTAGCTCGAAGTCATACCAGTACTTGCCGCGCACGAACACGCCGGTATCGCCGTACTTGAGTTCGAGGTCGTGCAGGCCTTTGAAGATTTTGGAAAAGGTCTCGCCTTTCTTGAAATTCAGCCGCCCATCATCACCGGTGGAGGATTGGCCGCGACCGCCGTTGACCGTGCCAACCAGGTCCTTGTCGGCATCGCGCATGCCCCAGCTTGCGCCCACGGACAACGACGAATCGAACTGACCCTCGATCTCGCCAATGTTGAATGAAACGGCCTGCGCCTGGGCACAGCAACCCAAGGCCACCGCGACGGCCAGCGCCTGCGGCTTGAAGATGGCGCGCATTGTTATTGTTGTCATGCGTCTTCCCCGGTGAGTGACAGAGGCTTCACCCTACTGCCGCGCGCCATGGGCGATAAGCGCACCAAGGAGGTATTCGCGCTGTACCTAAAAAGGATTACAGCCCATGCGGGACGGGCCTTTGCGCCGTGCATGGATGGACTGGATGATGGGTCATCAGCGCCGCGCATACTCATGCCCAGTATTCGACTGTTACGCGCCCTGCAACGGTGCATGTCCGGATCCGGGCTGTTTCCCGCAAGGCTCGATGCCTATGCTGGCCGGGCTTTCAGGGTAACGGGCCTGCAAGCACAGCCTCATGGCATCCCTCATGCCTGGCACACCGTCTTCGGATGGATTGGCGTCTCGGTCCATCATCCCGTGTTTACCGACGTTGGTTTGTAGCTCCTTTGCAACGTCACGCTTAGGCCGCTGCTTTTTGCAGCGGCCTTTTTTATGTGGTTTATTTTCCCCGGATGAGTTTTTCAGGCGGTTGTTTAGTTATCCAAGAATCGCTTCTACCTTCTTACTTCTATGAACAATCAATTCCTAGACATCCAAATGCCTGCTCCTACAACAAAGCAGGAAACTCACTACAAGCCCATGAAAAATCCACTGGTAGGCTGAAAGTCAGTCGCAGCATTCTGCTTCGATTTTAACTTAGTGAAGTTTCCACGATGCCAATCAACTACAACAGCTATCGATCAAAAAAAGGCTACAACAGCCGAATTCGTTTCCTGGTTTTCCATTACACCGCAGCTAACTTCTCATCCTCCGTCAACGCGCTGACCGGCGCCTCCGTCAGTGCCCACTACTTGATTCCGGACATCACCGACCCAAGCTATTTGAACGCGGGTTTCAACGACCAACAGATTTTCAACCTGGTGGACGAAAACCAGCGCGCCTGGCACGCAGGAGTGAGCAGTTGGGGTGGCCGAACCAATCTGAATGACACTTCGATTGGCATTGAAATCGTCAATCGCGCCACCGATAACCAAGGGCAGTTCAGCTTCCCGCCGTATCAATCCCGGCAGATCGAGGCGATCGAAGTCCTGGCGCTGGACATCCTCAAGCGTTATCCCGACATCAGCCCCGTCAATGTGGTGGGGCATTCGGACATTGCCGCTGGCAGGAAAAGCGACCCGGGCCCGATGTTTCCCTGGCAGGCGTTGTACGCCAAAGGCATCGGCGCCTGGTTTGATGAGCCCACGCAGAAGGCGTACAGGGAGGTGTATCAAGGCAACGGATTGCCGACTCGTGAACAACAACTTGGACTGTTCAAGAAGTATGGCTATGACACGTCGGCCGCCACGACGGACACAGGTTTCCAGCGCCTGGTGCGCGCCTTCCAGTTGCACTTCCGTCCGGCCAGATATGACGGGGTGATGGATATTGAGACCGCCGCGAACCTGGCGGCCTTGGTGAAAAAGTATTGCCCATGAGCACGGTTGTCGCGGCTGACGGCAACCGGCCCGGGCAATGAAACCTAAATGGCGTGGCGTTGCAGATTCGCCATCATTTCCTTCAGCGCTTCCAGGTTGTCGTTCGGGTGTACGGCATTTTCGAAGTCGCAGATCTGCTGCCAATGGGCGGCGACGTCTTCGGGTGAAAAACCTTTGCGCGGATCGAAGCCCGCCCCCAGGCTGCGCTCCCAGCGCACCTTGCCCATCCAGCCGCCGCCCACTTCGAACAGGCCGGAGGTTTCCTGGCAGGTCTCACTGGCCAGGTACACCACCAGCGGGCTGACGAGTTCGGGCTTGAGTTGTTCGAATACCTGCGGCGGGATCAGGCCTTCGGTCATGCGCGTGCCGCCGGTGGGGGCGATGGCATTGACCAGGATGTTGTTCTTGCGGCCTTCGATGGCCAGGGTCCGCGTCAGGCCATAAAGGCCGAGCTTGGCCATGCCGTAGTTGGATTGGCCAAAGTTGCCGTAGATGCCGGAGGTGGAAGCGGTGAAGATCACCCGCCCGTAGTTTTGCTCACGCAGGTGCGGCCACGCGGCGCGGGTCACCTTGTAGGCACCCTCGACGTGGACGCGGTAGACCAGGTCCCAATCGGCGTCGTCCATTTTGTGGAACGTTTTGTCCCGCAGGATCCCGGCGTTGTTGACCACCACATCGACGCGACCGAACGCGTCCAGGGCATTTTGTACCAGTTTGTCGCCATCGGTCACCGAGTCGTGGTTGGCCTCGGCGATGCCACCCGCCTTGCGGATTTCGGCGACCACCCGGTCTGCTGCCGAGGCGTTGGCCCCTTCCCCTTGAGCCGAGCCGCCAAGGTCGTTGACCAGCACTTTCGCGCCTTGTCTGGCGAACAGCAGCGCATGGGCGCGGCCCAGGCCCCCGCCGGCTCCCGTGACGATCACGACTTTATCTTCGAAGCGCACAGACTCACTCATGGCAGAACTCCAGCAGGCGGACAGGACAATGGGCACGAGTGTCCGGCACAAGTTGGCCGGTCACAATCAACACGGTTGCAAGTGAATGGTGGCCGATAAGGTGAGGGGATGATGCAGGCCCAGGCCACGGCGGCACATTCGATTTCCGGCGCCGCTATCGCGAGCAAGCTCGCTCCCACACAAGCTCGCTCCCACAGGGTGTCGTCATGAACAGGCCATTTGTCTGCGCGGCGCGACGATGGCTTCGCGAAACGCCAGGTAATGCTGGAGCACCTGCACCGGCGCCTCGGTGTGTGGGTAATGACCGATGTCGGGCAACAACACCGTGTCCGGGTTCGGGATCAGTGCCTCGTAGCGCGCCACCATGTGTTCACCGGAAATCGGGTCGACCGCGCCGTCAATCACCCGCAACGGCACGTCGCCGCGCCGCATCGCCTGCACCCAACGATCACGCTGCACGCGGCGTTCGGGAATATAGGCGATGAGCTTGTGCATGATCCGCGGGCCACGATGGGCTTCTATCAGGCTCCAGAAATCATCCAGTTCGCTTTCAGTGGGGCCGGTCCTGGGACCGAAAATACGCCGAAAGCTACTGACCAGGCTTTCCCGGGAGAACGCCCGCCCCAGCAGCCAGCCCAGGGGGCTGAGCAAGAGTTTCTGGGCCCAGACCGGACGATGGGTTTCCGGGAACAGGCCGCCATTGAGAAAGACACAACTGGCGAGGCGGATGCGCGCTTCGTAGTGCCGCGCCAGCAGCTCCTGGGCCACGCTGTCACCGTAATCGTGGGCCAGCACATGCAGCGCGCCCCTCACATTCAGGTGCGCCAGCAAGGCCTGTTGCAGATCGGCTTGCTCCAGCAGGCTGTAGACGTGATCCGTCGGTTTGGCGGAGTCGCCGAAACCGAGCATGTCACACGCGATCACCCGGTAGCGTTGTGCCAACGGTTGCCATAGGTAATGCCAATCCCAACTGGCGGTGGGAAAACCGTGGATCAGCAGCAGCGGCTCGCCCTGCCCGGCCACCCAGTAACGGATGGCATGACCACGGAACATGAAGATCTGGCTGCGCTGGCGCCAGATACGCAGGGGAATCTGGGCCAGGGCCATCAACTTCTATACCCGGCATCTTGTTGATCGAGCTTGCGCAATAACGCCGGCCAGGCCAACGCGCCGCCCATGCCCTGGGCGCTTTTGGTCACCCCGGCGATCATCGCCCGGGCGCCAGCCAGGATCTGCGGTTCGATGGCAATCAGCTCGGCCCCGCCGCTCTGCGCCAGGACCTGGATGTCACAGGCCCGTTGAAAGGTGAACATCATCAGGAAAGTATCGGCGATGGTCCCGCCGCAGGTCAGCAAGCCATGGTTGTGCAGCATCAGGAAGTTGCTCTCGCCCAGGTCCGCCTGCAGGCGAGCCTTTTCTTCGTGATTCAAGGCCACCCCTTCGTAGGCGTGATAGGCCAGGCTCGACAGCACGAACAGCGATTGCTGGCTGATCGGCAGCATCCCCTGCTTCTGGGCCGATACCGCCACCCCGGCTGCCGTGTGGGTGTGCAACACACAGGCCACATCATGGCGCACCTCATGCACCGCGCTGTGGATGGTGTAGCCGGCCGGGTTGATCTCGTAGGGGCTGTCCATCAACTTGTTGCCGGCCTGATCGACCTTGACCAGGCTCGAGGCGGTGATTTCATGGAACATCATCCCGAACGGGTTGATCAGGAAATCCTCGGTACCGGGAACCTTTGCGGAAATATGGGTGAAGATCAGGTCATCCCAACCATGCAGCGCGACAAGCCGATAACAGGCGGCAAGGTCCACCCGGGTTTGCCATTCGGCCGCACTGACCTGATCCTTGATGCTGAGTGTCGTTTGGATGGGCGCTACGCTCACGGCTCTGACCTCTGGTTTCTTATATGTCTCGATCGAAACGTCGTACGCAAGAAAATCAGTCTAGTCAGCTCTTTCAGAGGCGGTAGTTGCGTTGGCAGCCAGCTTACTGGCCGAACGAGTCAGCGCATCCGCTTCAAGGGCGCAACGTATCGATCAACTCAGCGAGCCATGGCTCGGCGTCGGTTTCCGGCGTGACGCTTTCGCTGGCATCCAGACGCAGCATCGGCAGCACCTCGCGTACGCCCAATTCGACGAACAGCTCGCACATCTGCTCGCCACCGGCGCAGAAGGTATCCCCATAGCTGGCGTCGCCCAGGCCGATCACCGCGCCAGGCAAACCGCGAAAGAATCCGGGCAACTGGTCGCGGATGACCGAATACAACGGCATCAGATTGTCCGGCAACTCCCCCATACCGGTGGTGGAAGTCACTGCCAGCACGGCCTCTGGTGCGAATGCCTGCACATCCGCCAGGGTCGCACGCGGGTCGTGCCAGGCTTCGAAACCTGCCTCGCGAAGCAGTTTGGCGGCGTGCCGGGCGACTTCTTCGGCGGTGCCATACACCGAGCCGGAAAGAATGGCGACTTTCATCAATCTGATCCTGAACCTGAAAAAAGAGCCGGAATAGTAACAGTTGCACCTGTCCGGCTGCGAATGGCTCTCAACGGCCCCGATGGCCAGTGGACAGCCTATCGATTTCTTTTAGAATGCTGATCCTACAAGGATGTTCAAAGGGTTCTCCCCATGATCAACGCTCAACTGATGCAACTGGTCATCAATGCTTCGAACGACGGGATTGTCATCGCCGAAAAAGAAGGTGAAGACAATATCCTGATCTACGTGAACCCGGCCTTCGAACGATTGACCGGTTATCACCGCGACGAAATCCTTTATCAGGATTGCCGATTCCTGCAATCGGGTGATCGGGACCAGCCTTCGCTGGAGCTCATTCGCAAAGCCTTGAAAGAGGGTGGTGCCTGTCGTGAGGTGCTGCGCAATTACCGCAAGGACGGCACGCCGTTCTGGAATGAGTTGTCACTGTCCACGGTAAAAAACCAGGCTGACGGGCATACCTATTTCGTGGGTGTGCAAAAAGACGTCACGACCCAGGTCAAGGCTCAACAACGCGTCGCCCAACTGGAAAAGGAGCTGGCCGACGCACGGGAGACCATTGCCCGACTCGAAGCGACGAACGGTTCAAACAAACCCACGAATTAATGGTCAGTCACTACAATCACCAGTGAACACGTAAATTATCATTTCGAGCAGATCATGCAGCGCGATGCCCTCCTGACGCAGGATGAACTGGATTTCATCCGGACCATGCAACACAACCCGCAGCTGAACGAGCGGGATGTCACGTCGAGCTTGCTGGTAAACGGTGGGTCGCAGATCCGTGACTTGCTGACACGTCTGGCGGCAAATGAGCAGGTTACGCTGCAAGCCAGTTTCGAAAACCAGCAAATGACCTTTCCGCTGCATCTGGTGGAAGACGAATTCCATGCGATGCACCTGCGCCTGGGTGTGCCGAGCATCTACGAAGACGGACCGAAGATACGCCCATGGCGCCTGGCGCTCGAAGAGCCGGTGGCGCTGGAAAATATCAAGGGTCAGCCGGGACCGCTGTGGGTCCACGAAGTCTCCTGCAAAGGCGTATTGGTAGAGAACCGCAGTCGGACCAAACCGCCGAAGCAGTTTGCCTTGTGGTTCAGCCCATCAGGCTACGAGAGAATTTCGTTGCGAGGCAGCTTCGAACGGGAAACCGATCGCGGTCTGTTTGCCTACCACCTGAACCAGAATGACCAGGACGAGACGGAGCGCCTGCGCCAGTACATCCTGCAGCAACATCGCCTGACCCATCCAACCATGCATCTCTAGTGTCCTGTTTCGCAAATACGTTTCTTTTTGACAATGTGATACAGGACACTCCATTCAGGTATCCAGATTGCCCGCAATGAATTGACGCAGGCGCTGGCGCATCACTGTCCCCTCACTCCCCAGACAACCGATCGAGGACCCGACAAGGCTCTCCTGTGCCAGATCGGATGCTTCACCGGCCAGCATCAACGGGCAATCCAGGCTCATTGCCAACTTCCCCAAGCGTTTAGGTAGATCGGCCGCTGGCGCATGATTGGAAACCAGCACCAATGCCACCGGCTGGATCTTCTGGCACACCAGGGTCAGTTCCTCGAACGGCAGGCCGATCGACAACAGCCTGACGCCGACTTCCGCCTTGGACAGGAACAGCCCTGTAACCAGCAACTCCAGTTCATGGCAATGATCGGCAATCGCGCAGACCAGAACACGCGGCGACGCACCTTCGCGCTTGAGCAAGAGCCGCTGGATGATGCGCGAACGCAGGAAACCATCAAGAAACACCCATTCGCTGGCTTGCCCGAACGTCTGCTGGCGTTGCAATAGCTGTCGCCAAAGCGGCATCAGGATGTCCTGGAAGACGATTGGCACGGTATAGGTGGAAAAGACCTGCCCGTAGACGCGATCCAGGTCCACATCGTCAAAGTTGCTAACCGCGTCCGCCACCTGTTGTTGCCAGCGGGCGTGATCGGCCCTGACCAGATCGGAGGAAATCAGCGTGGAGACCGGTTGCACCGACTCGGTCTTCGCCAGGATCTTTCCCACTTTGCTGACGGCCACCCCGCGCTCTATCCAAGCCAGGATGCTGCGCACTTTTTCAATATCGCCCAACGAGTACAGGCGATGCCCGCTTTCGGTGCGGGTAGGTTGGATCAAACCATAGCGCCGCTCCCAGGCGCGCAGGGTCACGGGGTTCACGCCGGTCATGCGCGCGACTTCGCGAATGGGAAACAGGTCTTCCCGCTTCAAGGCACCTGATGCCTGGAAAACGAAGCCATCCTCTGTGATCACACTCATTTTGGCAGGCAATTCCGACTGGCAAATTGGATCCTAGTTTACCCCTCCCAGGACATGTCATGACAAGGATAAACGTACTCGATGTGCGGTTTTGTTGTTTTATGCGCAATCGGGAATAATCCTTGCCTGTTTTTTGGCGACCAGACGCTACCCACCACCCCGGGGCGTCCCCCGCGAACCTCCTACCCGGAGTGCCGCGCCTGTCTTACGGAGATACATGATGTCTACCTCACCCGTCACCTTGATGGTTGCCCGCCGCGTCGCCAATGGACGCTATCAGGACCTGATCGCCTGGTTGCGCGAAGGCGAACAACTGGCAACCGACTTTCCCGGCTACCTGGGTTCCGGCGTGCTCGCTCCACCGCCCGAGGACGATGAATTCCAGATCATCTTCCGTTTTGCCGACGAGCAGACGCTGCACGCCTGGGAACACTCGGCCTCGCGCACGGCCTGGCTGGGACGGGGCAGCGATCTGTTCGCCCATCCCTCCGAACACCGGGTGCGTGG
Organism: Pseudomonas sp. St386; assembly: GCF_018325865.1. Taxonomy (NCBI): domain Bacteria; kingdom Pseudomonadati; phylum Pseudomonadota; class Gammaproteobacteria; order Pseudomonadales; family Pseudomonadaceae; genus Pseudomonas; species Pseudomonas sp. St386. The sequence continues at coordinate 5,690,959 of NZ_AP021900.1, forward strand.
CATCGATGGCTGGTTCGGCGCGGTCGGCCAGCGTCCGCCACGTTGGAAACAGGCCGTGGCCATCTGGCTGGCGTTCTTTCCCGTCTCGCTGTTGTTCAATTTCCTGTTGGGGCCGCTGCTGGGCGAACTGGGCCTGTTGAGCCGCGTACTCATCAGCACACTCATGCTGACACCGCTGATGGTCTATCTGTTTATCCCGATGTCGACCCATCTGCTGGCGAACTGGCTCAACAGTGCACCGCAGCGGACGTTGCCGGCTACGCAGAATCATTGAAGCCGCCAGCCCAGACTCACGGGCGACAAAAAACCTGTGGGAGCGAGCTTGCTCGCGATGAGGCCAGTACATCCACACCAGGCGTTGCCCGTCAGTCCGCTATCGCGAGCAAGCTCGCTCCCACAGAGGAACTCTGGATTCACCTTTGAACATAGGACGCGCCCCGTGTCGCTGTTATAGTTTTGCTCTTGCCGTGAACCGAGCCGTCCTATGTCCAGCGCCACCGCTCCGATCCTGATCACTGGCGCAGCCCAGCGCGTCGGCCTGCATTGCGCCCGGCGATTGCTGGAAGGCGGGCAACCGGTGATCGCGACCTACCGAACCGAACGCCCCGGCGTGCAGACGCTGCGGGACCTGGGCGCGGTCGTGCTGTTCGCCGACTTCTCCAGCGAAGCGGGGATCCTGACCTTTATCGAACAACTCAAGCAGCACACCGACCGGCTGCGGGCCATTGTGCACAATGCCTCGGCCTGGCTGGCCGAAGACCCGGGCAGCGAAACGGCGGCCTTCAACGCCATGTTCGGCGTGCACATGCTTGCGCCTTACCTGATCAACCTGCACTGCGCCGAGCTGCTGCAGCGTTCAGCCCCAGCGGATATCGTGCACATCAGCGATGACGTGACCCGCAAGGGCAGCGCCCGGCATATCGCCTATTGCGCCACCAAGGCCGGCCTGGAAAGCCTGACCCTGTCGTTCGCGGCGAAGTTCGCCCCGGCGATCAAGGTCAACGGCATCGCCCCGGCCCTGCTACTGTTCAACCCCGAAGACGACGCGGCTTACCGCGCCAAGGCCCTGGCCAAGTCCGCGCTGGGCATCGAACCCGGCAGCGAAGTGATCTACCAGAGCCTGCGTTATCTGCTGGACAACCCTTATGTCACCGGCACGACCCTGACCGTCAACGGCGGGCGGCACGTCAAATAGCCTTGTTTCGAGGATGCACCATGACGCTATCCCTGCCCCAGAACTACCGCGAGATCCTTATAGGCCTGGGGGAAAACCCCGAGCGCGAAGGTCTGCTCGATACCCCGGTCCGTGCCGCCAAGGCCATGCAGTACCTCTGCCATGGGTATGAACAAAGCGTCGAGCAGATCGTCAACGGCGCGCTGTTCGCCTCTGACAGCGATGAAATGGTGATCGTCGCCGACATCGAACTCTATTCACTCTGCGAACATCACCTGTTGCCCTTCATCGGCAAGGCCCATGTGGCTTATATTCCTACGGGCAAGGTCCTGGGGCTGTCGAAAATCGCCCGGCTGGTGGACATGTTCGCCCGCCGCCTGCAAATCCAGGAGAACCTGACCCGGCAAATCGCCGACGCGGTGCAGCAGGTCACCCAGGCCGCCGGCGTGGCGGTGGTGATCGAGGCCCAGCACATGTGCATGATGATGCGCGGTGTCGAAAAACAGAACTCGACCATGAACACCTCGGTGATGCTCGGCGCCTTTCGCGATTCCAGCACCACGCGCCAGGAGTTCCTGCAATTGATTCGACGGAGCAATTAAATGCCACAACTTCAGCCAGCCATGGCACGCATCAAGGTCAAGGACCTGCGTCTGCGTACCTTCATTGGCATCAACGAGGATGAAATCCTCAACAAGCAGGATGTGTTGATCAACCTGACCATCCTCTATGCCGCCCAAGAGGCGGTGCGCGACAACGACATCGACCACGCGCTTAACTACCGCACCATCACCAAGGCGATCATCGCCCACGTGGAAGGCAACCGTTTCGCCCTGCTCGAACGCCTCACCCAGGAATTGCTCGACCTGGTCATGGCCAACGAATCGGTGCTGTATGCCGAAGTCGAAGTCGACAAACCCCACGCCTTGCGATTTGCCGAGTCGGTGTCGATTACCCTTGCGGCAAGCCGCTGAGCGGCACGTTTTCAGCGGCGAGCTTGAAGCGGTAAGCTTGAGGCCACCGCAATCCATCTTGCAGCTTGAAGCCCAGCGCTTGCAGCTGCCCGTCAAGGAACACCATGAACGACCAACAACGCCTCGAACTCGAAGCCGCCGCTTTCCGTCGGCTGGTTGCCCACCTGGACAGCCGCAAGGATGTGCAGAACATCGACCTGATGAACCTCGCCGGCTTCTGCCGCAACTGCCTGTCCAAGTGGTACAAGGCCGCCGCCGATGAACGCCAGGTCGAGGTCAGCCTCGACGACGCCCGCGAAGTGGTCTACGGAATGCCGTACGCCGAGTGGAAAGCCCAATACCAGAAAGAAGCCAGCGCCGAACAACAGGCGGCGTTCGCCAAAGGAAAACCCGATGCCTGATCTCAATACCCTGCGTGCCCGCCTCAAGAGCGGCGAACATGCCTTCGCCGACACCCTGGCCTTTATCGCCGCCGGTTACGACTACCAGCCCCAGGCCTTCGACAACGGTGGCGTGCACAACGCCGCCGGGCAGAACGAAGGTTCGTGCAAGACCCTGGGCCTGGCGCTGCTCGAAGGCTTGAGCGATGAAGAAGCGCTCCTGGCGTTCGGCGAACATTACCGTTCGGTGCTGGCCACGCCCGAAGGCAGCGATCACGGCAATATCCGCGCGCTGATGGCCCATGGGCTGGCCGGTGTGACGTTCGAGGCACAGCCGCTGCAGCGGCGCTGATCCACAGATTCTTGCAGCCCTCTTCTGTGGCGAGGGCATTCATCTGTGGGAGCATGGCTTGCCCGCGATGGGCACGCCGAGGTTTAACAGCAGTTGAACCGCGTTATCGTTCATCGCGGGCAAGCCATGCTCCCACAGGTCTTCCTCCCGCAAATAAATCCTCCCGCTCTACATCCCGACTTTTAAGATTGACCCGGCAACTTTATTTCGTTTGCCGGGCCCCTCTGCTCGCGGCTTAGATAATGGAAATTTCTCCACCGTCCGAGCCGTCATCCATGAGCAGCGAAACCATCAGCCAATCGATCTCCATCGTGCATCCCGTCAGCCTCAGCCACGGCAAGAATGCCGAGGTCTGGGATACCAACGGCAAACGCTACATCGATTTCGTCGGCGGCATCGGTGTGTTGAACCTCGGCCATTGCCATCCGCGCATCGTCGAGGCGATCCGTGAACAGGCCACCCGGCTGACCCATTACGCATTCAACGCCGCGCCCCATGCGCCGTACATTGAATTGATGGAACGCTTGGCGGCGTTTATCCCGGTGGATTATCCGGTCAGCGGCATGCTCACCAACAGCGGCGCCGAAGCGGCGGAGAACGCCTTGAAGATCGTACGCGGCGCCACGGGCCGTACCGCCGTGATTGCGTTTGATGGCGCCTTTCACGGCCGCACCCTGGCGACCCTCAACCTCAACGGCAAGGTCGCGCCTTACAAGCAGAAAGTCGGCGTTCTGCCCGGGCCGGTGTACCACCTGCCGTACCCCAGCAAGGACAACGGCGTCACCGGCGAAGAAGCCTTGAAGGCCATGGAGCGGCTGTTCAGCGTCGAGATCGACGTGAATGACGTGGCCTGTTTCATTGTCGAGCCGGTGCAGGGCGAAGCCGGCTTCCTGGCGATGGACGTGCCCTTCGCCCAAACCCTGCGGCAGTTCTGCGACGATAAGGGCATTGTGCTGATCGCCGATGAAATCCAATCGGGCTTCGGCCGCACCGGCCAGCGCTTTGCCTTCTCGCGATTGGGCATCGAACCGGACCTGATCCTGCTCGGTAAAAGCATTGCCGGCGGCGTGCCCTTGGGCGCGGTGGTGGGACGCAAGGCGCTGCTGGACAACTTGCCCAAGGGTGGCCTGGGCGGCACCTACTCGGGCAACCCCATCGCCTGCGCCGCCGCCCTGGCGACCCTGGATGAAATGACCGACGCCAACCTGCACACCTGGGGCTCGCAACAGGAGGAGGCGATCGTCAGCCGCTACCAATCCTGGCGCAGCCGTGGGCTGACACCCTACCTCGGCCGCCTGACAGGCGTCGGCACGATGCGCGGCATCGAGCTGACCCACGCCGACGGCACCCCGGCTTCCGCACAACTGACACAACTGCTGGCCCTGGCGCGGGAATCGGGGTTGCTGCTGATGCCCAGTGGTAAATCGCGGCACATCATCCGGCTGCTGGCGCCGTTGACGACCGAGGCGACGGTGTTGGAGGAGGGCCTGGATATCCTGGAGGCGTGCCTTGCGAGGCTGACCTGAAATGCTCTGTTTCTGACCACACAAAAAACCTGTGGGAGCGAGCTTGCTCCCACAGGGGGTCAGCGGCAGGTATCCACCCATGAAAAAACCGGCCGAAGCCGGTTTTTTTGTACCCGCCGAATCAGAACGAAGCGTTCTGCAAGCCATCCAGGTAGCGCTCGGTGTCCAGGGCTGCCATGCAACCGGCACCGGCCGAGGTGATCGCCTGGCGGTAGACGTGGTCGGCCACGTCGCCGGCCGCGAAGATACCTTCGACGCTGGTGGCGGTGGCGTTGCCGTCGCGGCCGCCCTTGACCACCAGGTAGCCGTCCTTGAGTTCCAGCTGGCCTTCGAACAGCGAGGTGTTCGGGGTGTGGCCGATGGCGATGAACACGCCGTCAACCTTGATCTCGTCGAAGCTGCCGTCGTTGTTCTTCAGGCGGGCACCGGTCACGCCCATGTTGTCGCCCAGCACTTCGTCCAGGGTCGCGTTGAGCTTGAGGATGATCTTGCCTTCGGCGACGCGGGCATTGAGCTTGTCGATCAGGATCTTCTCGGCGCGGAAAGTCTCGCGACGGTGGATCAGGGTGACCGTGCTGGCGATGTTGGCCAGGTACAATGCTTCCTCGACCGCGGTGTTGCCGCCACCGACCACTGCCACAGGCTTGTTGCGGTAGAAGAAACCGTCGCAGGTGGCGCAGGCGGAAACACCTTTGCCCATGAAGGCTTCTTCCGACGGCAGGCCCAGGTAACGAGCGCTGGCACCGGTGGCGATGATCAGGGCATCGCAGGTGTAGGTCGCGCTGTCGCCGGTCAGGGTGTACGGCTTGGCGGCGAAGTCCACGGCATTGATGTGGTCGAAAACGATCTCGGTCTCGAAGCGCTCGGCGTGCTCCTTCATGCGTTCCATCAAGGCCGGGCCAGTCAGGCCGTGGACATCGCCCGGCCAGTTGTCGACTTCGGTGGTGGTGGTCAATTGACCGCCGGCCTGCATGCCGGTGATCAGCAGTGGCTTGAGGTTGGCACGGGCCGCATAAACCGCAGCGCTGTAACCGGCAGGGCCGGAACCGAGAATAATCACTCGCGAATGACGCACTTCAGACATGACCTGCTCCTGTTGACCGGACCTTGCGGGCCGGAACGCCGGGTGAGCGGCGTGAATAAAAAAGGACCGTTGACGCACTTGGGGAAGGCTTGGGTTCGACGGTCCTGGAAAAGAATGGGTGCAGCGTATCGAGGGAGCGAAGATTAAGGAAATACGGTTTAACAATCCAGCTCATAGGTGAGCTCTATCCCCAGCGGTCCCTTCAATAGGTGCCTTCGCCTCAAGAAACGTTGTTACACGCCATGTCGCCGCTTTCCCGGGCGGGGCAAAGCCGGTAAGGTCGGCGCGTTCACCTTCGCTCGGAGCCACCTATGCCCGCCCCCGTCCTGTCCGGCCCGCAATATTTGCGAGAGGGCCTCAAGCTGGTCTTGAGCCCGGGCCTGCGCTTGTTCGTACTCTTGCCCCTGGCGATCAACCTGGTGCTGTTCGTCGGATTGATTTACCTGGCCGGCCATCAGTTCAGCCTGTGGGTCGATACGCTGATGCCGTCGCTGCCGGACTGGCTCAGTTTCCTCAGCTATGTGCTCTGGCCGCTGTTCGTGGTGCTCGTCGTGCTGATGGTGTTTTTCACCTTCACCATGCTCGCCAACGTCATCGCCGCACCGTTCAACGGCTTTCTTGCGGAAAAAGTCGAAGTGGTCATCCGTGGCACCGACGACTTCCCGGCCTTCAGTTGGGCCGAGTTGATCGCCATGATCCCGCGAACCCTCGGCCGGGAAGCGCGCAAGCTCGGCTATTTCCTGCCCCGCGCCCTGGGCTTGTTCGTGCTGTCGTTCATCCCCGTGGTCAATCTGGTGGCGGCACCGCTGTGGCTGCTGTTCGGCGTGTGGATGATGGCGATCCAGTACATCGACTACCCGGCGGACAACCACAAGCTGGGCTGGAACGAGATGCTCGCCTGGCTGCGGGAAAAACGCTGGCAGAGCCTGGGCTTTGGCGCCAGCGTGTACCTGGTGCTGCTGATCCCGGTGGTCAACATCCTGATGATGCCGGCAGCGGTGGCCGGCGCGACGTTGTTCTGGGTCCGTGAGCAAGGCGCCGAGACCGCGTTGGCCCGCCAGGGCTGAGCCGGTCACAAATCCATCATCTTGTCGTCACAATGACGAAATGGCCCCGGTCGACACTGGGGTCATGACCACACCTCTGCACATTACCCTGATCACCGAAACCTTCCCGCCGGAAATCAATGGCGTGGCCAATACCCTGGGCCGCCTGTACGACGGCCTGCGCGCCCGCGGGCATCAGGTCGAGCTGATACGGCCGCGCCAGGTCGATGACCAACGCCAGGCCAGTGACGGGCAATTGCTACTGTGCCGGGGCTGGCCGTTGCCGGGCTATCCAGGTTTGCAGTGGGGCCAGGCGTCGATGCACAAACTGCTCAGGCGCTGGAAACGCCATCGTCCAGACGTGCTGTACATCGCCACCGAAGGGCCGCTGGGTTTGTCGGCACTGCGCGCGGCACGACGCTTGGGCATCTCGGTGGTCAGCGGCTTCCACACCAATTTCCAGCAATACACCCAGCAGTACGGCCTCGGGCTGTTGAGTCGCGTGCTCACCCATTACCTGCGCTGGTTTCACAACCGCTCCAGCCTGACCCTGGTGCCCAGCCTCAGCCAGCGCCTGGAACTGGAGCGACGCCATTTCGAGCGCGTGGCGCTGCTCTCGCGCGGCGTGGACAGCCAACTGTTTCATCCGGTCAAGCGCTCGACGAGCCTGCGTGAGGCGTGGGGCCTGGGCGACGATGACATCGCCGTGATCCACGTCGGACGCCTGGCTCCGGAGAAAAACCTCGGGCTGCTCAAGCGCAGTTTCGCCACGCTGTGCAGCGCTTTCCCGGGGCGACGGATGAAATTGGTGGTGATCGGCGACGGCCCGCAGCGCTCCGCCCTGGAGCAGGAACTGCCCGAAGCGATCTTTTGTGGCTCGCAACGCGGCGAGGCGCTGGCCAGTCATTATGCGTCCGGGGATGTGTTTGTCTTTCCGAGCCTGACCGAAACCTTCGGCAATGTGGTGCTGGAGGCGCTGGCGTCCGGGCTGGGCGTGGTGGCCTACGATCAGGCTGCGGCGGCCCAACACATTCGCCACGGCTACAACGGCGTGCTGGCAATGCCGGGGGATGAGGAGGCGTTCTGCGATGCCGCCCGTTGGCTGCTGGAAGAGCGCGAGACTTTGCGTTGCGTGCGGCTCAATGCGCGCCAGCATGCCAGTCGCCAGGGTTGGGCATCGGTGATCGAGCAGTTCGAGGCGCAGTTGCGGGGGGTTTGCCAGGTCGAATCGTCGCTGCCCCAGGCAGTGTCGCAGCGCTGAAAAGCATCGCGGGCAAGCCTTGCTCCCACAGAGTTGTCAGTCGTTCACGCACAATGTGTTCGCTGAAGATCAATGTGGGAGCAAGGCTTGCCCGCGATGAGGCCCAACAAGGCGCCGCTTAAACCAGGGTCATCAACGCCTCGCGACTGAACGGCAAGATATCCTGCTCCCGCCCTTCGCGCACTTTCTGCGCCCAGTCCGGATCCACCAGCAGCGCACGCCCCACCGCCACCAGGTCGAACTCGTCGTTGTTCAGGCGCTCCAGCAGTTTTTCCAGGCTGGCCGGTTGCGCGACTTTGTCGGTGTTGACCATAAACTGCAGGAACTCGCCGTCCAGGCCGACGCTGCCAACGGTGATGGTGGGCTTGCCGGTGAGCTTGCGGGTCCAGCCGGCCAGGTTCAGCTCGGAGCCTTCAAACTCCGGCTCCCAGAAGCGCCGTGTCGAGCAGTGGAAAATATCCACGCCGGCGTCAGACAATGGCTTGAGGAATTCGCCCAGGGTTTCAGGGGTCTGCACCAGACGCGCGGTGTAGTCCTGCTGTTTCCATTGGGAGAAGCGGAAAATGATCGGGAAACCCTCGCCCACCGCCGCGCGCACGGCACGGATCAATTCGATCGCAAAGCGCGAACGGTTGGCCAGGCTGCCGCCGTAACCGTCGGTGCGCTGGTTGCTGCCTTCCCAGAAGAACTGGTCCACCAGATAGCCGTGGGCACCGTGGATTTCCACCCCGTCCATGCCGATGCCTTGAGCGTCTTTTGCCGCCTGGGCGAACGCGGCGATTACCTCGTCAATGTCCGCCTGGGTCATACCGTGGACCACCACCTGGCCGTCCTTGAGCTTTTCGGTCGGGCCATAGCCCGGCACGCTGGCGTCCGGCTCGGTGCCGATGCGTCGCACACTGCCCACATGCCACAGCTGTGGAACGATCTTGCCGCCTTCGGCGTGTACCGCATCAACCACTTTCTTCCAGCCGGCCAACGCGGCGTCGCCATAGAAATGCGGCACGTTCGGGTAGCCGTTGGAAGCCTTGTGCCCCACCGTCGTGCCCTCGGTGATGATCAGGCCGACCCCGGCCGCCGCGCGGCGACGGTAATACTCGATGACCTTGGCGTTCGGAACGCCGCCCGGCGAAAACGAACGGGTCATTGGCGCCATCACCACCCGGGTCGGCAACTCGAGCGCGCCGAGGAGGAAAGGTTTGAACAGGGCTTTTGCAGGCATGAGGCACTCCACGGGACAAGGTCGCAGGTCGATATGACGACGATAATATGTGGAGTCCGAGGCGCTCGGTAGCACTATTGATTGGAGTGATTAAGGATCAAAAGGGCGCCGAGTAGGAGCTGTGTAGGAGCTGTGTAGGAGCTGTCGAGTGCAACGAGGCTGCGATCTTTCCCCAAACACTTGAGTCTCAAGCGAAAGATCAAAAGATCAAAAGATCGCAGCCTTCGGCAGTTCCTACATCTGCAATTTCTTGAGGATCAAGCCAGCGCTTTTTCGATCGCCTGGATCACGGCAGGATCATCCGGCGCCGTGCGCGGTGAGAAACGTACCAGCACGCGACCGTCCTTGCCGACCAGGAACTTCTCGAAGTTCCAGGTAATGTCTCCGGGAAACTCGGCGCCCTCGCCCGCCAACAGGCGATAGAGCTGATGACGACCGGGGCCGTTCACGTCCAGCTTGCTGGACAGCGGGAACGTCACGCCGTAGTTGAGGCTGCAAAAGTCCTGGATTTCCTGCTCGGTTCCCGGTTCCTGCCCGGCGAACTGATTGCAGGGCAAGCCCAGCACGCTGAACCCCTTGGCCTTGTATTGCTGATAGAGATTTTCCAGCGCCGCGTATTGAGGCGTCAGGCCACATTTGGAGGCGACGTTGACCACCAGCACGACTTGCCCCTTGAACGGCGCCAGAGCAAGCTCCTGACCATCCAGGGCTTTGAGTTTAAGGTCGTGGAAAGCACTCATGACGAACTCCAGGTTTGCGGATCTTTTCGAAACAGCCGTGGTTGATGCTAACAGCAACCGACTAAAAAGGCGCCGTATGGCGCCTTTCCAGTTCACTGGTCATTTGAGCGTAGCGCACAAATCAGTGGTGATGGCCGCCTTCGCCATGGACGTGACCATGGGCGATTTCTTCCTGGCTGGCGTCACGGATGTCGACGATCTTGACTTTGAAGTTCAAGCGCTGGCCAGCCAGCGGGTGGTTGCCGTCAACGGTGACGTCGTCGCCTTCCAGGTCGCGAATGGTGACGATCTGCATCTGACCATCGGGGGCGGAAGCGTGGAACTGCATGCCCACTTCCAGCTCATCGACGCCTTCGAACATGCTGCGGCTCAGGGTGCTGACCAGTTCGGCGGAGTATTCGCCATAGGCGTCTTCCGGCTCGACGGTAACGTTCAGGTCGTCACCGACCGTTTTGCCTTCCAGGGCTTTTTCCAAGCCCTGGATGATGTTGCCTGCGCCATGCAGGTAGACCAGCGGAGCGCCGCCGGCAGAGCTGTCGATGACCTCACCAGCGTCGTTGGTCAGGGTATAGTCGATGGAGACAGCCTTATTGGCGGCGATCAGCATGGGGCGAGACCTTTTGCATAAGAATGAAGAACGGACAAGTCTAAACAAGGATTTGCCCGAAAGCGAACGGAACCCGGACAAACGGACTTGCCCGAACAGACCGACGGTCACCGGTTTCCATCAGGACGAGGACGGGCACTGGGTGGCCGAGCTGTCTTGTGGCCATACTCAGCATCTGCGTCACCAGCCACCGTGGCAGTCCCGGGCCTGGGTGCAGGACCCCGGGCAACGTATTGAAAAAATAGGCCAGCCCTTTGATTGCGGCTGGTGCGCTCAAGGCCCGGTTAGCGATAACCTTGACGACTGAATTGTGGGTAGACGGCCAGTCATAGGCCGCGCCATTCCCCCTTAGAGAATTCGCATGCAAACTTTTTTTATCGCGCCCACCGATTTTGGTGTGGGCCTGACCTCCATCAGCCTCGGGCTGGTGCGTACCCTTGAACGGGCCGGACTGAAAGTCGGCTTTTTCAAACCCATTGCCCAACCTCACCCCGGCGACACCGGGCCGGAACGCTCCACCGAGCTGGTGGCCCGCACCCACGGCCTCAAGCCGCCGCAGCCCCTGGGCCTGGCGCACGTCGAGCGCATGCTCGGCGACGGCCAGCTCGATGAGCTGCTGGAAGAAATCATTACCCTTTATCAGCAGGCGGCCATCGGCAAGGACGTGCTGGTCGTCGAAGGCATGGTCCCGACCCGCAACGCCAGCTACGCCGCCCGGGTCAACCTGCACCTGGCCAAGAGCCTGGACGCCGAGGTCATCCTGGTGTCGGCGCCGGAAAACGAAGTGCTGACCGAACTGTCTGGCCGGGTAGAATTGCAGGCACAGTTGTTTGGCGGGCCGAAGGACCCGAAAGTTCTCGGAGTGATCCTGAACAAGGTCCGCACCGACGAAAGCATGGAGGCGTTTTCCGCACGGCTCAAGGAGCACTCGCCCTTGCTGCGCAGCGGCGATTTCCGCCTGCTCGGCTGCATCCCGTTTCGCCCCGAGCTCAACGCTCCGCGCACCCGCGACGTGGCCGACCTGATGGGCGCGCAGGTGCTCAATGCCGGCGACTACGAAAGCCGGCGCATGAGCAACATCATCATTTGCGCCCGTACCATGCGCAACACCGTGGAACTGCTCAAGCCCGGCGTGCTGGTGGTGACCCCCGGCGATCGCGACGACATCATCCTGGCCGTGAGCCTGGCGGCGCTCAATGGCGTGCCGCTGGCCGGCCTGCTGCTGACCAGCGACACCCTGCCCGACCCGCGCATCATGGACTTGTGTCGCGGCGCCTTGCAGGCGGGGTTGCCGGTGCTGTCGGTGAGCACCGGCTCCTACGACACCGCCAACCTGCTCAACGGCTTGAACAAGGAAATCCCCATCGATGACCGCGAACGTGCGGAGATCATCACCGATTTCGTCGCCAGCCACCTGGACGCCAAGTGGCTGCACCAGCGCTGCGGCACGCCACGGGAAATGCGCCTGTCGCCAGCGGTGTTCCGCTATCAGTTGATCCAGCGCGCCCAGGCCGCCAACAAACGCATCGTGCTGCCCGAGGGCAGCGAACCGTTGACCGTCCAGGCCGCCGCCATTTGCCAGGCCCGGGGCATTGCCCGCTGCGTGTTGCTGGCAAAACCGGCCGACGTCGAAGCGGTGGCCCGCGCCCAAGGCATCGAACTGCCGCCGGGCCTGGAAATTCTCGACCCGGATTCGATTCGCGAACGCTACGTCGAACCGATGGTGAGGTTGCGCAAGAGCAAGAGCCTGAACGCACCGATGGCCGAGCAGCAACTGGAAGACACCGTGGTCATCGGCACCATGATGCTGGCCCTGGATGAAGTGGACGGGCTGGTATCCGGCGTCATCCACTCCACCGCCAACACCATCCGTCCGGCCCTGCAACTGATCAAGACCGCGCCAGGATGCTCACTGGTGTCCTCGGTGTTTTTCATGCTGTTCCCCGAAGAAGTGCTGGTCTACGGCGACTGCGTGATGAACCCTCACCCCAGCGCTGCGGAGCTGGCGGAAATCGCCCTGCAAAGTGCCGACTCGGCCGCCGCGTTCGGCATCACACCGCGGGTGGCGATGCTCAGCTACTCCAGCGGTGAGTCGGCCAGTGGCGAAGAAGTGGAAAAAGTTCGCGAAGCCACCCTGCTGGCCCACGAGGCCCAGCACGGTCTGTTGATCGATGGTCCGCTGCAATACGACGCCGCCGCCAACGAAACCGTGGCACGGCAATTGGCGCCCAACAGTCAGGTGGCCGGCCGGGCGACGGTGTTCATCTTCCCGGACCTCAACACCGGCAACACCACTCACAAGGCCGTGCAGCGCAGCGCAGATTGCGTCAGCCTCGGGCCGATGCTGCAAGGCTTGCGCAAACCGGTGAATGACTTGCCGCGCGGCGCCCAGGTCGACGACATCGTGTACACCATCGCCCTGACCGCGATCCAAGCCGCCAACCGACCTTTGGACATTTAAATGCTGGACTTCTTGCCTGCCCCCTTGCGCGGCGTCATTGCCTCGCTGCTATTGGCGCTGAACACCATCGCCTGCTGCACGCCGCTGTTCATCGTGGCGATTTTCAAATTGCTGCTGCCCTTCCCCGCTGCCCAGCGCTTCACCGACTGGTTGATGGGCCACATCCACGAAGCCTGGATCAGCAACAACAAGGCCTGGATGAACCTGCTGCGTCGTACCCGCTGGCACCTCAGCGGCCTGGAGGGCCTGGACTACCAGCATTCGTACCTGATCACCAGCAACCACCAGAGCTGGGTCGACATCATGGTTTTGCAGTACGTGCTGAACCGACGCATCCGGCCGTTGAAGTTCTTTCTCAAGCAGGAACTGATCTGGGTGCCGGTGATCGGCCTGGCCTGGTGGGCGCTGGGGTTCCCGTTCATGAAGCGCTACTCCAAGGCTTACCTGGAAAAGCATCCGGAAAAGAAAGGCAAGGACCTGGAAACCACCCGCAAGACCTGCGCGAAGTTTCGCGACAACCCCGTGGGCATTTTCAATTTCGTCGAAGGCACGCGCTTCACCGACGGCAAGCATGCCCAGCAGCAGTCACCGTTTCGCTACCTGCTCAAGCCCAAGGCCGGCGGCATCGCGTTTGTACTGGATGCCATGGGTGAACAGCTGGAGTCGATCATCAACGTGACCATTCATTATCCAGGCGGTCGTCCGGGGTATTGGGATTTGCTCTGCGGCAACGTTGGAGAGGTGGTGGTGCATTTCCAGGAACTGAAGATCCCACCGCAGTTCATCGGCAAGAACTACGATCAGGATGGCGTGTATCGCCTGGAGTTCCAGGGCTGGATCAACCAGTTGTGGCAGGACAAGGATGCGTTGCTTGCGCAGATGCATCGGGAGTATCCCGCCAAGTCTTGAGGTGGCTGCACTGGCCTCATCGCGAGCAAGCTCGCTCCCACATTTGCTCCACCGCTGACCATTGTGGGAGCGAGCTTGCTCGCGATAGCGTCCTTCCAGACAACAGAAAGCCCGCAGATGATCACTCATCTGCGGGCTTTTAGTTACAGCGACTTGCCTTAGATCGCCCCACGCTTGCGCAGCAGATCGAGCACCTGCTTGACGCTCTCTTCCAGGGTCAGCGACTGGGTGTCGATCACCAGGTCGGCATCCAGCGGCACGTCATACGGGAAGGATTCGCCCGGGATGTTGTCGCCAGCGGCGGCATACAGCCCTTGCGGATCACGCTGGGCACACACCGTTGGCGAGGCCTGGACGTAGACGGTCAGCAGACGCTCCTTGCCGATCAGCGCCTTGGCCTGTTCGCGGCCTTCGGCATCCGGGGCGACAAACGCGGCGAGGGTCAGCAGGCCGGCTTCGTTGAACTGACGGGCGACATGAGCCGCACGGCGCCAGTTCTCGGTACGTCCGGAGCGATCCTGCGGCAAGCCCTTGTTCAGGTCATGACGCAGGTTCTGGCCATCGAGGACAAAGACCGCACGGCCCGAGTCGAACAGCTTGCGCTCGACCGCATAGGCCAGCGTGCTTTTGCCAGCGCCCGACAGGCCACTGAACAGGACCGTGGCTGGCTGCTGGCCGAAACGCTGGGCGCGTTCCTCCACCGACACATGGGCCAGCTTGCCGTGGTGCGTGCTGCTGCCGTGAGCCAGCGGCTGGGCGACGATCATGCCGGCACCGACCGTGCCATTGGTCAGGCGATCGATGATGATGAACGCGCCGGTGGTGCGGTTGCTCTCGTAACCGTCCAGGGCGATCGGCGCATCCAGGGCGATCTTCACCTTGCCGATTTCGTTGAGCTGCAACGCGCTGGCCGGACCTTCTTCCAAGGTGTTCACATCCACCTTGTTGACGATGCTGGCAATCGAGCCCGGCACGTAGCTGGTGGCGCGCTTGATGTCGTATTTCTTGCCCGGCAGCATCGGCTCTTCGGCCATCCACACCAGCATCGCTTCGAAGCTGTCGGTGACCGGCGGCACGTTGTCGGCATGCACCAGCAGGTCGCCACGGGAGATGTCGATTTCGTCTTCCATGGTCAGCGTTACCGCCTGGCCAGGACCTGCCTGTTCCAGCTCGCCTTCGAAGGTGACGATGGATTTCACGCGGCTGCTCTTGCCCGAGGGCAGCACCACCACTTCGTCGCCCTTGTGCACGATGCCGCTGGCGAGGGTGCCGGCGAAACCGCGGAAGTTCAGGTTCGGACGGTTGACGTACTGCACTGGGAAACGCAGGTCGGTGAAGTTACGGTCGCCCGCCACTTCCACCGTCTCGAGGATTTCCATCAGCGACTGGCCGGTGTACCACGGCGAACGCTCGGACTTGTTCACCACGTTGTCGCCCTTGAGGGCGGACATCGGCACGAAGTGCATGCTGGTGGGCTTCATCTTCAAGCCTTCGGCGAACTTCAGGTAGTCGGCCTTGATCGACTCGAACACGCCCTGGTCGAAGTCCTTGAGGTCCATCTTGTTGATGGCCACGACGATGTGCTTGATACCCAGCAACGAGGCGATGAAGCTGTGGCGACGGGTCTGGGTCTGCACGCCGTAGCGCGCGTCCACCAGGATGATCGCCAGGTCACAGGTGGAGGCACCGGTAGCCATGTTGCGGGTGTACTGCTCATGGCCTGGGGTATCGGCGATGATGAATTTACGCTTGGCGGTGGAGAAATAGCGGTAGGCGACATCGATGGTGATGCCTTGCTCGCGCTCGGCCTGCAGGCCGTCGACCAGCAACGCCAGGTCGATATCGTCACCGGTGGTGCCGACTTTCTTCGAATCGCGGGTGATGGCTTCCAGATGATCTTCGTAGATCATCTTGGAGTCGTGCAGCAGGCGCCCGATCAGGGTGCTCTTGCCGTCGTCGACGTTACCGCAGGTCAGGAAACGCAGCAGCTCTTTGCGCTCGTGCTGGCCCAGGTAGGCGAGGATGTCCTCGCTGATCAAATCAGATTGATGCGACATGACAGCCCCTTAGAAATAACCTTGACGTTTTTTATCTTCCATCGAGCCTGCGCCATCGTGGTCGATGACCCGGCCCTGGCGCTCGGAAGTTCGCGTCAGGAGCATTTCCTGGATGATGTCCGTCAGGCTTTCAGCCTCGGACTCCACCGCGCCCGTCAACGGGTAGCAGCCAAGGGTACGGAAACGCACTTTCTTCTTGACGATACGGGCTTTGTCTTCGTCGGACAGGTGCTCGAGGATGCGCTCGTCGTCGATCATGATCAGCGTGCCGTTCTTCTCGATCACTTCACGCTCGGCGGCAAAATACAGCGGCACGATCGGGATGCCTTCGAGGTAGATGTACTGCCAGATGTCCAGCTCGGTCCAGTTCGACAGCGGGAATACCCGGATCGACTCGCCTTTGTTGACCTTGCCGTTGTAGACGTTCCACAACTCCGGGCGCTGGTTCTTCGGGTCCCAGCGATGCTTGCTGTCACGGAACGAGTACACGCGCTCCTTGGCGCGGGATTTCTCTTCATCGCGACGGGCACCGCCAAACGCGGCGTCGAAACCATATTTGTCCAAGGCCTGCTTGAGGCCTTCGGTCTTCATGATGTCGGTGTGCTTGGCACTGCCGTGGGTGAATGGGTTGATGCCCTGCGCCACGCCGTCCGGGTTCACATGGGTGATCAGGTCCAGGCCCAGTTCCTCGACCATGCGATCGCGGAACTTGTACATTTCCTGGAATTTCCAGCGGGTGTCGACGTGCATCACCGGAAACGGCAGCTTGCCGGGGAAGAACGCCTTGCGTGCCAGGTGCAGCATCACGGCGGAGTCTTTACCGATGGAGTACAGCATCACCGGGTTATCGAACTCGGCGGCCACCTCGCGGATGATGTGGATGCTTTCCGCCTCCAGCTGTTTCAGATGCGTCAGTTTGTCGACCATGGCTACTCACGAAAACTTTCTTATGAACGGCCAGCGGGCCGTGTTCGAGCGGGGAATCCTAGCACAGCGACCTCTTCTAATCAGGGCGCCAACTAGATCGAAACAGCATATGGATATGCCTGCCGGTTCGGGCCCCGCACACGCTTTTCTGTGGGAGCGAGCTTGCTCGCGATGACGGTGTGTCAGCCATATTAATGTCGGCTGATCCGCCGCTATCGCGAGCAAGCTCGCTCCCACAGGGGTTATAAACAGTCAGATGGGATTCGGGCAATCGATGAAGATGTGCTCCAGGGCAAAGCGTCGCGCCAGGTAGTCACCCAATGCCTGGACACCGTAGCGCTCGGTCGCATGATGCCCTGCGGCGATGAAGCTGATGCCGTTTTCCCGCGCGCTGTGGAACGTCTGCTCCGACGCCTCGCCGCTGAGGTACAGGTCGACGCCGGCCAACACCGCCTGATCGATATAGCCCTGGCCACCACCCGTGCACCAACCAACTCGGCGGATCATTTGCTCGCCTTCGATCAACAACGGCTCACGCCCCATGACTTCCTGGACCTTGCGCGCGAAATCCCGGGCCGTCATCGGTTCGGACAGGGAGCCGACCAGGCCGACGATCTTGGGGTTGTCCGGATCCAGCGGTCCCTCGACGGTGATGTCCAACTGGCGGGCCAACTGCACGTTATTGCCCACCTCCGGGTGCAGGTCCAAAGGCAAGTGGTAGGCCAACAGGCTGATATCATGCTTGAGCAACGTCTTGAGACGACGCTGTTTCATGCCGGTGATACAAGGGTTCTCGCCCTTCCAGAAATAACCGTGATGCACCAGCACCAGGTCGGCCTCGGCCTCGACGGCAGCGTCAAGCAAAGCCTGGCTGGCGGTGACGCCACTGACGATGCGCATCACCTGGGGCGCGCCTTCGACCTGCAGGCCGTTGGGGCAATAATCGGCAATCCGGCTGCTGGCCAGGTAACGGTCCGCTTCTTCGACCAGGGTGTTCAGGGCTACGGCCATGAAAAGACTCCTAAATATCCCGTTCAGAGGCACGCGCGGCCTCGTATAATGCGCGACATTATGGGCGGTCTCATACCGCCTGCAACCTTTGTAGGACGTGCTTAATGCTCAAGGCGCTGCGTTTTTCCGGCTGGCCGCTGTTGGCCGGCGTGCTTGTCGCTCTACTGATTATCCAGCGCTACCCGGAATGGGTGGGCCTGCCGAGCCTCGACGTCAACCTGCAACAGGCGCCGCAAACCAAGGCGGTGCAACAGGGGCCGGTGTCCTATGCCGACGCCGTGACCACCGCGGCGCCAGCCGTGGTGAACCTGTACACCACCAAGGTCATCAACAAACCCAGCCATCCATTGTTCGAAGACCCGCAATTCCGGCGCTTCTTCGGCGACAACTCGCCCAAGCAGAAGCGCATGGAGTCGAGCCTGGGGTCGGGCGTGATCATGAGCCCGGAAGGTTATATTTTGACCAACAACCACGTCACCAGTGGTGCCGACCAGATCGTGGTGGCCCTCAAGGACGGCCGCGAAACCCTGGCCCGAGTGATCGGCAGCGACCCGGAAACCGACCTCGCGGTGCTGAAGATCGACCTCAAGAACCTGCCGGCCATCACCATCGGCCGCTCCGACAGCATCCGCATCGGCGACGTGGCCCTGGCCATCGGCAACCCGTTCGGCGTCGGCCAGACCGTGACCATGGGCATTATCAGCGCCACCGGGCGCAATCAGTTGGGCCTGAACAACTACGAGGATTTCATCCAGACCGACGCTGCGATCAACCCCGGCAACTCCGGCGGCGCGCTGGTGGATGCCAACGGCAACCTGACTGGGATCAACACGGCGATCTTCTCCAAGTCCGGCGGCAGCCAGGGTATCGGTTTCGCCATTCCGGTGAAGCTGGCGATGGAGGTGATGAAGTCCATCATCGAACACGGCCAGGTGATTCGCGGCTGGCTGGGCATTGAAGTCCAGCCGCTGACCCAGGAACTGGCGGAGTCCTTCGGCTTGTCCGGGCGGCCCGGCATCGTGGTGGCGGGGATTTTCCGCGACGGCCCGGCGCAGAAGGCCGGCCTGCAACTGGGCGATGTGATCCTGAGCATCGATGGCGAACCGGCCGGCGATGGCCGCCGCTCGATGAACCAGGTGGCGCGGATCAAGCCCACTGACAAGGTGACGATCCAGGTCATGCGCAACGGCAAGGAGCTCAAGCTCACCGCTGAAATCGGCCTGCGCCCACCGCCGGCACCAGTGGCGCTCAAGGAAGAGCAGTAAGCCGCGTCATAGCCGACTAGCGCGAATCGATCGTTCCCACGCTCCTGCGTGGGAATGTCGCCTGGGACGCTCTGCGTTCCACTGCTGGAAGTGACGCAGAGCGTCACGGTATGCATTCCCACGCAGAGCGTGGGGACGGTCATCTCATCCTGATTCACCTGAAAATACAGATAGCATAAATTCTCATTAGTAGTGTTATATTGTTTCAATACTAAAAATTGGAACAACATAACATGTCATCCCTGAAACGGATTTCCGTTGCCAGTCTCGCCCTGGGCTTGCTCGCCGATCCCGCCTACGCCGAAGAAGTCCAACCTCTGGAACTGGACGCCGTCAACGTGACGTCCGACTACGAATCCCCCACCGGCCCCGTCACGGGCTATCGCGCCACCCGCTCTGCCAGCGCCACCAAAACCGACACGGCCCTGCGCGACATCCCGCAATCGATCAGTGTGATTCCCGCCAGCGTGCTCAAGGACCTGGGCAGCACCAACGTCGAACGAGCATTGGAATACGCCGGCGGTGTATCGAAGCAGAACAACTTCGGTGGCCTGACGCTCTACGAATACAGCGTGCGCGGCTTCACGACATCGGAATTCTACAAGGATGGTTTCAGCGCCAACCGTGGCTATCCGAGCACGCCGGACGCGGCGAACATCGAACGCATCGAAGTGCTCAAGGGCCCAGCCGCCAGCCTGTATGGCCGTGGCGATCCCGGCGGTACGGTGAACATTGTCACCAAGAAACCCCAGCCCGAAGCCTTCACCACCTTGCAAACCAGCGCCGGCAGCTGGGATCGCTACCGCACCGCGCTGGACGTCAACAGGCCACTGGACACCGAAGGCAACCTGTTGTCGCGGGTCAACCTGGCGGTCGAGGACAACCACAGCTTTCGCGATCACGTCGACAGCCAGCGCGTCTTCGTCGCGCCTTCCATCAGCTGGCAATTGAACCCCGACACCCGGTTGCTGGTGGAAAGCGAAATCGTGCGCCACAGCTCGACGTTCGACCGTGGCATCGTCGCCCCGAACAATCGCTGGAGCGGCGTTTCCCGCTCGACCTTTTTGGGCGAACCCAACGATGGCGACATCGACAATCACAACAACATGCTCCAGGCCGCCCTCGAACATCAGCTCAACGACACCTGGCAACTGCGCCTGGCCAGCCATTACAAGCAGGGTGAACTCTGGGGCTTCGCCTCCGAAGCGCGCCCGCTGAACGCCGATGGCCACACGGTGAACCGCCGCTATCGCGAGCGCGACAACAATTGGCACGACAGCATCACCCAACTGGAATTGCGCGGCCTGTTCGACCTCGGCCCCTGGCAACACGAACTGCTGATCGGCAGCGAATATGAGGATTACCGCAAGAACGAGCGCGTGACCACCATCGGTGGCAGCACCTACCCCATCGACATCTATCAGCCGATCTACGGCCAGCCGAAACCCAATGGTACTCGGACCGGCACCGACTTCTTCGAACATGTGCAAAGCCGCGCGCTGAACCTGCAAGACCAGATCGTCTTCACCGACAAACTGCGGGGCATGCTCGGCGTGCGCTATGAGCATTTCGAGCAGAGCATCGACGATCACACCCGCGATCGCACCAACCGCCAACGCCACGATGCCCTGACGCAGCGGGCCGGCCTGCTGTATCAACTGACGCCCGAGGTTGGCCTGTTCGCCAACGCCTCCACCTCGTTCAAACCCAACAATGGCCTGGATGCCGGCGGTAAATCCTTCGACCCCGAGGAAGGCGTCGGCTATGAAGTGGGGATCAAGAGCGAATTGTTCGACGATCGCCTGAGCACCACCCTGGCGGCGTTCCATATAGAGAAGGAAAACGTCCTGAGCCCGGTCGCCGGGACCGACTTCAGCCGCGCCATGGGCAAGGCCCGCAGCCAGGGCATCGACCTGCAAGTCACCGGGCAGGTGACCGACGCCGTGCGGGTGATTGGCGCCTTCGCCTACATCGATGCCGAAGTGACCAAGGGTGACGAGCAAATCCCCACGGGCAGCCGGATCCTTGGCGTCGCCAAACACAGCGGCAGCCTGCTGGGCGTCTACGAATTCCAGGACGGGCACCTGCGCGGTTCGGATGTTGGCGCGGCGTTCACGTACGTCGGCGATCGCTCGGGCGAAGCGGGCAAGGACTTCGAACTGCCGGCCTACCACACCGTGGATCTGCTGGCCCATTACAAGGCCAGCGATGACGTCACCGTGGGGCTGAACCTGAACAACGTCTTCGATGAAAAGTACTACGAGCGCGCCTACAGCAACTACTGGGTCACCCCCGGCGAGCCGCGCAACTTCACCGTCAGTCTCACCCTCGCTCTGTAAAAGGAACATCCGCATGAAATACCCCAAGACCTTCGCCCTGCTCGGCCTGCTCCTGGCCACACAGGCCTCGGCCCATGGCCTGTGGACCGAACAGCGTCGCGGCAACATCGAAGTGATCTACGGCCACGGCGCCGAAGACAATGCCTTCAAGGCGCAGAAAATCAGCGGTGCCTGGGCCTATGATCAGGTCGGCAAGATGATCCCCGTCACCGTCGAGCGCCTGCCGGACCACGCCCGCCTGCAACCGCTCAAGCCACCGGCGGTGCTGGCCGTGGCGCTGGACAACGGCATGTGGTCCCAGACGGCGGACAAGAAGTGGATCAACGAAGGCCGCAGCAAAGTGCCCGGGGCGATCGAGTCGACCCACACGTTCAAGTACAGCCTGGCGATCTATGAGCCGGGGGCGAAACTGCCGACGCTTGCACCGATCAAGTTCGTGATCCTGCCGGAAGTCGACCCGCTGACCGTAGGGCCAGGCCAGTCATTGCCGGTACGGGTGCTGCTGGACGGCAAACCGGCAGCGGGTGTGAAACTGGTGGGTGACTACCGCAGCGCGCCGAACACCGTATCGACTGAAACCGACGCAGAAGGCCGGGCCAAGGTGCTGGTGCGCAACGAAGGCTTGAATGTGATCGCGGCGCAGATGGAAATTGCACTCAAGGACAACAAGGACGTGGCCACCCGTGGCGTGTTCACCTCGTTGACCTTCCTGGGTGAACCGCATCACGAGTAACGCCACAGGGGGATGGCGGTGAACACATTTTTTGTGAACACCCGCAGCCTATTGTGGGAGCGAGCCTGCTCCGGGCGGCGATCCGACGATAAGGCCAATACAAGCGCCGCAAAGCTCAAGCCGGAGTCAAGCACTCCGGCCCATTGAGCTTCGGATCATTGACCATGTTGGCCAGCACTCGCTCGCGCAGTACCGTCGGCTCGCTTGCCAGCAGCCCTTGCAAGGCATGCAGCGGTGTCTCGGGATCGAGCCACAGGCGCTGGCCTTCTTCGTCCAGGATCAACGGCCGGCGCTGACCCGCCGCCGGTTGGGTGATGACCGCCGTGCTCAGCCACACCTGTTCCTGCACCGGATACGCTTCCCAGATCGCGGCGAAAAACAGCGACGAACCCTCCCCCGGCGTCAACCAGTACGGACGCTTGCGCGTGCCGCCGCGCCACTCATAGAAACCATTGGCCGGCAGCAGGCAACGGCGCAGGCGCAAGGCCTCTCGGAACATCGGCTGCTCGGCCACGGTTTCGGCCCGGGCATGGGCCGGGGTGCGGGACAGGTCGGTCAGCCATGGCGGCGTCAGCCCCCAGCGTGCCCGGGCCAGTTCGCGCTGGCCCTCGGCGCCGGCCCGCAGGATCAACACCGAATCGTTGGGCGAAATATTCCATTGAGCCTTCTGATCGGCGGGAAAACCGGGCAGGGCTGCAAAGGTGGGGTTCCAGCGAAACAGGGCATAACGTCCACACATGGGGCAACACGACTCTTGATCGAACAAACGGCCGCCAGCCTAACAGACCAGCGTGCCGGGATAGCTGTCCGGTTCATCGCCGGGCAACGGCAGTGCGGCATTGTACGCGGCGATCAACTCCCGGGCGTATTGCGCCTGGTCATCCTCCACCGCCAGTCCCAGCAAGCCCTGCATCGGCAACTCCCCCGCACCGCCCAGCAAATCGCGCCCCACCAGATGCGCCGTGATGCCTTCGCTGGCAAGCATGCCTTGCAGCAACTCGCCTTCCATCAGGCTTTCCAGCTCGTAGATTCGCCGCATCGGTGTTGCCCCCCGTCAGTCGTCTTCTCTGAAGACCTCGAGATGCCATTCCTCACCATGGACCTGCAACACAAAGGTGATTGGCCGGCAACACACCTGACAATCCTCGATGTAGGTCTGGTCGCCGCCGGACAAGTCCAGGGATGTCTCAACGTCCTCCCCACAATAGGGACATTCATAATGAGCGCTTTCCAGCATCGCGGTCTCCCAGGTGACTTGTGCGTATAATCGCCGGTCTATTTGCAGGGCTATTTTTGTCTGGCTTATCTTCCTGACCGTGCCCTGTCGTTTTTTCGTTAGAACCTTTTACTTACCCTAGCCGTTTCCAACAAGAGAGCATGATGGGCGAATTCGATGCCATCCGACCTTACGACGACAGCGAAGTCCCAGCGGTGCTGGCACGACTGCTTGGCGACAAGGCGTTTCTAGATATCCTCACCCACTTCCGCTTCCCACGCCTGGCCGGCGCCTTCGGCTGGATGCTCAAACCTCTTATAGCGCAAAGATTGCGTCGTGAGTTCGCCGGTGTGACGTCGGTCGCCACGCTGCAGGACAAGGTGGAGTTCTACGTCGACCACACCATCGAGCGCGCCACCGATGGCGTGACCTATACCGGGGTGGAGCAATTCAAGTCTGGCAGTGCGTACCTGTTCATCGCCAACCACCGCGATATCGTGATGGACCCGGCCTTCGTCAACTACGCCGTCTACCACGCCGGCCTGCCGACCCCGCGCATCGCCATTGGCGACAACCTGCTGCAAAAGCCCTTTGTCAGCGACCTGATGCGCCTGAACAAGAGCTTCATCGTGCACCGCTCCATCACCGGGCGGCGGGAAAAAATGGCGGCGTACCAGTTGTTGTCGGCGTACATCAACCATTCGATCCGCAACGACTGCGCCTCGATCTGGATCGCCCAGGCCGAAGGACGAGCCAAGGACGGTGACGACCGGACCGAATCGGCGATCCTCAAGATGTTCCACATGAGCCGCAAGGACGAGCCGTTCGGCGAGGTGATCCAGTCACTGAACCTTACGCCGGTGTCGATCAGCTACGAATACGACCCGTGCGACCAGGCCAAGGCCCGCGAGTTGTACATCCGCGCCACCACCGGCACTTACACCAAGGCCCCGGGCGAGGACGACGTGAGCATCGCCAAGGGCATCACCGGCTACAAGGGCCGGGTCCACGTGAACTTCGCCGCGCCCATCACCGAGCTGTTCGAGGACACCAAGCAATTGGCCCAGGAGATGGACCGGCAGATTCTCGGCGGCTACCGCCTGTTCCCGGTGCATTACCTGGCTTACGCCCAATGGGCCGACGCCGATCCGCAGTTGCAGGTGCCTAAGGCGGCCGAGGTGTTCGGTGCCGAAGAGCTGGCCAAGGCCGAGCAGGAATGGCAGCGCCGGCTGGACGCTTGCCCGCCGGAACACCGACCGTTCCTGGTGCTGCAATACGCAACGCCGGTGCGAAATCAGTATCGGGTCAAGGCGGGGTTGGCGCTTTAAAGCCACGACGAGAGAGCTTGCTCACGCTGGGTTTGTGTAGGAGCTGCCGAAGGCTGCGATCTTTTGATCTTTCGCTTGAGATTCAAGTGTCTGGGGAGAGATCGCAGCCTCGTTGCACTCGACAGCTCCTACACAGCTCCTACGGGCGCTGCCCAGCGGGAGCAAACGCCCTTTCCACGGCTACTGCGTCAGAACTGCGTACTGATCCACGACACCAGCAACGCCAGCGCCAGGCAGCCAAAGCCAAACCGGTAGAAAAACCGGTTCATCCGCTGAGTGGCCAGATCCAGCAGCGCTTCAAATCGTTCGTTGCTATCGCGATTGCGCGCTTCAAGGCAGGCCCGCGCCCGTTGTTCACGGCGGCGCGTCGCATGCAGCACCCAGCCGCCCGGGCAGGCAAACAGCAACGCGAGCAGGTTGATCAGTTTGGCGGGGTGGGCGGCGAACAACGAAAGCAGATGCGACGACATCACGAACCTCAAGCGAAAAAACGGACAGGGTACGTCCGTGGCCTACAAACAGGGCGCGGATTCTACCGAAAGCCTGACGCCCTGCGCCGCTTTTTCCGACCAGTAACGATCCCGCCGCAACGCTGGGTTCTTCTGTGGCGAGGGAGCACGCCCTGGGTTAATTTCACCCGTCACGGTTTCGTCATCTGATTAGGCCACTCTGTCGCCCTTCAAACCTGCACGGAACCCGTCATGCTGCACGCCGAAAACCAGGACCGCCTCTATCTCATCAGCCCAAGCGACGAACAGCAGAACCTCGTCGACAGCCTGTCCTTCAACGTGCAGGACCGACATTGGCTGGTGTATTGCGCCCTGGGCGGCCATCAACATGCCGATCTTCCGGAGACAGACCTGCTGACCGGGATCAGTGTGCTGGAACTGTACTCAGAGGCTGCATGACGGTTTCACTCTGTGGGAGCAAGGCTTGCCCGCGATGAGGGCAGCACCTTCGACAATGCTGTGAAGGACAGATCGCTATCGCGGGCAAGCCTTGCTCCCACAGGTCTTGCTTTCAAAAGTCTCATCGCCCCCTGGGCCATTGCAGCCCAGGGGTCATGCCGCCGAAACCTTACTCAGCCAGTACCTGGCCAATGGTCGGGTCCTTGAACAGCCGGGTCAGGGCATCGCTCAAGACGTCGCTGACCAGCTTGGTGTTGGTGTCCTGGTTAGGTGCCATGCCGAAGCGCTGGTCCAGGGACGCACCGTAACGGCCGCTATAGCGACGGTTGGCGTTCTGCACGTCGGAGCGGAAGGTCGCGCCGATGGTCGCTTCGGTCACGTACATGCCTTCCTTGGGCGACTGGTACTTGAGCTCGGCCAGGGTCACCGTCAGTTGCGGTGCATTCAAGGCATTGGCGGTCGGCGTGAAGCCCAGCAAACGCACGGCGGCTTCAGCCTGGGCCTGCAGCTTGGGCAGGATCTGCGCGCCCTGCACCGTGATCACACTGGTTTCCGGATACAGCCCGCCACGGGTGCCGAGCGTCGGCGACGGACGACCGTCCACCACCCGCACCACCACCGGCTGGCCACGACCCACAGGCGCCAGCTGGGCATTGAGCTTGGGCTCCGGGTTAAGTTGTTGCGGGCTGTGGGCGCAGCCGACGAGGGTCAGACTGGTCACAGCGATCAAACCGAACAACAGGCGTTGCAACATGCTCTTCTCTCCAGAATCGGGCACAAACAGGCCGGCAGTATAGCGGTGCGCCATCGCCGTGAACTAGCGTCGCACGATGAATACTGAAATGTCTGACACGGGCCATGGTTGCCGGTTCCTGTCACCCCATTGTCACGGTCCTTACACCGGCATGTCATAGCCCACTGTCAGGCTTATCCCAAGCTCCCTGACCCGGTATCCGATCATGCGCTTCCTTATTTCCCTGTTCACCCCTCGTCCTCATCACCGCAGCTTCGCCTTGCTCGATCGCGACGGCCGTTGCCAGGCGTTCAAACAGTGCAGCCTGCAACCCATGGGCGAAGGCTGGGTGGAAATCGAAGAGATCCGTCTCAACTGGCTGCACCAGCCACTGCCCGCCAGCGCCCGCGTGCAAGCGCTTCCTGCTCGCGCACGTAACCGGCAGCTGTTGACCATCTGACCGGACGGCTAATAAAAGTCATTAAACACGACCATTTCCCTGCGTTTCTTCGATACAATCTCCCCCCGATTATAAGGACGTCTCCTGATCGGGCCTCGCAACACCGCTGATGCGCTGGTATTGGCACCCCGCAACGCCCACAGAGAGCCGCCCACACAGATCGAGTGAAGCTGGCGTGCTTGCTGTTCCTCCAGGCAAATCACCACTTTTCGCGAATCTGCAGAGCTGTCATTACGCTCGGTCACTGAGCTGTCTGCCCGTTTTGCCTGTCATGTATTACATGGGGGCAACCAAACCGGGCGCAGTGCCAGGCTGGGACAGCCCTTTTTTGAGGTTCACGTCTTCAAAAGAGCGTGAAAAAACGGGTTTTCACAACTTCACGAGAGTGTGGCGAGCAAATGAAGAGTTTTGCGTCTGAACAAGCACCATTAGCGTCTGAAACAGCCCAACGACACAGGACCGGATATCGCTCAAGAACCGGCGCCTGAAGCCTGTCCGCTACGGATTTGGTTGCACGAACGGATGTCTCGGCCATAAGTCGAATTGCCTGCCCGGCGCTTAAATGAGTTCATGTGACTCTTGAGGCCAGGCTGCATGCATCCGCAGTAGGTGCGAAAAATTGCGAAGATTCGGACATGGCGATCCTGGCCATGGATAACTGGGGCGCAACTGACCTGCCCCGCCACTCTTGGCCGCTATGCCGACAATTTGGTGCTGCAGATTTTGGAGACGCGTTAAATGGCGCATAACGAAGCAGTCGATGTAGTTCTGGTAGGGGCCGGCATCATGAGTGCCACCCTGGCCGTACTGCTCAAGGAGCTCGACCCCGCGATCTCGCTGGAAGTCGTCGAGCTGATGGATTCCGGTGCCGCGGAGAGTTCCAACCCGTGGAACAACGCCGGTACCGGCCACGCCGGGCTGTGTGAGCTCAACTACACGCCCCAGGCAGCCGACGGCAATGTCGACATCAAGAAGGCCGTGCACATCAACACCCAGTTCGAGGTGTCGAAGCAGTTCTGGACGTACCTGACCAGAAAAGGCACGTTCGGCTCCTCCAAGTCCTTCATCGCCCCGGTGCCACACCTGAGCTTCGTGCAAGGCGAGAAAGGCGTGTCGTTCCTGAAGAAGCGCTTCGAGCTGATGCACCAGCATCACGCCTTCGCCGACATGGAATACACCGAGGACAAGGCCCGGATGGCCGAGTGGATGCCGCTGATGATGCCTGGTCGGCCGGCCGATGAGGTTATCGCCGCCACCCGTGTCATGAACGGTACCGACGTCAACTTCGGCGCCCTGACCAACCAGTTGCTCAAGCACCTGACCAGCGCCCCGGACACCCAGGTCAAATACTGCAAGCGCGTCACCGGCCTCAAGCGTAACGGCAGTGGCTGGACCGTGAGCATCAAGGACGTCAATTCCGGCAGCAGCCGCGATGTCGACGCCAAGTTCGTGTTCCTGGGTGCCGGCGGTGCGGCGTTGCCGTTGCTGCAAGCCTCGGGCATCGAGGAAAGCAAGGGCTTCGGCGGCTTCCCGGTCAGTGGCCAGTGGCTGCGTTGCGACAACCCGGAAGTGGTCAAGCACCACCAGGCCAAGGTCTACAGCCAGGCCGCCGTGGGCTCGCCGCCGATGTCGGTGCCGCACCTGGACACCCGTGTGGTCGATGGCAAGAAATCCCTGCTGTTCGGGCCATACGCCGGTTTCACCACCAAGTTCCTCAAGCACGGCTCGATCATGGACCTGCCGCTGTCGGTACGTGCCGGCAACATCGGCCCGATGCTGGCCGTGGCCCGGGACAACATGGACCTGACCAAGTACCTGATCAGCGAAGTGATGCAGTCCATGGAACAGCGCCTGGAATCCCTGCGTCGCTTCTACCCCGAGGCAAAGGCCGAGGACTGGCGCCTGGAAGTGGCCGGCCAGCGGGTGCAGATCATCAAGAAAGACCCGAAGAAAGGTGGCGTCCTGCAGTTCGGTACCGAACTGGTGGCGGCCAAGGACGGCAGCCTCGCCGCCCTGCTCGGCGCATCGCCGGGTGCTTCGGTGACCGTGTCGATCATGCTGGAACTGATCGAGCGTTGCTTCCCGGACAAAGCCAAGGGCGAGTGGGCTACCAAGCTCGCAGAGATCTTCCCGGCCCGAGAAAAAGTGCTGGAAACCGACGCGGCGCTGTATCGCAAGATCAATGCGCAGAACAACATCGCGCTGGAGCTGGTTGAAGAAAGCAGCGAGACTCAAAGCTACGCTTGATTTGATCGCATAAAAAAACGCCCCGTTCTCCATGAGAGCGGGGCGTTTTTTATGGGTGACGCTTTCGTGGCGAGGGAGCTTGCTCCCGCTGGCCTGCGAAGCAGGCCCAGGATCAATCAGCCACGCGCCTTCTCGATCAAATCGATGTAATCCTCGGCATTACGCTGGTCGCGCACCAGCGCGACGAAATCGTTGCCGTGTTCATCCTTGCCATTGAGGTCATGACCGGCCGCGACGAAGAACGTCAGGAAACGCTCGAAATCGTCGACCCGCAGGCCGCGGTAGGCCTTGATCAGTTTGTGCAGCGACGGCGACGTGGCATCGACCGGTTCGAAATTGAGGAACAGCTTGATCTGTTCATCGCCAATCTCGTCGCCAATCACTTGTTTCTTGTCTTTACGCATTGCCGGCTCCAGCTCGCACAGTTCACGGGGCGGGCAGTTTACCCCCGGCAGGCCTCGGGGCTCAACGCGGGCGTTCGGCACCGGTGTGCAGGTCGGCCCAGATATGGCCGTTGGCGTAAGTGAGAAACTGCACATAGACCGTGTTGTTGCGCAGCAGATCGATGACCACCCGGTACTGGGCCTGTGGATAAGACAGCGTCAGGGTCTTGCTTGCCTCGTCGAAGACCGGTTTCTTCAGGCTTTTGCTTTCGCCGTCGAAGTTAAGGATCACCTGGCTGAGGGTCGCCCCCTTGTTCATCGGCTTGCCCTTGAGGCGGACCAGCAGCGGCGAAGTGACTGGAATCGGTTGCTGATTGGACTGACGCTGGTTACCCAGCACCACCGAATACTCGGTGACTTGCAGCAACTGCTGCTGTTCAGGCTGCTCCTGGCGCACCACCAGGTCATCAGGCGGCAGGAACTGACTGTGCATCGGCGCAGCCTCGGCCGCCAAGGGCAGGCTGGAGATCAACAGCAAAGTGGCGCAGCGGATCAATACACGCATGACAAGCTCCGGGGTCTTGGCCGGGCACTCTAGCATGAGCCCAAGCGGTAAAAATAACGATCCAGATCAATACATCCGCGCAACGAGCACGGCATACTCAAAGAGCCATCAGCCCCGGTCTAGCGACGCATGATCGTTCCCACGCTCCTGCGTGGGAATGATCTGTATAGGGCCAGTGCCAGCCCCACCTTCAAGGAGTATTCATGTCTTTCTCCGCCCCACCGTTGTTTGCCGCCTGGCGTCAGGCCTGGCGCGCCGGTTACACCCTTGAACGCCTGCGTGGCGACCTGGTGGCCGGGCTGACCGTCGGCATCATCGCCATCCCACTGGCCATGGCCCTGGCGATTGCCGTTGGCGTGCCGCCGCAACATGGCTTGTACACGGTGTTGGTGGCCGCGCCCTTGATCGCCCTCACTGGCGGCTCGCGCTTCAACGTCAGCGGGCCGACGGCGGCGTTCGTGGTGATCCTGCTGCCCATCACTCAACAATACGGCCTCGGCGGCTTGTTGTTGTGCACCATGCTCGCCGGCCTGATCCTCATCACCTTGGGATTGATGCGCGCCGGACGGCTGATCCAATACATCCCCTACCCGGTGATCCTTGGCTTTACCGCCGGGATCGGCGTGGTCATCGCCACCTTGCAACTCAAGGATCTGCTGGGGCTGACCACCATCGGGCAAGCCAAGCACTACATCGAACAGTTGGGCGAACTGATCATGGCACTGCCCAGTGCCCGGCTCGGCGATGGCATCATCGGCGTCACGTGCCTGGCGGTGTTGATTGCCTGGCCACGCTGGGTACCGCGGGTTCCCGGGCATTTGGTTGCCTTGCTGGTCGGGGCGCTATTGGGACTGGCGCTGGAGCGCGGCGGTTGGCCGGTGGCGACATTGGGTGAGCGTTTCAGCTACGTGGTCGATGGCATCAGCCACCCCGGTATCCCGCCGTTTTTACCAAGCTTCGAGTGGCCATGGAACCTGCCTGATGGCCAGGGGCATCCCTTGACGCTTTCCTATGACCTGATCCGCCAATTGCTGGGCCCGGCCTTCGCCATTGCCATGCTTGGCGCCATCGAGTCGCTGTTGTGCGCCGTGGTGGCGGATGGCATGACCGGCAGCAAGCACGACCCCAACGCAGAACTGATCGGCCAAGGCCTGGGCAATCTCGTGGCGCCGCTGTTTGGCGGTATCACCGCCACGGCGGCCATTGCCCGCAGCGCGACCAATGTGCGCAGCGGCGCCTCTTCACCGCTGGCCGCGATCATTCACAGCCTTGTGGTGCTGCTGGCGATGGTGCTGCTGGCGCCCTTGTTCAGCTACCTGCCAATGGCCGCCCTGGCGGCGCTACTGGTGATAGTGGCCTGGAACATGAGCGAAGCCGGACACGTGCTGCATACCTTGCGCATCGCACCGCGCAGCGACGTACTGGTGCTGCTGACCTGCCTTAGCCTGACCGTCCTGTTCGACATGGTCATGGCCGTCGCCGTCGGCCTGCTGCTGGCCGCCGGGCTGTTCATCAAGCGCATGAGCGAACTGACCGACAGCGCCGAACTGCCGCGCCACTTCCACCAGGCGCTGCTGGACATGCCCGAGCATGTGCGCTGCTACGCAATTCGTGGGCCGCTGTTCTTCGGCGCGGCAGAAAAAGCCCTGGACGTGCTGCGCAAGTTCGATCCGGGGGTGCGCGTGGTGGTGGTGGAAATGAGCGCCGTGCCCATGCTGGACATGACTGCGCTGGCTGCGTTTGAAAACGTCCTGAAGGATTACCGCAAACAGGGCATCGGCCTGATCCTGGTCGCGACGGCGCCAAGGGTGCGCCTGAAGCTGCGCCGTGCCGGTATTCATCGCGAGCAGCGGCAATTGGCGTATGTGCAGACCCTGGAGCAGGCGCGGGTCAAGAGCGAGCAATGGCTGGCTGCTGGTAGCACCGCTCGTTCCAGCCTTGCCTGAACCGTGGCGAGGGGGCTGGCTGGCGCCAGGGGCGAATGCCAAAAACTGTGGGAGCGAGCTTGCTCGCGATGACGGCGGTACGTCCGACACCCAGGTAATCCGACACTCCGCTATCGCGAGCAAGCTGGTTCCCACCCTCGGGAACCAGCTCCTCGCTACAGAGTACTAGTCGAACTGGGCGCGCATCCAGGCGTGGTATTGCGCCACGCCGGGCTCGCCTTCACGGGGCGCCCAGTGGGCCAGTTCGCCCTCGCCTACGGGCCGGTAGGGGCCGGCCTTGCATTCGAACATCAGGCTGTCGGCTTCCAGCACCACCAAACCGTGATACACGCCGGCCGGCAGGTCGACGCCGAGGCAATCGCCACCGGCCTGCAGGATGCGCTTGTCCACCACCGCACCGGTTTCATCGAAAATCAACACCCCCAGCCGGCCCTTGAGCACCAGCAAGGTTTCCGCCTTGTCGGCGCTCAGGTGGCGGTGCGGCGGGATGTAGGTCGAAGGCTGCAAGCCCACCGCCATGCGGTGGCACGGCTCATCCATCTCATGGAAGTTATGGTGCTGCCGTCCGCGAGGACTGGCCGCAGCTTTTTCGGCCAATTCATCGAACAGTGCATGATCCAGAAAGCTTGGCCGGGTCATCGATTACATTCCTTTAACGGCGAAAATGCCATTGGCGTTGCGCCAGTAACCTTTGTAGTCCATGCCATAGCCGAAGATGTAGCGGTCGATGCACGGCAGGCCGACGAAATCGGCTTTCAAGTCAGGGCGCGCCTTGCGGTCATGGTCCTTGTCGATCAGCACGGCGGTGTGCACGGCGCGGGCACCGGCGTGTTTGCAGAAGTCGATGATCGCGCCCAGGGTGTGACCTTCGTCGAGGATGTCGTCGATGATCAGCACGTCGCGGTCGATGAACGAGACTTCCGGCTTGGCTTTCCAGAACAGGTCGCCGCCGCTGGTTTCGTTGCGATAACGCGTCGCGTGCAAGTAGGACGCTTCCAGGGGGAAGTTCAGGTAGGTCAGCAGTTTGCCGGAGAAAATCAGCCCGCCGTTCATGACACAGAACACCACCGGGTTGGCATCGGCCAGTTGGTCGTTGATTTGCGCACCGACACGGGCGATGGCCGCTTCGACTTCGGCTTCGGTGTACAGGCAGTCAGCCTCTCGCATGATTTGACGGATATGCTCGAGATCAGCGGACATGGCGCTCTCCAAGGGTGGCAGGGTTCGGAAAAACCGGCAAAGGTACGCATCCCGCCCGGCCAGATCAAGCGTTTGTGGACTAACGTTCTGTATTGTCTATAGGACAACACCCTCGGATAGATTAATCTAGGCCGGTTTTTTTGCCCGCCGCCGGAGCCTTCCCCATGCCCATCCTCGAGATCCGCCATCCGCTGATCAGACACAAACTCGGCCTGATGCGCCGCGCTGACATTAGCACGAAGAACTTCCGTGAACTCGCCCAGGAAGTCGGTGCCTTGCTCACTTACGAGGCCACCAAGGACCTGCCGCTGGAGTCCTATGAAATCGACGGTTGGGCCGGCACGGTCCAGGTCGAGAAAATCGCCGGAAAGAAGATCACCGTGGTGCCGATCCTGCGCGCCGGCATCGGCATGCTCGAGGGCGTGCTGAGCCTGATCCCGGGGGCCAAGGTCAGCGCCGTGGGCGTGGCTCGCAACGAGCAGACCCTGCAGGCGCACACCTACCTGGAAAAACTGGTGCCGGAAATCGACGAGCGCCTGGCGATGATCATTGACCCGATGCTCGCCACCGGCAGCTCCATGGTCGCCACCATCGACCTGTTGAAAAAGGCCGGCTGCCGGGACATCCGCGCCATGGTGCTGGTCGCCGCTCCCGAAGGCATCAAGGCCGTGCAGGATGCCCACCCGGACGTGACCATCTACACCGCGTCCATCGATCAGAAACTCAACGAACACGGCTACATCATCCCGGGCCTGGGCGATGCCGGCGACAAGATC
This sequence comes from Pseudomonas sp. St386, assembly GCF_018325865.1. Classification (NCBI taxonomy): domain Bacteria; kingdom Pseudomonadati; phylum Pseudomonadota; class Gammaproteobacteria; order Pseudomonadales; family Pseudomonadaceae; genus Pseudomonas; species Pseudomonas sp. St386. Next base: position 5,724,789 of record NZ_AP021900.1, read on the forward strand.
TTCGGCACCAAGCAGAAGGACGCTTGAGCATGCAGGATGAGTTCAACGATCCGCTCTGGCGCCAGGTGCTGTCCGGCGCGCAGATGCTGTTCGTCGCCTTCGGCGCGCTGGTATTGATGCCGCTGATCACCGGGCTGGACCCTAACGTGGCGCTGTTCACGGCCGGCCTGGGAACGATCCTGTTCCAAATCGTCACCGGGCGCCAGGTGCCGGTGTTCCTGGCTTCGAGCTTTGCCTTCATTACCCCGATCATCCTCGCCAAGGGCCAGTTCGGCCTGGCCGCGACCATGGGCGGCGTGATGGCGGCAGGTTTCGTCTACACCTTTCTTGGCCTGGCGGTGAAGATCAAGGGCACCGGGTTCATCGACCGGCTGCTGCCGCCGGTGGTGATTGGCCCGGTGATCATCTCCATCGGCCTGGCCATGGCACCGATTGCCGCCAACATGGCGATGGGCAAGGCCGGCGACGGTACCGAGCTGATTCATTATCAAACCGCGATGCTGATTTCGATGCCAGCCCTGCTTACCACCCTGATCGTGGCGGTGTTCGGCAAAGGCATCTTCCGCCTGGTGCCGATCATTTCCGGGGTGTTGGTGGGCTTTGCCATGGCGTTTTTCTTCGGCGTCGTGGACACCGCGAAAATCGCCGCCGCGCCGTGGTTCGCCCTGCCGAACTTCACTGCACCGGAGTTCAATTGGCAGGCGATCCTGTTCATCGTACCGGTAGCGCTGGCACCGGCCATCGAGCACATCGGCGGCGTGATAGCCGTGGGCAGCGTGACCGGTCGCGACTACCTGAAAAAACCCGGCCTGCACCGCACACTGCTCGGTGACGGCATTGCCACCACCGCCGCCGGCCTGTTCGGCGGCCCGCCCAACACCACCTACGCCGAGGTGACTGGCGCGGTGATGCTGACCAAGAACTACAACCCGAAGATCATGACCTGGGCGGCGATCTTTGCCATCAGCCTGGCATTCATCGGCAAGTTCGGCGCGCTGCTGCAAAGCATCCCGGTGCCGGTGATGGGCGGGATCCTGTGCCTGTTGTTCGGTTCGATTGCGGCGGTGGGCATGAACACTTTGATCCGCCACAAGATCGACCTGGGCGAGGCGCGCAATCTGGTGATCGTTTCGGTCACGCTGGTGTTCGGCATCGGCGGTGTACTGGTGGGCACCGGCACTGGGCCGGACGACTTCGGCCTCAAAGGCATCGCGCTGTGCGCGGTGGTGGCGATTGCGTTGAACCTGCTGCTGCCGGGCAATGACAGCTGGAAGCAGAAGCAGGCGGATGAGCCGCTGCTGTAGATTCACCGCCTGCACTATTGTCATCGCGGGCAAGCCTTGCTCCCACAGGTTTTGAGTGGACCATGCTTGAATGGTCAAGACAAAATCTGTGGGAGCAAGGCTTGCCCGCGATGCTTTTCGAGGTTTACAGAGCTATCGGCGCCCGTTCGCAGAGGGTACTCAACGCCTGCGCCCACTGCGCCTCATCATTGAGGCAAGGCACCAACACCAACTCTTCTCCCCCCGCCTCGCGGAACTGCTCGCGGCCGCGATCGCCGATTTCCTCCAGGGTTTCAATGCAGTCGGCCACGAACGCCGGGCACATCACCAACACTTTCTTCACGCCGCTTTTAGCCAATTCCTCCAAGCGCGCCTCGGTGTAGGGTTCGATCCACTTGGCCCGTCCCAATCGCGACTGGAACGACACCGACCACTGACCATCCTTGAGCCCCATGCGCTGGGCGAACAGCTCGGCAGTGCGAATGCATTGCGCGCGGTAACAGGTCGCCATGACTTCCGGCGGCGCGTTCTTGCAGCAGTCGGCATCCTTGAAGCAATGAAACCCCGTAGGGTCGAGCTTGGTCAGGTGTCGCTCCGGCAAGCCGTGGAAACTCAACAACAGATGATCGTGTTCCTGTATCAGGTACGGCTTGGCGCTGGCCACCAGGGCGTCGACGTATTCGGGCTGATCGTAGAACGGTTGGAGAATCGAGAACTGCACATCGAGTTTCTTTTCCCGCACGACCCGCTTGGCCTCCTCGATCACCGTGGTCACGGTGCTGTCGGCGAACTGCGGGTACAACGGCGCCAACGTGATCTTCTTGTGACCCTGGCTCGCCAGCCGCACCAATGCCGATTCAATGGACGGCTCGCCATAACGCATTGCCAGCTCTACCGGGCCCCGGGTCCACTGCGCGGTCATGGCCTGTTGCAGCCGGCGGCTGAGCACCACCAGCGGCGAACCCTCCTCCCACCAGATCGAGGCGTAGGCATGGGCCGACTGCTCGGGACGCTTGATCAGGATCAGCGACACCAGCAAGCGCCGCACCGGCCATGGCAGGTCGATGACATACGGATCCATCAGGAATTGATTGAGGTAGCGGCGCACATCGGCCACCGAAGTGGAGGCAGGCGAACCCAGATTCACCAGAAGCAACGCGTGATCGGTCATGCAACGTCCTATTTCAAAGGCGGCTGGACAAGTCTTCCAGGGCCGCAGGCAAATCAGTGAACCGGAATGTGAAACCCGCCCCCTGCAATCGGGCCGGCGTGGCGCGCTGGCCGCCGAGCAACAGCAATGACAACTCCCCCAACGCGACTTTCAACACAAGTTCCGGCATCGGCACCACGGCTGGCCGATGCAATACATGCCCCAGGGCCTTGGCAAAATCGCGGTTGCGCACCGGGTTCGGAGCGCACGCATTATAAGGACCGCGGGCATCAAAGCGGTGCAGAAGAAAATCAATCAGGGCGATTTGATCGTCAATATGAATCCACGGCATCCACTGCCGACCATTGCCGATACGCCCGCCCAGCGCCAGTTTGAACGGCAGCAGCAGCCGCGACAAAAAGCCGCCCTCGGCAGACATGACCAGGCCGGTACGAACCAGCACCACGCGTATGCCCAACGCCTCGGCTCGTTGCGCGGTTTCTTCCCAGGCGATACACAACTGGCTGGCGAAATCTTCGCTCACCGGCCCCGATTCCTCGGTCAACTCACGCTCGCCACCGTCGCCATACCAGCCCACCGCGGAACCGGAAATCAATACCTGCGGTTTCTGCTCGCATCGCTCCAGCCACGCCAGCAAAACTTCCGTCAACGTGATGCGACTGCTCCACAACAACATCTTGCGTTTGTGGCTCCAGGGCCGGTCGGCAATCGGCGCTCCCGCGAGGTTGACCACCGCGTCCACCGGCTCGACAATTTCATCGAGCCGGGCAACGCCTCGCACATCTGCCCCACAGATTTTCGCCACTTCTTCGGGTCGGCGACTCCATACCGTCAAGCGATGTCCCTGCCCCAACCAGAGGCGGCAGAGCTGACGTCCGATCAAACCAGTACCGCCGGTCAGCAATATGTGCATGAGATGTTCCTCGCATCGCGTTTTACCCGGCCCATTAGTCTATTTTTATAAGCAGGGATTTTTCGTATTGGACAGGGTCTGTGTTTAACAATAGGACAAGCTGTCCAAACGCGAACGGTAAAACTTATACCAAAAACCCGAATTGTACAGGTTTAAACGACGGCGTAGCCTGTACAGAAAGGTAAACGAGGCCCTCATGACTGTACCTATCGCAATCATCGGCACCGGCATCGCCGGACTTTCAGCCGCCCAGGCCCTGACGGAGGCCGGGCATATCGTTCAACTCTTCGATAAAAGCCACGGCAGCGGCGGACGCATGTCGAGCAAACGCAGCGACGCCGGCGCATTGGACATGGGCGCGCAATACTTCACCGCCCGCGATCGCCGTTTTGTCACGGAGGTCCAGCGCTGGCAAACAAACGGCTGGGCGGCGGAATGGAACCCGCAACTCTACAACTTCCAGAACGGACAACTGAGCCCATCGCCGGATGAACAGACCCGCTGGGTCGGCACGCCGCGCATGAGCGCTATCACCCGCGCCCTGCTCGACAAGTTGCAGGTGCAGTTTTCCTGCCGGATCACCGAGGTGTACCGCGGCCAGGAACACTGGCATTTGCAGGACGCCGAAGGTTTCACCCACGGCCCCTTTGGCCAGGTGGTGATCGCCACGCCCGCGCCCCAGGCCACCGCATTGCTGGCGGCCGTACCGAAGCTGGCCGCAGTGGCCGCCGGGGTGAAGATGGACCCGACCTGGGCCGTGGCACTGGCCTTCGAAACACCGCTGGATACACCCATGGAAGGCTGCTTCCTACAGGACAGTCCCCTGGACTGGCTGGCGCGCAACCGCAGCAAGCCGGGGCGCGACAACACGCTCGACACCTGGATACTGCACGCCACCAGCGAATGGAGCCGGCAACACATCGACCTGTCCAAGGAAGCCGTGATCGAACACCTGCACGGCGCCTTCGCCGAACTGCTGCACAGCGCGATGCCCGCACCGAGCTTCAGCGTGGCCCATCGCTGGCTCTACGCCCGCCCCGCCGGCAACCACGAATGGGGCGCGCTGGCCGATGCCGACCTGGGCCTGTACGTGTGCGGCGACTGGTGCCTGTCCGGCCGGGTCGAAGGCGCATGGCTCAGCGGCCAGGAGGCTGCACGCCGCCTGCATGCAAGCCTGCAGTAAAGCGCGTCACCCATCGCTATCCGCTGCTGTCGAAAGAGACAGCAGCCTGCCTGCGACACAGATTGAGGTCGCCTCGCCACACAATCCGGTTGACTTGTGCCCGTTCGGACCTATGATGAAAATATTGTACAGAAATACAAAACTGTACAAGATTTAGCAATCAGAGGTCGCCTATGCCCAGCACAGCCATCGCCAAACCCAGAATCGCCATCAGCGCCTGCCTGATGGGTGCTGAAGTTCGCTTTAATGGCGGGCACAAGCAATCGCAGTTGTGCAGCCGCACCCTCGTCGACTATTTCGATTTCGTGCCGGTGTGCCCCGAAGTCGCCATCGGCCTGGGTATCCCCCGGGAGCCGATTCGCCTGGTGGGCGACCCCGAACACCCCGAGGCGCTCGGCACCGTGAATCGCGACCTCAACGTGACCCGGCCACTGGCCGACTACGGGCAGCAAATGGCCGGGGAACTGGATGACATCTGCGGCTACATCTTCATGCAGAAATCGCCGTCCTGCGGACTGGAGCGGGTCAAGGTCTACGACCACAACGGCGTGACCCAGGATGGCGGCGGGCGCGGCATCTATGCCCAGGCCTTCTGCGAACGCCACCCCGACCTGCCGGTGGAGGAAGACGGTCGTCTCAACGACCCGGTACTGCGCGAGAACTTCCTGACCCGGGTGTTTGCCTATGCCGCCTGGCAACCCTTGCGCCGCCAGGACCTGACCCGTCGCGACCTGATCGAATTTCACTCGCGCTACAAATACCTGCTGATGGCCCACAACCCGGTGCAATACAAGGCCCTGGGCAATTTGCTGGGCAACATGGGCAAGGCCGACCCCAATGAGTTGGGCCCACGCTACTTCAGCGCATTGATGGCCGCCTTGAAGAAATGCGCCACCCGCCGCACCCACACCAACGTGCTGCAACACCTGAGCGGTTACCTCAAGCGCGCCATCGACGCCGAGGACAAGCAGGAAGTACAGCATCTGATCGGGCAATACCGCCTCGGCATCGTGCCCTTGGTGGTGCCACTGACGTTGCTCAAGCATCACTTGCGCCAGCATCCCGATCCTTACCTGGCGCAGCAGGTCTACCTGCAACCGCACCCGGAAAACCTCAGCTTGCGAAACGCTATTTGATGAAGAGCGAACCCGACTCCAGCGCCAGCGAAGACCTGGGGGCCGACTTTGCCAAGGCCTTGGCACAAGGCTGGCTGCCCATACGCGAGGTCGCCCGGCAAACCGGTGTCAACGCCGTCACGCTGCGAGCCTGGGAACGCCGTTACGGCCTGATCGTGCCGCACCGCACGCCCAAGGGGCACCGGCTGTTCAATGCCGACCATGTGCAACGGATCCTGAGCATTCTCACCTGGATCGACCGTGGCGTTGCGGTGAGCAAGATCAAGCCTTTGCTGGACACACCGCAGCCACCGACCGAACCCACACAGGTGCCGGAGAATGACTGGCAGCGTCAGCGCCACGCCCTGGTGCTGGCGGTGACGCAACTGGCCGAGCGCCAGATCGATGACCTGGTCAACCAGGCGATGGCGCTGTACCCGCCCTGGACCGTGTGCGAGCAGTTGCTCTTGCCGTTGCTGGCCGAGCTGCACCAGCGCTGGCAAGGCCAGTTCGGTGCGCAGCTGGAACGGGTCTTCCTCAACTCGTGGCTGCGCAGCAAGTTCGGCAGCCGGATCTACCACAACAACCGTCAGTTGCGCGGCGCGCCACTGTTACTGGTCAATCATTCGGACTCGCCCCAGGAGCCGCACCTGTGGCTCACCGCCTGGCTGGCCAGCAGCGCCGACTGCCCGGTGGAAGTGTTCGACAGCCCGCTACCGGCCGGCGAACTGGCCCTGGCGGTCGAGCGCCTCAAGGCCCGCGGCGTCCTGCTGTATTCCAGTCACGCCCTCAACCTGTCCCAACTGCCCAGGCTGCTGGGTGGAATCGATTGCCCGATCGTCATTGCCGGCCCGGCCGCGTCGATCCACCACGCCAGGTTATCCACAGGCGTGTCGATGATTGACGTGTCCTGGGCCGAAGACCCGTTATCGGCTCACCGCGAACTGAGTCGCCGAGAACTCCTTTAAATGGAAGACAGCATGCAACTGATCTGGCTGCGCAGCGACTTGCGCCTGCACGACAACACCGCCCTCGCGGCTGCGGCAGCCCAAGGCCCCTGCGTGGCGGTGTACTTGACCAGCCCCGAACAATGGCGCGCCCATGACGACGCACCGTGCAAGATCGATTTCTGGCTGCGCAACCTCGGCGCGTTGAGTGCGACCCTGGCCGAATTGAACATCCCACTGCTGATCCGCGCCGCTGCGCATTGGCACCAGGCCCCGCAGGTACTACTCAAGCTGTGTCGCGAACTGAACGTCGGCGCCGTGCATGTCAACGAAGAGTACGGCCTGAATGAAACGCGACGCGACGCCGAAGTCGCCCGCGTGTTGAATGACCAGGGCGTTGAATTTCACAGCCACCTCGATCAATTGCTGTTCAAGCCCGGTAGCGTACTGACCAAGACCGGCAATTACTTCCAAGTGTTCAGTCAGTTCCGCAAGGTCTGCTACAGCCGTCTGCACTTTTCATTGCCGAGCCTGGTCGCCACGCCGGCCCGGCAGGCCCTCACCGGCATTGCCCGCGACCCGGTGCCGACTCAAGTCGATGGGTTCGCCCCGCCCAGCGAAGCGCTACGCGCCCTCTGGCCCGCCGGGGAAACCGAAGCCCGTCGGCGCCTGGACACCTTTGTCGACCAGCACATCGACGATTACCAAGGCGAACGGGATTATCCCGCCAGACCCGGCACCAGCCAGCTCTCGGCCTATCTGGTGGCCGGCGTGGTGTCGCCACGTCAGTGCCTGCACGCCGCGCTGCAAGCCAACCAAGGTGAATTCGAGAGCGGAAGTGCCGGTGCTGTGACCTGGATCAATGAATTGCTCTGGCGCGAGTTTTATAAACACATTCTCGTGGGCTATCCACGCGTGTCGCGCCATCGTGCGTTTCGCCCGGAAACCGAGGCGCTGGCATGGCGCAAGGCCCCCGCAGAATTGGAAGCCTGGAAGCAAGCACGCACCGGCCTGCCGATTATCGATGCAGCCATGCGTCAATTGCTGGAGACCGGTTGGATGCACAACCGCTTGCGGATGGTCGTAGCCATGTTCCTGACCAAGAACCTGTTGATCGATTGGCGCGAAGGCGAGCGCTTTTTCATGCAGCACCTGATCGACGGCGACCTGGCCGCCAACAATGGCGGCTGGCAGTGGAGCGCCTCCACCGGCACCGATTCCGCGCCCTGGTTCCGTATCTTCAACCCGTTGAGCCAGTCGGAAAAATTCGACCGCGAGGGCCTGTTCATCAAACGCTGGCTACCTGAACTGAACGATCTGGACAAGCAACAGGTCCATAGCCCAAATACCCAGGGCGGCTTGTTTGGCGCCGTGGATTATCCGGCACCGATTGTCGACTTGAGGCAATCCAGGGCGCGTGCGCTGGCAGCGTTCAGAAACCTGCCAGCACGACAGGACGCGACCGTTGAGGGGATGGGCGATTAGCGAACAAGAAATTGCCAGCCAGCGGGATGCATTGTTTATCCGATAACATATAGTCTTACTAGTCGTACGGACTCTACTGAAAAGCTACGTATCAGTGCGCTGTCCAATCGAAAGGAGTAGGGAATGGGTCTAAGACTGCCACGGCGCTATTGGCTCACCGGGGCTGGCAACGGAATCGGCGCTTCGTTGGCTGAGGCGATACTGGAGACAGGTGCATACCTGGCCGTCAGTTCGCGCTCGACCCGATCATGCGAAACCCTTTCGGTACGTTATCCAGGACAAGTGCTAAGCGTGCCCGGCAATTTGACCGACAGCCAGGCCGTGCGCGAGATCGGCGAACAGATCGCCCGTCAATGGGGCGCCCTGGATCAGGTGATCGTCAATGCCGGGACGGCTGAGTACGTTGACGGGCAGCCGGCTGATCACACATTGATCGAGCATATCGTGCGCAGCAATCTGCTGGCTGCCAGTTTCTGCCTCGAAGTGGCCATGCCCTTGTTGCGCGCCGGGACCGAACCTCATCTGGTGGGCATTGCCAGCCCGGCGACTTACCTGCCGCCTTCGCAAATAGAAACGGGTGGCAGCGGGATGCGTCATCTGTTCGAATCGGCTCGGGCAGACTTGGCGTGCGCGGGTGTCGATGTGACGTTGGTACACCCTGGCTACGACGGCCCATTGCTGGGGCCCGACGATTGCTTCCAAACCCCGATTCACTGGTCGGCGGACGAAACAGCGCGGCATGTGCTGGATCAGTTGGTCGAGCGCCCGCGAGAAGTTGCGCTTCCCATTGCCTCCATGACCGCACTCTGGCCTTTGCCTTCGTCGACCGAAACCCTGCCAACCGATATCGGCTCATCCCAGGCGAAAAACGGCTATCCGATCAAGGGACAACCCTGAGCCGCCGATTGCCTTACACTGCGGACCATGAAAACCATCCCCGTCCATGAAATCCCGGCACCGGCCGTCACGTGTTCGACGTGCGCGGCGTGCTGCTGCCAGTTGGAAGTGATGTTGATCACCGACACTGGGGTTCCGGAGCGTTTTATCGACACGGACGATTGGGGTGGAGAGGTGATGCTGCGGCTGGATGACGGTTGGTGCGCGGCCCTGGATCGCGACAGCATGATGTGCACCATCTACGAAAAGCGTCCGCTGATCTGCCGGGAGTTCGAGATGGGCGCACCGGAGTGCCTGGAAGAACGCCAAGGGATTGCGACGGCGTATCGATAAAGGCGTGGTCTGATCTATTGTGGGAGCGAGCTTGCTCGCGATAGCGGTGAGTCAGACAACTTTATCTTGGCTGGTCTATCGCTATCGCGAGCAAGCTCGCTCCCACTGTTCTCAAACTGTTTTGTTACAGCGGCATCGTATAGTGCAGCGAGTAGCTTTCTACACCGTCGTTAGTCGACTTGATACCGGCGTTGGAGTAATGAGTGGCGCGAATGCCCACTTCATGCCCACCGTTGAAGCGCAGGCCGAAGCCGATACGATCTTCAAATTGGAAAGCCGTACCGAGCTTGTTGTCTTCCACTTCGGTATTGGCGAACAACGCCACACCGACACCCGCCTCGATGTAAGGCTTCACGTTCTGGCCGGAAAACTCATACACAAACACAGGCGAAAACGACAGGCTGTGATTGCTGGATGTCTCGTCCCCTTCCCAATAGGTGTAGGCGCCGCTCCAGTAGCCAGTCAGGCGACCGACATCACTTTGCAGCCAACTCTTGTCCCAGTCGAACTGCATGCCCAGGCGATAGGTCATGGTCGAATCGCTGGTCTGGCCAACCCCAAATTCCACACCCGCTGCTTGTGCAGTGTAAGTGTGCCCCAACAATGCGGCCGCAAGCGCGGAAAAGCAGAATAAGCGCTTCATTAGAAACATCCTTTTCGAACAGACTTAGTTAGTTTTGTTACAAACAGACAAAGCTATAGAAATCCGCATCCAAACAGAAGTTCAGCCCGTTTCACACGGTTTTCACATTCTTTTTACAGATCGAAGCTTCGCACAACGCCGGACGAATGCCATAGCGTTGGTAGGATTTTTCTTAAATGTATCGGGTCTGCACTCGTCCAGAAATACGTTTCGCCGGCTGGCCCCTCAGCCAACAGCTCTCGCTCAGCCAAAAGGCGCTGAAGTTGCCGGGCCACGGCGGCACCGGTGTCGATCAGGCTGATGTGCTCCGGAATCATCCGCGCGAGCAATGGCTTGAGGAAGGGATAGTGCGTGCACCCCAGGATCAGCGTATCGCAGCCGGCTGCCAGCAAGGGGTCGACGTAATGTTGCAGCAACTGATACAAGGCCGGACTGTGCAAATCACCCGTTTCGATCAGTTCAACCAGGCCCGGGCACGGTTGCGTGATGACTCGCACATCGGTGGCGAAACGGTCGAGCAAAGCGGCGAACTTGGCGCTCTGCAAGGTGCCGGTGGTGGCGAGCACGCCGACGATACCGCTACGGGTCGCGGCAGCCGCCGGCTTGACCGCCGGCTCCATCCCGACGATGGGCCAATGGGGAAAATCACGGCGTAGATCGGCAACGGCAGCAACCGTTGCGGTGTTGCAGGCTACAACCAGCGCCTTGGCGCCCTGGCCCAGGAGAAAGTCGGCAATGATCGAGCAGCGTTGTCGGATGTATTCCGGGGTCTTCTCGCCGTAAGGAATATGCCCACAGTCGGCGACATACAACAGCGATTCATTGGGCAGCAGCTGGCGAATTTCCCCCAGCACCGACAACCCGCCGACACCCGAGTCAAGCACACCAATCGGCGCTTCACTCATGCTGGCCACCGCAGACGCTGCAACCCGGGTCACGCTTGACCCGCAGTTCACGGAAACGCGTGCCCAGGGCGTCGATCAACAGCAAGCGCCCCACCAGCGGCTCACCGAAACCGGCCAGCAACTTCAAGGCTTCAAGGGCTTGAAGGCTGCCCACCAATCCTACCAGCGGTCCGATCACACCGGCCTCGCTGCAGGTCAGCTCGGCTTCGCTGCCGTGGCCATAAAGGCAGTGGTAGCAAGGGCTTTCGGGGCGGCGTGGGTCGAACACCGACAACTGCCCTTCCAGGCGAATCGCCGCGCCGCTGACCAGCGGTTTACCCGCTGCGACACAGGCCGCGTTCACCGCTTCGCGGGTCGAAAAATTGTCGGAGCAATCGAGTACCACATCCACTGCCGCGACGGCCGCGGCCAGACTGTCTTCGTCCATGGCCGCCCGGTGAGGCACCAGCCGAACCTCGGGGTTGATCGCCCCAAGGCGTCGCATCGCCGAATCGACTTTGCTCAGGCCGACGCTGTCGGTGTCATGGATGATCTGGCGTTGCAGGTTGGTCAGGTCGACGGTGTCGAAATCCGCCAAGTGCATCTCACCCACGCCAGCGGCGGCCAGGTACAACGCCACCGGGGCGCCGAGACCGCCAAGGCCGATGATCAGCACGCGGCTTTGCTTGAGACGCAATTGGCCGTCGATGTCGACGTGCTGCAACAGAATCTGCCGACTGTAGCGCAACAGCTCCTGATCGTTCAGCACGGCAGGCACCCCAAGCTGATGCGCTCATGACCACCCAGGTCCTTGCGGCTGTGGACTTCGACAAAACCTTGAGTGCGCAGCAAATCGCACACCGCCTCGGCCTGATCGTAACCATGCTCGAGCATCAGCCAGCCGCCCGGCTCGAGGTGAGCCGGTGCCTGGGCAACGATCTGGCGCAAATCATCGAGCCCGTCCGGCCCGGCAACCAGGGCACTGGCCGGCTCGAAGCGCACGTCGCCCTCGATCAGGTGCGGATCGCTGGCCGCAATGTACGGCGGGTTGCTGATGATCAACTCGAAACGCGTGTCTTCCAGCGCACTGAACCAGTGGCTGCTCAACACCGTGACGTTGTGCAGGTCCAGGCGCTGGCGATTGCGCTCGGCCAGGGCCACAGCCTCCAGCACCCGGTCGACCGCCGTAACTTTCCAGGCCGGGCGCTCGCTGGCCAGTGCCAGGGCAATCGCGCCGCTGCCGGTGCCCAGATCCAGGACCCGGGCCGGTGTAGCCGGCAGCAAGGCCAGCGCGGTTTCCACCAAAAGCTCGGTGTCAGGACGCGGGATCAGGGTATGGGGCGCGACTTCCAGATCGAGTTTCCAGAAGCCCTGTTGTCCGAGTATGTACGCCACCGGCTCGCCAGAGCGCCGCCGCCGCAGGTATTCGGAGAACAGCAACGCCGCCTCGCTGGGCACGATCCGCTCGGGCCAGGTGTGCAGGAAGCTGCGGGACTTGCCCAAGGCTGCGGCCAGCAACAACTCGGCGTCCAGCCGTGCCGTGGGCGAATCCGGCAACTCGGCCGCGCGTAACAGACTGGCGATGATGGTCATTTTTTCACCTGTGCTTACTCGCCAATCGCAGCCAACTGGTCGGCCTGGTATTCGGCCAGTAACGGCTCGATCACCGCATCGACACCACCGGCAAGGATCTCGTCCAGGGAATACAGGGTCAGGTTGACGCGATGGTCGGTGACCCGGCCCTGGGCGAAGTTGTAGGTACGGATCCGCTCGGAACGATCGCCCGAGCCCACCAGCAATTTGCGTTCGCTGGCGATGGCATTGGCGGCGGCGCTGGTCTGCTGGTCGTTGAGCTTGGCCGACAACCAGGCCATGGCCCGCGCGCGGTTCTTGTGCTGGGAACGTTCTTCCTGGCACTCGACCACGATGCCCGAGGGCAAGTGCGTGATGCGGATCGCCGAGTCGGTCTTGTTGACGTGCTGGCCGCCCGCGCCGGAGGAACGATAAGTGTCGACCCGCAGATCTGCCGGGTTGATCTCGATGGCTTCCTGCTCGTCCGGCTCGGGCAATACCGCCACGGTGCAAGCCGAGGTGTGGATCCGCCCTTGGGACTCGGTGGCCGGCACGCGTTGCACGCGATGGGCGCCGGATTCGAATTTCAGCTTGCCGTAGACGTTGTCGCCTTCGACCCGGGCGATGACTTCTTTATAGCCACCGTGTTCGCCTTCGTTCTCCGAGAGGATCTCCACCCGCCAACCGCGACGTTCGGCGTAACGCGAATACATGCGAAACAGGTCGCCGGAAAAAATCGCCGCCTCATCGCCGCCGGTACCGGCACGGATCTCAAGGAACACATTGCGCCCGTCATTCGGGTCCTTGGGCAACAGCATGCGTTGCAGACTGCTTTCCAGTTCAACCAGTTGATCCTTGGCTTCGCGGACTTCCTCCACGGCCATTTCGCGCATATCCGGGTCGCTGTCCTTGAGCAGTGCCTGGGCACCTTCAAGGTCACCCTGCACTTTGAGCAACTGTTTATAGGTGGCGACAATCGGCTCGACTTCCGCGTATTCCTTGGAATAGGTGCGGAATTTGTTCTGGTCGGAAATGACTTCGCCATCGCCCAGCAAGGCGGTCAGTTCTTCGAAACGGTCCTGGAGGATGTCCAGTTTGTTGAGCAGTGACGCTTTCATTGCGGTTTTTTATCCGAAAAGCTATCCGGTGAGCCCTCACCGAGGGCGAAGAGTTCCTGGGCCATGGCCAGCGCATCGAGGCGGCCTTCGGCGGTCAACTTCTTGAGCTGGACACTGGGGGCGTGGAGCAATTTGTTGGTCAGGCCGCGGGCCAGTTGTACCAGCACCTCTTCGGCATTGCCGCCGTTGGCCAGCAGGCGCTGGGCTTTTTGCAGTTCCTCGTCGCGCAGGCGTTCGCTCTGCTGACGATAGGCCTTGAGCACATCCACCGCCGCCAGCTCGCGCAGGCGCACCATGAAGTCGTCGGCACCGACGCTAATCATCTCTTCGGCCGCCTGGGCCGCGCCCTGCCGGCTCTTGAGATTCTCGGCGACCACCTCATGCAGGTCGTCGACGCTGTAGAGATACACGTCATCCAGCTCGCCGACTTCTGGCTCGATGTCCCGGGGAACAGCAATGTCCACCATGAAAATCGGCTTGTGCTTGCGCAGCTTCAGGGCACTTTCCACGGCGCCCTTGCCAAGGATCGGCAACTGGCTGGCGGTGGAACTGATGACGATGTCGCTGTGTACCAGTTCCGCGGGAATGTCCGACAGCAACACCGCATGGGCACCGAACTGCTCGGCCAGGGTACTGGCCCGCTCCAGGGTCCGGTTGGCGACGACTATGCGCTTGACCCCCAGGTCATGGAGATGGCGGGCGACCAGGGTGATGGTCTCCCCAGCGCCGATCAGCAGCGCCTGGCTGCGTTGCAAATCACTGAAAATCTGTTTCGCCAGGCTGACAGCGGCAAACGCCACGGACACCGGGTTTTCGCCGATGGCCGTGTCGGTGCGCACCTGCTTGGCGGCGTTGAACGTCGCCTGGAACAGGCGCCCCAGCAGCGGGCCGACGGTGCCGGCCTCGCGGGCCACGGCGTAGGCCGACTTCATCTGGCCGAGAATCTGCGGTTCGCCCAACACCAGCGAGTCGAGCCCCGAGGCGACACGCATCATGTGACGAACGGCCGCATCATCTTCATGCACATAGGCACTGGCGCGCAGTTCTTCAAGGCTCAGCTTGTGATAGTCGGCCAGCCAGCGCAGGACTGAATCGGCCGAAACGTGATCCTGTTCTATATAAAGCTCGCTGCGATTGCAGGTGGAGAGGATCGCAGCTTCGCGGCTGTCGGTGAGTCGGCAGAGCTGCTGCAAGGCCTCAACCAGCTGCTCAGGCGTAAAGGCCACGCGCTCGCGGACGTCTACTGACGCAGTCTTGTGGTTAATACCGAGTGCAAGGAAGGCCATTCAAGGTCGCTGATAGTGACGTGAAGCCGGCAATTGTCCTACTTCGTCAGATTCAGAACAACCACTCGATCTCTATCGCCCTGCCCGGGGTTGTAAATCGACGGGGCGGTTATGTTTGACCGAAGGCTTGTGTCATGATGATCTGACCGCAGGTTAGTCGTCCTCTTCCTATATGAATAGATCTTCCGCGTTGCTCCTCGCTCTTGCCTTGCTCAGCGGCTGCCAGTCCATGGCCCCCGTTTCGACGGACGGTACGCCGCCGGTCGAAGACAGCGTGCAGGTACCTGAAAAACCCAAGGTCTACGGCTCGTTCAGCGAAGAAACCATCTTCAGCCTGTTGAGCGCCGAACTGGCGGGCCAGCGCAATCGCTTCGACATTGCGCTGGACAACTACGTGACCCAGGCCATCAATACCCAGGACCCGGGGATCTCCGAGCGGGCATTTCGCATTGCCGAATACCTGGGCGCCGACCAGCCCGCGCTGGATACCGCGCTGATCTGGGCCAAGAATGCCCCGGACGACCTCGAAGCGCAGCGCGCCGCTGCCGTGCAACTGGCCCGGGCCGGACGCTACGACGACTCCATGATGTATATGGAGAAGGTCCTACTGGGCAAGGGCGACACCCACTTCGACTTCCTGGCCCTGTCCGCTGCCGATACCGACCAGGAAACCCGCAACGGCCTGATGAAAAGCTTCGATCGCCTGTTGCAGCGCCACCCGAACAACGGCCAGCTGATTTTCGGCAAGGCCCTGCTGCTGCAACAGGATGGTGACACCCAGGGCGCCCTCACCCTTCTGGAAGACAACCCGCCGGAAGCTGGCGAAGTAGCGCCGATCCTGCTGCGCGCACGCCTGCTGCAAGGCTTGAACCGCGGCGACGAAGCGCTGCCGCTGCTGGAAAAAAGCATCAAGAAGTACCCGGACGACAAACGCCTGCGCCTCACCTACGCCCGCATGCTGGTGGAAAACAACCGCATGGACGACGCCAAGGTGGAGTTCTCCAGCCTGGTCCAGCAATACCCGGAAGACGACGAGTTGCGTTATTCCCTGGCGCTGGTCTGCCTGGAAGCCAAGGCCTGGGAAGAGGCCAAGGGTTACCTGGAAGACCTGATCGCCCGGGAAAGCCACGTCGACTCGGCCCATCTGAACCTGGGTCGCATCGCCGAGGAGCGCAATGACCCCGAGAGCGCACTGATCGAGTACGCCCAGGTCGGCCCGGGCAACGACTATCTGCCGGCGCAGTTGCGCCAGGCCGATATCCTGATCGGCAATGGCAAGACCGCCGATGCCCAGAGCCGCCTCGCCGTACAACGCGACTCCCAACCGGACTACGGCATCCAGCTGTACCTGATCGAAGCCGAAACCCTGGCGGCCAACAATCAGGGCGACAAGGCCTGGAACGTGCTGCAACAAGCCTTGAAGCAGTACCCGGATGACCTGAACCTGCTTTACACCCGCGCCATGCTGGCGGAGAAACGCAATGACCTGGCCCAGATGGAAAAAGACCTGCGCCTGATCATCCAGCGTGACCCGGACAACGCCATGGCCCTCAACGCCCTGGGCTATACGTTGTCGGATCGCACCACCCGTTACGACGAAGCCAAGCTGCTGATCGAACAGGCCCACCAGATCAATCCGGAAGACCCGGCGGTGCTCGACAGCCTTGGCTGGGTGAATTTCCGCCTGGGCAATCTCGATGAAGCCGAACGCCTGTTACGCCAGGCCCTGGAGCGCTTTCCCGACCAGGAAGTCGCCGCTCACCTGGGCGAGGTCCTGTGGGCCAACGGCAAACAACGCGAAGCCCGGCAGATCTGGAGCCGATTCCTCAAGGATCAGCCTGACAGCCCTATCTTGCGCAGCACCATCAAACGCCTGACCGGATCCGAGACTCTTTAAGATTATGTTTTTGCGCCATCTCATCGTTTTCAGCTTCATTGCCCTGCTCGCCGGTTGCGCGGGCTTCGGCGCCCGTGAATCCGTCCAGGGCCAGGGCAACCAGGCCCAATGGCGCGAGCACAAGCAACAACTGAGCGGCCTCGACGGCTGGCAGATCGACGGCAAGATCGGTATCCGCGCCCCGAAAGACTCGGGCAGTGGCACGCTGTTCTGGCTGCAACGCCAGGACTACTACGATATTCGCCTGTCAGGCCCATTGGGGCGCGGTGCGGCCCGCCTGACCGGCCGACCGGGCCAGGTATCGCTGGAAGTTGCCAATCAGGGACGCTACGAGGCGCCCACGCCCGAAGCGCTGCTGGAAGAACAACTGGGCTGGAAGCTGCCGGTTTCCCACCTGACCTGGTGGGTTCGCGGGCTGCCGGCACCAGACAGTAAAAGCCGCCTGACCCTCGACGCCGACAGCCGCCTGTCCAACCTGGAACAGGATGACTGGCAGATCGAATACCTCAGCTATGCCCAGCAGAACGGCTACTGGCTGCCCGAACGCATCAAACTGCATGGCAGCAACCTCGACGTCACGCTGGTGATCAAGCAATGGCAGCCGCGCAAACTGGGGCAATGACATGAGCGCCGCACGCCTGACCCTGCCCTCCCCGGCCAAGCTCAACCTGATGCTGCACATCCTCGGTCGTCGCCCGGACGGCTACCACGAGCTGCAGACGATTTTTCAGTTCCTGGACTACGGCGACGAAATCACCTTTGCCGTACGCGACGACGGCGTGATTCGCCTGCACACCGAATTCGAAGGCGTTCCCCACGACAGCAACCTGATCGTCAAGGCCGCGAAAAAACTCCAGGCACAATCCGGCTGTCCGCTGGGCATCGATATCTGGATCGAAAAGATCCTGCCCATGGGTGGCGGCATCGGTGGCGGCAGCTCGAATGCGGCCACCACGCTGCTGGGTCTCAACCACTTGTGGCAACTGGGCTGGGACGCGGATCGCCTGGCCGCCCTGGGCCTGACACTGGGCGCCGACGTGCCGGTTTTCGTGCGTGGCCACGCCGCTTTCGCCGAGGGCGTAGGGGAAAAACTCACCCCGGTGGACCCCGAAGAACCCTGGTACTTGGTGCTGGTGCCGCAAGTCTCTGTAAGTACAGCAGAAATTTTTTCAGATCCACTGTTGACACGTAACTCTCCTCCCATTAAAGTGCGCCCCGTTCCCAAGGGAAACAGTCGAAATGACTGCTTACCGGTGGTAGCAAGGCGTTATCCAGATGTTCGTAACGCTTTGAATTTGTTAGGTAAATTTACCGAAGCAAAACTCACCGGAACTGGAAGTTGTGTGTTTGGGGGCTTCCCAAGCAAAGCTGAAGCTGATAAAGTCTCGGCCCTTCTGACAGAGACCCTTACAGGGTTTGTAGCAAAAGGAAGCAACGTTTCGATGTTGCATCGCAAGCTGCAAGACCTGCTCTAAAGGAATCGAGTGCTGGGCACTCGCAGCAACAGATACAGGGGCGTCGCCAAGCGGTAAGGCAGCAGGTTTTGATCCTGCCATGCGTTGGTTCGAATCCAGCCGCCCCTGCCATTTTCCTATACTCATCCAGGTATACCCTCAGCCTTCAGGTACTGCGCGTGTCCAAGATGATGGTCTTTACGGGGAACGCCAACCCCGATCTGGCTCGGCGTGTCGTACGTCAGCTGCATATCCCTCTCGGTGACATTTCTGTCGGTAAGTTTTCCGACGGTGAAATCACTGCGGAGATCAATGAAAACGTTCGCGGTAAAGACGTCTTCATTATTCAGCCGACTTGCGCTCCGACCAACGATAACCTGATGGAACTCGTCGTGATGGCTGATGCCTTCCGTCGCTCCTCGGCTACTCGTATCACTGCTGTTATTCCTTACTTTGGTTATGCCCGTCAGGATCGCCGTCCGCGTTCCGCGCGTGTGGCAATCAGCGCGAAAGTCGTGGCTGATATGCTGACCGTAGTCGGCATCGACCGTGTTCTCACGGTTGATCTGCATGCTGACCAGATTCAGGGTTTCTTCGATATTCCCGTGGATAACATCTACGGCTCCCCGGTCCTGGTGGATGATATTGAAGATCAGCGCTTCGAAAACCTTATGATCGTGTCCCCGGACATTGGCGGCGTCGTGCGTGCACGGGCGGTTGCCAAATCCCTGGGCGTGGATCTGGGTATCATCGACAAACGCCGTGAGAAAGCCAATCACTCCGAAGTGATGCATATCATCGGCGACGTCGAAGGGCGTACCTGTATTCTGGTCGATGACATGGTCGATACCGCCGGCACCCTGTGCCACGCGGCCAAGGCCCTGAAAGAGCATGGCGCTGCCAAGGTCTTTGCCTACTGCACACACCCTGTGCTGTCGGGTCGAGCGATCGAGAACATTGAAAATTCCGTGCTGGACGAGCTGGTGGTCACCAATACCATTCCGCTGTCCGCTGCAGCACAAGCCTGTGTGCGTATCCGCCAACTGGATATCGCACCGGTTGTTGCCGAAGCGGTTCGCCGCATCAGCAACGAAGAATCGATCAGTGCGATGTTCCGCTAAGGGCCCTGCCCTTTCCAGGACATCTCGTTGACGAAAAGCGCCCCGCCCCGGCATTACCTGTCGGGGCGGGGCTTTTTTGCCCATATCGCCTTAAGCGCTGGTCGCAAGCGCTGGGGTGAATGTGGTTACTTTGGAGATACAACATGAACGAATTTACTCTGAATGCTGAAGTGCGTTCCGACCTGGGGAAAGGTGCGAGCCGCCGCCTGCGTCGTCTCGCAAGCCTGGTTCCAGCTGTAGTCTACGGTGGCGAGAAAGCTCCTGAGTCCATCAGCATGCTGGCCAAAGAAGTTGCCAAACTGCTCGAAAACGAAGCGGCCTACAGCCACATCATCGAGCTGAACATTGGCGGCACCAAGCAGAACGTCGTGATCAAGGCCCTGCAGCGTCACCCGGCCAAAGGCCACGTGATGCACGCCGACTTCGTACGCGTAGTAGCTGGCCAGAAACTGACCGCTATCGTGCCTGTACACTTCGTTGGCGAAGCTGCTCCGATCAAGAAAGGCGGCGAAATTTCGCACGTTGTTTCGGAAATCGAAGTGACCTGCCTGCCGAAAGACCTGCCTGAATTCATCGAAGTCGACCTGGCTGACGCCGAAGTCGGCACGATCATTCACCTGTCCGACCTCAAGGCTCCTAAAGGCGTTGAGTTTGTTGCTCTGGCACACGGCGATGACAAGGCAGTTGCCAACGTCCACGCTCCACGTGTTGCTCCAGAAGCCACTGAAGAAGGCGCTGCAGAGTAATTTCACTCTGTCGCCGGAGTGACCGGAAACATCGCGGACTGGAACGTAGCGAGACAGCGGGCGAGAACGCGAAGTTTACTTAACGGTAAATCCGCCATTATCGTCCACTGTCGCAACACCGCCTGATTGCGACATCGTTATCCACACTCCAGGAAGGGCCCCTATCGTGACTGCCATTAAACTGATCGTTGGCCTGGGAAATCCAGGCGCTGAATACGAACAGACCCGGCATAACGCAGGGGCCCTTTTTGTTGAGCGCATCGCGCAGGCACAAGGCGTCAGCCTGGCAGCCGATCGCAAGTATTTCGGCCTGACCGGTCGCTTCTCGCACCAGGGTCAGGATGTTCGTCTGTTGATTCCCACCACCTACATGAACCGCAGCGGCCAGGCCGTGGCGGCATTGGCCGGTTTCTTTCGCATCAAGCCTGAAGAAATCCTGGTGGCCCACGACGAACTCGACCTGCCTCCGGGCGTTGCCAAGCTCAAGCAAGGCGGCGGCCATGGCGGTCACAACGGGTTGCGCGACATCATCGCGCAACTGGGTAATCAGAATACCTTTCACCGCCTGCGGCTCGGCATCGGCCACCCGGGCGTTGCCAGTATGGTTTCAAACTTTGTCCTGGGTCGTGCGCCTCGCGCCGAACAGGAAAAACTCGATGCCAGCATCGACTTTGCCCTCGGCGTGCTGCCGGATATCCTCGCCGGTGAATGGAACCGCGCGATGAAAAACCTGCACAGCCAGAAGGCCTGACACTTATCCGAGGGGAAACACCATGGGATTCAATTGCGGCATCGTCGGCCTGCCTAACGTCGGCAAGTCCACCCTGTTCAACGCCCTGACCAAATCCGGTATCGCGGCTGAGAACTTCCCCTTCTGCACCATCGAGCCGAACACCGGCATCGTTCCGATGCCCGATCCACGCCTGGAAGCCCTGGCGGCCATCGTGATCCCGGAGCGCGTGCTGCCGACCACCATGGAGTTCGTGGACATCGCCGGCCTGGTGGCTGGGGCCTCGAAAGGTGAAGGCCTGGGCAACAAGTTCCTGGCCAACATCCGCGAAACCGATGCCATCGCCCACGTGGTCCGCTGCTTCGAAGACGAGAACGTGATTCACGTCTCCAACAGCGTCGACCCGAAACGCGATATCGAAATCATCGACCTGGAACTGATCTTCGCCGACCTCGACAGCTGCGAGAAGCAACTGCAGAAAGTCGCTCGCAATGCCAAGGGTGGCGACAAAGACGCCGTCGCCCAGAAAGCCCTGCTCGAGCAGTTGATCGCCCACTTCACCTTGGGCAAGCCGGCACGCAGCCTGATCAAGAACATGGGTGCCGATGAGAAGCAGATCGTTCGTGGCTTCCACCTGCTGACCACCAAGCCGGTCATGTACATTGCCAACGTTGCCGAAGACGGCTTCGAGAACAACCCGCTGCTGGACGTGGTAAAAGCTATCGCCGAAGAAGAAGGCGCGATCGTGGTACCGGTCTGCAACAAGATCGAAGCGGAAATCGCCGAGCTTGAAGACGGCGAAGAGAAAGACATGTTCCTGGAGGCCCTGGGCCTGGAAGAGCCTGGCCTGAATCGCGTGATCCGCGCGGGTTATGAAATGCTCAACCTGCAGACGTACTTCACCGCTGGCGTAAAAGAAGTCCGCGCCTGGACCGTTCGCGTCGGGGCTACCGCGCCACAAGCCGCGGCCGTGATCCATACCGACTTCGAAAAAGGCTTCATCCGCGCCGAAGTCATCGCCTATGACGATTTCATCCAGTACAAGGGTGAAGCCGGTGCCAAGGAAGCCGGTAAATGGCGTCTGGAAGGCAAGGAATACATCGTCAAGGACGGTGATGTGATGCACTTCCGCTTTAACGTCTAAGTTGTCGCTGGTGTTGCGGGTGATGGTGTGTATATCCGTTATTTAGGTAACGGCTGCTTAGGATTCCGCCCTGACGGCGGCTCACTTTTGAGAAGCCCGGAAGCCGGCCCAGTCAAAAGTGACCCGCTGTAAGAGCGGAACCGCCAGTAGTCCTTACCGCAGAAACGGATATACACACCACCCCAAACCGTTTCTATCGCACTCAAGAGATCAACAGCAACCCAAAAAATCATCGGCCCTTCGAAATCACACCACCCATATACTGATTCAAATCGCGAAAATCCTTAACACTCCAAGGATACGGCGATAGCTTCACACCATTCTCTCGCAAGGTCCTCGGAATCAAATCCCCATTGGGTCGCAGTATTATCGACGACACAATCACACCCGGATAATCACTGAGTCGTTTCTTGAAAGCGGCAGTTGTAAGGTCAGGCGTAGGAGGATTGCTTTTATGAGCCAACGGCCCTGTCCCCTTGATATCTGCGCCGTGACACATGGCACATCTCTGTAAATAGAGATTTTTCCCATTGGCACTATCCGCAAAGGATAGTGATGTTTGAATGAGCGATAAAAACCCTAGCGAAGCGATGACTAATATTTTCATTATGCTTTCGGCACATGCCAATTTTTATGGGCGCAACGCCCTGCGGGAACAAACTCATTCCCACAGGTTTTAGATGCCGGGATTGTTGTCTGTTCGCACAATCTGACTAGAACAGGTAGCCCATGTAGATCGCCGCCCCACCACCAGCCTGCAAGCCAGCGTTCATCCCGGCCATGACCACCGCGCCCTTGGCCGAACGCGCCAGTTGCCGGTTGACTGTGGTCGAAGCAATGAGCGAGGTTGCCGGGTTGGAACTCAGGACCACCGACAACGCCAGCAACTTGGGATCGAGCCCGAACAGCAGCGCTGTGGCCGAACCGCCGATCCCCAGGCCCACGCCCACTTCGGTATACATGCAAGGGCCGGTGATGTCGTCACTGGTCAGGTCGCGATCGACCAGGGCGTCACTGACAAACACTCTGCCAACGCTGTAAAAAGACTCCGCCGCACCCGCAGCCGACACACCCTTGCCCTTGATCTGAATATTGATCTTGCCAAAGCGCGGCAATCGCGCGCCAACACCGACACCTACGCCGACGCCGCCATAGCGGTAACTGACGTCCTCGCCCTGGGGCGAACGCAGGATAATCGAACCGCCACTGCCAGCCACCATGACCACGGTCAGGCCACCACCGCTAGCGGTCTGGTACTGCCAGCGACTCTCATTAACCGGGAGTGGGATGTTATAGCTCATACGTTCAAAGTCCTTTAAGTGAATGAACCGCACCGCGACCGCGCTGGTCGGATGGTTTTCAGCAACCCGACCAGGGTGAAGAACAGCCCCATGGCACCCAACATCACTGGTGTCCCCCACAGTGCACCTCGATCCACGACAAGGGGGTTGGCGGCCGGCTGCTCGGGCAAATAATAAACTCGCACCGGCTGCCCCGGCTCATAGCCGAAGATGAAGCCACCCTGGGGGTAGGAAATTTTTTCACCTTTGCCAGTGGTGAACGCGATTTCGGGGTGAGAACCACCGGCGTTCAGCCGACTAACGATGCCATCGGCGGTCTGTGCCCGGGCGAGGAAGTCGCGACGGTCGAGGGTGAGATTGACGGCAATGCCCAGCAAGCCAATGCCGATCAGCGCAAAAAGCAGGCCCAGCAGTATCGTCCCGATGCGTGACGGGGTGTCGTTAGCCATAGCTTGTCCCGGTATTCATCCATGAAAGAAGGCGGCGAGGATAACAAAAAGCCTGCTATGCCGTAATGCTGTTCATTCGAGGTTTGTGACCGCCGTGGCAAGGGAACTTGCTCCCTCGCCACGGACGCCCATTAGCCTCTTTTGACTTTGAAGCGTCCCAACACCCGCTGCATCAGCGAGGCTCGCTCTGAAAGGTCCTTGGCCGCCACTGCGCACTCTTGCGAGTTCGACTGGTTTTTCTGCGTCACTTCGTCGATCTGCTCAAGCCCGATACTGGCCTGCTGCAAACCTGAAGCCTGCTCGCTGGAGGCCTGGTAGATCAGCGAAACCAGGCTCGACACCGCGCCGGTTCCGCTGACGATGTTCTTCAGCGATTCGGCGGTCCGGCCGGCGATGACCATGCCGCGCTGAGTCTTGCTCGAGGAATCGGCGATCAGCGCGGCGGTCTGCTGGGCGGCCTCGGCACTGCGGGCGGCCAGGCTGCGTACTTCATCGGCCACCACGGCAAAACCGCGCCCAAGCTCACCGGCCCGGGCAGCTTCGATCGCCGCGTTCAGGGCCAGCAGGTTGGTTTGTGCGGCAATGTTGTCGATGGTGGTGATGATCGCAGTGATGTCCTTGCCCGAGTTGTCGATTTCGGCCATGGCGGCAATCAGTTCGCTCATCAATTTGTCGCTTTCCCCGGCATCGGCCCGCGAGGCCTGGGATTGCTCATCGGCTTTCTTGGCGTTGGCGGCGTTGTCCCGGGTCTGGGCGGCCATCTGCGTCATCACCGCGCTGATTTCGGTGATGGACGAGGCGGAATTGGAGGCCCCGTCGGAGAGTGACTGACTCAAGTCGGTAACCTGCGCCGAGCTGCCGGTGATCTGGGTGGCGCTGATCTGAACCTCGGAAATCAGCTGGTTCAGGTTGCTGACCATCTTCTCCAATGACTTGCCAAGGGTGTCATGGGGCGAAGACAAGCGGACCTCCAGGTCCAGGTCACCTTCGGAAATACGCTCGGCCACCCGCACCTGCCGTTGCAGGCTTTCAGACATGTCGTTGAGGGCCGCAGACAACTGCCCGACTTCGTCTTCGGATTTCTGCACCAGGCGACGAGAGAAATCTCCCAGGCTGATGGTGGCGGCCAAGGCGGCGGCTTCGCGAATCGGCCCAACGATTTTTGCCGCGGCATACCACAGGGCAGCCAGGGCCAACAACGAAATGACCAACCCTACCGACACTTGCCAGATGCTGTTGTTGAGGCTGCGTGCCTGCAGCTCCTGCTCCAGGGCGATGGCCTGGCTCATGACCACAGCCTTGGGCAGGCGAATCAACACCGCCCAGGGCTTGCCCGTGCGACCGAGCGCAATGGGCATCAGCACTTCAATGTTCTGTGTTTGCGCATTGAGCAGGCCATCACCCCGACCGGCCTGGATATCGCGGAGCACTTTTTCCCAGGATTCAGGCAACAAGGCCTTGATCGGCTGGCCAATCAGGTCGGTCCGCTGGCTGTCCGCGACCACCAAGCCCTGGTTACTCAGGATCGAAACCGTGCCTTTGCCGCCGTAGAGATCAGCAGACATCTGCTCGCTGAGTTTCTGGATAAACGCGATATCGAAGTCAGCCCCGACCACACCGTAGAACTTGCCGTTGGACACGATGGGCACCGACAAGGTGGTCAGCCAGACGTTTTTCCCCTGGACCACATAAGGAATGGGGTCGAGCACGCTTTCCTTCAGGGTGTCGCGCGGGCCGCTGTACCAACCGCCCTTGGGCACACCGTTGGGATGACGGTCCGGGGAGTCATACTCGACCAATGGTTGCACCGCGACATGGCCGTCGGCGCTGCGCGTCCAGTAAGGCGTGAAGCGTCCGGTCAGCGGGTTATTGCCATCCTCTGCATTGCGGAACGCCGGATCCTGCCCGTCTAACGCATTCGGTTCCCAGCAGGAATAGGTGCCATTGAAGTCCGGGTTATCCTTGAGGACGCTGAGCAGTACGCTGTTGATCTGTTCACGCCCCAATGCCAGGGGGCTTTGCGAGGCCTTGCTGGCGGCAAAGGCATTGGCCATGGTGCGGGCCGCATCCAGCGCATTCTGCAACTTGGCCTGGATGGCGTTGGCCCGGGATTCGGCCAGGTTCTGAATTTCCCGGATGGTTGATTTCTCAACCAGTGCGCTGACCTCGGTCGAGACATATTGCTCATTGGCCCGGGCGCTGAAGAGCCCGTAGACAATCAGGCTGATGGATGAAACAAACAGGCATACGCCTGCCGTGACACAAATGCGTGCCTGCAATGACTTGAACTTCATATCATTCCCCGCCTGATTCTATTTATGGCCAACGTCAAAAGACGGCAGCATCTAACGTGTGCACGACACGGCATGACAATCGATCACGGCTGCTACGCCGCCCCCCAAGACAAACACCTTGGAAGAACTTGGCGATACAGCTCTTTATAAGAATTTCAATATGGCAGGTGGGGGGCACAACCCCTGTCCGCCCGCAGCGCAGAAGAGGTCATCAAACCAAGAACCGAAGGCCTTATGTCCGGGACAATAAGGGCGATAGGTGGAAAGAATGTGAAAGCCTGCTTTTCCAGTCACCACAGGGGTCACCCTTGAATAATGCTGCAGATTCCCTTCTAACCATTAACCACAACAGCAAATTAACACGACCAACCCTTATACAAATACCCACTTAAGGCTTATACAAACCAGTACTTTGGTCGCAACAGCAACGTACTTATCAAGTACAAGATTCAAGTTGAGACTCTCTCGTTGCACGGCACTGGCCGCCACCCCGCAATGGCGACCTCGGGCAAGATATGAGCACCAGGCTACACTCCATGCGCGTCCTGCAAGGCACAACGCTCAAGCGCCTTCTTCCGCATGGATAGGGAGATTCTCATGCACAGTCTCGCAGACTACGGATATACGAAGAGACCAGCCCCCGCCCCCGCCATTCGTGCAGTGCTGCCAGCCACTGGCGACATTGAACGGCACCCTCCTGGCTGAGTATTCCCTCGGCTACCTCAAGTCCGGGAGCGGTTGATTCGCTCCGGGACCTGTTCGCGACCCAACACTTGAAAAGACTTCCCGATCAATTGCATCGGCGTAGCAGGCACAGGCGCGCCGGATTCGTGGGAGCGCAACCGTGCCCATGCACTGCGCGCGCTCTCACGTCCGAAAACAACC
The DNA here is from genome assembly GCF_018325865.1 of Pseudomonas sp. St386. Lineage (NCBI taxonomy): Bacteria > Pseudomonadati > Pseudomonadota > Gammaproteobacteria > Pseudomonadales > Pseudomonadaceae > Pseudomonas > Pseudomonas sp. St386. The sequence goes on from NZ_AP021900.1 coordinate 5,751,640, forward strand.
GCAAGGCGTCCACCCAATGTCGTGAAAAGGAGATCAACATGAACAACCTGAGCGATATAGCGCTGGCAACATCCACCAACCCCAGCACCTTCCTCACGGTCCCGCTCGGCGATCCGGTCCAGGCTGACAACGGCAACATTCCACCCAACACGCGGATGCTGCCCGGCCAGTGGGCGGCAGCGGACGGTAACGGCTATGTGTTGCTGCTGCAGCCTGACGGCAACCTGGTGCTGTACCAGGTCGTCACAGGTCCCGTGGCGGCCAACAGCTCGTTCACCGGTAGCGCGATCTGGGCCACTGGCACCAACAACGGTGCCTACTTCGATGTCCAGACCGATGGCAACCTGGTCCTGGGTACCAGCGACGGCAACGTGGCATGGTCGCCCTACACCAACGGCATCGACCCTCAGGAACTGCTCGTCCAGACCGACGGCAATCTCGTGCTGTACAACACCCTCAACCAAGCCTGCTGGGCCTCGAGCAGCAATCACTATCAGGTTTGGCCGCCGACTCGCTGGGTCAATGTGCAAAGCCACCTCGTCGCGCCCGAGAAAGGTGTGCCCTTTGTACTCACCGCCAGTTCCGACGGCGTGACGTTGAGCCCCTTCGTGGCCGGTTCGCCCAACCAGATCTGGCAAGTCACCGCCGATGGACGGCTGCTCAGTGGCCTGCTCGACGGGTTGGTGTTGGGTCAGGATGCCGGCAGCAGTACGCCAATCAACACCACACAGAGTGTACCCGTCCCGGTCGAGCAGACCTGGCTCTGGGGAACGGGGCTCGGCCCCACGGCCATCCAGAACAGCGCTTCGAATCAGTATCTGAGTGTCGATATCACGGGGGGCTCGGTACAGATGCAAGACACCGACACCTCGAGCCAATGGTACCTCATGCCGACCACGCCCCTGGACAGCATCATGGCCTTGCCGGCGTCCGACCCGGCCTTCCCGGCCTTTACGCCTGACCAACAGGCTGTCTATGACTGGATAAACAACAAACTGGCGGCCATGAACAATCAGCGCCATTTGATCCTGCGCGAGCAGTACACCAACGGCGCCAGCACTCTGGACAATTACCGGCAAGACATGCTTGGCCTGGACTACAGCGCGTTCCCACCGCAAGTCTGGCAACCCGTAGTGGAGCAGTTGAAGTTGGAGCTCAGCGCAGCGAGCGCCGTCAACAGCCTGTTCGCCTGCTACACCAGTTTCCACACCCTGTTATTCGTGGACCAAGGAGCGCTGCTCTCCGAACTGGGCCTGGATGCCGGCTTCGAGGACGGTGACTCGACCAATATCGGCGGCATCATCCTGGCGGTGCTCTCGGGCGTCATCTACACCGTGCTCTCGGCTGAAACGATGGAAGGCGACATCAATTATTTCGCCGTCGCGGCCAACGTTCTCCAGAGCGGCATCAATGTGGCGGTCGCGGCCCAGAGCTCGAATGTTTCTCCCAGCCTGTTCCAGGTGGCCTATGCCGACCTGTGGGGACAATTGAGCACTACCTTCGAAGGGTTGCTGGATACGTTCGACACCATGGAAACCGCCATCCTGACAGACTGGGCCAAGCTGAAAATCACCTATACGCTGATCGCCTCGACAGCGCCCGACGGATTGTTCTGGAACTCCGGTGAAACTGGAAATATGGTGAAAGCCGCCAAGCAGGGTTACGTGCTGTCGGTGATGCAGATGCTGCTGCCGGCCAAATACCAGATCTACCAATACCTGGACGTCAATAACAACCCCATCGACGGTGTGCCCGCCTATGCGCAGTACATCACACCCGCGATCGACGGGACCTACTTCAAATACTGGATCGCCGATTCGACGGACTGGTCAATCTATCCGGAAGAAATCGCGCTCACCCAGGTCTGGGACAATGGCGGCTCGAAGGACGACTTCTTTAACAGCAGGAACGGTTGGGCGTTCGCCTTGACACGGCCCTACACCTACAGCGGCAACGCCGCCAATTACCTGGTAATCGCGCTTACCAACCTGAGCCCGAACACGCTGGTGGCCACGGTGTTCAATCCGTCCCCCACCTCCGCCGGGCCGTCCCCACAAACCCTGTATCCCTACGAGACGGTATTGATCGAGGCCGAAGCTGCATATCCTGGTGGCGTAGCGATCACTCTCTCGATCTTCGACCCTTCCCGTGGCAACTACTTCGACGAGCCAATCGCCTCGTTCGATGCCTTTCAGGATTACTCTGGGTTCGCGGCCGGTAATGTGCGCACCGCCAACGCCACGACGGCGGGCGATTACCAACTGTCGACACCGCTGTGCAACACGGGCGGGTACAAGCAATACCCCGGCGCTATCCAGGCCAGTATCTACCGTCCTTGAGGGGTGAATCGCAGGCATGAGGAGCGGGAGTTCCGCTCGAAGAAAAAGCCGTGTTGATCGGCGGGCTTGCTCCGAAGGCGTTGGGTCGGTTTGCATTGATACAGGATGTGCCGACGCCTTCGCGAGCAAGCTCGCTCCCACAGGTTTTTGTGTCGTGTGCAGATGGCCGAGAACACCCACCAACCCATGTGGGAGCGGGCTTGCTCGCGAAGGCGTCGGCTCAGCTACATGGATCTTCTCGCCTCAAGCCTTTCGAGTCCTCGGCAAGAAAATCGCCAACACCCCGAACAGCGGCAGGAACGAGCACAACCAGTACACATACTCGATGCCACGGATGTCCGCCAGGTGCCCCAGCAGCGCGGCGCCAATCCCGCCGAAACCGAACATCAGCCCGAAGAACACACCGGCGATCATCCCGACATTGCCCGGTACCAGTTCCTGGGCATACACCACGATGGCCGAGAACGCCGAGGCCAGGATGAAGCCGATGACCACGCTGAGGATGCTGGTCCACAACAGGTCGACATGAGGCAGGATCAGGGTGAACGGTGCCACGCCGAGGATCGAGAACCAGATCACCGCCTTGCGCCCGATCCTGTCGCCAATCGGTCCGCCGAAGAAGGTCCCCGCCGCCACCGCCCCGAGAAACAGGAACAGGTGCAACTGCGAAGAGGCCACCGACAGGTCGAACTTCTCGATCAGATAGAACGTGAAGTAGCTGGTGAAACTGGCCATGTAGAAATACTTGGAAAACACCAGCAGCCCCAGCACCACCAGCGCACTCAAGACCCGTCCCTTGGATAGGCCATGCGTGGCCGCCTGGCCTTGCTTGAGTTTGAACAGGTTCAGGTGGTTGGCGTACCAACGGCTGATGCGGTACAGCACGAACAGCGCAAACAGGGCGAACAACCCGAACCAGGCCACATTGCCTTGCCCATAGGGAATGATGATCGCCGCCGCCAGCAGCGGGCCAAAGGCTGAGCCGGCGTTACCGCCCACCTGGAAGGTCGATTGCGCCAGCCCGTAGCGGCCGCCCGAGGCCAATCGCGCCACCCGCGACGCTTCCGGATGAAAGGTCGACGAGCCAATCCCGATCAACGCCGCCGCCAACAGGATCAAGGCAAAACTGCCGACCATGGACATCATCACGATGCCGATCAGCGTGCACACCGTCCCAGCCGGCAGCAGCCAGGGCTTGGGGTGCCGGTCAGTGTGATAGCCGACCCAAGGCTGCAACAAAGAGGCGGTCAACTGGAACGTCAGCGTGATCAAGCCAACCTGCGTGAACGTCAGGCCATAGCTATCCTTGAGCATTGGATAAATCGAGGGCAGCACGGCCTGGATCAAGTCATTGATCAGGTGCGCCAGCGCCACGGCACCGATGATCCGCATGACCAACGGGCTGCTTTGCGCAGTGGCGGCAACGGCTGGGGTCTCGGCCTGGGTATTGCTGATAGCCATGGGAGTTTCCATACGACAGAGGGTGCACACGGGCAGGTGCGTCAATGTGCCATTTTTCGGTGCAGCAAGGCTATCCCCTTAGCTAGCTATCGACCTCGAAAAATTGCCGAAATCCAAGGTGATAGCCCTACGCCATGGTCTGAATCTTGCCTTGTTAATGGCCTACAACGCGGCTCCTTACAAAGGGGACCGAGAATGGGAAGTTTCGCTACAGAGCTGGCCTACCGAGCCGATTTGGACAAACTTTCGAGGCCTTTTAAAAGGGCACCTGTTTCAGCACTTGTGTAGAAAACGCACAAAAATAGTGCAAGGGTGTTCAGGGGAGTATGGGCATGCAGGCTTTTCTATCACCGGGAATCAGGTTGTTGGGGCATTTCGGCTTCGCCCGCAAATTCCAATTGCTGTTCCTGCTTTTTATCCTGCCGCTCATGGGCAGCCTGTGGCTCATCGGCCAGGACTATCGCGACAAACTCAGCCTGATTTCCGGGGAACGCGCCGGGGTGCGCCAATTGCTGGCCCTGGATAACCTGGACAACCTGCTCACCGCCCAGCGCAACCGCGCCGCCCGCTGGCGCGCCACCGAAACCAATCGGCAGCCGACACCCGCGACGCTGGCCGCCATGGCGGCGTATGACGCAGTGCAACCGGCCCTTACCCAGGCCGCCAGTGACCTGGGCAACGCCCTGCAAACCGAAGGGGCCGAGGCCGATACCCTCGCCCGCTATCAAGCCCTGCAAACCAGCCTCAACGGCCTGGATTCGAAGAGCCTGGGCAGCGTGGGCTGGTGGCCGGATGGCTACGACCGCTTCACCGCTGCCCTCAGCGCCCTGCAAGCCTTGCGCGAGCAGATGGTCATGGACAACCGCCTGACCCTCGCCTCCTGGCTGGAAACGTATTTGCTGACGCAGATTTCCACTCAGCAGACGCCGGACCTGATCGAACGGGTCGGTCGCCTGGCCAGCGTTGGACAAGCTTCCGTGGTATCAGGCCAGTTCACGTTGCAGAGTCGCCTGCAACTGCGGGACCTGCGCAGCCGTATCGGCGACGCCCGGGACCAGTTGGTCAAGACCGGAGCGCTGCTGGAAACCCGCCTGCCCAGCGATCTGCAAACCTGGGCCGGACAATACCAGGGCAGCCTCAAGCACTTGGATGCCGGCCTGAAAGTGTTGGATGACGGCGTGTTCGGCGGTTCCATCAATCTCAAGCCCGAAGACTTCGAGAAACACATGGACGCCCTCCTCGTCGACCTGGCGACCCTGCGGCAACAGTCACTGGTGGCACTGGATACGCGGCTGGACCACTACCACGGTTCGGCGATTCGCCAGTTCACCCTGGTAGCAACGGTACTGGGCTGCCTGCTGCTGGCGGCGCTGTATCTTTTTGTTTGCCTGCAAGCGTCGATCCGGCGCAGCGCCAGCGGCATCACCCTGCTGGCCGAAGCCCTGCGCGACGGAAATCTCAGCTTGCAAGTGCCAGTGCAAGGACGCGATGAACTGGCGGCCATCAGCACCGCCCTCAACGTCGCCGTGGTGCAGCTGCGCAACAGCCTGCTGGGGGTGGACCACGAAACGTTGCAGTTGAGCAACGCCGTACGCACCCTCAATACCCACTCCAGCGGCGCCCTGGGCGAAGTCGAAGCCCAGCAGATGCAGATCAGCCAGATCGCTGCCGCCGCAACACAACTGGCCGCCACCTCCCAGGGCGTGGCGAAGAGTTGTGAACAGGCCTCCGATAGCGCCCAGCAGACCCGCCGCATCGCCACCGACAGCAGCCGCGACAGCCAACGCACCACGGCCAGCATCCAGCAGCTCAACCAGCGCCTCAACGAAACCGCCGCCGCATTGGGGCGGGTCAGCGAACAGGGGCAACAGATCCAACTGGTGGTCGATACCATTCGTGGCGTGGCCGAGCAGACCAATCTTTTGGCCCTCAATGCCGCCATCGAAGCCGCTCGCGCCGGGGAACAGGGCCGTGGTTTCGCGGTGGTGGCCGACGAGGTGCGCAGCCTGTCGCAACGCACCCAATCCTCCACGCAACAGATTGCCGCCACCGTCGACAGCCTGCGCGCCACGGTCAACGAAGCCGTCAGCCTGATGGAAGCCGCCTGCGGCCAGGCCCAGACCGACGCCCAAGCAGTCACCGGCCTTGGCGAACGGCTGGGAGAAATAGCCAGCGCGGTGCAAAGCGTCACCGACACCCTGGCGCAAATCGCCACCGCCGTGGATGAGCAAGCCAGCACCGCCGACGAGGTCAGCGGCAATATCCAGCAGGTCGACCAGGCAGCGATGCGTTTGCTTGAAGGCGCAAGGGCCGTGAACCTGGCGGCGGATACCCTGAGCCAGGGAAGCCGGGCCCTGAGTGCCAACACAGGGAGATTTCAGCTCGGTTGATAGCGATTTGCAGCGAGGATTGTTAAGCGGTTGAAAGCGCAGAGAAATATTTCAGATTTACGCTTGACACATCTTCGTTACCGGCGAATAATGCGCGCCACTTGGCTACATAGCTCAGTTGGTTAGAGCATAGCATTCATAATGCTGGGGTCCGGGGTTCAAGTCCCTGTGTAGCCACCAAGTACCGATCCATAGATGTCTATAGCAGTCTATGAATCACCTCAAGAAGCCCGCCTCGTGCGGGCTTTCTTGTGTCTGGACATCCAAACTGATCCACCCACATCCTTCACATCCTGTATGCCCCCATGTATGCTTCAATAAAAATTGAACTGGAGGCATACACGGATGAAACGCAGCGATATCAAACGCCGTCCTCTCTCCGATACCGCACTAGTCAATCTCGCTCCCGAAGCGGGGGCCTACCGCGTGCTAGACAGCTCGGGGCTTTATTTCAGAGTAAAGCCTAACGGGCAGAAATCATGGGAGTTGCGCTATAAAAAGCCCGACGGCAAATGGTCGTGGCTCGGGCTTGGCGGGTACCCAGAAGTCAGCGGCGCCTTTGCTCGGCAAAAAGCTGCCGAATTGAGATCGGATGCAGCAGAAGGCAAAAATCCGATAGCCGCCAAGAAAGCTAGAAAAGCTGCGGAGGTAGCAGCAACAAACGAAACCTTTGAAGCGTTGGCTCGTGAATGGCATACGTCTCGCTTGGCTGGCTGGGATGTCGGCACAGCAAAAAGGGTCCTTGGAGCCTTGGAGCGTCACGTGTTCCCTCTTGTCGGAAAACGTCCTTATGTCTCCATCATGTCGATGGAGTGGATGGAGCTTTTGAGAGGGCTCGAACGTCAGGGAATCCTCGAGCAGATGAGTCGCGTGAGGGCATACTGCAAAGACATTTACGACCTGGCTCGCGTAACCGGCAGGGCGATGAACAACCCCTTAGAGGGGGTTCATAAATTTCTCTCATCGGGAAAGGCCGAGAACTACGCCCATGTCTCCCTAGAAGAACTTCCCGCACTGCTCAGAGCAATACGATCATACCCACACGCCAGGGATGTCCAGCTAGGCCTCCAACTGCTTACTCTCATGGCTGTCCGCCCCAGCGAGCTTCGAGAGGCATACTGGGCTGAGTTCGACTTTGACAAAAGGCTTTGGACCGTCCCCGTTGAACGCAAAGGCCGTAAAAAAGGGCGTGAACACCTTGTACCACTCTGCAAGCAGGCGCTAAGCGCTCTTACTGAACTACGAAAAATCACGGGAGCGTACCCACTGTTGTTCCCTGGTCGAAGCGATCGAACCAAGCCTCGCAGCGATACCGTCTTTTTAATGGCGCTAAGGCGCCTTGGTTACGAAGGACGACAGACCGGACATGGCTTCCGTCACATTGCTAGCACGGTACTCAACGAGCACGGTTTTCCAGCGGACCACATTGAAGCCCAGCTCAGTCACAAGGCGTCAGGTGTACGCGGGATCTATAACAAGGCTCAGTATCTGGAGCAACGTACGACAATGATGCAGTGGTACGCCGATCATCTTGACGGGCTTGAAGCAGGAAATATCAGAGCCGTATAAAACAACGGCCTCTTAGCTTCTTGCCCAGTAAAGAGCGTCCTGATAGGCCTAGCTTGAAGTCGACCATTTAGGCTGCGGAATGCCACAGCTTGGTGAGCACTTATCCAAATGGAGCTGACTGTCAGCTTTAACACTTTCACGCCGCCTACGAATTAACGCTGCTGTTAACTCGTAATAATAAACGGTAGACGGCGCTGAGCATCGCAGGTAGTGCTCCAGAAACCATCTCACGTGCTTTTCTCTCCAGGACCAGGGAGTCGCGCAACCCCAGCGTTCACGAATCACCTCGTGCATCCTTTCTGCTTGCCTGATGTGCCGCTGCTGCGTGGCATGTGCACCTTTGAGCACGGGGCGCAGAAACAACGCTATGTCGAACTCGGCCGTCATCGCCGACCTCCGATGTAGGCACTCACCACATCGATGCGGTTATGCCCCAACTCGTGGCTGATCTGCTGTCGTGCACGCAGATCAAGCTCTCGATCTTCGCGATAAACACGAGCGCCATTTACAGGTGCAGGAAAGCCGGTCATCTGCTCATAGCGCTCACAGGTGTAAGCCGCCCGCAGCTCATGAAAGCCTTTCAATCCATGTTCATGCAGGAGGTCCCGTGCCGGTCGCACAACTGATTGCATAAACTCTTTGTAGCTCTCGTTGGGGGCCAACAGGTTCCGACTGCCACTGGGTGAAGCCTCCCAGGCCCGATCCAAGGCGCCACGGATTTGATCAGTGACCGTAATCCAACGCGGTGCTGACGCGCCTGATCGACCGCCTTTGGTGCCGTCTTGGATGTTGATCTTGCCCAGTTGCCTGGCCTCACGTTGCAGTCGGGGCAGATCCGCCAAGATCGCTTCACGCAGACGCATACCAGTCTTCCGGGCCAGATGCACAATTGCGGCCACTCGTTGCTGACTTCGCTCTGACAGCGCGCGTGCGATCAATTCGATCTGAGCACGATCTTGGCCTTGCGGTGCCTCCCCGCGTACGCTTGAGCGCTGCAAACCCAGCGCCTTGCTCGGACTGGGGATTTTGACGTACTGATCACCGCGCAGCGCAGCCATAGTTCGGTTCACGCTGGACAGTCGGTTCTGCGCGGTGCCAATGCTGATGTTGTCCTGGTCAACCTGCTGCCGCATATAGGCGGCGTACCGCATAAGCATCTCGCGGTCGATCTGCCGCGCGTCATTGAGCCTCGGCCCTTCCTCGGATCGACACCAATTCACGAAGGCCTGCCAACGATCACTATGGGCTTTGACGGTAGCAAAATGACCGTCGCCAAACAGATCTTTCAGGGCTTGCGGTCCGGCATAGCTGAGCTGGCGACCGAAGCCGAAATTGCGCCCCGCTCGCTTACCGACGCGAGCCATTTTTCTGTTCCTGATCGACTGCAGCAAGCTCATGTAGAAGCGCTTGCCAGTGTGCACTCACAATAGCGAACTGGGCCCAATCAGTCGGACGGAAACAAAGCGTGTTGTTGGCGACGTAGAGATGCGCGCCCTGCTCTTCCAACCATTGGATGATGGCTGTCGTCGAGGCAATAGTTTTGTGGGTAGTGGCGACACCGGCGACAGCGGCGACAACCCTTGCCTTGTCTGGTTTTGAGCGTGGCGACAAAGTGGCGACACTCGCGGCGACAAGCCGCACTTTCGGTTCTTTTTGGCGCTGAGCCAGATGGTTGCGCAGCGCTTCATCAAGATTGAACATGGCGCACCTCGAAGGTGTGACCGTCGGTGATCAGCCACTGATGCTCAAGCAACTCGACCAGCAGCTTGGCGGCATGACGACTGCTCTTACGGGCAAAACGGGGACCGTTGCGGTTCAGGTCTCGAATACTGAAGCACTTCCAATCCTTGGCCTGCAGCCAACGCAGCAGACGGTCCGCCTCCTCCTTTACCCGGCATACCGGTTCCTGTTCGGTCAGACGCTGGATCTCGGTGAGGTAGTAGCCGACTAAAGCGGAGGCCCGCTGGATATGGTCGGCCCCCACCGTGCTGCCCTCCTCCACAACTGCCAGGATGGCAGCGATTCGGAGCAGGTTATCGGCGGCCTTCGATCCGCTAGGCCGCACGCTGGCCAGTTCCCCAAACTCCCCCAGCTGAGCTTCGATGGCATCATGCAAATCAATCCAGCGACGGCGGGCTAACGGACTCAGTGTCAGCGGTGATAGCCGCAAGGCACCGTCAGCGGAAAGTGACCAAGGCTGATGAAACAGGGCCGAAAGACGGTGGTGATATCGCTTTAGGGCGGGGTCTTTGGACAAGTCGACAGACTGGTAACTGCGTTGTCCGGCCAGGCTGGTGGGCCAGGTAATGAGGCAGCGACCTAGAATGCCTTGCCCCTGCAGCAACGGGTCACTGAGTAACTGCATGGCCAAATACGGTTGCAGCATCAGGTGCAGGCTTAAGCGTCGATCGTAAGCTCGCAAGCTTTCACCAGCCATAGACCGCGCGCGATCTATCGGACTGCCGTCCCAGAGCGACGACAAGGTCGTAACCGCTTTCAAACGGTTATCTCGACTCATGGTGCTGCTGCCGAGGAATTGCCCCCCCCTCGTCACAGAACAGCCCCATGCTCGGCAAGTCATGGCAGAGCCCCTTGATCAGGGCCTCGATCGTCGGGTCTGTGGTGATCAGCCGAGGGGCCGAAGGCTCCGCTTCGAACGGTACGCTGTTTGTGGGGGCGGGATCGGCAGGATTGATACGCTGCGCTTGTCGCTGTGCGGCACGGTACCGAAAGAGCTGCTCACGATAGTGTTGCCACTGTTCACGCTCCCATTGGCGCGCTGGCAGCAGTGCGGATCGGTCTGCCGCGGTCTTGCGATCACCGGACGCAGCCACCGTGATCAGGTACAACGAGAGGGGATAATGTCTCCCGTCGAGTTGTAAGCCCGCATGACCTTGAGTGGCCAGGGCCGAGGCGGCCAACACCGATTGCGCGGCCAGTGCCTGGGGCACGCCGATGACCTCGGCCATGCGCTCAACCGCGGGCCCAAGAATTCCACCCAACGCCTGCACTGGATAAGGCTCGGCCACCGTGCGCGACTCGATTAACGGTCGAGGGGATCTTGGTAGTTCAAGCTTCGGATCTAACTGCTGCATGGGCCCTCTCCTCGTTCATTACTGATTGTCCTCACGTAGTCCCGCCACGGCTGTTGAGTGTTATCAGGGATCAAGGCCCCTGCGGCCTGTGAGGTGTTCACTGACGCGGAACGAACGGCTCCTTACGACCGGGAGCAAGGGCATGACCCCATGAATCTGGCCTCCTTAAACGCATCCGAAAATGCGGGCGGGCGGAGGCTGTGCCGACTGACGAGTTCGGCACCTGGAGATCCTGAGTGGGAGAAGGCAACAACATCGACGTCTGGGGCATGCCTGACTGTCAGTCAGGTGCAGCCTTTCCATGGGCTGCGGCACCGGTGCCTGTGTCGTCGCAGATGGCGACGAATCGGATTTGTCAGACCGATTGTCACGAGGAGAGTTGCGGCAATGCCTTGTACGACGTGGCTTGCAGCAGTGCTACGAGCGCCCGTCTCTTTCCAGGAGAAAGAGACGGGCGCGGATTGGCGCAGCGAATTGAGCCGAGAGGTGAGGTTGCTGCAGCGCAGCGAGGTAGGTCCATCGTCTGCCGCAGTGGGTAGATAAGTTGAGTAGGCATCCATCACTCTTGGGAGTGACCGTACGAGCCGCCGGACGCTAATCGCACTTGGGGAAGAACCACCACGCGAGTGGCGTAGCCTTCAAGGTTCTGGCTACCTGGGCTGGTGCTGTCAACGACAGCGATCCGTGCGCCAATTTTTATACCCACACGAAAAGGCGGTCAAGCGGCACGGCTAATGCGCTCAGAAAGTGGCGACTGTCGCCACTTCTGTCGCCACGTTTCAGGTCACGTTCTACGTGTGTTGTCGCCGGCGTCGCCGCTGTCGCCACACCTACATTCATGCCTCCACGAAAAGATCCGCTTTGACACTGAAACGGCGCTGCGCCCGATACAGATCACGAGCAATTACTGACGGGTAAAAGAAGGCTGGCGCTGATCAAATTTGAAATGAAAGGGGGAACGCGGTGGCTGCAAGAAAAAGCGAGTGAACCCGCCGATCGGCGCGATCAAAGATCGCTTGATCGGAGGGTTTGGCGGGAAAAGAAAATCTCAAACGTCAATTACAGACTCAGGCATTAAAAAACGGGTTGATTGGGAAGTGACGGCCTCACGCCGCATGATCAGCGTCTGCTGCAACCGCAGCAAAAACCGGCTTCAAATGCCTCTTGTGAATCACCTGAACGATGACGATTTCGATTCTGAGACAGCGCCCACCATAACGGTAATGATGAGCCTTCAAGCCAAGTCTCTGCGCAACGAACAGCCTCCTTTATTACCGGAGCGAACTCATCACACCACGGTGTTTGGATCGCGGGAGCCCCTTCAGCATCCAACAGCTCTACTGCCAGCTCAACGTCATGCGGAAAATGAAGCAAAATACTCTGGGCTCCGTTAAGCCGGAGAGTGGCAGCCTGCCGCAGTTTAATCGCTGCACCTTCAGGAGTAAGCGATGAAGTATCGATGCTGTTGGGTTTGGGGAGGCCGATTAGAAGCGAAGATCAAACATCGCGGAATCCTCCGAGATACACACCTCCCTCCCTCCCGTCCACACACGTTTCCTTGATCTCCAACCCCGTCACGCCCACATCCAGCGCCAACCCCACATACGTGCCCCTCCCCCAGCCAATTCGAGGTCTGCGCAATCTCGCGCATGCGCTGGGTATACCCAGCAATCTCGCCCTTGTGCAAATAGCTCTTGGTGGAAATCCCCAGCACTTTCTTCTACGCCATGTTACTGCACAGCCCCGTGCCCAGGTGCGCCGCGCCTTGCAGTTGGGTATTCATCCGGTCAAACAGCACCTTGCGCTGGCGAAAAAACGCCTCACGGTCCAGGCCCCCACCCTTAACCGCTGATGCAAGTGCTCGACCTGTTACAGCGTATGCGCCACCTCATCCGGGTGCCGCGCCACGCCGATATCGCGCAACCGATGCCCAGCGAGGTGTACCCCAGCAGGCTTTGCAGCAGGTCATAGTCATTGACCACCTGGTGCCAGCGGCGTTATCCAGTTCCCGGCGAATCGCTTCGGCAGGGCGCACCAACCAGGCTTATTCCAGCGAACCGCTCAGGCTGTAGGCATCGGGCGCAATCACCAACTGCCGGGCTCACCAGCCTATGGCGGAGGTCGCGGTTCAACACATCAAAATGATCAGAACGTTGCGGGTTGATGCCAAGGCCCATCAAGCGGGATTTCAAGCTGTGGTAGTCGGTGGCGCGGTCGTTGATATAGCCCTGCGTCCCTGAATGCAATGAAGATGGCTTCGGAATATATGCAAGCGAATACGCCTCGGATACTAGCTCGGAGGGGGCTGAATTACATTTGGGAAGTTACCTACAGCCAAGAGAATAAGCGCCGACAGAACAGCCCCCTCCCATAGTTATAACTGCGTCGCCTGATAAGCCCAATCACACTTATTAACCGTTTATTTGACGTTTTTTTCTCATTCACGGCCCTACATTCGCCGCGCCTAAACATGCAAATGATTCCTATTGGCCGAGTCTCAATCGACCACCCACAGGCTTCCCGTGTACCCATAAAAAACCGGAGCATTCAACGTATGGCTTCCCGTCTACCGCCTTTCCTCACTAAAGTCCTTATCGCCACTGCATTGGTCGGCGCCGGGCAGGTGTATGCCGCCGAAACGGCCGGCATTGTGGTGTACAACGCCCAGCACGAAAGCCTGACCAAGGCCTGGGTTGAAGGCTTCACCCAGGAAACCGGGATTCCGGTCACCATCCGTAACGGCGATGACACCGAGATGGGCAACCAGATCGTGCAGGAAGGCGCCGCCTCCCCGGCCGATGTGTTCCTCACCGAAAACTCCCCGGCCATCGTGCTGGTAGACAATGCCGGGCTGTTCGCGCCGGTCGCGCCGACCACCCTGCAACAGGTAGACGCCGCGTACCGCCCGGCCCATGGCAAGTGGCTGGGCATTGCCGCGCGCTCCACGGTGTTTGTGTACAACCCCAGCAAGGTCAAAGAAGCCGACTTGCCCAAATCCTTGATGGACCTGGCCTCGGCCAACTGGAAAGGCCTCTGGGCCGCCTCGCCGGCCGGTGCCGACTTCCAGGCCATCGTCGCCGCCGTGCTGGAACTCAAGGGCGAAGCCGCCACCCTCGACTGGCTCAAGGCGATGAAAGCCAATGCGACCATCTACCGTGGCAACAGCGCCGTGCTTAAGGCCGTCAACGCCGGCCAGGTCGACAGCGGCGTGATCTACCACTACTACAGCTTTGTCGACCAGTCCAAGACCGGCGAAAACAGCAAGAACACCCAACTGCACTATTTCAAGCACCAGGACCCTGGCGCGTTTGTGAGCATCTCCGGTGCTGGGGTACTGGCTTCCAGCAAACATAAAGAAGAAGCCCAGGCGTTTTTGAAATGGATCACCGGCAAAGACGGCCAGGCCATCCTCAAGGACGGCAATTCGTTCGAATACGCCGTGGGGCAGGGCGCGCAATCCAACCCCAGGCTGACCCCGCTGGCACAGCTGGACGCGCCGAAAGTCAATGCCTCCAAGCTCAACAGCAAAAAAGCGGTGGAGTTGATGACCCAGGCCGGGCTGCTCTGAATGTTGCCTGAGGCTGCGGCCCAGGCGCTGACGGCGCCCGCGCAACGCCGCGTTCAGGGCCTGTTCAAAGGCCGTGGGGGCAGGTGGGGCACGAGTTTGTCGGTGCTGGTGTCGCTGTTGGCACTGCTGCCGATTGCGTTTGTGATCGGCGTGTCCTGGCAAATCGGCTGGGCACAGATCGAAGCGCTGGTGTGGCGCCCGCGTGTGGGTGAGCTGTTGGTCAACACCGTGCTGCTGGTGGTGATCACCCTGCCCCTGTGCATGCTGCTGGGTATTGCGCTGGCGTGGCTGACCGAGCGCACCGACCTGCCGGGGCGGCGGCTGTGGTCGCTATTGGCAGTCGCGCCGCTGGCGGTGCCGGCGTTTGTGCACAGTTACGCGTGGGTGAGCCTGGTGCCTTCGATACACGGCTTGCCGGCCGGCGTGCTGGTGTCGGTGATTGCCTATTTCCCGTTTATGTACTTGCCGGTGGCGGCGACCCTGCGCCGGCTGGACCCTGCGATTGAAGATGTAGCCGAGTCCCTGGGCCTCAAGCCGTGGGCGGTGTTCTGGCGCGCGGTGTTGCCGCAGTTGCGCCTGGCGATCTGCGGCGGTGCGCTGCTTGTGGGTCTGCATCTGCTGGCCGAGTACGGCCTGTACGCGATGATCCGTTTTGACACCTTCACCACCGCGATCTTCGATCAGTTTAAATCCACCTTCAATGGCCCGGCGGCAGATATGCTCGCGGCGGTGCTGGCCCTGTGTTGCCTGGCGATGCTCACTGCCGAGTCCGCCGCACGCGGCCACGCCCGCTATGCGCGGGTCGGCTCCGGCAGCGCCCGCGAGCAGCGAATCGTGCGCCTGAGCCCGCGCACCACCCTGCTCGCCCTGGGCCTGCAAAGCCTCACCTGCGCGCTGGCCCTGGGCGTTCCGCTGGTGACCCTTGGCCAATGGTTGATCGCCGGCGGCCGCGAGGTCTGGCGCTTCAACGAATTACTGCCGGCGCTGGAGCAAACCGTATTGCTGGGAGTGGCCGGCGCGGTGCTGACCACCTGCGCGGCGGTGCCGATTGCGTGGCTGTCGATCCGTGCGCCGGGGCGCTTGCAGCGCATTCTGGAGGGTTGCAACTACATCACCAGTTCGTTGCCGGGCATCGTGGTGGCGCTGGCCTTGGTCACGGTGACCATACACTTCGCCCGGCCGATCTACCAAACCACTATTACCGTGCTGCTCGCCTACCTGTTGATGTTCCTGCCACGGGCCCTGGTGAGCCTGCGCGCAGGCATCGCCCAGGCGCCGGTGGAGCTGGAAAACATGGCCCGCAGCCTCGGCCGCTCGCCGGGCCGCGCCCTGTGGCTGATCACCCTGCGCCTGGCCGCGCCCGCCGCGGCTGCCGGGGCAGCGCTGGTGTTCCTGGCCATCGCCAACGAGCTGACTGCCACCTTGCTGCTCGCGCCCAATGGCACGCGCACCCTGGCCACCGGCTTCTGGGCGATGACCAGCGAGATCGACTACGCCGCCGCCGCGCCTTACGCGCTGACAATGATCCTGTTGTCACTGCCGTTGACCGGCCTCCTCTACCACCAATCCAAACGCACGGCAGGCCGATGAACGCCCTTGAACTCCACGCCCTCTGCAAATCCTTCGGCAGCCAGCGCGCCTTGGCCGACGTTAGCCTGTCGGTGCCCACCGGCGGGCGCACGGTAATCGTCGGGCCCTCCGGCTCCGGCAAGACCACCTTGTTGCGCATGATCGCCGGGTTTGAATTCCCCGACAGCGGCAGCCTCACACTCAACGGCCAGGTCCTAGTGGACGCCACCCACGCCGTGCCGGCCCATCAGCGCCAGATCGGCTATGTGCCGCAGGATGGCGCACTGTTTCCGCACATGACTGTGGCCGACAACATCGGCTTCGGCCTGGCGACCAAGGGCGAGGCGCACCATAGCCGCATCGCCGAGCTGATGGACAGCGTGGCCCTCGACGCCAATATGGCGCGGCGCTGGCCCCATGAACTGTCCGGTGGGCAACAGCAACGGGTGGCGCTGGCCCGCGCTCTGGCGCAACAGCCACGCCTGATGCTGCTGGACGAGCCCTTTTCGGCGCTGGACACCGGCTTGCGCTCGGCCATGCGCAAGATGGTCGCGCGGCTGCTGAGCGATGCCGGCATCACCACCATTCTGGTGACCCATGATCAGGCGGAAGCACTATCATTTGCCGACCAATTGACGGTGATGCGCCAGGGCCGCCTGGTGCAGTCGGGCCACCCGATGGAGATGTACCAGTACCCGGCCGATGAGCAGACCGCGCTGTTTCTCGGGGATGCGGTGGTGCTGCCCGCGCGTATCCAGGCCGGCTGGGCCGACTGCGACCTGGGGCGGATCCAGACCAACAGCCCGCTGA
Source organism: Pseudomonas sp. St386 (assembly GCF_018325865.1). Classification (NCBI taxonomy): domain Bacteria; kingdom Pseudomonadati; phylum Pseudomonadota; class Gammaproteobacteria; order Pseudomonadales; family Pseudomonadaceae; genus Pseudomonas; species Pseudomonas sp. St386. Next base: position 5,768,441 of record NZ_AP021900.1, read on the forward strand.
GCCACGGCACGGCGCGGATCATGCTGCGCCCTGAGCAGGTACAACTCAGTGCCTCCGGTTGTCCTGGCGTGGTGACCGAGCGCGAGTTCGGCGGCAACACCTGCACGCTGACCGTGGCGTTGCACGCTGACCCGAGCCATACGATCCTGGTGCGCAGCGCCGGCCTGCTGGCGCCACCGGCCGGCAGCGCGGTGCACCTGTCTACCACGGGCACCGCCCACGTGCTGTTTGGATAAAAAACCCGGTCCTCAGTCTCAGCTAAGTCTCGTGCGGTACCTTCTCCCTTGCGCCAACCACCGCGCGGTCACGGAGAGGTAACCCCGATGAATGCCCCAGCAGCCCGTTGGCTGAACAAAGTACCCCAGGTGACGCTGTCATTCTGGGTGATCAAGGTACTGTCCACCACCGTGGGCGAAACCGGCGCGGATTACCTCGCCGTGGATGCCGGTTTCGGCGCCGGCCCCACCAGCCTCGGCATGGCCGCGTTGCTGGGGCTCGCGCTGTTCGGCCAGCTGCGCACCAAGGCCTACACGCCGTGGATCTACTGGCTGACCGTGGTGCTGGTGAGCATCGTCGGCACGCAGATCACCGATATCCTCACCGATAAACTCGACGTCAGCCTGTATGCCAGCACGGTGATTTTCTCGGTGCTGCTCGCGCTCAACTTTATGCTCTGGTACCGCACCGAGCGTAGCCTGTCGATCCGCGACATCGTCACCCCACGGCGCGAATGGTTCTACTGGACCACGGTGCTCTGCACCTTCGCCCTGGGCACTGCCGCGGGCGACCTGGCCACCGAGGCACTGGGCCTGGGTTTCACCCTCGGCGCGGTGATTTTTGCCGGCCTGATCGGCGTTGCCCTGCTGGCCTGGCGCCTGGGCGTCAACAGCGTGCTGACCTTCTGGGTCGCCTACATCCTCACCCGCCCATTCGGTGCTTCGCTGGGCGACCTGCTCACCCAGGCCAAGACTTATGGCGGCCTGGGCATGGGGGCCAGCTGGACCAGCGCGCTGTTCCTGTTCGTCATCGTTCTGCTGGTGGCCGTGGCGCAATTCAGCCTCGGCAACCGCAAACCCCTTACTCATTGAATCCAAGGACATCACCATGCTTAACCTCAGAAACATGATCCGTCACGTCGCGATTATTTCCGCCATCGGCCTGCTGAGCATCGCCACTGGCTGCTCGAAACCTACCGATAAACCCAAGGACGCAGCCAGTGCCGGCTCAAGCAGCAGCCAGCGCCAGGCCTCGAAACTAGGGGACCTGTCGGAGTTCCGCAACATTGCCGTGGACGTGTCGGCCCTAGTCTCCAAGCACGACCTAGCCGGCGCCAAAGCCCGCATCAAGGACCTGGAAAGCAGCTGGGACAGCGCCGAAGCAGGGATCAAACCGCGTGCCGCCAGCGACTGGCACGTGCTGGATAAAGCAATCGACCGGGCGCTCTCGGCATTGCGTGACAACAGCCCGAACCAGGCCGACTGCCAGGCCGCGGTGGACGACCTGCTCAAGGCCTTCGATTCGATGAAAGGCTGACAACATGCTTCACTACACACGCGGCGACTTCCTCGCCACGTTTGCGTTGGCGCTGGAGAGCAAGATGCGGATTCTACTAGTCGAAGACGACCCCATGATTGGCGACGCCATCCAGCGCGCGCTCAGCGATGCGAGTTATGCCGCCGACTGGGTCAAAAACGGCCTTACGGGCCTGGCCGCCCTCGACACCCACCCCTACGACCTGGTGCTGCTGGACCTGGGCCTGCCCGGCAAGGACGGCCTCGACGTGCTGGACTGCATCCGCGCGCGCAACAACCTCGTGCCCCTGCTGATCATCACCGCCCGCGACAACCTCGATGACCGCCTGCGCGGCCTGGACGGCGGCGCCGACGATTACCTGCTCAAACCCTTCGACATCGCCGAACTGCTGGCACGCATTCGCGCCGTGCTGCGCCGCAAGGGTGGAGCCGCCCAGTCGGTACTGGGCAATGGCGTGGTGACCCTGGACCTACTGAGCAAACACGCGAGCACCGACGAACAGCGCGAGGTGGCGTTGTCCAGCCGCGAATTTGCCCTGCTGCAAGCGTTGCTGATCCGCCCAGGAGCGATCCTTTCGCGCAGTGAGTTGGAAGACCGCCTGTATGGCTGGGGCAATGAAGTGGAGAGCAACGCCATCGAGTTCCTGATTCACGCCTTGCGGCGCAAGTTGGGCACCCACGTGATAAAGAATGTCAGGGGCATGGGATGGATGGTTTCAAAAAGCGTTTGAGTGAGTCGGTGCAACTGCGGCTGTCGGTGACCCTGTGCCTGGCGATCCTGCTGGTGGCGTTGGCGGCCAGCGTATTTGCGTTTGTCTCGGCGTTTGAAGAAACCCACGAACAACAGGACGCCACCTTGCGCCAGGTGGCGATGTTGTTCGACCGCCAGCACATGACCCTGCAGTACCCGCAAGGCCCGGCCCTGGCCGGCGACGACGAAGAAACCCGGGTGATCATCCAACGCCTGAGCGACAGCCCGCACGCCACGGGCACCACCGATGAAGCCCTGCCCCTGCCCTTTCCCGCCGGCCTGGCCGATGGCTTGTCCACGGTTGAGGTGGCCGGTGAAGCCTTTCGCGTGCTGGTGCACACCACCGCCGGTGGCGAGCACATCGCTGTGGCCCAGGAGTCCGACGCCCGCGACAAGGATGCCCGTGAAGCCGCCTGGCGCAGTTTGTTGCCGTTCCTGATCCTGTTCCCCGTGCTGTTGCTGGTAGTCGGCGACCTGGTGCGCAAGCTGTTTCGCCCGATTGGGGTGCTGGCGGCCGAGATCGACCAACGCGCCGAGCAAGAATTGCACCCCATCGAGGAGCAGCACCTGCCCACCGAAGTGCGCCCGTTTGTGGTGGCGATCAATCGCCTGCTGGCGCGCGTCGCGCAGTCCATGGACAGCCAGCGGCGCTTTGTCGCCGATGCCGCCCATGAGCTGCGCTCGCCCATGACGGCCTTGGCGTTGCAGGCCGATCGGCTAGCCGCCACCGAGATGTCGCCCATGAGCCGCGAGCGTTTTGTGCCGCTGTCCCGGGGCATCGCGCGTGGGCGCCAGCTGATTGACCAACTGCTGAGTCTCGCGGCAGCACAGTCAACCTCGGAGCGGGTGCACACCCGCCTGTCGGTGCATGCCGTGTACCGCCAGGTCCTTGAAGACCTGCTGCCGCTGGCCGAACGCAAGCAGCTCGATATCGGCGTGGACGGCGCTCAGGACGTGCACGTAACCTTCAACGCGATGGACCTGCTCACCCTGGTGAAAAACCTGGTGGACAATGCCATTCGCTATACCCCGGAGGGCGGGCGCATAGACCTCTCGGTGACCCAGATCCCAGGCGCCGTACTGCTGCACATCAAGGATTCCGGCCCCGGTATTGCCACAGAGGAACAGGCGCGGGTGTTCGACCCGTTCTACCGCAGCCTGGGCACAGACGAGGCCGGCTCCGGGCTGGGCCTGTCGATCGTCAAGGCGATTGCCGAGCGCAGCGGCGCACGGGTGCAGTTGTCGTTCAGCGATACCCTAGCCCAGCGTGGCCTGTGTGTGACGGTTTGGCTGCAAGCGCTGAAAGCACCTGCGCCGAATAAAGACAATCACCACCTTTTTTGACTTTTTTACCAACATCCGCCCTGGAGCGGCCTTATCAGCCCTATAGACGGCCGACAATGAAACACTCTGATGCCATGGACGACGCGCTCCTCACCCAAGCCCCAACACTTAATGCCAGTGTAGAGGGGCTTGGTTACCGCAACCTTAAAAAAGACCCCACACCTGGTTCAAGTGTAGGGGCCTTTTGAACATAAGCGCCGTTCTACTCAATGACTGTCAAAGGCCGCAATCGGCCAAAGGCTGGCGCTCGGGACAGGCAGCTCTCGGCCAATAGCTGTATGTCAAGCGTCCTCAACAGTGATTTTTGAGCGACGCACCAGCTCCAGCTTTTTACGCCAGCGCGGCCGGATGAACATTGCTACCTAAGTAGTTTCCGGCAGTGTACGCAACTGAGAAATTAGGCAAGATCTGTTGGAACCGACTAACCTGGATCCAGATCTTCCCCGCGCAAAGGAGAACCTGATGAAGAAGCCAAAAAATATTAGCGGCAACAACGCAATAATAATCAATGCAACGGATAGCATGGAGCTCAAGTACTGGGCTAAGAAGTTTGGTTGCTCGAGAGATCAGATCCGATTAGCTGTCAAAGAGGCAGGTAATTCTCTAGCCGCAGTCGAGCGACATCTTGGACTTGTAATGTGCTGATGCTGCAGCGATACGCCAAGTCGAATGGCCGAATGTAGACTCCTCGCAATTGCAACGGAGACCAGCAATCCGCTTTCACGAAATTTTGCTAATGCATCGGATAGGTTCAATTCCCCCTCAAATGGGTCGTAACTCAGCGCATTCGGAGACAGGAATGTCCTAATGCGTATGACCTGCCCATCCATCGGCACAACAATTCCAGTCTGGAGGGGAGCACAACAAGGAGTTTTTAATGCATTTGCCCGCTTCAGCCCCGCTGCGTTTCCTACTGATGATCTCCGGCCTTTGGCTAGTGATTTTTTTCCTCACCCGCCTTGTGTTATTCGCCACTCACCTTTCAGAGGCGGGTACTGCATTTGCGTCGATCTTTGGTATCGGTATTTTATACGACCTAGGCTTTTTACTATATGCCGCACTACCCATTGGCCTGTATGTGCTGCTGTGCCCGCCGTCGCTGTGGCGTGCACGTGGGCATTGCTGGTTTTTACAGGGGCTACTGACCCTCAGCGTTTTCGTCATGCTATTTACTGCGGTGGCTGAGTGGCTATTTTGGGACGAGTTCGGCGTACGCTTCAATTTTATTGCCGTGGATTATTTGGTGTACTCCGACGAAGTGTTGAACAACATTCTGGAGTCCTACCCAATCGGCAAATTGCTTAGCGGGCTGGCGCTGCTCGCGGTTGTCATTTGTATTGCTCTGCACAAACCTCTGCAGCGGGTGATTGGTGCGCCGTTGCCGTCCTGGCGCCAACGCCTGCTCAGTATCGCAGTGATTTTCGCTCTGAGTGCTGTCGTTCTGTTGGTCGTTGACCAAGACACTCCACGTGGTAAGGGTGGCAACACCTATCAGCATGAGCTGGCCAGCAATGGTCCCTACCAGTTCTTTGCCGCATTTCGCAATAACGAGCTGGATTACGATACGTTCTACGGCACGTTGCCGAATGACGTAGTTGGCAAGAACATCCACCAAGAGTTGGCGGAAGGCGACGTGCGGTTCATCGGTAAGGATCCGCTCGATATCCGTCGAATCGTGCCCCAGAACGATAAGCCCCAGCGACATAATATTATTTTGGTGACTATCGAAAGCTTCAGCGCCAAGTACATGGGCAGCAATGGGAACCCTGGCAACCTGACGCCTAATCTCGACCAATTGCGTAAAGAGAGCCTGTACTTCAACAATTTCTATGCCACTGGCACCAGGACGGATCGCGGCTTGGAAGCTATTACATTGTCTATCCCGCCGACGCCGGGACGCTCTATTGTCAAACGGGTTGGCCGTGAAAGTGGTTTCGCCAGCTTGGGCCAACAGCTGAATCACGTCGGTTACGACAGCGTGTTTGTGTATGGTGGCCGTGGCTACTTTGACAACATGAATGCGTTCTTCAGCGGAAATGGTTATCGGGTCGTCGATCAAAGCAGTGTCGATGAAGCTGAGATCCATTTCAAAAATGCCTGGGGTATGGCTGATGAAGATCTTTACCAGCAAACACTGAAGCTGGCGGACCAGAATTTTGCCAAACAGACACCTTTCCTGCTGCAACTGATGACCACCTCCAACCATCGTCCATACACTTACCCTGAAGGCAGGATCGACATTGCATCCGGTGACGGACGTGACGGCGCTGTGAAATATACCGACTATGCAATCGGCAGGTTTCTTGAAGCAGCCCGAAAGAAAGCTTGGTTCGACGACACTATCTTCGTCTTCGTCGCTGACCACACCGCTGGCAGCGCGGGCAAGGAAGACCTTCCGATTCGCAACTACCAGATCCCTTTGTTCATCTATGCGCCCAAGCTCATTCCGGCGCGTGAAGAAAATCAACTGGCCAGTCAGATTGACTTGGCTCCAACCCTGCTCGGGCTGTTGAAACTTAACTACGAGTCGACATTCTTCGGTCGTAACTTGCTTCTGCCTTCTACCTTGCCACCCCGCGTATTGGTAGGCAATTATCAGCATCTTGGTCTATTCGATGGTAGGGATCTGGCTATTCTCAGCCCACGAGCGATTTTTCGACGCCACGATGACGCTCTGGGCAAAAGCCATGAAGTGACGGTTCAGTTCGACGACCCGCTAGTGACACGTGCGATTACCTATTACCAGGCTGCGAGCTATGGTTTCACCCATCACTTATTGAGCTGGGACGGCAGCGTAAACACTGCTAAGCAATAACTCACCTCCGGTGATCCCCGTTCGCAGCCATCGTGGAAAATGATCCAGTGCATGGATTCGGCAGGCTTGGGGCGACCCGCTTGCCATGCAAGGCATGCGGCGGGTCTATGTCAATGGTGGGAAGGTGGTGCAATCATTACTGCGCGTTGGATTGGGTGATCTCCACCGTTCCCCTACTGAGGGCACGCCCTGCCCTCGATCATCAACCGAAACCTTGGATGGTTTTGCTGGAGGGTCGGAAAGGAGCTCCAGAATAATCTGCGTCCGCTGGCTGCTTCTAGCAACCGTCCGAGCAACACACCTTCCTGACACCGTCGCTTGAGGCGATGGTGTCCACCTAAATGACTAGTTTTGGCCGTTTTCTGCTAGTCACCACCTTCAGCTTTTTATCAAGCGTAACCCGTGTCCTGACAGTGGCAGGAAGATCCCCCCTGATCATAGATGAGAGCAAGGGTGTGAATTGATTACAAGCGACGGACCAGAGCATGGCTATCTCGTGAGGTATTCGAATTGGTATTCCAATAGAAATAAAAAAGACTGTTAGCGACTCATCAATAGTATAGGAGGCCAATTCAGATTACTCCGGCTGGCCGCAATGTCACTCCAATAGGTCGCCGGCTCATTGGATTACGATAAAACTCATAATCCATGCAGCATAGCAACAGAGTGGCGAATGCCGCACTTGCCCCTACTTGTCTGCGCTCTTCAGGCCAAGTCCCTGTACATGGGAAGGCTCCGCATTCCCATGTACAGGGGCTCACTTGTAAAGGCAGCAAACGGTTAAACGTCCAATCCAGATTGGCAGTTTTTGATGGATCAGCCCGAGGTCGCGATCTCGTTGCGTCAAGACGAGTGGCATCATGCCAAGCTCAGATATGAGGGAAGAACATTCGTTCACCCCCTCGCGGTATGTATGCCTATGTGTATGCCTAACTGACCGGAAATTAAAAAAATATATTAAATACAAAAAGTTATGATTGTGGTTCAAATGGCTGTGTACCACCAAGTACTAAAAACGGCCTATCGAAAGATAGGCCGTTTTTTTATGCCTCGAGAAAAGTGCCTGTCCTCTCAGGATTTGGTTGCCCCCCTGTGGCGAGAGGCCTTGTTGATTTGCGCCACACGCCTCGCATCGCTACAGTCGATCTCCATACCCCTGGCCCACGGATGGAGCGACACGTGCTTATAGATCTGAAACCAAACCTTCATCGTCTTTCAGCCGTTTCGTTGCTGGCTGTCGCGCTAACGCTTAGCGCCTGCAAGGCCCCGCCCTCCTCCTCCGCCACACCGGCATTGCCCGCTCCGCCGGAAATCACCTCAGGCTACCGCACCGATGTGCAGACCCGTTACGCCGACAAGCACATGGCGGCCGCGGCCAACCCGTTGGCGGCCGAGGCCGGGCGGGAGATGTTGCGACGTGGCGGCTCGGCCATCGACGCGGCGATTGCGATGCAAGCGGTACTGACGCTGGTGGAGCCGCAATCTTCAGGCATCGGCGGCGGCGCGTTCATTGTGCTGTGGGATGGCGAGGCCGTGCGCACCTACGACGGTCGCGAAACGGCACCGGCTGGCGCCACCGAAAGACTTTTCCTGCAAGCCGACGGCAAACCCATGCCGTTTACCGCCGCTCAGATCGGCGGCCGCTCCGTGGGTACGCCGGGGGTGCTGCGCGCCCTGGAACTGGCCCATCGCAAACACGGGCGCCTGAAATGGGCGACACTGTTCGAGCCGGCCATCGCGCTGGCAGAGCAGGGTTTTGCAATCTCGCCCAGGCTGCATTCGTTGATCGCGACCGATCCGTCCCTGCCGGGCTCGCCGGATATGGCCGCCTACTTCCTGAACGCCGATGGCAGCCCGAAAGCCGTCGGTACGACACTGAAGAATCCAGCCTTGGCCGGCGTGCTCAAGCGCATCGCCAAAGAAGGCCCGGATGCGTTGTACAAAGGGCCGGTGGCCGAGGAGATGGTCGCCAAGGTGCGAGGTCACGCCAATCCCGGCAGCCTTTCGCTCAATGACCTCCAGGGCTACGCCGCCCGAGAGCGCGCGCCGTTGTGCTCCGACTACAAGCGCTGGCAAGTGTGCGGCATGGCCCCCCCTTCTTCTGGCGGGATCGCCTTGGCGCAGATCCTCGGGACATTGCAGGCCCTGGAACAACGCGACAGCCACAATGCCCTCGCGCCGTTGAAACCACTCAAGACCGAAAAACCCGCCGGCCTCGAGCCCGCGCCCGAGGCGGCGCACTTGATCGCTGAAGCGGAACGCCTGGCCTACGCTGACCGCGCCCAGTACGTCGCCGACTCGGATTTTGTTCCCGTGCCGGTCAAAGGCCTGGTCGACCCGGGCTATCTGGCCAGCCGCGCAGGCCTGATCGGCGCACGCAGCATGGGCGTCGCCAAGCCCGGGACACCGCCGGGCATTCAAGTGGCCTATGCGCCGGACCGTTCGCCACTGCGCATTTCCACCTCGCAAGTGGTGGCGGTGGATGACCAGGGCGGTGCAGTGTCCATGACCACCACGGTGGAATCGGCGTTTGGCTCGCACTTGATGGTCCAGGGTTTCATGCTCAACAACCAGATGACTGACTTCTCGTTCATCCCTGAAGAAAACGGGCAAAAAGTCGCCAACCGCGTCGAACCCGGCAAACGCCCGCGCTCGTCCATGGCGCCGACGCTGATCTTCGATCGTCAAAGTGGTGAGCTGCTGGCCGCTGTTGGTTCACCGGGCGGCTCGCAAATTATCGAATACGTCGCCAAGTCAGTGATTGGCCTGCTCGACTGGAACCTGGACCCGCAAACCGCCATCAACTTCCCCAACTTCGGCAGCCGCAACGGCCCCACCGAACTGGAAAAGGGGCAGTTCAGCCCGACGCTGATCCAGGCGCTGAAAGACAAAGGCCATGCGGTAAGCGAGATCGACATGAACAGCGGCACCCAGGCGATCGTCCGGGTGCGTGATGCACAAGGGAAAACGTCGCTGGCCGGCGGCGCGGACCCGCGGCGCGAAGGTGCCGCGCTGGGGGATTGAGCGCTCGCCGATCAGGTTGAGTCAGCGTGCAAGGATGTTGAATGTGTGGCCGCCATCGCGAGCAAGCTCGCTCCCACAGGAGGTGGCGGCGAACACAATATCAAGGCTATTCAGGGAGAACTGTGGGAGCGAGCCTGCTCGCGATGACGGCGGCTCGCTCAGCAGTTTTCCTCAGGTCGATAGCTGGTTGGCAAACTGGCTCACCGCATCGACCACCTTCTTCGCCCCGTCCTGGATCTCGACGATCACCGTGCCCGCCTCGGCGGCCAGGGCCAGGCCGTGCTCGGCCTGGTGCTGACCGTCGGTCATCAGGGCCACGGCATTGCGGGCCATGTCCTGGTTCTGGCGGACCACGCCAACGATTTCATCGGTCGCCTGGCTGGTGCGCGATGCCAGTTGTCGCACTTCATCGGCCACCACCGCAAAACCGCGACCTTGCTCGCCGGCCCGGGCCGCTTCGATCGCGGCGTTGAGCGCCAGCAGGTTGGTTTGTTCGGCGATGCCGCTGATGGTCTTGACGATGGTACCAATCACCAGGGATTGCTCGTTCAACGCCTCGATGCCTTCACCAGCGGTTTGCATGTGCCGGGCCAGGTCGCGCATCACCTCCACGGCCTGGGTCACCACCGTCGTGCCGCGCTGGGCGGTGTTGTCGGTCTGCAGCGAGGTGCTGTAGGCGATGCTGGCCGCATCAGCGACGGCTTTTTCCTGGTTGACCTGGTCGGTGATGTTGGTGGCGAACTTGACCACTTTGTACAGTCGATCGTTGGCATCGACCACCGGGTTGTAGGAGGCTTCCAGCCAGACCTCACGACCGTTGCTGTCGAGACGCTTGAAGCGGCCGGCCACGAATTCACCGCTGTTCAGGCGTTTCCAGAACTGCTGGTAGGCCGCACTGTTGTATTCCTCGGGTTCACAAAACGTGCGGTGATGCTTGCCCTTGATCTGCGCAAGGCTGTAACCCATGGCATTGAGGAAACGATCATTGGCCGTCAGCACGTGACCACCCAAATCGAATTCGATCACCGCCGTTGAACGCACCAACGCACCGATGAGGTTTTCATGCTCGCGAGAGGCCTCGATGGTGCGGGTCAGGTCATTGGAATACATCGAAAAATAGCGGATCCGCCCGTCTGCACCCCGTACAGGCTGGAGGATCGAACGCAGCCAGGCTTCCTGGCCATTGCCTCGCAGCAGGCGCACGGCACCGGAAAAGTGCTCGCCACGGGTCAGCGCCGACTTGAAACGAACCTGGAACTCATTGGATTTCAAATACGCAGGGACCAGTTCATCCACAGGCCGGCCGATCAAGTCCTGGCTCTTGTAGCGCATCTCGTCGAGGAAATTCTGATTGACCGATTGAATCCGTCCATCGGCATCCAGGGTGAGGCCAAGCATTTCGCGATCCAGGCTTTCCTTGACTTGCGCAAGGCTGGACAGTTCTTGGCGAAGAGCCAGCAGCTCCTGCTTCAGGCGGTTGTTGAACATGGGTAGCTCCGACAGCAGGAGAATTAAATGCTGTTCCCTAGCCATCGGCCCGGCGATTTTTTTCTAAAGAGCACCACGAGCCCCTGGTGAAAATATTCCAGGACGCCCTCGAACCCGATAAGCCTCCCATGGTCACTGGATTGTTCTACTGTTGCGCCTGACCTTTGAAGCCTTTGCCATCAATACCCATAACCATAAAAACGAGGTAATTGCCGTGACCACCGACATCGAAGACAGCCGTTCCGCCCGCTTCGCCTTGCGCTGTTCCAGTTTCGCCGAGCGCTGGTTCCCCGACTCCTGGGTCTTCGCCGCGCTGGCGGTGCTGGTGGTCGCCGTGGCGACACAATTCATCGGCGCCACGCCCACGGCGGCAGCCATGGCGTTCGGCGACGGCTTCTGGAGCCTGATCCCGTTCACCATGCAAATGGCCTTCGTGGTGATCGGCGGATACGTGGTCGCCAGCTCGCCACCGGCCGTCAAATTGATTGACCGCCTGGCACGGATTCCGACCAACGGCCGCTCCGCTGTGGCGTGGGTGGCGCTGATCTCCATGGTCGCGTCGTTGCTCAACTGGGGCCTGTCGTTGGTGTTTGGCGGTTTGCTGGTGCGCGCCCTTGCCCGGCGCACCGACTTGAAAATGGACTATCGCGCCGCCGGGGCCGCTGCTTACCTGGGCCTGGGCGCAGTGTGGGCCCTGGGCTTGTCTTCGTCGGCAGCGCAATTGCAGGCCAACCCGGCCAGCCTGCCGCCCTCGATCCTGTCCATTACCGGCGTCATTCCCTTTACCCAAACCATTTTTCTCTGGCAGTCCGGGGTCATGTTGCTGGCGCTGATCGTGATTTCCCTGATCGTCGCCTACGCCACCGCCCCCGGGCCGAACAGCGCCCGTGACGCCGCAGCTTGTGGTATCGACCCCAGTTTCAGCATGCCGGCGTTGCAGCCGCGTACCCGCCCAGGAGAATGGCTGGAGCACAGTCCGCTGCTGATCATCGCCCTGGTGCTGTTGGCGGCCGGCTGGCTGTTCCACGAGTTCTCGACCAAGCCTGCGATCAGTGCCATTTCCGGGCTCAACACTTATAACTTCCTGTTCATCATGCTGGGCGCCTTGCTGCACTGGCGGCCGCGCAGCTTTCTCGACGCCGTGGCTCGCGCGGTGCCGACCACCACCGGCGTGTTGATCCAGTTTCCGTTGTACGGCTCGATCGCCGCGCTGCTGACCACGGTCAAAGGCAGCGATGCCCAGACCCTGGCCCACCACATCTCGACCTTTTTCGTACAAATCGCCTCCCATGACACCTACGCCTTGTTGATGGGCGTCTATTCGGCGGTACTGGGCTTCTTCATTCCTTCTGGCGGCGGCAAGTGGATCATTGAAGCGCCCTACGTCATGCAGGTGGCCAACGACCTGAACTATCACCTGGGCTGGGCGGTGCAAATCTATAACGCCGCCGAAGCGCTGCCGAACCTTATCAACCCGTTCTACATGCTGCCGTTGCTCGGGGTCCTGGGGCTGAAGGCCAGGGACCTGATCGGTTTTTCCTTCGTGCAGCTGCTGGTGCATACGCCGTTGGTGCTGGCGCTGCTATGGGCGCTGGGGACAACATTGAGTTATTTGCCGCCAGTGATGCCATAAAGCCATAAAAAAGGGCCGATATTTCCATCGGCCCACTTCTTCTTCGGCCCGGTCTGTTTCAGTATGGATGCGCCCTGTTTCGAGGGGCCCACACGCTGAAAAGGATCTGAGCATGTCCAAAATCGCCGTACTTTCTTTTGCCGCCCTGGCCTTCAGTGCCGCCGCCCACGCCACCGACATTGACGTACAACTGGGTAGCACCGAACGCGTCACCCGTCTCTTTGCCTTCCCCAATAACTGCAACGTCATCTGCTTTCGCGACTGGACCCTGGAACAGACCGTCGAGCACTACCTGACTCAAAGCGTGCAGCGCGACGGCTACGGCACGGCCAAGGTCCACGTCAAAATCGATAACGACAAGGTCTATGCCAGCATCAGCGGCGTACCGAAGAGCTACGGCCAACCACTCAAGGCCCTGCTCGACGCCGGTGACCTGGCGTACAACGGTGCCTCGAAACTCAACAGCGACAAGAAATGGTCCTACAACTGGTATCTGTTCCTGCCGCTGGGCATGGCCCTGGAAAACCGCAAGAGTGTCGAGTTGCTGCACTTCCCGCCGGACTACTCCCTGACCCAGGCCCAGGACTACCTGGAGTCGGCCACCACCGACCGTTGGGCCACGCTGCTGACCGTCAACGGCATTGCGGTTGAACAGACGCCGGCCTACCAGACCATTATCGACATCGCGCCCATCGCGGCACCGTCCAATGCTGGCAGCACATTGGAAGGGCTCTACAGCTACTTCAACGATTACCAAACCACCATGGTCACACAGGTCACCCAAACCGCCAGCGGCGCCGCATTGCCGATGGTGGCCTTCGGAGCGCCCGTTCGGAACTGGATCAAGACCCAGTACGGCCAGACCGTGAATGTGCTCAGCTTGGCGACCATCACAACCGGCAGCGGGGTCAAGGTTCCGGTCCTGGGCTCCAACCACCCGAGCTATATCTGGTACGCCGCCGACAAGGACAGCTACGACGGTGACGAAGCCAAGGCCGATGCCGCCGGCCTGAAAGTCATGGGCCAGGACCTGAGTGCTTCATGCTGGCAGGCCGGCATGGGCAGCAAGCCAGGCACCGACCCGAGCACACTGCTGAACCAGTGCACGCAAACCTGGCAAGTCACGCAAAAGGAAAAGACCTGTGAATTGTTCTACACCTCCATTCGCAACTTGACGCCGGATGAAGCGGCGAAAAAATGCGAAACACCGGCGATCAAGTCGCAACTTCCACAACTGAAGGTGCCCATGCCACTGCCAGCCGAGGCGGTCTAAACCTTGAGGCGCCTTCCCGCGTAGGCTGGCGCTGACGCGGGGAAGCGCCTTTGGCACCTGTCAGAGTCGACAGTAGATGACGCCCCCGACTTGGGCGAAGCTATCAAGGTTTTTTTCAACGACCGCCGGCAGGATCGCCAGCGCCAGAAAGTCGAGTGTTTAGCACCGACAAGGACTGTCATGACCACGTTCATTACAGATCGCGCCTGTTCACAGCACCGGGATTGCATCTACCCGGAAAAACCACTCAGTACCCGCCTGGGCTACCCCTCGGTGCACGACTTCGAAGTGCGTCGCACGACCGACGGCCGCGGCAACGCCATCATCGCCCGAAAATCATTCGCCCCCATGGAGAGGATGTGCAGGGTTTCGGGGCTGCTGGTGAGCCGACGGCGCCTGCACACGCTGCAGATCCTGCCGGACGTCCACATGTATGACCCGCGCTTCGCCGGATTGCTGCTGCATTCCTGCAACCCGAATGTCTTCCTCGACATGAGCGAACTGTGGCTGTGGTCACTGGCCCACATCGATGAAGGTGACTGCCTGACGATGGACTACGCCAGTACCGAACAGAAACTGTATCGACAGTTCGCCTGCCGGTGCGGTTCACCCAACTGTCATGGCTGGATTACCGGCTATGACGAACCGCCCAATGAGCAGGGAATGAAGTTTCTACGGCACTGGCGCCGACAATGTCACCGCGACTGACGAACCGGACTCAAGGCGCGTCGACCGGACGCAGCCGATACTGTGGCGGCAACTGTTCGAAACCGCTGATCGTGGTGTCCAGGCTCTTCCAGCGTCCATCCTTGATGCCGTAGATGCAGCCATGGATCGACAGTTTCTGCCCGCGATGCCAGGCGTTCTGCACTATGCTGGTATGGCCGACGTTGGCCACCTGCTGGATCACGTTCAACTCGCACAGCCGGTCGACACGTTCCTCCTCGGTCGGCAATTGGCCCAACGCCTCGCGATGTTCGTAGTACAGGTCGCGAATCGAGCGCAGCCAGCCGTCGATCAGGCCCAGTTGCCGGTCCTGCATCGAGGCACGCACACCGCCACAGCCGTAATGGCCTGTGACCAGGATGTGTTTGACCTTGAGCACGTCCACCGCGTACTGGATCACCGACAGGCAGTTGAGATCCGTGTGCAGCACTACGTTGGCCACGTTGCGGTGTACGAACAGATCGCCCGGCAGCATGCCGACGATCTCGTTGGCCGGCACCCGCGCATCGGAACAGCCGATCCACAGGTATTCCGGGGTTTGCTGACGAGCCAGCTTGGAGAAGAAGTCAGGATCTTCCTGCTTGATCGCATCGGCCCAACGCGCGTTGTTATCAATCAGATCTTGTAATTCGTTCATGCTGTCTAGCCTCGATTGAGAGTGCGCAACTGTGACAAACGACCGCCGGTCGAGGTCACGTCGGCGATGCATTGGAATTCCTGGATGCGCTGCCGGTCGACACCAGTAAGGCCCACAGTATGAGGAATTGCCATGAATGATTCACGACGCCCCTTCGATGCGACGCAACCGGAACCCATTGACGACAATGAGGATCGCATGGGCTCGATGCATGAACTGGAGTTCGACGAAGAAGAACCCAGCGCGAAAATCGGTGACGAACTGCCGGAAAACGAACGCGAACACCTGATGCCTCGCGAACGCGTCCGTGAAGCCGGGATGACCGGGGCTTCGACGGATGATCACGAATCGACCGACGACGACATGAGCCCGGAAACCCTCATCCACGAAGACGGCGCCCGGGACGCCCACGAGACCGGGGACGACGAACAGGCAGACTGGGACCTGAGCGTGGTGGATGAAAATGATATTGGCGGGGGCGATGGGCTGGACGAAGCGGAAATGGCGGATATCGATCCGCTGGATGGCAAGCGCTGACCCGACAATCGCCATCGCGAGCAAGCTCGCTCCCACAGTGGTTTTGTGTTTGGCCTCGGATTTAATGTACACCGCCAAGCCCCTGTGGGAGCGAGCTTGCTCGCGATAGCCGTGGCTCAGTTTGCATCAATGTTGGATGTACCGCCGTCTTCGCGAGCAGGCTCGCTCCCACAGGGGGGCGTGGCAGTTCAGTCCACCAAGGTACAAGCCATGACCACCGCATCCTCACGCCCACCCACCGCCGGGTAGTAATCCCGGCGCCGGCCAATTTCATTGAAGCCATAGCGCTCATACAGCCGGAACGCCGTGCGGTTGCTGTCGCGCACTTCCAGGAAACACTCCCGGGCCTCGGCCTTGTAGGCAATCGACATCAAATGTTCCAACAGGCGCAAACCCAGGCCTCGGCCCTGGTTTTCCGGTTTGACGGTGATATTGAGCAGGTGCGCCTCATCCAGGATGATCTGCACCACACCATGGCCCACTTGCTGCTGGCCTTCGAACATCAGCCAGATCTGGTATTTGCCCAGACCGTCGAGAAATATCCCCCGGGTCCAGGGGTGGCTGTAGGCGGCGTATTCGATTTTCAGTACAGCGTCGAGGTCCGCCTCGGTCATCGGGCGGAACGATACAGCGTCACTCATTCGATTCTTTCCAGCGCGCCATCAGCCGGCGCATGGCTTGCCAGACATCAGCCTTGCGCTGTGGCGTTTCCATTAACAGTTCCAACCCGGGCAACGCCCAGGCCGAGCCCAGGCCTTCGACCTGCAATTCACGATTGAACGCTTCGGCATCCGCCTCGCCGGCAAACTTCACCGCCGGCAGGCCGATCAGCCACAGGCACACGCAGGGCTCGTCTTCGAGGCGCGCCGAAACGAACCCCTGGACAAAATCCCGCGCCGCTTCGGGCCCCTGGTCCATGGTGCCGCGCGACAACAGCGGCCAGCGCACCGGTTCGCCAATGATCTGCGGGCTATCCGGCAGACCGGCGGCGCGCAGCATGTCCTTGAGCAGCAAGTAGGCTGGATCGCGGCTTTGAAACGGCTCACCCGTAGGCAACTCCACCAACAGCAGGCAACGCCCGGCCCGCAGCAGTTGCAGGGCGAAACGCGGCGGCGCGACGTAGGGCGCCTTGGGCGGCGCCTCGACAACTTCTTCCACCGGCTTGGCATTGGTACGGGTCGAGGCCAGGCTCGGACGCGGCACTTCGATTTTTGGCCGTTCGACCACGGGCGCCACCGGCTCGGCAACCGTCTTGGCCTCAGGCGCGGTCACGACCGGCGCGATGTACTCGGGCTCGGGCGTTTCCAGCAGCTCGGGCCGCGAGGGGGCGGCGAACGGCAATTCGGTACGCGGCAGCCAGTTGACCACCTGCATGGCGGTCAGATAGGCGCGGCGACGGGACTCGATAAGCAAGGGTCGGCCACTTGTGGATAACTGAAAGTGGGGGGGATTCTACCGCCCTTCGAGGCGGATCGCTTCCCTGTTGAGCCAATAGTTGATCGATAGCAAACGACAGTCCGTCCAAGGGGTGAATCGCAACCGGCCCGATGCAGTACAATCGCCGCTTTTAATTGCCAACCCGACGGCCATTGCGATGATCGAACCCAAGCGCGTCTTGCGCGCCCTCGCTGAACACTGGGCATTGCTGGAACCTTTGTGCGAGCACTTCGACCAGGGCACCCTGAGCCTCAACGAATTGCGTTCACAGCTGGCCGCCCAACAACTGGACAGCACGCCTCAGGACATCACAAGCCTGCTGGATGTGTGGATCCGCCTGGACATCCTCGTACCGGTGGCGAAAAGCCCGAACCGCTTCGAGCTCAACGCCCAGATCCATGACTTCCTCGCCTACCTGCGCCGCGAACACCGCCTGGGCCTGTGCCTGGAGATCGAAGCCTACCTGCGCCACCTCGAGCGCCTGGCCGGCTACATCCAGGACGCCTTCGACATTCGCGACGGTAACGACCTGGCCCGCCAACTGCGCCTGCTGGACATGCGCGTGCGCGACGTGCTCAAGAAACTCGCCAACGACGAACAGGCCCTGGTGGCCGTCGCCGAACGGGCCAAGACCAGCGACCGGCAGATCCCGCTGCGCCAACGCTATGCCGAAGTGCTGGCGACCTGGGACGAATACGTCGAGCCGATGATCCAACTGGTGAACGCCGACGGCGCCTTCGAGCAAGGCGTGCGCAAGGTCGAGAACGTGCTGTTGCGCATGCTCACCGAACAGCAGCGCCTCGGTCACCTGGTGGACGACGACATGCTGCTGCGCACCCACGCGCGCATTCTCGAGATGCAGACCAGCGCCCAGTTGACCCTGCGGCATGCCCGTGAACTGCTCCTGCCACTGCGCGAAGAGGCTCGCCGGCACAACGCAGTGACCCGTGGCGCGGCTTTGGCCCTGGCGGCCATTCGTCGCAAAGGCATCGATGCCGTGCCGCAGGCCGCCATGCCGATGTTTACCCGGCCGCAAAGCACGTTCCTGGGCAGCGCCAGCCAGGTCGAAGCCTATGTCTATGCGCTGGCCCGTTTCGAACCGAAACCGGCGCGCTTCCCCAAGTCCCACAAGACCCACAAGGGCGGCGAGGCACCGCGTGCGCCACGCACCGTGCGCGAGATGGTCGAGCGTTGCGAAGACGCCCTGCCGATGCCGGACCTGATGAGCTGGCTGCTGGAACAGGAACCGGACGGCGCCACCGACGAATTGCTGTACTGGTTCTCGCGCCTGTCGCGGGAAAAACGTTTCAAGCGCGAGCGTCTGGAACGCCGCGACTATCACACTCACGAGCATCAGGTCAGCCTGCGCTCCTTCGCCCTGCTCTCGGCCGGCGACACCGCCGCCGAGGATTCTGCGAGCATCCCCCATGCATCTTGATCTATCCGAACTGTCACAGCTGGCGCCGATCTTCCGCGAGCTGTTCAAGGGCTACCACGTCAGCCGCCGCGACCCGGAGCTGTACGCACAACTGTCGAACTTCCAGGACCAATACCGCACGCTGTTCAAGGCCCTGGGCTTCGAACTGGTGTGCGATACCCGTGGCTTCTATTACTTCGTGCCGGACCTGGCCGCCGCGGCGGTGAACAAGACCGCCCAGCGCCTGGCCCTGTTCACCTTCATCCTGGTCGAGCATCTGGCCGACCAGGGCCGCGACCCGATTGCCGTGCTCGACGGCGGCAGCCTGGGCCGCGATGAGCTGCCGTCGCTGCTGGAAAAGTACCGCGACCTGTTCATCCAGGCCGAAGTACAGACCCAGGAAGAACTGGAAGAGAAAATCATGCGACGCATGACCCAACTGGGTTTTGCCAGCGAAGAAAACGGCGTGTACCGCTTCCTGCCGCCGATGCATCGCTTCCTCGACGTGTGCCTGTCGGTCCAGCAGGACCGCGACCTGGCCGCCAGCCTGCACAGCGTGCTGCCGTTGCCGGTGCCCGTGCTGATCGACGAAGACAGCGACGAAAAACTGCTGCAGACCGATGATCCGCTGGACCTCAGCGAATTTGAAGGTGAGAGCGAAGAAGACGCACTGGCCCGCGCCATTGCCGAAGAACAGGAGACCGACGCATGAGCAAGGAACGCTACGGCATCCGCCGCTTTGCCCTTTTGAACACCGCCGGCTACAGCCTCGGTCTGTTCCCGCTGGAAGAACCGCTGTCGGTCTATGGCGCGAACAACCTCGGTAAATCCGCCTCGATCAACGCCTTGCAGTTCCCGATCCTGGCGCGCATGTCGGACATGAGCTTCGGCAAGTACAGCCTGGAACAATCCCGGCGTTTCTACTTTGCCTCGGACACCAGCTACATCCTGGTGGAAGTCGCCCTGCCCCACGGCCCACACGTGATTGGCGTGGTCGGTCGCGGCCCTGGCGGCGGTTTCGGTCACCAGTTCTTTGCCTACGCCGGCAAACTGGACTTGGCCCACTATCAGAAAAATGACACCTGCCTGCGTCAGAAAGAGCTGTTCACCAACCTGGAGCGCGAAGGCCTGAAAGCCTACGAACTCAAGCCGGATGAACTGCGACGCCTGCTGGTGGGTGGCCACACCTCGATCCCGCTGGACCTGACGCTGATCCCGCTGCGCTCCACCAGCGAGCAAAGCCTCAAGACCTTCCGCGCGCTGTTCATCAACCTGCTGCACATGCGCGAAATCACCGCAGCCAAACTCAAGCAACTGTTCCTCGACGCGTTCGAGCACAGCCTGCGTTCCGGTAGCGTGGACTACATCGCCGCGTGCGAAGAAGCCTTCCGCGACGTACGCCGCATGGAGCAGGACTACAACTCCCTGGTGGCGGCCGGTCCGCTGGTGGAAGCCCTGGCCAATGGCGTGAAGCAGCGCGATATCCTGCGCGGCAAATTGCATCGCCTGTCGCCATTGCTCGACTCATTGCTCGGCACCTGGTCGGACTACGCCAGTGCGCGCAAGGAAGAGCTGACCATCCAGGCCGAACACTACCGCAACGAACAGGATTCGCTGCAGAACGACCAGCGCGGCGGCACTCAGGAACTGATGCGCCTGGAGCGGGAAATCAGCGGCATCCAGCGTTGGCTCGGCGAACTGTCGGTGCTCAAGCATCGCTTTGCCCTGGTGGATGACGTCAAGGTCCTGGAGCAGCAACTGCTCGCAGCCAAGGACGCCCACGACGAACTGGCCGGCGCCCTGGCCCAGTCCCGGCAGTTCAGCGCCGAGGACCTGGAGGAGCGCCTGCGGGACCTGGAAAAACGCCTGAAGTCGGTCAAGCAGCAACTCGATCACGCCGACAACAACAGCTATGCCCGCCTGCGGGAAGAGTTCTCGCAGCAGGACGTCGAACGCCTGATGCGCCTGTTCAACAGCGCCCTGTTCAGCCTGCCGCTGGGCGAACACGGCATCGCGCTGGACGAGAATGGCGAGTGGGTCAAATCCATGGAGCTGATCCTCGACGGCTTCAAAGGTGAGCGTTTCGAAGTGCCGGGCCTGTCTATCGACCTGTCCCACATCGAACCGCCTGCCCTGCAAGCCCTGGCCGACCGCGCCGCGCTGCGCGACCAGAAAGAACGCCTGGAAAAAGAACTCAAGCAGCTCAAGACCCAGCAAGCCGTGGCCGCCGACCGCGCCGCGAGCAAGACCCAGACCGAAGCGCTGTACCAGCAGGTCCTCGATGCGCAGAAAGCCCTGGAAGACTTCCGCCGCAGCCAGACCCTGAGTGCCGAAGAAGGCGAGAAGCTCGAGCAACTGGCGCAGATGGAAGCCGCCCAGGACGAACTCAAGCGCTCCAGCGATGCCTTCACCGAGCGTGTCCAGCAGCTGTCCGCCAAGTTGCAGTTGGTGGGCCGGCAGATCGCCGACATGGAAGCCAAGCAACGCACCCTCGACGACGCCCTGCGCCGTCGTCAATTGCTGCCGGCGGACCTGCCGTTCGGCACGCCATTCATGGACCCGGTCGACGATTCCATGGACAACCTGCTGCCGCTGCTCAATGACTACCAGGACAGCTGGCAAGGGCTGCTGCGGGTCGACGGCCAGATCGAAGCGCTGTATGCCCAGGTGCGCCTCAAGGGCGTGGCCAAGTTCGACAGCGAAGACGACATGGAGCGACGCCTGCAACTGCTGATCAACGCCTATGCCCACCGCACCGACGAGGCCCTGACCCTGGGCAAGGCGCGCCGTGCGGCCGTGACCGACATCGCCCGGACCCTGCGCAACATCCGCAGCGACTACGACAGCCTCGAACACCAACTGGCGCTGTTCAACCGCGAGATCAACAAGCGCCAGGTGTCCAACCTGCAGAGCTTCCGGATCGTCCTGGCGCCGAACAAGGAAGCGCTCAAGCACATCGACCAGATCATCCACAGTGCCGGCCAGTACGAGGAAGGCGAGACGCTGTCGGTGTTCGACCTCAGCCAGAGCGCCGAGCAGGACAACAAGAACGAAGAAGCCAAGGAATACCTGGCGCGGCTGGTGGCGGCGAACCACAACCAGCTCGGTCTCAAGGACCTGTTCGAGCTGGCGTTCGAGATCACCAAGGTCAACGGCCAGCCAGTGATCCACACCGACATCGACGGCGCGGCGTCCAACGGCACCACCATGACCATCAAGGCGCTGACCAACATGTACTTGTTGCTGCACCTGATGGACCGCGAACAGGCCGGCCGCGTGCGTCTGCCGTACTACCTGGACGAAGCCGCGGACATCGACGAGAAAAACCAGGCCGCCCTGCTGGAAACCAGCCTGCAACTGGGCTTCGTGCCGATCCTGGCCAGTGTGAAGCCGCAAGTCTGCGCCAGTGTCGCCATCGACCTGGAAGGTGGCAGCGGCCCGAACGGCATCTACATCGACGAAGCGGACTGGAAGTACATCCGTCGTCACGATGCGGTGAAGGCCACGGTGAATGTCCAGGCCGACGAGCCGGAGCTGGATTCGGTGTGAGGTGAATTACCGGGCATGAAAAAGGCCGCGATCCATTGGATCGCGGCCTTTTTTATTGCGCTGGTTTTGAGTCGTCAGTGCAACTGATGGCCTCATCGCGAGCAAACTCGCTCCCACAGGTTTGGCGTCGTTCATGGCAATCAAGTACGACATTCATCCATTGTGGGAGCGAGCCTGCTCGCGATGGCGTCAGAACAGACTAACGCCACTCCAATCACTTACCGAGACTGATCTTCGGCGCCCAAGTCAGCCATTCATCTTCAAACTTATCGAACAGTGGGAAAGTCTGCTCCGGTCGAGCCGGATTGCCCATTCGTTCGCCATCCGGCGTTGCGAACGCAATGCCGCCCTGGATAAGCGTTTCAAGCGACTCGGTGCGCACCGTCGCGCCCTTGAACAGACCAAAGTCCAGACCGAAACCACTGCTATTCCAGAAACGTGTGCCGCTGCGCACCAGCGGCGCATACTTGGGCTCGATCAGGATATGGATCAGCACCCGGTCCGCGGTCTGGCCCAGTTCATAACCGGTGACCTTGCCCACCGTAATCTCGCGATAGGTCACCGGTACGCCGATCTTCAACGAACCACGGCGGGCCGCGCTCAGCACCAGGCTCAGTCCTGCTTCGGGCACAGCGCTTTCCGGTGGGTTGGCCAGGGCCACGAAGCTTTTCTGCGGCCCGAGGTTTTTCGCCGAAGGCTGCACTTCAATGTATTGGCCGGTTACCAGCGTTTCCAGGTTGGAGGTCTTCATCAACCCCAACTCCGGCTTGACCACCCAGAACTGGGACCCGACCCGGGCGATGCGCTCCGGCACTTCGGTGATACGCGCCGTGAGCAGCACCGATTGCATATCGGCGCTGAGATCAACATCCTCGATCTTGCCCACATCCAACCCTTTGAACCGGATCGGCGTACCACTGCGCAAACCATCGGCGCGATCGACCTTGATCGTGACCTCAGTGCCTCGCTGTTGTGCGGCTTCGTGATCGGCGAACAGGCGGAAACGGGGGATGCGTCTTTTCAGCGGCACATTCGGTTCCGGAGTTTCGAAGGCAATCCCACCAGCCATCAGGCTTTGCAGGGACTCGCTCTTGACCTGGATCCCGCCCGTCAAACCTCCCGTAAGCGTGATACCACTGGCGTTCCAGAAACGTGTCGAGCCGTTGACCAGCCCTTCGTACTCCTTCTCGATGTGCACACCAATGATCAGCTGCTTCTTCTTGCGGGAGAACTGATAGCTCTGCACCGACCCGACCTTGACCTGCTTGTAGAGGATCGGACTGCCGACCTCCAGCGATCCGAGGTTTTCGGTCAGCAGGACCAGGTGCAGCCCCGGGGAACGCAAGTCCAGTGGTGGAGCTTTTGCCCGGGCTTCGAACTCCCGTTGCGGCGCGCCGCCCTTGTCACCCGGTCGCACGGCAATGTAGTTGCCCTTGACCAACGCTTCCAGGCCGGTGATACCCGCCAGCGAGATCGATGGCTTGACGACCCAGAACTGCGTGCCGGTTACCAGGTAATCTTCGGCCAAGGGGTCCAGGGTCAATTCAGCCGTGGCGCTGGCCAGGTCCGGATCGACCTTGAGGTTCTTCAGGCTGCCGACCTGGATGCCTTTGTACATGACCGGCGTACGACCGGCCTGCAACCCTTCGAAATCGCTGAGCTTGACCTTCACTCGAATGCCCGCCGCAGCGGCGTCAAAGTCTTCGTAAAGACGGAACGGCAGGCTTGGGTCCGTCGGCGGGCTGTCCTTGCGGCTTTCCGGCGTGGCGAAGGCAATCCCTCCGGCCACGATGCTGGCCAGGGACTCGCTGCGCACTTTGACGCCCGAGAGGTTGGCATCGATGCTGATGCCACTGGCATTCCAGAAACGCGTGTGTTTGCGCACCAGGCTGGCATAGGTCGGCTCGATGAAGATTTTGATCTCGACCTTGCTCTGATCCTCCGACAGCAGGTAGCTCTTCACCTGACCGACCTGAATCTGTTTGTAGAACACCGGGCTGCCACGGTTCAGCGAACCCAACCGATCAGCCTTGAGGGTCAAGTGCAACCCCGGCTTGGCATCCGACAGCGGCGGCTCTTCGGCCAGGGCCTTGAATTTACGGGCCGACTCCCCTTCACCTGGGCTGATAGCCACATAGTTACCCGAGACCAGGGTTTCCAGGCCAGTGATCCCGGCCAGACTCACGCTCGGCTTGACCAGCCAGAAACGTGTTCCGGTCTTGAGGTACTGCTCGACGTCCTTGTTCATCTCGATGGTCGCGACCACCCCCTTGGAGCTGCCTTCGTCATCGAGGGTAAGAGCCGTCACTTTGCCGACCGTCATCCCTTTGTAGACGACTTCGGTTTTGTTGACCTGGATGCCTTCTCCGCTCTCAAAGCGCACATTGATCTCGATTCCGGTCTCGTTATAAGCCCGCCAGCCGAGCCAGCCGCCGATGATCAAGGCAATCAACGGCAGGACCCAGATGGCCGACCAGTTCGAAGCCGGTCGAGTTTTAGCGGTAGGCAAATCAGTCATGGTCGTCATCCGACTCCGTGTTATCCCAAATCAGTCGGGGATCGAAGGTTACTGCGGCAATCATTGTCAAAATCACTACGCTGGCAAAAGCGATCGCGCCGAGACCGGCTTCGACACTGGCGAGCCGTCCGAAATTCACCACGGCCACCAAAATGGCGATCACGAAAATATCCAGCATCGACCAGCGACCAATGAACTCGATGAAACGGTACATAAGGATGCGTTGCTGCGCCGACATAGGCTGATGCCGCTGAACGGAAAACAACAACAAGGCGATGCCCACCAGTTTGAAAGTGGGTACAACGATGCTGGCGATGAACACCACGGCAGCAATAGGAATCATGCCGTGTTGAACCAGCTCGATGACGCCGGCCATGATGGTACTCGGGGCGCCCTGGCCCAGCGAGTTGATAGTCATGATCGGCAACATGTTGGCCGGAATATAAAGAATCGCGGCCGTGATCAACAATGCCCAGGTCCGCATCAAGCTGTTCGGGCGACGGGGGTGAACCAGCGCGCCGCAGCGAGTACAGGTTTGGTTATCGGCCTCAGCATCCTGCCGATTCAACTCGTGGCACTCCGTACAGATCAGAATCCCTGCATCAATCGCCCGCATGGGCATCTTCTCCTGATAACGCCTGCCAGATCTGATGGGGTGACATCACCACCTCCAGCCAGAACTGGACCAGCAACAAACTGATGAAGCACACCAGGCCAAGGCCTACGGTGATGGCCGCCATGTCTGCCAACTTGACGATGGCCACCAGCACCCCCATGAGGTAGACCTCAAGCATCCCCCAGTCTCGTAGATGGTGATAAATGCGATACAGCAACAAACCGTAACTACGGCCAAAGTCCAAGCGAATGGACAACAGCACCACCAACTGACAAAGCAACTTGAGTAGTGGAATGCCCATGCTGCACAGGAACACCACTGCCGCGATGCCTTGCATACCGGTATCAAACAGCCCGACCACCCCACTCCAAACGGTGTCCTGGGAGGACTGCCCGAGCAGATTGAGTTCCATGATGGGTAAGAAGTTGGCCGGCACATATAACAGCAGGGCCGCGATAACCAAGGCAAGACTGCGTTCAACTACATTGTGCCGATGAGCATAGAGCTCATAGCCACAACGGCGGCACTCGGCTTTTTCACCATGGGCCAGCTGAGGCTTGCGCATCAACAGGTCGCACTCATGACACGCCACCAGATCGCTCAGGGGCAGATCTGACAACCTATCAATGTCTGACGGATCGGGCATAAACAGCTCTGGCTCAGCTAAGGTGGGGCTATTCTAGTGCTCCGGCTCGGAAATAACTGTGCAAATTTATCACGAGCTTTCGCAGACTTTCCTGGGGGCAAAAACAAAACCCCTACCTGCATCAGCAGATAGGGGTTTCGGAATTTAATCTTGACGATGACCTACTCTCACATGGGGAAACCCCACACTACCATCGGCGATGCATCGTTTCACTGCTGAGTTCGGGATGGGATCAGGTGGTTCCAATGCTCTATGGTCGTCAAGAAATTCGGGTACTGAGTCGCGGCCAGTCGGCCTCGCTTCAGCAAATTGGGTATGTGATAGCTTTGGTGTTTTGTGAGATTCGAACTTTCGGTTCGTTTCGTCTTCACACACCGCAATCTGGTCTCGTTCGCTTTTCAGCTCGGAGGATACAAATTGCTTGGGTGTTATATGGTCAAGCCTCACGGGCAATTAGTACAGGTTAGCTCAACGCCTCACAGCGCTTACACACCCTGCCTATCAACGTCGTAGTCTTCGACGGCCCTTCAGGGGACTCAAGGTCCCAGTGAGATCTCATCTTGAGGCAAGTTTCCCGCTTAGATGCTTTCAGCGGTTATCTTTCCCGAACATAGCTACCCGGCAATGCCACTGGCGTGACAACCGGAACACCAGAGGTTCGTCCACTCCGGTCCTCTCGTACTAGGAGCAGCCCCTCTCAAATCTCAAACGTCCACGGCAGATAGGGACCGAACTGTCTCACGACGTTCTAAACCCAGCTCGCGTACCACTTTAAATGGCGAACAGCCATACCCTTGGGACCGGCTTCAGCCCCAGGATGTGATGAGCCGACATCGAGGTGCCAAACACCGCCGTCGATATGAACTCTTGGGCGGTATCAGCCTGTTATCCCCGGAGTACCTTTTATCCGTTGAGCGATGGCCCTTCCATACAGAACCACCGGATCACTAAGACCTACTTTCGTACCTGCTCGACGTGTCTGTCTCGCAGTCAAGCGCGCTTTTGCCTTTATACTCTACGACCGATTTCCGACCGGTCTGAGCGCACCTTCGTACTCCTCCGTTACTCTTTAGGAGGAGACCGCCCCAGTCAAACTACCCACCATACACTGTCCTCGATCCGGATAACGGACCTGAGTTAGAACCTCAAAGTTGCCAGGGTGGTATTTCAAGGATGGCTCCACGCGAACTGGCGTCCACGCTTCAAAGCCTCCCACCTATCCTACACAAGCAAATTCAAAGTCCAGTGCAAAGCTATAGTAAAGGTTCACGGGGTCTTTCCGTCTAGCCGCGGATACACTGCATCTTCACAGCGATTTCAATTTCACTGAGTCTCGGGTGGAGACAGCGCCGCCATCGTTACGCCATTCGTGCAGGTCGGAACTTACCCGACAAGGAATTTCGCTACCTTAGGACCGTTATAGTTACGGCCGCCGTTTACCGGGGCTTCGATCAAGAGCTTCGCGTTAGCTAACCCCATCAATTAACCTTCCGGCACCGGGCAGGCGTCACACCCTATACGTCCACTTTCGTGTTTGCAGAGTGCTGTGTTTTTAATAAACAGTCGCAGCGGCCTGGTATCTTCGACCGGCGTGGGCTTACGCAGCAAGTGCTTCACCCTCACCGGCGCACCTTCTCCCGAAGTTACGGTGCCATTTTGCCTAGTTCCTTCACCCGAGTTCTCTCAAGCGCCTTGGTATTCTCTACCCAACCACCTGTGTCGGTTTGGGGTACGGTTCCTGGTTACCTGAAGCTTAGAAGCTTTTCTTGGAAGCATGGCATCAACCACTTCGTCACCCAAAGGGTAACTCGTCATCAGCTCTCGGCCTTAGAATCCCGGATTTACCTAAGATTCCAGCCTACCACCTTAAACTTGGACAACCAACGCCAAGCTGGCCTAGCCTTCTCCGTCCCTCCATCGCAATAACCAGAAGTACAGGAATATTAACCTGTTTTCCATCGACTACGCTTTTCAGCCTCGCCTTAGGGACCGACTAACCCTGCGTCGATTAACGTTGCGCAGGAAACCTTGGTCTTTCGGCGTGGGTGTTTTTCACACCCATTGTCGTTACTCATGTCAGCATTCGCACTTCTGATACCTCCAGCAAGCTTCTCAACTCACCTTCACAGGCTTACAGAACGCTCCTCTACCGCATCACTTACGTGATACCCGTAGCTTCGGTGTATGGTTTGAGCCCCGTTACATCTTCCGCGCAGGCCGACTCGACTAGTGAGCTATTACGCTTTCTTTAAAGGGTGGCTGCTTCTAAGCCAACCTCCTAGCTGTCTAAGCCTTCCCACATCGTTTCCCACTTAACCATAACTTTGGGACCTTAGCTGACGGTCTGGGTTGTTTCCCTTTTCACGACGGACGTTAGCACCCGCCGTGTGTCTCCCATGCTCGGCACTTGTAGGTATTCGGAGTTTGCATCGGTTTGGTAAGTCGGGATGACCCCCTAGCCGAAACAGTGCTCTACCCCCTACAGTGATACATGAGGCGCTACCTAAATAGCTTTCGAGGAGAACCAGCTATCTCCGAGCTTGATTAGCCTTTCACTCCGATCCACAGGTCATCCGCTAACTTTTCAACGGTAGTCGGTTCGGTCCTCCAGTTAGTGTTACCCAACCTTCAACCTGCCCATGGATAGATCGCCCGGTTTCGGGTCTATTCCCAGCGACTAGACGCC
Source organism: Pseudomonas sp. St386 (assembly GCF_018325865.1). Classification (NCBI taxonomy): domain Bacteria; kingdom Pseudomonadati; phylum Pseudomonadota; class Gammaproteobacteria; order Pseudomonadales; family Pseudomonadaceae; genus Pseudomonas; species Pseudomonas sp. St386. The sequence continues at coordinate 5,797,070 of NZ_AP021900.1, forward strand.
CTATTAAGACTCGCTTTCGCTACGCCTCCCCTATTCGGTTAAGCTCGCCACTGAAAATAAGTCGCTGACCCATTATACAAAAGGTACGCAGTCACCCAACAAAGTGGGCTCCCACTGCTTGTACGCATACGGTTTCAGGATCTATTTCACTCCCCTCTCCGGGGTTCTTTTCGCCTTTCCCTCACGGTACTAGTTCACTATCGGTCAGTCAGTAGTATTTAGCCTTGGAGGATGGTCCCCCCATATTCAGACAAAGTTTCTCGTGCTCCGTCCTACTCGATTTCACTTCTAAGATCCTTTCGCGTACAGGGCTATCACCCACTATGGCCGCACTTTCCAGAGCGTTCCGCTAAAATCAAAGAAGCTTAAGGGCTAGTCCCCGTTCGCTCGCCACTACTAAGGGAATCTCGGTTGATTTCTTTTCCTCAGGGTACTTAGATGTTTCAGTTCCCCTGGTTCGCCTCTTGCACCTATGTATTCAGTACAAGATAACCATCTTATGATGGCTGGGTTCCCCCATTCAGACATCTCCGGATCAAAGTCTGTTTGCCGACTCCCCGAAGCTTTTCGCAGGCTACCACGTCTTTCATCGCCTCTGACTGCCAAGGCATCCACCGTATGCGCTTCTTCACTTGACCATATAACCCCAAGCAATCTGGTTATACTGTGAAGACGACATTCGCCGAAAATTCGATCTGGCTCTAAGAGCCACTCACAAATTTTACCTTAGCCTGATCCGTTACCAGTGAAAGTAACGTTCAGTCTATCTTTCTATCACATACCCAAATTTTTAAAGAACGATCTAATCAAAAGACTAGAAATCAACATTCACCATCACTTTGATGGAATGCTCATTTCTAAGCTTTCAGAAGCAGTTTATGGTGGAGCCAAGCGGGATCGAACCGCTGACCTCCTGCGTGCAAGGCAGGCGCTCTCCCAGCTGAGCTATGGCCCCATTACAAAATTGGTGGGTCTGGGCAGATTCGAACTGCCGACCTCACCCTTATCAGGGGTGCGCTCTAACCAACTGAGCTACAGACCCAATTTCGAGCTTGTAACTGTTAGCTATGAGCTATCAGCTTGGAGCTTAAAGCTGCTTCTATCGTCTTCTTCAATGAATCAAGCAATTCGTGTGGGAGCTCATGAAGCAGCTGCGGTCGTCGATTAAGGAGGTGATCCAGCCGCAGGTTCCCCTACGGCTACCTTGTTACGACTTCACCCCAGTCATGAATCACACCGTGGTAACCGTCCTCCCGAAGGTTAGACTAGCTACTTCTGGTGCAACCCACTCCCATGGTGTGACGGGCGGTGTGTACAAGGCCCGGGAACGTATTCACCGCGACATTCTGATTCGCGATTACTAGCGATTCCGACTTCACGCAGTCGAGTTGCAGACTGCGATCCGGACTACGATCGGTTTTGTGGGATTAGCTCCACCTCGCGGCTTGGCAACCCTCTGTACCGACCATTGTAGCACGTGTGTAGCCCAGGCCGTAAGGGCCATGATGACTTGACGTCATCCCCACCTTCCTCCGGTTTGTCACCGGCAGTCTCCTTAGAGTGCCCACCATTACGTGCTGGTAACTAAGGACAAGGGTTGCGCTCGTTACGGGACTTAACCCAACATCTCACGACACGAGCTGACGACAGCCATGCAGCACCTGTCTCAATGTTCCCGAAGGCACCAATCCATCTCTGGAAAGTTCATTGGATGTCAAGGCCTGGTAAGGTTCTTCGCGTTGCTTCGAATTAAACCACATGCTCCACCGCTTGTGCGGGCCCCCGTCAATTCATTTGAGTTTTAACCTTGCGGCCGTACTCCCCAGGCGGTCAACTTAATGCGTTAGCTGCGCCACTAAGAGCTCAAGGCTCCCAACGGCTAGTTGACATCGTTTACGGCGTGGACTACCAGGGTATCTAATCCTGTTTGCTCCCCACGCTTTCGCACCTCAGTGTCAGTATCAGTCCAGGTGGTCGCCTTCGCCACTGGTGTTCCTTCCTATATCTACGCATTTCACCGCTACACAGGAAATTCCACCACCCTCTACCATACTCTAGCTCGACAGTTTTGAATGCAGTTCCCAGGTTGAGCCCGGGGATTTCACATCCAACTTAACGAACCACCTACGCGCGCTTTACGCCCAGTAATTCCGATTAACGCTTGCACCCTCTGTATTACCGCGGCTGCTGGCACAGAGTTAGCCGGTGCTTATTCTGTCGGTAACGTCAAAACACTAACGTATTAGGTTAATGCCCTTCCTCCCAACTTAAAGTGCTTTACAATCCGAAGACCTTCTTCACACACGCGGCATGGCTGGATCAGGCTTTCGCCCATTGTCCAATATTCCCCACTGCTGCCTCCCGTAGGAGTCTGGACCGTGTCTCAGTTCCAGTGTGACTGATCATCCTCTCAGACCAGTTACGGATCGTCGCCTTGGTGAGCCATTACCCCACCAACTAGCTAATCCGACCTAGGCTCATCTGATAGCGCAAGGCCCGAAGGTCCCCTGCTTTCTCCCGTAGGACGTATGCGGTATTAGCGTCCGTTTCCGAGCGTTATCCCCCACTACCAGGCAGATTCCTAGGCATTACTCACCCGTCCGCCGCTCTCAAGAGGTGCAAGCACCTCTCTACCGCTCGACTTGCATGTGTTAGGCCTGCCGCCAGCGTTCAATCTGAGCCATGATCAAACTCTTCAGTTCAAACATCTTTGGGTTTTGAGAAAACCCTAAACTTGGCTCAGCAATCGTTGGTTACATCTTTGATTTCTCGCGGAGTAACTTGTGATGCTGATAATCTGTTGACTAGCAGTCTGACTCCACAAGCACCCACACGAATTGCTTGATTCAGTTGTTAAAGAGCGGTTGGCTGAGTCTTTCGTCTCAACCGAGGCGCGCATTCTACAGCGCCCCGTGTATCTGTCAAGCGGTTATTTTCAGAAGTTTTCAAAGTTTCCTTTGCAACTTCAACCACTTGCGCTTCCGATCTCTCGTTAGCGGGAGGCGAATTCTACAGCGTTACTCGCTGCTGTCAACACCTCTTTTTCACCGCTTTCGACCGAGAAGATCGAACCGCTGATAGAGCCAAACAACACCGCTCTACCTGCTCCTTCCGGGCTTCGATGAACTGAAGCCCAGCACCTTCGAAACCTACTTAACTCATTGAATCTCAAGGAGTTTTCCGTTTCGACTGCGCCGGAAGTGGGGCGAATTATAGACTTCCAGAATCTGCCGTCAACCCCTAATTACGCTTTTGTTGCAGAAGGAACTTTCCTACCCAGCAAACGCGGGATCCGACGCATAACCGGCGGGACTCTCAGCATCAACAGTACAGCCCCTATAAAGGCGTATATCGCCCACTCCTTCAGATCTGCCCGCACGATCCACAGCATATGCAACAACCCAAGCCCCAGGATCAGATAAACCAGGCGATGCAATTTCTTCCAGCGCACGCCAAGCCGCCGCTGACTGTAGCGATTGGATGTGACCGCCAGCGCCAGCAGGCCGAGAAAGCCAAGCGCCCCGACAATAATGTAAGGCCGCTTGCTCAACTCGACGCCCAGCTGCGACCAGTCGAACCCCAATATGAACGCCGCATACCCGCTCAAATGCAGCACCACATAAGTAAAGCACCACAACCCCAACTGCCGCCTGACCGCAATCCACCCTGCCCATCCCGTCAGCTTTTGCAGCGGCGTCATGCTCAAGGTGATCAACAACAGGATCAACGTGCCCAACCCGAGCCGATCCACCAGCACCTTGCCCGGGTCAGGACCCAGCGAGTTCATCAAGGCCTCGTAAAGCCAGAACAAGGGCCAGATCGCCGCCGCGATGAAGACGCCGATTCGCCAGACTGGAAAACGCATCAGTAGTCCTTCCTCAGGTCCATCCCTGCATATAAAGAAGCGACTTCATCCTGATAGCCGTTGAACATCAACGTATCGCGAACATTGGGACTGAACAGCCCGCTCGGTAAACGACGCTCATGCGCCTGGGTCCACCGCGGATGATCGACCGTCGGATTGACGTTGGCATAGAAACCGTATTCGTCAGACGCGATGCTCTGCCAAGTCGTCTTCGGCTGCTCACTCACCAGACTGATACGCACGATGGACTTCACACTTTTGAAACCGTATTTCCATGGGACCACTAGCCGCAGCGGCGCGCCATTCTGGTTCGGCAACTCCCGTCCGTACATTCCCACCGCCAGGATAGCCAACGGATTCATGGCCTCATCCAATCGCAAGCCTTCGACATATGGCCAGTTGATCAAGGCGAAACCGGAACGCTGCCCCGGCATGACCTTGGGATCCTGCAGGGTTTCGAAGCGGATGTACTTGGCCTTGGAGGTCGGCTCGACCTGCTTGAGCAATGCAGAGATGGGGAAGCCAATCCACGGAATAACCATCGACCAGGCCTCGACACAGCGCAATCGATAGATACGCTCTTCCAGTTGATAAGGCTTCATGAAGTCTTCCAACCCGTAGCGTCCCGGCTTGCCCACCTCCCCGTCCACGACCACGCTCCAGGGCTCGGTCTTCAACGACCCGGCATTGGCTGCCGGGTCTCCCTTGTCGGTTCCGAACTCATAGAAGTTGTTGTAATGGGTCGCGTCCTTGAACGGCGTGATGGGCTCATTCTTGACCGTGACCGCGCCCCATTGGACTGAAGGCAGTTTCTCGGCAAACCAGGACGGCGCCTTTCCGGGCTCGACATCGGCATACCGCGCCGCATCGGCAGCACTGGCCCATTGAGGCAAGCTGCTGACGGCGAGGCCAGACAGGGTTGCACCGAGCATTTGCCGACGGGATAGATAGAGGGATTCGGGCGTGACGTCCGATTCACGGCAGTCGGACGACTTAGGGATCTTGATCAGCATGACAACTCCGCAGTATTGGAGGGCAGATGCACCAATAGACTGCGGAGTATGGGGGAAATTACATTAAGGCAACGTTTAGCGTCGACGAAGACGCAACAAGTATTGCACCGGTCCGGAGGCGGCATAGCCCAGGAACACCAACAACAGGATACGCGGCGGATCACTGAACACCACTGCGAACACCAGCACCACCGCCAGAATCGCCACGAACGGCACACGGCCCTTCAGATCCAGCTCCTTGAAGCTGTTGTACTTGATATTACTGACCATCAACATCCCGGCCGCCGCAACCAGCAACGCCACCAGGAACGACATTTTCGACCCCTGGATGCCGTAGTCGCTGAATGCCCAGACAACACCTGCCACGACACCCGCCGCGGCCGGACTGGCCAGGCCGATGAAGTAGCGTTTGTCAGCCTTGCCAACCTGGGTGTTGAAACGAGCCAGGCGCAATGCCGCCCCCGCCACATAGATAAAGGCAACCATCCAGCCGACCTTGCCCATGTCCCCCAGCGCCCAGCCGAACGCCAGCAAGGCGGGAGCCACGCCAAAGGCGACCATGTCGGACAGCGAATCATATTCGGCGCCAAACGCACTCTGGGTATTGGTCATGCGGGCCACGCGCCCGTCCAGGCCATCGAGCACCATGGCGACGAAGATCGCAATGGCGGCGAACGCGAAGTAACGGCTCGCCCCTGCGCTATCGCCAGCGCTCAAGGCAGCCTGGGCACTCATGGAGCTGATGATGGAATAGAAACCGGCGAACAGGTTCGCGGTGGTGAACAGGTTCGGCAACAGATAGATGCCACGATGCCGGACCTTACGGCCTTCAGCGTCATGGCCTTCTTCGACGTGCTCATCGATGGGCAACAGGCTTTCGGCGTCAGGAGCCTGGTTTGGCTCGTCGGGACGTTCGCTCATGGACAATACCTTGCAACGGTGTGAAAAAATTCGACAGATGTCTGGGACGACGGTTCGGCCGCAAACGATGCAGCTTTATACCAGAAGCCACCGCCCAAACGAAAAAACGCGGCCGAGGCCGCGTTTTTCGATCAAGTTCGCGACTTAGTTCTTGGCTTTGTCGACGATCTTGTTGGCACCGATCCACGGCATCATCGAGCGCAGTTGCTCGCCGATGATTTCGATACCGTGAGCGGCATTGTTACGACGCTTGGCGGTCATCGAAGGATAGCCGGTAGCGCCTTCGCTGATGAACATCTTGGCGTATTCGCCGTCCTGAATACGTTTCAGGGCGTTGCGCATGGCCTGACGGGATTCGGCGTTGATGACTTCCGGACCGGTCACGTACTCGCCGTATTCGGCGTTGTTGGAGATCGAGTAGTTCATGTTGGCGATACCGCCTTCATACATGAGGTCAACGATCAGCTTCAGTTCGTGCAGGCACTCGAAGTAGGCCATTTCCGGCGCGTAGCCAGCTTCAACCAGGGTTTCGAAACCGGCCTTGACCAGCTCGACGGTACCGCCGCACAGAACGGCTTGCTCGCCGAACAGGTCGGTTTCGGTTTCGTCCTTGAAGGTGGTTTCGATGATGCCGGTACGGCCGCCACCCACGCCAGCAGCGTAGGACAGGGCCACGTTCTTGGCGTTGCCGGACGCATCCTGGTAGATCGCGATCAGGTCAGGGATACCGCCGCCTTTCACGAACTCGGAACGCACGGTGTGACCCGGGGCCTTCGGCGCGATCATGATCACGTCGAGGTCGGCACGTGGCACAACCTGGTTGTAGTGGATCGCGAAACCGTGGGAGAAGGCCAGGGTGGCGCCTTTCTTGATGTTCGGTTCGATTTCGTTCTTGTACAGCGCCGATTGGAACTCGTCCGGGGTCAGGATCATGACCAGGTCGGCCGCAGCAACGGCAGAAGCCACGTCGGTCACTTTCAGGCCATGGGCCTCGGCCTTGGCAACGGTGGCCGAGCCTTTACGCAGGCCGACAGTCACGTCAACGCCGGAATCTTTCAGGTTGCACGCTTGGGCGTGACCTTGGGAGCCGTAGCCGATGATGGCGACTTTCTTGCCCTGGATGATCGACAGGTCGCAGTCTTTATCGTAGAAAACTTTCATGAATTTCCCCTATATCCGGCCGTTCAGGCCATTCGCTAATTTGGTTAGATGCTCAGTACTTTGTCGCCACGGGCAATCCCGGTGACGCCACTGCGTACGGTTTCCAGAATCGAGGCAGTGCCGATCGATTGAATGAAGCTGTCGAGCTTGTCGCTGGTACCGGTCAACTGAACGGTATAGACGCTGGCGCTGACATCGACGATCTGCCCACGATAAATATCGGTAGTGCGTTTGATCTCGGCGCGCTGGGCGCCGGTGGCCTTGACCTTGACCAGCATCAGTTCACGCTCGATGTGAGCGCTTTCCGACAGGTCCACCAGCTTGACCACCTCGATCAGCTTGTTCAGGTTCTTGGTGATCTGCTCGATGATTTCATCGTGCCCTACGGTGGTCAGCGTCAGACGCGACAGGGTCGGGTCTTCGGTTGGCGCCACGGTCAGGCTTTCGATGTTGTAGTTGCGCTGCGAGAACAGGCCCACAACACGAGACAGCGCACCTGGTTCGTTTTCCAGAAGCAGGGAAATAATATGTCGCATGATTAGGTACGCTCCGTCTTGCTCAGCCACATATCGCGCATGGAGCCGTCTTTGATCTGCATCGGGTAGACGTGCTCGCTGGTGTCGACCGCAATATCGATCACCACCAGGCGATCCTTCATGGCGAACGCTTCCTCCATCTTCGACTTCAAATCCTTCGATTCGGTGATGCGCACGCCAACGTGACCGTAGGCCTCTGCCAGCTTGACGAAATCAGGCAACGATTCCATGTACGAGTGCGAGTGACGGCTGCCGTAGCTCATGTCCTGCCACTGGCGAACCATCCCCAACACGCCGTTGTTCAGGATCACGATCTTCACCGGCAAACCGTATTGCAGGCAGGTGGACAGCTCCTGGATGTTCATCTGGATGCTGCCTTCGCCCGTGACGCAGGCGACATCAGCCTCTGGGAAGCTCAACTTGATGCCCATGGCCGCCGGGAAACCGAAGCCCATGGTGCCCAGGCCGCCGGAGTTGATCCAGCGATTGGGTTTGTCGAACTTGTAGTACTGCGCAGCGAACATCTGGTGCTGGCCCACGTCGGAGGTCACAAAGGCATCGCCCTTGGTCACTTCGCACAGGGTTTCGATCACGGTCTGCGGCTTGATCACACTGCCGTCACCCTTGTCATAAGGGAACAAGCCACGATCGCCGCGCCATTCATCAACCTGCTTCCACCAACTGGCCACGGATTCCTTGTTTGGAACCTCGCCGATTTCCTTGAGGATGGCGACCATTTCGGTCAGCACGCTCTCTACAGGACCGACAATCGGCACGTCTGCCTTGATGGTCTTGGAGATGGACGCCGGGTCGATGTCGATGTGGATGATCTTGGCGTTCGGGCAGAATTTCGCCGGACCATTGATGACGCGGTCGTCGAAACGTGCGCCGACCGCCAGGATCACATCGGCGTGGTGCATCGCCAGGTTGGCGGTGTAGCTGCCGTGCATGCCGAGCATACCGATGAACTGACGGTCGGTGCCCGGGAACGCGCCCAGGCCCATCAGCGTATTGGTGACCGGCAGGTTGAGCATTTTCGCCAGTTCGGTCAGCGGCGCGGAGCCACCACCGAGGATCACGCCACCACCGGAGTACAGCACAGGGCGCTTGGCCGCCAGGAGCATTTCGGCTGCCTTGCGGATTTGCCCCGAGTGGCCGCGTACGGCCGGGCTGTAGGAACGCAGCTTGGCTTTTTTCGGGAAGATGTATTCGAACTTCTCGGCCGGGTTGGTCATGTCTTTCGGAACATCGACCACGACCGGGCCCGGACGACCGGATTCTGCCAGGTAGAAGGCCTTCTTCATGACTTCCGGGATTTCCGACGCGTGCTTGATCATGAAGCTGTGCTTCACGATCGGCCGGGAGATACCGATCATGTCGGTTTCCTGGAATGCGTCGGTACCCACCATGGTGCTGGGCACCTGGCCGGAAATGATCACCATCGGGATGGAGTCCATGTACGCGGTGGCGATACCAGTGACGGCGTTCGTGGCGCCTGGACCGGAAGTCACCAGTACCACGCCGGCCTTGCCGGTGGCACGGGCATAGCCGTCAGCCATATGGGTGGCGGCCTGCTCGTGACGAACCAGGATATGGGTCACTTCCGGTTCTTTGAACAGGGCATCATAGACATGAAGAAGAGCACCACCGGGGTACCCGTAGATATATTTGACGCCTTCGTCACGCAAAAAGCGGACGAGCATCTCACCGCCAGATAAAAGCTCCACGTTGTTCACCTCTAAAACGCCAGAATACCGACCCACAAGAAAGGGACGGGTCTTAATAGGTTTACTTCTCGGCAGAGCATGAGCGACGGTGGTCGCCGACTACGTCAGCACTGACTGAGCAAGTATTGGGATCGTCCCAAGTGTTGCGGGCCTTTCCCACCCAGCGCGAGGTAACGCGTTGCGGGTGTAACAGGTCGGCGCGGATGTGCGCCTCATGATCTGCTGAGTGGGTCTGCTTCTGGCAGTCCCTCTACAGCGGACTTTGGATTCTTCTGTTTCGCCTCCTTCAAGTCAAGTCGTCTATGTGTTTTATTCGAAGTAAGCGCATGAGAACGCAAGAAAAAACCTTTAAACGGCAACTGTGTTAGCTTCAATTGCGCAACCCATGACAAGGAAACAGCATGCGAATGATCTTCTTGACGGCCAGCCTGCTGGTTGGCCTGAGCCCGATGTGCATGGCCGGTCAGGTCTACAAATGGGTGGACGCCCAGGGCGTTACCCACTTCGGCGCCCAGCCGCCCGAAGGCACGGAGGCCACGACCGTGATCAAGTCCGCCCCGCCGCCCGCCAAACCGGCGGCACCGCCGTCTGGCGGAGTCATTGGCGACCAAAAGGCCATCGACCAACAGGTCAAGAAACAGATTACCGAGCAGGAAGCCCAACTCAAGGCGTTCTGCGAACAGGCCCGGACCAATCTGGCGCAATTGCAGAACAACCCCAGGGTACGCGAAGACGTAGAGGGGGAAATGCGCCGCCTCACCGAAGAAGAGCGGCGCCAGCGGATCGACGAGACCCGCAAGCAAATCGAGGAGAATTGTCAGTAACGCCGGTCAGCCGGCGTTGCTGATCAACTGATCGAACTGCGCCAGCAGCCGCTGCAACTCGATGCCCTGCCCTGGCCGCTGTGCATAGACCATCTCGGCCATGGCAAGGATGCCCGAGGCGTTGGGCAGCGGCAGGTCGTTTTCCAGGATGGCTTTCATCCTGGGCAGGAAGATCCATTGCAGCCATTGCTCGAAGTCCAGGGTGTCGACCGCGAACGGCTCGACACTGGCCAGTGCCTGCGCCGAAGGCGAAACATCGCTCCACCAGCCCTGGACTCGCAACTCCCGCTCGATCAACAGCAACTGATCGGCGATTTGAGGAAAACGCGTATCCATCAAAGCGAAACCTTGGCCTTCTGACGGGCCAATGCCGCGCCAGCGGAATCGCCCTGTTTCTCACGGGCCTGGGCGATCAACTCCCACAGGCTGGCCTGAAGTGCCGGGCGACCACTGGAGAATGTCAGGCCACGACGGGCCAGCTGTTCGGCTTGCGGCGCATCGCCCTGGGCCATGCGCACCTGGGCCAGGCGATAAAGCACCTGGGGTTCGCGCGGCGCGACACGCTGGGCACGCTCCAGGCTGGAAGACGCACCGTTGAGGTCACCACCGGCCTGTTGCTGTTGCGCCGTGGTCAACAGGGCCAGAACCGGGCCGTCGAGCTGTTCATCGGCGGACAGACCACCGGCTCCTGCCGACGGAATGCTGCTCGGCGTCGAAGGCATGCTATAGCTGCCCTGGTCGATCGGCGAGGTTTCGATTGGCCCGGGGGTAATCGGGCCCGGCGTGATCGGCGTGCTGCTGATCGGCGCAGAGGTCGTCGCGCCGCCACCTGGCACCATCACGACGACACCGGTGTCGCCCTGCGGGATTGCCTGGACCTGGCCCTGCGCCGGCCGCTTCACTGTCGTTTGACGGAAACCGCCATTGGCCGAGACCCGCTCGCTGTTGGAAACAGCGGTGCCGGAATCAACGACCGGAATCGAACCGCGTTGTACGGTAGAGCAACCACTGAGCAAAGCCACGGCCGTTACCGCTGGAATCAACCACTTGTTCACTTGAAACCCTCTTTGCTTAATTCATCCAGTCCTTGACCCAATCCATCACCGATTCGGCGGGATTCGTGCCGCCACAGGCTGCACCGGGTGGCGGTTCGCTGCCGCGAATATACGGCATCTGCACGGCGCCCGGGCAATTGGCATCGGAGCCTTGTCCCGTGCGCGAATCGACCCACGCCTGGACGATGTTGTCCGGTTGCGGCATGTCCAGCGGCAACGGGTCGGCCTTGCGCATGAAGCTGGTCCAGACCTGCAGCGCACCGGTGGCACCGGTGAACGGGGTCTTGCCATTGTCATCACGTCCGAGCCAGACCACCGCCAGCAGGTCCTGGCTGAAGCCGGCGAACCAGCTGTCGCGCGAGTCGTTACTGGTACCGGTCTTGCCCGCCAAGGTCAGGGTCCGGGGCAGCACGTTATAGACCGAGCTGCCGGTGCCTTCACGCATGACCCGCTGCATCGCGCTCTGGATCAGGTAAATGGAGGCCGGATCGAAACGCTGCTGGATCTGGAACGGATAACGCTTGAGCGGTTCGCCATCGGCGGTCAGCACGCTGCGGATCCCGCGCATCGGCGTATTGAAACCGCCGTTGGCCAGCGTCTGGTACATGGCCGCCACTTCGATCGGCGTAAGGCCTCCGGCCCCCAGCAACATCGATGGGAACGCCGGGAATTCGCGACTAACCCCCAGGCGCGCCAGGGTCTTGAGTACGTTCGGTACGCCGACTTCCAGCCCGAGGCGAGCGGTCGACAGGTTGTAGGAGTGCGCCAGCCCCTGGTACAGGAACACCGTACCGTGGGAACGACGATCATAGTTCTGCGGTTTCCAGACCTGGCCATCGGCGCCCTTGACCGAGAACGTCTCGTCCGACAGCCAACTGGTCAGCGTGTATTGGCTCGGCTTTTCCAGGGCGGTGAGGTACACCGCCGGCTTGATCAGCGAGCCAATCGGACGCACCGCATCCAGCGCTCGGTTGAAACCGGCGAAACTGGCCTGCCGGCTGCCGATCATGGCCTGGACTTCACCGGTTTCCGGGTTGGTCACCACCATGGCCGCTTCAACTTCGTCGGCGCCCTTGCGCCCACCCAGCCGCTTGAAAGTGTCCTCGACCGAGGCTTCAGCCTTCATCTGCAGGATCGGATCGAAACTGGTGAAGATGCGCAGGCCTTCTTCGGTCAAGTCTTCGTCGCGGTAGTCTTCCCGCAACTGACGCTTGACCAGGTCCATGAAGCCGGGGAAGGAGCTGTCCGCCAGGCTGCCGCGCTTGGTCACGCCCAACGGCATCTTTTTCGCCGCCTCGACTTGCTCGGCCGTCGCCACACCCTGTTGTTGCAGCAGGTCGAGCACCAGGTTGCGCCGTTCGAGGGCGCGTTCCGGATTACGACGCGGGTTGTAGGAAGACGGTCCCTTGACCATGCCCACCAGCAACGCCACCTGATGCAACTTGAGTTCGGACAGCGGTTGGCTGAAGAAGAACTGGCTGGCGAGGCCGAAACCGTGCACCGCCCGTTGACCGTCCTGACCGATAAATACCTCGTTGAGGTACGCCTCCAGGATCTCCTGCTTGTCGTAGTGCAGCTCCAGCAACAACGCCATCATGGCTTCGGTGAGCTTGCGGGTCAGGCTGCGTTCGTTGGTCAGGTAGAAGTTCTTGACCAACTGTTGGGTCAGGGTACTGCCGCCCTGGCGCATGTGGCCCGAGGAGGTATTGACCCAGATGGCCCGGGCAATCGACTTGGGCGAGACGCCGAAGTGATGGTAGAAGTCGCGGTCTTCGACGGCGATCAGCGTATCGAGCAGGAACGGCGGCACCTGGTCGATCTTGATCAGGATCCGGTCTTCGAGGTTCTTGGGGTACAGGCCACCAATGAGCAACGGCTCAAGGCGCACCACCGACAGGCTTGCGTTGTTGGCGCCGGTCAGCGCAGCGACATAATCGCCGGAAAAACGCACCCGCACCGGTTGTGCCTGCTCCATGCCTTCATAGAACTGAAAGCCACGGGTGTTGAGGTCGATGGTATTGCCATTGACCGAGGCCGCACCCGGACCATTGGCCACGCTTTCACGGCGATAACCCAAGGCATCGAGCTCGGTCAGGAAATCATCCTTGCTCAGCTTCTGTCCGACGAACAGCTCCAACGGCCGGGCATAGACCTTGGCCGGAATGGTCCAGCGCTTGCCAGAGAACTTCTCCTGGACCACGGCATCGAGATAGACCGCAAAACCGGCGAGCACGACGAGGCCCACCAGGCTGAGTTTAAGGGCCCAGCCCAGCCAGGGCCGCAGGCGGCTGGCGGGTGGTTTCTTGGGGGTACGGGGGGATCGGGTACGAGTCATGGCGGCGGATTATACGCACTTTGCCTCGGTTCAACATGAGCCCTCCACGCGGTTTGCGTTAGCGCGGCTTGCGGCCATAATGACGGCCTTGAATTTTTCCAGTCTATGAAGGACCGCCCGTGAGCCAATCCCTGATCGCTGCCCTGCAAAACCCGGCCCTCTACCCGCATCCCGTCGAAGGGTTCCAGGTCATCGAGACCCACATTTCCTGGGTATTGCTCACTGGGCCATACGCCTACAAATTCAAAAAGCCGGTCAACTTCGGCTTCCTCGACTTCACCAGCCTCGAGGCGCGCAAGCACTTCTGTGGTGAGGAGTTACGCCTCAACCAGCGCCTGACCCAGGACCTGTACCTGGACGTCCTGCCGATTACCGGCAGCGCCGAAGCGCCACAGCTGGGTGGCGACGGCCCGGCCATCGAGTACGCCCTGAAGATGCGTCAGTTCCCGCAGAGCGAACTGCTCAGCACGCTGCAAGCCAACGGCGAACTGACCACCGCGCACATCGACGAGATGGCCGCGCAGATCGCCCAGTTCCATCTCTCCACGCCCAAGGTGCCCGCCGAAAACGACGCCGGCACCCCGCAAAGCGTGATGGCACCGGTGCTGCAGAACTTCGAACAGATCCGCCCGTTCCTCAACGACAAGGCCGACCTGTTGCAACTCGAAGCCCTGCAAGCCTGGGCCGAGAGCAGCTTCGAACGCCTCAAGCCGCTGTTCACCCAACGCAAGGCCGAAGGTTTCATCCGCGAATGCCACGGTGATATCCACCTGGGCAACGCCACCGTGATCGACGGCAAGGTGGTGATTTTCGACTGCATAGAGTTCAACGAACCGTTCCGTTTCACCGACGTCTACGCCGACACCGCATTCCTGGCGATGGACCTGGAGGACCGAGGCCTGAAATCGCTGGCACGGCGCTTCGTCAGCCAGTACCTGGAACTGACCGGTGACTACCAGGGCCTGGAGCTGCTGAACTTCTATAAAGCCTATCGTGCCCTGGTCCGGGCAAAAGTCGCGTTGTTCAGCATGCCGGCCGAAGCCGATCCGGTGCAGCGCGCCACCACCCTGCGCCAGTACCGCAACTACGCCAACCTGGCGGAAAGCTACAGCACCATTCCTTCGCGCTTCCTGGCCATCACCCACGGCGTCTCGGCCGTTGGCAAAAGCCATGTCGCGATGCGCCTGGTAGAGGCGCTGGGCGCCATTCGCCTGCGTTCGGACGTGGAGCGCAAGCGTCTGTTCGGCCAGCAACAAGTACCCAACGATCCAGAGGCCGGCATCTATAGCAGTGACGCCAGCAGCGCTACCTACGCCCGCCTGCATGAAATCGCCGCGGTGATCCTGCGCGCCGGCTTCCCGGTAGTGATCGATGCCACTTACCTCAAGCGCGATCAACGCGACGCAGCGGCGAAAATCGCCGAGGCCACCGGTGCTCCGTTCCTGATTCTCGACTGCGACGCGCCGCAAGCGGTCATCGAAAGCCGCCTGGCACAGCGTCAGGCCGACCAGAAAGACCCCTCCGATGCGAACCTGGCGGTCATTGCCGCACAACAATCCAGCCGCGAAGCCCTGACCCCGGCGGAAATTCTCTGCAGCAAACGGGTCCAAACCAATGAAAGCGGCACACTCGACATCGTGGTCGCGCAGATCCGTCAGCGCCTGCCAGGCCTGTAGATATTTTTTCGGCCGTGAAGCGATGCCCGGCTTCACGGCCGTCAAATAGTGGCACTATACTGGCGTCATAAAACCAACAGGTGATATGAAATGAGCCTTCCCAAGCTTCTCAACACCCCGCTTTATGCCTTGCTGCGCAAAGACGATATCGCCGGGTTCAACAACGAACGCCCACAAGGCCCGGTCGACATGCGTGGCGGCGACTTTCGAGGCCTTGATCTGCGGGAACTGAATGCGGACGACGTTGACTTCAGCGACGCCTACTTCCGCTCCGCCGATCTGCGTGGCATCGATTTTCGCAAGTCGTCACTGGAAGGCGCGAGCCTGGCCCATGCGCAAATCTCCGGTGCCTACTTCCCGCCGGAACTGTCTGCGGACGAGATCCTGATGTCGATGAACTTCGGCACCCGGTTGCGCTACCGCACTCGCTGAACCTGTTTGAAGCGGGTCGGCCAACGAGCGGACCTGCCACAGACTGAACGGATCTCCAGCGCCCCCGCTTGCGCTGGAGCATATAGTTTGCAGCCTTTTCCCACCCCATCGTGCGTAATGCATTAGAAGCTTTTGCGTCGAATCCGACCAAACAATCACGCTTTTCCTACTGACCGCTACACTGCTCAGAAGCTTGCCCACTGCACCAGTCGGCCGTCGCAAGGAGGCTCGATGAATGATGAACTGCAACACCTGAAGAATCTGGGCAAGACATCAGCCCAGTGGCTGCACGCTGTGGGCATCCACAGCGCATCCGATCTACGCCGGCTCGGCGCGGTGGACGCCTATCGCGCCGTACGCACGCGCGGCTTCCGGGCTTCCAAGGTGTTGCTGTACGCCATCGAGGGCGCGTTGATGGATGTGCATTGGAATGACATTCCCGCCGAGCGCAAAGAAGCCCTGAATAAACAGCTGGACGCCATTTCGACGCGCCACAAGGCCTGACGCCCTTTCGTTTCCTGCACGGACCCTGGCCGCGAGGTTATTTCGGCGAATCGCAAAACAATGTTTGACATGGTAATGAGAATCGCTATGATTACCACATCCGGTCGCGAGACTGGTCGATATTTGAACAGCCCTTGGTTCGGACTCTCAGATATCTCCTCATCAGGCTAATCACGGTTATTTGACCCGGCTGTTGCCGGGTCTTTTTTTGCCTGTAGAAAATCACTTTCCGACGTGTTCACGCATCTGCGCACAGTAATCCTGTGGCGGCATGGCCGGCGTGTACCACACGTAATCCGCCATGGCCGACGTCACCTCACTGCCCTCCTCGGCCAGCATCAGGACGATCGGTGCCTCGCTGGCGCCAAGATCCAGCGCATGCAGCGGCACACCAACATCCTTTCGCGCATGCCAGGCACCGGCGAACAACAATGCCGGTGTCGGCGCTTGCAGCAGGCGTTCGGCCATGCGTCGGTCACGCTGTTGCTGCACGGCCAGCATCGCCGGCATTTGCGACTCGGGCAGCAAACCGCAGTGGGATTCACGGATTTGCCCCAACAACTCGTCCTTCACAGTGGCTGCATTGGAGCGAGTGCCCATCAAGCCCGGTGCTTGTCGATAGAAACGCTGGATTTCGGCGGCGTCCAGATTGGCGGCCAGCAACGGATAGCGTTGCGCCAGGGCAAACTCGACGACGGGGCCATACAGGCGCCAATCCCAGGCGGGCGACCAGTCCAGTGCGCCGGGCAGGTCCTTCGGCAAGGCGGGTAACTGGCGGACCGAATCAACGCGTGGCTGCTGGGCGGGGGTGAGCATTTCCAGCAACAGACTGCCCTGGGCACGCTGCCCGGCCAGGGCCTGGAGCAGCCAGACCTGCAGCGCGTGGTGATCGCGATTGTCGTGCCGCTCCCCCACCACCACCCGAGGCGCCTTGGCCAAGCGTTCAACCAATGCCTGGGGCGTCACGGCCTGGCCATTGTGCAAATCGCGGATTCGTCCGCCGAGTGGGGGCGGTGCGATGCTCTGACACGCCGTCAGTACACTCAATGCCAGAATCAGAAGCAGGCGCACGTCCATATCCTCCAGGGTGCCCTCAGCGGGCAATGATCAATGGATGCCCGCGCTCCGGATGGTCTTGCACCAGCACGTCCAGGCCAAACACCGCCTTGAGCGGTTCCGGGCGCAGCACATGCCGGGGCGTGTCCAGGGCCACCGGCCGACCGGACGCGAGCAGCAACAGGCGATCACAGTAACGCGCCGCCAGGTTCAGGTCATGCAGGATCACCAGCACGGCAGCGCCGCGACTGGCGAATTCACGCACCGCCAGGAGGATGGTGTGCTGGTGCAGCGGATCGAGCATCGAGGTCGGCTCGTCCAGCAACAGGGTTTGCCCCGCTTCACCTGGCCACAACTGCGCCAACACCCGCGCCAAGTGCACCCGCTGACGTTCACCGCCGGACAACGCCAGATAACTGCGACCGTGCAGATGCGCGGCGTCTGCCGCTTGCAGCGCCGCGGAGACGACTTGCTCATCGCGCACTCGACCACTCTGGTGCGGCAGGCGCCCCATGCCCACGACCTCCTCGACACGAAAGGCGAAATCCAGGGTCGAGGACTGCGGCAAGACCGCCAGGCAACGGGCGCGCTCGGCACCCTGCCACTGGGCCAATGGCCGGTCATCGAGCCAGACCTGCCCCTGGGCCGGGCGCAATTCGCCGCACAGGCCCGCCAACAAAGTACTTTTACCTGCGCCGTTGGGCCCAAGCACTCCGAGTACTTCGCCAGGGTTGAGTTCGAGATCGACGTCCGCCAGCACCGTCTTGCGGCCACGTTGAATGTGCAGGTTCTGCGCTCGCAGCATCAGGCGCGCCCTCGCACCAATAGATAAAGGAAGAACGGCGCGCCGATGAAGGCCGTGACAATGCCGATCGGCAATTCCGCAGGAGCCAGGGCCAGGCGCGCCACCAGATCGGCGAACAACAGCAGGCTGGCACCCGCCAACACCGAAGCGGGCAGCAACACACGGTGGTCGGGGCCTGCCACCAGGCGCACCAGATGCGGCACTACCAGCCCGACAAAGCCGATCATGCCCGCAGCCGCCACCGCCGCGCCAACCCCCATGGCCGTACAAAACACCAGTTCACGCTTGAGGCTTTCGACGTTAACGCCCAGGTGGGCAGCCTCGGACTCCCCTAGCAACAGTGCATTAAGCGCCCGGGCCCGCCGTGGTAGCCAGAGCGCCACGCCGACGCTGACCAGCAACAGCGGCCACAACCGCGCATAGCTGGCGCCGTTGAGACTGCCCAGGTTCCAGAACGTCAGGGTGCGCAGGGTCGCGTCGTCCGCCAGGTAGGTGAACAGGCCGACGGCCGAACCGGACAGCGCGGTCAGGGCAATACCGGCCAGGAGCATGGTCGCGACATGGGTCTGGCCGTTGCGTCGCCCGAGACGATAGACCAGTGCCGTAACGCCGAGCCCGCCAAGAAATGCACACAACGAAAGCACGTAGGGGCCAAAGGCTTCGGGCAACCCACCCAGCGCCGAGCCACCGACAATGGCGAACGCGGCGCCCAGTGCCGCACCGCTGGACACACCCACCAGCCCCGGGTCCGCCAGTGGGTTGCGAAACAACCCCTGCATCGCCACACCGGACAACGCCAACACCCCGCCCACCGCCAACCCCAGCAAGGTACGCGGCAAGCGGATCTGGCCAAGGATCAGTTCGGCCTGCTCCAGGCCATCGGCGGCCACCGGCAAGCCCAACAGACGCAAGGCAGCACGCAAGGTGTCGAGCAACGGCAAACTTACCGGCCCCAGGGCCAGGGACAGCCAGGTTGCCAGCAGACACAGCAGGCCCAGGCCAATGAACAAGGTACCTGGCTTGACCAACGAGGTCATGGCGCCGTGGCCGACGCAGCCGGATAAAAGCCTGCCGTCAGTGTCATCAGGCTTTGTGGCAACCGCGGGCCCAAGCCGCCTACCAGCAGCGTCGGATCAAGCTCCATGACACGCCCGTCCCTGGCGGCCCGGGTCGAAGAAAGAATCGGGTTTTCCCTGAACAACGCCGCACGCGCTTCTTCACCGCTCAAGGCACGGTCAGCAAAGACCAGAACTTGCGGATTCAGGCTGGCCAGGGTTTCCACGGAAAAAGACTTGTAGCCGCTGTGGGTCGCCAGGTTGTGACCGCCGGCCTGCTGTAACAACCAATCAGCGGAAGTGCCCTTGCCCGCAACCAGTGGTTTGCCGCCGGAACTGCCCACCAACAGCAATACGCCGGGAGCCTTTTGCTTGCGCTGGGCTTCGGTCACCCGGGCCTGTTGCTGGGTGAGTTGTTTTTGATAAAGGTCGAACAACCGCGCCGCCTCGGCCTCGGCCCCCAGCAGTTTTCCCAGGTGCCGCAAATTGCCCTGCAGGGCCGGCAGGTCTGGTGTGGCCGAGAACAGTTCGACCTGCACACCGGCGCTGCGAATTTGCGCCAGCACGGGCGGTGGCCCCATTTCCTCAGTGCCCACCAGGATCTGCGGACGCAGGCTCAGCACGCCCTCCGCCGACAGCTGTCGCTGATAGCCAACACTGGGCAAGGCCCGCAAGGATTCAGGATGCTGGCTGGTGGAGTCCACGCCCACCAGCTTCGATTCGCCCCCCAGTGCACTGACCCACTCCGACACGGCGCCGCCGGCACTGACCCAGCGTTGCGGCAATTGGGCCGCGCTGGCCCCCTGGTTGACCAACAGTGCGACACAGAGCGCAACAACGCGGATATTCAGGCGCATCGGGCAGCTTCCTCAAAGAAGTTTTTCACAGGACCGGGCATGGCCAAGTATCCTCAGCCTCCTGCGAAGAAGACGCCATTTGATAATTGTTTTCATTTGACCGTCAAGCGTGGATCTTTTGCCACACGAAACCTTGTGGGAGCGAGCTTGCTCGCGATAGCGGCGAGTCAGTCACCGAGATGTTGAATGTGCCGCCGTCATCGCGAGCAAGCTCGCTCCCACAGTGGATTCACTCCGACAAATATTGAGACACACATGAAGTTTCTTTGTACCGCCGCCCAATTGCCTGACAACGGCAGTCGCGGCTTCGATATGGATGGGCGCAAAGTACTGGTCGTGCGGCGCGCCGGCCAGGTCTATGCCTATCTCAACCGCTGCCCGCACCGGGGCGTACCGCTGGAATGGCAACCCGACCAGTTCCTCGACCCCAGCGCCAGTCTGATCCAGTGCGCCACTCACGGCGCACTGTTTCTGATCGAAAGCGGCGAATGCGTAGCCGGCCCCTGCGCCGGTCAGTTCCTCGCTGCGCTAGACAGCCGGGAGGACGAGCAAGGCATCTGGGTCGAGCTCTAGCAATACCGGCAACGCACGGTCCACCCACATCTGCTCGGACGTCAGCGTGACCCCATAGGCCAGCACCTCCACACCCGCCGCCACCGCATCACGCAAGGCCGCGGCGTACACCGGGTCGATTTCCTGTGCCGGGCGCACCGCTTCGATGCCGCTCAGGTTCACACAATACAGCTGCACCGCCCGCACACCTTCCCGGGCCAGGCAGGCGAGCTCCCTCAGGTGCTTGGCCCCGCGCAGGGTCACCGCATCGGGAAACGCCGCCACATTCGTGCCATCGAAACCCAGAGTGACACTTTTGACTTCGACCCAGGCCGAGCCTTGATCGTAGTCCAGGCGAAAATCGATGCGGCTGTTTTCCACCCCATAAGCCACTTCACGCTTGAGCCCGGTAAACCCGCTCAGTTCGCTGATGACCCCGGCGCGCAAGGCTTCTTCGATCAACGCGTTGGCCCGCGCGGTATTGATGCAGGCGAGCCGCCCTTGAGGGGTTTCGCCGATTTCCCAGGTGCCGGGCAACTTGCGCTTGGGGTCGCTGGAGCGACTGAACCAGACACGCGCGCCTTCAGCCATGCAATTGAGCATCGAGCCGGTGTTGGGGCAGTGAATAGTGAGCAGTTCGCCATGAACGGTCTCGATATCGGCGAGAAAACGCTTGTAACGTCGAATCAAGCGACCTTCTTCCAACGCAGGGAAAAAATGCATCAGCCTTGCCAGCTCCGTAGTCCGCGTTCGATTCGTGCCACCGCTTCCTGTAGCCGCGGCAGGCTCTGGGTGTAGGCGAAGCGCACGTGGTGGCCGGCCTGATGACGGCCGAAATCCAGGCCCGGTGTAAAGGCCACGTGTTCGGTCTCCAGGAAGTGCTGGCAGAACGCAAAGGCATCGCCGCCGAACGCACTGATGTCGGCATAGAGGTAAAACGCCCCTTCCGGCTCCACCGCAATACCGAAGCCCAATTCACGCAAGGCCGGCAGTAGAAAGTCACGGCGCCGCGCAAACTCGGCCCGTCGCTGCTCGAAGATCTCGATGGTCGCCGGCTCGAAACAGGCCAGGGCGGCGTACTGGGCCATGCTCGGCGCACTGATGTAGAGGTTCTGCGCGAGCTTTTCCAGCTCGCCGACAGCCGCCGAAGGGGCCACCAGCCAGCCAAGTCGCCAGCCGGTCATGCCGAAATACTTGGAGAAACTGTTAAGGACAAAGGCATCGTCATCGACTTCCAGCACGCTGGCGGCGTCGGTGCCGTAGGTCAGGCCGTGATAGATCTCGTCCACCACCAGATGGCCGTTGTGGCCCTTGATGGCCTTGGACAGCCCCGCCAGCTCGTCCCGGGTGAGAATCGTCCCGGTCGGGTTGGCCGGTGAGGCCACCAACGCACCGACGCTGTCCTGATCCCAATAGCGGTTCACCAGGTCTGGCGTCAATTGGTAACGCACATCCGGCCCCACCGGCACCAATTGCGCCGCCCCTTCGACCAGGCGCAGGAAATGACGGTTGCACGGATAACCGGGGTCGGCCAGCAGCCAATGCTTGCCTGGGTCCACCAGCAAGGCGCTGGCCAGCAGCAACGCGCCGGACCCGCCCGGAGTCACGAGGATGCGCCTGGGGTCAATCTCCACCCCGTAGCGCTGGCCGTAGAAACCGGCGATGGCCTCGCGCAGCTCGGGGATGCCACGGGCCGCGGTGTAACGGGTCTTGCCCGCCGCCAGCGCGGCCTGGCCGGCCTGGATGATTGGCTCGGCGGTGGTGAAGTCCGGTTCGCCGATCTCCAGGTGGATGACGTCATGCCCGGCGGCCTGCAGTTCGTTGGCACGGGCCAGCAACGCCATCACATGGAAAGGTTCGATGGCGCGGCTGCGCGCACTGTAGGGCTGAGCCATTGGCCTTCCTTCAGGGGGAAAAAGAACCGATTCTACCCAACTCTCCAGCCAAGTCAGAAACAACTGCGGGAACGCGCGCGAACCGCAAGTGGTCTGAGCCCGTGAATTGCAGGAAATGACTCCCGCGATTGGCCCAGGCTTGACTAGAATCAAGCATTGAGCAGGTTTAAATCCCCACCGAAGCGAACCCCGCCACGTTTTACAGGCCTCGGTCGCCGCAGGCTCGACAACCGGGAGTAGCGCGGCCCGATTTGATCTGGTAAGTTCGCCCGCTTGCAGCCGCAGGGCCGGCAGGTGTCGGTGATGGAGCAATCCTGCGTAGTGGATTACAAGAGTAGAGGCGGTCCATTCATGCCCACCCAAGCAAAGCAAAATCAAAATCAGTCGCTCAGCGGGTTTGAGCCTTACGTCCCGCAAGCTGGCGAAGAGTACATGGGCGCCCCCATGCGCGCGCACTTCACCAAGATCCTGAACAAGTGGAAACAGGACTTGATGCAGGAAGTCGACCGCACCGTGGATCACATGAAAGACGAAGCGGCCAACTTCCCCGACCCGGCCGACCGTGCCAGTCAGGAAGAAGAGTTCAGCCTCGAACTGCGCGCCCGTGATCGCGAGCGCAAGCTCATCAAGAAAATCGACAAGACCCTGCAGTTGATCGAAGACGAAGAATACGGTTGGTGCGAGTCCTGCGGCATCGAGATCGGCATTCGCCGCCTGGAAGCCCGCCCGACAGCCGATCTGTGCATCGACTGCAAGACCCTGGCGGAAATCAAGGAAAAACAGGTCGGCAAGTAACTGCCGGGGCTGTCACCGAAACGGAGCGTTCATACGCTCCGTTTTTTGTTTCCGATACCGTCTCCAAGTCTGGCGCCTCCTTGTGGGAGCGAGCCTGCTCGCGAAAGCGGTGGGTCAGCCAGCCTTGATGTGACAGATACACCGCTATCGCGAGCAGGCTCGCTCCCACAGGGGATACGCTTCATTGTCGAAATTGTATGCCTACCGCTCAGACTCAGTAACATTCGCCCTATGACTGCCACCGCCCCTACATCGGCCGCTTCGCCCCCACCCCCAGCGGCCACTTGCACTTCGGTTCACTGGTCGCCGCACTGGCGTCGTACCTGGATGCCCGCGCCGTGGGCGGGCGTTGGTTGCTGCGCATGGAGGACCTCGACCCGCCCCGGGAAGAACCGGGCGCGCAAGCGGCGATTCTCAAGGCACTGGAAAGCTACGGGTTCGAATGGGACGGCGAGATGGTTCGCCAGAGCGAGCGCCATGACGCCTACGATCAGGTCATCAACCGGCTGTTCAGCCAGGGCCTGGCCTACGCCTGCACCTGTTCGCGCAAGCAACTGGAGGCGTACCAGGGCATTTATCCGGGGCTGTGCCGCAATGCCGGGCACAGCACCGAGGACGCCGCCATCCGCCTGCGCGTCCCCGAGCTTGAGTACCACTTCACCGACCGGGTCCAGGGCGAGTTCCGCCAGCACCTGGGCCGTGAGGTCGGTGACTTCGTGATCCGCCGCCGTGACGGGCTCTACGCCTATCAATTGGCCGTGGTCCTGGACGACGCCTGGCAAGGGGTGACCGATATCGTGCGCGGCGCCGACCTGCTGGACTCCACGCCGCGCCAGCTCTACCTGCAAGAACTGCTCGGGTTGCCGCAACCGCGTTACCTGCACGTGCCGCTGATCACCCAGCCTGATGGGCACAAGCTCGGTAAATCCTACCGCTCACCGCCCCTGGCTGCCGATCAGGCCACGCCACTGCTGTTACGGGCGTTGCG
The DNA here is from genome assembly GCF_018325865.1 of Pseudomonas sp. St386. Taxonomy (NCBI): domain Bacteria; kingdom Pseudomonadati; phylum Pseudomonadota; class Gammaproteobacteria; order Pseudomonadales; family Pseudomonadaceae; genus Pseudomonas; species Pseudomonas sp. St386. The sequence continues at coordinate 5,821,122 of NZ_AP021900.1, forward strand.
CGCGCTGGGCCAGCAACCGGGCCTCGAACTGGTCGATGCCAGCCCACGGGAACTGCTGGCTTGGGGCATTCGCCACTGGGATGCAGGCAAGATCCCGCGCACACTGAGCCTGCCCGAAGCGCAAATACGTTGACGGCCCTTGCAGCTTGGCGCCCATCCGTTACCATCGCCGCACGTTTTTTGGGCACGCGCATAAATTAGAGAGGCCGGGATGTATATCTATCGCTTGGTCCTGCTCCTGGTAGTGGGGATTTATCTGTTCTCCCCGGCCATCATGGATTGGTGGATCGATGCCACGGGTGCCTGGTATCGGCCGTATCTGCTCTGGCTGATCCTGATTGTCGTGACCTTCATCCTGCAGAGCCAAAAAGATGCCGATGAGCTTTAGCCTGACCCAGATGGTCCTGATCAGCGCCGCCTACCTGGCAGTGCTGTTCGGCGTAGCCTGGATCAGCGAACGAGGCATGATCCCCCGGGCGATCATCCGCCACCCGCTGACCTACACCCTGTCGCTGGGTGTCTATGCCAGCGCATGGGCGTTCTATGGCACGGTCGGGCTGGCCTATCAGTACGGCTATGGTTTCCTCTCCAGTTACCTCGGCGTATCGGGCGCGTTCCTGCTGGCGCCGGTGTTGCTCTATCCGATCCTGAAAATCACCCGCACCTACCAACTGTCGTCGCTGGCCGACCTGTTCGCCTTTCGCTTTCGCAGCACCTGGGCCGGCGCGCTGACCACGATCTTCATGCTGGTCGGGGTACTGCCGCTGCTGGCCCTGCAGATCCAGGCCGTGGCCGACTCCATCAGCATCCTGACCCGCGAGCCGGTGCAGCACCGGGTGGCGCTGAGCTTCTGCGTACTGATCATCCTGTTCACGATTTTCTTTGGTTCCCGACACATCGCCACACGGGAAAAACACGAAGGCCTGGTGTTCGCCATCGCTTTCGAATCGGTGATCAAGCTGATTGCCATCGGTGGTGTCGGTCTCTATGCCCTGTACGGCGTGTTCGACGGCCCACAACAGCTGGAAGTGTGGCTGCTGCAGAACCAGACAGCCCTCGCCGCCCTGCATACGCCCTTGCAGGAAGGCCCATGGCGCACGCTGTTGCTGGTGTTCTTCGCATCGGCCATCGTGATGCCGCACATGTACCACATGACCTTTACCGAAAACCTCAACCCGCGCTCGCTGGTAAGCGCCAGTTGGGGCCTGCCGCTGTTCCTGCTGCTGATGAGCCTGGCGGTACCGCTGATCCTCTGGGCCGGCTTGAAGCTGGGCGCCAGTACCAATCCGGAATACTTCACCCTGGGTATCGGCATCGCCGCCAACAGCAAGGCCCTGGCGTTGCTGGCCTATGTCGGCGGCCTGTCGGCGGCCAGCGGCTTGATCATCGTCACCACGCTGGCATTGTCGGGCATGGCCCTCAACCACCTGGTGCTGCCGCTCTACCAACCACCGGCCGAAGGCAATATCTACCGCTGGCTGAAATGGACACGGCGGGCGCTGATCGTCGCGATCATCATGGCCGGCTACGGTTTTTACCTGATGCTGGGTGAGGGACAGGACCTGGCCAACCTGGGCATCGTCGCCTTCGTTGCCACCTTGCAGTTCCTGCCCGGCGTGCTGTCGGTGCTGTATTGGCCGACCGCCAACCGCCGTGGCTTCATCGCCGGCCTGTTGGCAGGGATCCTGGTGTGGCTGGTCGCGATGCTGTTGCCGCTGATGGGCAACCTGCAGGGCTTCTATATTCCGCTGCTGAACATGATCTACGTGCTCGACGACACCAGTTGGCATATGGCGGCCATCGCCTCTTTGGCGGCAAACGTGCTGATGTTCACCCTGATCTCGCTGTTCACCAACGCCAGCAGCGAAGAGGCCAGCGCCGCCGAAGCCTGCGCGGTGGACAACGTCCGCCGCCCGCAGCGCCGCGAGCTGCACGCCGCCTCGCCCCAGGAATTCGCCACGCAACTGGCCAAGCCCTTGGGCGCCAAGGCCGCGCAAAAGGAAGTCGAACAGGCCCTGCGCGACCTCTACCTGCCCTTCGATGAACGTCGTCCGTATGCTCTGCGTCGTCTGCGGGACCGGATCGAGGCCAACCTGTCCGGCCTGATGGGTCCCAGCGTGGCCCAGGACATGGTCGAGACATTCCTGCCCTACAAGGCCGGCGGCGAGAACTACGTCACCGAAGACATCCACTTCATCGAAAGCCGCCTCGAGGATTACCATTCGCGCCTCACCGGCCTTGCCGCCGAATTGGACGCCTTGCGCCGTTACCATCGCCAGACCCTGCAGGAACTGCCGATGGGCGTGTGCTCCCTGGCCAAGGACCAGGAAATCCTGATGTGGAACAAGGCCATGGAAGAACTGACCGGGATCGCGGCCCAGCGCGTGGTCGGTTCACGCCTGAGCACCCTGGGCGAGCCGTGGAAAGGCTTGCTGCAAGGCTTCATCAACCTGCCGGACGAGCACCTGCACAAACAGCACCTGGCCCTCGACGGCCAGACCCGTTGGCTGAACCTGCACAAGGCGGCGATCGACGAGCCGTTGGCGCCGGGTAACAGCGGCCTGGTGCTGCTGGTCGAAGACCTGACCGATACCCAGATGCTCGAAGACAAGCTGGTCCACTCCGAACGACTGGCAAGCATCGGCCGGCTGGCCGCCGGGGTGGCCCACGAAATCGGCAACCCGATCACCGGCATCGCCTGCCTGGCGCAGAACCTGCGCGAAGAGCGCGAGGACGACGGCGAGCTGACGGAAATCAGCGGCCAGATCCTCGAACAGACCAAGCGCGTGTCGCGCATCGTCCAATCACTGATGAGCTTCGCCCATGCCGGCGGTCACCAGCACAATGACGAGCCCGTCTGTCTGGCCGAAGTGGCCCAGGATGCCATTGGTCTGCTGGCGCTCAACCGGCGCAATTTCGAGGTGCAATTCTTCAACCTGTGCGATCCGGACCATTGGGTCGATGGCGACCCCCAGCGGCTCGCCCAGGTGTTGATCAACCTGCTATCCAACGCGCGGGACGCCTCACCGGCCGGCAGCGCGGTGCGGGTCAAGAGTGAAGCCTTCGAACACACGGTCGACCTGATCGTCGAAGACGAAGGCAGCGGTATCCCACAGAACATCATGGACCGATTGTTCGAACCTTTCTTCACCACCAAGGATCCTGGCGAAGGCACCGGTCTGGGCCTCGCACTGGTCTATTCCATCGTTGAAGAGCATTATGGACAAATCACCATCGACAGCCCGGCCGATGTACAAAGCCAACGCGGCACCCGTATCCGGGTGACCTTGCCGCGTCATGTCGAAGCGACGTCCGCTGTGAACTGAGACCGTCGAGAGAATCGAATCAATGCCGCACATTTTGATCGTCGAAGACGAAACAATTATCCGCTCCGCCTTGCGCCGCCTGCTGGAACGCAACCAGTACCAGGTCAGCGAAGCCGGTTCAGTGCAGGAAGCACAAGAACGTTTCAGCATTCCCACGTTTGACCTGATCGTCAGCGACCTGCGCCTGCCTGGCGCCCCGGGTACCGAGCTGATCAAGCTCGGCCAGGGCACACCCGTGCTGATCATGACCAGTTACGCCAGCCTGCGCTCGGCGGTCGACTCCATGAAAATGGGTGCGGTGGACTACATCGCCAAACCGTTCGACCACGATGAGATGCTCCAGGCCGTGGCCCGCATCCTGCGTGACCGACAGGCGGCGACCAGTAACCCGGCGGAACCCGCCGGCAAGGCCAGTGCCTCGGCGAAAGCCGGCGCCAGCAACAATAATGGCGAAATTGGCATCATCGGTTCCTGCCCGCCCATGCAGGACCTGTACAGCAAGATCCGCAAGGTGGCACCGACCGACTCCAATGTCCTGGTCCAGGGCGAGTCCGGTACCGGCAAGGAGCTGGTAGCCCGCGCCCTGCACAATCTGTCACGCCGGGCCAAGGCGCCGATGATCTCGGTGAACTGCGCGGCGATCCCGGAAAGCCTGATCGAGTCCGAACTGTTCGGTCATGAGAAAGGTGCGTTCACCGGCGCCAGCGCCGGGCGCGCAGGCTTGGTGGAAGCGGCGGACGGCGGCACGCTGTTCCTCGATGAAATCGGCGAGTTGCCGCTGGAAGCCCAGGCGCGGTTGCTGCGGGTGCTTCAGGAAGGCGAAATCCGCCGGGTCGGCTCGGTGCAGTCGCAAAAAGTCGACGTCCGCCTGATCGCGGCTACCCACCGTGACCTCAAGAGCCTGGCGAAGATCGGCCAGTTCCGCGAAGACTTGTATTACCGCTTGCACGTGATCGCCTTGAAGCTGCCCGCCCTGCGCGAGCGTGGCGCGGACGTCAATGAAATCGCCCAGGCATTCCTGGCTCGCCAGAGCGCGCGGGTCAACCGCACCGACCTCAAGTTCGCCCCGGACGCCGAGCAGGCCATTCGTCATTACGCCTGGCCGGGTAACGTTCGCGAGCTGGAAAACGCGGTCGAGCGGGCGGTGATCCTGTGCGAGAGCCCGGAAATCTCGGCCGACCTGCTGGGCATCGACATCGAACTGAGTGACCTGGACGACGAAGAGTTCATCGGCCTGGCCCCGCAACAGGGCGGCGCTGCCAACAACAGCCACGAACCCACCGAAGACCTGTCCCTGGAGGATTACTTCCAGCATTTCGTCCTGGAACACCAGGACCACATGACCGAGACCGAACTGGCACGCAAGCTGGGCGTAAGCCGCAAGTGCCTGTGGGAACGTCGCCAGCGCCTGGGAATTCCACGGCGCAAGACCGGAGCGACCAGCGAAAGCTGAGGTGTGGGGGTAACACCGCTGAATGTGAAAAAACTGTTACCTCAGCTTTTTCACGTAACAGAAGCCGGGGTTTACGGTAACGAAACCCCGGCTTTTTTTCGCCCCGAAAAAATGGTTATAACCCTAGAACCCCCGGTTTCGCTGGGCCTCGCAAAAGTTGGCACGCACCCTGCTATAGCTTTGGTACAAGAACAATAACAAGCAATGCAAAAGACAATAAAAATAAGACGAATCGACTCACGCACAATAAAAACAAGACGGCGAGAGGCGCAGCTAACTGATTCTTTTGGAGAGGCGTTGTATTTGGGGCTTGCCCCACAACCAGGCCGAGAACAATAAAAACTGTCTCAAGACAGGTGCCTGAACTGGTTGGATCGATTGATCACTGCAACACAGCGACCAAAGCAATCCGTTTGCTCTTGGCTCCCGATTGGGAGGGTCACAAAGGAAAAAACCTTGTGGCGTGGGCACTCAACAAAAACAAGAAGCCCGAAACCAATAATAAAAATAGAGCACGTAACTAATTCTGGGGGAGCTTCGGCTCCCCTTGTGGTTTCTGTCGTTCCGCCTCCCCGCAGCCTACAAGGCTTGTCGCTGAAGCTTGCAGCTCTAAACTGCTCCGTCCTACACCATCCCTCGACTAAATGCTAGAATCTCGGCCCATCATGCGGTCATTCTTCGTTTTTGGCCGAATATTCCTTCAAACAGTGCATCCCATGCTGAAGAAGCTGTTCCAGTCATTCCGTTCTCCCTTGCGTCGTACGCAACACATTCGCAGCACGCCTGAAGTGCTCAACAGCGGCCAGCATTCACTGCAAAAGGCCCAGTTCAGCCGTTATGCGGTGAACATCGTCGAACGTTTGCAGAACGCCGGTTACCAGGCTTACCTAGTCGGTGGCTGCGTGCGCGACATGCTGCTCAACATCACCCCCAAGGATTTCGACGTCGCCACCAGCGCCACGCCGGAACAGATACGGGCCGAATTTCGCAATGCGCGGATCATTGGCCGGCGCTTCAAGCTGGTCCACATTCACTTCGGCCGCGAAATCATCGAAGTGGCGACCTTCCGCGCCAATCATCCGCAAAACGATGAAGAGGAAGACAGCAACCAGTCTTCCCGCAACGAGAGCGGGCGCATCCTGCGCGATAACGTCTACGGCACGCTGGAGGAAGACGCGCAACGCCGCGACTTCACCATCAACGCCCTGTATTACGATCCGGTCAGCGAGCGCATCCTCGATTACGCCAACGGCGTACACGACATTCGCAATCGCCTGATCCGCCTGATTGGCGACCCCAAGCAGCGCTACCAGGAAGACCCGGTGCGAATGCTGCGGGCCGTGCGTTTCGCCGCCAAGCTGGATTTCGGCATCGAAAAACACAGCGCCGTGCCGATTCGCGAACTGGCGCCGATGCTGCGGGAAATCCCTTCGGCGCGCCTGTTCGAGGAAGTGCTCAAGCTGTTCCTGTCGGGCAACGCCGCAGACACCTTCGAGATGCTGGTGGACCTGCAGTTGTTCGATCCGCTGTTCCCCGCCAGTGCCGAGGCCCTGGAGCACAACCCGACCTACACCCACACCTTGATCAGCGAAGCACTGATCAACACCGACCTGCGCATCAAGCAGAACAAGCCGGTGACGCCTGCGTTCCTGTTCGCCGCGCTGCTCTGGCCTGCCCTGCCGGCCCGGGTGTTGCGCCTGCAAGAGCGTGGCATGCCGCCGATCCCGGCGATGCAGGAAGCAGCCCACGAGCTGATCGCCGAACAGTGCCAGCGCATCGCCATTCCAAAACGCTTCACGATGCCGATCCGCGAGATCTGGGACATGCAGGAACGCCTGCCACGGCGCAGCGGCAAACGTGCCGACCTGCTGCTGGACAACCCGCGTTTCCGCGCTGGCTACGACTTCCTGCTGCTGCGTGAAAGCGCGGGCGAGCAGACCGATGGCCTGGGCGAATGGTGGACCGATTACCAGGACGCCAACGACAGCGAGCGCCGCGACATGATTCGCGAACTCAGCGGCAAGGATGAAGGCGCCAGCGGCCCGCGCAAGCGCCGTCGCAGCAGCGGTGCCAAGCGCAAGCGTGCCGGTGTACCGAGCGCATCGGGCGAGTAATCGATGGAACGCATCTACATCGGCATGGGCAGCAACCTGGCGGAACCCGCCGAACAATTGCGCAGTGCCATCCAGGCGCTGGCGCAATTGCCCGATACCCAACTGGTGGGGGTCTCGGCGTTTTATCAAAGCGATTCCCTGCTGCCCGGCCAGCCGCGCTACACCAACGCGGTGGCGGCGCTGGACAGCCGCCTGGCACCGCTGGACCTGCTCGATGCGCTGCAAGCCATCGAAACCGGGCAGGGTCGAGAACGCCTGGAACGCTGGGGTCCGCGCACCCTGGACCTGGATATCCTGCTGTTCGGCGATCGCCTGATCGACGAGCCTCGCCTCAAGATCCCCCACTACCACATGCAGGCCCGGGCCTTCGTGCTGTATCCGCTGGCGGAACTGGCGCCCGCCGACCTGCACCTGGCCGATGGACGCTCACTCAAGGATCTGCTCGCGGCGTGCCCATTCGTTGGCCTGGAACGCTTGCCGCCTATCTGACGAAGACCATCCCCTGTGGGAGCGAGCTTGCTCGCGATAGCGGTGTAGCAATCGACATTTATATTGACTGGTCCGCCGCCATCGCGAGCAAGCTCGCTCCCACAGGATTCAGACCCGGCAGTCAGATCCGAAACACGCCTCTACGCTGAAACGCATCAGTAACCCCGGTAACACCCGGCGGTAACACATCCAATTGACTTCCCGAGAGCTCCTCACGACTATAGGCGTCCCGATGCCGCCAACGCGGCGTTTAAAGGGCGCAATCCAGGCCTTACAAGCACCACACATAGAGGGTGCGCCTGTATAGATGACGATTCATGCGCGTTACTCGCAGTAGCTCAAGAGCGCCTAATGAGGACTTTTTCATGCCAGCTATTACCCTGACCACGCTGCAAGGTCTCAAGCAAAAAGGTGAGAAAATCACCATGCTGACCTGCTATGACGCAACTTTCGCCCACGCCTGCAATGAGGCCGGTGTCGAAGTGTTGCTGGTGGGCGATTCCCTCGGCATGGTGCTGCAAGGTCACGACAGCACGCTGCCGGTGACCACCGCCGAGATGGCCTACCATGTGGCCGCCGTCAAACGCGGTAACACCGATGCACTGATTCTCGCCGACCTGCCATTCATGGCCTACGCCACCCTTGAACAAACCATGACCAACAGCGCCATGCTGATGCAGGCCGGTGCCCATATGGTCAAGGTCGAGGGTGCGTTGTGGCTGGCCGATTCGATTCGGTTGCTGGCCGAGCGGGGTATCCCAGTGTGCGCGCACATGGGACTGACCCCACAATCGGTCAATATCCTCGGTGGCTACAAGGTCCAGGGCCGCAATGAGAACCAGGCGCGGCAGATGCGCGCCGATGCGATTGCGCTGGAGCAGGCTGGCGCGGCGATGTTGCTGCTCGAATGCGTGCCCAGCGAGTTGGCGGAAGAAATCACCCAGGCGGTGAAGATCCCGGTGATCGGGATCGGCGCCGGCCACGCCACCGACGGCCAGGTGCTGGTGCTGCACGACATGCTCGGGCTGTCGATCACCGGTCGCGTGCCCAAGTTCGTGAAGGACTTCATGGCAGGGCAAACGTCCATCCAGGGCGCCCTGAGTGCCTATGTCGCTGAGGTCAAGGCCGCGACCTTCCCTGGCGTCGAACACGGGTTTTCTGCATGAACACCGTCAAAACCGTACGCGAACTGCGGGCCGCCGTGGCCCGTGCCCGCGGCGAAGGCAAACGCATTGCCTTCGTGCCGACCATGGGCAACCTGCACAGCGGCCACGTGGCGCTGGTCACCAAGGCCGCGCAACGGGCCGACTTCGTGGTGGCGAGCATTTTCGTCAACCCCCTGCAATTCGGTGCCGGCGAAGACCTGGACAAATACCCCCGCACCCTGGCGGCCGACCAGGAGAAACTGCTCCAGGCTGGCTGCCATCTGCTGTTCGCGCCCAGCGTCGAAGAGATGTACCCCGACGGCATGGCCGGGCAGACCCGGGTCAGCGTCCCGCAATTGTCCGAAGGCTTGTGCGGCGCCAGCCGTCCAGGGCATTTCGAAGGTGTGGCGACAGTGGTCAGCAAGCTGTTCAACATGGTCCAGCCTGACCTGGCGGTGTTTGGCCAGAAAGACTACCAGCAACTGGCAGTGATCCGCGCACTGGTCCATGACCTGAACATGCCGATCCAGATCATCGGCGAGCCGACCGTTCGCGCCGAGGATGGCCTGGCGCTGTCCTCGCGCAACGGCTTCCTCAGCCCGGATCAACGCGCCGTCGCGCCCGTGGTCTATCGCGTCCTGAGCCAGATCGCCGAGGCCATCAAACAGGGTCGACGAGATTTCCCGGCGCTGATCGGTGAGCAGATCAAGCAACTTGAAGCTGCCGGCCTGCGTCCTGATTACCTGGAGATCCGTCACGCCAAGACCTTGCGCCCGGCATTGAACGAGGACCGTGACCTGGTGATTCTGGTGGCGGCCTTCCTCGGTACCACGCGCCTGATCGACAACCTGCACCTGGACCTCGACAACCCCGCCTGAACCCACACCCGCCCCAATCTGGGGATGGGCCTTGTGGGAGCAAAGCTTGCTCGCGATAGCGGTCTGATATTCGACATACGTGTCGAATTTGACCACGTCATCGCGAGCAAGCTTTGCTCCCACATACAGACTGCACTTGCAAATCCCTCGCGTATTGCCGCCCCACAAGCCTTCAGGCAGACTGCCCGCCGTTCGGACTCGACCAGAGGAAAAATACATGCACGCCATCATGCTCAAGGCCAAGCTGCATCGCGCCGAAGTCACTCACGCAGTGCTCGATTACGAAGGCTCCTGCGCCATCGATGGTGAGTGGCTGGACCTGTCGGGGATCCGTGAATACGAACAGATCCAGATCTACAACGTCGACAACGGCGAGCGCTTCACCACCTACGCCATCCGTGGCGAGGAAGGTTCGCGGATGATCTCGGTGAACGGCGCCGCAGCGCACAAGGCCAAGGTCGGTGATCGTGTCATCATCTGCGCCTATGCCCACTACAGCGAAGCCGAGCTGGTCAACTTCAAGCCGCGCATGCTGTACATGGCACCAGGCAATGAACTGAGCCACACCAGCAATGCGATTCCGGTACAGCTCGCCTGATCGAACCCGAACGATATCTGTGTACAAACCTGTGGGAGCAAAGCTTGCTCGCGATAGCAGTGTGTCAGGCGACATCCATGCAACGGGTCCATTGCAATCGCGAGCAAGCTTTGCCCCCACAGCGAACCATTTCCGCCCCCTGTTGTATAAAAAAGTACCGGGAACCGGTCAGACAAAGTCAAGACAGATCGCAACGCGAGGTTTACTGTATCCGCGCTGCGTCCGGCGATCGTGTCGATGCAGTGTCCGGACGCCCACCTCGAGCCGCGCCGGAATTTTTAGTGTACAAAAGGTCGTTCAAGTAAAAAGGAAACCCGCAGCGATGGCGTATTACCGAACCCCTCATGACGTGACCGCTCTGCCAGCCTGGCAAGCGCTGAATGACCACCGCAAAGCCATGCAGGATTTCAGCATGCGCGAAGCGTTCAATGCCGATCCGCAGCGTTTTACTCAATTCACCCTGTCGAGCTGCGGCCTGTTTCTCGACTACTCGAAAAACCTGATCAACGCCCAGACCCGCGACCTGCTGGTGGGCCTGGCCAACGAAGTCGACCTCAAGGGCGCGATCAAGTCGCTGTTCGAAGGCGAAATCGTCAACGCCTCGGAAAACCGCCCTGCCCTGCACACCGCCCTGCGTCGGCCGGTGGGCGACAAGCTGCTGGTCAACGGCGTCAACGTGATGCCGGACGTGCACAAAGTGCTGAACCAGATCACCGACCTGGTGGGCCGCATTCACGACGGCCTGTGGCGCGGCTACACCGAAAAGCCGATCACCGACGTGGTGAACATCGGCATCGGTGGTTCTTTCCTCGGCCCGGAGCTGGTGTCCGAAGCGCTGTTGTCCTACGCGCAAAAAGGCGTTCGCTGCCACTACCTGGCGAACATCGACGGCAGTGAGTTCCATGAACTGACCATGAAGCTGCGCGCCGAGACCACGCTGTTCATCGTCTCGTCGAAATCCTTCAACACCCTCGAAACCCTGAAGAACGCCCAGGCCGCCCGCGCCTGGTACCTGGCCCAGGGTGGCTCCGAAGCGGAGCTGTATCGCCACTTCATCGCCGTGTCGAGCAACAACGCCGCCGCCGTGGCCTTCGGCATCCGCGAAGAAAACATCTTCCCGATGTGGGACTGGGTCGGCGGGCGTTACTCGCTGTGGTCGGCCATCGGCCTGCCGATCGCCCTGGCCATCGGCATGTCGAACTTCAAGGAATTGCTCTCCGGGGCCTATTCCATGGACCAGCATTTCCAGAGCGCCCCGTTCGAGCAGAACATGCCGGTGCTGCTGGCACTGCTGGGCGTGTGGTACGGCAACTTCTGGGGTGCGCAGAGCCATGCGATCCTGCCGTACGACCACTACCTGCGTAACATCACCAAGCATTTGCAGCAATTGGACATGGAATCCAACGGCAAGAGCGTGCGCCAGGACGGTACCCCGGTGTCGACCGACACGGGCCCGGTCATCTGGGGCGGCGTCGGCTGCAACGGTCAGCACGCTTACCACCAGTTGTTGCATCAGGGCACCCAGTTGATCCCGGCCGACTTCATCGTGCCGATCGTCAGCTTCAACCCGGTTTCCGATCATCACCAGTGGCTGTACGCCAACTGCCTGTCCCAGAGCCAGGCGCTGATGCTCGGCAAGACCCGCGCCGAAGCCGAAGCCGAGCTGCGGGACAAGGGCGCCAGCGAAGAAGAGGTGCAGAAACTGGCCTCCCACAAGGTGATCCCGGGCAACCGTCCGAGCAACACCCTGGTAGTCGAACGCATCAGCCCACGTCGCCTCGGCGCACTGGTGGCGCTGTATGAACACAAGGTGTTCGTGCAGAGCGTGGTCTGGGGCATCAACGCCTTCGACCAATGGGGCGTGGAGTTGGGCAAGGAACTGGGCAAGGGCGTCTACAACCGCCTGGTGGGCAGCGAAGAAAGCCTGGCCGAAGATGCTTCGACCCAGGGCTTGATCAACTACTTCCGCGGACGCCACCGCGGCTGATCCCTGGGTTTGCATTCCCCCTGTGGGAGCGGGTCTTGTGGGAGCAAAGCTTGCTCGCGATAGCGGTCTGATATCAACCTATGTGTTGAATGAGACGGCGTCATCGCGAGCAAGCTTTGCTCCCACGAGGCTCGCTCCCACAGTTGCTTTGTGCATGACTTGAACCCTCAGGCTACTGGGCGCATCTTTATATCTTGTCGCAAAACAAGAATAAGGAACCGTCATGTTCGATATCAGCCAGTACCCCCAAGCCGATGCCGTCCGCCGGGCTGCGCAACTGAGTCAGGACGAGTACAAGCGGCTCTACAAAGAATCCATCGAACACCCCAGCGCCTTCTGGGCCGAGCAGGCCACGCGCTTTCTCGACTGGATGACGCCCTGGCAAACCGTCCAGCGCTATGACCTCAAGAACGGCGACGCGACCTGGTTCGCCGGTGGCAAGCTGAACGTCAGCGCCAATTGCATCGACCGTCACCTGCAAACGCGCGGCGACCAGACGGCAATCATCTGGGAAGGCGACGACCCCGCCGAATCGGCAGAAATAACCTACAAAAAACTTCACAACCATGTGTGCCGCCTGGCCAACGTGCTGAAAAGCCGTGGCGTGAAGAAAGGCGACCGGGTCTGCATCTACATGCCGATGATCCCCGAGGCCGCCTACGCCATGCTCGCCTGTACCCGTATCGGCGCCGTGCATTCGGTGGTGTTCGGCGGTTTCTCACCGGACTCGCTGCGCGACCGGATTCTCGACGCCGATTGCCGCACCGTGATCACGGCGGACGAAGGTGTGCGCGGCGGGCGCTTCGTACCGCTCAAGCGTAACGTCGACAAGGCCTTGGAAAGTTGCCCGAACGTCAGCACCGTGCTGGTGGTCGAGCGCACCCAGGGTGAGGTGGGCTGGGTTGAGGGCCGTGACCTGTGGTACCACCAGGCCATGCACGAGATGAGCGACGACTGCCCACCGGAACCGATGGACGCCGAAGACCCGTTGTTCATCCTCTACACCTCCGGCAGCACTGGCAAACCCAAGGGCGTGCTGCACACCACGGGCGGTTATCTGCTGCAAGCGGCGATGACGTTCAAGTACGTGCTCGATTACCGCGACAACGAAGTGTTCTGGTGCACCGCCGATGTCGGCTGGGTCACCGGCCACAGCTACATCGTCTATGGCCCGCTGGCCAATGGCGCCACCACGCTGATCTTCGAGGGCGTGCCGAGCTACCCGAGCAGTTCGCGCTTCTGGCAGGTGATCGACAAGCATCAGGTCAACATCTTCTACACCGCACCGACCGCCCTGCGCGCGCTGATGCGCGAAGGTGCCGGACCGTTGCAGGAAACGTCCCGCAAAAGCCTGCGACTGCTCGGCACCGTTGGTGAGCCGATCAACCCGGAGGCGTGGGAATGGTATTTCAACACGGTAGGCGAACAACGCTGCCCGATTGTCGACACCTGGTGGCAGACCGAGACCGGCGGCATCATGCTCAGCCCGTTGGTGAGCGCCCCACGGCTCAAGCCAGGCTGCGCCACCCGGCCGATGTTCGGCGTGCAACCGGTCTTGCTGGATGAAGTGGGCAAGGAAATCAGCGGTGCCGGCAGCGGCGTACTGGCGATCAAATCCAGTTGGCCCGGGCAGATTCGCAGCGTCTACGGCGATCATCAACGCATGGTCGACACCTACTTCAAACCCTACCCCGGCTATTACTTCACCGGCGACGGCGCGCGCCGCGACGAAGACGGCGACTACTGGATCACCGGGCGCATCGACGACGTGATCAACGTCTCCGGGCATCGCATCGGCACCGCCGAAATCGAAAGCGCCCTGGTGCTGCACGACAACATTGCCGAAGCGGCCGTCGTCGGCTATCCCCACGACCTCAAGGGCCAGGGCATCTATGCCTTTGTCACGCCGATGAACGGTGTGGAGGCCAATGACGAGCTGAAGAAGGAATTGCTGGCCCACGTCAGCAAGGAAATCGGCAGCTTCGCCAAACCGGAACTGATCCAGTGGGCGCCAGCGTTGCCCAAGACCCGTTCGGGCAAGATCATGCGGCGCATCCTGCGCAAGATCGCCTGCAACGAACTCGATAGCCTCGGCGATACCTCGACCCTGGCCGATCCAAGTGTGGTGGAGGGGCTGATCGACAAACGCCTCAATCGCTGAGGATTCCTGTGGGAGCGAGCTTGCTCGCGATGGGGCCCTGTCAGTCCAGACCGCCATCGCGAGCAAGCTCGCTCCAACAGGGACCACGCCAGCCATAACTGCTAAACTCCCGCGCCTCATTTCTCTAAGGCGCGCCCGGCATGTCTTCCTTGAATCAGGCGCTGCGCGCCGCCCTCGACCAGCGCCAGGAGCTGCTCGGCCAACTGCACCAGCAAGGCACCGACTGCTATCGCCTGTTCCATGGCAGCCAGGAAGGCGCCCCCGGACTGACCATCGACCGCTACGGCCCGCAACTGCTGGTACAGAGCTTCCATCAGTCGCTGGAGCGCGACGACCTGCTGCAACTGCACGGCATCGTCAACGAAGAGCTGGGATTGGAGACTTTGTTGGTCTACAACGACCGCGCCCGGGGCAATTCGCGCGTCGACCGCCAGGACACCGTCTATCAGGCGGACGAGGCCGCCCTGCAAGACCTGGTCGGGCATGAATGGGGCTTGAATTATCGCGTACGCGGTCGCCATGCCGGGCAGGATCCACTGCTGTTTCTCGACCTGCGCAACGCCCGGGAATGGGTCAAGGCACACAGCCGCAACAAAAGCGTGCTGAACCTGTTCGCCTACACCTGCGGCGTCGGCCTGAGCGCTGCGGCCGGTGGTGCGCGGGAGGTGTGCAACCTGGACTTCGCCGAAGGCAACCTGGCGGTGGGCCGCGAGAACGGCCTGCTCAACCCCGATTTGCCGCCGATGGAGTTCGTGCAGTCGGACTACTTTCCGGCGATCCGCCAACTGGCCGGCCTGCCCATCAGCCAGCGGCGCGGACAGAAACTGCCCAGCTACGTGCGCCTGGAACAACGCCAGTACGACCTGGTGCTGCTCGACCCACCGGCCTGGGCCAAAAGTGCGTTCGGCACCGTCGACCTGTTGCGCGACTACCAAAGCCTGCTGAAACCGGCGCTGCTCACCACCGCCGACAATGGCGTGCTGATCTGCTGCAACAACCTGGCAAAAGTGCCCATGGACGACTGGCGCGAGCAGGTGTTGCGTTGCGCGGAAAAGGCCGGACGCCCGGTACGCGAGTGGAGCGTGCTGACGCCCGGCAGCGATTTCCCCTCCCGGGACCAGCAGCCACCGCTCAAGACTTTGGTGCTCCAGCTCTAAGCCAGACTCAGAATTCTTACTCGAAAAACGGACAAATCTCATAAATCACAGTGGCTTCGGAACCGTAAACGCATGCCATACTCCAAGGCATTCCGAATTCACACCAAGATGAAGCCGCACATGCCCAAAGGATTGATTCGCGCCATCGGCGCTCTGTTGACCGCACTGGCCCTCTATAGCCTGTTGGGCTTTCTGATTTTGCCGGGCATCGCCTTGCGCATCGCCAACCAGCAATTGGCCACCCTTGCGACGGTGCCGGCTCAGATCCAGCGCATCGAACTCAATCCCTTCAGCCTGGAAGTCACCCTCTGGGGCCTGAATATCGGCGAACCAGGCAAGGAACAGGTCGGCTTCGAACGGCTGTACGCCAATTTGCAACTCGACAGCTTGTGGTCCGGCGCCCTGCACCTGGTCGACATCGAGCTGGACAAGCCCAAGACCGAAGTGATGTTCGCCAAGGACGGTCAGTTGAACCTGCTGGGCCTGTTCAAGCTGCCGGCCAGCGAGCCGACGCCTGCCGACCCCGAGGCCAAGCCGTTCCCCCTGCGGGTCGACCGAATCAAGTTGGCCGGCGGCTATGTGCATTTCCAGGACCTGCGCCCCAGCGAACCCATTGAGTTTCTCTACGACACCCTCGATTTCGAGCTGAAGAATCTCAGCACCCTGCCCGACGACAACGCCGACATGACCCTGGTGGCTGCTGGCCCCGAAGGCGGACAGATCGACTGGACCGGTAATTTCAGCCTCACGCCGATTGCCTCCCAAGGCACGCTCAAAGTCACTGGCGGCCAAATGAAAGCCTGGTGGCCCTATGTGCGCGACGCCGTGCCGCTGGTTCTGGAAAACGGTGTCCTGAACCTCAGCACCGACTACAAGCTCAACCTGGCCAAGGGCACCGAACTGCTGCTCAACAACGTCGCGGTCAGTGTCGCGCCCTTCGCCATCAAGGCACCCGATGGCCGTCCACTGGTGAAGCTCGAACGCCTGGACGTGAGCGAAACCACGGTAGACCTGGCCAAGCAGCAAGTTATCGTGGGCAAGATCCGCAGCCAGAAGCTGGAAACCTGGGCCGCTCGCGAGGCAGACGGGCAGCTGGACTGGCAAAAACTCTTCGCCAGCCAGCCGACCAAACCGCAGGTCAAGGCTGAACCGACATCCGCCCCGGCAGCGGCTGACTCGCCAAAAGCTGAACCGGCACCGCCCAGCAAACCCTGGCAGGTGATGTTGAAGGACGTGCAGCTGCGCGACTATAAGGTGCACTTGGCTGACCGTCAGGCCCAGCCCGCCGTGGCACTGGAGGTCGGCCCGCTGAACCTCGACCTGCAGAACTACGACACCCTCAACGGCTCGCCCTTTACCCTCAAGCTGGACACCGGGATAGGCAAGCAGGGCAAGATCCTCGCCGACGGCGAGGTCAACCTGAACCCGATCACCGCCAAGCTCAAGGTCAAGACCCAGGACGTCGACCTGCGCGTCGCCCAGTCGTACATCAACCCGTTCATTCGCCTGGAGCTGCGCTCCGGGATGCTCGGCAGTGACCTGGCGGTCGACCTCAAAAGCACCGAACCGCTGGCATTTGCCGTCACCGGCCGCGCCCAGGTCGATCAGTTGCACACCCTCGACACGCTCAAGACCCGCGACTTCCTCAAGTGGCAGAGCCTGGTCCTCGAAGGCTTGAATTATCAGCACGGTGACAGCCTGTCCATCGACAAGGTCAACCTGTTCCAGCCGTATGCGCGCTTCATGATCAACGACGACCGCACCACCAACGTCGATGACCTGCTGATCCCGCAACCGGCCGACAGCGGCACGAAGAACACTGCGGCAAAACCGGCGTCCCAGGAAAAACCGCTGGGTATCCACATCGGTGGTATCGCCATCAATGACGGTTCGGCCAACTTCGCCGACTTCAGCCTGACGCCCAATTTCGCCACGGCCATCCAGCAGCTCAATGGCCAGATCGGCACCATCGACAGTCGCCAGGCCAAACCGGCCAGTGTCGACATCAAGGGCAAGGTCGATCGCTATGCACCGGTCACCATCAAAGGGGCGGTCAACCCCTTCGATCCGATGGCCAGCCTCGACATCGCCACCAGTTTCAAACGGGTCGAACTGACCACCCTGACGCCCTACTCCGGCAAGTTCGCCGGCTATCGCATCCGCAAGGGCCGGCTCAATCTCGACCTGCATTACCGGATCACCCAAGGCAAGCTCCAGGCGGAGAACAAAGTGGTGGTCGAGCAACTGCAACTGGGTGAGAAAGTCGACAGCCCGGACGCCGTGAGCCTGCCACTCAAATTGGCCGTCGCATTGCTGAAGGATTCCGACGGCAAGATTTCCATCGAGCTACCGGTGTCCGGCGATCTCAACGACCCGCAATTCAGTGTCATGCCGATCATCTGGCAGACCCTGCGCAACCTGGTGGTACGAGCGGCCCAGGCGCCGTTCAAGCTTATCGGTGGGCTGGTGGCCGGCGGCGGCTCGGAAGACCTGGGCAGCGTGGCGTTTGCGCCGGGCTCCAGCGACCTGAGCAAGGACAACGAAGGCACGCTGCTCAAACTGTCCGAGGCCCTTGGCAAACGTCCGGAGCTGCGTCTGGAGATCGAAGGCACCGCCGCCGAAAGCAGCGACGGCCCGCTGCTCGCCGCCCAGCGCCTGGAACGCGAATACCAGTACAACTACTACAAGATGCTGCAGCGTCGGGGCGACAAAGTTCCGGCCCAGGCCTCGCTGATACAGGTGCCGGAAGACGAAAAGGCGCCGCTGCTCGAAGGCATCTACCGCACCCGCCTCAAGACCCAACCGCCCGCCGAATGGACGCAATTGGACAAAAAGGCGCGCATCGAGAAACTGCGTGAAGGCGTGATCAAGTTCTGGAGCGGCAGCGACGTGCTCTTGCGTCAACTGGGACAGGAACGGGCCAGCAGCATCAAGGACTTCCTGGTGGACAAAGGCCAGTTGGCCGATGACCGCGTGTATTTCATCGACGCCAGCCTCGGCCAGGCCGAGAGCGATGGCCGGGTGATTACCCCGATGCATCTGGATGCCGAATAAGATGAAACCCTGGTTCGGGCTCTGCCTGGGTCTATTGCTGGCCGCCGGCCAGGCCGCGGCTGCCGACACGCTGCGTTGCGGCAGCCAGTTGATCAGCGTCGGTGACCGCTCCAGCGAAGTGCTGCAAAAGTGCGGGGAGCCAGCGGCGCGGGATGACCTGGGCTACAAGCGCAGTGTCAATCGCCGGGAGGAATACCCGGTGGAGGAATGGACCTACGGCCCCAACAGCGGCATGTATCAGTACCTGCGTTTCGAGGGGAATCGGCTGGTGCAGATCACCAGCAAGCGGGGGCGGTGAGCTTGTCCGCACAGATGTGTTGAATGTGCCGCCGCCATCGCGAGCAAGCTCGCTCCCACATTGTTTAGGGCGATCTCAAAATCCGTGTTCACCGCCGCCCCCGGTGGGAGCGAGCTTGCTCGCGATGGCGGCAACTCGGTTCTGACTCGTGTGCAAACGCTGACCCGCAGATTGATTCCCCAGAATAGAACAGGCCCCCGGCACGAATGCCGGGGGCCTGTAATGGCCACGTCCGTGTGGCCTTTCGCATGAACTCCAAAGCGACGGCAAACGTATATCCTGGCCCGCTTGCCGCGCCTTCTCCCAGTCCAGGCGAGAAGTCTTGGCCTTACTCGGCTTTCAGGCCGTCAGCCGATACGGCCTTGACGCCTTTGATTTTCTTGGCGATCGCCACAGCGGTGTCTTTTTGTGCATCAGTGACTTTGGTCATCGAAGACAGGGACACAACACCTTTGTTGGTTTCGACTTTGATATCAGTGCCTGGAATGCCTTTTTCGGTGACCAGGTCAGCTTTGACCTTGGTGGTGATCCAGGTATCGGAAACGTCTTCCTTGGCCTCTGTCACTTCGCCCGCAGCCAGCATCATTGGCGCCTGAGTTGCTTGAGTGGTCTCGGCGAATGCGCTAGCCATGGTCAGGGTCAGTGCGGTAGCAGCGGCGGCAGTGATAGCGAACTTCTTCATACGAGTAACTCCTGTTTTTCTCAAAAACTGCCGGAGGTGGATCCCGGCAGGGTTAGCAGGAGTAGTGCGAACGCTGTGCCAGCTTTTAACAATTAATTAATTTCTTATAAATCAGCAAGTTAAGCGAAACGGCAACTTTCGTGATCATGCAAAATGCATGAAACGGTGATTCTGGACATGCAACTTGCGGTTTTTTGGCCAACTTCTAAGCTTATGAATTGCGAAGGGTTTCTGTATCGAGGCAGTTCACTGCCTCGATACGTGCACTCAAATTACGGAGTCGTCGCTGCTGTACCTGTGCATCCAGCCGGCAGGAATTCCTGAGCGGCGGTCGAACCGCAGGTCCAAACGCCTTGAGTAGAACGCGTCAGGGTGATCGCTTTGCCAAGCACTGGAGCGGGTGCATTCAAAAGGGTACACGCGATGGTGCCCGCTCCGTCCGCTGCTGTTCCTGAAGCCGTCAAGGTGCAATTGCTGGTGGGCGAGGTCCCGCCGATGTTGGCCAACGTTGGATTGGTACCTTGATTCATGATGTCCTCAAACGGCACTTTCAACGCAGAGACCTCCGCCAGCCCCGCCGTGGCCTTGGCCCGCGCCTGATACTTCGAATATTGCGGCAACGCAAACGTCGCCAGAATACCGATGATCGCCACGACGATCAGCAGCTCGATCAAGGTAAAGCCACTCTGCTTATTCATAGACATCTCCCATGCATGAGTCGAAATCTCATGACCTGAAACGGCCATTGCAGGGCACATGCCAACCCTGAAACCCCATCACTCAAGGGATTTGAACCAGCACAACGGCAACGTCCTACCTCAACAACCGCACTATCTGACGTTTTTTGTCACCCTGCCCCGCTGGTTTGGCGTCGAGGCTTGACTAGGCTATAAGTCATGAACTGTTCGCCGCCAGGATTCCCATGAATGACATCGCCCTCAGCGGCCTGACCAAGCAATTGGTGCTGGCCGAACTGCTCACCGAGCAAAGTGCGCACCAGGCGTATCAACAGGCGCAACGCAATCGCATCCCCCTGGTCAGCTATCTGGTGCAGAACAAACTGGTCCAGAGCCGACAGGTCGCGGAGATCGCCTCGGAGCATTTCGGCGTCGCCCTGCTGGACCTCAACAGCCTGGACAAAGAAACCCAACCCACCGGCCTGGTCAGCGAAAAACTGGTGCGCCAGCATCACGCCCTGCCGCTGTGGCGGCGCGGCAACAAGCTGTACGTGGGCATCTCCGACCCGACCAATCACCAGGCCATCAATGACATCCAGTTCAGCACCGGCCTGACCACCGAAGCCATCCTGGTGGAGGACGACAAGCTCAGCGACGCCATCGAAAAGTTTTTCGAATCCAGCAGCACGGGCCTGGAAGGCATGGGCGATGTCGACCTCGACGGCCTGGACATCGAATCGATCGACGACACCAGGCAGGACTCCATCGCCGGCCAGGACACCGACGACGCGCCCGTGGTGCGCTTCGTCAACAAGATGCTGCTGGACGCGATCAAGGGCGGCTCTTCCGACCTGCACTTCGAGCCCTACGAAAAAATCTACCGGGTGCGGGTGCGCACCGACGGCATACTGCGGGAAGTGGCCAGGCCGCCGATCCAGTTGGCCAACCGTATCGCCGCACGCCTGAAAGTCATGGCCAGCCTGGATATTTCCGAGCGGCGCAAACCCCAGGACGGGCGCCTGAAAATGCGCCTGTCGAAAACCAAGTCCATCGATTTCCGGGTCAACACCCTGCCCACGCTCTGGGGCGAAAAAGTGGTGATCCGGATCCTCGACCCGTCCAGCGCACAAATGGGCATCGATGCCCTGGGCTACGAACCGGACCAGAAAGACCTGTACATGGCCGCCCTCAAGCAACCGCAAGGGCTGATCCTGGTGACTGGCCCAACCGGCTCGGGCAAGACCGTGTCGCTCTACACCGGACTGAATATCCTCAACACCGTGGACATCAACATTTCCACCGCCGAAGACCCGGTGGAAATCAACATGGAAGGCATCAACCAGGTCAACGTGAACCCGCGCCAGGGGCTGGATTTCGCCCAGGCCCTGCGCTCGTTCCTGCGCCAGGACCCGGACGTGATCATGGTCGGTGAGATCCGCGACCTGGAAACCGCCGAGATCGCCATCAAGGCCGCCCAGACCGGGCACCTGGTGCTCTCCACCCTGCACACCAACAGCGCCGCCGAAACCCTGATCCGCCTGCAGAACATGGGCATTCCGGGGTTCAACATCGCCACCGCCGTGCACCTGATCATTGCCCAGCGGCTGGCGCGCAAGCTGTGCAGTCACTGCAAGAAGGCCATCGAGATTCCCGAGGAAACCTTGCTCAAGGAAGGTTTCCCTCGGGAACGCATCGGCACATTCACGATCTATGAGCCGGTCGGTTGCGAACAGTGCAACAACGGTTACAAAGGGCGCGTGGGGGTTTACGAAGTGGTCAAGAACACGCCCGAGCTGCAACGGCTGATCATGGCCGAGGGCAACTCGCTGGAAATCGATCTGCAAATGCGCAAGGACGGTTTCAATGACCTGCGCACCTCGGGGCTGCTCAAAGTGATGCAGGGCGTCACCAGCCTCGAAGAAATCAACCGGGTCACCAAGGATTGAACATGGCGGTCAAGGCAGTCAAAACCGATGTTTACACTTGGGAAGGCAAGGACCGCAAAGGCACGAAAATGAGTGGCGAGCTGACGGGTCAAAGCCCGGCGCTGGTCAAGGCACAGCTGCGCAAACAAGGCATCAACCCGCAGAAGGTGCGCAAGAAATCCACCTCGATATTCAGCAAGGGCAAGCGCATCAAGCCGCTGGATATCGCCCTCTTCACCCGCCAGATGGCCACCATGCTCAAGGCTGGTGTGCCGCTGTTGCAGGCGTTCGACATCATTGGCGAAGGCTTCGACAACCCCAACATGCGCAAGCTGGTGGACGAGGTGAAGCAGGAAGTCGCCGCTGGCAACAGCTTCGCCGCGGCGCTGCGCAAGTGCCCGCAATATTTCGACGAGCTGTACTGCAACCTGGTAGACGCCGGCGAGCAGGCCGGTGCCCTGGACACGCTGCTGGACCGGGTCGCGACCTACAAGGAAAAGAGCGAAGCGCTCAAGGCCAAGATCAAGAAAGCCATGACCTATCCAGCGGCAGTGGTCCTCGTCGCCGCAGTGGTCACGGGGATCCTGCTGGTCAAGGTCGTGCCGCAATTCGAATCGGTATTCTCCGGGTTTGGCGCGAAACTGCCAGCCTTCACAGTGATGGTCATAGGCCTGTCGGAAATCATGCAGCAATGGTGGTGGGTGATGCTTGGCGGGGCGGTGGGGGCTTTTTTTGGCGTGAAGTATGCGCTCAGGCGTTCGGAGCGCTTTCGCGACTGGCGCGACAAATGGCTGCTCAAGCTGCCGCTGATCGGCACCTTGCTGTACAAATCCGCCGTGGCCCGCTACGCCCGCACGCTGTCCACTACCTTCGCCGCCGGCGTGCCGCTGGTGGAGGCCCTGGATTCGGTGTCTGGCGCCACCGGCAACGTGGTATTCAAACGTGCCGTGCAGCGCATCAAGCAGGAGGTCTCGACCGGCATGCAGTTGAATTTCTCCATGCGTGCCTCAGGGATTTTTCCGAACCTGGCGGTCCAGATGACCGCCATCGGCGAGGAATCCGGTGCGCTGGACGACATGCTCGACAAGGTGGCGAGCTTTTATGAGGCCGAGGTGGACAATCTGGTGGACAACCTCACCAGCCTGATGGAACCCTTCATCATGGTGGTCCTGGGGGTGGTCGTCGGTGGCCTGGTAGTTGCCATGTACCTGCCCATCTTTCAACTCGGCTCTGCGATCTGACATGCCCCTGAGCGAATTCTTCGTGCTGTATCCCCTGGCTTTCGTGCTCGTTGCAGCATTGCTCGGCCTGATCATCGGCAGCTTCCTCAACGTGCTGGTGTGGCGCCTGCCGAAGATGCTCAACCGCGAATGGCGCCTGCAGGCCCACGACCTGCTGGGCCTGCCGGCCGAAACCCCGGGCCCGGTCTACAACCTGATGCTGCCCCACTCCCAGTGCCCGCACTGCGGCCATCGCATCCGCCCCTGGGAAAACATTCCGCTGCTCAGCTACCTGATACTGCGCGGCCGCTGTTCGAGCTGCGCCGCGCCCATCGGCAGGCGTTACCCCCTGACCGAATTGGCCTGCGGCGCGTTATCGGCGTTCGTCGCCTGGCATTTCGGTTTTGGCTGGCACGCCGCGATGGTGATGGTGTTGACCTGGGGCCTGCTGGCCATGAGCCTGATCGACGCCGAGCATCAATTGCTGCCCGATACCCTGGTGCTGCCGCTGTTGTGGCTGGGCTTGATCATCAACAGCTTCGGGCTCTTCGTGTCCTTGAACCAGGCGATGTGGGGCGCGGTGGCCGGCTACCTGGCGCTGTGGTCGGTGTTCTGGGTGTTCAAGCTGATCACCGGCAAGGAAGGCATGGGCTATGGGGATTTCAAGCTGCTGGCGATGCTCGGCGCCTGGGGTGGCTGGCAGATCCTGCCGCTGACGCTGCTGCTGTCGTCGTTGGTCGGCGCCGTTATTGGGGCGATTGTGCTGCGCTTGCGTGATGCCCCGGGGTCGACGCAGATCCCCTTTGGACCTTATCTGGCCATTGCCGGCTGGATTGCCTTGCTCTGGGGTGGTCAAATAACCGACTTCTATTGGCAGTCTGTCGGTTTTTAATGAATACCTCAGTGAAAAAACCCTGGATTCTCGGCCTGACCGGTGGCATCGGCAGCGGCAAGAGCGCGGCGGCCCAGCATTTCATCGACCTGGGCGTGCACGTCATCGACGCCGATCATGCGGCGCGCTGGGTGGTCGAGCCCGGGCGTCCGGCGCTGGCGAAAATCGCCGAGCACTTCGGCCCCGGCGTATTGCAGGCCGACGGCGCCCTGGACCGAGCGGCGCTGCGCAAGTTGATCTTCGAGAATGCCGATGAACGCCGCTGGCTCGAGGCGCTGCTGCATCCGCTGATCGCCGAGGAAATCGCCCATCATCTGGCCCAGGCACAATCGCCCTATGCGATCCTGGTATCGCCGCTGCTGATCGAGTCAGGGCAGTACACCATGACCCAGCGGATCCTGGTGATCGATGCGCCGGAACAATTGCAGATCGAACGTACGTTGCAGCGCGACCAGACCAGCGAACAGCAGGTCCAGGCGATTCTCAAGGCCCAGTCCAGCCGCCAGGATCGCCTGAGCCATGCCAACGACGTGGTGGTCAACGATCGCGACCTCGCCTGGCTGCACAGCGAGGTCGAGCGCCTGCATCACTTTTACCTTACTTTGCGTGGAGGCCAATCATGAGCCAAACCCCAACCGTTGATTGCCCAACCTGTGGCGCCCCTGTGGAATGGAGCCCGGAGAGCAAGTTCCGGCCGTTCTGCTCTGACCGCTGCAAACTGATCGACCTCGGCGCCTGGGCGTCGGAAGAACACAAGATCCCGGTCAGCCCCGACGCCGAGGACGAGCTGTTCAGCGAAGACTTCGAGCCTCGCTCACATCATTAAGGCCGCATGAAACCGTAGTCCTGTTCATCGTCGAGGTTTTCCGCCAGGAAACTCAACTCATCGGCCAGGTCTTCAGGGCTGCGCACTGTCTTGCTCTGTTGCACGATCGCACTGAGCAAGGCGCGCAGGCTCAAGCCTGGGTCAAAACCAATCTCCATTGCGGCATCGTGGCTACGCCTGATCTCTTGTCTCGCCCACTCATAAACACTCATGGTTGTGCTCCTGGAAGTTTTCCAAAGCATGAAGGGCGTGTGGTGGTGCAGCCTTGACGTGAATCAAGGCTTGTCATCATCGTTCCACGGAGCCGACAGGTAGCGCGTGCGGTTGAAGGTCTCCAGCCATTCGGGACTGAACACCACCAACGCACTGATCACCATGCCGTTGATGAAGGCCTCGGGGAAGATGATCAACCAGAGGTAGCCGACAAAATCTTCCAGCCAGTAAGGCATGGCGAATATACCGTCGTACCACAGCAGACCAAGCCCCAGCAGCAGGCACGCCAACGCCGAAAGCGCGGCCGCGAGAAACCCCGAACAGAAGATATACACGAACAGATTGCGCGGCTGGGCGCGCTCCACCAGGATCGCGCAACACTCGGTGACCAGCACCGGCAACAGGATCAGCAGCGCACCGTTGACCCCTACCGCGGCCATGTCCTGACGGCCCAGTAGCACCAGCGCGAGCTGCGCGCACAGGCCACCGAGGATCGCCAACGGCCAGTCCAGCAGCAGCGTCACGGCAGTCATGCCAATGAAGTGATACGAAACGCCCGTATCGAAATCCCGGCGCACCAGCCACAGCATGAACAACGCCAGCACCGTGCCGAACAGCAGGTGCTGGCGACGGCTGTCGGTGAACAGTTCGACCCACGGCGCCCGCACCACGGCCCAGGCCAACACCGGCACATACACCAGCCAACCGGCCGCCAGGGTCTGCGGTGAAAGCAGTTCGGCACCGATCATGGGCTACTCCTGCGAGAACTAGAACGCCGTCCGTGCGCTACTTAAGTAGCGACACTTCCTGGCTGTTGTACCAAGGCCATTGCAAACTTACCAAAGCCTACCGACCAATCCGAATAGTCATTCTCGTGCATGAAGATGAAAACGTCTTGCGGACGAACCTGGGCTTGAACCCCGAGATTGTCCGCGATTTTTTTGTAGAGCTCGCGCTTCATCGCATCACTGCGCCCTCTGCGCATCGTAATCTCAATCACGATCAAATGGTCTGAACGAGCCACACCGTTAAACGTGCGGCTGTAGAAAAACTGTTCAGGGTCATAGTCCGTGACCAGGTTGAACAATTCATCCTCGGGCATACCAATGCTCTCGACCAGCGCTTGATGTATGCCATCGACGATGCGCTGACGTTGCTGCTGGCTGGTGCCCTTGATGACGGCGGTACGAACGAATGGCATGTGAGGTGCTCTCAATTTGATAGGGAATGCCCCTCAATCCTGGCGACTCGGAACAGTCGGCAGACACTGCGGGGGCCGGGGGATTCTGCAAAATACGCCCGATACCTGATATCGATTTATACGCTCGATGTAATTGAGTTAAAGTCACTTTATGAAACGTCGCCTCCCCCCATTGAATGCGCTGCATACCTTCGAGGCCGCTGCCCGACTGGGCAAAATGATCGCGGCCGCCGAGGAGCTGTCTGTCACGCCTGGCGCGGTGAGTCGCCAGGTACGCCAGCTGGAGCTGAGTCTTGGTGTGGACCTGTTCGAAGGCCCAAAAAACAAACCTCAGCTCACCGTTGCCGGTAGAGAACTGCTGCCGGAACTGACGGCCGCACTGGATCAGATCGAGGCCGCGGTGAGCAGGGTCCGAGACACGGCGACAGGCACCTTGGACGTGTCCTGCTTCAGCACATTTACGGTCAAGTGGCTGATACCGCGTCTTTTCGACTTCAATACGACTTATCCAGGGATCAAGATTCGCCTGAGCTCACCGGTTCACGGGAGCGATCCGGGCCGGGATCGCTATGACGTGATGATCACGGCTGAACAGGGCATCGTGGGCGAGCAGAAAAACACCGTCCGGCTGTTTCCTGAACGATTGGGCGTCGTGTTGTCGCCCACCTTATCCGCACGTATTCAATTAGCCGACGTGGGCTCGATTTTCAGCCATCCCCTCCTGCATACCAAAACCCGTCCGGATGCCTGGGCAAACTGGGGGGATGCGATTGGACACCAGGCCACCGCGCCGGCCGGGCTGGAATACGAGCACTATTACTTTACGTTGGAGGCGGCGATTGCCGGCCTGGGGATTTGTGTCGCCCCATGGCACTTGGTGGCTGACGACATTCGCCTGGGTCGCCTGGTGGCGCCGTTCGGGTTTCGCCCGAGCCGCTACGTCTATATCGCCAAGCGCAGCGCGCAGCAGAGCAAGAAGCTGGATTTGTTTTGCGCTTGGTTGGCGTGTCAGGCTGAACAGGATGGCATGCTGGGGCCTGCCTGAGGGTAATGCTACTCACTTGAGCGTTTATCGGAATTTTATCTTCCATTCCGAGATCTGTTTCAGCCTGGCGTGTATATCCGTTTCTGCGGTAACGCCTACTTAGGGTTTCGCCCTTACGGCGAGTCACTTTCGAAAAGCCCGGAAGCCGACCCAGTCGAAAGTAACCAAAGCGCTCCTGCCCCACCACTCGGTGCCTCGCCTAGGCTCGGCATGCCTGGCTCTCCCGGTCGTACATCCGTTAGATCTGTGGGAGCAAAGCTTGCTCGCGATAGCGGTCTGTCAGGCAACATCAATGTTGAATGCGCCGCCATCTTCGCGAGCAAGCCCGCTCCCACACTGTTTTTGAGGCATGCACAAAAACCAACGTTCACCGCAGCCCCCCCTGTGGGAGCGAGCCTGCTCGCGATAGCGGTGGTGCAGATGCATAGAGGCTCGCCCCCTTGCTTTAGGCTCTAAGTGAACAGCATTACCTGGCCTGAGCGGAAATTTGCCCCTTCACAGCAAGCTTTATTTTTTTTGATCACATTTGAACGCTAAGCTTGGGCTCATGGATGACTCAGATTACTTACGCCTGCTGACCATCGCGGCCGAGCAAGCCAACGCCTTTCTCTCCAATGCCCGCAAATGGGAGCGTGAGCGTTGGGTCTGCCAGCGTCTGCTGCAAGGGCTGAACGTGCCTTATCGCGCCGACGAGTTCGCGCCGGCCGGCGAGCCGCCGGACGTGTTGTTTCGCGATGCCAATTTCGAGGTGTTTTTCGTGCTCGACGAGGGCCGCCGCCTCAATGACGAATGGCGCGATGAACTGCAACGCCGCCGCAGCGCTTTCTCCCTGAGCCAGCTGGTGCGTCGTGAGGCCAAGCCGCGGCGGATCCCGGCCAATGAGTTCCTGATGCGGCTGGCCCCGACCCTGCGCAAGAAAGCTCACAACTACACCGAGCGCGGCATGGACCTGGGCGACCTGGACATCATCGCCTTCGCCAGTCTCAAGCGCGAAGTGCTGGACCTCAACAGTCACTTCCCACCACCGACCGAATACCTGCGCCAGGGCTGGCGCTCGCTGTCACTGGTGGGGCCGACGTTTGCCCGGGTGCTGTTCGCCCACCCCGACGCGCCGGACTTCCTGCGCAGCAACCTGGGTCGCAGCATCGTGTTCGATGTCGGGATCAGCCTGTGAGCCCACTGCAGGAACTGATTGCCGCTGTGCCCCAGCAAGGCCGCGTACGCTGGATTGGCGTACGACCCCAGGGCCATGCACCCATGATCGAACTGGACGCCGTGGAGGCCCGCCTGGAGGCTGGGCTGACCGGCGATCATGCCCGCCCCGGCGTGCGCAATGCGCGGCAAGTGACGCTGATCCAATGGGAGCACCTGGCCGTGATCGGCGCGCTGATGGGCCGTCCCGAAGACCGGCCCGTGCTGCCACAGGAGCTGCGACGCAATATTGTGGTCAGCGGCATCAATCTGTTCAGCCTCAAGGGCCGGCGCTTTCGCATTGGCCAAGCCATTTTTGAAACCACCGGTTGGTGCCAGCCTTGTGCCCGACTGGAGCGAAACCTCGGCGAAGGTACGTTCCAGGCGGTACGCGGCCATGGCGGAATCACCGCCCGGGTGTTAAAAAGTGGAATCATTCGCCTGGACGACAGCCTGAGCGTCGAACCCGTTCCGGCGAGCGGCTACGCTGCTTTCAATGCCGGCTAGCCGGACGCTGTAACGTCTTCACATTCCGCAACGTCTACCTGACGAGGCCTTTATGACCAGCCGCCTGAACCCAGAAGACCAGAAGCATGTCGAAGAGTACCTGCAACTGTCCCAGCACCGAGTCGAGCGCCGGCCTTTCCGGCCGTGGATGCTCCTGGTGGTGGTACTGGCCGTGACCATCGGCCTGGGCCTGTTGAGCCGACTGATCAGTTACCTGACGCTATGAGTTGCATGGCACTCGCGCAGGTAACGGCACCGATTTCCTTTAGCCTTGCGAGATATCCCCATGACTCATCGTATTGTCATCGTTGGCGGCGGCGCCGGCGGTCTGGAGTTGGCTACCCGTCTGGGTAAGACTCTGGGCAAGCGTGGCACGGCCAGTGTGATGCTGGTCGACGCGAACCTGACCCACATCTGGAAACCGCTGCTGCACGAAGTGGCCGCCGGCTCCTTGAACTCCTCCGAAGACGAACTCAACTATGTCGCCCAGGCAAAATGGAACCACTTCGAGTTCCAGCTGGGGCGCATGAGCGGCCTGGATCGCGAGCGCAAGAGAATCCAACTGGCCGCCACCTATGACGAGACCGGCGTCGAGCTGTTGCCGGCCCGGGAACTGGGCTACGACACCCTGGTGATTGCCGTCGGCAGCACCACCAATGACTTCGGCACCGAAGGCGCGGCGCAGCACTGCCTGTTCCTCGACACCCGCAAACAGGCCGAGCGCTTCCATCAGCAATTGCTGCACCACTATCTGCGCGCCCACGCCGGGCAGACCGATATCGTCGAGCGCATCAGCGTCGCCATTGTCGGCGCCGGTGCGACCGGGGTCGAACTGGCCGCCGAGCTGCATAATGCCGCCCACGAACTGCACGCCTACGGCCTGGACCGGATCAAACCGGAGAACATGCACATCACCCTGATCGAGGCGGGCCCACGCGTCTTGCCGGCCCTGCCGGAGCGTATCGGCGGGCCGGTGCACAAGACCCTGGAAAAACTCGGGGTCAACGTCATGACCAACGCCGCCGTCAGCCAGGTGACCGCCGACAGCCTGATTACCGCGGACGGCAAAGTGATCGACGCGAGCCTGAAAGTCTGGGCCGCCGGGATTCGCGCCCCGGACTTCCTCAAGGACATCGACGGGCTGGAGACCAACCGGATCAACCAGTTGCACGTGCTGCCCACTTTGCAGACCACCCGCGACGAGAACATCTTCGCCTTCGGCGACTGCGCCGCCTGCCCGCAACCCGGCAGCGAGCGCAACGTCCCACCTCGCGCCCAGGCCGCACACCAGCAAGCCTCACTGCTGGCCAAATCCTTGAAGCTGCGGATCGAGGGCAAGGCCCTGCCGGAATACAAATACACCGACTACGGCTCGCTGATCTCGCTGTCGCGGTTCTCGGCAGTGGGCAACCTGATGGGCAACCTGACCGGCAGCGTGATGCTCGAAGGCTGGCTGGCGCGGATGTTCTATGTGTCGCTGTACCGCATGCACCAGATGGCGCTGTACGGCATGTTCCGCACGGCCATGTTGATGCTGGGTAGCAAGATCGGGCGTGGGACCGAGCCTCGGCTGAAGCTGCACTGAGTCAGCAGCACTGACATTGAATGATCCACCGTCATCGCGAGCAAGCTCGCTCCCACAGTTGATCGCGGTCATCCTGTGGGAGCGAGCTTGCTCGCGATGAGGTCGGTACAGCCAGTACTGAATCCTCGATCAAACCTGAAACCGCTGCACCATCATGCGCAGCGAATTCGCCAGCTGCGACAACTCATGGCTGGACGCGCTGGTCTGGCCCGCGCCGGAAGCCGAGCGCACCGACAAATCACGAATGTTCACCAGGTTGCGATCCACCTCGCGGGCCACTTGCGCCTGTTCTTCGGCGGCGCTGGCGATCACCAGGTTGCGTTCGTGGATTTCATTGACCGACGCCGTGATGGTCTGCAACGCGTCCCCCGCCCGTTCCGCCATGGCCAGGGTACTGGCGGCGCGACTGGAGCTGGCCTGCATGGAGTCGAGTGCCTGGGTGGCACCGCTGCGCATGCCCTGGACCATTTGCTCGATTTCCTGGGTCGATTGCTGCGTGCGATAAGCCAGCGCCCGCACCTCATCGGCCACCACCGCAAACCCACGCCCGCTCTCACCCGCCCGGGCCGCTTCGATGGCCGCGTTGAGGGCCAGCAGGTTGGTCTGCTCGGCGATGGCGCGGATCACGTCCAGCACCTTGCCAATATCCTGCGATTGGTTGGCCAGGGATTGCACCAGGCCACCGGTCACCTGCACATCGCTGGCGAGGGCGCCGATGGCATCGACCGTGTCGCTGACCCGCTGCTGCCCAAGGGACGCCGATTCACTGGACTGACGCGTGGCATCGGAGGTGGAAACCGCATTGCGCGCAACCTCCTCCACGGCAGTGGTCATTTCGGTGACGGCCGTGGCCGCCTGTTCAATTTCGTTGTTCTGTTGTTGCAGGCTGTGGGTGCTGTCGAGCGTGACAGCGTTCAGCTCATCGGCGGCGGTGGCCAGTTGCGCGGCCGAACCGCTGATGCCCTGCAACGTCTCACGCAGATTCTGCTGCATGGCCGCCAACGCCTTGAGCAAGCGACTCACTTCGTCGTTGCCATGGGTCTCGATTGGCCGGGTCAGGTCACCCCGGGCGACGTTCTCCGCAGCGTTGAGCGCCTCACCCAAGGGCTTGACGATACTGCGCGTAAGCAACATGGCCAGGGCTACCGTGGCCAGGGCGGCAAGCACAACGAACAGGCTGACGATCATGCGGGAATTGGCGTAGTGCTCCTGGGACTTCTGGCTCTCGATGGAGACCTGCTTGGAGAACAGCTCCGCCAGGTCGTTGAGCTGCTTGCCGGAACCGTCCACCACGGTCTTCATGTCCACCAGCAGCAGCTTGATCAGCTCATCCCGACGCCCTTGTTCTGCCAGGGTGAAAGATTGCGCAATACCTGCACGGTAAGCGGCGAAGGTCTGCTTGAACTGGTCGTAGAGGGCTTTGCCTTCAGGCGTCACAACGAGCTTTTCGTAGGCAGTGATTTTTTCGCTCAGCTCCTTGTCGCGCGTATCCATCTGCCCGCGATACACCGCAATGTTCTTCGGGTCCTGATCCAGGGCCATGCGCAGGGAAATGGTGCGGATCCGCAGCATCCACTCGCGGATCTCGTCACCGCCGCGAATGCTCGGCAGCCACTGGGTTTCCACCGCGACTTCACTGTCACGAATACTCGACATCTGTCCCAGTGCGAACACCCCGAGCAACGCCACCAGCACGGCGATCAAGGCAAAACCCAACGCGGCACGAGGGGCGATATTCAACTGACGAAGAACCATAGGGAATGCCTTTTTTATTGTTGGCCTGAAGTGGGGCCAGGCCCCTGTCGGCGGGTTATCGGCAGGTTGTACGATGTCTTAAGTCCAATTCACTTTATCGCAGGCAAAAAAAATCCCCGTATCTTTCGATACGAGGATTTTTAATATGGTCGGGGTAAGGGGATTCGAACTCCTGACATCCTGCTCCCAAAGCAGGCGCGCTACCGGACTGCGCTATACCCCGGTAAAAAAAAGGCGACCTTCGCAAGTCGCCTTCTCGATCAGCGCTTTTGGCCTCTGATCTTAAGATTCGATTCCAGCGAGCTGGTTTCAAAAATGGTGGGTCGTGTGGGATTCGAACCTACGACCAATTGGTTAAAAGCCAACTGCTCTACCAACTGAGCTAACGACCCAAAAATGGTCGGGGTAAGGGGATTCGAACTCCTGACATCCTGCTCCCAAAGCAGGCGCGCTACCGGACTGCGCTATACCCCGATTGAAATGGCTCCGTGACCAGGACTCGAACCTGGGACCCAATGATTAACAGTCATTTGCTCTACCGACTGAGCTATCACGGAACTGATATTTCAAGTTACAACGTTGAAGCTAGCTTCAACCTCTTCTACCCTTACGCATCGCTGCGTTCGTGTGTCTGAGGCGCGCTATTCTACAATCTTCAAAACCTCTGTCAACCCCTTAAATTGCTTTCAAGACAATGATTTGCAACTTATTTTGGATTCCTTCTCAGCGAGAAGTAACCCTTGGGGTGACTGACTGCGGGGCGCACTTTACAAGCCTTTTCCTTTGAGTTCAACGGCCTGATGAAAAAAATGGCCTCGCAAAGCGAGGCCATCTCAATTGCAGGCAGTGCCAGCCTTTCAGTTGAAGACGATTTCGTCGTTCTCCACTGTACCGGTCACAGTCTCACCAGGCATGAACCGACCGGACAGGATCAACTGCGCCAGCGGGTTTTCGATCCAGCGCTGGATCGCCCGCTTCAGCGGCCGTGCGCCATAGACCGGGTCGTAACCCACCGCAATCAGCTTGTCCAACGCCTCGTCGCTCAACTGCAGTTTCAGCTCACGTTCGGTGAGGCGACTGCGCAGGCGACCCAACTGGATCTCGGTAATGCCGGCAATCTGATCACGAGCCAATGGCTCGAAGATCACCACTTCGTCGACCCGGTTGATGAACTCCGGCCGGAAGTGCGTAGAGATCGCGTCCATCACCGCCGCACGCTGCGCCTCGCGGTCGCCCACCAGTTCCTGGATCTGCGTCGAGCCCAGGTTGGAGGTCATCACGATCACCGTGTTGCGGAAGTCCACCGTGCGCCCGTGGCTGTCGGTCAGGCGACCATCCTCCAGCACCTGCAGCAGGATATTGAACACATCCGGGTGCGCCTTCTCGACCTCATCGAGCAGGATCACCGAGTACGGCTTGCGACGCACTGCCTCGGTCAGGTAACCGCCCTCTTCATAACCGACATAACCCGGTGGCGCACCGATCAGCCGTGCCACGGAATGTTTCTCCATGAACTCGGACATGTCGATGCGCACCATGGCCTCTTCAGTGTCGAAGAGGAACTCGGCCAGCGCCTTGCACAGCTCGGTTTTACCGACACCGGTCGGGCCGAGGAACATGAACGAGCCGCTCGGCCGGTTCGGGTCCGATAGCCCGGCACGGGAACGACGCACGGCGTTGGACACCGCCACCACCGCCTCTTCCTGGCCGATCACACGCTGGTGCAGCAGGCTTTCCATCTTCAGCAGCTTGTCACGCTCGCCTTCGAGCATTTTCGAAACCGGAATGCCGGTCCACTTGGAGACCACTTCGGCGATTTCTTCCTCGGTGACCTTGCTGCGCAGCAACTGGTTTTCGCTCTTGCCGTGCTGGTCGACCATCTGCAGGCTGCGCTCCAGATCCGGGATCACCCCGTACTGCAGCTCGGCCATGCGGTTGAGGTCGCCTTTACGACGGGCCGCTTCCAGCTCCTGGCGGGATTGTTCGATCTTCTGCTGGATCTGCGCCGAGCCCTGGACTTCGGCTTTCTCCGAGTTCCAGATTTCCTCGAGGTCGGAATACTCACGCTCGTGACGAACGATTTCTTCCTGCAACCTTTCCAGACGCTTCTTCGCCGCTTCGTCGCTTTCTTTCTTCAGGGCCTGGGACTCGACCTTGAGTTGAATCAGGCGCCGCTCCAACCGATCGAGCACTTCGGGCTTGGAGTCGATTTCCATGCGGATACGGCTCGCGGCTTCGTCGATCAGGTCGATGGCCTTGTCCGGCAACTGGCGGTCGGTGATGTAGCGGTGGCTGAGCTTGGCCGCCGCGATGATCGCGCCATCGGTGATCGCCACCTTGTGGTGAACTTCGTAGCGTTCTTTGAGGCCGCGCAGGATGGCGATGGTGTCTTCCTCGCTCGGCTCCTCCACCAGCACTTTCTGGAAGCGCCGCTCGAGGGCTGCGTCCTTCTCTATATATTGGCGGTACTCGTTGAGCGTGGTCGCGCCGACGCAGTGCAACTCGCCACGGGCCAGCGCGGGCTTGAGCATGTTGCCGGCGTCCATCGAGCCTTCGCCCTTGCCCGCACCGACCATGGTGTGCAGTTCGTCGATGAACAGGATGATCTGCCCTTCCTGCTTGGACAGCTCATTGAGCAGGGCCTTGAGCCGTTCTTCGAATTCACCACGGTACTTGGCACCGGCGATCAAGGCCCCCATGTCCAGGGACAACAGGCGTTTACCCCTGAGGCCGTCCGGCACTTCGCCGTTGATGATGCGCTGGGCCAGGCCCTCGGCGATGGCGGTTTTACCCACGCCTGGCTCACCGATCAGCACCGGGTTGTTCTTGGTACGGCGTTGCAGCACCTGGATCGTGCGGCGGATTTCATCGTCGCGACCGATCACCGGGTCGAGCTTGCCTTCCTCGGCACGCTTGGTCAGGTCGACCGTATATTTGTCCAGTGCCTGGCGCGACTCCTCGTGGTTGGCGTCGTTGACCGCTTCGCCGCCACGCAGGTTGTTGATGGCATTTTCCAGGGCTTTCTTGCTCACGCCCTGGCCGAGCAACAATTTGCCGAGCTTGCTGTTCTCGTCCATGGCGGCGAGTAGCACCAGCTCGCTGGAAATGAACTGGTCGCCCTTCTGCTGGGCCAGGCGATCGGCCTGGTTGAGCAGCCGCGCCAGGTCCTGGGACATGTTCACGTCACCGGTGGGGTTCTGGATCTTGGGTAACTGGTCGAGTTCCTTGGCCAGTTCTTTGCGCAGGCTGTTGACGTCAAAGCCGACCTGCATCAGCAGGGGCTTGATGGAACCGCCCTGCTGTTCGAGCATGGCCTGCATCAAGTGCGCCGGTTCGATACCGGGATGGTCCAGGCCGACGGCCAGGGACTGGGCATCGGACAGGGCCAACTGTAATTTGCTGGTTAAACGATCAATACGCATGGGTCACCTTCCTAATGAGCAGGCCGGACCTTGGAAACATCCTGAATGAAGAAACCTGCCAGATACCGTTATAGATGTGGTCGATTCTGGAAGATTCAAGCCGGGCGCCCTTGATACAGATCAGAGAAGTCTAGCGTTCGATCCAGATCAACGAGGCGAAGCGACCAGTGCGCGGGTTGCGGCGGTAGGAAAAGAACCGAGGGTCGGTCACGGTGCAGAGACCGCCACCGTAGACGGCCGTGACACCGCGTGCGGCCAGGCGCAGCCGTGCCAACGCGTAGATATCGGCCAGGAACTTGTCGGCGTTGGGGCTCGCAGTAAAGGCTTGTGCCGCCTGGGGCAGTTGCGCGATGAAGGCTTCACGCACTTCCGGCCCGACTTCAAACGCTTGCGGACCGATGGCCGGGCCGAGCCAGGCGAGGATTTCATCCGCGGGCACGGCAAGGCTGTCGAGGGTAGCTTCCAGCACGCCGCTCGCCAGCCCGCGCCAGCCGGCATGGGCCGCCGCAACGCGGGTGCCGATACGGTTGCAGAACAGCACGGGCAGGCAGTCCGCGGTCATCGCGGTGCAGGCGATACCGGGCGTGTCGGTCCAACTGGCATCGGCAGCCGCCACCTGGGCCGGATCAGCCTCGACCACGGCAATGCCGTGGACCTGCTGCAGCCAGGTCGGGGTGATGGCGAATTGATCGGTGAGACGCCGACGGTTTTCGGCGACGGCCACAGGATCGTCGCCCACATGGTCGCCCAGGTTGAGGCTGTCGAACGGCGCCAGGCTGACGCCGCCCGCACGGGTCGTGACACAGGCCTTGACCCGAGCCGGCGCGGGCCAGTCGGGTATCAGCCAGTCACTCATCCGATGAACGCCTCGCGGTCCTGCTTGAGCAACGTCAGCAGCCAGACGAAATCATCCGGCAACGGCGACTCCCAGCTCATGCGCTTGCCGGTCGTCGGATGATCCAGCTCCAGGAAACGTGCATGCAGCGCCTGGCGCGGGAAGTTCTTCAGCGATTCGACCATGGTCTGGCTGGCAGCCGGCGGAATGCGGAAACGACCGCCGTAGGCCGGGTCGCCCACCAACGGGAAGTTGATGTGGGCCATGTGTACACGGATCTGGTGGGTCCGACCGGTTTCCAGCTTGACCCGCACATGGGTGTGGGAGCGGAAACGCTCGAGCACGCGATAATGGCTGACCGCCTGCTTGCCGCCCTCCATCACCGCCATGCGCTGGCGCTGCTGGCCGTGACGACCGATGGGGGCGTTGATCTTGCCACCGGCGGTGACGACCCCGATCACGATACATTCATAGATGCGGCTGACGCTGCGGCTTTGCAGCTGTGTGACCAGCTGTGTCTGCGCCTGGATGGTCTTGGCCACCACCATCAGACCGGTGGTGTCCTTGTCCAGGCGATGGACGATGCCTGCACGCGGCACATTGATAATGTCCGGTACGTGGTGCAGCAAGGCATTGAGCAAGGTGCCATCAGCATGGCCGGCAGCCGGGTGCACCACCAGGCCCGCAGGCTTGTTGATCACCAGGATGTCATCGTCTTCGTAGACGATGTCCAGGGCGATGTCCTGGGCGACCCATTCTCCCTGGGCCTCCTGTTCGGCAGTCAGCTCGAGAATGGCACCGCCGTGGACGATGTCGCGCGGACGGATCACCGCCCCATCCACAGTCAGGCGGCCGTCCTTGATCCAGGCGGAAAGGCGCGAGCGAGAGTGCTCGGCAAAGAGTTGTGCGGCGACTTGATCGAGGCGTTGGCCGCCCAATTCGGACGGCACCTCTGCGCGAAGTTCTATTTTATCGGACATGCTCGGACTGGGCGTCGGCACAGCCTTTGGTTTCGGCTGCGCGCTTGTGGTTAAATACGGCGTCTTTTGCCCCGAGGCTTTCAACGGGGCGCTCATCATAACAGGACGGCCCCGCCCAAGACAGCGGCCGTCATAGGGACGCAAGCCGCCATGCAAGTGAAACACCTGCTGCTGATCGCCATCCTCGCATTGACTGCTGCTTGCTCGTCGAAGGAAGTCGTAGACGAAAACCTGAGCGAAGTCGAACTGTACCAACAGGCGCAGAACGACCTGGATAACAACAGCTATACCAGCGCCACCGCCAAGCTGAAGGCGCTGGAGTCGCGGTATCCGTTCGGTCGCTACGCCGATCAGGCCCAGTTGGAGCTGATCTACGCCAACTACAAGAACGCCGAGCCGGAAGCCGCCAAGTCCGCCGCCGAGCGTTTCATTCGCCTGCACCCGCAGCACCCGAATGTCGATTACGCCTATTACCTCAAGGGCCTGACCTCCTTCGACCAGGACGTCGGCCTGCTGGCGCGCTTCCTGCCGCTGGACATGACCAAGCGTGACCCGGGCGCGGCGCGCGACTCCTACAATGAGTTCGCCCAACTGACCAGCCGCTTCCCCAACAGCCGCTACTCGCCGGACGCCAAGCAGCGCATGATCTACCTGCGCAACCTGCTGGCCTCCTACGAGATCCACGTGGCCGACTACTACCTGACCCGTCAGGCCTACGTCGCCGCCGCCAACCGTGGCCGCTACGTAGTGGAAAACTTCCAGGAAACCCCTTCGGTGGGTGATGGCCTGGCCGTGATGACCGAAGCCTACCAGCGCCTGCACTTGGACGAACTGGCGGCCACCAGCCTGGAAACCCTCAAGCTGAACTACCCGGATCACCCATCCCTGGTCGATGGCCAGTTCACCCCACGGGTCGACGAAGCGGACAACCGTTCGTGGCTGAGCAAGGCGACCCTGGGCCTGATCGAGTCCCGTCCACCGCTGCCGCCAGGCGAGACACGCGCCAACCAGGACGTACAGCGCCAGTTCCAGGATGCCAAGGAAGCCATCCCGAACGAACTCAAGCCCAAGGATGAAAATGGCGACGTGATCGAGGAAGAAGAGCCTGAAAGCGAGTCCAGCGACCGCTCCTGGTTCAGCCACCTGACCTTTGGTCTGTTCGACTGAGATCAAGGCATCCCAAAAAAGGGAGACCCGACGGTCTCCCTTTTTTTTGCCTGGGTTTTATTGCGCTGTGCGCCGTTCCTGTCCTTGGCTAAACTGCCTGATCTCTAGCCAAAAAGCCGCCCATCATGCTTCGTTTACTGTTCTGGATCGCCCTGATTGCCGCCGCGGTATGGTTCTGGCGCAAGTTCAAGGGGGGCTCCTCCGCGCCGAACGCTCCCCGCGAGCAGGACGCACCGCCCATGGTCCGTTGCGCCCATTGCGGCGTACACCTGCCCCGTGACCGGGCGCTGGCCCTCGAACAACAATGGTATTGCAGCCAGGCTCACCTTGAGCAAGGCCCGGGCACTCGTGAGCGCTGAGGCCTCAAGCCCACGCGAAAAACAGGCGCAGCGCCTGCTGCGTCTCTATCACCTGTATCGCCTGAGCATCGGCATCACCCTGGTGCTGCTGATCTCCAGCAAACTGGACAACCGCCTGCTGGAGTTCGCCAATGACGACCTGCTGCGCAGTGGCAGTTGGTTGTACCTGGTGCTGAATATCCTGCTGGTGGTGTTCCTTGAGAACACCCGCCGCCCTGCCCGGCTGTTCGGCCTGGCCCTGACTGACGTGCTGCTGCTCTCGTGGCTGTTCTTCGCCGCGGGCGGTGTGCCCAGTGCCATCGGCAACCTGCTCATTGTCTCGGTGGCCATCGGCAATACGCTGTTGCGAAGCCGGGTCGGCCTGTTGATTGCCGCTGTCGCCACGATCGGTATCGTCGGGTCGACTTTTTTCCTCGGCCTCAGCGACTCAAACCGTCCCAGCAGTTATCTGCAAGCCGGCACCCTGGGGGCACTGTGTTTTGCCGCCGCCCTGCTGGTACAGGGCCTGACCCGGCGACTGGAAGCCAGTGAAACCCTGGCCGAGCAACGGGCCAGCGAGGTAATCGGCCTCGAAGCGCTCAACGCACTGATCCTGCAACGCATGCGCACCGGCATCCTGGTGCTCGACCGCGAACGGCGCGTGCAATTGGCCAACGAAAGCGCCTTGAACCTGCTGGGCATGCACGACCTGGTCGGCCAGCGAATCGATGACTATTGCACCGCTCTGGTCGAACGCCTGCAATTGTGGCTGAACAACCCCAGCCTGCGCCCCCCCAGCCTGACCGTGACCGGCACAGGCCTGACCCTGCAACCGAGCTTCATCGCCTTGGGGCATCACGATCAGCAGCAGTTGCTGGTATTCCTTGAGGACCTGGCCCAAGTTGCCCAGCAGGCCCAGCAACTGAAACTCGCGTCCCTCGGGCGCCTCACTGCTGGCATCGCCCATGAAATCCGCAACCCCTTGGGCGCCATCAGCCACGCAGCGCAATTACTGCGCGAATCCGAGGAACTGAACAACGCGGATCGGCGTCTGACGCAGATTATTCAAGATCACTCCCAACGAATGAATCGCGTCATTGAAAACGTCCTGCAGCTGTCTCGCCGCCAGCAAACCACCCCCCAACGCCTCGACCTGCGGACCTGGCTCGATCAGTTCGTCCGGCAGGCCCGCGAAAGCATGGCCGAGCACCAGCACTTGCACCTGAGCATCGACCCGGGTGACTACACCACGCTGATGGACCCCGACCAGTTGACCCAGGTACTCGACAACCTGCTGCGCAACGCCTGGCGCCACAGCGCCATGACCCACGAACAGGCCGA
This sequence comes from Pseudomonas sp. St386, assembly GCF_018325865.1. Lineage (NCBI taxonomy): Bacteria > Pseudomonadati > Pseudomonadota > Gammaproteobacteria > Pseudomonadales > Pseudomonadaceae > Pseudomonas > Pseudomonas sp. St386. Next base: position 5,861,584 of record NZ_AP021900.1, read on the forward strand.
GGCCTGGCTGAAACTGTTCATCGATCCCCACAGCCAGCTGTCCACACTGGACATCATCGACAACGGCCCCGGTGTAACACCCGAGCAGCAGGCACATTTGTTCGAACCCTTCTTTACCACCAGCAGCCAGGGCACCGGCCTTGGGCTCTATCTGTCCCGTGAGCTGTGCGAAAGCAACCAGGCCCGCCTAGACTTCAAACCACGCCAAGGCGGCGGTTGCTTTCGCATCACCTTTGCTCACGGACGGAAACAGATTTGAATAATCGCTCACGGCAACGAATCCTGATCGTCGATGACGAACCGGACATCCGCGAACTCCTGGACATCACCCTGGGCCGGATGAAACTCGACACCCGCAGCGCCAAGAACCTTGCCGAGGCCCAAGCCCTGCTGGCGGGGGAAGCCTTCGACCTGTGCCTGACCGACATGCGCCTGCCCGATGGCACCGGCCTGGAACTGGTGCAGCACATCCAGCAACGCTACCCCCAACTGCCCGTGGCGATGATCACCGCCTATGGCAGCCTGGAAACCGCCATCGACGCCCTCAAGGCCGGCGCCTTCGACTTCCTGACCAAACCGGTCGACCTGGGTCGGCTGCGAGAGCTGGTCACCAGTGCCCTGCGCCTGCCGCCGGTCGCCACGCCGGGCACGACCCTCGAGCGCAGCCTGCTGGGCAACTCGCCACCGATGCTCAGCGTGCGCAAGCAGATCGGGAAACTCGCCCGCAGCCAGGCACCGGTGTACATCAGCGGGGAATCGGGCTGCGGCAAGGAACTGGTCGCCCGGCTGATCCACGAACAGGGCCCTCGTGCCAACCAGCGCTTCGTACCGGTCAACTGTGGGGCGATTCCCACGGAGCTGATGGAAAGCGAGTTTTTCGGCCATCGAAAAGGCAGCTTCAGCGGCGCCATCGAGGACAAGCCCGGGCTGTTCCAGGCCGCCCATGGCGGGACCCTGTTCCTCGATGAAGTGGCCGACTTGCCCTTGGCGATGCAGGTCAAGCTGTTGCGAGCCATCCAGGAAAAAGCCGTGCGCGCCGTTGGCGGCCAACAGGAAGAAGTGGTGGATGTGCGCATCCTCTGCGCCACCCACAAGGATCTGGACGGCGAAGTGGCTGCCGGGCGCTTTCGCCAGGATTTGTATTACCGGCTGAACGTCATCGAACTGCGCGTGCCGCCGTTGCGTGAACGTCGTGAAGACATCGAGCTGCTGGCTAACCACATGCTCCAGCGCCTGGCGGCCAACACCGGCAGTCCACCGGTCAGATTGCATCCCCAAGCGTTGGACGCTCTCAAGAATTACCGCTTCCCGGGCAATGTGCGAGAGCTGGAGAACATGCTCGAACGTGCCTACACCCTTTGTGAACAGCAGCAGATCGAAGCGGATGACCTGCGCCTGGCCGAGGGCAATAGTACTACTGAGGCAGGCAATCCCTATTTGATGCAGGTCGACAACCTGGAGGATTACCTGGAAGACGTTGAGCGCAAGCTCATCCTCCAGGCGTTGGAGGAAACCCGCTGGAACCGCACGGCGGCGGCGCAGCGGTTGAAGTTGTCGTTTCGGTCGATGCGGTATCGGTTGAAGAAGCTTGGGCTGGATTGAGCCACGGTTTCGAAGCCCACGTATTCCCCTGTGGCGAGGGAGCTTGCTCCCTCGCCACAGGTTCGGCGTTCACCCTCTGTAACGCCGCTCTCTAGCCCTCCGGCACAGGTACCCGCTCGTCCAGAACACGATTGGCCAATAATTCACTCAACTCAATCAATTGCTGTACCCCCAAGGCGATATGCCGCCGCGAGCCTTCAAGTTCGAAGGCCAGGTCGCTGATTGTTGCGTTGGCGCAGGCCAGGGTTTCGCTGAGGTTGGTGAGGAGACATTCGGTGTCGATACCGTCCACGACGGTGAATAGCTGGTTTGAGGCGGGTTTCTTTTTGGCTTCGGGCTTTGGGCCAAGGTAATAGTCGAGGGCGCGTTTGGCGGCTTCATCGAGCTTTTTTGGGTCAAGGCTGGCGTCAGGAGAGGCTTTATTGGTTTCTGAAGATGATGGAGGTTTGTTACACATTGCGGTACTCCAAAGAGGGAATGGATTACCAAGTTTTGCGGGCCGCGACGCCCGGACGCTGAATTGGCAGCGACGGGAAAAGGTTAGCCAGAGTTCTTCCCACCCGGCAACCGCCAGAACTCGTCGGAAAATTCTTTTTGAATCAGATTTTTGTCCGACCATTCCCACAAAGCCTGGTTGGCTGTGAGGGTGGTGTGTATATCCGTTTCTGCGGTTACGGCGGCGTAGGGTTCCGCCCTGACGGCGGCTCACTTTTGAGAAGCCCGGAAGCCGGCCCAGTCAAAAGTAAGCAAAACGCTTCTGCCCCACCACTTGGCACCTCGCTTAGGCTCGGTGTGCCCTCACTCCGGCATTGCTCCGTGGGCCCGCCGCGAAGGGCCATCCATAGCCCAGCGCGGCTATCCCGGCATCCATGCCGGGATACCCACTCCACAATGCCTGCGTTCGGCCAGCGTGGTTAACGGGGCGCCCGAGATCAACGTCCACCGCGAGGCGGCCTAACAGCCGACCTGATTTAGGGTGATCGCGTTTCTCCTGTGGGAGCGGGCTTGCTCGCGAAGGGGCCGGAGCATTCAACATATTCATCGCCTGTGCCGCCGTCTTCGCGAGCGAGCTCGCTCCCACACTGGGTCGGCGACGATCTACAGATTTTTGGCCACTGCAAATCCCTGTGGGAGCGAGCTTGCTCGCGATAGCAGTGGATCAGCTTGCATCAGCCTTGGATGTGCCACCGTCTTCGCGAGCAGGCTCGCTCCCACAATGGGATCGGAGTACGACCGGGAGAACCAGGCCGGCTGTCAGGCCGCCTCGCGAGCAAGCTTTGCTCCCACAGGTCCTGCTCAAACAGATTTGACGGGTGTACGACCAGGAGAACCAGGTCGGCTACTAGGCCGCCTCGGGGCGGACGTTGATCTCGGGCGCCCCGTTAACCACGATGGCCGAACGCAGGCATTGATCCGTGGGCATCCCGGCATGGATATGCCGGGATAGCCGCGCTGGGCCATGGATGGCCCTTCGCGGCGGGCCCACGGAGCAATGCCGGAGTGAGGGCACACCGAGCCTAGGCGAGGTGCCGAGTGGTGGGGCAAAGCGCTTTTGCTTACTTTTGGCGCTCTTCCAAAAGTGACCCGCTGTAAGAGCGGAACCCTAAGCAGCCGTTACCGCAGCAATGGATATGTACTCGATCAACACACCGCCATCGCAAGCAAACTCGCTCCCACAGGAAAAACCGAACCTTACAACCGCCCCGCCGGCGCATACGGCACAGGATCGATCACCGGCTCACGCCCCAACATCAAATCCGTAAACAACTGACACGACGCCGGCGCCAACACCAACCCATTGCGATAATGCCCACAGTTCAACCACAGCCCCGCTACCCCCGGCACCTCGCCGATATAGGGGATGCCTTCAGGCGAGCCAGGCCGCAACCCAGCCCAATGCCCGACCACCTCAGCGCCCGCCAGCGCCGGAATCAGCTGCTGCGCCGAAGCCTTCAGGCTCTCCAACGCAGTATCCGTCGGGGTCTTGTCGAAGCCCTCACGCTCCAGCGTACTGCCAACCAGAATATGCCCATCACGGCGCGGAATCGCATAACGCCCCTTGGCCAGGACCATGCTCGACAGAAAATCCGACGCACACTTGTACAGAATCATCTGACCCTTGACCGGCTCGACCGGCAACTTCAAGCCCAAGGTCTTGAGCAACTCGCCACTCCACGCACCGGCGGCCAGTACCACCTCATCGCCACGAATTTCTCCGGCAGAACTGTGCACGCCCACCACACGCCCACCGTCGCGAATGAACCCACTGACTTCGCAATGTTCATGAAGCGTGACGTTCGGCATCGCCAGCAAGGCAGCCTTGAGGGACTTCACCAATCGGGGATTGCGCACGTTGGCCACGTCGGCCATGTAGATCGCCCGGGAAAAACCCGCGCCCAACACCGGCACGGCATCGTGGACAGCCGAAATATCCACAGCCCGCATCGGCCGCCCTTCCCGCTCGGCCCAGGCCAGCGCTTCGTCCTGATCGTCCAGGTCCAGCCAATACAGACCGGTGACATGCACCTGCGGATCAATTCCGGTCGCGGCGAACAAACGCTCGCCCAGCTGTGGATAAAAATCCTGCGACCAATGGGCCAGCGCCGTGATCGCCGGGCTGTAGCGCCAGGGGTACAACGGCGACACGATACCGCCGCCGGCCCAGGACGATTCCTGACCGACACTGGAACGGTCCAGCAGCACCACACGCTGCCCTTCGGACGCCAGATTGAACGCCGTCAGCAGGCCAATGACTCCGCCGCCGACAATCACCACTTGCTGTTGCCTGGTCATGTTCTGATTCGACTCATAAGACAGAGGGCGCAAGGCTGCACCCGAAAAAAGAAACTCAGCGGCCCCAGCAATCCTTGGCCGTCAGCCCGGCAGCCTGGTTGACCATGTCTCGCGTGCCCGTGTTGTTGATCCTGAAATCACCGCACTTATCCGTCGCCATGGACGAGCCACTCTTGCGCACAGCGGTCAGGGTGAAGCTCTGGTCCGCCAGCGTCGGGGTAATGGTATAGAAATCGTTGCCGCCGCTCAGGCCGGTCGCATTGGTGTAGACGTTGTTCTTCGAGTAATAGCGCTCGAGAATCTGCGCCTGCTCCGATAACAGCCCGGCGATTTCGGTCCGCCGGCCCTTCTTCATGTATTCGGTCAGGCTCGGATAGCCGACGGTGATCACGATACCGATGATCGCGATCACGATCATGATTTCGATCAAGGTGAAACCTCGGTTGGATCTGCGCATGCCTTGCCTCTTCATTGTATTTGTCGCCACATGATGCGGCGGCTGCCGCCCACGGATTTTTCCAGCAGCTCGGTGATGTTGCCGCTGGAGTCGTTGACGATCATGTTGGTGGCCCCGCTGGCGCTGACGACGGCGCTCAAGGTCGGGATCCCCCCCGTGAAGACCACCCCGCTGGAAATCGTGTCGGAGCTGTTGATCGTGCCGTCACCGTTGGTATCGAGCACCGCATAATTGAGCATCTTACCGTTGAACGCATCCAATTCGATCAGTTTGCCGGTACCGAAGCTGGCACAAGGGTCGGTAGTGTCCACGGCAGCCGTGGTAAAGACCACGCGCCCGCTCACCAGATTGGCCGGGTTGATCACCCGCTCACCAGTCAGCGCATTGTTGTACACCAACGGCAGGTACCAACCCTTTTTCGTCGGATAAGCCACGTCGGTCTGGCTGGTAGTCACGAACTGCCCCGTGCTGCCTGAGAACACTCCCGTGATCGACTGGGCCTGCAGGCTCGACACGGTGATTTGCCCGGCACCGCCGGTGGCGTCCCATATCGAGTAGAACCCTTGCAGGTCCTTGTTGAGTTTATCCGCGGTTTCGTTGAACTTGCCGGTGCCGAAAAACACCTGGGTACCGCCCTGCGGGTTGTCCGCCAGCAGCGGTTGAACGGTGATCGGCTGGGTCGCGCCACCGGAGGTGGTGAACAATGGCTGACCGGCAAACGCTACGCCCCAAGCAGTCGGGGAAGTGCCACTGAGGTCGAATTTCCACATCCGCCCTTTCAGGTCGCCACCGTATGCCGCCTGCACCACATTCTGGGAGTTGACCCGCAGCTTGACCGACGACAAGCCATTACCGGTCTCGCTGCTGTTGATGACGATTTTCCTGATCAACGAGCCGTCGCGGATATCCACCACGTACAGCGCCGCGACACCGCTGTTGCTGCCGTAGCCGTTGGAGATGAACGCCGCCCAGCGCCCATCCGCCAGGCGGGCGACTTCGGGGCGGGCGTAGGCGTAGCCCAGGTCATTGAAGGCATTGGTCGTGCTGGCAACGACTGGCGCGCTGATTTCCCACAATGCCCGCAACACATTGCCCGCTGTCGCATCGAACAGCTGAACCGCATAGAACGTCTTGCCCCCGGCACCAGTACCGCCCAGGGCCACTGTCTTCCAGACACTCCCCGATTGCGTATCGAATACGCCGACCTGCCCATCCACCAGGAACTTGTGGCTCACGCCATTGACGTAGTTGGTGTCGGCAATGTTCTGCAGCGATGGCAGTACGCTCGACGGCATATAGGCATAACGCCGCGTACCGTTTGCACTGTTGATGACGCTAAAAAAACCGTCGTTGGCGTTCACCACCAGGCTGGTATTCATGTTCGCCGCTTTGGTCGTCAGATAAGTGCTGTAGCTCGTGTCGTTGAGCAAATCCGCAGCGGTCTGCTCATTGGGCGATGCCAGTACCAGCGGCGAATTGATGATGTCGCCCAGCAATACACTGCGCACCTTCAAACCGGTCTTATTGACGCCCTTGCTCCACTCCACCAAGTCATTGCCGGTGATTCCCGTGGGCAGGTTCTGGCTGAGGCTGGTTTGCTGGGCCGGTGAGAAGTTAGCGAAGGCCAGGGTGACAGGTACATTCGTCACGGTGTTCCAGGATTGGTAAATCGGTGCCGTGGCGCCGGGCACGATGGCGGTGTCGGTGGTCCACTGCACCGCAGCCCTGTTGACCGTGCCTGCCGAGGTGAAGCCGAACGCCCGGATGGTGCCGCGCCAGTCCTTGGGGTCGTAGGTGGTCTGGTAGTAACTGGAGGTGCTGGACAACGTGGCGGCGTTGGTCGTGCCGGCGCCCCCGGACCCGGCCTTGGAGGTGATATCGCTCAAGGCGGAGGCCAACGCTGAGTTCAGGCCTTCGCTGTCGCTCGCTTGGTAATACTTGCCTGCGCCGTAGCGGGCGGCGTCGGACAACATCGGGTTGCTGGCGGTAAAACCCACGGTGTAGGTGTTCAGGTATTGCCGAGTGAAATCCGTGGCGTTCCAGCTCTGGCCGGTGGCGTCGGTGCCGGTGGAACGCATGTCGATGTCGAAGGCGAACTTGGCGATATCATCCAGATATAGCGTGTCGCCCTCGCCGTCACCACTGAGATCGGCACCATCGTTGTTGACGCCATCCCAGTTCGGCAAACGGGCCAAGCCTAGTGGGTCGTTGGTGGGAAACGTCCGGTCATAGGTGGGTAAACCGTCGGTGATGACCACGCCGAAGTTTTTCTGGCAGCGGTACTGAATCGGGCTGGTATAGGTGGTCGGCGTGCTGTTGTAGTACGGCGCCATGCCCCTGAAATAGCGGGTGACTTCGTAATAGCTCTCGGCCAGCGGCGTATTCGCAACGGCGCCCAAGCCGTTGATGGCGTTGATCAGGGCGCTGTAGTTGCTGTTGGCCTGGGTCTGGGTCACGCTGCCGCTGACCGGCGACAGGTCGCTGATGGCGCGAGCGATGTAGCCCCCTGGCCCGGAATTGCTGCTGTTGGGCGGGTTGAACGTGGCGAGGCCGATACGCAAGGCACGATTGCTGGCAACCAGGTCGTTGGACACATCCCGCGCCACGTTGACTCGATAATCGTTGGGAATCGTGCCAGTGGTGAAATCCCGGCTCGAGCCGTTGGCCAGGGTCACCAGATACGCCAGGTATTTACCGGTATAACGGGTATTGCCGCCTCCCACAGGGTCTGGCAACCGAAGGCACACCCGCCCAATGCCGGGTCGATAGAAACCGTACCAGCCAGACGAGCAGCCGCCACGCAACAGGCCCACCAACAGGATGTTCGAATCTTCCAGGTCCAGCTCATACCTGTCGTTACAGTTGTTACTGGCGCTGCAGGCATAAGTGCGCGTTTGCGCCGCCGCCGGATCAAACCCCGCCGCCCAGATAATGTTGTTCATGCTCCCCGAATCATCGATCAGCAACATCACGTTCGGTGTAACGGCAGCTGCACTCAACAGCGGTGAATCAGAAGGCGTGAACGCATAGGCCGGTGCCGCCAGGTAAAGGCTGAGCAACAACCCCCACAACATCGCTATCCAGCCACGGCGAGCCTCAGTATTTCGCATAGATGCTCTCCACCACGCTGCGCTGGTTATTGCCCACCACCGCCACCGCCGTGATCCGGTACAGCGTCGCCGAGGTATTGACCGGCACGTTGACCGCCGCAAGCGTAGTGCCGATGTTCTGCACGCCATAAAACCCGCCGGCAGCGGTAACCCAGAGCACCCCCGACGACGAATTGCGCCCCGCCGCCGTGATGGTCGCCGACTCGGCCGGCGGCGCGCATTGGATCGTGGTGGTACAGGCTGGCAAGGAATAGGTCTCGACCTGCACCGCACTCTCACCCATCCTCAACGCAGCCTCGGCAATCTGGAAGGACTGGTTGCGTTGCATGACGCTGCTGGTCATTTTTTCCTGGAGGGTGGCGCTCTGCATCGACGACAGGCCGATCAGCGTCAGCAGCAACAGGAAAACCAGGCTGACCAGCAGTGCCATGCCACGCTGGCGATGCTTGAGATCCATCGAGATCATCGAGCGCCCCCTCATAGAAGCCGGTTGCGCAAGGCGGCAACCACGTTGAAGGTCTGCTCGCGCACCGTGTTCCTTGGATCAAAGAGCGTCAGGCTCAGGCGCACGCTGCGGATCAGTGCCGGGTCTGCCGGGTTGCCGGTGTAGCTCGACGCTGCGACGTCCGTGGCGCTGGCGGCCACGCCAAACGTCACGTCGAACGCCCGCACGTTGTCCACCAGCACCGACAGGGTCGGCGGATTGGCGGTGCCGCTGCCCAACAGCAATTGGTTGTTGTTGAAGCTGTAGACCAGTCGACGGATCGGGAAGGCCAACTGCCCCGCCGCTGGCACCCGTGCGTTCGAGTAGGCCGTCGCCGAGGTACGGCAATCGGAGACGACGGTCCAGGTCGGCACGCTACCGCCACTCCCAATGTCCGCAGTGACCAGGGTCAACCTCCGGTTGGCGTTATCCCATCGGATTGGAGTGGTCTGGCTGGCCGCGAAACTGTTATCCGTTGAAGCATCGATGACGGTCGCCAGGCAGCCGAACATGCCCACCATGCGAATTTCCTGGACCATTTTGCTCAAGGCAAACCGCGCGTCCTCCTGAATCACCGCGGCGGCATTCTGGCTGACGTAGGTATTTTTGGCGGCAATGAAAATCTGCACGACACCCAACACGACGATCAGGCTGAGCACCAGCGCGATCATCAACTCGATCAGGCCAAAACCGCGACTGTGCCGGTTCATGGCGTTGTCCCCACCGGGTCGACGGCGACGCGGCTGGTCAGCACGAAGCTGCGCCGCGCCTCGGCGGCGTTGGTGGTATTGGCGGCCCGGGTGTCGTCCCAGGAAATGGTGATGGTGTAGACGCGCTGGTTCAGCGCAATGGTGCCAGTGGCCGTGGTGCCGCCGAAGGCAATGATGTTGGTCTTGAAATCGTAGAGGTCCTGGTCCCGGGCCACGTTGAGGTTCGGCGAGCTGGGCGGTGTGATGGTGTAGTCGGCTCCGGAGTTGGCGCGAATGCGGTCGAGCAGGTCGTAGGCAATGAAGCTGGCCTGGCTGGTCATGCGCGAACTGTCGGTGTACTTGAGCGCATTGAGCTGGATCATCGCCGCCCCCAGCAAACCGACGCCGAGAATCAGCACCGCCACCAGCACTTCGATCAACGTCATGCCGGCCTGCGCCCTTTTACTGCAACCCTTCATCCGCAACTTCCACCCAATACGATTCTTCCATTGAGGCAAACACTCAGCGTCCTGCTCTGCGCCCCGCGTACATAATTGAAACTCACCGGCGTGGCTGGTGCCGACAACCCGCCGAGGTTGTTGAAATCAATGTTAGTCACGTCTGAGGTTAGCGTCAGAGTCGCGCCGCTGCTCATTGCTGGAACAACCCGCAATACATTGGCCGGCGTGCCAGTACTGTCATAGACCGTCAGTTCGCCGCTCCAGACACTGCCCTGGGCCGTGGGGCGAATTCGCGTGGTGATACCACGGTCGATCGCCTCCATCCGGGCAAAGTTCAGCGCCCGGCGCAAGTCGCCGATATCGGTATCGGCCTTGGTGCTCTGCAGCGAGCCAGTGAATGACGGTACCGCCATGGTGATCAGGATCAGCAGCACGCCAAGGGCCACCAGCACCTCGATCAGCGTGAAACCTTTTGTACGAAGATCCATCGGTGCCCTCCGTTGCCGTCGGCTATACCTGCCTCTACACGCTAGAACAAACCACCGCCGTATGTGCGGTTGTTTCGGTTTACGGCGTTCGTCGTTTTCGTACTCCAGGGAGGAGACGTCATGTATCAACAGGGTTTCAGCCTGATCGAACTGCTCATGGGACTGGCAATCGCCGCAATTGTTCTGCCGTGGGCCGGCGCGAGCTACAAAGAGCTGATCGAATCCATCGAACGCGAGGACACCGCGCAGTTGCTGATCAACGGCTTGCGCATCGCCCGCAGCGAAGCCATCACGCGTAATCGCAGCGTATTGATACAAGGAATAGACAATGATTGGGGCCGGGGTTGGCGGATCATGCTGGACAACAAGGAAAAAACCTTGCTGATGGAACGCCCCGCTAGCGCCCGTGTGGTCGGCAACCAGCCGATGAGACGCAGGGTGAGGTTCGGCAACCAGGGGGAAGCACTGCACCCCAGCGGCGCATTCCAGGCCGGCAGGCTGCATGTCTGCGCCAAACGCGGGCCGGTCAGCCACCATCAAGTGATACTGGCGCCCTCCGGCCGCGTCCGCCTGGAAAGCGTCGAGGCCGAGCAGGCGCTGTGCGAGAAAGGACTTAAAGCAAGGAGCGCACGCGCAGCTCTTTCGGCATCGAGAACGTGATGTTCTCCTCGCGACCGGCCAGTTCATCGGAGCCCGTTGCACCCCAGGCCTGCAATTGCTGGATCACGCCGCGCACCAGCACTTCCGGCGCGGAAGCACCGGCGGTGATGCCGATGCGCTCGACGCCGTCGAACCAGCTGCGTTGCATGTCCTCGGCACCGTCGATCAGATAGGCCGGGGTGGACATGCGCTCGGCCAGCTCACGCAAGCGGTTGGAGTTGGAGCTGTTGGGACTGCCGACGACCAGGACCACATCGCATTCGTCGGCCAGTTGCTTGACCGCATCCTGACGGTTCTGGGTGGCGTAGCAGATGTCATCCTTGCGCGGGCCACCGATGGCCGGAAAACGCGAGCGCAGGGCGTCGATCACACGGCTGGTGTCGTCCATGGACAGGGTCGTCTGGGTAACAAAAGCCAGGCTCTCAGGGTTGCGAACCTGCAAGGCCGCCACGTCCTCCTCGTCTTCGACCAGATAGATCGCTCCGCCGTTGCTGGCATCGTATTGGCCCATGGTGCCTTCGACTTCCGGATGGCCTTCGTGACCGATCAGGATGCATTCGCGACCGTCACGACTGTAGCGCGCCACTTCGATGTGCACCTTGGTCACCAATGGGCACGTCGCGTCGAAGACCTTCAGGCCACGACCGGCGGCTTCGGTGCGTACTGCCTGGGAAACCCCGTGGGCACTGAAGATCACGATGACGTCGTCCGGTACCTGGTCCAGCTCCTCGACGAAAATCGCCCCGCGGCTACGCAGGTCTTCGACGACGAATTTGTTGTGGACCACTTCGTGGCGCACGTAGATCGGCGGCCCGAAGACTTCCAGGGCGCGGTTGACGATTTCGATCGCCCGGTCCACACCGGCGCAGAAGCCACGGGGGTTGGCGAGTTTGATTTGCATGCTGTGCCTCGTGTCTTGCGCGCAAGAATTGAATGCTTGCCTGTTAATCGAGCGAAAGGCCCGAAAACAATGGAGATCCCATGTGGGAGCGAGCTTGCTCGCGATGGCGATGGGGCAGTCACCCCTGGACTAAAAGGGTCTGCGCAATCGCGAGCGAGCTCGCTCCCACAGTAAATCGAGTGGCAGCAGGAACTGCCTGTAAAACCTTAAACCGCCTTCACTTCGAGGATTTCCACTTCGAAGTTCAAGGTCTTGCCCGCCAGCGGATGGTTGAAATCCACGGTCACCTGGGCGTCGTCAAAAGCCTTCACCACACCCGGCAGCTCGGTATTGGCCGCGTCGTTGAAGATCACCAGCAGGCCCTCGGACAGCTCCATGTCCTGGAACTGGGAGCGTGGCATGGTCTGCACGTTTTGCGGGTTGGGCTGACCAAAGGCGTTTTCTGGCGGTACGACCACGGTGCGCTTGTCGCCGGCCTTGAAGCCGAAGATCGCCGCTTCGAAGCCTGGCAGCAGGTTGCCGTCACCGACCTTGAACACCGCCGGAGCCTTATCGAAGGTGCTGTCGACGGTGTCACCGTTTTCCAGGTACAGGGCGAAGTGAAGCTTCACTTCAGTGTTTTGAGCGATACGCTGCTCAGTCATGGACGGCTTCTCCGGTTTTCTTGCTCTTGAACATATCCAGGGCGAGCATCACGGCGCCCACGCTGATGGCGCTGTCGGCAAAGTTGAACGCCGGGAAATACCAGCGGTTCTGCCAATGCACCAGGATGAAATCGATGACATGGCCCAACGCGATGCGGTCATAGAGGTTACCCAAGGCACCACCGAGCACCAAGGCCAACGCCACGGCCAGCCAGGTCTCATTGCGCCCCAGGCGCTTGAGCCAGACCACCAGCACGGCGCTGACCACGACGGCGATCAGGGCGAACAGCCAGCGCTGCCAGCCCGAACTGTCGGCCAGGAAGCTGAATGCCGCCCCAGTGTTGTAGGCCAAGGTCCAGCTGAAGTAGTCGGGAATGATCACGATCTGCTGGTACATGGTCAGCGAGTTCTCGAAGTAGTACTTGCTGGCCTGGTCGATGACCAGTACCAGCACACTCAACCAGAGCCAGCCCAGCCGCCCGAAGCGGCCCGCCGCGTTAGGCATAATGACGAACCTCACCGGTGCCGCTGATGTTGTCGACGCAACGACCGCAGATTTCCGGATGCTCCGGGTTCACGCCGACGTCTTCGCGGCAGTGCCAGCAACGGGCGCACTTGGTGTGGTTCGACTTGACGATCTTCAGCTTCAGGCCGCTGACTTCAGTGGTCACCGCATCGGCCGGCGCCTGCACGAAAGGCGCGACGCTGGCGGTGGAGGTGATCAGCACGAAGCGCAGTTCGTTGCCCAGCTTGGCCAGGTCGGCGTCCAGTGTGTCTTCGGCATAGAGGGTCACTTCGGCCTGCAGGTTGCCACCGACGGCCTTGGCCGCGCGCTGGATCTCCATTTCCTTGTTGACCGCCGCCTTGACCGCCATCACGCGATCCCAATACGCACGGTCCAGCTCGAAGCCTTGCGGCAGTTCGGTCAGGCCTTCGTACCAGGTGTTGAGCATCACCGATTCGTTACGCTCGCCCGGCAGGTACTGCCACAGCTCGTCAGCGGTGAACGCCAGGATCGGTGCGATCCAGCGCACCAGCGCCTCGCTGATGTGGAACAGCGCGGTCTGGCACGAACGACGGGCCTTGCTGTTGGCGCCGGTGGTGTACTGGCGGTCCTTGATGATGTCGAGGTAGAAACCACCAAGCTCCTGCACGCAGAAGTTGTGGATCTTGGAGTAGACGTTCCAGAAGCGGTATTCGCCGTAGTGCTCCTGCAATTCGCGTTGCAGCAACAGGGTACGGTCTACGGCCCAACGGTCCAGCGCGAGCATTTCTTCGGCCGGCAGCAGGTCGGTGGCCGGGTTGAAACCGGTCAGGTTGGAAAGCAGGAAGCGCGCGGTGTTACGGATCCGCCGGTAGGCGTCCGCGCTGCGCTGCAGGATCTGCTCGGAAACGGCCATCTCGCCGGAATAGTCGGTGGACGCAACCCACAGGCGCATGATGTCGGCGCCCAAGGTGTCGTTGACCTTCTGCGGCGCGATCACGTTGCCCAACGACTTGGACATCTTGCGACCGGACTCGTCGACCGTGAAGCCGTGGGTCAGCAACTCGCGGTACGGCGCGTGATTGTCGATGGCGCAACCGGTCAGCAGCGACGAGTGGAACCAGCCACGGTGCTGGTCCGAGCCTTCCAGGTACAGGTCGGCACGCGGGCCGGTCTCGTGGCCCATCGGGTGCGAACCGCGCAGCACGTGCCAATGGGTGGTGCCGGAGTCGAACCAGACGTCCAGAGTGTCGCTGATCTTGTCGTACAGTGGCGCTTCGTCGCCCAGCAGCTCGGCGGCATCCATCTTGAACCAGGCTTCGATGCCTTCGGACTCGACGCGCTTGGCAACTTCTTCCATCAGTTCGACGGTGCGCGGGTGCAACTCGCCGCTTTCCTTGTTCAGGAAGAACGGGATCGGCACGCCCCAGTTGCGCTGGCGGGAGATGCACCAGTCCGGACGGTTGGCGATCATCGAGTGCAGGCGCGCCTGACCCCAGGCCGGCACGAACTGGGTTTCTTCGATGGCCTTGAGCGAACGCTGGCGCAGGGTGTCACCGCTGGTGGGCTGCTTGTCCATGCCGATGAACCACTGCGCAGTGGCGCGGTAGATCAGCGGGGTCTTGTGGCGCCAGCAGTGCATGTAGCTGTGTTCGATGACGGTGGTGTGCAGCAGCGCGCCGACTTCAGTCAGTTTTTCAACGATGGCCGGGTTGGCTTTCCAGATGAACTGGCCGCCAAAGAACTCCAGCGACGGTGCGTACACGCCATTGCTCTGCACCGGGTTGAGGATGTCGTCGTTGACCATGCCGTATTTCTTGCAGGTCACGAAGTCGTCGACGCCATAGGCCGGCGCGGAGTGAACCACGCCAGTGCCTGCGCCCAGTTCCACGTAGTCGGCCAGGTATACCGGCGACAGGCGGTCATAGAACGGATGACGGAAATTGATCAGCTCCAGCGCCGAACCTGGCGCGGTGGCGACCACCGAACCTTCGAGGTTGTAGCGGGCCAGGCAGGATTCGACCAGTTCTTCGGCCAGCACCAGCAGCTTGTCGCCGACGTCGACCAGGGCGTAGTTGAATTCCGGGTGGACGTTCAGCGCCTGGTTGGCCGGGATGGTCCACGGGGTGGTGGTCCAGATCACGATCGAGGCCGGCTTGGCCAGCTTGCCCAGGCCGAAAGCCGCGGCGAGCTTGTCTTCATCGGCGATCGGGAACGCGACGTCGATGGTCGAGGACTTCTTGTTCTCGTACTCGACTTCCGCCTCGGCCAGGGCCGAACCGCAATCGAAACACCAGTTCACTGGCTTGAGGCCCTTGAACACGAAGCCGCCCTCGACGATTTTCGCCAGGGCACGGATTTCGCCGGCTTCGTTCTTGAAGTCCATGGTCTTGTACGGGTTGGCGAAGTCGCCCAGCACGCCCAGGCGGATGAATTCAGACTTCTGCCCTTCGATCTGCTCGGTGGCGTAGGCACGGCACAGTTCGCGAGTCTTGTCCGCGCCCAGGTTCTTGCCGTGGGTCACTTCGACCTTGTGTTCGATCGGCAGGCCGTGGCAGTCCCAGCCCGGGACATACGGCGCATCAAAACCCGACAGGGTCTTGGAGCGGATGATCATGTCCTTGAGAATCTTGTTCAGCGCGTGACCGATGTGGATAGTGCCGTTGGCGTACGGAGGGCCGTCGTGCAGGACGAACTTCGGACGATCCTTGCCAATTTCGCGCAACTTTCCGTACAGGCCAATGCTGTCCCAACGCTGCAGAATCTGTGGTTCGCGCTGAGGCAGGCCGGCCTTCATTGGGAAGGCGGTGTCCGGAAGGTTTAGCGTGGCTTTATAGTCGGTCATTTAAGGCTCTTCATTAGCGATTGGCGCTGGTTGCGACAAGGGCACGGGCGGCGGCGATATCTGCATGGATCGCCGTCTTGAGCGCCTCCAGAGAGGCAAAACGCTGCTCTTCACGCAGCTTATGGTGGAAAACCACCGTCAAACGCCGGTCATACAGATCGCCGGCAAAATCCAGAACATGTACTTCAAGGTGAGCCTTGCCATCGCCCTGGACCGTGGGTCGCACACCGATGTTGGCAACGCCGGGCCAGGTCTTGCCGTCGATCTCGACACTCACCAGGAATACCCCGGTGAGCGGTACACGACGACGCTTGAGTTGCACGTTGGCCGTCGGCGTGCCCAATTGGCGCGCCAGTTTCTGCCCATGCAGGATCCGCCCGGCAATCCGGTACGGCCGGCCAAGCAAGCGCTCAGCCAATTCAAAGTCGGCAGCCGCCAGGGCATTGCGGACCTGGGTGCTGCTGACGCGCAAGCCATCGATCTCGACAGTCTGCGCCGCTTCGACGGTGAAACCCTGGGCGATACCGGCCTGTTGCAGGTAGTTGAAATCGCCTACCCGGTCGCAACCGAAGCGAAAATCGTCGCCCACTTCCAGATGCTTCACGCCCAGACCGTCCACCAGGATGGTCTCGACGAAGGCAGCAGCGCTGAGCTTGCTCAGGCGCCGATTGAAGGCCAGGCACAGGACCCGGTCGATGCCTTCGGCGGCCAGCAATTGCAGCTTGTCGCGCAACCGGGCCAGACGGGCCGGGGCAGTGGCCGGGTCGAAACATTCCCGCGGCTGCGGCTCGAAAATCACTACGCAGCTCGGCACGCCCAATTCCAGCGCGCGCTCGCGCAGCCGCGCCAGGATAGCCTGGTGGCCACGGTGAACACCGTCAAAGTTGCCAATAGTGGCGACACAGCCCCGATGTTGGGGGCGCAGGTTGTGGAGGCCTCGAACCAGCTGCATAACGCGCTTCTTGCTCATAAAGTGGCCGATTATAACCACACCCGGCGGCCGACGACAGGCAACACCGCACCCCAAAGTGATCGAACCGACAAAACCACTGCCCACTCCGGGATTATCGAGGGCTTGCCCTCAGCTCAAGGCCTTGCGATTGAAGTCACGCAGACGGAACCCCATCAGCAGCAACATGCCGAAATACGCCACCACGCCGGCAACCACCAGCGCACCCAGGCGCAGGAAACGCTCGAGCATCTGCCCTTCGCCCCAGGCCGGCATGAAATGCATCGCCCCCAGCAAAACCGCCGACATCACCGCCACGGCCACCAGCAGCTTGAGACCGAACTTGCCCCAACCCGGCTGCGGTTGATACATCTTCTGCTTGCGCAACTGATAAAACAGCAACCCGGCGTTGAGGCACGCGCCGGCACTGATCGCCAGGGCCAGGCCGGCGTGGGCCAGCGGGCCGATGAGCAACAGGTTGAACAACTGCGTCATTACCAGGGTGAAAATGGCGATTTTCACCGGCGTGCGAATGTTCTGCTGGGCATAGAACCCCGGCGCCAGCACCTTGATCACGATGATCCCGAGCAGGCCCACCGAGTAAGCGATCAGCGCACGCTGGGTCATCAAGGCGTCGAAGGCATTGAACTGGCCGTATTGGAACAGCGAAACCGTCAGCGGCTCAGCCAGGATTCCCAGGGCCAGGGAACAGGGCAAGACCAGCACGAAACACAGGCGCAGGCCCCAGTCGAGGATGCGCGAATACTCCTGGCGGTCCTGACTGGCGTAGGTCTTGGCCAGGGTTGGCAGCAGGATCGTGCCCAGGGCCACACCCAGCACGCCGGACGGCAGCTCCATCAAGCGGTCGGCGTAATACATCCACGACACCGAGCCAGCCACCAGGAACGAGGCAAAGATGGTGTTGATGATCAGGGAAATCTGGCTCACCGACACCCCGAGGATCGCCGGCAACATCTGCTTCATCACCCGCCACACGCCGCTGTCGCGCAGGTTCAGCCGTGGCAGGACCAACATGCCGATCTTTTTCAGGTGCGGCAGTTGATAGAGCAATTGCGCCAGCCCCCCACCAGCACCGCCCAACCCAGGGCCATCACCGGCGGATTGAAATACGGCGTCAGGAACACCGCGAACACGATCATGCTGACGTTGAGCAGGGTCGGTACAAAAGCCGGTACGGAAAAGCGGTTCCAGGTATTGAGGATCGCCCCGGCCAGGGACGACAGGGAAATCAGCAATATATAAGGAAAGGTCACCCGCAGCAGGTCCGAGGTGAGCTGGAATTTTTCTGGCGTATCGGTGAAACCCGGGGCCGTGGCCCAGATCACCCATGGCGCGGCGAGCATGCCGGCCGCCGTGACCAGCGCCAGCACCAACGTCAGCAGGCCAGTGACGTAGGCAATGAACGTGCGGGTCGCTTCGTCGCCCTTCTGGCTCTTATATTCCGCCAGGATCGGCACGAAGGCCTGGGAGAACGCCCCTTCGGCGAAGATCCGCCGCAGCAGGTTGGGCAACTTGAAGGCGATGAAGAAGGCGTCGGTGGCCATCCCGGCGCCGAATATCCGTGCGATCAACGTATCGCGAACGAACCCCAGGACGCGGGAAAGCATCGTGATAGAGCTGACGGCGGCCAACGATTTGAGCAGATTCATGAAAAGAGTTTTTGCCTGTCGATAAACAGCAGGCGAACAACGCGCCCACTTGTGCGATACTCCGCGCCGCTAAACAGTGCAGAGCCAAAGCCCGCGAGTTTACAGGTCGCACGCCGGAAAGAAATCCTTCGGTGCGCAGCACCTGCCATTCAGCGGAACGCGTCACCCGCCCTTGACAAGACTTCAACTCATCGGCATGATTCGCGGCCTATTTTGTTTGCTATTTCCCAAAAAGTCTTTCGAGGAGCTCGACGGTGGCCAACACACCTTCCGCCAAAAAACGTGCAAAACAGGCTGAGAAGCGTCGCAGCCACAACGCCAGCCTGCGTTCCATGGTCCGTACCTACATCAAGAACGTAGTTAAGGCCATCGACGCAAAAGACGCTGAAAAAGCTCAAGCTGCTTACGTTCTGGCTGTGCCAGTTATCGACCGCATGGCCGATAAAGGCATCATCCACAAGAACAAGGCTGCTCGCCATAAGAGCCGTTTGAATGGCCACGTAAAGGCCCTGAACGTTGCCGCTGCTGCCTAAGCGACGCGCTCGTTAAAAAACCGACCTCAGGGTCGGTTTTTTATTGCCTGCGATTTACCCCCCTTGCGGGAGCAGTGGATCAGCTTGCCTTAATACTGAATGCGCCACCACATCGCGAGCAAGCTCGCTCCCACATTGATTCCGAAGAGCTCACACAAATCGCACCCACCACAAATCCCTGTGGGAGCCGAGCTTGCTCGCGATGGCGGAGAGTCAGCTTGCATCCATGCTGGATGTGCCACCGCTATCGCGAGCAAGCTCGACTCCCACATTGGCTCTCGGGCGCTGCATATCCACTGCTCACCACAGATCCCTTGTGGGAGCGAGCCTGCTCGCGATGGTGTCAGTGAAAACAGATATCTCCACTAAAGCCCTGCACTATTCCCCAAAATTGAAAACCACCGGCTTGGGCGGAGGACAACCACCAGGTGGCGGGAAATTCTGCACGCCCGCCTCGTCGTAGCCGGTGTAACAACCCACTATCTTGTCGCCCTTGAAGTTCATGCGGCGCTCAACCACACCTGTCGGGTAGTAGTAGACCGTCTCCCCTTCGCGCTTGGCGTACGAGTAGTCCCTGTATTCGCGCCCCTCGACCGTTATCAGGCGAAAGCCCTGCTTGGCCTCGGAGAACTTCAACTGGCCGCTGGGGTAGTACTCGTTGTGAGTCACGCGATCATCAGGCCCCAACAACACCTCCCGGACCTTGCGCCCGTCCTGGGTATGGCGGGCGCTTTGCTCATTACCGAACAGGTAATCACTCTCCGAGTCGAAATGCCCGTTGTTGAAAGCCCCGCGCTGCTTGCCGCAAAGCTTGATACGGGTGTATTTCCCATCAGGCACGTGGCAATAGTTCCTGTCCGCGATCAACACCCCAGTCGCATCAAATGATTGCACGTTACCGATGGGCTCATCCCCCTCGTACATTGCCACCGTATCGGGTTGACCATTGGGGTGATAGAGACGAAAGGCACCCTCTCGCGAACCATGGCGCCACGAGATATCCGAAAGCAGCACGGCACCGTCATCGGTGTAGGTCAGCGCCCGCCCCTCGATCTGGCCGTTGGCATAGTTGGCCGAATAGGTGAGCTTGCCATTGGCCGCGTAGGCTTCTTTCAAGCCATCCAGCACACCCGCGCGGTAATGCTCGACGAGCCGTAACACACCCGCGGCATCCACTTCGCGCAATTCGCCTTGCTTCTTGTCGGCGACAAAATCCACAGTCTGGACACCACCGCCGTCCATTCTCAAGGTCCAACGACCTTCCCGGACGCCCTGCACATAACGCCCCTCACCCCAAGGCATTATCCAGTCCCCGTGCTGCTGCCCCGCCACAAAATCGCCGCGCTGGACAACCTCCCCATGACGCACGCGCTCGGAGGGCCCGTCGAAATCACCATGCTTGTAAGTATCGAAGCCAGACATCTGCTCTTCATCGTCACGCGCCTCGATCGTCCAGCGCCCCTCATAGAAATCGTCGACGATCATACCCTTGGAAACCGTGCCCCCATCACTGACGACCCACGGCCCCTGGCGCAGTCCATCCACATAGGTGCCGGTGGACGCGTAGCCCGACTCGTCGAATTCCGCCCACTTGCCCGACCTCTTGCCCTGAACATAGACACCCAGCGCCCAGAGCCGCCCATTGCCCAAGGCCGCCCAGGCCCCATCCTCGGAACCCTGGTACACCTTCGGATCGGTTTCCCAAGCCATCCTGCTGACACGATAGGCAGAACCCACATCCTCGTCCTGAGGCGGCACGCGCTCGTAAGTCAGCGTGAGCCAGCGCCCTTCGCGCTGCTGGAAAGTCTTTTTGTAGGTGTCGCGATGAGGATCCTCCGGCGGTTGCCCCACTGACGCCGGGACACCGTCGACACCAAAGTAGCCCACCAGCGTGCCACTCGCGGGCTGCAGCGTGTCGAACTCGGCGACACCGGTCTTGGGCAACACAGCGCTGTAATCGTAGGGCGGTAACTTGCCCAGCTCTTTCTGGACCAGCGCGGCAGTGAGGACCTTGCGATCAGCGGCTATACGATCCAATACCGGCTGCAACGTCTCGAGCCGGCGATACCCACCAGTGGACGGCACGAACCGATAGCCATGAAGAGCGTACTGCCCCTTTGCCCGTGACAGCACGACCAGTGTCTGGAGAGCACTGTCGAGGCTGGCGTAGAACACCGACTCGACACTCGCATCGCCATACCTGTCGAGCACTTGCGGGACGCCATCCGGCGAATCACACAGGCATGAGTAGCCTACGACACCCTCGGCTTCGCGGATAAATGCCAGCGTCGCCCCACTCTCCTGGGAAGTTTTTATCAGCGGATGGGCCAAGGGTTTTTCGCTATAAAACGGCTCAGCCAAAGCCCCGACCGACACCGAACAACCCAATACAAACAGCAGCAAAAACGCACGCATACGAATCCCTTCGCGCCAAAAGCACAACAAATCCATGTAGATAAAAAAAGCGAGCCGATCGGCTCGCCCGCCATTCGCGACTTAACGCCAAGGCAAGATCGGAATAGCCGTCACCGCGTTCTGCGGGCTGCCCTCGATCACGCGATCGCTGTAGACCAGGTACACCAGCGTATTGCGCTTCTTGTCGAGGAATCGCACCACTTGCATGGTCTTGAACACCAGCGAAGTGCGCTCACGGAACACCTCTTCGCCGTCCTTGAGCTCACCCTTGAAGCTGATGGGCCCGACCTGGCGGCAGGCGATGGACGCCTCGGCGCGATCCTCGGCCAGGCCCAGGCCGCCTTTCACGCCGCCAGTCTTGGCCCGCGACAGATAACAGGTCACGCCATCCACCTTGGGATCGTCGAACGCCTCGACCACGATCCGATCGTTCGGCCCGACAAACTTGAACACCGTCGACACTTGGCCAATTTCTTCAGCCGAAGCCAGCAGCGGCACCGCCAACAGCAAGCCGATCAATCCTTTTGCCAAACCCATGATTTTTCCTTAGACGAGGATCAGGTTGTCACGGTGAACCAGTTCGGGCTCCGCCATGTAACCCAACAGACCGACAATCGCATCAGACGACTGACCGATGATTTTCTGCGCTTCCAGCGCGCTGTAGTTGGCCAGGCCACGGGCGATCTCACGACCGTCCGGCGCCACGCACACCACCATTTCGCCCCGACGGAAACTGCCCTGGACCAGCTTCACACCCACTGGCAGCAGGCTTTTGTTGCCTTGGGACAGGGCCGCCACCGCGCCAGCATCCAGCACCAACGTGCCACGGGTCTGCAGATGCCCAGCCAGCCACTGCTTGCGCGCTGCCAGCATGCCGCGCTCCGGGGAGAGCAAGGTACCGATCCGCTCGCCGGCTTTCAGGCGGTCCAGCACCCGCTCCAAGCGCCCACCCACGATGATGGTATGAGCCCCGGAACGCGCCGCCAGACGCGCAGCGCGCAGTTTGGTCTGCATGCCGCCACGGCCCAGCGCACCACCCGTGCCGCCCGCCACCGCGTCCAGCGCAGGATCGTCGGCACGAGCTTCGTAAATCAGCTTGGCATCGGGATTGTTGCGCGGATCGGCATCGAACATGCCGTCGCGATCCGTGAGGATCACCAGTAGATCCGCCTCCACCAGGTTCGCCACCAGCGCCGCCAGGGTGTCGTTATCGCCGAAACGAATCTCGTCGGTGACCACCGTGTCGTTCTCGTTGATCACCGGGATGACTTTGAGCTCCACCAGCGCGCGCAAGGTACTGCGGGCATTGAGGTAGCGCTTGCGGTCGGACAGGTCGTCGTGGGTCAGCAGGATCTGCGCCGTATGGCGACCGTGCTCGGCGAAGCTTGATTCCCAAGCCTGCACCAGGCCCATCTGGCCGATGGCGGCGGCGGCCTGCAGCTCATGCATCGCGCTGGGTCGCGACGTCCAGCCCAAACGGCTCATACCGGCTGCCACGGCCCCCGAAGAGACCAATACCAGCTCGACGCCAGCCTCATGCAAGGCCACCATCTGCTCGACCCACACCGCCATTGCCTGGCGGTCCAGGCCCTTGCCATCCGCCGTCAGCAGTGCGCTGCCGATCTTCACGACCCAGCGCTGCGCACCCGTCACCTTGCTCCGCATTATCTTCAACCTTTGCCAGCGAACGACGCGACCCAGCGCCGCCCATGGGATTATTCGTATTTGCGTTTTACAGATACCAAAACGCCGCTCGAATGAGCGGCGCCTTGGAAACCGGCTGGTTGCGATGATAACACCGCACTGGACCAGTTAAACCTGCCCCATGCCAGCCACCCGAGAATCCCTGTGGGGGCGAGCTTGTGGGAGCAAAGCCTGCTCGCGATGACATCGTCACATCCAACACCTTTGCTGGCTGTAAAATCGCTATCGCGAGCAAGCTTTGCTCCCACAGATTCGCTCACATAGGCCTTAGCCTCAACTGAGCGGCATCAGCACAAGATCAGTCGCGAACGTAGATGATTTCCGGACCATCCTCGTCATCCACATCTTCTTCGTCCCAATCGTCGTCACCGATGTCATGGACCGACTTGACGCCACTGCGACGCAGGGCACGCTGGTCGTCCAGCGCCTGCAACTGGGCACGGGCCTCGTCTTCGATGCGCTGATCGAGCTCGGCCAGCTCTTCCTTGTAGGCCGGATCGTTGGCCAGGCGGTCGGCGCGATCTTCCAGGTAACGCATGATGTCGTGACACAGGCGCTCGGTGCCTTCTTTGGCGATGGCCGAGATCACGTAGACCGGACCTTCCCACTCCAGGCGATCGACAATTTCCTTGACCCGCTCCTCATGCTCTTCTTCAAGGATCTGGTCGCACTTGTTCAGCACCAGCCAACGGTCGCGCTCGGCCAGGGCCGGGCTGAACTTGGTCAGTTCGTTGACGATGACTTCGGCGGCATCGGCGGCACTGGTTTCATCCAGCGGCGCCATGTCCACGAGGTGCAGCAACAGACGGGTACGGGACAAGTGCTTGAGGAAACGAATCCCCAGGCCTGCACCCTCGGAAGCCCCTTCGATCAAGCCTGGAATGTCGGCGATTACGAAACTCTTCCAGCGGTCGACGCTGACCACGCCCAGGTTCGGTACCAGGGTGGTGAACGGGTAATCGGCCACTTTCGGCTTGGCCGCCGACACCGAGCGAATGAAGGTACTTTTACCGGCGTTCGGCAAGCCCAGCAGGCCCACGTCGGCCAACACTTTCATTTCCAGCTTCAGGTCACGCTGCTCGCCTGGCTTGCCTGGCGTGGTCTGGCGTGGCGCACGGTTGGTACTGGATTTGAAACGGGTGTTGCCCAGGCCGTGCCAGCCGCCATGGGCGACCAGCAGACGCTGGCCAGCCTTGGTCAGGTCGCCAATCACTTCCTGGGTGGCCGAATCGATCACCGTGGTGCCGACCGGCACACGCAGGATCAGGTCTTCGCCCTTCTTGCCGGTGCAGTCGGTGCTGCCGCCGTTGGAGCCACGCTCGGCATCGAAGTGCCGGGTGTAACGGTAGTCCACCAGGGTGTTGAGGTTTTCGTCGGCGAGCATGTAGATCGAGCCGCCGTCGCCCCCGTCACCGCCGTTCGGGCCACCGTTTTCAATGAACTTTTCCCGACGGAAACTCATGCAACCATTGCCGCCGTCGCCGGCCTTTACTCGAATCGATACTTCATCAACAAACTTCATGACACACGCCTCTCGCCATACGGACGAGCCAAAAAAACAAGACATAAGACTCTTGCAAAAATGAGCGCAGCGACCTGATGACACGCCCCAACCGCAGCGCCGACAGCCCATACAAACAGTTTTGCAAGAGACTCACCCCACAAACGAAAAAGCCCCGTCGCAAGACAGGGCTTTTCCAGCGGTCTCGCAATTAAGCTGCGATAACGCTTACGTAACGACGACCGAAGGCGCCTTTTACTTCGAACTTGATCACGCCTTCGACTTTAGCGAAGAGGGTGTGATCTTTACCCATGCCCACGCCGTAGCCAGCGTGGAATTGGGTGCCGCGCTGACGCACGATGATGTTGCCTGCTTTGATAGCCTGGCCGCCATACATCTTCACGCCAAGGCGTTTGGCTTCTGAGTCGCGACCGTTACGGGTACTACCACCAGCTTTTTTGTGTGCCATGAGTTCAATTCTCCTAGTGAGGAATTAGGCTGAAATTAAGCCTGAATACCGGTGATTTTGATCTCGGTGTACCACTGGCGGTGGCCCATACGCTTCATGTGGTGCTTACGGCGACGGAACTTGATGATGCGGACTTTATCGTGACGACCTTGGGAGATCACTTCAGCCACAACGGTAGCGCCAGCAACGACTGGAGCGCCGATATTCACGTCATCGCCATTGGCGACCAACAGAACGCGATCAAAAGTCACGGATTCGCCGGTAGCGATTTCCAGTTTTTCGATCTTCAGGTATTCACCTGGGGCGACCTTGTATTGCTTGCCACCAGTAACAATTACTGCGTACGACATGGTATTTCTCCGATAATCCTGCTCACCCAGCGCTTTATAAGAAGAGGTATTGGCTGGCATGGCTGCATGGGCTGGAAGGCCCTAATGCAATTGCGTAAGGCAGGTGCTGCCCAGGAAGTTCAGGGTGCGCGATTGTACGCAAGCCAAGAGAGCCTTGCAAGTAGCCGTCCATCGCGCCTTGACAGGCCTGGGTGGGGGTCCTAGCATGCCGCGCAACCCTTCTGGAGCACCTGTCGCTGATGCAACCCCAAGCTTTCTACCGCGCGGTGGCGGACGATTTTAGCGCCGTCGACGGCATCATCAAGAAGCAGCTGACTTCCCGAGTGCCGCTGGTATCGAAAATCGGCGACTACATCACATCGGCCGGCGGTAAACGCCTGCGTCCTTTATTGGTGCTGTTGTGCGGCAAGGCCCTGGGTCGCGAAGGCGACGACATGCGCCTGCTGGCCGCCACCATCGAATTCCTGCACACCGCGACCCTGCTGCACGACGACGTGGTCGACATGTCCGGCATGCGGCGTGGCCGTTCGACCGCCAACGCCATGTGGGGCAATGCCCCGAGCGTGCTGGTGGGCGACTTCCTGTATTCGCGCTCATTCGAAATGATGGTCGAGCTGGGCTCGATGCCGGTGATGAAAATCCTGTCCCAGGCCACGCGCATCATCGCCGAAGGCGAAGTACTGCAGTTGTCCAAGGTACGCGATGCCAGCACCACCGAAGAAACCTACATGGAAGTCATCCGCGGCAAGACCGCGATGCTCTTCGAAGCCTCGACCCACAGCGCCGCCGCCCTGGCCGGGGCCAGCGCCGAACAGAGCGAAGCGCTGCGCACCTTCGGCGACCACCTGGGCGTGGCTTTCCAGCTGGTGGACGACCTGCTGGACTACAAGGGCGACGCCGAGACCCTGGGCAAGAACGTCGGTGACGACCTGGCCGAAGGCAAGCCGACCCTGCCGCTGATCTACACCATGCGCGAGGGCACGCCTGAACAGGCAGCACTGGTTCGCCAGGCGATCCAGAAAGGCGGGATCGAAGACCTGGAAAGCATCCGTGTCGCGGTCGAAGCGTCCGGCTCGCTGGACTACACCGCGAACCTGGCCCGTGACTACGTCGCCCGCGCGATCAAATGCCTCGACGCCCTGCCGGCCAGCGAATACCGCGATGCGCTGGTAGAACTGAGCGAGTTTGCGGTGGCTCGCACGCACTGACACACAGGGCTTTTGTGGGAGCAAGGCTTGCCCGCGATACCGGCGACTCGGTTTCTGAAGGATCGCATAGTCGCCATCGCGGGCAAGCCTTGCTCCCACAAATCCTCTCGCCACAGGATATCCAAACGCAGCACCGTCCCTCTTTCGCAACAAAACCCTATATAATGTGCGCCCTTTTGTCCTCCTGATACCCAAGGAACCTTAGTGAGCACGTTGCCTCCCTGCCCGAAATGCAATTCCGAATACACCTACGAAGACGGTACTCAACTGGTCTGCCCGGAGTGTGCCCACGAATGGTCCGCCAGCGGCGAAGCTGAAACAGTGTCCGACGATACCGTGAAGAAAGATTCGGTCGGCAACGTCCTGCAGGACGGCGACACCATCACCGTGATCAAGGACCTCAAGGTCAAGGGCACGTCGCTGGTGGTCAAGGTCGGCACCAAGGTCAAGAACATCCGTCTGTGCGATGGCGACCACGACATCGATTGCAAGATCGACGGCATCGGCCCGATGAAACTCAAATCCGAGTTCGTCAGAAAAGTCTGATCCTGCTGTATTCCATTCCACACCCCGCGTGTGGGATGGAGCTTCGCCCTCTGCGCTTCAGCCCCATTTCTCGGACGTTAGCCAAGTGCCAGCCGTCCTGAGCGGCCATAACCCATCGTCAGAAAAACAATCGCAACGCCAATAGAGCCTTGCTATTTAGCGAATAAGAATTATTCTCATCGAACCCCATCAAGGAGATGAGAACCATGACTTATTTGATCGATGCCTGGCTGGACCGCCCACATCCCTACCTCAGGATCCTGCATCGGGAAACCGGGGAAGTCTGTGCGGTGCTTGAAGAAGAAGCCTTGAACGAGCTGCAGGACCAAGGGGATCTGGACCTCAACAGCCTCAATTCCAGTGAACCGTTGGTGCTCAAGGAACTGGTGCGCAATCTGTTCCTGTTCTGCTACGCCCGGGCATTGCGCCCGACGGGTGATTTCAGCGGCAGGTTCCACGGATGAAGCACCTGACCCTGTGGGAGCGAGCTTGCTCGCGAAGCGGTGTGTCATTCAACATCGATATCGATTGACTGACCGCCATCGCGAGCAAGCTCGCTCCCACAGTTTTTTGTCCGGCAGTAAAACCGGGCAGGGTCTTACAGTACGTCCAACAGCTCGACGTCAAACACCAGCACGCTGTGCGGTGGAATGCTGCCAACGCCTTGAGCGCCGTAAGCCAGTTCGCTCGGCACGTACAGACGCCATTTGCTGCCGGCGTTCATCAGTTGCAGGGCTTCGGTCCAGCCTGGAATCACGCCGCCTACCGGGAATTCGGCTGGCTGGCCACGATCGTAGGAGCTGTCGAACACAGTGCCGTCGATCAGGGTGCCGTGGTAATGGGTACGCACCTGGTCTTCACGGGTCGGCTTGGCGCCTTCACCCTGGGTCAGCACTTCGAATTGCAGGCCGGAAGCCAGGGTGGTGATGCCTTCACGCTTGGCGTTTTCGGCCAGGAACGCACGGCCTTCGCCAGCGGCGGCTTCAGCCTTGGCAGCGGCTTCGGCTTGCATGATTTCACGGATGACCTTGAAGCTGGCGGACATCTCGTCCTGGCCCACGCGGCTTGGCTTGCCGGCGAACGCATCGGTCAGGCCGGCCAGGATCGCATCCAGGCTCACACCCGGTGGCGGGTTGTCGCGCAGTTGGTCGCCCAACTGACGGCCAATGCCGTAGCTGACGCGGGTTTCGTCGGTGGACAGGTTAACTTCGGACATGATGCTGCTCCGCTGTGCGGACGGCTCGAGAGTTGCCGTGCGTGACACAGCGCCTCCCGGAGCGCCCGGAACCAAAAGGGCGAGCAGACTAGCACAGATGCCACCGCGGGTGACGAGCCCCCTGCGTCAAAGCAGGCCGCCAGAAACGACAACGCCCGCCTGCAATTCTACAGGCGGGCGTTGCGCCAGCGCGGTGAGCGGACCTCAGTGCTTGGTCAGTTTGTCCAGGTAGCCCATGGCAAATGCCGAGACCACGAAAGTCATGTGGATGATCACGTACCACATCAGGTGCTCGGGATCGACGTTCTTGGCGTCCATGAAAATGCGCAGCAGGTGGATGGAGGAAATGGCCACGATCGAGGCGGCGACTTTCATCTTCAGCGACGAAGAGTCCATGGTGCCCAGCCAGTTGAGCTTTTCCTTGTCGTCGCCGATATCCAGTTGCGAGACGAAGTTCTCGTAGCCGGAAATCATCACCATCACCAGCAGGCCGCCCACCAGCGCCATGTCGATCAACGACAGCAGCACCAGGATCAGGTCGGACTCGGCCATGGAAAACACGTTGGGAATGACGTGAAAGACTTCCTGGAAGAACTTCAGCGCCAAGGCCAACAGGCCCAGGGACAACCCGAAGTAGATCGGCGCCAGCAGCCAACGGGAGGCGTACATTGCGTTTTCGATAAAGCGTTCCATTGAATCTCACACCAGGGCTGAAAAAATCGCGGCGAGTATATCAGCCACGACCGGCCCCACAAATGCCGGGCCCCTCCCTGGCCCCTGCTCTTGTGTCAAAATTTTACTGCCGGTGCCCGTGCGGTGATGGCCTTCAATGCAGCGGACGAAACTCGAAGCCGCCGACATTGCGACAACGGCCTCCATTGATTTCACGCAGTTGAGCTTGCATGTGCAGGGACCAGATCTGCGGGTCGTCGGCCAGCTCATAGCCGTGCAGTGTCAGGCTTTGCACAATGGTATCGAGGATGGATTCGGCGGCAGTCGGGCCGGGGAATGGCCCTTGGGCCTTGATGGCAGAAGGTTGTTCACCGGCCATTCCGGCGGCGAAGAGCAAGGTCCACATACCGGTATCTCCCGCCAGGGGGCGGATGGCGCATTCGATACGGGTGACAAGGCCCAGGCATTGACGAGTGAGGCAAAGGTTGCGCGACATGGCGGCGCCCCTCGGTAGATCCGGTATTCAGCCCCGGGAGGAGGCTGTTTCGATCCGATGATGACTCTCGTTATCCTTGAGCTGAGGATAGAAGAAAAGTTCCGGTCGCAAGGACTTTCGAGACCAGAATACGCCGAGCGGTCACAGTGTGAATATTGACGCCAAAGTGGTGGCACTTTTTAGCAATAATCCCCAAAACATTGATGGTGACAGCAAGCCTGTGGGAGCAAAGCTTGCTCGCGATGAGATTGTCACATGCAACATTTCTGTTGACTGGACAAACGCTATCGCGAGCAAGCTTTGCTCCCACAGGCTGTTCTCCCACAAGCTAGCTCCCACAGGGGGGGCTAGCTGCGGTCAGGAAAACATCAAGCCGGCTTGGCCTCCGCCAATGCCTGCTGCGCCAGTTCCTTTTCCGCTTCCTTGATATCGTCTTCGCTGATCATCTCCGCAATCACCCGCAGCCGTTCCACCACGCGGGCGTTGACGCTGCCCTCCGGGAACTCGCCGTTTTCATCCGGCTCGCCAGCAGGCTCGCCCACCAACAGGCTCAGGGCTTCGTCGGCCTGGCGCACCGCGTAGACGTGGAACTGCCCGGCGCGCACGGCGGCCAGCACTTTCTCGTCGAGCATCAGGGTCGCGACGTTGGCCTGGGGAATGATCGCCCCTTGCTCACCGGTCAGCCCGCGGGCTTCGCAGAGGCGGAAGAAGCCTTCGATCTTCTCGTTGACCCCGCCCACCGCCTGCACTTCGCCGAACTGGTTGATCGAGCCGGTGATGGCGAAGCACTGCTTGAGCGGCGTCTTCGACAGGGCCGAGATCAGCGTACACGCCTCGCCCAGGGACGCGCTGTCGCCGTCCACGTAACCGTAGGACTGCTCCAGGGCGATGCTGGCCGAGATCGCCAGCGGGAATTCCTGGGCATAACGACTGCCCAGGTAACCGGTGAGGATCATCACGCCCTTGGAGTGGATTGGCTGGCCGAGGTTGACCTCCCGCTCGATGTCGACGATACCGCTGCCGCCCGGGTACACCGTGGCAGAAATCCGCGCTGGCACACCAAACGCAGAGTCGCCGACCTCGAGTACCGTCAGCCCGTTGCATTTGCCCACGGCCGCGCCAGCAGTGTCGATCAGGATGATCCCCGCCAGCATGTCGTCGAGGATTCGCGCCGAGACACGCCCGGTGCGGGTGGCCTTGGCCTTGAGGGCGCGTTCGATATGACCGGCGTCGGTCATCTCGTCACCGGCCAGTTGGCGAATGAAATCCGCCTCGCTGACCAGTTGGAACAGATCACCGATACGCGCCGACAAGCGCCCCTGGTGTTCGGCCAGACGCGCACTGTAGGTCGCCAGGCGCGCCACCGCGTCGGCGGTCAGCGGCGCCATGCCCTCTTCCGAAGTACGGGTCTTGAGCAACTGGGCGAACTGCTCCAGGCTTTCGTCGCCCATCGGGATGTCTTCGTCGAAATCCACCAGCACGCGAAACATTTCCTGGAAGTCCGGATCCAGGTCCTGCAAGGCGTAGTAAAGCTGGCGGGCGCCGATGATCACGACCTTGACCTGCAGCGGAATGTGCTGCGGCGTCAGGGTCACCGTGGCCAGCCGGCCCAGCTCACCCAACGGCGATTCCATTTTCAGCTTGCGCGATTGCAGGGCACGCTTGAGCGCATCCCACACGAACGGCTCACCGAGCATTTTTTCCGCTTCGAGAATCAGGAAACCGCCATTGGCCCGGTGCAAGGCACCCGGACGCAACTGCCGGTACGTGGTGTAGAGCGCGCCCTGGTCGGTGCTGTATTCGATGCGACCAAACAGGTTGTCGTAGGTCGGGTGCGGCTCGAACACCACCGGCGCGCCGCCACTGAACGGATGCCCGACCACCAGGCTCGGGGCGTACTGTTCCTCCAGCAGTTTACGGGCGATGGCGTCGGTCTTGCTGTCGTCCACCAATTGCTCGACCACGGTCTTGAGCAGATAGACCTGCATGGCCTGCAGGTAGCCGCAGACCGCAGCGTTCTCTGCGTATTTCTCCGACAGCGGTGCCAGCAATGGTTGCAGAGCCAGGGTGATGGTTTCTTCGTTGAGGTGGCGCAACTGGTTGCTGGACTCGCGCTTCCATTGCGGCAGGCTGGCGAGCTCTTCGTTCAAGCGCTCTTCCAGGCCCGAGATGTCCTCGTGGAAACGCTCGCGCTCGGCTTCCGGCAACTGGGCGAATTCCGCTTCATCCAGGGCCTTGCCTTCGCTCATCGGCGTGAAGGCAATGTTGCTGCTGTCACGGTACAGCGCGACATCCTTCTCCAGCGCCAGGCGCTCGATCACGTCCAAGGCGCGGTCATAGCGCTGGTTGAAGGCGCGGTCGATCGCGCTTTTCTTCTGCTGGTAGGACGGGTGCTCGAACACCGCCGGAAAAGTCGCCAGCAGGTTGTCGATCAGGCCGTTGATGTCGGCGATGAAAGCACCGGCCGTGCCTGACGGCAGTTCCAGGGCACGGGGTTCGCGGGGCTCATCGAAATTGTTGACATAGACCCAGTCCGCCGGGGTCTGCAGGCGCTTGCCTTCGGCCTTGAGGTAGCGTTTGACGAACGAAAACCGGCCAGTGCCGGGCTCGCCCATGACGAATACGTTGTAACCGGGGCGCGGCATGGCCACGCCGAACTGCAAGGCTTCGACCGCACGTTCCTGGCCAAGCACACCGCGGAAGGGCTCCAGATCATTGGTGGTAGAGAAGCTGAACTGTTCAGCGGAAAACGGACGGGTCAGCGCTTCGGGCGCTAGACGCAAGCTGGCAGCAACAGGATCAGGCATCGGGCTTCCTTACATCAGGCGGGGCAGATAGCGGCATTCTGGCGCTGCCTGTACCTGACTGGCAAGGAGCGCCTCAGACCAAAGCATAGTCAATGGGAAAACCCCAGGCGGGGCCCCGTAAACAGGCGATCCCCAGTAATGTTTTTGCAAAATGTCACGGAACCCTCGGATCGTGCCTAAACTCCAAATTGCGCGGCTGGAACAATAACCGGCCCACTGGCAGCTGTAGGGGCCAGACCCTGTCCATTGGTATGCACATAAAGAGAACATAGCTATGAAACGGATTCTTCTCGGTACTCTCTTCACCGCTGTATCCATCAACGCCATGGCTCAGGCGCCGGGCGGCCCGGATTGCGGCTGGGGCAACATGCTGTTCGAAGGTCAGCGTGGCACTCCGGCACACTTCCTGGCATCCACCACCAACGGCACTTCCGGTAACGCGACCTTCGGCATGACCTCCGGCACCAACGGGTGCTCGACCAATGCTGCACTGACCTACGGTGGCAAGTCCTGGCTGGCCATGAATGGCATGATGAACGAGCTGTCCGAAGACATGGCCAAGGGTCAGGGCGAAGCGCTGACCACCTATGCCGTGGTACTGGGCGTAGCGCCGGAAGACCGCGCACATTTCTCTGCCGTCACCCACGAGCACTTCCAGCAGATCTTCAGCAAGGCTGACGTAACCGCCGAAGACGTGCATACCAACACCCTGGCCGTGCTGAAAAGCGATCCTCGCCTGGCCAAGTACGCCACTCAAGCTTAAGCTCGACACCACTCGCTCCTCTCGGGGAGCGGGTTTTCTTTTTGGGGCCCCTTCGGTCTTTATTTTTCGCCTTTCCAAGTAGCCGACTATGCTCAAACGCCTTGCCTGGCTGGCGCTCTGTGTGTGCGCCCCGCTGTCCGCCGCGCCTCATGTCGACCCTCAACGTTTGCAGCAACTGGCCAATGACCGCTTCTGGATTTCCCTGGGCCACTACGAAACCGCCAAGCTCGGCGGTTGGCGCAGCTATATCAGCGACAAGAAATTCTTCCTCGCGCCCGATGGCAACGAACATCCCGAGCGTGAACTGAGCGCCACGCTAAAAGCCCTGTACGGCCCGGCCAGCGCCGGCCAGCAGCATGCCCAGTGCGTGTACCCGGCGCGCACGCGCTGGCTCAAGGCCCAGCTCAACCTGACGGATCTGCCGGCCGTCGACTGCGGCGACTTCAACCAATGGTTCAAGGACGTCTCGCCCCACAGCGCGGTGATGATCTTCCCCGCCGCTTACCTGAACAGTCCCTCCTCGATGTTCGGCCACACCCTGCTGCGCATCGACCAGGCCGATGTGCAAAGCGACAAGACCGCCCTGCTCAGCTATGCGATCAATTTCGGCGCCTACATCGAAGGCTCGGACAACAGCATCCTCTATGCCTGGAAGGGCCTGATGGGCGGTTATCCCGGCCTGTTCGCCCTGGTGCCGTACCAGGAAAAACTCTCCGAGTACCGTAGCCTGGAGAACCGCGACCTGTGGGAATATCGCCTGAACCTGAGCCAGGCGGAAACCGAGCGCATGGTCGAGCACGTCTGGGAACTCAAGCAGATTCAGTTCGACTATTTTTTCTTCGACGAAAACTGCTCCTATCGCCTGCTCGAATTGCTGCAAGTGGCTCGCCCCAGCCTGCGCCTGACCGAACAATTCCCGCTGACCGCGATTCCCACCGACACCGTCAAGGCAGTGAAAGAATCCGGCCTGGTGGAAAGCATCCAGTATCGACCGTCCCGTGAACGGGAACTGCTCAGCCGCGCCGAACCGCTCAGCGATGATGAACAGCAATGGGTACTGAAAGTCAGCGCCGACCAGCAGCAACTGCAAGCCCCCGGCTTCAAGGCGCTGCCGCGCGAACGCCAGGCGCTGATCATCGATGCGGCCTATCGCCTGGAGCGCTATCGCGCCAACGGCCAGGAGCGTGATCCGCAGCGCTCCCAGCGCAGTTTCGAACTGTTGCGGGCAATCAACCAGAACCCCGCGCCGGAACTCGATATCCCGCAACCGGGCCTGCCCGAGGACGGCCACCAATCACGCACCTGGCAGGCCGGCCTCGGCACCCGGGGCGACCGGGCGTTCGGCGAGTATGGCTTGCGCATGGCCTATCACGATCTGAACGACAACGCCGAGAGCTTCCCCTTGGGCGCACAGATCGAAATCCTGCAATTGAAACTGCGCCAGTACGAAGGCAATGACTGGCAGGTGCAACAACTGGACCTGGCGACCATTCGCTCCCTGACCCCACGCAACGAGCTGCTGCAACCGCTGTCCTGGCAGGTCACCGGCGGCCTGGAGCGGGTGCCAGGCAAACACGACGATGAAACCCTGGTCAGCCACGTCAACGGCGGCGCCGGTGGCACCTGGGCGCTGGGCGAAGAGGTGCTGGGCTTTGCCCTGGGCACGGTACGGGTCGAGCACAACAACGATTTCGCCCAATTCATCGCCCCGGCCGCCGGTTTCAACAGCGGTGTGCTGTGGAAAAACCCGCTGGGCAACCTGAGCCTGGAAGCCAAGGGTGATTATTTCGTCAACGGCGAAGTGCGCCGCAGCCTGAGCTTGAATCAACAATGGGAATTGTCCCGCAACCTCGGCCTGCGCCTGAGTGCCCAGCGGGAATTCAGCCAATTGGCCTCGCCGGAGAACGAAGTGATGCTCGAGGTGAAGTGGTACCACTACTGACCATGGCCTAGGCAACGAACGGATTAATCACCACGCTTTCACGCCTTACTGACGAATCCACTCCTAGACTTATTGTATGAGCGGGATTCGGCAGGAAAGCAGAAATGAAGCGTGCGACAGTGGTCCTGAGTGTGTTGATGTTGCTCGGTGGCTGTGAAACCACCCACGAAGACCTGATCGCCCGGGGTTATCCACCAGCGTTCGCCGACGGCTACGACGACGGTTGCAGCAGCGGCCGGCAAGCCGCCGGGGTGATCACCGGCCAATTCAGAAAAGATGTGCCGCGTTACCTCAAGGATCCGCGTTATGCCGAGGGCTGGAGCGATGGCTTCCGCCAGTGCCAGGCCATGCGCGAGAACGAAGAGCGCAATGCCTATCGCGAGCGCCATTGGGACGAACGTGAACGGGCCTGGCAGCAACAGAAAGACCAGGACGCCGCCCGGGCTTATCGCTCGCAATAAGTCGCGTACAGACATCCGTCGAAACCAAAACCCTGCAACCATGGCCCAAACTCCAATGCAGAGGAGCAAATGCCATGAGCCGCGCCTTCGTCAACGAAGATAACGCCGCTGCCCAGGCCGACCAGCCGGTCGAGCGCCAGGTCAGCGCGCAACCCAACTACGTCACGCCCACAGGACTTGCCCAGCTACAGGCCCGGGTCGCCGAGTTGCAGGCGCTACACGCCCAGCAGGCGAGCCGTGGGGAGCTGGCGGACAAGCAGCGGATCGCCGACCTTGAGCGGGATCTGCGCTATTTCACGCAGCGCCTGCAAAGCGCCCAGGTCGTTGCGCCGACTTCATCCGATCAAGTGCGGATCGACCACTGGGTGACCTTTGTCGATGAACAGGACCACGAGCAGCGAGTGCAATTGGTCGGGGAAGACCAGGCCGATGCGGCCAGTGGGCTGATCAACTGGGGCTCGCCGCTGGGAAGGGCGTTGCTGGGGGCAAAGGTTGGCGATGAGGTGACATGGGAACGACCATTGGGGAATCTCGCTATAGAGGTCGTTGCGATCGATCTCCAGTGATACTGCCAGTCTGTTTAAACATGCCTGAAGCCTCTAACAAGACCCGAGATTACCCGGTGCTCGGGTAGCCCCATCAATTAAGCCTCCCACAATGGATTTGCATCCATAAAAAAACGGAGCCTTCGAAGGCTCCGTTTTTCATGCAACCGACCGAATCAGGCCAATTTCTTGTGCCGTACGCGATGCGGCTGGGCAGCAGCTTCGCCGAGGCGTTTCTTGCGATCGGCTTCGTACTCGGTGTAGTTGCCTTCGAAGAACACCGCTTGCGAGTCGTCTTCGTACGCCAGGATGTGGGTCGCCACGCGATCGAGGAACCACCGATCGTGGGAGATCACAATGGCGGCGCCCGGGAAGTCCAGCAAGGCTTCTTCCAGGGAACGCAGGGTTTCGACGTCGAGGTCGTTGGACGGTTCGTCGAGCAGCAGGACGTTGCCGCCCTCCTTCAAGGTCAACGCCAGGTGCAAGCGACCGCGCTCACCACCGGACAAGTCCTTGACGAACTTCTGCTGGTCGCCGCCCTTGAAGTTGAAACGGCCCACATAAGTGCGCGACGGGATTTCATAGTTGCCGATGCGGATCTGGTCGGAACCGTCGGAGATCTGCTGGAACACGGTCTTGCTGCCGTCCAGGTCTTCGCGGCTCTGGTCGACGCAGGCCAGTTGCACGGTCTCACCGATTTCGATGCTGCCTGAATCCGGCGTTTCCTTGCCCATCAGCATGCGGAACAGCGTGGATTTACCCGCGCCGTTACCGCCGATCACACCCACGATGGCACCTTTTGGCATGGAGAACGACAGGTTGTCGATCAGCACGCGGTCGCCATAACCCTTGGAGACGTTCTTGAACTCGATGACCTTGTCACCCAGGCGCGGACCGGCCGGAATGTAGATCTCGTTGGTTTCGCTGCGCTTCTGGAATTCCTGGGATTGCATTTCCTCGAAGCGTTGCAGACGTGCCTTGGATTTGGACTGACGGGCCTTGGCGCCTTTGCGCACCCACTCCAGTTCTTCCTTCATGGCTTTTTCATGAGCCGACTGCTGCTTGGATTCCTGGGCCAGACGATCGGACTTGGCCTCCAGCCAGCCCGAATAGTTGCCCTCGTACGGAATGCCTGCGCCGCGGTCGAGTTCCAGGATCCAGCCGGCGACGTTGTCCAGGAAGTAACGGTCGTGCGTGATCGCAACCACGGTGCCTGGGAAGTCGTGCAGGAAGTGTTCGAGCCAGGCGACGGAATCGGCGTCCAGGTGGTTGGTAGGTTCGTCGAGCAGCAGCATGTCCGGGGCCGACAGCAGCAGGCGGCACAGAGCCACACGGCGCTTCTCACCACCGGACAGGTGTTCGACCTTCGCGTCCCAGGCCGGCAGGCGCAACGCATCGGCGGCGACTTCCAGCTGGCGATCCAGGTTGTGGCCGTCGCTGGCCTGCAGAATCGCTTCGAGCTTGGCCTGTTCGGCGGCCAGCTTGTCGAAGTCGGCATCCGGATCGGCGTAGGCGGCATAGACCTCGTCGAGGCGCGCCTGGGCGTCCTTGATCACGCTGACCGCTTCCTCGACCACTTCACGGACGGTCTTGCTCGGGTCCAGCTGCGGTTCCTGGGGCAGGTAGCCGATGTTCAGGTCCGGCATCGGGCGGGCTTCGCCGTCGAATTCGTTATCGACGCCGGCCATGATTTTCAGCAGCGTGGACTTACCCGAACCGTTGAGACCCAGTACGCCGATCTTGGCGCCGGGGAAGAAGGACAGTGAAATATTTTTCAGGATTTCCCGCTTCGGCGGAACTACTTTGCTCAGCCGATGCATGGTGAAGACGTATTGAGCCATGGTGAACCTAGCGTCAGTGACAGGTGAAAAGAACGAGCCAGGCCATGCGCGGCACCGGCACTTGACGGTCATCAATGCCTGCGGGCGGATAGAGCCTGGGAATCTGGAGCTGGAACGCTCTTGTTTGACCGGCAAAGCTACCTCAACCGTCGGTCAAGGTCCAGCCGCCAAGGGCTGGCACTTTGCCACAAGTCAAGGCATGCTAGCCGCCCTTCGGGCGTCCGGCTTATAGTGCACGTCGCGCCAGTCCAGCAAACCGCAGGATTACAGCTTGTCCAACGTCACTCCGCCCCTGTCCCCTCGCGCACCCGCTGTCGTGCCCGGCTCGCCCCTGCGCGGGACATTGAAGGGCGGACTGGCCACGCTGGTGCTGCTGTTACTCGGCTTGCTGTTCTGGCAACTGCTCGACCAACTGCGCGAAACCCAGCAGCAACAACGCCAATACACCATCGACTACACCGCCGATCTCGCCGCGCAGGTCAGCCTGAACATGGCCCTGAACGCGCAAATCGCCCTCAACCTGCTACCGATTGTCGAACAACCCCAAACAGGCGACGAACAGCGGGCCCTGGTGCGCAAACTCCAGCAATCGCTCCCCGAATTGCGCAGCCTGGCCCTGCTGAGCCCCTCCGGCCGAGTGCTCAGTGACAGCGACGCCGACAGCCACGACGCCGATTACCTGGGTGAACTGGTGCGGCGCAGCCGGGCCCAGGCCCATTACTTCAGCAATGCCGAAGACGGCTCCGTGGTGCATCTATTGTTGCACCAGGCCAGCGGTAGCAGCCGTGGCTACTGGGCGCTGCGCCTGAACCCGAAGTTTTTCTCCACCCTGACCAAGCAGACCGATATGGGGCTGCGCCCGCTGTGGCTGGTGGAAAACCGTCTCAACCAGCAGATCATCAGCCGCGACGAAAGCCTGCCCTCGAGCAGCCCTACCCATTTGTCCCCGGATGACCTGGAGAACACCGTACTGACCGTGCCCTTGAGCAGCAGCGACTGGCAACTGCGGGGGTTGTTCGACAGGCGCCAGGTGATCGAACAACTGCTGCCGGCCTTCATC
This sequence comes from Pseudomonas sp. St386, assembly GCF_018325865.1. Lineage (NCBI taxonomy): Bacteria > Pseudomonadati > Pseudomonadota > Gammaproteobacteria > Pseudomonadales > Pseudomonadaceae > Pseudomonas > Pseudomonas sp. St386. The sequence goes on from NZ_AP021900.1 coordinate 5,900,350, forward strand.
GGCAAATGCCTGCTGGGCCTGGCGTTTTCGTTGTTGCCGGTGATTGCGCTCTTGAACATACGCCGGCGTCAGCGGCAGTTGCATGAAGGTCGGCGGCGCTACCAGGATATTTTCGAAGGCACCGGCGTGGCCCTGTGCGTGCTGGATCTGTCGGGGCTCAAGGCCTTTTTTGAGCGGACCGGCCTGCACACGGGCGATCAATTGCGCGCCTGGACGAAAACTCCCCATCAACTCGAGCAATTGCGCCAGGAAGTCCACGTCACCGAAGTCAACCAGATGGCGTTGAAACTGCTCAACGTCGATTCCTGCGACCAGGCCTGGCAACTGCTGGTCGGCAAGGGTGCGCAGGACAACAACCCCGTTGGCTCGAAGCTGCTCGAAGCGCTGCTCGATCGACACAAGCAACTGGAACTGGAAATCAAACTCCAGGACGCCCATGGCCGCGACCAGCACCTGTGGCTGGTGCTGCGCCTGCCGGAAAAACAGCAAGACCATAACGCGGTCATCCTGAGCATCAGCGACATCACCAGCCGCAAGCTGATCGAGCTCTCGTTGCTCGAACGCGAGGGTTTCTGGTCCGACGTGGTGCGCACCGTGCCGGATCATCTCTATGTGCAGGACGTCATCAGCCAGCGGATGATCTTCAGCAACCACCACCTGGGCCAGACCCTGGGCTACGACCGCACCGAGCTGCACCAGATGGGCGAGTACTTCTGGGAAATCCTGCTGCACAGCGACGATGCCGATCACTACCACGGCCTGCGCCAGGCACAACGGCGGGGCGGGTACACGCAATTGTTGCAATGCCAACTGCGCTTTCGCCATCGCAATGGCAAATGGCGCTGCTTCGACATCCGCGAGCAGGCACTGGCCCGGGACCGGGACAATCAGGTGACACGAATCATCGGTGTGGCCAAGGACGTCACCGAGCAGATCGAGGCCAGCGAATCGCTGCGTGACAGCGAGCAACGCTACCGGATGCTCGCCGAAAGCATCAGCGACGTGATTTTCTCCACCGACAACAAGCTTTCGCTCAACTACGTCAGCCCGTCGGTGCAGGCGGTGCTGGGCTACACCGCCGACTGGATCTTCCAGAACGGCTGGCAATCGATCATCGCCAATCCGCAACAGCTGACCGGCATCTACAGCCTGATGGACCGGGTCAGCAAGGCCCTCGACAAGCCCGAACAACTGGCCGAGCTGCGCAACCAGATGCAGACCCAGTTGTTCCTGTTCGACTGCCTGCGTGCCGACGGGCGCAAGATTCCCATCGAGCTGCGGCTGGTACTGGTGTGGGATGAACACGGCGCGTTCGAAGGCGTGCTCGGCGTTGGTCGCGACATCAGCCAGCAGCGTCGCGCCGAAAAAGACCTGCGCATGGCCGCCACGGTCTTCGAGCACTCGACCTCGGCGATCCTGATCACCGACCCGGCCGGCTACATTGTCCAGGCCAACGAAGCCTTCAGTCGCGTCAGCGGTTATGCCGTGTCGCAAGTGCTGGACCAGTTGCCCAACATGCTGACCGTGGACGAACAGCAGGAAGCCCACTTGCGCTACGTGCTCAAGCAGTTGCAACAGCACAGCACCTGGGAAGGCGAAGTCTGGCTCAAGCGCCGCAATGGCGAACATTACCCGGCTTGGGTCGGCATCACGGCCGTGCTGGATGACGAGGGCGACCTGGCCAGCTATGTATGCTTCTTCAGCGACATCAGCGAGCGCAAGGCCAGCGAGCAGCGCATTCATCGCCTGGCCTATTACGACGCCCTGACTCACCTGCCCAACCGCACGCTGTTCCAGGATCGCCTGCACACCGCGCTGCAATCGGCCGACCGGCAGAAGACCTGGGTCGTGCTGATGTTCCTCGACCTGGACCGCTTCAAGCCGATCAACGACTCCCTGGGGCATGCCGCCGGCGACCGGATGCTCAAGGAAATGGCCACGCGCCTGCTCGGCTGCGTCGCCGACGACGACACCGTGGCGCGCATGGGCGGCGATGAATTCACCCTGCTGCTGCAACCGCGCGCCAGCCGCGAAATGGCGCTGAACCGGGCCATCAACGTAGCCGAGCAGATCCTCGCCAGCCTGGTCCGGCCATTCGTGCTCGAAGGCCGGGAGTTCTTCGTCACCGCCAGTATCGGTATCGCCCTGAGCCCCCAGGACGGCAACGAACTGAGCCAATTGATGAAGAACGCCGACACGGCCATGTATCACGCCAAGGAGCGTGGCAAGAACAACTTCCAGTTCTATCAGGCCGACATGAACGCCAGCGCCCTGGAGCGCCTGGAGCTGGAAAGCGACCTGCGCCACGCCCTGGAACAGAACGAGTTCGTGCTGTATTACCAGCCGCAGTTCAGCGGCGATGGCAAACGTTTGACTGGCGCCGAAGCCCTGCTGCGCTGGCGCCATCCGCGACGCGGGTTGGTGCCGCCGGGGGACTTCATCCCGGTACTCGAAGAGCTCGGCTTGGTGGTGGACGTCGGCGACTGGGTCATCGCCGAAGCCTGTCGGCAGCTCAGGACGTGGCACCAGGCCAAGGTCCGGGTGCCGAAGGTCTCGGTCAACATTTCCGCCCGGCAGTTCTCCGACGGCCAGTTGGGCACGCGCATCGCCAATATCCTGCGCAGCACCGGCCTGCCGCCGGCCTGCCTGGAGCTGGAACTGACGGAAAGTATCCTGATGCGCGAAGTCAGCGAGGCGATGCAGATCCTGGCCGGGCTGAAAAACCTGGGCCTGAGCATCGCCGTCGATGACTTCGGCACCGGTTATTCGTCGCTCAACTACCTCAAGCAATTCCCCATCGATGTGCTGAAGATCGACCGCACCTTCGTCGACGGCCTGCCGTCCGGCGAGCAGGATGCGCAGATCGCCCGGGCGATCATCGCCATGGCCCACAGCCTCAACCTGGCGGTGATCGCCGAGGGCGTCGAGACCCACGAGCAACTGGACTTCTTGCGCGAGCACGGCTGCGACGAAGTCCAGGGCTACCTGTTCGGCCGGCCGATGCCAGCCACCCGGTTTGAAGCGCAGTTCAGCAATGATGCGTTGTTCATGCTCGACTGAGGCCTTGTACTATCTGGGCCGGCCTCTCGCGGGCAAGCCTTGCTCCCACAGGGGAACGAGGGCTTCTGTGGGAGCAAGGCTTGCCCGCGATGAGCCAGTACAGGCAACACCCCTCTTGCGTGAAACCCATTCGTCCGCGACATGACGCCCTTTCATATGCCTTCCAAAACCGGTTGAGGTAGAATGCCCCCCTTTTCTGCCCCCGATCCTTGAGGACCGCCATGTTCAGCCGTGATTTGACTATTGCCAAGTACGACGCCGATCTCTTTGCCGCCATGGAGCAAGAAGCTCAGCGCCAGGAAGAGCACATTGAGCTGATCGCTTCGGAAAACTACACCAGCCCCGCGGTGATGGAAGCTCAAGGCTCGGTACTGACCAACAAGTACGCCGAAGGCTACCCGGGCAAGCGTTACTACGGTGGTTGCGAGTACGTCGACGTGGTCGAGCAACTGGCCATCGATCGCGCCAAGCAACTGTTCGGTGCCGACTATGCCAACGTCCAGCCGCACGCAGGCTCCCAAGCCAACTCCGCCGTGTACCTGGCGCTGCTGTCGGCCGGCGACACCATCCTGGGCATGAGCCTGGCCCACGGCGGTCACCTGACCCACGGCGCCAGCGTTTCCTCCTCCGGCAAGCTGTACAACGCCATCCAGTACGGCATCGACGGCAACGGCCTGATCGACTACGACGAAGTCGAGCGCCTGGCCCTCGAGCACAAGCCGAAAATGATCGTGGCCGGTTTCTCCGCCTACTCCCAGGTCCTCGACTTCCCGCGTTTCCGCGAGATCGCCGACAAGGTCGGTGCCTACCTGTTCGTCGACATGGCCCACGTTGCCGGCCTGGTCGCCGCTGGCGTCTACCCGAACCCGGTGCCATTCGCCGACGTGGTCACCACCACCACCCACAAGACCCTGCGTGGTCCACGTGGCGGCCTGATCCTGGCGCGCGCCAATGCCGACATCGAGAAGAAGCTGAACTCCGCCGTCTTCCCGGGCGCCCAGGGTGGCCCGCTGGAGCACGTGATCGCAGCCAAGGCGATCTGCTTCAAGGAAGCCCTGCAACCTGAGTTCAAGACTTACCAGCAACAAGTAGTGAAGAATGCCAAGGCCATGGCCGGCGTGTTCATCGAGCGCGGCTTCGACGTGGTGTCCGGCGGTACTGAAAACCACCTGTTCCTGCTGTCGCTGATCAAGCAAGAGATCTCCGGCAAAGACGCCGACGCGGCGCTGGGCAAGGCGTTCATCACCGTCAACAAGAACTCGGTGCCAAACGACCCACGCTCTCCGTTCGTCACCTCGGGCCTGCGTTTCGGCACCCCTGCCGTGACCACTCGTGGTTTCAAGGAAGCCGAGTGCAAGGAACTGGCTGGCTGGATCTGCGACATCCTGGCGGACCTGAACAACGAAGCGGTCATCGACGCCGTACGTGAGAAGGTCAAGGCTATCTGCAAGAAGCTGCCAGTCTACGGCGCTTAATCAGCCCGCTAGAACGAGTTGAATAAGGCCCGCATCGAAAGATGCGGGCCTTTTTTTATTGCCCTGGAAAACAGGGCCAAACAACTAACACCATCCAACACTTAATTTTCTGCAATACAGAAAACCTTACACGCAATTAATAAACCCATACGATCTCTCCTGCCCCCTGAACTTAATCACTCAAAACAGGACGCTTATTCACATGGACAGTGAACAATCCTTTAATGCAACACTCAGCATGTTCAACACCCGCGTAAATCTACTGGAAAGGCTGCATGGCAAACCCGCGATGGCGACCATCAGTGCATTCAGCGGTGGATTCTTCACCGGTAGACCCCAAACCCAGGATCACTCAAGCCTGCTCGGCATGCGCGTCGAAGACCAGGCTGTGCGCGGCGAGCCCTTGCGGCTGCACTTGCGGTATACCGCTGGCGGCTACCTCCTGACCCTGAAAAACACCGGTGAACACTACAACAAACTGATCAGTAAAAGCTGGCTCGAAGTGTTTGGGGCAAGTGATCCAAACACTCGCAACCCGACTCTTTTCAGCCTGGTCGATCATCAGCAAAACATCATCACACGCAAGCACATCAAATCCCGCCATGTCCCCATCTCGCTCATGACAGGCAATAAGAAACATGTCGGGGGATTAAGGGTACGCGGCTCGCCTTATCTTTATCTTGCCGAGACAGACGAACAATCAAAAGCGACGTTCATTCTGAGCGTGCTCTGAAGGTCGCCCCTGTTGGCATGTAAAGTCAGTCGAAGGGACGAAGCACGACCCTTGTGGCGGGGCGGTTATTGACCACCCGTCATTTTTTCTTTTGAGAAAACGCTCAAGCACAGGGCTTTCACCTCAACTGGTAAGACCGGTCATGCCAAACCAGCACAATCGAGCTTGCATCCCCGCAAAAACAGCGCTTAGACTGCGCCTGCACTGGACAAACCGGTAAGACCACAATAATGAAGTCCCAACGCCAGCCCTCCCCTGGCGAACAAGGACACCGAACCAGGAATCCCTCCCATGCTCAAATGGTGCTCGCGGTCGATCTTCCTTCAAGTTGTCCTCGGACTGGTGCTCGGCATCGTCTGTGGACTTACCCTTCCTGAATACTCTGCACAACTCAAACCCCTCGGCGACGGCTTCATCAAGCTGATCAAGATGCTCATCGGCCTGATCGTGTTCTGCGTGGTGGTCAGCGGTATCTCCGGCGCCGGCGATCTCAAGAAGGTCGGGCGCATTGGCCTCAAGTCGGTCATCTACTTCGAAATACTCACCTCCATCGCCCTGGTCATCGGCCTGGTCCTTGCTTTCAGCACAGGCATTGGCAGCGGCGCGAACATCCACCTGGAGCAGCTCTCCAGCGCGGACGTGAACGATATCGCCCAGCGCGGCCAGCACATGGTCACCACCACCCAGTTCCTGATGAACCTGATCCCGACCTCGGTGATTGGCGCGTTCGCGGAAAACAACATCCTGCAGGTGCTGCTGTTTGCCGTGCTGTTTGGCAGCGCGTTGAACCTTGTTGGTGACGCCGCTTCCGGCATTTCACGCCTGATCAACGAACTCAGCCACGTGATCTTCCGCATCATGGGCATGATCGTACGGCTGGCCCCGATCGGCGTCTTCGGGGCCATTGCCTTCACCACCAGCAAATATGGCCTGGATTCGCTACAGCACCTGGGCAGCCTCGTTGGCCTGTTCTACCTGACCTGCATCGCCTTTGTCGCGGTGATCCTGGGTGCGGTAATGCGCGTGTCGGGCCTGCCGATGCTGCCATTCCTCAAATACCTGCGCGAAGAGCTGCTGATCGTGCTCGGCACCGCGTCGTCCGATGCCGTGCTGCCACAGATCATGCGCAAGCTCGAACACCTGGGGATCGGCAGCTCCACCGTGGGCCTGGTCATTCCAACCGGCTACTCGTTCAACCTGGATGGTTTCTCGATCTACCTGACCCTGGCCATTGTCTTCATCGCCAACGCGACCGGCACGCCCCTGGCCATGAGCGATCTGTTGACCATCCTGCTGGTCTCGCTGATCACCTCCAAGGGCGCCCATGGGATTCCCGGCTCGGCGCTGGTGATCCTGGCAGCGACGCTAACCGCGATCCCGGCGATCCCGGTGGTCGGCCTGGTGCTGGTGTTGGCCGTGGACTGGTTCATGGGCATCGGTCGCGCCCTGACCAACCTGATTGGCAACTGCGTGGCCACCGTGGCGATTGCCCGCTGGGAAAAAGACATCGACATCCCTCGGGCGCGCAAGGTGCTGTCCGGCCAACAAGGCTATACCTTCCAACCCAGGAAACCGGTGGGCAGTGCCCATCACCAGCAATTCTGAAAGACGGCGATGCCGGCCCGCGAACCGGCATCGCCTGATCGATTTCCAAGGAGTCACATGTGATCAGTTCATCGACCGTCGTCAATTCCGTGGTGGAGAAACTCCGCGCCGCCCTCGCCCGAGGCCAATGGCGCTCGGGCGACATGCTGCCCGGCCAGCGCGAGCTGGCCGAGCAACTGGGCATCAGCCGGCCAAGCCTGCGTGAAGCGGTGATTGTGCTGGAAACCCTGGGCCTGGTGCGCTCGATGCCCGGCAAAGGCGTCGTGGTGCTGGAGGCCAATCTCAACGATGCTGCCGGTGAAGGCAGCGCCATGGCCGGCGCGAGCCTGGAAGACCTGCTGCAGCTGCGCTACACCCTGGAGCCGTTCATCGTCGGCCTTGTGGCCCAGTCCATCAGCAGCAAGGAGGTCGGCCAGTTGCGCCTGACCCTCATGGACATGCGCGAAGCCCTGGAAGCCAACGACAGCGACGCCTGCGCCAACGCCTACATCGCCTTCCATGAAGAATTGTTTGCCCTGACATCCAACCCGATCTTCCAGAACGTGGTCCAGCAGACCAGTAACGCCCTCAAGCAGAGCGCCGATATGTTGCGCAATTCGCCCGAGCACCTGGCTGAACGCCTGGAAGAAAACGAAGCCGTGGTCCGTGCCATCCGGGGCAAGAACAGCGCCCAGGCCAGCGCCGAAATGCGCCGGCACATTCTCCGGGAAGGCCAGCGCATGGGCATCGAATTGAACATTCCGGACGACAACCTCGGCACCTGAGCCATTGCCTGTGGAGACCGCCATGAACAACCTCATGCCCCATCAACCCCAGCACAACCACAACGTGCTGGCCGCCCTGCCCCCGCCCGGCCGGGTCGGCAAACCGTCGGTGGACGATATCTACCCGCGGATCTTCGACGCCATCCTCGAACAACGCATTGCCCCGGCCAGCCGCTTCACCGAGGAAAGCCTGGGGGATGTGTTTGGTGTCAGCCGCAGTGTCATTCGCCGCGTTCTGGCGCGCCTGTCTCATCAGCAAGTGGTGATCCTGCGGCCCAACCACCGGCCACAAGTCGCTGCGCCAGACCTGGAGCAGACCCGGCAGATCCTCCACGCTCGCCGCCTGGCTGAGCAGACCCTGGTGCGCCTGGCCTGCAGGGCGCCGCAGCCCAAGGACTTGCAACAGCTGCGCGATCTGGTGGAACGCGAGCGCCAGTGCCTGGATCGTGGTGAACGTGGCCCGGCGATCCGCCTGTCCGGCGAGTTTCATCTGCAACTGGCCGCCATGGCCGGCAACGCGCCGTTGATGCAATTTCTCGGCAGCCTGGTGCCGTTGACCTCGTTGGCCCTGGCGCGACACGAGATCAAGTCCCGCCGGCACTGCGCCTGGCAGGAACACCTGGCAATCGTCGACGCAGTGGAAGGCCGCAACGTCAACGAAGCGGTGCGGCTGATGGACGAGCACCTGGACCATCTGGAGCAGAAACTGCTGCTGGCCGCAGGTACGGGTTCGTCAAAGTAGCGCGGCTTCGAAACCGGCGCGGATCTTCTCTTCCGGCAGTTCGTCGGCGATGAACACGATCACGCTTTCCCGGGCTTCGCCGGGGGCCCATTCGGTGTCCCAATCGAAACCGTACAACTTGAGCACGCCCTGGAACACCAACCGACGGGGTTCGCCCGCGATGTTCAGCACGCCCTTGTAGCGCAGCAATTGCTTGCCGTGTTCTTCCAGCAACTGGTTCATGAACTCGCTGAGCTTGTCGATATCCAGCGCCTTGTCGGTACGCAGCACCAGGCTGCTGATGCGATCGCCCGGGGTGGCCTTGCCGACCGGTCGCAGGCTGAACCCCGCGCCCAGGTCCGCATTGAGATTGAAGCCGCGGATGTCGAGCAGCTCGGCCAGGTCGATCTTGCCGTGCTCGACCACCCTGATGGGTGCCCGTCGGTTGATGCGCGTCAGGCGCTCGCCAAGGGCCTGGACCTGGGCCGCGTCCACCAGATCGGTCTTGCTCAAGAGCAGGCGGTCGGCAAACCCGACCTGGGCCTGGGCGATGGCCTGGGTCAGGTGGACATCGGCATGAGCGGCGTCCACCAGCGTAAGAATGCCGTCGAGGATATAGCGCTCGCGCAGGTCCTCGTCGATGAAGAACGTTTGCGCCACCGGGGCCGGGTCGGCCAGGCCGGTGCATTCGATGACCAGGCGATCGAAGGCGATCTCGCCGCTGTCCAGCCGCTCGAGCAACAGGTACAGGGCCTTGGTCAGGTCGGTGTGGATGGTGCAGCACACGCAACCGTTGGCCAGGGTCATGACTTGCACCGGCTCGTCGCCCAGCAGTTGGGTATCGATGCCGGCATCGCTGAATTCGTTCTCGATCACGGCGATTTTCAGGCCGTGCTCGGCCTTGAGCAGATGGCGCAACAGCGTGGTCTTGCCGGCGCCGAGGAAGCCGCTGAGGATGGTGACCGGGATGGGAGAGGACAAACTGAATCTCCTTGATGCCTGAAAGGGAAGCGGTTTTGTGGGAGCGAGCCTGCTCGCGAAGGCGATGGATCAGTCGACATTATCATTAACTGACACTCCGCTATCGCGAGCAAGCTCGCTCCCACAGGGGATCTGTGGTGTATGCACATCTTGAGACCACCCCAAAAACAACTGTGGGAGCGAGCTTGCTCGCGAAGGCGGAGTGTCAGTCAACATCAATGCTGCTGATCCACCGCCTTCGCGAGCAAGCCCGCTCCCACATGGGGTTCGAGGCTACCTCAACTCAACAGCACTTGGGCCCACCCTTGCCGCCGTAACGGGCCTCCTGGCGTTCGCGAAAGAACGCCTCGTAGTCCATCAACGGTTTGTCCGGGTGCTTGGTTTGCATGTGCTCGACGTAGTTGTCGTAGTCGGGCATTCCGACCATCAGGCGGGCGGCCTGACCGAGGTATTTACCCAGGCGACTCAAGTCATTGAACATCGTTGCAATCCCCTATCAAGCGTCCGGCAAGGCCTGGAATGGCGCTTCCTTGTCCGTGCGTTCCTTGGTGCCCCAGGCGGCGATACCGACCTTGAGCGCGTAGAACAGGATGCTGAAGACCACGAACAGGAACAAGGCCGTCAGCGTCGCATTGGTGTAGGCGTTGAACACCACGTGCTGCATCTGCTCGATGCTCTTGGCCGGGGCCAGGACCTGGCCGGCGGCCAGGGCATCGTTGTATTTGCGCGCCAGGGCCAAAAAGCCGATCGCCGGGTTGGCGTCGAACAGCTTGATCAGACCCGCAGTGGTGGTGCAGATCAGCAGCCAGACCGCCGGCAGCATGGTCACCCAGACGTAGCGCTGGCGCTTCATCTTGATCAGGACCACGGTGGCGAGCATCAGGGCGATACCGGCCAGCATCTGGTTGGAGATGCCGAACAGCGGCCACAAGGTGTTGATGCCGCCCAGCGGATCGATCACGCCCTGGTACAGCAGGTAACCCCACATCGCTACGCAACCGGCGGTGGCGATCAGGTTGGCCGGCCAGGATTCGGTGCGCTTGAGCGAAGGCACGAACGAACCCAGCAAGTCCTGCAGCATGAACCGCCCGGCACGGGTGCCGGCGTCCACCGCGGTGAGGATGAACAGCGCTTCGAACAGGATCGCGAAGTGGTACCAGAACGCCATGGTGTTCTCACCCGGCAGCACCGAGTGCAGGATCTGCGCGATACCGACCGCCAGGGTCGGCGCACCGCCGGCACGGGCCAGCACAGTGGTCTCGCCGATGTCCTTGGCCACCGCTTGCAGCGCCTCGGGGGTGATTGCAAAACCCCAGCTGCTGACGGTCTGGGCCACGGCCACCACGTCACCGCCGACGATCGCCGCCGGGCTGTTCATGGCGAAGTACACGCCCGGCTCGATGACCGAAGCCGCGACCATGGCCATGATCGCCACGAAGGACTCCATCAGCATGCCGCCGTAACCGATGTAGCGGGCGTTGGTTTCGTTATCCAAGAGCTTGGGCGTGGTGCCCGAGGAGATCAGCGCGTGGAAGCCCGAGACCGCGCCGCAGGCGATGGTGATGAACAGGAACGGGAACAGGCCGCCCTTCCATACCGGCCCGGTGCCGTCGGTGAACTGGGTCAGCGCCGGCATTTTCAGCTCGGGCATGGTGACCAGGATGCCGATCGCCAGGGCAACGATGGTGCCGATCTTGAGGAAGGTCGACAGGTAGTCCCGCGGCGCCAGGATCAGCCACACCGGCAGCACCGCCGCGACAAAACCGTAGCCGATCAGCATCCAGGTAATCTGGATCCCGGTGAAGGAAAAGGCCTTGGCCCAGACCGGATCGGCAGCGATCTGCCCGCCCAGCCAGATCGAGCCCAGCAGCAACAGCACGCCGATGAGCGAGATTTCACCGATGCGGCCCGGGCGGATGTAGCGCATGTAGATGCCCATGAACATCGCGATCGGGATGGTCGCCATCACCGTGAAGATGCCCCACGGACTCTCGGCCAGGGCCTTGACCACGATCAGCGCCAGCACCGCGAGGATGATGATCATGATCAGGAAGCAGCCGAACAGCGCGATGGTGCCGGGGATGCGGCCCATTTCCTCACGGACCATGTCACCCAGGGAACGCCCGTTGCGGCGGGTGGACAGGAACAGGACCATGAAGTCCTGCACCGCACCGGCCAACACCACGCCGGCGATCAGCCAGAGCGTACCGGGCAGGTAGCCCATCTGCGCCGCCAGCACCGGCCCGACCAGCGGCCCCGCGCCGGCAATGGCCGCGAAGTGGTGGCCGAAAAGAATGTGTTTGTTGGTCGGGACGTAGTCCAGGCCATCGTTGTTGAGCACGGCGGGAGTAGCCCGGCGCGCATCGAGTTGCATCACGTTGTTGGCGATGAAGAGGCTGTAGTAGCGGTAGGCGACCAGGTAGATGGCCACGGCTGCGACGACGATCCATAAGGCGTTGATCGCCTCGCCTCGACGCAATGCCACGACGCCCAGGGCGCACGCTCCCACGACGGCCAGCAGTAGCCAGGGTAGATGGCGCAGCAGGCTATTATTGTTTTTCATTTTTATATTCCAGCCAGGGTGACAAGAAAGACAGCCACTGGAGTTTAGCGCTAACCCGGGCAAAGGCCATACTCGACGTTCGTTTGTCAGCAGCCGAACGGTGACGATGCCCCGTCAGTTGGGTCTATAGTCAGTGAATCTCCAGAGGGAATGCGTAATGAGCGAACGTCGCCGCTTCGTACGAGTTGACTTCAATGCCAGGACCGAGCTGAGCCAGGGCCCGTTCATCTGGCCGGTAGAGTTGCTGGATCTGTCCCTCAAGGGGTTGCTGATCAAGAAACCCGAACCCTGGCTTGGCGATATCGAGCGCCCCTTCATGGCCGATATTCATTTGAGCCCTGATGCCGAGATCAAAATGGAAGTTCGTTTGGCCCATGATGACCATGGTCACCTGGGCTTCGCCTGCGAGCACATTGACCTGGACTCCATCGCACACCTACGCCGGCTGGTCGAGCTGAACGTGGGCGACCATGACGAGTTGGAGCGGGAGTTGGCGGCGTTGATCCAGATCTGAGCTACCCCCTTGGCGAGGGAATCCATGTGGGAGCAAGGCTTGCCCGCGATGGCTGCGATGCGGTCCTTCAAAATCGAGTCGCCTGCATCGCGAGCAAGCTTTGCTCCCACATACAGTCCTTGCGCAATTGCCAGGGTTATTCGAACAACGCATCCAACGCCTGTTCCAGGCGTGTCACGGCAATGATCTGCAACCCCGGCGGGGCTTCCTTCGGCGCGTTGCCCTTGGGCACGATGGCGCGTTTGAAGCCGTGCTTGGCCGCCTCCTTGAGCCGCTCCTGGCCACTGGGCACCGGCCGCACTTCGCCCGACAGCCCGACTTCGCCGAACACCAACAGGTCGTGGGGCAGCGGCCGGTTGCGCAGGCTGGACATGACCGCCGCCATCAACGCCAGGTCGGACGCGGTTTCCAGCACCTTGACCCCACCCACGACATTGAGGAACACGTCCTGGTCGTGAGTCGGAATCCCGCCGTGTCGATGCAACACCGCCAACAACATGGCCAACCGATTCTGATCCAGGCCCAGGGTGACCCGGCGCGGGTTCGCCAGGTGGCTGTCGTCCACCAGCGCTTGCACTTCGACCAGCATCGGCCGGGTGCCTTCCCACGTTGCCATGACCACGCTACCGGGGACTTCTTCCTGGGCACGCGTCAGAAAGATCGCCGAAGGGTTTGAGACTTCTTTCAGACCTCTATCGGTCATGCCGAACACACCCAGTTCGTTGACAGCGCCAAAGCGGTTCTTCACCGCCCGCAGCAAACGCAGGCGCCCATCGGATTCGCCTTCGAAATACAACACGGTATCGACCATGTGCTCCAACACCCGCGGCCCCGCCAGTGCGCCTTCCTTGGTGACGTGGCCCACCAGGAAAATCGCCGTGCCGCTCTGCTTGGCGTAGCGCACCAGCAACGCCGCGCTTTCGCGCACCTGGGACACGCCGCCCGGGGCCGATTGCAGTTGTTCGGTGAAAATCGTCTGGATCGAGTCGATCACCATCACCTTGGGTTTTTCCAGGCGCGCCGTGGCGATGATGGTCTCGATGCAGGTTTCGGTCATGACCCGCAACTGGTCCTGGGGCAAGCCCAGGCGCCGGGCGCGCATGGCGACCTGCTGCTGGGATTCTTCGCCAGTGACGTACAGCGCCGGCATGCGGGTGGCGAGGTTGCACAAGGTTTGCAACAAGATGGTGGATTTGCCGATGCCCGGATCGCCGCCGATCAGCACCACCGAACCGTCCACCAGGCCGCCGCCCAGCACGCGGTCCAGTTCACCGGATGCGGTGGAGAAACGCGGGATTTCTTCGACACTGACTTCGGCCAGGGTCTTGATCTGCGCCTGCTGACCGGCCCAGCCCGTGCGACCGGTGGGTGCCGCCGCGCCGCCGCTTTCCACCATGGTTTCAGTCAGGGTGTTCCAGGCCCCGCATTCGCTGCACTGGCCGGCCCATTTGGGAAAGGTCGAGCCGCACTCGGTGCAGCCGTACATGCGCTTTGCCTTGGCCATCTGAACTCCGGATAAAAACCGCGATGATAGCCCACGCGGAGGTCAACGCGGGGCCGGCATTCTGATTTCACCCCTCGCCAGATCCACCGCAGTGTTGCCCAACGGGTCCTGGGCCTGCAGATCGGCGCCCTTGGCCTTCAAGGCATCGAGCAATTCATCCCGTTTGAACAGGCCGGCATACATCGCCGCGGTCTGCCCGGCGCCGTTGCGTTGGTCCGGGCTGCAATCGGTGGACAGCAAACGACGGGCGATCTGCACTTCGCCCTTGAAAATGGCGCCCATCAGCGCCGTGTTACCGCGTTTGTCCTGGGCACAGGCATCGGCGCCAGCGGCCAGCAGCCGCTCCACCGCCGGGCCGTGGCCGTGATAAGCCGCCAAAATCAGTGCGGTGTAGCCCTTTTCATCCTGGGTATTGAGCGAGTAACCGGCCTCGATAAAAGTCTCGAGCATCGGCACATCGCCGCGGCGAGCGGCGTCGAAGTAGTAGTTTTGCAACTGTTCTTGTACGGCGGCCGGTTCGGTGGGTATTGGCTGATCGGCCAGTACGCCCAGTGACCAGGTCGCAAGCATCAATAAAAGAAATCTGCGCATCATGACGTCTCCTCTGGCAGATGACTGTGGGGGCATGGTTGTGGGAGCACGGCTTGCCCGCGATGCAGACGACTCAGTCTGGTTTCAGACCCCAGCGCCTGTATCGCGAGCAAGCTTTGCTCCCACAGGTCATACACCTGCCTGGCTGTGGATCAGTCAGTCAGTTTTTCCGCCAGGGCCTTGACCCGGGCCAAGTCACCTTTGGCGACACGGGCCACGCCAGTACCGTACTCAGGGTCAGCCTTGTAGAGGAACGACAGGATGATGTGCTTGCTCTCGTCATCGGTGGTCGCCAAAGAGCCGCCGAAGCTGTCGATCAGGTCATCACGCTCTTTCTTGCTGAACGAACGATACAAATCACCGGCCTGCTTGAAGTTCTGCTCGCGCTGGATCTTCGCCTGCTGGGTGCTGCCGCTCAGCGCGGTCTGGCTGTAGCGTGCCGCTTGCGGTTCTTCACGCGGCGTCAGGCGACTCGGCTGATAGTTCACGCCGGTGCTGGTGCTGCCTGGATTCATCGCACCGTCCTGGTTACCGTTGTTCACCGCCACCTTGGGGGCGTTGATCGGCAGTTGCAGGGCATTGGCACCCAGGCGGTACATCTGCGTGTCAGCGTAGGAAAATACTCGCCCCTGAAGCAAACGATCCTCGGAAGGTTCGATACCCGGTACAAGATTGGCCGGTGCCATGGCGACCTGCTCGGTTTCCTGGAAAACATTCGCCGGATTGCGGTTCAAGACCATTTGCCCGACTTTTCGCTCAGGCACACCCGGCCAGATCTTGGTCGCGTCCAGTGGGTCGAAGTCAAACTTGGCAAGGTCCTGTGGATTCAGCACCTGGATGTACAAGTCCCATTTCGGGAAGTCGCCCTTATTAATATGATTCACCAGATCATTTGTCATATGGCTGTAATCTTGGCCTTGAACTTTCACAACTTCTTTCGGATCGAGATTTTTCAGCCCCTGCAAACTTTTCCAATGAAACTTCACGTAATGAACTTCACCCTTGGCGTTAACCAGTTTGTAGGCATGTACACCGTTACCGTCCATCTCACGGTAACTGGCCGGTGTCCCGGAGTTGGAATACAACTCGGTCAGGGTGCGGGTCGATTCTGGAACATGGGAGAAGAAATCGAAGCGGCGTGAATCATCGTCCAGGTTGGTCCGCGGGTCGGGTTTGAAGGCGTGGACCATGTCCGGAAACTTGATGGCATCGCGGATGAAGAAGGTCGGGAAGTTGTTACCCACCAAGTCCCAATTACCGTCGGCGGTGTAGAACTTCGTGGCGAAACCACGGGGGTCGCGCAGGGTTTCCGGCGAATGATTGCCGTGCACCACGGCAGAAAAACGCACGAACACTGGTGTGACCTGGCCTGCGGCAAAGACTTTGGCCTTGGTCAGGTCGCTGAGATCGTCGGAAACCGTGAAGGTGCCGTGGGCGCCGGTCCCACGTGCATGCACCACGCGCTCGGGGATGCGTTCACGGTCAAAGCGCTGGAGCTTCTGGATCAACTGCACGTCTTGCAACAAGGTCGGGCCATTGGGGCCTGCCGTTTGCGAGTTCTGGTTGTCGCCGACAGCCGCACCATTGTCCCGGGTCAGGGTGGCCGCGTTGACAGACAAGGACAAAAGGCTCGCGGTCAGCACAAAAAAAGCGCGGCGATGGGAATAAGCCCCGTGGCCAAGGGAAGTGTTCATAGGCGTGTTCCTCTGATGTTATAGAGCGCATCCATGTGCGCCATCCAGAGGCTAGTGCTCGAAAAAGGAAAACCTAAATAGAAATGCCGTACCGCATCGATAGAAAAAACGTTGTGGGGCGCCAGGCCGAAACCGCGTATCACGCGCGATTGATGGCACTTTGAAAACTTTTCACCCAAGGCCAGGTCGATAACTGAAGCTTTGTAAGCAGGCGTTTCGAGCAGGACTCGTTGGGCTGATTTACACTGCCACTCATCTTTCATTTGTTACAAGGAATAGCTCATGGGCGTGCTAAGCGAGTTCAAGGCCTTCGCGGTCAAAGGCAATGTCGTCGACATGGCCGTCGGGATCATCATCGGTGCCGCTTTCGGCAAAATCGTTTCGTCATTCGTTGGCGACGTGGTCATGCCTCCCATCGGCCTGCTGATTGGTGGAGTGGACTTCAGTGACCTGGCCATCACCCTCAAGGCCGCCCAGGGTGATGCGCCTGCCGTGGTACTGGCCTACGGTAAATTCATCCAGAGCACCATCGACTTCATCATCGTGGCGTTCGCCATTTTCATGGGCGTCAAGGCGATCAACCGCCTCAAGCGCGAAGAAGCCGTAGCCCCCAGCGCGCCTCCTGTTCCGACCAAGGAAGAACTGCTGCTGAGTGAGATTCGCGATCTACTCAAGGCCCAGAACGAGCGGCCCTGAGGCAGTCAGTCACTGACGCCTCTTGTGGCGAGGGGATTCATCCCCTCGCCACAGTCCTACCAGTAGTTTTCCACCGCCACCTGCCCCGGCCGACGGGTCAGGCTCAGTTGCAGCCCCCTGGCCTTGAGCAGCTTGCGCGTGTCATCGATCATTTGCGGATTGCCGCACAGCATCACTCGCGAATGCTCCGGCGTCAGCGCTACGCCGGCCGCCCGCTCCAGCTCGCCATTTTCGATCAGCGTGGTGATCCGCCCACTGAGCGCCCCCGGATGCTGCTCACGGGTGACGGTCGCAATGAAATGAAACTTATGAGCGTACTCGGCCAGGTAGTCGCGCTGGGGCAGCTCCTTGATCAGCGCCTGATACGCCAGCTCCTGCGCCTCGCGCACGCTGTACACCAGGATGATCCGCTCGAATTTTTCCCAGGCCTCAAAATCCTGGAGGATAGAAAGAAACGGCGCCACCCCCGTCCCGGTGGACAACAGCCACAAATCCCGACCATCGACAAAGCGATCCAGCGTCAGATAGCCGAAAGCCTGGCGATCCACCAACAGTTCGTCACCCGGTCGCAGGCGGCTAAGCTCACTGGTGAACTCGCCATCGGGAACCACGATGGAAAAGAACTCGAGGAACTCGTCGAACGGCGAAGACACCATGGAGTACGCCCGCCAGACGGCGGTCCCGTCCGCCTTGACGACCCCCAGCCGGGCAAACTGACCCGCCCGAAAACGAAAACCGCGATCCCGGGTCGTGCGCAAAGTAAACAAATGAGGCGTCAACGGCTGGACATCGAGCAGGGTTTGGCGGCTGAACTTCTCTGCGCTGTCGGTCATGAGCCACTCCAATGGGACGAGACTTGCAGTGTCCCGCAAAGCGAGCGTCTTCACCACCGATGACGAGTAATGGCACTTTAGCCACAAACAACGTCTGACCAACAAAATCTTTTACCTAACTTATACAAACCTCACAGAACTGTAAAAATAGTTAACTAAAAAGTTTAGTTCCTTAAACATCTCAGAATGTAAGCAAACTAAAAAAAACTCACTACAAATTAAGAATAGTCCTACACTCAAATTCCGCATCATGGATTGGATCCGCATGAACGAATCAAACCCAGGAGAGAGCGATGGACAAGTGGAAAGACTTGTTATTGAGGAAGCTATCCTGCGAAAAGGACCTGCAAACGGCCTATCGTCTGGTCCTGAATTTCTTTAATAATCAGGGATTTGAATATTGCGCATTTGCAGCCTATCTAGGAAGCCCCGACAAACACACCAGCAAGGTGAACCTGAACAACTACCCTTATGGATGGGACAGACTTTATGAACAAAATGGCTATGCGTCGAACGATCCATTAGTAGCACATTGCAATCAATCATCACTCCCCATCTTGTGGGACGAGACTGTCTTTGCTCATGCCCCCAAGTTATGGCGAGAACTTAATCGACAAGGACTCAAGTATGGCTGGACCCAGTCCGTTCATGATGAACAGGGCGCACATTGCAGCCTGTTCAGCCTCGCACGGAGCCACTGTCCCATCGATATCGAGGAGCACTATGCAAATCTCGGCTATGCCATCTTCGCCAGTCAAAGGCTGCATGCACTCGCCAGCAAAAAATTGTCTGACGCCCTCGCAATCCAGCCCAAATGCCACCTGTCACCCAGAGAGATCGAAGTGTTGAGGTGGTCTGCCGAAGGCAAGACGGCGTCGGAAGTGGGCAGGATTCTCTGTCTTTCCGAACGGACCGTGAATTTCCATGTGTGCAGTTGCATGCGAAAACTGAACGTCAGCAATAAAATTTCAGCGGTGGCAAAAGCCGCCCAGATCCATGTGATCTGAACAGTGGAGTGACAGCGCCGGGCTGAAAAACCCGCGAGTAATGTGCAACAAAAAAACGTACCATTTACGGTTCCACTTGGATGATGCCGCTTCTTGCACGCGACGCAGTTCATTCAGGCGGTCCCGCACAGACACCTATCTCCAGGCAGCGGGACATTCGTTGATCTCCAGAGTCCCCAGCCATGCCCCTGCTCGACAGCCCCTTCGCCCAACTCGACCTGATCCGCCAACCCGAACAGCAGAACGAACCGCTGCAAGCCTTCGATGCGGCCGATGAATACCTGCTCGCGTACCTGGCCGAACAACAGCCGAGCGCGCAGACTCGGGTCCTGGTGCTCAATGACAGCTTCGGCGCCCTGGCCGCCAGCCTGGCGGGCAACGTCCTGGTGACCAGCAGCGGTGACTCCTTCCTGGCATTGCAGGCGCTGGAGAAAAACCTGGTGCGCAACGGCCGCTCCTTCGATGCGGTGCCGACGCTACCTGCCAGCGAGCCGCTGACCGGCCCGTTCGATCGCGTCCTGGTCAAAGTACCGAAAACCCTGGCCTTGCTGGAGGAACAGCTGATTCGCCTGCAAGGCCAACTAGCGCCAGGCGCCCAAGTGATTGCCGGGGCCATGATCAAGCACCTGCCCCGGGCCGCTGGCGATTTGCTGGAGCGGTATATCGGCCCGGTGCAGGCCTCCCTGGCGGTGAAAAAAGCACGGCTGTTGATTGCCACGCCACAACCTGGCTCTTCACAAGGCAGTGCGCCGATCGTATCGCCCTACCCCACGCGTTACTGGCTGGACGAGCCGAAGATCGAGCTGCTCAACCACGCCAATGTGTTCTGCCGCGAAGGCCTGGACATCGGCACCCGCGCGTTCCTGCCACATCTGCCGAAAAACCTCGGGACGGCACGGGTCGCGGACCTGGGGTGCGGCAACGGCGTGCTGGCCATCGCCAGTGCCCTGCAAAACCCCGAGGCCCACTACACCCTGGTGGACGAGTCGTATATGGCCGTGCAATCGGCCGCCGAGAATTGGCGTGCGGCCCTGGGCGAACGCGAAGTGACCCTGCGGGCCGGAGATGGCCTGGCCGGACAAGAGGCGCAGTCACTGGACGTGGTGCTGTGCAATCCGCCCTTCCACCAGCAGCAAGTGGTGGGCGATTTCCTCGCCTGGCGGATGTTCCAGCAGGCTCGCGAAGCGCTGGTGGTGGGCGGCGCGCTGTACATCGTCGGCAACCGGCACCTGGGTTACCACAGCAAATTGGCGCGGTTGTTCCGCGGTGTCGAGCAAGTGGCCGCCACGCCGAAATTCGTGATCCTCAAAGCCCGCAAATAAATCGTCCCCTGTGGGAGCAAAGCTTGCCCCCACAGAGAAATCAGTGGGTGGTCAGCCCTGCGGCATTCATGAACATCCGCATCAGGCTGGCAACAATGAACAGCGCCAGCACACTGCCGGCCCAGATCAGCGCCAGCCAGCCGAGCCGCTGCCGGAGTGGCTTGCGTTCGGCGGCCTCGATGTCTTTCAAGTCAGGTTTGGCCATGCTCGACGCCCTCAATGGTAGCCGTCGTCATGGGTCACCTTGCCGCGGAACACGTAGTAGCTCCAGAAGGTGTACACCAGGATCAACGGAATGATGAACAGCGTGCCGACCAACATGAAGCCCTGGCTCTGGGGCGGTGACGAGGCGTCCCAGATCGAGATGGACGGCGGCACGATGTTCGGCCACAGGCTGATGCCCAAGCCGCTGTAGCCGAGGAAGATCAGCACCAGAGTCAGGATGAAGGGCGTGTAGTTGGCGTTGCGCGCCACGGCGCGGAACAATCCGTACATGGTCACCAGCACCAGGATCGGCACCGGCAGAAACCAGAACAGGTTCGGCAAGGTGAACCAGCGGGCCGCGATGTCCGCATGGGCCAGCGGTGTCCAGATGCTGACAATGCCGATCACCGCCAGCACCACGAACGCCAGCGGCCGGGCCAGGTCATGCATCTGCTCTTGCAGCTTGCCCTCGGTCTTCATGATCAACCAGGTGCAGCCGAGCAACGCGTAGGCCGCGATCAACGCCAGGCCACAGAACATCGTGAATGGCGTGAACCAGTCCAGGGAGCCACCGGCGAACTGGCGATTGACCACCTCGAAGCCGTCGATGAACGCCCCCAGCGCCACACCCTGGAAGAAGGTGGCCGTCAGCGAACCGCCAATGAATGCCTTGTCCCAGAGGTGGCGCTTCTCAGCCTTGGCCTTGAAGCGGAACTCGAAGGCCACGCCGCGGAAGATCAAGCCGATGAGCATCAGGATCAATGGCAGGTACAGCGCCGAAAGCACCACCGAATAAGCCAGCGGAAACGCCCCGAACAGCCCGGCACCGCCCAGCACCAGCCAGGTTTCGTTACCGTCCCAGACCGGTGCCACGGTGTTCATCATCACGTCGCGGTCGCGCTCGCCCTTGACGAAGGGGAAGAGAATGCCGATCCCCAGGTCGAAGCCGTCCATGACCACGTACATCATGATGCCGAAGATGATGACCACGGCCCAGATCAGCGGAAGATCAATACCCATGATTCAATTCCCCTTGTTCGAGCGTTCGTTATGGTCCATGTCGTCGCCGTCATCGGCGGCCGACAATGGCCGGGCCGGCGTACGTTTCTGGCCCGGGCCACCATCGCTCGGCTCGGCTTCGTGGGCCTCCGGCCCCTTGCGCACCAGACGCATCATGTAGCTCAGGCCGGCGCCGAACAGCGCGAAATACACCACGACGAACAACACCAGGGTGATGCTCATCTGGGCGAAGCTGTGGCCGGACGACGCATCGGCCGTGCGCATCAAGCCATAGACCACCCACGGCTGGCGGCCGATCTCCGTGGTAAACCAGCCGGCCAGGATCGCGACCAGGCCGGACGGCCCCATCCACAGCACCATGTAGAGGAACGGCCGGGACTGATAGATCCGATCGTTACGGCGCAGCCACAGGCTGCACAGGCCGGTGAAAATCATCAGCAACCCAAGGCCGACCATGACCCGGAACGACCAGAACACGATGGTCGAGTTCGGTCGGTCCTCCGGCGGGAACTCCTTGAGGGCCGGCACCTGCTTGTCCAGGCTGTGGGTCAGGATCAGGCTGCCCAGGTAAGGAATTTCCACGGCGTATTTGGTCTTTTCCGCCTTCATGTCTGGCAGACCGAACAGGATCAGCGGGGTCGGTTCATTGCCGACGTTTTCCCAGTGGCCTTCGATGGCGGCGATTTTCGCCGGTTGATGCTTGAGGGTGTTCAGGCCATGGAAGTCGCCGATGACCGCTTGTATCGGCGCTACCAGCAAGGCCATCCACATCGCCATCGACAGCATCCGGCGGATGGCCGGGTTATCGCGGCCGCGCAGCAAATGCCAGGCCGCCGACGAGCCGACGAAGAACGCCGTGGCGACAAACGCTGCGGTGGACATGTGCAGCAATCGATAAGGGAACGAGGGGTTGAACACCACCGCCAGCCAGTCCACCGGGATCACCCGGCCGTCGATGATTTCGTAACCTTGGGGGTTTGCATCCAGCTGTTGGAGGACAGGATCCAGAAGGTCGAGATCAGGGTGCCGATCGCCACCATGACCGTGGAAAAGAAATGCAGGCCGCGGCCAACGCGATTCCAGCCGAACAGCATCACGCCCAGGAAACCCGCCTCGAGGAAAAACGCCGTGAGTACCTCGTAGGTCAGCAACGGCCCGGTCACCGCACCGGCGAAGTCCGAGAAACGGCTCCAGTTGGTCCCGAACTGATAGGCCATGACCAACCCGGACACCACCCCCATGCCGAAGTTGACGGCAAAGATCTTCGACCAGAAGTGGTACAGGTCGCGGTAGGTGTCATCGCGGGTCTTGAGCCACAAGCCTTCGAGTACCGCCAGGTAACTCGCCAGGCCAATGGTGATGGCCGGGAACAGGATGTGGAACGAGATGGTGAACGCGAACTGGATTCGGGCGAGATCAAGCGCCTCCAAACCGAACATAAGTCTTCCTCTGTCAGGTAAAACCGGCTGCGGGCGGGGCCTGCATCACAATCCCCAGGGATATGGAGTGCAATGCTTTTCGAATCGTTCTTTTTATAACCGTCACAACGCAGGACTCTGGCCGGATGGCCGCCAGCCCAACACCCCGAAAGGTATTGATCTGGATCAAGCAATGATCAAAGAGTAGCCGCATTCTCGTCGATGAACGGCGTGGTCGTTTGTCGCGTGACAGGTTGTCTCAGTGCTGACTGAGGCGAGGGGATATGTGGGAGCAAGGCTTGCCCGCGATGAAGGCGATGCGGTCTTTCAGAAATCGAGTCGCGTCCATCGCGGGCAAGCCTTGCTCCCACAGATAAATCCCCTCGCCACAAAAAAAGGTGCGATGTGGAAGATCGATGCTTGGCTAACTATTTTTTCCGCCACCGCAACTTCCAGTTACAGCTCGGTGATAATCTCGATGCCTTCATCACCGGACCCGTCATAGATGCCCAGCCAAGCGCCGCTGCTGCTCCGTCACCATCGTCCTTTCATAGCCTTCTGGCTGGCCCGGATATTCACCGCCAGCGGCTTCCAGATGCTCACCGTGGCTATCGGCTGGAACCTCTATCAACTGACCGGCAACGTCCTGGACCTCGGCCTGGTGGGGTTGGTGGAATTTGCCCCGCGCGTGCTGTTCATGCTCCACACCGGGCATGTGGCCGACCGCTATGACCGCCGCAAGGTGGCGGCCATCTGCCAGTCAATGCAGGCCATGATTGCCCTGGCGCTGGTGATCGGCAGCGCCACTGACAACGTCACGCGGGAGATGATCTTCATCCTCGCCTTCCTGCTGGGCGCCGCCCGCTCCTTCGAAATGCCGACCACCCAGGCGCTGCTGCCGAGCATCGTGCCGGCTGCGCTGTTTCCCCGTGCCGTGGCCGCCGCGCAATCGGCCCAGCAGTCGGCCACCATCGTCGCCCCGGCACTCGGCGGCTTGCTCTACGCCTTTGGCAGTGTCTGGGTCTACGGGCCGACGGTACTGCTTTACCTCATCGCGTGCGGCCTGATGCTCAACCTGCCCGCCCGACAGACACCGCTGAACAAAGGCAAGGCGACGCTGGATTCGTTGCTGGCCGGGATTCGCTTCATTCGCAGTCGCCCGGACATTCTCGGGGCGATCTCCCTGGACCTGTTCGCGGTGTTGCTCGGCGGCGCGACGGCGCTGCTGCCGGTGTTTGCCAAGGACATCCTGCTCACCGGTCCCTGGGGCCTGGGCCTGTTGCGGTCGGCACCGGCGGTCGGGGCCTTGCTGATGTCGCTGTGGCTGGCGCGGTTTGCCGTGGAGCGCAAAGTCGGCCGGGTGATGTTCACAGCGGTGGGCGTGTTCGGCGTCGCCACCATTGCATTCGGCCTCTCCACCTCGTTCTGGTTTTCCCTGGCGGTGCTGGTAGTGCTGGGCGCGGCGGACATGATCAGCATGGTGATCCGCGCCTCCTTCGTACAACTGGAAACACCGGATGAAATGCGCGGCCGGGTCAGCGCGGTGAACGGGTTGTTCATCGGCGCCTCGAACCAGTTGGGCGAGTTCGAGTCCGGCCTGACCGCCCACTGGTTCGGCACCGTGCCGGCGGTGGTCATGGGCGGCGTCGGCACGCTGCTGGTGACCGGGGCCTGGATCAAACTGTTCCCGACCCTGGCCAACCGTGACCGGATGCACGAACTGGTGGAAGAAGCAAAAGCCTAGTGGCCTGTACGGTTAATTTGAGTGCGCGAATTAGCCACACAGGCCACTAGATTAACTTGTCGAGGGTGATGGGAAAGTCCCGCACCCGCTTGCCGGTGGCATGGTAAATCGCATTGGCCACCGCCGCTGCCACCCCGACGATACCGATTTCACCCACGCCCTTGGACCCGAGCGCATTGACGATCTCGTCCTGTTCCTCGACGAAAATCACCTCAATGTCGCCGATGTCGGCGTTGACCGGCAGGTGATACTCGGCCAGGTTGTGGTTCATGTGGCGCCCCAGGGCGTGGTCCGTCAGGGTTTCTTCATGCAAGGCCATGCCGACGCCCCACACCACGCCACCAAGAATCTGGCTGCGGGCGGTTTTCGGGTTCACGACCCGGCCAGCGGCGATGGCGCTGACCACGCGATTGACCTTCACCGTCCCCAGGTCTTCGTCCACCAGCACTTCGACGAACACCGCCGAGTGAGTGGCCGTGGCGTAGGCCTGGCGTTTTGCATCCGGCTCGGCAGTGACCTGGGCCTGCAACGGCGTCTCGCCGCTTTTCTGCGCCAGCTCCGCGAGCGCAACGCTCGCTTCGCCCAGTCGCAGCTGACCATCGACAAACGTCACTTGCTCAAGGGTCGCGCCGCTGAAGGCCGGACACGCCTGGCGGGCCACGGCCAGGAGTTTTTCCTTCAGTGCTTCACAGGCCTGCTGCACAGCGGTGCCTACCGACGATACGGTGAACGAGCCGCCCTGCAGCGGCGCGGTGGGCAGCGATGAATCCCCCAGGACAAACGTGATGTCCTCAAGGGAAACGCCTGACGCCTCGGCGGCGATCTGGGTCATGACCGTGTAGGTCCCGGTGCCGATGTCAGTGGTGGCGCTGCTGACGGTCAACTTGCCATTGGTATCCAGCGACGCCTGGGCGCTGGCCTTCTGCTGCATGGCCTCCCACACACCACCGGCCATGCCCCAGCCCACCAGTTGCCGGCCTTCACGCATGCTGCGCGGTTCCGGGTTGCGCTTGTCCCAGCCGAAACGACGGGCGCCTTGGGCATAGCACTCACGCAGTTCCTTGCTGGAATACGGCTTGCCTTCGTTCTCGTTGCGCTCGGCGTAGTTGATCAACCGCAATTGGACCGGATCGATCGCCAGGGCACAGGCCAGTTCATCCATGGCGCACTCCAGGCCAATCAAGCCGAGGGCCGCACCGGGTGCGCGCATGTCCAAAGGCGTGTAGACGTCCAGTGGTACCAGTTTGTAAGTCAACTCGACGTTGTCGCAGTGATAGAGCATGCCGCTCCACTCCACCACATGCTCGGTGAAATCCTCGAAGCGCGAGGTCTGGCCGACGGCGCTGTGCGCCACGGCGAGCAAGCGACCGTTGGCCGCCGCCCCCAGTTGCACGCGCTGGAGAGTTCGCGGCCGATAGCCAAAGGTAAACATCTGCTGGCGCGTCAGGCTGACCCGCACGGAACGCTTGAGGGCCAGTGCCGCCATCACGGCCAACGGCAGTTGATATTGCGGACGCAGCCCGGAACCGAAGGCGCCGCCGACAAACGCGGCAAACACTCGCACTTGCTCTTTCTCGAGCCCGAAGACTTTTTGCACATAGGCCTGGCCGTTTTGCGTGCCTTGGGTCTTGTCGTGGATGTGCAGGCTGCCATCAGGCTGATACAGCACGGTGGAGGCGTGTGGCTCCATGGGGTTGTGGTGTTCAATCGGCGTGCTGTAGGACACATCCACGCTGAGCGCGGAGCTGGCGTACTCGCCCTGAAAATTCCCACGGGGCTTGGGTAATTCAGCCGGCGCTGGATGGGCGTCGTTTTGCAGGATTATCAGATCGGTCTGATGCTCCTCAGTCGCGTATTCGATGTCTATCAGCGAACCGGCATACCGGGCCAACTCGAGATTTTCCGCCACCACCAAGGCCAGGGGCTGGCCGCTGTAGAGGACCTGGTCGTTGTACAGCGGCCGGAACGGCGAGCCGTCCGCCGCATCGGCATCCTGGTAGGGTTCGTCGTAGCTGGCGATCCTCGGCCGGTTGGTGTGGTCGATCACCGCGACCACGCCGGGTAGCGCCAGGGCGCGGGAAGCATCGATGCGCAGCACGCGACCACGGGCGACCGTACCGGACACGACGCTGCCGTGCAGCAAGCCGTCCTCGGGGTATTCACCGGCATAACGGGCCTGGCCCGTCACCTTGAGCAGGCCATCGACCCGGTCGAGTGGTTGCCCTATGGATTTGCTCGGAGCGTTCATCAGGCTTGTCCTCCCTGCGGTGCGCGACCCAACGCGGCATCGCTCAAGGCGCGGATAATTGCCCGGCGCGCCAATCGGATCTTGAAACCGTTGTGTTCCAACGGCTCGGCGTCTTGCAGCAGTGCATCGGCGGCGACGGCAAAGGCTTCGCGACTGACGGTCTGTCCGACCAGCCAGCTCTCCACGGCCCGGTCGCGCCACGGTTTGTGCGCCACGCCACCGAGGGCCAGGCGCGCCTGGCGAATCACCGGCCCATCCAGTTCCAGCGCCGCCGCCACCGAGACCAGCGCAAACGCGTAGGAGGCGCGGTCACGGATCTTCAAGTAGTGGCTATGCTCGGCAAAACCGGCGGCAGGCAACTCGATGGCGGTGATCAGCTCATCGTCGGCCAATTGGTTATCGCGCTCCGGGGCATCGCCGGGCAGGCGATGGAAGTCGGCGAATTCGATGGTCCGCGCACCGCCCCGACCCAGGACATGGACCACCGCCTCCAGAGCGGCCAAGGCCACGCACATGTCGGAGGGATGGGTGGCGACACATTGATCGCTGGCACCGAAAATCGCATGGATCCGGTTCAAACCGTTCCGGGCCGGGCAACCGCTGCCGGGCCGGCGTTTGTTGCACGGTACGCTCGCGTCATAGAAGTAATAGCAGCGTGTGCGTTGCAGCAGGTTGCCGCCGGTACTGGCCATGTTGCGCAGTTGCGGTGAGGCGCCCGCCAGGATGGCCTGGGCCAGCAGCGGATAGCGGCGCTCGATCCACGGGTGCCAGGCCAGGTCGGCATTGCTCACCAATGCCCCGATCATCACCCCGCCGGACGGCGTTTCACTGAGGTCCGCCAGGGGCAGCCCGGTAATGTCGATCAGGTGCTCGGGGCGGGTCAGGTTCTCTTTCATCAGGTCCAGCAGGTTGGTGCCACCAGCGATGAAGCGGGAAACCGGGCTCGACAAATCGACGGCCGCCTGCACGGTATCGGGCTTGCTGTACTGGAAGGGATTCATTGATCACCTCCCGGTTGCCGGCAGAGCGGCAACGCCTCTTCGATGGCATCGCAAATGTGGGTATAGGCCCCGCAGCGGCACAGGTTGCCGCTCATCAGTTCACTGATTTGCGCGCGGGTCTGCGCCCTGCCCTCGTTGGCCAGCCCCACCGCTGAACAGATCTGCCCCGGCGTGCAGTAACCACACTGGAACGCGTCATGGGTGATGAAAGCCTGCTGTATGGGATGCAATGCGTCATCACCGGCCAGGCCTTCGATAGTGGTCAATTCGGCGCCGTCGCACATCACCGCCAGGGTCAGGCAGGCATTGATCCGCTTGCCATCGCGCAGCACCGTACAGGCGCCGCACTGGCCGTGGTCGCAGCCTTTCTTGCTGCCCACCAGGTCCAGTTGCTCACGCAGCAGGTCCAGCAACGTGGTCCAGGCCAGCACTTGCAACTCACGCACCTGGCCATTGAGTGTCAGGCGGATCGGATGACGGACGAAGGACACCGGCGTCGCTTCGGACAGGGTCGCGCTCATGGAACACCTCACGGTTGGTCGTACTCGCGGCGTTTTGGGAAACCGCCGTCATAAGGGGTACGACTTCAGGGTGGGGTGGAGCGTTCAAGGCAATTTGCGATGCCGTGGTAACGCAAGAGGCACGGTTTTAACGGGGCTGTGCGGTATATATGTACCGCCCCGAGTGTAATGTATCGCCTTACACTCCATTCCATGATTAAATCTTTTCAGCACAAAGCCTCAGGCTCTTTTATGAGACGGGGTCGACCCGTGGTATCCGGGCGGACCACGGGAAACGCCTGGCCCGCATGCTCCAGTTCCTGGACAGGGCTCAGGTCGCCAACGACTTAGATATCCCCGGATGGCGATTGCATCCGCTCAAGGGTGAGCTGGATGGATACTGGTCGCTTGAGGTTTCGGGAAACTGGCGGGTTATTTTTCGTTTCATCGGGTCCGATATCGAACTGGTCGATTATCTGGACTACCACTGATCAGGAGGCTGGAACATGCCCATGCACAATCCGCCACACCCTGGCGAAACCTTGCGGTTGGACGTGCTGCCCGAACTGGGCATCACGGTCACCGAACTGGCGCGACACCTGGGTTTCGCCCGGCCTCATTTTTCCCGGGTCCTGCATGGTCATGCGCCCATCAGCCCTGATCTGGCCGTGCGTCTGGAGCGTGCCGGGATCGGCAAGGCCAGGGTCTGGCTGGGCGTCCAGACCGATTACGATTTGTGGCAAGCCGAGCAGCGCGTGCAGCCTGTGATTGAACCCTTCCCACAACACGCTTGATGCCTGTCAGGCCAACAACTCCGCCGCCACCACACTCCTCACGCCCTTGCCACTGAGTTGTTCCACCAGCGTCAAGGCAAACGCCAGGGCGGCGGCTGAACCCTGGGCCGTGATGCAGTTGCCATCCACCACCACGGGTTGATCGACGAAGCTGCAACCGGACAGTTGCTGGCTCACGGCGGGCAGGCAGGTCATGCGTCGCTGGCGCAGGACGCCGAATGCCTGTAGCGCCAGGGCCGGGGCTTCGGCGATGGCGGCGAAAAACCGTCCGGTGGCGGCCTGGCCCTTGATCAGTTGTTGCAGCGGCTGATGGGCCGCCAGGTGTTGGGCGCCGATGATGCCGCCCGGCAGGACGATCAGGTCGAAATCCTGCACGAGCACGTCCACCAGCATGCCATCGGCCGTCAGGCGCGTGCCGCGGGCGCAAGTGAGCATCCGCCGCCCTTCGATGCTCGCCACCACGGTTTCGATCTGCGCTCGACGCAACACATCGATCAGGGTGACCGTCTGCAAGTCGTCGACACCCTCGGCGACGGCTATCAGGGCTCGGGGGATCTTGGTTCCAGGAATCATGGGCGCTCTCCGCTGGGTGATGCTTGTAGTGTAGGAGCTGCCGAAGGCTGCGATCTTTTGATAGGCGCTTGAAATTCAAGCGTCAGAGGGAAAGATCGCAGCCTCGCTTCGCTCGACAGCTCCTACACAGGTTGGCGGGCTACTTGATATACAGCTGGGTCGACATCCGGTTGCCCGGTGCGTTGATCGAGATGTTGCTGAAG
Source organism: Pseudomonas sp. St386 (assembly GCF_018325865.1). NCBI lineage: Bacteria > Pseudomonadati > Pseudomonadota > Gammaproteobacteria > Pseudomonadales > Pseudomonadaceae > Pseudomonas > Pseudomonas sp. St386. The sequence goes on from NZ_AP021900.1 coordinate 5,930,118, forward strand.
CTGAAGGTGCCCTCTTGCTTGCCCTTCAGGTCGAAGATGTACACATAGCCGACGACTTTGGTTCGCACGGAACAGTCGTTAAGGTTGCCATTACTGTACGCACACACGGGCGAGCGGGTGCCGTCGACTTCAAAGCCGTCCAGGGTGACATGGGGCTGGCGGCCATAACCGACCTCCAGCACGTAGACCTTGATATTCGGGCCGCTGTGATCGCAACGCGTCTGCGCCTGCCCCGGGACGATGTCCTCGAAACCACAGGCCGGCGACTCGACCTTGAGCACCTTGACCTCGCTCAAGGGCGGTGCCGACGCGGCATTGGCGGCCTGGCCGGACAACCACCAACCCAGCATGCAACCCACCGCCGCCAGCAGCTTTTTATTCATGCAATACATAGAGACCTCCCGGAACCGCGCGCAGTATGGCCCACTTGGCGCGTTGGCAAAACATCGACGACGATCGCAGCCACAACGCTACGCTGCTGGTATGATGCGCGGCTTTTTCCGACCCACAGAAAATTCCCGGGCGCCGCTGGCGACCTGTGCTTTGCTGTTGAGGTCGATACATTCACGGCGCCGGGCGCGCCACGGGGAGCAGACATGCTGGAAAGGCTGTTTCAACTCAAGGCACATAACACCAACGTGCGGACCGAGATCCTGGCGGGCGTCACAACGTTCCTGGCCATGGCCTACATTCTGTTCGTCAACCCAAGCATCCTCGGCGAAACAGGCATGGACAAGGGCGCGGTATTCGTCGCCACCTGCCTGGCAGCGGCCATTGGCTCCACGGTCATGGGCCTGATCGCCAACTACCCGATCGCCCTCGCACCGGGCATGGGCCTGAATGCCTTCTTTACCTACACCGTGGTCCTGCACATGGGCCACACCTGGCAAGTGGCGCTGGGCGCAGTGTTCATTTCCGCCGTGCTGTTCTTCATGTTGTCGATCTTTCGCATCCGCGAATGGATCATCAACAGCATCCCGCTGCCGCTGCGCTCGGCCATTGCCGCCGGTATCGGCCTGTTCCTGGCGCTGATCGCCCTGAATAACGCCGGCATCGTGGTGAAAAACCCGGCGACCATGGTCGGCCTAGGCGACTTGAAACAACCGGCGCCGATCCTCGCGACCCTCGGTTTTGTCCTGATCGTCGCCCTTGAAGCCTTGAAAGTACGCGGCGCGGTACTGATCGGCATCCTGGCGGTCACCATCGTCTCGATCCTGATGGGCTTCACGCCGTTCGGCGGCGTGATGTCCATGCCGCCGTCCCTGGCCCCGACCTTCCTGCAACTGGACATCAAGGGCGCCCTGGACATCGGCCTGGTGAGCGTGATCTTCGCCTTCCTGTTCGTCGACCTGTTCGACAACTCCGGCACCCTGATCGGCGTCGCCAAGCGCGCCGGGCTGATGGGCAAGGACGGCCACATGCCGAAGATGGGCCGTGCGCTGATCGCCGACAGCACCGCCGCCATGGCCGGTTCGCTGCTGGGCACCTCCACCACCACCAGCTACATCGAATCGGCGGCGGGCGTCAGTGCCGGCGGCCGCACCGGCCTGACCGCCGTCGTCGTGGCGATCCTGTTCCTGCTGGCGCTGTTCTTCTCGCCACTGGCCGCCAGCGTCCCGCCTTTCGCCACTGCCCCAGCCCTGTTGTTCGTCGCCGTACTGATGACCTCGGGCCTGGCGGAAATCGACTGGGACGACATCACCGTCGCCGCACCAGTGGTGGTGACCGCCCTGGCAATGCCGTTCACCTATTCCATCGCCAACGGCATCGCTTTCGGTTTCATCGCCTGGACCGCCATCAAACTGGTATCTGGCCGTGGTCGTGAGCTGAACTCGGCGCTGGTCATCCTGTCGATCCTGTTCGTGATCAAGTTGGGTTGGTACAACGCATGACTTTTGATTCCCAGGCCTACACCGCTCAGCTCCAGGACAAGGTCACCCGCTTGCGTGACCTGCTGGCGCCGTTCGATGCACCAGAACCTGCGGTGTTCGATTCGCCCCTGAAGAACTTCCGCCTGCGCGCCGAATTCCGTCTGTGGCGCGAGGCCGGCGAACGGCACTACGCAATGTTCTCCCAGGACGACAAGCGCACACCGATCCTCATCGAGGAATTTCCCATCGCCAGCCTGCGCATCAACCAGTTGATGCCGCAACTCAAGGCCGCCTGGCAAGCCAGCGCGCCCCTGAGCCACAAGCTGTTCCAGGTGGAGTTCCTGACCACCCTGGCGGGCGATGCGATGATCACCCTGTGTTATCACCGCCCGCTGGACGAGCACTGGCACGCTGCCGCCTCGAAGCTGGCGGCGGACCTGGGCGTGAGCATCATTGGCCGCTCCAAGGGCAAGCGCGAAGTGATCGGCCATGACTACGTGGTGGAGAAACTCGAAGTGGGCGGTCGTACCTTCAGCTATCGCCAGCCCGAAGGCGCCTTCACCCAGCCCAACGGCACGGTGAACCAGAAGATGCTCAACTGGGCTTATGACGCGCTGGGCGATCGCAGCGACGATCTGCTGGAGTTGTACTGCGGCAACGGCAACTTCACCCTGCCCCTGGCCACCCGCGTGCGCAAAGTGCTGGCCACCGAGATCAGCAAGACCTCGGTGAACGCCGCGCTGAGCAACCTCAGCGAAAACGCGGTGGATAACGTCACGTTGGTGCGCCTGTCGGCCGAAGAACTGACCGAAGCCCTGAACGAAGTCCGGCCGTTCCGTCGTCTGCATGGCATCGACCTGAAAAGCTACGAGTTCGGCAGCGTCTTCGTCGACCCGCCTCGCGCCGGCATGGACCCGGACACCTGCGAGTTGACCCGACGCTTCGACAACATCCTGTACATCTCCTGCAACCCTGACACCCTCGCCGCGAATATCGCGCAACTGAACGACACCCACCGCATCACGCGCTGTGCGTTGTTCGATCAATTTCCCTGGACCCATCACATGGAGTCCGGAGTGTTGTTGACTCGGCGCTAAACGCTGGGGCGATCTCCCACCGGGCTGGACTAGGCAAAGCTCTGTGGGAGCAAGGCTTGCCCGCGATACAGGCGACTCAATTTCTGAAAGACCGCATCGCCTGTATCGCGGGCAAGCCTTGGTCCCACAAATAAATGCCCTCGCCACAAGAGCCCTCCCTCCTCTCTTGGCAAAGGCCATGTTCGATCATCGAACACTTATTGGCCGATGTCGGCTGCTTTATTTGACCAAATTAACCATCTAGTACAATTTATCTCCAGCGGCTGAAACCTGGCCGACACCAACAATAAAAATGTGGAGAAATTGCGATGCCTCCGATCGTTCTGGTGCTCAACGGCCCGAACCTGAACCTGCTCGGCACCCGCGAGCCGGCGACCTATGGCCATGAAACCCTGGCTGACATCTCGGCACTGTGCGGCCGCGCCGCTGAAGAGTTCGGCCTGGCGGTGGAGTTTCGCCAGACCAACCAGGAAGGTGAGCTGCTGGACTGGATTCACGGCGCCCGTGGCCGATGCGCCGGTATCGTCATCAACCCGGCGGCCTGGACCCACACCTCCGTGGCGATCCGCGATGCCCTGGTGGCCAGCGAAGTACCGGTCATCGAAGTCCACCTGTCCAACGTCCACGCCCGTGAAACCTTCCGTCATCACTCCTTCGTCTCATCCGTCGCCATTGGCGTGATGTGCGGGTTTGGCAGCCATGGTTATCGCCTGGCCCTTGAACATTTCAGTCAGCGGTTGAAGGGTTGATGAGCATGTCGAATATCACTGTGCTGGCCGGCCTGATCGGCGCGGGCATCCAAGCCTCTCGCACGCCTGCGCTGCATGAACATGAGGGCGATGCCCAAGGCATGCGTTACCTCTATCGGCTGATCGACCTCGATGCGCTGAAACTCGACAGCGGCGCCCTGGCCGATCTACTGGTGGCCGCCGAGCGCATGGACTTCACCGGCCTGAACATCACCTTCCCCTGCAAGCAGGCGATCATCCCGCTACTCGATGAGTTGTCACCCGAGGCCCGTGGTATCGGCGCGGTCAATACCGTGGTGCTCAAGGACGGCAAGCGCATCGGCCACAACACCGACTGCCTCGGGTTCGCCGAAGGTTTTCGTCGCGGCCTGGGGGATGTGGCGCGCAAGCGCGTGGTCCAGATGGGCGCCGGTGGCGCTGGCGCGGCGGTGGCCCACGCGCTGTTGATGGAAGGCGTAGAAACCCTGAGCATTTTTGACGTCGAGGTCAGCCGTGCCGAGGCGCTGGCCAACAACTTGAATCAACACTTCGGCGCTGGCCGCGCCCGCGCCGGGCATGACCTGCCCACCTCCATGGCCGAGGCCGATGGCCTGGTGAACACCACGCCCATGGGCATGGCAAAACTACCGGGCATGCCGGTGCCGGTCGAGCTGTTGCGCGGCACTTTGTGGGTCGCGGAAATCGTCTATTTCCCACTGGAAACCGAACTGCTGCGCAACGCCCGCGCGGTCGGCTGCCGCACACTGGATGGCGGCAACATGGCCGTGTTCCAGGCGGTGAAGGCGTTCGAACTGTTCAGCGGCGTGGCACCAGATGCGCAGCGGATGCTCGCGCATTTCCAAAGCATGAATCACTAAAGCCTGGTGATAAGCCCTTGTGGGAGCGAGCTTGCTCGCGATGGCAGTGTGTCAGTCGCAATCGATGCTGGCTGATCGGCCGCTATCGCGAGCAAGCTCGCTCCCACAAGGGGTCGAGGTCAGGCTTGCAGATAGCGCAACACCGACTCACAGACCATCTCACGATGCCGCTGCTTGATAGCTTCATCCGACAGGTCGATCTGAAAGATCTCACCGAACGTCTGGCGATTGGACACCCGGTAAAAACAGAACGAACTGATCAGCAGATGCACATCCAGCGGCTCGAGGCCGGCACGGAACACGCCCTCTTCAGCACCGCGCCGCAGGATCACGCCCAGGGAATCGAGGATGGTATTGGTCATCGCCTTGATCGCACCTGACTGCTTCACGTACTCGGCGTTGTGGATGTTCTCGATGCAGACAATGCGCACGAAATCCACATTGCGATCATGGTGGTCGAAGGTGAACTCCACCAGGCGCCGGATCGCATCGACCGGGGCCAGCTCCGCCAGGTGCAGGCGGCTCTCGGTGGTGCGGATGTCACCGTAGAGTTTCTCCAGCACCTCGACGTACAACTGCTCCTTGCTGCCGAAGTAGTAGTAGATCATGCGCTTGGAGGTGTGGATGCGCTCGGCGATGGCGTCGACCCGGGCACCGGCCAGGCCTTGCTGGACGAACTCGACGATGGCTTCCTGAAGAATGTTTTCCCGGGTCTTCTCCGGGTTGTTCTTGCGACTCTTGCGCGGCGCGGCGACGGGTTCGTCGAGCGCTGCGGAAAGCTCTGGATTCATAGTCATTGCGGGGCTCACGGCCATCACTGCACAGGCTGGCGATTATGGGCCGCACCGTGCACTGAAGGAAGCCAGGACACGGCCCATTACCGCCACGTTTACGATTTTCCTACAACTTGGCGTGCCGCAAACCACCGCTGCGGGACTTGGCCATGGCCGCCAGTCGCACCGCGACATTGGCTGCGCCGTAACCGGCGTAACCATTCTTGCGCTGGATGATTTCGAAGAAAAACCGCCCTTCGAACGGCTCGGTGTAGACGTGGAACAGCTCGCCACCCTGGGCGTCACGGTCGTACAACACGTTGAAGTAGGCCAGTTCGCTAAGGAACTCGTCGTCGAAATCGAAACGCGCCGCCAGATCGTCGTAGTAATTGAGCGGGATGTCCAGCAACGGCACACCCGCCTCTTTGGCACGACTGACCTGGGCGAAGATGTCGTCGCAGTCGAAGGCGATGTGATGCACGCCGGAGCCACGATAACTCGACAGCGCGTGTGAGATCGCAGTGTTGCGGTTCTCGGAAATGTTCAGCGGCAAGCGGATCGAACTGCAGCGGCTACGCAACGCACGGCTTTTTACCAGGCCATAAGGGTCGGGCAAGACCACTTCGTCGTCAGCCTCGAAATCCAGCAGGCTCTTGTAGAACAGCACCCAACTGTCGAGGCTGTCGGCCGGCAGCGCCATCGCCATGTGGTCGATGCGCTTGAGCCCGGCCCCAATGACCGCACCCGGCTGCAGGTTGAAATCGGTGCCATAGACATCGGCCTGCTGGTCCACCAGGTAAATCAGGCTACCGTCCGGTGCCCGCACCGCGGCCAGCTCCAGCTCATTGGGGCCCACCAACCCCCGATAAGGCTGGCCTTTGTAGGCAACAGCCCGCTCCAGGGCGCTGGCACTGTTTTTCACGCGCACGGCGGTGGCGCACAACGAAGGTCCGTGGGCTTCGAAAAAACTGTGGGCGAACGAGTACGGCTCGCTATTGAGGATCAGGTTGATATCACCCTGGCGCAACAGGCTGACATTCTTGGAACGATGCTGGCCGGCCTTGACGAACCCCAGCCGTTCCAGCCAATGGGACAGCTTGGCGCCGAGGTTATCGTCCACGGCGAACTCGAGGAATTCGATGCCGTTGTATTCGCTGGCCGGCGGCGTGGCGAACAGGATGTCGGCATTGCCCATGGAGGGCACTTCTTCAACCAGCCGCTGACGGGTTTTTTCTTCCAGGTACAGCAGCGAGCGCAGGCCGTCGGCGGCATTGGCCCGTGGCGGCGCGGCGCGGAAACCGTCGTTGAAGATTTCCAGCGACAGCGGTCCGGTGTAGCCACTCTTGATGATCGGCGCCAGGAAACCCGGCAAGTCGAACTCGCCCTGCCCCGGGAAACAACGGAAATGCCGGCTCCATTCCAGGACATCCATGGCCAGGATCGGCGCGTCGGCCATTTGCACGAAGAAGATCTTGTCGCCGGGAATCTCGGCGATCGCACTCGGATCGCCCTTGAGGGACAAGGTATGGAAGCTGTCGAGCAACACGCCGAGGCTGGGGTGATCGGCCTGGCGCACAATGTTCCAGACCTGTTGATAAGTATTCACGTGCCGGCCCCAGGCCAGCGCTTCATAACCGATCCGCAAGCCGCGCGCACCGGCGCGTTCGGCCAGCAGGCGCAGGTCATCGATGAGAATCCGTTCATCGCCGACACTGTCGGCCGAGGCGTTGCTGCACACCAGCACCAGGTCGGTGCCCAGTTCCTGCATCAGGTCGAACTTGCGCTCGGCCCGCTCCAGGTTGCGCGACAGGCGATCGCGGCGGCAGCCTTCGAAGTCGCGAAACGGTTGGAATAAGGTGATGGCGATGCCCAGGTCGGCGCACATCTGCCTGATTTCCCGAGGGCTGCCATCGTAGTAGAGAAGGTCGTTCTCGAAAATTTCCACCCCGTCAAACCCGGCGGCGGCAATGGCTTCGAGTTTTTCCGGCAAGGTACCGCTCAAGGACACGGTGGCAATGGAACGCTGCATGACTTCGGCTCCCGGGACAGGCATCGGCTACAAAAGGTGCGCCGCTTTTTAAAGAGTCAGCCGATTATTGAGCTGCCGGTTTCTTTCAGCAATTTAATATGTACCATCCAGTTAGTTTTTTGGGCGATTATCGAACAAAATGGCCATTGCCGAATTGACGATTTTTTGCTCACTGCGCACCATCGCTCCCACATTGACGCCGGCCCTGCCGACCTCGATGGACAGACCCAGACCAACCATAAGAATTTCAAAAACGGGTACACGCTATGATCCCTTCCCAAAGTTCCCGCCTGGCCCCCAGCCTGGGAGTCTCCTCCAGCGGCATCGGCGACAAGATCCGCGGCGCCATGGCCGTGGGCAAGACCCGTTGGGGCATGCTCGCCCTGGTGTTTTTTGCCACGACCCTGAATTACATCGACCGTGCCGCCCTGGGCGTCATGCAGCCTATCCTGGCCAAGGAAATGAGCTGGACGGCGATGGACTACGCCAACATCAACTTCTGGTTCCAGGTCGGTTATGCCGTCGGCTTCGTGTTGCAAGGACGGCTGATCGACCGGATCGGCGTCAAGCGCGTGTTCTTCTGCGCGGTGCTGCTCTGGAGCCTGGCGACCGGCGCCCACGGCCTGGCCACCTCGGCGGTGGGCTTCATGGTCTGCCGCTTCATCCTCGGCCTGACCGAAGCCGCCAACTACCCGGCCTGCGTGAAGACTACGCGGCTGTGGTTCCCGGCCGGTGAACGGGCCGTGGCGACTGGCATTTTCAACGCCGGGACCAACGTCGGCGCGATGTTCACCCCGATGCTGCTGCCACTGGTCCTGCACGTGTGGGGCTGGCAGGCGGCGTTCCTGTGCATGTCGGCATTGGGCGGGATCTGGCTGCTGTTCTGGGGCCTGAAATACTTCAACCCCGAAGACCATCCCAGCGTCAAACAGTCGGAACTGGACTACATCCAGGCCCAGGAGGAACCGGACCAGGTCCGCGTGCCGTTCTCACGCATCCTGCGCATGCGCGGCACCTGGGCGTTCGCCCTGGCCTACTCGATTACCGCCCCGGTGTTCTGGTTCTACCTCTATTGGCTGCCGCCGTTTCTGAACCAGCAATACAACCTGGGCATCAACGTGACCCAGATGGGCATCCCGCTGATCATCATCTACCTCACCGCCGACTTCGGCAGCGTGGGCGGCGGCATCCTGTCTTCGTTCCTGATTGGCCGTGGTCTCAATCCGATCAAGGCGCGACTGGTGTCCATGCTGCTGTTCGCCTGCTGCATCATCGGCGTGATCATGGCCGCGGGCTCCAGCAGCCTGTGGATGGCGGTATTCGCCATTTCCCTGGCCATCGGCGCGCACCAGGCCTGGACCGCCAACATCTGGAGCCTGGTGATGGACTACACGCCCAAGCACATGATGAGCACGGTGTTCGGCTTCGGCGGCATGTGCGCGGCCATCGGCGGGATGTTCATGACTCAACTGGTGGGCCACATCCTCACGATCACCAATAACAACTACACCGTGCTGTTCACCCTGATCCCGGCGATGTACTTCATTGCCCTGACCTGGTTGTACTTCATGGCACCGCGCAAGGTGCCTACGCTGGAAAACTGATTCCCGTCAGCCCGGGATTATTTATCCCACTGCGGGAGCAAGGCTTGCCCGCGATGAAGACGATACGGTCCTAAGTGAACCGAAGCGCCTTCATCGCGGGCAAGCCTTGCTCCCACAATTACCCCCTTCACAATCGGTGTTAAGCCCGCCGCTGCTGCCACGCCGCCGCCAACCCACTCAAGCAGATCAAGGTGATGCCCACCACGGTGGTCAGCGTCGGCGTGTGGTTGAACAACAACCAGCCCAGCAGCCCGGCAAACACGATCTGGCAGTACCCGAATGGCGCGAGCAGCGCCGGGGCGGCAAAGCGGAAGGCCTGGGTCAGCATCAGGTGCGCCGTCATCCCGCAGGCGCCCAGCGCCAGCATCATCGCACCGTGCAACAGGCTCGGCACTTGCCAGAAGAACGGCACCAGCGCACTCATCACCAACGTATTGCACAGGCCAGCGAAGAAGTTGCTGGTGGTCGGGCTGTCGATCTCGCTGAGCTTGCGCGTGAGCAGTTGGTAGAAACAGAAGAACAGCGCCGAACAGAACGGCAATATCACCGCCGGGGTGAACAGATCCCCACCCGGATGGACGATGATCAGCACCCCGATAAAGCCGAAGATCACCGCGATCCATTGGCCGCGTGTCACGTGTTCGCCCAGCAATGGCACCGACAACGCGGTGACCAGCACGGGCGCGAGGAAGTTGACCGCCGTCGCCTCGGCCAACGGGATATACAACAGCGCCGTGGTGAAGAACAGGCTGGTGCCCAGCAGGCACAGCGCCCGGGCCAGTTGCCACAAAGGACGCTTGGTCCGCAGGACCCGCAACCCCGAGCGCGGCAGGAAAATACCCGCCATCAACAACGTGTGCACCACGTAACGTGCCCAGACCACCATGATGATCGGGTAGAAACCCGAGAGATATTTCGACAAGGCGTCATGACTGGAGAACAGAAACGTCGCCACCAGAATAAGCAGGATGCCCTTGAAAGCCTGATTGACGCCGGAAAGCGGAGTGCTGACGGTCATGTAGGAATCCTGCGTTGCGTGATGTAGGGAGCAAGGCTTGCCTGTGACGGATGAGACCGCATTCAGCTGAACAACTCCGAGGCCTGACTGGCTTGCGATAGCTCCTCGGCAAACGCCAGCAAGGTCGGTGCCAGCTCATGCAACCGCGCCCGCGTCATCCGTGCGCTGGGGCCGGCAACACTCAATACGCCGATGACTCGGCCATCCAATGGATGACGGACCACAGCGGCAATGGCCGACGTGCCGATCGCCGAGCTTTCCTCGACACAGGCATAGCCTTGCTCGCGGGCCTGGTGCAGGTACTGGAGCAGTTCAGCCGGGCTGCGTGGTGCGTTTGGCCCGGCGTCCGCCGGCACTTGCACAGCCTGGCGCGCCACCAGTGCCAACGCCTCGGCGTCACTCATGCAAGCCAGCCAGGCATGGCCCGACGCGGTATAGGACAACGGCGTCTCACGCCCCATGTCCGGGTCGTAGCGCAAGCCGGAACGGGCCCCCTGAGACTTGGCGATCCAGGTCTGGCACTCCCCTTCGATGACACCCAGGCGCACCAGTTCACCCGTTTGCTGTGCAAGGCGATCGAGCACTGGCTGGACGATGTCGGCTCCACTTCGCGACAGATAACGAAAGCCCATGGCGACCAGGCGAGTCGACAAGTGATAACGCAGGTTCTCGGGACTCTGGCGCACATAGCCCAGGCGCATCAGTTCGGCGAGCAAACGGTGGGTGGCACTCTTGGGAATCTGCAACTGTTCGGCCAAGCCTAGCAGCGGCCAGCCGCGAGGGTCGCTGGCGAGGCTTTCCAGCACATTGAAAACCCGTTCGATTTGACTGCCGGCCATGAGCGATCCAAAGGTAAGTTCGTCGATTCTAGAATATGCAAAGTGTAATGCAAATTCTGGAACCGATGCGCCATTCATTCATGCGCTGATGAACCAAACCCCGCGACGGTTGCCTGAAAGCTCAGGCATCACGCGCATCCTGACGCCCCAAAAGCTAGACTCACCGCAACGACAATACAGTGACACCCCGGCCAATCAGAGGAACGCCCACATGTTATGGAAAAAAGGTCGCCGCAGTGACAACGTGGTGGACGCTCGCGGTGACGGTGGGGGCGGTGGCGGGATGCGTTTCGGCGGCGGCAAGGGCTTGAGCCTGACGGCCGTCCTCCTGATCGTCGGCATCGGCTGGATCACCGGCCAGGACCCGATGCAGATTCTCGGCCAACTGGCCGGGCAGATGGATCAATCCGCACCCACCTCTTCACAGACCCGCCAGGCGCCACCGGCCAACGATGAACAGGCCGAGTTCGTGCGCTCGATCCTTGGCGATACCGAAGACACCTGGGGCCAGGTTTTCCAACAGGCCGGACGCCAATACCAGCAACCGAAACTGGTGTTGTTCAGCGGCCGGGTCAACTCGGCCTGCGGCCTTGCCTCGTCGGCGACCGGTCCGTTCTATTGCCCGGCAGACCGGCAAGTCTATCTGGACATGAGTTTCTTCAAGGAAATGTCCCAACGCTTCGCCGCCGCCGGAGACTTCGCCCAGGCCTACGTCATTGCCCACGAAGTCGGACACCATGTGCAGACGCTGCTCGGCGTGTCGGCGAAAATCCAGGAAGCACGCCAGCAAGGGCGGCAGATGGAGGGCGATGGCGGCTTGTTGGTACGCCAGGAGTTGCAGGCCGATTGCCTGGCGGGTGTGTGGGCCAACCATGCGCAAAAACGCCTGAACTGGCTGGAGCCGGGAGACATCGAAGAGGCCTTGAATGCCGCCAATGCCATCGGCGATGACCGCTTGCAGCAACAAGGCCAGGGCCGCGTGGTGCCGGACTCGTTCACCCACGGTACTTCGGCGCAGCGAGTGCGCTGGTTCAAGACCGGGTTCGCCCAGGGCCAGGTCAGCCAGTGCGACACGTTCGCGGCGAAAACCCTGTAGATGAAGTGGGGGGCGTTGATCGGGCTGGTGCTGTGCTGCGCCGTTGCCCAGGCCGAGGAACACGGCGTCAACGTGGTCGCCCAAGGGCGACTGCAGTTCAAGGGTGGTGCCCTGGCCGTCGGCGTAAGCCCACCGCCGGCGTCCATCCAGCGCGTGTTGATCATCCTCCACGGTCGGCTGCGCAATGCCGACACCTACCTGCACAGCGCCGAAAAGGCTGCCGGGCAGGCCGGGCAACTGGGCACCACCCTGATCATCGCCCCGCAGTTCCTCAATGAACAGGACGTGGCGCGCCATCAATTGCCCAATGACATCCTGCGCTGGCAAGGCAACGACTGGATGGCCGGTGGTTTATCCACAGGGCCGAACCCGGTCAGTTCCTACCAGGTACTCGACGACATCGTTGCGCGAGTCAGTGACCGGCAACAGTTTCCCGAAGTGAAAGAGATCGTCATCGCCGGCCATTCCGGCGGCGCCCAGGTCGTGCAGCGCTATGCCCTGCTCGCCCACGGCCAGTACCGGATCAACCCACGCTTTGTCATCGCCAACCCGTCGTCCTATGCCTACTTCGATGCGCAACGGCCCATGGCTTTCGACCCGGCCAGTTGCCCTGGCTTCAATCATTGGAAGTACGGCCTGCAGAACTTGCCAGCCTACGCGGCGGGGCAAACACCCGCGCAACTGGAAGATAACTACGCCAAGCGCGACATCGTCTATTTGCTCGGACAACAAGACACCGACCCGGAACATCCGGCGCTGGATAAAGGCTGTGAAGCACAAACCCAGGGGCCGTATCGGTTACTGCGCGGGCATTTCTTTTTCGACTACCTGACCCGGCGCCATCCCGTGGGGTTGAACCAGCGGCTGATCGAAGTGCCGGGGGTGGGGCATAACGGGGATGGGATGTTGACTTCGCCCGAGGGGTTGAAGGTGTTGTTTGGTCAGTGAGTTTTGTAGCGAATGACAGGGACCTATCGCGAGCAAGCTCGCTCCCACAGGGGGTCTCTGTCGATTACAAAATCTGTGCTCGACACAAATTCACTGTGGGAGCGAGCTTGCTCGCGATAGCGATCGATCAGTCAACCCAGCGCTCAAGCCAACAGCATCCGCCGCAACTCCCCACAATCGCGCGCATGCCAATCCGTCAGCTCCGGCCACGGGTTGTCCGGCAGGTTCACCAGCACCGTCCGTGCACCCGCCGCGCGCCCGCAGTCCAGGTCAAAGCGGTAATCGCCCACCATCACCATCGTCTCGGGCGCCACGTTCCAGGCCTCGGCCAGCTTTAACAGGCCACCGGGGTGGGGTTTGGGCGGTGCTTCGTCGCGGCCCAGTACATCCTCCACGGCGAAGCAGTCCGCCAGGCCGATGGCTTCGAGGGTGACGTGGGCCAGCTCGCGGGCGTTGCGGGTGAGGATGCCCAGGCGATAACCGCGCCCGGCCAGCTCTCGCACCAGTTCAACCGCCCCCGGCGCGGGCCTGGAGCCCAGCGCCAGGTCCCGTTCATGCTCCAGCAGCCAGGCATGCTTGGCCGCAGCTTCATCAGCCGGCAACGCCGCCAGGTGGGTGAGGATGTCGTCTTCGGCCGGAATCGCCAGGGCCACGCGGATCGCCGCGAAGTCATGCACGGCAATCGTCAGCGTGCCGTCCATGTCGAATACCCAGTGACGAACCTCGGCCAGGCTCATGCCCAGTCCTTGCGATGGCGGATCAAGCCTTCCTGGGTCACCGAGGCCACCAGTTGCCCGGCGCGGTTGAACACGCTGCCACGGGAAAACCCGCGGGAGTTTCCGGCCCACGGGCTGTCCATGGCGTAGAGCAACCAGTCATCGGCGCGCAGGTCGGCATGGAACCACAAGGCGTGGTCGAGGCTGGCGACCTGCATGTCTTTGTGCCAGACCGATTTGCCGTGGGGCAGCAACGAAGTGGTCAACAGGCCGAAGTCCGACGCGTAGGCCAGCAGGTATTTGTGCAGGGCCGGCGAATCCGCCAGGGCGCCATCGGCGCGGAACCACACGTATTTGACCGGGTCCGCCGGTTGCGGGTTGTAAGGGTCTTTTTCGGTGACCGGGCGCACCTCGATCGGCTTGGGGCACAGCAGTTTTTCGCGCATGTGCTCAGGCAGCAGGTGCGCGCGCTGCTGGGTCAGTTCCAGCTCGGATGGCAGATTCTCCGGCCCGACGACTTGCGGCATGCTGCTCTGGTGCTCAAAGCCCTCTTCGTCGTACTGGAATGACGCACTGCAAGTGAAAATCGGGTTGCCCTTCTGGATCGCCGTCACCCGGCGAGTACTGAAGCTGCCACCGTCGCGCACCCGGTCCACCTGGTAGACCACCGGCAGCGCGGCGTCGCCCGGACGCAGGAAGTAACCGTGCATCGAATGCACATGGCGCGCCTCTTCCACGGTCTGGCTGGCCGCCGACAACGACTGGCCCAGGACCTGGCCGCCGAACAACTGGCGAAATCCCAGGTCCTGGCTACGCCCGCGAAACAGGTTCTCTTCGATCGGTTCCAGGGTCAGCAGGTCGACCAGATCTTCCAACACGTGGCTCATTCAGACTTTCCTCACACAGCGCAAAAACCGCGCAGTCTATGCTGCGGCGGCGGATCGATAGTGGCCCGGGCCATTTTGGCGGGCATTGTAAACGTCCGTGTCGGCTAACCGTGCAGGGTCTGCAACCACTGCTCACGATTGATGCGATAGAGCACATGGTGACGCAATGGATGACCGACGGCGAGTGTCGGGTGTTCGAAATCGTCAGCCGGGTCGTGCTGCATGCCAATGGCCTGCATGACCTTTTGCGATGGCAGGTTGTCGACGGCGGTGAACGCCACCACTTCGTCCAGCGTCAACTGGTCGAAAGCACAACGCAGGGCGGTCCAGGCCGCTTCGCTGGCATACCCCAGGCCCCAGTGTTCCCGGGCCAGGCGCCAACCGATCTCGATAGCCGGTGTGAAAGGCGCATCGAACCCGACCACACCCAGCCCGGTAAAGCCAATGAAGGCGCCAGTGTCCTTGCGTTCCAGGGCCCACAAACCAAAACCATGCTCGGCGAAATGCCCCCGCACGCGACCGATCAGGGCAGCGCTTTCCAGGCGGCTCAGGCGCGCCGGGAAATAACGCATCACCTGCGGGTCTGCGCACATGGCGGCAAATTCCGGCAAGTCATCATCGTGCCACTGCCGCAATAGCAGCCGCGCGCTTTCCAGTTCCAGTATCGGCTCCATTTTCACTCCCCTTCCATGCCCCAGAGTCTACATCGCTGGTAGGATCCGTCACTCAATCACTACTGAAAACACCATGTCGCTGCCGCTTATCTATCACGAAGACTACAGCCCTGACTTCCCGGCGGAACACCGTTTCCCCATGGACAAGTTTCGCCTGTTGCGCGATCACCTGGTGGACAGCGGGCTGACCCGCGACGCCGACCTGCTGCGCCCGTCGCTGTGTCCGCCGGACATCCTCGCCCTGGCCCACGACCGTGCGTATATCGAACGCTACATGGGCGGCGAGTTGTCCCGTGAGGACCAACGGCGACTTGGCCTGCCCTGGAGCGAAGCCCTCGCCCGCCGAACGGTGCGCGCCGTGGGCGGCTCGCTCCTGGCCGCCGAACAAGCCCTTGAGCATGGGCTGGCCTGCCACCTGGCCGGCGGCACCCATCACGCCCACTACGACCACCCGGCCGGGTTCTGCATCTTCAACGACCTGGCGGTGATCAGCCGCTATTTCCTGGCCAGCGGCCGAGTCTCGCGGGTGCTGATTTTCGACTGTGATGTGCACCAGGGCGACGGCACCGCCCGAATACTCCATGACACCCCGGACGCCGTGACAGTTTCCTTGCACTGCGAAAAGAATTTTCCTGCACGCAAGGCGCAAAGCGACTGGGACATCCCCCTGCCGATGGGCATGGAAGACGCGGCTTATCTGAAGGTGGTGGACGATGCGCTCAACTACTTGCTGCCGCTCTATCAGCCGGACCTGGTGTTGTATGACGCCGGCGTAGACGTACACAAGGATGACGCCCTCGGCTACCTGAAACTGACCGACGAAGGCCTCGCCGCCCGGGACGAGAGCGTCATGCGCCATTGCCTGGGGCGCGATATCCCGGTGGTCGGCGTGATCGGTGGCGGCTACAGCAAGGACCGCCAGGCCCTGGCCCGCCGCCACGGAATCCTGCACCACAGCGCACAAAGGGTCTGGACGTCATCAGGTTGTCACTGAAACCTGGGCTTTACCCACAATGCCTGTGGAGCGGCCTGTGGATAACCTGAGCGAAACGACCTACAGGCTATGCTGCCTGTAGCGTACAGAGGCTTGGCTGTTTTTTGATCACCTCTTTGAAAGCACCACCCACCCCCTGTGGGAGCGAGCTTGCTCGCGATAGCGGAGGGTCAGCTACATGAATGTCACTGACACACCGCTATCGCGAGCAAGCTCGCTCCCACAAAGAATTGTGCTGGTAGAATGCCCCGCCTACCCCAGCCCCCAGTTCAAATCATGACCTCGACCGCCAAGCCTTCCGCCCCAAACGTCGCCATCATCGGCGGCGGCCCCGCCGGTCTGATGGCGGCCGAGGTGCTAAGCCAGGCAGGCCTTCAAGTCGACCTGTACGACGGCATGCCCTCGGTGGGCCGCAAATTCCTGCTGGCCGGCGTGGGCGGCATGAACATCACCCACTCCGAAGCCTTCCCGGCCTTCCTTTCCCGCTACGGCGAACGTGCGCCGAACATTGCCCCGCTGCTGCGGGCATTCGGCGCCGAGCAATTGTGCGAATGGATTCACGGGCTGGGCATCGACACTTTTGTCGGCAGCTCCGGGCGGGTATTTCCTACCGACATGAAAGCCGCGCCACTGCTGCGCGCCTGGCTCAAGCGCCTGCGCGATGCCGGCGTGGCGATCCACACGCGCCACCGCTGGCTCGGCTGGAACCCCGATGGCAGCATGCGCATAGCGAGTCCGGAAGGTGAGAAAACGCTACGCCCCGACGCGACACTGCTGGCCCTGGGCGGCGGCAGTTGGTCGCGCCTGGGCTCCGACGGCGCCTGGATGCTGCCGCTGGAACAACGCGGTGTGACCCTGGCGCCATTGCAACCGAGCAACTGCGGGTTCGAGGTAGAGGCCTGGAGCGACCTGATGATCAGCAAATTCGCTGGCGCCCCGCTGAAGAACATCGCCATCGGCCTGAACGACGATGTACCGCGCCTCGGCGAATGTGTGATCACCACCACCGGCATCGAAGGCAGTCTGATCTACGCCCTGTCGGCAGCGATTCGCGAAGCTATCAACCAACACGGCAGCGCGACGATCCATCTGGACCTGCTGCCGGGCCGGCCTGTGGATAAGATCCAGCAAGCCCTGAGCAAGCCACGCGGCTCCCGCTCGATGGCCAAGCACTTGCACAGCCAGTTGGGGATCGACGGCGTCAAGGCCGCGCTGTTGCGTGAGCTCACACCGGCCGAGTGCTTCACTGACCCGGCGCGGCTGGCCCAGGCGATCAAGGCCCTGCCGCTCACTCTGGTGAAGACCCGCCCCTTGGACGAAGCCATCAGCAGCGCCGGTGGCGTGACCTTCGAGGCCCTGGATGAACGCCTGATGCTCAAGCAATTGCCCGGCGTGTTCTGCGCCGGGGAAATGCTCGATTGGGAAGCACCGACCGGCGGCTACCTGCTTACGGCGTGCTTTGCCAGTGGCCGCGCAGCGGGGCTAGGCATGCTGGAATTCTTGAGGCAGTGATCGTTCCCATGCTCTGCGTGGGAATGCTTCTGCGGACGCTCCGCGTTCGGCTTTTGGGACGCAGAGCGTCCCGGGCGGCATTCCCACGCAGAGCGTGGGAACGATCACTAATGCCTTAATATCAGGGTTTTTTCTTACGCGGCCCGGTATTGAACACCGGTACTTTGCGCACAGGCTTGACCGAAGGCTCCACCGGCGAGGCATCACCGCTGTCCACCCACTTGCCCAGGTTGCGCTTGCCGCCGCCACCGGAGGTTTTCGGTTTCTTCGGCTTTTTCGGTTTCTTGATCACCTGGCCACTGGCGTCGGTGTCCGGAACCCGATGCTCAGGCTCGAAATCCTGTTCCATCTGACGAGTCAGCGTCTGGCGCGTCAGCATCTCGATGGCCGACAGCAGGTTCACTTCGTCGGCGCAGACCAGGGAAATCGCTTCCCCGGTCGAGCCCGCCCGACCGGTACGGCCGATGCGGTGGATGTAGTCCTCGGCGACGATCGGCAGGTCGAAGTTCACCACCAACGGCAAATCCTCGATATCCAAGCCACGGGCGGCGACGTCGGTCGCCACGAGGATCTGCACTTCGCTGGCCTTGAAGCGGTCCAGCGCGCGCTGGCGGGTGGCCTGGGGTTTGTCACCGTGGATGCCGTCGGCGTTGACGCCCAGGCCCTGGAGTTTCTCCACCAGCGCATCAACGCCACTGCGGGTCTTGGCAAAGACCAGCACCTGCTTCCACTTGTTCTTGCGCATCAGGTGCACGAACAATTCCGGCTTGCGCTTCTTGTCCACCGTCACCACCCATTGCTTGACGGTGTTGGCGGCGACGTTGCGCGGGCTCACTTCAATGCTCAGCGGATCGTTGAGCATCTGCCCGGCCAGCAGGCGGATCGCGTCGGAGAAGGTCGCCGAGAACAGCAGCGTCTGGCGCTTCTTCGGCAGTGCCTTGTAGATATTCGCCAGTTCCTCGGAGAAGCCCAGGTCGAGCATGCGATCGGCTTCGTCCAGCACCAGGGTCTGCAGCTGATTGAACTTCAGCGCGTTCTGGCGGAACAAATCGAGCAGACGCCCTGGCGTGGCGACCAACAGGTCGACGCCTTTGCGCAACTTCATCATTTGCGGGTTGATGCTGACACCGCCGTACACAGCGTAGGTGCTCAGCGGCAGGTTTTGCGCGTACTGACGCACGCTTTCATGGACCTGCTCAGCCAGCTCACGGGTCGGCACCAGGATCAGCGCTCGCACCGAGTTGGCCGCGACCTTCGGCCCTTCGGTGGTCAGCAACTGCAACAGCGGCACGGCGAAACCGGCGGTCTTGCCGGTGCCGGTCTGGGCCGCGGCCATCAGGTCACGACCGGCCAGCACCGCCGGCATGGCTTGGGCCTGCACTGGGGTCGGGGTCTGGTAACCGAGCGTCTCGAGGGCGCGCAGCAAGGGTTCGATCAGGCCAAGGGTGGCGAAAGTCATGGAAGTACCGTAGGAAAAATCAGCGCAAGGTGTGCAATGCGCGGCAGTTTACCCTAAATCAGGAAGCGGCCGGCGCAGGCTTGGGTTTGCGCCACTGCGGCAAACCGATCAACACCACGGCACTGATGATCACCAACATCGCCAGACTTTCTTCAGCGCCAATGGTTTCACCCGCGAACACGATCCCCAGCAACACTGCCACGGCTGGGTTGACGTAGGCATAACTGGTGGCCGCCGCCGGACGCACATGCTTGAGCAGGTACATGTAGGCATTGAAGGCAACGATCGAGCCGAAGCAGGTCAGGTAAGCCAAGGCAAACCAACCTTCCAGCGGCGGCATGCTGTCCAGGTGCTCGCCGCTGGCCACGCTGCCGATCAACAGCACCACGCCGCCTACCAGCATTTCCACGGCACTGGCCATCGCCCCTGCCGGCAACGGCACGTGTTTGCTCAGCACCGAACCGAAGGCCCAGGACGCCGCCGCGAATACCAGCAAGGTCGCACCCAACGGGCTGGACTGCAGGTTGGAGCCCAGGTTGAGCATCGCGATGCCAATCAACCCCAGCACAATCCCCGCCCATTCCAGACGGGTATTACGCGCGCCCCAGAAATATCCGCAGAGCAAGGTAAACAAAGGCACCGTCGCCACCGCCAACGCCGCCACCCCGGACGCCACGCCAGTGTGCTCGGCCACACTGACCGCGCCGTTGCCGAAACTGAGCAACAACACACCGATGATGGCCCCGGCCTTCCATTGCGCCCAGGTCGGCGCCGGTGCCCCGCGCCAGCGCAGGAAGCCATACATCAGCGAACCGGCCAGCACAAAACGAATCCCGGCCAGCAACAGCGGCGGCCAATGCTCCACACCGATGCGAATCACCAGGTAGGTCGAACCCCAGATGACGTACAAGGCAAAAAAGGCAGCAATCAACGGCAAGGGAAAACGGCGTGGGCCGGGCATGTTCAGCTCGAAGTCAGGACAATGAGAGACGTTATTCTAGAAAGGCGACAGACGGAAAATAAGTTACAAAACCTGTTTATCCGAGCCGTACACTTTTCAAAACACGGATATCAACGCTATAAATCGTGTTTTCGAAAGTCACACCAACAGGAAGCCATACCGTGGATAAATACGACCGCATGCTGCTCAGCGCCCTGTTGGAAAACGGTCGTGCGTCCTACGCCGAACTGGCCCGCAAAGTAAACCTGTCAGCCCCGGCCGTGGCCGAGCGGGTCAGCAAACTGGAAGCCAGCGGCGTCATCACCGGTTATCAAGCCAAAGTCGACATGGCGAAGATCGGCCTGCCGGTGCAGTGCGTCATCGAATTGCGGATGAACCAGCATGGCAACCAGAAGACCTACGACGAACTGTGCAAGATCCCGCAACTGACCGAGTGCCACCGGGTCACCGGAGACCCGTGCGTGATCATGCAAGCGGCGGTTGGCTCGATGCCGGAACTGGAAGAGCTGATCAACCGCATCGCCAAGTTCGGCTTCAGCAAGACCTCGATCGTGCTGTCCAGCGCCATTGAAAAGCGCGTGCCGTTGGGGCAGTTGGAAGGCAACGGGAAGTAACACTGATCGAAACTGTGGGAGCGAGCTTGCTCGCGATAGCTTTGGATCAGCCAACCTCAATGTCGACTGACACACCGCTATCGCGAGCAAGCTCGCTCCCACATTGGATCTTCAGTGGGCACAGGGTCTGGGTGTTGCCGGGATCTGGTGTGGGAGCGAGCTTGCTCGCGAAAGCGGCCTGTCTGACACATCACTCCCACAGTTGCTTTGTGGTGTGTTTAGAACCCGCGATGCCGCTTGAGGTGCTCGTTGATCTTCGCCGCCGGCACTTTCTGCAAACTGCACAACAGATCATGGGACAACTCCCGCAGCCCATGCTTTTGCCGCAATTGCGAAGCCAGGTGCGCGGTGAGGTTGGCGGCCATTTCGGCGTCGGCCATGGCCCGGTGAGCCTGGCCGGTATGGGGCAGGCCGGCGAACGTGTTGAGCGTGCCGAGCTTGTGGTTCGGCGCCGCTGGCATCAGGCGCCGGGCCAGCAACAGTGAGCAGGCAAAATTCTGCAGGCGGGTGCGCTTGATTCGCCCCAGTTCGAAATCCCAGAACTTCTGGTCGAACGCAGCGTTGTGCGCCAGCAGCGGCGTGATGCCGACGAATTCGTTGACCTCGTTCATCACCTTTTCCGCCGACGGGGCGCTGCGCAGCATGGCGTTGCTGATGCCGGTCAGTTGCTCGATAAACGCAGGGACGCGCACACCGGCATTCATCAGGCTCTGGTAGCGGTCGACGATCCGGCCTTGCTCAAGCATCACCACCGCGATTTCAGTAGCCCGGCAACTGCTGCTCGGGGTGATCCCGGTGGTTTCAAAGTCGATGACTGCGATGCGTTCCAAACCTTTTGAACTCCGTGAAAATCAATTCTTGAGCAACAACGCGCCTTCGATGGGCACGTAGCGGCTGGCAGCGCGGATCAGCGAGTTGGCGGTCAACCCCGGCACACCATAGGCCACGGCCTGTACGCCGTGTTTTTGGATGATGCGTTCGAGCAGCATGTCGAAATCGCCGTCGCCGGAGGCCAGCACCACTTCGTCGACGTGGTCGGCGGCGTCCATGATGTCCAGCGTGATGCCCACGTCCCAGTCGCCCTTGGCCGAGCCGTCGCTGCGCTGGATGTAGGGCTTGAGCTTCACGATAAAGCCCAGGTTGCGCAGGATCTGCTGGAATTGCTGCTGCTTGCTGTCACCGCGATCGATCGCGTAGGCATAGGCCTCGACGATCTGCCCCTGCTTGCTGACATCAGCCCACAGCGCGGCATAGTTGAAATGGCAACCGTAGGCTTGGCGCACGGTGTAGTAGAGGTTCTGGACATCGGCGAACACTGCAATTTTTTTCACCGCGTTTCCTCTTGGATGCACACGCACGCAGACCACCTGGGCCGAAAAGTCGCCCAGTATGCCAGCCCGAAGGATTGTTCCGCGAATAATCGCCCCGAGGCGCCTGTGCGCCCCGGACGAATGGCAGGTCAGACGAAGGAGTCGTCGTCGCCGAAGGAAGATGAATCGTCGCTGTAGTCCGCGTCGCTGAAACCGCCCGGGTCATTACCATAGCCGTCGTTATCGGCCACCCGTTGGTCATCGCCCCAACCGTTGTCGCCGCTGTTGGCGGTGTCGTTGACCGGTTGAGCCGGCTCCTCCTTGATGACCTCGACGATTTCCTGGGGTTGCTGGTTACTGTGGAACAGGCTGCTGATGCCTTGGGCCAGCATCACACCGCCGGCCACGCCTGCCGCGGTTTTCAGGGCGCCGCCGAGGAAGCTGCCCGCAGCCGGGGCCTGCTGTTGCGGTGCGCCATAATTGCCGGGCGGCGCGCCGAAGCTCTGTTGGGGCTGGGGCTGGGCATTGAAGGACGGCTGTGCCGGTTCGCGCCAGCCTCCCCCACTGGACGTCGGTGTGCTTGCCGGGCGTGAATCCCGGGCGCTGCCACCAAAAATGCTCGACAGAAAGCCTCCGCCACCGCTGGGTGCCGATGGCTGGGAACGGGCCCGTTGCAGCTCGGCCTGCAAT
The DNA here is from genome assembly GCF_018325865.1 of Pseudomonas sp. St386. Taxonomy (NCBI): domain Bacteria; kingdom Pseudomonadati; phylum Pseudomonadota; class Gammaproteobacteria; order Pseudomonadales; family Pseudomonadaceae; genus Pseudomonas; species Pseudomonas sp. St386. The sequence goes on from NZ_AP021900.1 coordinate 5,952,816, forward strand.
TGCTCGACCTGCTGGGCGAGTTGCTTGTTCTGTTCATCGAGGCGCTTGATCGCGGCCTCCTGCACCAGAATCGCCTGGGCCATGAAATAGCCCGCCGCTGGCTGGCTGGCCAGGTGTTCCTTGATCCGCGCCTCGGCCTGGACGTCGCGCGGGGCTGAATCCTTTTCGGCCTGTTGCAGCCGTGAAAACAGTCCATCGATCAGGGTTTGTTCTTCGCTGTTCATGGCGACCTCATTAGATTGCCGGGTAGAAACCATTCCGGTCCAGAAGACCGGTGCCCACCAGTAATGGGGCTCGCCGCAAAGGTTTCAATGGTCTTTACCTGATGTTTACGTTTGCTTGTGCGGGCGCTTGATCGGTTAAAGTGTCGGACCGCTTTTGAACTGCGATACCGACTCATGAATCCGTTTGACGTGCTGCGCGACTCTTTGTATTTCTTCAAGCGCCATCTGGGCCGGATCGCCCAGCTGTGCCTGCCGCTGGTCATACTCGAGGCCTTGCTGCAGCAAGGCGTGGACAGCGCCGTCGGCCCCGAGGGTTTCCCCGGCTACAGCGTGATCGTCGGGCTCTTGGTGTACCCGTTGTACACCGCCGCGTTGATCCTGTTTCTCGACGCCCGCAGCCGCGGTGAAGCACCACGCACCCGTGACCTGCTCGCAACGGCCCTCACCCTGTGGCCACGCTTTGCCTTGCTGACGGCCCTCAACACGCTGTTGATCCTGGTGGGGCTGTCGTTGTACTTCCTGCCGGGCCTGTGGCTGATGGTGACCCTGGCCTTCAGTGAATACCTGTTGGTCCTCAGGGGCCTGACACCCCTGGCGGCGATGAAGGAAAGCCTGAACATGTCCCGCGGCAACTTCTGGCGGGTCCTGCTGTGTATTCTCTGTGTGATGGGCCCGCTGTGGCTGCTCAAGGGCGTCAGCGTCTCGGTGTATCCACCGCCTCAGAACCCTGTGCTCAGCCTGCTGATCGACAGCGTCCACAGCTTCTTGCAGCTGTTCACCAGCGTGGTGCTGTTCCGCATGTTCATGTTGATCGAAGCCAAGCCTGACAACCGCTGATCGCACACTGCGAAGGCCCTGGGCTTGGGCTTGAGAACCGCTCTCGGTTATGCTCGGGATCACTTTCGCGTTTCGCCCATAAGCCGAGCCATGACCCGTCTACTGCGCTACACCTTGCTGGGCCTGCTGTTGATCCTCAGCCTGGCCGCCCTGTCGATCTACGGCCTGACCTGGCGGCCACAGCCCCGGGAAACCTTGCCGGTCAGTTGCACCGCCAACGCAGCACCGCTGGCGCCCGGCCAGGCCTTGAAGGTGATGACCTGGAACGTCCAGTTCCTCGCCGGCAAACGCTACGTGTTCTGGCACGACCTGGCCCAGGGCAACGATGAAAGCCCGACCCTGGAAGACATGGCCTTCAGCCTCGACGAAGTGGCACGGGTCATCCGCGACGAGCAACCAGACGTCGTGCTGCTCCAGGAACTGGACAAGGGCGCCAAGGCCAGCGATTACCAGGACCAGCTCAAGCTGTTGCAGGAGCGGCTGGCCGACCTCTATCCGTGCGGCACCAGTGCCTTCGACTGGAAGGCCGATTTCGTCCCCGATCCGCACATCTTCGGCAGCGTCGGCCGGCAACTGGCGACCCTGAGTCGCTACCGCATCGACCATGCCGAACGGGTACAACTGCCGGTGGCCGACACCAACATCATCAGCCGTCAGTTCCAGCCGAAAAATGCCTTGTTGGTGAGCTATCTGCCGCTGAGCGGCGGCGGTCAACTGGCAGTGCTCAACACCCACCTGGAACGGGCCACCGAGCCGGACGAAACCCTGCCCAGACAAATCACCGCCGTGGCCAAGGCCCTGGATAAATTCGAATCCGCTGGCACACCCTGGCTGATCGGCGGCGACTTCAACCTGCTGCCCCTGGGCCAGTACCGACGCCTGCCGACCGAGCAACGCACGCCCTACTCCGCCGACAGCCCTCTGCACCTGCTGTGGGACAAATACCCGATGATCCCCACCAACAACGAGGCCAGCGGTATCGACCGCGAACACTGGCTGACCCACTACCCGAACGACCCCGGCCTCAACGGCCCCGACCGCACCGTCGACTACCTCTTCTACAGTCCGCGCCTCAAACGGGTCGAAGCCCAGGTAAGGCAGGACGACACCTTGCGTATCTCCGATCACTTGCCGGTGATTGCGCGGTTCCTGTTGCCGGCAGCGCCTTAGCCCTTTGTGGGAGCCGAGCTTGCTCGCGATTGCGGTGGATCAGCAGCACGGTCATTGACTGACACACCGCTATCGCGAGCAAGCTCGGCTCCCACAGAGTTTGTATTTCATATCCTGAATATCCTCAGCTCACTTACGCGGCTTGACCCGCGCCGTCGCCTCCGCCACCAGCGGATCGTCCGGCCAGTAATGCTTGGGATAGCGCCCCTTGAGGTCCTTCTTCACCTCGGCGTAGGTGCTGCGCCAGAAGTTCGCCAGATCCTGGGTGACCTGCACCGGCCGGCGCGCCGGTGACAGCAGGTGCAACTTGACCACCTGGCGCCCGCCAGCGATGCGCGGGGTGTCGGCCAGGCCGAAGAGCTCCTGCAAGCGCACCGCCAGGATCGGCGGATGCTCGCTGTAGTCCAGGCGGATCGACGACCCCGAGGGCACGCTCAAATGGTGCGGCGCCAATTCATCCAAGCGTTGCGGCAGGGGCCAGGGCAACAGGTTGTGAACGATGCTCGACAAATCCAGGTTGGCAAAATGGCTGAGGCGCGAGACTCGGCCCAGATACGGCATCAACCAATGCTCTAGGCTGCCCAGCAATGCGCCATCGCTGACATCCGGCCATTCGCTCTCGCCCTTGGCGTCCAGGTCCAGGCGACGCAGCAGCGCCACCCGCGCCTGCCATTGCCGCAGTTCCGGGGTCCAGGGCAATAACTCCAGGCCCTTGCGCCGCACCAGGTTCACCAGGGCCTGGCTACGGGCCGACTCATCCAGGCCGGTCAGCGGTTCACGGCTGAGCACCAGTTCGCCAACCTTGCGCTGGCGCTCGGCGCGCAGCACGCCTTCGCGCTCGTCCCAATCCAGTTGATCCACAACACGGACTTGTTCGGCCAATACCGAATCGAACAGCGCCGGGTCGAAATCCGTCGCCAGGTAGATCCGCTCTTCGCGCTGGCCCTGACGGCTGCCCAGGTCGGCGATCACCAGCCACGCTTGTTTCATCAGGCTGTCAGCCTCGGCAAACAGCGCCGCACGGCCGTTGGCCAAACGATATTCGGCGCCGCCGGGCCGGCGTTGCTGGGCGACGCGGTCCGGGTAGGCCAGCGCCAGCAACGCACCAAGCCAGCGCGGATGATCGGGATCGGCCACGGCTTCTTCGGCTTTACCTCGCAGGTAACCGCGATATTGCCGGGCCAGTTGTCGCGCCCGCTGCACCCCGCCCTGGGCGCCGCGCGCTGCGCGTTCTTCGCCGGACAGCAAGGCCAGGCGACTGTGCAGATCCGCGCCGGCGCCACGCAGAATATCGCGCTCGCCCAACAGTGCGGCGACGTTGCAGGCCATGTCCGCCAGCCCCAGCGCCTGACCGCGCAACAGCAAATGAGCGATACGCGGGTGGGCCGGCAGCTCGGCCATGGCCTGACCATGGCGAGTCAGTTGCTCGCCTTCCAACGCGCCCAGGCGTTGCAGCAGGTCCTGGGCCTGGGCATACGCAGCGGTGGGCGGAATGTCGAGCCAGACCAATTGCTGCGGCGTCACGCCCCAGCGTCCCAACTGCAGGGCCAATCCAGCCAGGTCCGCCGACAGAATCTCCGCGCTGCCGTAGGCGGCCAATTGTTCATGCTGGTCTTCGGACCACAATCGATAGCAGACACCAGGCTCCAGACGCCCGGCCCGACCAGCCCGCTGGGTAGCGCTGGCTCGGGAAATGCGCTGGGTGTCGAGTCGGGTCATGCCGCTGCCCGGGTCGAAACGCGGCACCCGGGCCAGACCGGCGTCGATCACCACCCGCACGCCATTGATGGTCAGGCTGGTTTCAGCGATGTTGGTGGCCAGCACCACTTTGCGCTGGCCGAGTGGCGCGGGGTCGATGGCGGCGCGCTGGGCGGCGAGGTCCAGTTCGCCGTGCAATGGACAGAGCAACACATTGCCACCCTCGCCCAAGGCCTCGGCCAGTTGCTGATGGACCCGGCGGATCTCGGCCTGCCCGGGCAAGAACACCAAGACGCTGCCGGTTTCATCCCCCAGTGCATCCAATACGGTCTGCACCAACCGCGGCTCGATGAACTCGCCGGGCTGGAACGGCCGGCCCCAACGCACCGTCACCGGGAACATGCGGCCTTCGCTGCGCAGGATCGGCGCGTTGTCCAGCAACCCGGCCAGGCGCTCACCTTCCAGGGTGGCGGACATCAGCAGGATCTTCAGTGGCTGGTCTTCGCGAAACAGCTCCCGACCGTTGAGACTCAGGGCCAGGGCCAAGTCGGCGTCGAGACTGCGTTCATGGAATTCATCGAAAATCAGCAACCCCACGCCTTCCAGCGCCGGGTCGTCCTGCAAGCGCCGGGTGAGGATGCCTTCGGTGACCACTTCAATGCGGGTCTTGGGGCCGACCTTGCTGTCGAGGCGAATCCGGTAGCCGACGGTTTCACCGACCTTTTCCCCCAGTTCACTGGCCAGCCGCTCGGCCGCCGCCCGTGCCGCCAGGCGCCGGGGTTCGAGCATCAGGATGGTCTGCCCGGCCAGCCAGGGCTCGTGCAACAAGGCCAGGGGAACACGGGTGGTTTTACCGGCACCGGGCGGCGCTTCGAGCACGGCTTCGTGGCGCGATGCCAAGGCTTGACGCAGGGCGGGTAAAACTTCATCAATCGGCAAAGAAATCATGCTGGCTCCAAAACAGAGGGCCGAGTATAACGGCGAACTGTTTAGCGTGGTCTGGACTCCAACCAGCAACGCCTTTACCTGTTCAGGAGATTGCTATGCGTATTCCCTTTCGCGTGATCGGTGGCGTCCTGGTCGCCTCCTTGCTGACTCAAATCAGCGCCTGTGGCTCGATCTTCTACCCGGACCGTCGCGGCCAGATCGATGGCAAGATCGACCCGGCGATTGCCGCGCTCGACGCCGTCGGCCTGCTGTTCTACATCATCCCCGGCCTGATCGCGTTCGCCGTGGACTTTGCCACCGGTGCCATTTACTTCGAGCCGGGCAAAAGCGTCCAGATCGAACCAGAGAAACTCAAGCCAGCCATCAACCCCGACGGCACCGTCAATAACCACGTGTTGCAGGCGATCCTGGAACGCGAACTGGGCCGCAGCTTCCCGCTGGACGATCCTCGGCTGATCCAGCACAAGGGCAGCGCGCAACAACTGGCCGCCCTCGGCCTCAAACCTTCCGCATGACAGGCGCCGCTCAAGGAACGACCGCACCATGACCACCAGCATCGAACACGCCCGTCTGCTGCGCCTGGCCACCCGGGCGTCAGTGGCCGTGGCGCTTACCCTGGTCGTCGCCAAGGCCCTGGCCTGGTGGCTGAGTGGCTCGGTGAGCATGCTTGCCGGCCTGACCGACTCGGCACTGGACGGCGTCACCTCGCTGCTCAATCTGCTGGCGGTGCATTACGCGCTGCGCCCCGCCGACGATGATCATCGCTACGGTCATGGCAAGGCCGAATCCCTGGCCGGCATGGCCCAGGCGCTGTTTATCGGCGGCAGTGCGGTATTGATTGCCTTGCAGGCTTTCGAGCGGCTGAAAAACCCGGTGCCGGTCGATGCCCCCTGGCTGAGCGTCGGCGTGATCGTGTTTTCCCTGGGGCTGACCCTGGCGCTGCTGGCGTTGCAGCATCGGGTCATCCGCGCCACTGGCTCCAACGCCGTGCGCGCCGACTCGCTGCACTATCGCTCCGACCTGTTGCTCAACGGCAGCATCCTGGTGGCGCTGGTGCTGGCCGGGTTTGGCTGGTATCAACTCGACGCCTGGTTCGGCCTGGGGATCGCCATTTACATTCTGTGGAGCGCCGTCCAGATCGCCCGGGAAAGCTTCGCCGTGCTGATGGATCAGGAACTGCCGCCCGACGTCAGCCAGCACATGCTGGAACTGGCCTGCGCCGTGCCCGGCGTGCTCGGTGCCCATGACCTGCGTACGCGGATCTCCGGCAACCACTGGTTCGTGCAACTGCACCTGGAGTTGCCGGGGGAACTGACCCTGTCAGTGGCCCACGGCATCAGCGACCAGGCCGCCGATGCGATCCATCATGCTTATCCGAAGGCCGAAGTGCTGGTGCATGCCGATCCGTCGGAAGTGGTGCAGCGCGCCAGCGCCTGATACCCCCGAGGTTCGAACACAAAACCTGTGGCGAGGAGCCCTGTAGGAGCTGTCGAGTGCAACGAGGCTGCGATCTTGTCCCTGGCTATTGAATCGAAAGCGAAAGAGCAAGATCAAAAGATCGCAGGCTTCGCCAGCTCCTACAGAGTCCAGCGGGGCGGTGCGACGTTTCGCTAAATCCCCTCGCCACAAGAAGCAGCGTCCGCACGATCTTTACCGCATCTCAGTACGTCACCTGATATCCACGACTGCTCAAGCAACTGCCCTGGGCCTGGCGATAGGTCTGCACCACTTCCGGTGCCGGTGGGTAACTGTAATTGCGCGGGTCGAAACCGCTCTGCTGCACCGCCCAGCGATAGCAGTCGTAGCCATCCTGGTTGACCTGCTCGGGCGACTGGCCGTTAGCCGGGTAGGCCACCACGTCAAAGCTGTTGCCTTGCGGTTGAGGCTGCGGGTTGGCCACGGGCGGCTCGACCACGACGTAGTCCTGGGTGCTGGCTTCATAGATGTAATAGGCGCCGGCAGCGAGAAAGAACAGCGAGCTGCCGATCCACACTTCCCTGGCGTAATCGGGCAGGTAACGGGTACGGATGCCCCGCGGTGGCTCGACCACGATGTAACGCGGCCCTTGAGGGCGATACCAGTAGCCGCCCGAGTAGAAATAATCCTGGCCGCGATAGGGCACGCGGTAGTTGCGATCCGGGAAACGGTCGATCACGTAACCCGGGCGATACTGCGGCCCCGGCCCCAGCCGTTGCCATGGCCGTCCGGTCGACCGGGCCAATGCTGCTCGGGACGATTGTCGTGGCTTGGGCGTGGCCCGCCGTTTGGATAACCGTCGTTGCGACGCGGGACATCGCGGTAATACCCTGGTTGCGGTTCGCGGGTCTGGGTCACGCTGTCGGGCCGGCCCTGGATCGGCAGGTTGTTGCCGGGTTGCGGCTGCGGACGACCATGGTCGTTGGGGTCTTGGGGGCCACGATCATAGCGCTGGCCGCCCTGGTATTGCGGCTGTGGCTTGACCTCGAACTGACGACTGTTGTCGCCCCGAATGATTTCGTTGCTCTGCGGCCGCGGCTGGCCCGAGTAACCCTGGCCGTTGCCGCCGCGTCCGTCCTGACCACGACCGCCGTCGGGGCCGCCACGGTTTTGCTGATCGTCGGCCATTCCCTGCGCACTGACACTTGCCCACAACAGACCAACACCTGCCAAACGCCAGATGCGCGACTTCATGAAATTCCTCACAACGGTTCAGGGCCTGATAGTAAGACTGGAAAAGCCCAGGCCGGTTCTGCGATAGGTTATCAGCCACGGGGTTTATTTCGCAGGCATTAAAAAAGGGAGGCCCGTCGGCCTCCCCTTGAGAATTTCGTCCGTGCTCGACGCTTATGACGTCGGCTCACCTCACGCCGTCTTCTGGACAGTGTGCAGCTCGGGGGTCTGCCAGTACCGGTGGGTACTGCGACCGCAGCCGGCCTGATTGGGCGGGCTGCACTGGACTGTTTGTCCGAGCAGTGATCTTGGTGATAAGAGTAAACCTGAGGTGCCGACAGATGATTGCGAAGATTGCGGAAATAAACACAACTTGCGCAATTTTTAACCTCGGATAGATAATCTGCCGCAATTATCAAGATAAAGGCCCGACCGATGAGCAAACTCGACCGTTACGACCTGAGCATTCTGGCGGAATTGCAGCGCGACGCGCGCATCTCCAACCAGGAACTGGCCGAACGCATCGGCCTGTCGCCCTCCCCCTGCTCGCGACGGGTCAAGCAGTTGGAGGATGACGGCTACATCACCCGCCAGGTCGCCCTGCTCGACCGCAAGCTGCTGGGCCTGAGCCTGACGGCTTATGTGCTGATCGGCATGGACCGCCACACCCCCGAGCGTTTCGAGAACTTCGAAGCCGCCATCCGTAACTTGCCGCAAGTACTGGAGTGCAGCCTGGTGACCGGGATGGACGCGGACTACCAGCTCAAGGTGGTGGTGCCGGACATGGACCACTACCAGAAACTGCTGCTGGGGCACCTGACCCGGATCGATGGCGTCACCAGCGTGCGTTCGAGTTTTGTGCTGAACCAGGTACTCAACAGCACCGAACTGCCGTTGACTCACCTGCGTAACTGAAACCCCCATCGCGAGCAAGCTCGCTCCCACAAGGAATTGCGCCCTGACACAGATCCACTGTGGGAGCGAGCCTGCTCGCGATGGCGTCAGCCCAGCCGATGAATAGCTGCGACACACCGCCGCAGGCCAATCCCGCGCCCGCGCCCCATGCCTTATACTCGCCGCGCCTTTTCAACCCCGCCCACGCCGGAGTGTCCTGATGGATCCTGCTGTTTTCGAAGAGTGGATGATGACCGGCCTGGTCAGCATCCTGATCATTTTCATGGGTTTCATCGTCTGGGACTTGGCGAAGAAGTCCAAGGCCGGACGTTTCGGCTCGTTCATCCTGTTTTTCGTGCTGGGCCTCGGTGTGGCCGCGTTCGTCATCAAGAGCGTGGTGATCGGCCTGATCGAGTCCGGAGCGTTATAAGCGCGCTGGCACTTCCTTCCACTGGCCCTGATCGAGCCCTTCGATCGTCCAGTCGCCGATCCTGACCCGCACCAGGCGCAATGTCGGCAAACCCACGGCGGCGGTCATGCGTCGTACCTGGCGATTGCGCCCCTCGCGTATCACCAGCTCCACCCAGCTTGTGGGCACGCTTTTACGAAAACGTACCGGCGGGTTGCGCGGCCACAATTGCGGCTCATCCAATGAGCGCGCCTCGGCCGGCAGGGTCATGCCGTCGTTCAACTCCACCCCATCGCGCAATCGCTGCAACTGTTCGGCACTCGGCTCGCCCTCCACCTGTACCCAATAGGTCTTGGCCAGCTTGTGCTTGGGGTCGGCAATCCGCGCCTGCAACTGCCCATCGTTGGTCAGCAACAGCAAGCCTTCGCTGTCGCGGTCCAGTCGTCCGGCCGGGTAGATGCCCGGTACGTCGATAAAATCCTTGAGCGTCGCCCGCCCCTCACCGTCACTGAATTGCGTCAGTACATCGAAGGGTTTATTGAACAGGATCAGCTTCGGCTCGGCCGGCGGGGCCTTGGCCATACGGCGCGGGGCGGAGGCTGGAAGCTTCGCGCCAGGGCGACGGGAAGCAGGGCGTGGAGGACGGGGCATGGCGAATACAACATTTAACGTTCGGGCCCACCATGCTAGTGGCCCGACCGTTAAATAACCACCACCCCCTTCAACGGGGCATCAGCGGAACGGCGGCTCGTCGAAGCTGCGCAGCTTGCGCGAATGCAACGAGTTGAGTTCGGTGCGCAACAGGTCCAACGCCTCGATGCCGATCTTCAGGTGCTGGTTGACCGCTCGCTCATAGAACGCGTTGGCCGAGCCCGGCAGCTTGATTTCGCTGTGCAACGGTTTGTCCGAGACACAAAGCAACGTGCCGTAAGGCACCCGCAGGCGATAACCCTGGGCGGCGATGGTGCCGCTTTCCATGTCCACCGCCACCGCGCGGGACAGGTTGATCAGCGGACGCTCCTGGGCCCAGCGCAGTTCCCAGTTGCGGTCGTCATAAGTCAGCACGGTACCGGTGCGCAGGCGTTTTTTCAGCTCGTCGCCCTTTTCGCCGGTGATGTTCGCCGCGGCCTGTTGAAGCGCCATCTGCACTTCGGCCAGGGCCGGAATCGGAATGTTCGGCGGCACCACCCGATCGAGAATGCCATCGCGGCGCATGTAGGCGTGGGCCAGCACGTAGTCACCGATGGTCTGGGACTGCCGCAGCCCGCCGCAGTGGCCGATCATCAGCCAGCAATGCGGGCGCAGCACGGCCAGGTGGTCGGTGATGTTCTTGGCGTTGGAAGGGCCAACGCCGATGTTCACCAGGGTCACGCCATGGCCATCATTGGTCTGCAGGTGATAGGCCGGCATCTGGTAGCGGTGCCAGACCACACCGGCGGCGATGGCCGATGCTTCGCTGTGCTCCATGTTCTTGTCGATGATCACGTTGCCCGGCAAGACCATGCGCACAAAGCGCGGGTCGCTGCGCAGTTGCTCCAGGCCATGGACGATGAACTGGTCGACATAGCGGTGATAGTTGGTCAACAGGATCCACGGCTGCACATGGCGCCAGTCGCTGCCGGTGTAGTGCACCAGCCGGCGCAGGGAAAAATCCACCCGCGCGGCGTCGAACAGCGCCAAGGGCAGTGGGTCGGTGTTTTCCCAGTCATAGAGGCCATCGGCAATGCCATCGGTGGCCGCCGACAGGTCGGTGCTGGGGAAAACCCGCGCCAGCACGGCGGCGGTCACGCCGGAGCCGGCCAGTTCGTCGCCCTGCTCCACCACGTACGGGTACGGAATGTTCTGCTCGCTGACGCCCACTTCCACGGTGACGGTAAAGTCGTGCATCAGCGGGACCAGCTGTTCCAGCAGGTACTTACGGAAGGCGGCGGGATGGGTGACGGTGACGCTGTAGGTGCCGGGCAACTGGACCTTGGCATAGGCTCGCGTGGTTTGCGGGACTTCGCCGTGGCAGTGATAGGTCAGCCGCAAGGCCGGATAGCGAAACAACGCACGCTGTTCGGCATCCGGCTCGACGCGGTCCTTGAGATAACGCATCAGCGCCTGGTTCAACGCGGTGGTCGCACGCTCGTGCAGGGCCGCCAGACGATCCACGGCTTGTTCGGCGGTTTGAACGACAATAAACGCTTCGGTCACGATCAGCTTCCTGTGTTCTGACTTGCAGGCCTTCATCTTGCCTGCATCGCCGCCCGACGGGAACAGTGGCGTAGTGGACTCGATCGATTCCCTGCGGGAGCGAGCTTGCTCGCGATAGCGGTGTATCAGGCACCACAGATGCTGGATGTACCTCCGTCATCGCGGGCAAGCCTTGCTCCCACATGGACTCTGGGATGTTCTGTGGGAGCTGAGCTTGCTCGCGATAGCGGTGTATCAGGCACCACAGATGCTGGATGTACCTCCGTCATCGCGGGCAAGCCTTGCTCCCACATGGACTCTGGGATGCTCTGTGGGAGCTGAGCTTGCTCGCGATAGCGGTGTATCAGTCACCACAGATGCTGGATGTACCTCCGTCATCGCGGGCAAGCCTTGCTCCCACATGAACTCTGGGATGTTCTGTGGGAGCTGAGCTTGCTCGCGATAGCGGTGTATCAGGCACCACAGATGCTGGATGTACCTCCGTCATCGCGGGCAAGCCTTGCTCCCACATGGACTCTGGGATGTTCTGTGGGAGCTGAGCTTGCTCGCGATAGCGGTGTATCAGTCACCACAGATGCTGGATGTACCTCCGTCATCGCGGGCAAGCCTTGCTCCCACATGAACTCTGGGATGTTCTGTGGGAGCTGAGCTTGCTCGCGATAGCGGTGTATCAGTCACCACAGATGCTGGATGTACCTCCGTCATCGCGGGCAAGCCTTGCTCCCACATGGACTCTGGGATGTTCTGTGGGAGCTGAGCTTGCTCGCGATAGCGGTGTATCAGGCACCACAGATGCTGGATGTACCTCCGTCATCGCGGGCAAGCCTTGCTCCCACATGGACTCCGGAATGCTCTGTGGGAGCTGGGCTTGCTCGCGATAGCGGTGTGCCAGGCAGCACAAATGTTGGATGTACCGATGCCTTCGCGAGCAGGCTCGCTCCCACAGGGTACGTGTCGTGTCTAAAAGCCGTGTGGGGTGGAGCGCGTCACGATCGCCTCGACATTCAAGCCCCGAGGCAAGGCACCGTACACCCGGCCGGCCGAACCCAGGCGACTGGCGATGAAGGCATCGCTGACCTCACTGTTCCCGGCTTCGAGCAACAGCTTGGCCTGCAGGCCAACGGCGATGTCTTCGGTCAATTGCCGGGCGCGGTACTGGATGTCGTCGGTATCCTTGAACGCGGCGTGCAATTGGTGGATGTGACCAGCCAGGCGCTTGTCGCCGTGGCCATCGCCCAGTTCGCGGAACAATACCTCCAGCATGCCGGGCTCCTTGGACAAGGCGCGCAGCACATCCAGGCATTGCACGTTGCCGGAGCCTTCCCACGTCGAATTGACCGGCGCTTCGCGGTACAGGCGCGGCAGGATGCTGTCTTCGACGTAGCCGGCACCGCCCATGCATTCGGCGGCTTCATTGATCATCGCGGGGGCGCGCTTGCAGATCCAGTACTTGCCCACTGCCGTCACCAACCGGGCGAACTTGGCCTCATGCTCGTCATTCAAGTGGTCCAGCGCCCGGCCCATGCGCAGGCTCAAGGCCAGTGCGGACTCGCTTTCCAGCGCCAGGTCAGCCAGGACGTTTTGCATCAGCGGCTGTTCACTCAACAACTTGCCACCGACCTTGCGGTGCGCGCAGTGATGGCTGGCCTGGGTCAGCGCCTGGCGCATCAGGGCGCTGGAGCCGACCATGCAATCGAAACGGGTCATGGCGACCATCTCGATGATCGTCGGCACGCCCCGCCCTTCTTCACCGACCATCCAGGCCAGTGCGCCACGGAACTCGACTTCGCTGGAGGCGTTGGAACAGTTGCCCAGCTTGTTCTTCAGCCGCTGGATGTAGAACTGATTGCGGGTGTCGTCGGGGCGATGGCGCGGCAACAGGAAACAGGTCAGCCCCTTGTCGGTCTGGGCCAAGGTGAGGAAGGCATCGCACATCGGCGCCGAACAGAACCATTTGTGCCCAACCAGCTCATAGGCCTGGCCCGGGCCGCTGGCGCCCACCGGATAGGCCTTGGTGGTGTTGGCCCGCACATCGGTGCCGCCCTGTTTTTCGGTCATCGCCATGCCCAGGGTCACGCCGGCCTTGTGGGCCATGCCGACGTTGCGCGGGTCGTACTCGGTGGCCAGCACCTTGGGCACCCAGTGCTCGGCCAGGTCCGGCTGCAAGCGCAGCGCCGGCACACTGGCGAAGGTCATGGTCAGGGGGCAGCCGGTGCCGGCTTCGGCCTGACTATGCAAATAGGTCATCGACGCCCGGGCGACATGCGCGCCGGGTTGCGGGTGCGCCCAGGGCAAACTGGGCAGGCCGTGCTCGACGGCAGTGCGCATCAACTGGTGATAAGCCGGATGGAATTCCACCAGGTCGATGCGATGGCCGTAACGGTCATGGCTGGAGAACACCGGTTTGTTCTGGTTGGCCAGGAAGCCCGCTTCCATCAACGGCCCGCCGGCCAGCGCCCCATACGCATCGATCCGCGCCTGTGCCCAGCCCGCCCCAAAGCGCTGCGACCACTGCTGCAGCGGCAGGTCGATGCGGTACAGGTTGGCGCCATCCAGGGACGGCGGCTGATTGGTGACGTCGTGGGTTTCAGCGAACTGGTGCAGGTTCATGACAGGGCTCCTCGATCGGCCAGGGATTCAGTTAAGCACCGCCTCCAGGCCGAACAAAGTGTCATATGCGCCTAAATGTCGGCGCTTTCACCCTGTCTTGGGCAAAGCACCCGGCGCTGGAGCATCGCCTGTAGCGCCTCGAACTTCACTGGCTTGTTCAAGTAATCGACCGGCGCGCCCGCAGGACAGCACTCGCGCCCCACGTTCGGGCTGACCACCAGCACCGGCAGTTCCTCGCAGCCGGACAAGGTGTGGATCTGGCAGCAGAGCGACACGCCGTCCAGCGGCGGCAACTGGCAATCGAGCAGCACCGCATCAAAGCGCTCGCCGTGCAGCAGATCCAGCGCGGCGCGGCCACTGTCGGCGGTGCGCACCCGATAACCGAGCTTGAGCAACATGCCGCGCATGACCAACTGATCGATGCTGTTGTCATCGGCCAGTAGCACCGTGCAATCCTGCGGCTGGCGCGAACCCTGGCGGCCACCGAAGGAAAACGGCGTCGGGACCGCCGCTGGCAAGGCCACGTCAAACTCCACGTCCAACTGGAAACGGCTGCCGCGACCGGGCTCGGAGGTGTGGGTCAGGCGTCCGCCCAGCAGTTCCACCAGTTGCCGACAGATAGCCAGCCCCACGCCGAGGCCGCCGTATTCGCGGGTCATCGAGCCGTCGAGTTGGAAGAAGCGCTGGTACAAGGTCGCTTCCCCCAGGTCGGTAAAACCGATTCCGGTGTCGATGACGGCAAAGGACAGCACCAGCCGATCAAGCGCCGTCGGCCTGCCGTTGACTCGCAGGGCCAGGCCGCCAACCCGGGTGAACTTGATGGCGTTGTCCAGCAGGCATTCCAGACTCTGGGCCAGTTTGCCGCTGTCGCCGAGCAACCGGTCCGCCAAACCCGGGGCCACGTCGACCTTGAAGTCCAGGCCCTTGGCCGCGGCATTGGCGCCGAACTGCACCTGCAGCGCATCGACCACCCCACGCAGGCTGAACGGTGCCGGATAAACCTTGAGCTTGCCGGCCTGCAACTCGGTCAGGGTGAGCATGCCATTGACCATGCGCATCATGTCCCGCGCCGAACCGGCGGCGGTCTGTTGATACTGGGTCAGTTCCTCGTCCATCTCGACGGTTTCCATCAGCTCAAGGGAACCGATCACGCCATTCATCGGCGTGCGCAGTTCGTGGGTCAGGGTGGCGAGGAATTCATCCTTGAGCTTGTTGCCGTGGGCCAGTTGCTGGTTGAGCACTTCGAGTTTCTGTCCGGCGTCCAACAGGGTCTGGGCCTGCTGTTCGCGCATGGCATTGATGCGGTCGGCCAGGGCCAGGGACAACAGCGCCACTTCGATGGCCGAGCCGATCTGGCTGGCGTACATGGTCAGGAAGACGTTCGGCAGGTAACCAAGCACCATCAACGTATTGACGATGCCCCCCAGCAGAAACGCCGACCAGGCAATGATGAAATAACGCGCCACCCGCAGGCCACGCCACCAGGCAAACAGCCCGGCGGCAAAGATCGCCACCGTGAACAGCAGCGCCAACACCGTCGCCAGGCGCAGCGCTAGGGCATAACTGGTCATCAGCGACAGGCCGACCACCCCGGCGCTGTAGGCGATCAGCGCCAGCAGCAAGCGGTCCAGCCAACGGCTATGCTGGGCCGTTTGCAGGAAACTGCGGGCGAACTGGCTGCCAAACAGGCCCGCGCAGCCGATGAAGAACGGCGTCGCGGCGTTGGCCCACCAGGGGTTGTCCGGCCAGAAGTACTCCACGGCGGCGCCGTTGACCGACAACTGGTAGAGGCCGAACGAGGCAATGTAGAAGATGTAATAGAGGTAGCTGGTATCGCGCACGCTCAGGTAGATGAACAGGTTGTAGACCAGCATCCCCAGCAGCACGCCATAGATGATCCCCAGCACATACAAGCGCACGGGCTGTTGTTCGAGATACGCGGTGCTCGACCACAGCGTCAGCGGCGCCTGGATCGAACCCTGGCTTTGCAGGCGCAGGTAGAGGGTCTGCTGTTGTTCGGGCTTGAAAGCCAGGCTGAACAGGTAGTTGTTCTGGCGGATCTCGCGGCTGGCGAACGGCAACGCATCACCGGTCTGGCGAACCAGGCGATAGCCCCCCGCCGCATCGGGCAAATACAAGTCGAGGTGGTCCAGCGGCGGGTATGCCAGCTCCAGCAGCCAGGTGCGCTGGGCGTCCGGATTGGCAGGACGGTAGTGCAGGTCGATTTTCAACCAGAAGGCTGATCGCGAGTAACCGGCGTTCAGGGTAGCTTGGTCATGGGGCTTGAAAGCACCAGCGGCAGCCTGAGCCAGGACATCGTCAATGGTGGCCGTGCCGCGCGCATCTTCGAACACCTGCAGGGCATGGCCCAAGGGCAGGTTTTGGGTGAATTCATCGAATTCGAGAGCACTTGCCAAAGGGGACAAGCACAGCAACAACATCAGCAAATAGCGCATTTAAGCCCCAGCGCGGCCTGTCCGGTTGAGTCAGGAAGCCCCCCATTCCCTGAGTAGACGTAAAACCGGCATTACCTGTTATGAGTTGGATCCATCTCTAGCATAGCCGCTGATGGCCAATTTGCACCATTGAATTTTTTCCTACAAAAGGCTCTAGAACGGGCGTTTCAGAGCAAAGCATTGAGATAGAGCTGTTGCGTTGTTCAGGTCGGCAAATGACGGGGCAAAAAAGCATCCACCCGCAAGCGACTGCGCATAAAACCCTCTGAGTCCGACCACCGATAAAAGAGGTTTGGTGGTAAGCTCGCGCACCATGAATATCTACAGCTCTCGCCCCGTTGTCCTCTGTCTCTCCGGCCACGACCCCAGTGGTGGCGCCGGTTTGCAGGCAGATATCGAAGCCCTGCTTGCCCAGGGTTGTCATGCCGCCCCTGCCGTTACCGCATTGACCGTGCAAGACACCGTCAACGTCAGCGATTTCCGAGTGCTCGACCGAGAGTGGGTGCTGGCACAAGCCAATGCCGTGCTCAACGACGCCCAGGTGGCAGCGGTCAAGCTGGGGATGCTTGGCTCACTGGAAATGGTCGACACGGTGGTCGAACTGCTCCAGGCGCACCCGCACCTGCCCATGGTCTGCGACCCGGTGCTGCGCGCCGGCGGTGGCGGGCGCCTGGGCAAGGATGAGGTCGGCTACGCCATGCGCGAACGCCTGCTGCCCCTGGCAATCATCGCCACCCCCAACCTGCCTGAAGCGCGCATCCTCGCCGAACTGCCCGAGGGCAGCGCCGACGAGTGCGCGGAAAAACTGCTGCCCTTCGTCAAACACCTGTTGATCACCGGTGGTCACGGCGACGAACATGAAGTCCATAATCGCCTGTACAGCCGCGACGGCGGGCGCGAAACCTTTACCTGCCAGCGTCTGCCCGGCAGTTACCACGGTTCCGGCTGCACCCTGGCCAGTGCCCTGGCCGGTCGGCTGGCCCAGGGCGAACAGCTCGCCAGCGCCGTCAAGACGGCACTGGATTACACCTGGCGCACCTTGCGCGATGCCGAACAACTGGGCAAAGGCCAGTTCGTGCCGCGTCGCCTGCCGCTGGATTTCTGCTCGTAGTACCGGAGGCCTGTGGAATGAAATTACGTGGCCTTTACGCCATCACCGATAGCCAATTGCTGGCCGGCAAGTTCCTCGCTTATGTGGAAGCGGCGCTGGAAGGTGGCGTCACCCTGCTGCAATACCGTGATAAAAGCAGCGACGAGGCCCGCCGCCTGCGGGAAGCCGAAGCACTGCGCAACCTGTGCGAGCGCTACAAGACCCAGTTGATCATCAACGACGACGCAGAATTGGCCGCACGCCTGGGCGTCGGTGTGCACCTGGGCCAGACCGATGGCCCGTTGGCGCCAGTGCGGGCACTGCTCGGGCACAAGGCGATCGTCGGTGCCACCTGCCACGCCAGCCTGGCACTGGCCGAACAGGCCGCCAGCGAAGGCGCCAGTTATGTCGCGTTCGGGCGTTTCTTCAACTCAAACACCAAGCCCGGCGCCCCCAGCGCAAACCTTGAACTGCTCGAACAGGCGCACCTCAAACTGCATGTTCCGGTGTGCGCCATTGGCGGCATCACCCTGGACAACGCCGCCCCGCTAGTGGCCCACGGGGTCGACCTGCTGGCGGTGGTCCACGGCCTGTTCGGCGCCGACAGCACCACTGAAGTGACGCGCCGCGCCCGCGCCTTCAACGAGCTGCTGCAGATCAAATAGTCCATTTTTCCGTTTTCGAGAGCCCAACCATGTCCCGTTCCGAAACCCTGTTTGCCGATGCCCAGAAACACATCCCCGGCGGCGTGAACTCGCCCGTTCGTGCGTTCAAGAGCGTCGGCGGCACCCCGCTGTTCTTCAAGCACGCCGAAGGCGCGTACGTCACCGACGAAGACGACAAACGCTATGTGGATTACGTCGGTTCCTGGGGCCCGATGATCCTCGGCCACAGCCATCCGGACGTGCTGGATGCGGTGCGCAAGCAACTGGTACACGGCCTGTCCTACGGCGCTCCGACCGCGATGGAAACCGAGATGGCCGACCTGGTCTGCTCGATCGTGCCGTCGATGGAAATGGTGCGCATGGTCAGCTCCGGCACCGAAGCGACCATGAGCGCGATCCGCCTGGCGCGGGGCTTCACCGGTCGCGACAGCATCATCAAGTTCGAAGGCTGCTACCACGGCCACTCCGACAGCCTGCTGGTCAAGGCCGGCTCCGGCGCACTGACCCAGGGCGTGCCGAGCTCGGCCGGGGTACCGGCAGCGTTCGCCAAACACACCCTGACCCTGCCGTTCAACGACCTTGAAGAAGTCGAGAAGATGCTCGGCGAAGTCGGCCAGGAAGTGGCGTGCATCATTGTCGAGCCAGTGGCCGGCAACATGAACTGCGTACCGCCGGCACCGGGTTTCCTCGAAGGCCTGCGCAGCCTCTGCGACCAGCATGGCGTGGTGTTGATTTTCGATGAAGTGATGACCGGTTTCCGTGTAGCCCTCGGCGGCGCCCAGGCCCATTACGGCGTCACGCCGGACCTGAGCACCTTCGGCAAGATCATCGGTGGCGGCATGCCGGTGGGCTGCTTCGGCGGCAAGCGCAAGATCATGGAATGCATCGCGCCGCTGGGCCCGGTCTACCAGGCAGGCACCTTGTCGGGCAACCCGCTGGCCATGGCCGCCGGCCTGACCACACTGCGCCTGATCAGCCGCCCGGGCTTCCACGCCGAACTGACCGACTACACCACCCGCCTGCTCGACGGCTTGCAGGTTCGTGCCGACGCGGCAGGCATTCCGTTCGTGACCACCCAGGCCGGCGGCATGTTCGGCCTGTATTTCAGTGGCGCCGATGACATCGTCACCTTCGAAGACGTGATGGCCAGCGACGCCGACCGCTTCAAGCGCTTCTTCCACCTGATGCTCGACGGCGGTGTGTATCTGGCGCCGAGCGCATTCGAAGCCGGCTTCACTTCCATCGCCCATGGCGAGACCGAGCTGAAGATCACCCTTGATGCGGCCGAACGGGCCTTTGCTGCGCTGAAATAAGCCTGTGGATAACTGACGCTGGCTGAAGCTGGCGTCAGTGATTGCCGACAACCTCCCGCCTTTTTCCTACGTATTTATGCCCGAAGCAGCTATTAGCATTCCCTCGCAGCAGAAAAACGAGTAAAGACTTTGTAAGGATGGCCCTGCTTATTTCATAATGCGCGCTTATTGGATCCCCCGGAGGGTCCGCGCGCCCCTCAGAGGTAAGTCGATTCCCATGAACCGCACCGGCCGCACCCTTGCCTTGGGCTGCCTGTTGCTCCTTCAGCCCCTGCTCGCGAATGCACAGGCAGGCGGTAACTCGTTGTTGATCCCGGCGCTGGGCCGTTGCACGCTCAATACCCAGCCACAAGATCTCGCACCGGCACTCGACGCCTGTCAAAAAGCGGCGGACGCAGGTGATGCACAAGCGCAATACGAGTTGGGCGAGTTCTACTACGAAGGCAAGGCTGCGCCGCGCGACCTCAAAAAAGCCCTCGACTACTTCGAAAAAGCCTCGCTGCAAGGCCATGCCCAGGCGCAATTCAAGCTCGGCGGCATGTTCTTCCATGGCGAGGGCGTGCCGGCCAACAACGTCCAGGCCTATATCGTCCTGAAGATGGCCGCGGTCAACGGCGCCGAAGAAGCCCTGGACACCGCCGACGAAGTCGCCGAGCAAATGCCCCGTGACGAATTGGAAGTGGCAACCCAGGTGCTGGGGCAGATCTTTCGCAAATACCTGATGGAATTGCAGAACGCCGATGGGCGTACGCCCTTCTCACCTCTGCCCTGATTATTGCGCAGGCCTTGATGGCCTCATCGCGAGCAAGCTCGCTCCCACACTGGATCGCTGGTGTACACAAATCTTGTGTTCACAAAGCCCCCTCTGTGGGAGCGAGCTTGCTCGCGATTGGGAGCAACCCGATCTTGAATCCTACTTCTCAGGCATCGGCATCGGAAACGGCATCACATTGCCCACCGCGCCGCGGGCTTCGCTGATTTTCGGGGTGCCCAGGCGTTCGACTTCGTCGATGCGCACGATCGAATGCATTGGCACGAAGCTGCGCACCACGCCTTCGAACTGCGCCTTGAGCTTTTCCTCGCTCGGATCGACGACCACTTGCGTGCGCTCGCCAAAGACGAATTCTTCCACTTCCAGGAAACCCCACAGATCACTTTGATAGATCTGCTTGGCGTACATTTCGAACACCTGGCCCTGGTTGAGGAAAATCACCTTGTAGATTGGAGCTTCACGTTTGGTCATGGCTGGCGAAACACATCGGCGGGTAAAAATGAGGGCGCGAACTATAGCATAGCCACTGCTCGCACAGCGGTGGGAACCCAGGGACTTGTTCTCTATAATGCGCGGTTCTTTGAATCACGTGATGATCCCGTCCATGGCCAAGAAGCTTTACATCGAAACCCACGGTTGCCAGATGAACGAGTACGACAGCTCGCGCATGGTCGATCTGCTGGGTGAACACCAGGCCCTGGAAGTCACCGCCCGCGCTGAAGACGCGGACGTGATCCTGCTCAACACCTGCTCGATTCGCGAACGCGCCCAGGACCGGGTGTATTCCCAGCTCGGCCGCTGGCGCGAACTGAAGTTGGCCAACCCGGAGATGGTCATCGCCGTGGGCGGTTGCGTGGCCAGCCAGGAAGGCGCGGCCATTCGTGATCGCGCACCCTACGTGGACGTGGTCTTCGGCCCGCAGACCTTGCACCGCCTGCCGGAGATGATCGACGCCGCGCGCAGCACCAAGCTGCCGCAAGTGGACGTCTCGTTCCCGGAAATCGAAAAATTCGACCACCTGCCCGAACCGCGCATCGACGGCCCAAGTGCCTACGTGTCGGTGATGGAAGGTTGCAGCAAGTACTGCACGTTCTGCGTGGTGCCCTACACCCGCGGCGAAGAAGTCAGCCGGCCGTTCGACGACGTGATCGCCGAGATCATCCACTTGGCGGAACACGGTGTGCGCGAAGTGACCCTGCTGGGGCAGAACGTCAACGGCTATCGCGGCCTGACCCATGACGGGCGCCTGGCGGACCTCGCCGAACTGATCCGCGTCGTGGCGGCAGTGGATGGCATCGACCGCATCCGCTACACCACGTCTCATCCGCTGGAGTTCTCCGACAGCCTGATCCAGGCCCACGCCGAAGTCCCCGAACTGGTCAAGCACCTGCACCTGCCGGTGCAATCGGGCTCCGACCGGATCCTTGCGGCCATGAAGCGCAACCACACGGCGCTGGAGTACAAATCCAAGCTGCGCAAGTTGCGCGCGGCAGTGCCGGGGATCTGCATCAGCTCGGACTTTATCGTCGGCTTCCCTGGCGAAACCGAGAAAGACTTCCAGCAGACCATGAAGCTGATCGAAGACGTGGGTTTCGATTTCTCCTATTCGTTCGTCTACAGCCAGCGCCCTGGCACTCCGGCGGCCGACCTGGCGGACGACACGCCCGAAGAGCTGAAAAAGGAACGGCTCAACGCCTTGCAACATCGTCTCAACCAGCAAGGTTTCGAGATCAGCCGACAAATGGTCGGTTCCGTCCAGCGGATTCTGGTGACCGATTACTCGAAAAAGGACCCGGGCGAGTTGCAAGGACGGACCGAAAACAACCGCATCGTCAACTTCCGCTGCGACACCCCGGCCCTGATCGGCCAGTTCGCCGACGTGCACATCGACGCCGCGCAACCGCACTCCCTGCGCGGTTCGCTGATCCAGTAACCTGCTAAAAAACACTATTGTCTGTGCAAGCAAGACCTGTGGGAGCAAGGCTTGCCCGCGATAGAAGCACCGCAATCTCACTGAAGACCGCGGCGCCTTGATCGCGGGCAAGCCTTGCTCCCACAATGGGTTGTGCCAACCCTGTGATCAGATTCGCCTGTTTAAGAGCTTTCGCACCCAGCCTACTGGCGTTATCCTTGATTTCACCTTAATTGCCCCCGGGCGGCTAAAAACGACCTTGAACGCACCCATCGAACCACATCGCTTTATTCTCGAGCCCTTTGAGGCTCGCCGCTTCGCCAATCTGTGCGGGCAATTCGACGAGCACCTGCGCTTGATCGAACAGCGCCTGGCCATCGAGATCCGCAACCGCGGAAACCAGTTCGAACTGATCGGCGAACCCAAGCACACCACCTCCGCGGAAAACCTGCTGCGCCGCCTCTACCGGGAAACCAAGGGGAGCGAGCTGTCGCCGGATACGGTCCACCTGTTCCTGCAGGAGTCGGCTGTCGAAGAACTCGACAACCACGCCCCGTCGGAACCGGCCGTGGCCCTGCGCACGAAAAAAGGCATGATTCGCCCTCGCGGCTTGAATCAGCAGCGCTACGTGAAGGAAATCCTGGGCAACGACATCAACTTCGGCATCGGCCCAGCCGGTACCGGCAAGACCTACCTGGCCGTGGCCTGCGCCGTCGATGCGCTGGAACGTGAACAGGTGCGGCGCATCCTGCTGGTGCGACCGGCGGTCGAAGCGGGCGAAAAACTCGGTTTCCTGCCCGGCGACCTGGCCCAGAAGATCGACCCGTACCTGCGCCCGCTCTATGACGCGCTGTATGAAATGCTCGGCTTCGAATATGTCGCCAAGCTGATCGAGCGCCAGGTCATCGAGGTCGCGCCACTGGCCTACATGCGTGGTCGGACGCTGAACAACAGCTTCATCATCCTCGACGAAAGCCAGAACACCACGGTCGAGCAGATGAAAATGTTCCTGACCCGGATCGGCTTCGGCTCCACCGCCGTCATCACCGGGGACATCACCCAGGTCGACCTGCCCCGTGGCACCAAGTCCGGGCTGAACCATGTGATCCAGGTCCTCAAGGACGTGCCGGGCATCAGCTTCACGCACTTCATGCCCAAGGATGTCGTGCGCCATCCGTTGGTGCAACGCATTGTCGAAGCCTACGAGCGTTTCGAGAATCGCGCCGATGAAGACTCGGCCGAAAGCAAAGGCAATCGCCACAATGCTTGAACTCGACCTGCAAGTGGCGTGCGAACACGCCGCCCCCAGCGAAGCCCAGTTCCGCCAATGGTGCGAACTGGCCCTGCGCCAGCGCAGTGCCGACTCGGAGCTGACGATCCGCCTGGTGGACGAACCCGAAGGCCGTGAACTGAACCACACCTGGCGGCAGAAAGACTACGCCACCAACGTGCTGTCGTTCCCCGCCGATGTGCCTGACGAACTGCTCGACATCCCACTGCTGGGCGACCTGGTGATCTGCGTCCCGGTGGTGGAGCGTGAAGCAGCGGAACAAGACAAGACCCCTGAGGCCCACTGGGCCCATCTGGTGATTCACGGCTGCTTGCATCTACTGGGTTACGACCATATAGAAGATGACGAAGCCGAAGAAATGGAAGCACTGGAACGAACGTTGCTTGCAGAGCTGGGTCATCCCGACCCCTACGCCGGCGACGAACACTGATACATCAACCTGTAACGACAAAGGATTCAGAGTAATCGCTATGAGCGAAGATCGATCGAGCAACGGGCAGAAGTCATGGCTGGGCAAGCTCACCCAGGCTTTTGCCCATGAGCCGAAAAACCGCCAGGAGCTGCTGGAGCTGCTGCGCGATGCACACCAGAACAAACTGCTGGACAGCGAAGCGCTGGCCATTGTCGAAGGCGCCATCCAGGTCGCTGACCTGCAGGTCCGGGACATCATGGTCCCGCGCTCGCAGATGGTCAGCATCAAGGCGACCCAGACCCCTCGCGAATTTTTGCCCGCCGTGGTCGACTCCGCTCACTCGCGCTATCCGGTCGTCGGCGAAAGCCATGACGACGTCATGGGCGTGCTGCTGGCCAAGGACCTGCTGCCGCTGATCCTTCAGGAGAACGGCGACAGCTTCAACATCAAGGACCTGTTGCGCCCGGCCACCTTCGTGCCCGAGTCCAAGCGCCTGAACGTGCTGCTGCGTGAATTCCGCGCCAACCACAACCACATGGCCATCGTCATTGACGAATACGGCGGCGTGGCCGGCCTGGTCACCATCGAAGACGTGCTCGAGCAGATCGTCGGCGACATCGAGGACGAGCACGACGTCGAGGAAGACAGCTACATCAAGCCCCTGCCCAGCGGCGACTTCCTGATCAAGGCCCTGACGCCGATCGAGAACTTCAACGAATTCTTCGACAGCCAATTCTCCGACGATGAGTTCGACACCGTCGGCGGCCTGGTGATGAGTGCTTTCGGGCACCTGCCCAAGCGCAACGAAACCACGGAAATCGGCTCCTGGCGCTTCCGCATCCTGAATGCCGACAGCCGTCGGATTCACTTGCTGCGCCTTTCGCCCATTGGCCGATAACCCCTGCGAGACCCGCTAAGGACAAAAATGCGCTGGATAACCCGCCCCGGCTGGCCCGGTAACCTGCTGGCCATGGCGGCCGGTGCGATCACCACCCTGGCCCTGGCGCCGTTCGACCTCTGGCCGCTGGCATTGCTGGCGGTCGGTTTGTTCTACGCCGGGCTGCGCGAACTCTCGCCACGCCAGGCCCTGGGCCGAGGCTGGTGTTTCGGTTTTGGCCTGTTTGGTGCCGGCACCAGTTGGATCTACGTCAGCATCCATAACTTCGGCGGCGCCTCGGTGCTGCTCGCCGGGTTGTTGATGCTGCTGTTCATCGCCGCCATCGCCTGGTTCTTCGCCCTGCCCGCCTGGCTCTGGGCGCGCTGGCTGCGCCGCAACGAAGCGCCGTTGGCCGATGCCCTGGCGTTCGCCGCCCTGTGGTTGGGCCAGGAAGCCTTCCGCGGCTGGTTCCTCACCGGGTTCCCCTGGCTGTATTCCGGTTACAGCCAGCTCAACGGCCCGCTGGCCGGCCTCGCGCCGCTGGGCGGAATGTGGCTGATTTCCTTCACCCTGGCCTTGACCGCCGCGCTGCTATACAACGCGCCCCGGTTGATCCGCACCGGGCGCAAAGGCTTTATCGCCGCGGGCGTGGTGCTGCTGATCGGCCCATGGGTGGCCGGCCTGGCCCTCAAGGGCCATGCCTGGACCAGCCCTTCGGGCGCCCCGCTGAGCGTCGCGGCGATCCAGGGCAACATCGAACAAAGCATGAAGTGGGACCCCGAGCAGCTCAACGCGCAGTTGGCGCTGTACCGTGACATGAGCTTTGCCTCCAAGCGCGTCGACCTGTTGATCTGGCCGGAAACCGCGGTACCGGTGCTCAAGGAATCTGCCCAGGGTTACCTGGACATGATGGGCAGCTTCGCCGCCGAGCGGCATTCGGCGTTGATTACCGGTGTGCCGATTCGCCAACTGGTACATCGCGAGAAGCGCTACTTCAACGGCATCACCGTGACCGGCGAGGGCGACGGTACCTACCTGAAGCAAAAACTCGTGCCATTTGGCGAATACGTGCCGCTACAGGACATCCTGCGTGGCCTGATCGCCTTCTTCGACCTGCCCATGTCGGACTTTGCCCGGGGCCCGGCCGACCAGCCACTGCTGCAAGCCAAGGGTTACCAGATCGCGCCGTTCATCTGCTATGAAGTGGTCTACCCGGAATTTGCCGCCAGCTTGTCAGCGCGCAGCGACCTGCTGCTGACCATCAGCAACGACACCTGGTTCGGCACCTCGATCGGCCCGCTGCAACACCTGCAAATGGCCCAGATGCGCGCCCTGGAAGCCGGCCGCTGGATGATCCGCGCCACCAACAACGGCGTGACCGGGCTGATCAACCCCTTCGGCCAGATCACCGCACAGATCCCGCAATTCGAGCGCGGCATCCTCTACGGCGAAGTGGTGCCGATGCACGACCTGACGCCTTACCTGCAATGGCGCTCATGGCCGCTGATCATCTTGTGCGCGTTGCTGCTGGGCTGGGCGTTGATGGCGGGACGGATGGCCAGGACGGTTTGATCCCTCGGCGATGAACTACCTTGGGGCCAAAGAGCTTCTTGTGGGAGCAAGGCTTGCCCGCGATGCAGGCGCCCTGACTCCCAAGGCAGGACCGCGTCGACTTCATCGCGGGCAAGCCTTGCTCCCACAACTCTCCCACATCCTCAATACTTAGCGGTAGAACAACGCATACCCCACCAGCCCCGCCGCCTCATTCATCAACTGCCCGGATTGCCAGATCGACTTGAACTCCGGCATCCAGCCGCCCAACGGTCGGGCATTGTCCTGCCCCAGGAAACCCACCGGCGCCGGCACCACTTCAAACCCCGCGCGTTCGAAACTCCAGACCGACCGCGGCATGTGCCAGGCCTGGGTGATCACCACGACCCGCTTGATGCCTTCCGGCAACAGGATCTCGGCGCTCATCTGGGCGTTTTCCCAAGTGGTGCGGCTACGTCCTTCCTGCCAGCGCACGTTGACGCCGAAATCATCCAGCATCGAGTCGGCCATCAACTTGGCCTCGCTGGGTGGGGTGCCGTAGTGCAAGCCGCCGGTGGTCAGCACGGGCAAGCCCGACGCCTTGGCCAGCCGCGCCGCATAACGCTGGCGCTCCAGGCCGACACCGGTGGGCTGGTCGGCGCCCCAGGCCAGGTCGCCGCGCTCGCGACCGGATCCCAGCACCACGATGGCGTCGGCACGCTGGGCCAGGGTTGCCCATTCACTGCGCAGCAGCGGCGGCTCACGCTCCAATGCCTTGGCGCTCCACTGCACCACCACCGGCAGGCTCATCAACCAGAAACCGCCCAGGCCCACGGCGAAACACAGCCGGGCCAGGCGCGGCCGAGAATGGCGCCACCACCAGGCGAGCGCCAACAGCAGTAAAAGAATGCCGGGCGGCAATAGAAGTTGTTTGATGAAATAGCGAAACGGCATCGGGCATCTCCATAGATGCCCGAAGCCTAAGTGGGTTGACGCAAAGCGACAACAGATTCGAAAAAGCCTTGAACCAAAAAAAGCGACACGCGTGAATCCGGCTTTACTTGAACTGCAGCGACCGGATCCTTACAGCATCCTTATCAGGCGTCCGGTCCTTGAGCCACACAACCTTGGCCGAACGGGGCGTATCGAGACGCTTGAGTACCTGGGCCTCACTGGTGGAGGTTTGATGTCCGACCTGTTC
This sequence comes from Pseudomonas sp. St386, assembly GCF_018325865.1. Lineage (NCBI taxonomy): Bacteria > Pseudomonadati > Pseudomonadota > Gammaproteobacteria > Pseudomonadales > Pseudomonadaceae > Pseudomonas > Pseudomonas sp. St386. The sequence continues at coordinate 5,979,970 of NZ_AP021900.1, forward strand.
GAGGTAAGCCTCGACCAGTTCGAACTCCGCGGGGCTCAAGCCTCGCAGTTCCAGCTCTACCGGGCGTTCATCACGCAAGCGACCGGCGGTTCTTGCAGCGTCCAGGGCCACCCCGAGACGATCGATCAGTTTTTCGTACAACTCAGGTGTAGCGACTTTTCGTTGTGATTCAACCATCCCTCACCTCATTGAAGATAAGACTCACTCCCCATTGAGAAGCTTAGCTTCGCTGGGCAAACCGGCAGGGCGCCGCGACCAACGGCCCTGAACACGGGTCATCGCCGATGATCGGCAGTGGCTCGGCGGTGGTTCGGCAGCAATCAGGGTTTCCCTCGGCAGAGCGCGGTCATGTATGCTACGGCGCTTCCTGTAACTCCACTTCCAGCTTGGCTGGGCATCGAAAACGCCGCATTCGGCGTCGTCTGCGTCCAGCATGGCAACGAAGAGGATTGGGCCACCCCATTCAGTACAAAAGTAGCCATGCACGAACACTACCAGCCCCGTGAAATCGAAGCCGCCGCCCAGTCGTTCTGGGACGAGCAAAAGTCCTTTGAAGTCAGTGAACAGCCAGGCAAGGAGACGTACTACTGCCTGTCGATGTTCCCTTACCCCAGCGGCAAGCTACACATGGGGCACGTGCGCAACTACACCATCGGCGACGTGATCTCCCGCTACCAGCGCATGCAAGGCAAGAACGTCCTGCAACCCATGGGTTGGGACGCCTTCGGCATGCCGGCGGAAAACGCCGCGATGAAGAACAACGTGGCCCCCGCCAAGTGGACCTACGAAAACATCGCCTACATGAAGACCCAGCTGCGCAGCCTGGGCCTGGCGGTGGACTGGTCCCGCGAGGTCACCACCTGCAAGCCCGACTACTACCGCTGGGAACAATGGCTGTTCACCCGCCTGTTCGAAAAAGGCGTGATCTACCGCAAGAACGGCACCGTGAACTGGGACCCGGTGGACCAGACCGTACTGGCCAACGAGCAAGTGATCGACGGTCGCGGCTGGCGCTCCGGCGCGCTGATCGAAAAGCGCGAGATCCCGATGTACTACTTCAAGATCACCGCCTACGCGGATGAACTCCTGGAGAGTCTCGACGAACTGACCGGTTGGCCCGAGCAGGTCAAGACCATGCAGCGCAACTGGATCGGCAAGTCCCGGGGCATGGAAGTGCAGTTCCCTTACGACGTTGCCTCCATTGGCGAAACCGGCACCCTGAAAGTCTTCACCACCCGCCCGGACACCCTGATGGGCGCCACGTATGTGGCCGTGGCCGCCGAGCATCCGCTGGCCACCCTGGCGGCACAGAACAACCCTGAGCTGCAGGCGTTCATCGCCGAATGCAAGGGCGGCAGCGTCGCCGAAGCCGATGTCGCCACTCAAGAGAAGAAAGGCCTGCCGACTTCGTTGTTCGTCGAGCACCCGCTCACCGGCGAGAAACTGCCGGTGTGGGTCGCCAACTACGTGCTGATGCACTACGGCGACGGCGCTGTCATGGCGGTGCCGGCCCACGACGAGCGCGATTTCGAATTCGCCCACAAGTACAACCTGCCGGTCAAAGCTGTCGTGCGCACCAGCGCCGGCGACCAGACCCCCGAACCTTGGCAGGACGCCTACGGCGAACACGGCGAGCTGATCAACTCCGGTGAGTTCAACGGCCTGGATTTCCCTGGCGCGTTCGATGCCATCGAAGTCGCCCTGATCAAGAAGAACCTCGGCGCCTCGCGCACCCAGTTCCGCCTGCGGGACTGGGGCATCAGCCGCCAGCGCTACTGGGGCTGCCCGATCCCGATCGTGCATTGCGATACCTGCGGCGACGTACCGGTGCCGGAAGATCAACTGCCCGTGGTCCTGCCGGAAGACGTCGTACCCGACGGCGCCGGTTCGCCCCTGGCGCGCATGCCCGAGTTCTATGAGTGCAGCTGCCCGAAATGCGGCGCACCGGCCAAGCGTGAAACCGACACCATGGACACCTTCGTCGAGTCGTCCTGGTACTACGCGCGCTACGCCTCGCCGCACTATCAAGGCGGCCTGGTGGAAAAATCCGCGGCTGACCACTGGTTGCCAGTGGACCAGTACATCGGTGGCATCGAACACGCCATTCTTCACCTGCTCTACGCACGCTTCTTCCACAAGCTGATGCGTGACGAAGGCCTGGTGAGTTCCAACGAGCCGTTCAAGAACCTGCTGACCCAAGGCATGGTGATCGCCGAGACTTACTATCGTCGCGAAGCCAACGGCGCCTACACCTGGTTCAACCCGAGCGACGTCGAACTCGAACGCGACAGCAAGGCCAAGGTCATCAGCGCCAAGCTGATCGCCGACGGCCTGCCGGTGGAAATCGGCGGCACCGAAAAAATGGCCAAGTCGAAGAACAACGGCGTCGACCCACAGTCGATGATCGACCAGTTCGGCGCAGACACCTGCCGCCTGTTCATGATGTTCGCCTCGCCACCTGACATGAGCGCAGAGTGGTCCGATTCCGGCGTCGAGGGGTCGCACCGTTTCCTCAAGCGCGTCTGGCGCCTGGCGCAAGCCCACGTCACCCAGGGCCTGCCGGGGAAACTGGACGTTGCCAGCCTGAACGACGAGCAGAAAGCCATTCGCCGCTCGATCCACCTGGCCATCAAGCAAGCCAGCCATGACGTCGGCCAGAACCACAAATTCAACACCGCCATCGCCCAAGTGATGACGTTGATGAACGTGCTGGAAAAAGCCGCGCAAGGCACCGAACAGGATCGCGCTCTGGTTCACGAAGGCCTGGAAGCCGTGACGTTGCTGCTCGCGCCGATCACCCCACACATCAGCCACGAGCTGTGGAATCAACTGGGTCACGCCGACCCGGTGATTGACGCACGCTGGCCGGTGGTGGACGAAACCGCGCTGGTGCAGGACAGCCTGACCCTGGTCATCCAGGTCAACGGCAAGCTGCGCGGCCAGATCGAAATGCCGGCCGCCGCCACTCGCGAAGAAGTCGAAGCCGCTGCGCGGGCCAACGAAAACGTGCTGCGCTTTGTCGATGGCCTGACGATTCGCAAAGTGATCGTCGTACCCGGCAAACTGGTCAACATCGTCGCAAGCTAATTGGATCGGGCGCGGGCTTGAGCCTGGCGCCGAATACAACCTGCGGGGTCGCATCGTCGACCTCCATAGGGTTCAAGGGGAGCAACAAGATGATCAAACGTAATCTGCTGGTAGTGGGCCTGGCGGTCCTGTTGAGCGCCTGCGGCTTCCAACTGCGCGGCACCGGCACCACCGAGCTGGCGATCAAGGAACTGGACCTCAGCGCACGGGACGCCTTTGGCGACACCGTCAAGATGCTGCGCGACACCCTGGAAAACAGCGGTGTGAAAGTCTACACCGGGGCCCCGTACAAGCTGGTACTGACCCGTGAACAGCAAAGCCAGCGCAGCCTGAGCTATGCCGGTGCCGGTCGTTCCGCCGAGTACGAACTGAACGACGTGCTGAGCTATGAGATCCGCGACCAGAACGACTTGGTGCTGCTGGACGACAAGCTCCAGGTGCAGAAGGTCTACCTGCACGATGGCAATAACATCACCGGTTCCGACCAGGAGTCCACCGAAGTGCGTGGCGAAATGCGACGCGACCTCGTACAACGCATGATGCTGCGCCTGCAACAGCTGAGCCCGACCCAGCTGGAACAGCTGCAACAGACCGCCAACGCCCGCGCCAAGGCCGAAGCCGATGCGCTGGAAGCGGCACGCAAGGCTGAGGCGGAAACCCCGCAACAGTCGCCAATGCAGATCCCGGCTGAATAAGCCTTGCGGGGCGCTCCGGCGCCCCGCTCGCCTTTTCTTATGAAGCTCGCTCCCGCCCAACTCGGCAAACACCTGCAAGGCGCCCTCGCGCCGGTCTACATCATCAGTGGCGATGACCCACTGCTGTGCCAGGAAGCCGCCGACGCCATCCGCTCCGCCGCCCGCCAGCAAGGCTTCGACGAGCGCCAGGTCTTCGCCGCCGACGCCAGTTTCGACTGGGGCACGCTGCTGCAGGCCGGGGCGAGCATGTCGTTGTTCGCCGAAAAACGCCTGCTGGAACTGCGTTTGCCCTCCGGCAAACCCGGGGACAAGGGCGCCGCCGCGCTGATCGAATATTGCTCACGCCCGGCCGAAGACACGGTACTGCTCATCAGTTTGCCGAAACTCGACGGCAGCGCGCAGAAGACCAAATGGGGCAAGGCCCTGGTCGAAGGCCCACAGACCCAGTTCGTGCAGATCTGGCCGGTGGACGTCAGCCAGTTGCCCAGCTGGATCCGCCAGCGCCTGTCCCAAGCCGGTCTCTCGGCCAGCCAGGACGCAGTGGAGCTGATTGCCGCCCGGGTCGAAGGCAACCTGCTGGCCGCCGCCCAGGAAATCGAAAAGCTCAAGCTGATGGCCGAAGGCGGACAGATCACCGTGGAAACGGTGCAGGCTGCCGTGGCCGACAGTGCGCGCTTCGATGTCTTCGGGCTGACCGATGCGATCCTCAACGGTGAAGCCGCCCATGCCCTGCGCATGCTCGAAGGCCTGCGGGGCGAAGGTGTCGAACCGCCGGTGATCCTCTGGGCCCTGGCCCGGGAATTGCGCCTGCTGGCCAACCTGTCCCTGCAATACAGCCAGGGCGTACCGCTGGACAAGGCCTTCAGCCAGGCCCGCCCGCCCGTCTGGGACAAACGCAAACCGCTGATGAGCAAGGCCCTGCAACGCTATTCCGCATCGCGCTGGGCGCAATTGCTGCTCGAGGCCCAGCGCATCGATGCGCAGATCAAGGGCCAGGCCGCCGGCTCGCCGTGGATGAGCCTCAGTCGCTTGTCGCTGTTGATGGCTGGACAGCGGTTGACGTTGCCTGCCGAATAAGCACGCACTGAAGGCTGTTCTGCGGCGAAGATATCTGTGGGAGCAAGGCTTGCCCGCGATGAAAGCAGCGCGGTGTCTCTGAAACCGAGGTGCCTGTATCGCGAGCAAGCTTTGCTCCCACCTATCGGCGCCACAAGTCGTGTGTTCGTCTGAATGACATTTCCTACGCAATGCAGGGACTGGACAGCCCCCCAACTCTGCCCCATGATTTATCCCGCAAAACCCACCCTACGAGAGTACCCACCATGAGCAAAAAGCCATCCAAGCATGGCCCCAACAAGGCCAAGTCCATCGTCGCCCAGCCCCTGTTCCGCAGCCGCCAGGAACGACCCGCCAAAGGCAAAGGCAGCTACCGCCGCGAAGCCTTCCAGTCTGACAACTGGGAGGCTTCTTGCTTTCTGGCCGCTTGAAACACCAGGACAAGCCCTACGCCCCTTTCGCATGTTAAGGTCAGCACCTGATTTGTATTTCTGGACCCGTGCATGCCCTTCTGTCTTTCCCATCGTTGGCCACTGCGCCAAATGATTGTTGCCGCAAGCGTTGCCCTGCTTGTCGCCTGCGCCGAAAAACCTACTGCCGCCGACGCCCAACCGCTCCAGACAGCCCCCGCCGTGACCGCTCCGGCCATCGTGCCGCCTCTGGTACCGACCGGTGAAGACCTGGCCATTGCGCCCACCCAGACCTTCGCGCAATGGCAGGCCGGGTTTCGCAAGGAGGCACTGGCCGCCGGGATCCGTGGCGACCTGTTCGACCGTGCGTTTATCGGCGTCAGCCCGGACATGAGCGTGATCAAGGCCGATCGCAGCCAGCCGGAATTCACCCGTCCCGTGTGGGAATACCTCGATGGCGCGCTGTCGCCACTGCGGGTCAACAAAGGCAAGAGCCTGATCCAACAGAACGCCCAGATCCTGCAAAGCATCGAGCAGCGTTACGGCGTCGATCGTGAGGCGCTGGTAGCGGTGTGGGGCATGGAGAGCAACTTCGGCCAGTTCCAGGGCAGCAAGTCGGTGATCAACTCCCTGGCGACCCTGGCCTACGAAGGACGGCGCCCGGGTTTTGCCCATGCGCAACTGATCGCCGCGCTGCAAATCCTGCAACAGGGCGATATCACACCGGAAAAAATGCTTGGCTCCTGGGCCGGCGCCATGGGCCAGACCCAGTTCATTCCCACCACGTACAACACCCATGCGGTGGATTTCGACGGCGACGGTCGCCGCGACATCTGGGGCAGCTCCACCGACGCCCTGGCCTCGACCGCCCACTACCTGCAAAGCTCCGGCTGGCAGCGTGGCCAGCCGTGGGGGTTCGAAGTCGATCTCCCAGAGGGCTTCGACTACACACTGGCCGATGGCACGATCCGCAAGCCTGTTGCTGAATGGGAGCGACTGGGGGTTTCAGAATATGGTGGCCTGCCAATAACCCCGGATGACAAACAGCTGTCGGCGTCCCTGCTCCTGCCGGCCGGCCATCGCGGCCCGGCGTTCCTGATCTTTGATAACTTCCGCGCCATCCTCAAGTACAACAACTCGTCGTCCTATGCCTTGGCGGTCGGGTTGTTGTCAAAGCGCTTTACCGACGGCGGGCTGGTCTATGGCCAGTGGCCCAAGGAGGACCTGCCCCTGAGTCGCAGCGAACGCATCGAGCTGCAAACCCTGCTGGGCAAGCACAACTATGACGCGGGCAACCCCGACGGCATCATCGGCGCCAACACCCGCAAGGCCATCCGCAGCGCCCAGCAGTCGTTCGGCTGGCCGGCTGATGGGTATCCGACGCACCAGTTGCTGGAGGCGTTGCGTAGCCGCTGAATTGCCTTATGGCGACTACCGCTTTCGCGAGCAAGCCCGCTCCCACAGGTATTCCCGATCAACCTGTGGGAGCGAGCTTGCTCGCGATGACTGATTTGCGGACGCTACAGAACTAGCAGCTAACCACCACATCCTGCTCCAGCGCCAACCTCTTCTCCCCCGCATCCAGCGTCACCAATGCCCCCATGGGCAAGGTCAGGTTCGGATCGCAGTGCCCGCTGCGCCAGCCGGACAGCACCGGGATGCGCAATGGCTCGAAGGTCTGCTTGAGCAATCGGTTCAACGCCTCGACGTCGACCCCGGCCACATCCCCCACCAACACGCCGCGTAGCTGGTGCAACGTGCCGGCCAACCGCAGCTGCGTCAGCAGTCGGTCGATGCGGTACAACGGCTCGTTGACGTCTTCGATGAACAGGATCACCCCTTCGGCGTCGATCTGATAAGGCGTGCCCATGGTCGCGGCAATCATCGACAGATTGCCGCCCAGCAGACGTCCATGGGCGATGCCCGGCTCAACGGTGGTCAACGGGTAGGCGGCGGGATGGTTCAGCGTGCTGCCGGCCTTCAACTGTCCACGCAGCAGGCTGAAGAACGAGGTGACGGTTGGGGGTTCCTTGTCGCCCAGCAGATCGGCATTGAGCAGCGGCCCGTGGAAGGTCACGAAGCCGGCGTAACGGCTGATGGCCAGGTGCAGGGCGGTGATATCGCTGTAGCCTACGAATGGTTTGGGGTTGCGCTTTAAGAGCTCGAAATCGATACGATCGAGTAGACGGGGCGTGCCGTAGCCGCCGCGTAGGCAGATGATGGCTTTGACTTCTGGGTCGGCGAAGGCGGTGTGCAGGTCGTTGAGCCTTGTCTCGTCGCTGCCGGCCAGGTAGTTGTCCTTTTCGTAGACGCCGGGGAATATCCGGAGCTCATGACCCCGGGCGCGCATCCATTGGATGGCTTTTTCCGTGTCCAGGGGGGCGGGGCCGGCGGGGGCGATCACGGCGATCAGGCCTTCTTGAGGGAGGGCTGGGACGGGGTGGTGTGGGGTTAGGGCCATGGGGTTCCCAGTTTTCTTGATCGTGTGTATATCCGTTTTTTTTGTAACGGCGGCTGGCGGTTCCGCCCTTACGGCGGGTCACTTTTGGAAAGAGCGCCAAAAGTAACCAAAAACGCTCTGCCCCACCACTTGGCACCTCGCCTAGGCTCGGTTTGCCCTCACTCCGGCATTGCTCCGTGGGCCGCCGCGAAGGGCCATCCATGGCCCAGCGCGGCTAACCCGGCATCCATGCCGGGATGCCCACTGCGCAATGCCTGCGTTCGGCCAGCGTGGTTTAACGGGGCGCCCAAGATCAAAAGCCAAAGCAAAGCAAAGCAAAGCCAAAGCGCGGCACATCCAGCATTTACGTAGCTGTGCCACCGCTATCGCGAGCAAGCTCGCTCCCACATTGGATCTTCAGCAGCCACAAAACTCATGTACACCGCTACCCCTTGTGGGAGCGAGCTTGCTCGCGATGAGGCCAGCACATCCAACATCCTCATCGACTGTGACATCGCCTTCGCGAGCAGGCTCGCTCCCACATTGGATCTTCAGCAGCCACAAAACTCATGTACACCGCTACCCCTTGTGGGAGCGAGCTTGCTCGCGATGGGGCCGGCACATCCAACATCACCGCAAACTGACACACCGCTTTCGCGAGCAAGCCCGCTCCCACAGGGGAAACGCGGTCTCACCAAGAACCAGGTCGGCTCTAAGGCCGCCTCGCTTTGGCTTTTGATCTTGATCTGGGGCGCCCCGTTAACCACGATGGCTGAACGCAGGCATTGGTTCGTGGGCAACCCGGCATGGATGCCGGGTTAGCCGCGCTGGGCCATGGATGGCCCTTCGCGGCGGCCCACGAACCAATGCCGGAGTGAAGGCATGCCGAGCCCAGGCGAGGCACCGAGTGGTGGGGCAAAGCGCTTTTGGTTACTTTTGACTGGGCCGGCTTCCGGGCTTTTCCAAAAGTGACCCGCTGTAAGAGCGGAACCGTCAGCCGCCGTTACGCAAAAACGGATATACACACCACCCCAAAAACCAACGCTAAAAAATCAGGACCCGAGCAGCTCAGCCTTAACCAACTTAGCCTGCTCATCCGCATGATACGAAGACCGCACCAACGGCCCCGAAGCCACGTTCTTGAAGCCCATCTTGTACCCTTCCTCAGCAAACCAGGCAAAGGTATCCGGATGCACAAAACGCTGCACCGGCAGGTGACTACGCGAAGGCTGCAGGTACTGGCCCAAGGTCAGCATATCGATGTCATGCTCACGCATGCGCTTCATGACCTCGATGACTTCCTCATCGGTCTCACCCAGGCCCAGCATCAAGCCAGATTTGGTCGGAATGTGCGGCATCATCTGCTTGAAGCGTTGCAGCAAGGTCAACGACCACTGGTAATCCGAACCCGGACGCGCGGCCTTGTACAGGCGCGGTACGGTTTCCAGGTTGTGGTTGAACACATCCGGCGGCTCGGCCGCGGTGATTTCCAGGGCGATGTCCATGCGGCCACGGTAATCGGGCACCAGGGTTTCCAGCTGAACGTTCGGCGACAGCTTGCGGATCTCGCGGATGCAGTCGGCAAAGTGCTGGGCACCGCCGTCACGCAGGTCGTCGCGGTCCACCGAGGTGATGACCACGTACTTGAGCTTCAGGTCGGCGATGGCGATGGCCAGGCTTTCCGGCTCGTTGGTGTCCAATGGCTTCGGACGGCCGTGGCCGACGTCACAGAATGGGCAGCGACGGGTGCAGATGTCGCCCATGATCATGAACGTGGCGGTGCCGCCGGAGAAGCACTCACCCAGGTTCGGGCAGGAGGCTTCTTCGCAGACGCTGTGCAGCTTGTGCTTGCGCAGCAGGGCCTTGATCCGGTCGACTTCCGGGGACACCGGGATGCGCACGCGGATCCAGTCAGGCTTCTTCGGCAATTCGGTGGTCGGAATGATCTTGACCGGGATGCGTGCAACCTTCTCGGCGCCGCGCAGCTTGACGCCGGCCTCTACCTTGGCACGTGGGGCCGGACGCTCGGTGACGTCCTGCGTCGGGATAATGGTTTGCACTGCATCAGTAGTCATATCAGTCGATTCCGCCCGTGAGGGTCGTCTGCTCAGCATAGTCGAGGTGTTTGACGAGCTGCGCGCGCAGCCGGGCACTTACCTCGGCAAATTCAATCGATCCTGCATGCTCGCTCAACTGGGTCATCGCCAGTCCCGCGTAGCCACAGGGATTAATCCGTCGAAATGGCGCAAGGTCCATGTCCACGTTCAGCGCCAGGCCATGAAACGAACAGCCGTGGCGGATTCGCAATCCCAAGGAGGCGATCTTCGCTCCGTCGACATAGACACCCGGCGCATCCGGCTTGGCCGCCGCCGTCACACCGTAGCTGGCCAGCAGCTCGATCAGGCATGTCTCCATGCGGGTGACCAGCTCGCGCACGCCAAACCCCAGCTTGCGCACATCCAGCAACAGGTAGGCGACCAATTGGCCAGGGCCATGGTAGGTCACCTGCCCGCCCCGGTCGACCTTCACCACCGGGATATCCCCCGGCAGCAGCAGGTGCTCGGCCTTGCCGGCCTGGCCCTGGGTGAACACCGGCGGGTGTTCCACCAGCCAGACTTCATCGTCGGCGGTGGTGCCGCGTTCATTGGTGAAGCGTTGCATGGCATGCCAGACCGGCTCGTAAGCCATCGTGCCCAGCTCGCGAAAGCCCAGCGTGCCCGGCATCACAACACCATGTGCACGAAACCGGTCGCGCGCAGCTCGCTGTTGATGTCGTAGAGCTGTTCCTGACCGGTGGCAATGATGTGCAACTGGATCGTCGTGTACTTGCCGTTGGTACTCTGGCGCTCGGCCAGGGTCTTGTGGTCAACGGTGGCATGTTTTTCAAGGATCGCAATGATCCGGTCCTTGAAACCCACGCCGGTGTCGCCGATGACCTTGATCGGATAATCCGCGCAAGGGAATTCGATCTTTGGCGCTTTTACTTCAGAGTCTGTCATGGGGTAACGGCCTCGTAAGCCGTGGTAACGCACATGGCCCCGCTCCGGATGGGAACGAGGCCATGCAGGTCAACACTTCAATCAGTTGAACAAGCCGTAGAAGAATAGACGGATGCTATCCCACATGCGGCGGAAGATACCACCTTCCTCGACCGCGTCCAGAGCGATCAGGTCGGCGCTGTGCACCACTTTGTCGTCCAGTTTGACTTCGACTTTACCGATCACGTCGCCCTTGGCGATGGGAGCGGTCAGTTGCGGGTTCATGGTCATGCTGGCAGCGAGCTTCTTGAGCTGGCCTTTAGGCAAGGTCATGGTCAGGTCTTGGGCCAGGCCGGCCTTCACCTGATTGGTGGTGCCTTTCCAGACCTGGGCCTGGGCCAGTTCGGTGCCCTTCTGGTAGAAGGTCTGGGTTTCGAAGAAGCGGAAACCGTAGGTCAGCAGCTTCTGGGTTTCAGCGGCACGGGCCACTTCGCTGCTGGTGCCGAAGACGACGGCGATCAGGCGCATGCCATCACGGACAGCCGAGGACACCATGCAGTAGCCAGCCTCGTCGGTGTGGCCGGTCTTCAGGCCATCGACGGTCTTGTCGCGCCACAGCAGCAGGTTGCGGTTAGGCTGCTTGATGCCGTTCCAGAAGAATTCCTTCTGGGAGTAGATGGCGTAGTGCGCCGGGTCTTCATGAATGATCGCCCGTGCCAACAGCGCCATGTCGTGAGCCGACGAGTAGTGCTCAGGGTTCGGCAGACCGGTAGGGTTCATGAAGTGGCTGTTGGTCATGCCCAGGTCGGCCACGGTTTTGTTCATCATGTCGGCGAACGCATCTTCGCTGCCGGCGATGTGCTCGGACAGGGCGACGCTGGCGTCGTTGCCGGACTGGATGATGATGCCGTGCAGCAGGTCGCTGACGGTCACTTGCGAACCGACCTTGATGAACATCCGCGAACCGCCGGTACGCCAGGCGTTTTCGCTGACGGTCACCGGATCGTTTTCACCGATCTGGCCGCGACGGATTTCCAGGGTGGCGATGTAGGCGGTCATCAGCTTGGTCAGGCTGGCCGGTGGCAGGCGCTGGTCGCCGTTGTTCTCTACCAGGACCTCGCCGCTGCTGGCATCCATGAGCACAAAGGATTTGGCGGCCAATTGAGGAGGCGCAGGCATCATCTCGACCGCGAACGCGGCTGGAGAGAGAAGCAGCGGGACTAGCAGGCAAAGGCGTTTGGCAAAGGTGGTGATGTTCATCCGTCTCTCGAAATCGCTAATGGAACTGCCCGAAGGCAAAACTAAACAGGCAGCCTCTTAACGGGCCACCGCGTATTTAAGTTGCTCACTCACAACCCTTGCCGGGCTTTTGTTATTCATGGAGCCAACAACCTGACCCGCTCCAACCGCAAGCGGGCCTCAATCAATTACTCGGCGGTGACCAGGCTCGGCGAACCGAGATTGGCCAGGCGCACACTGTTCTGTACTTGCTGGACTTCACCCGGAGAACCGATCGGCCCCAGACGCACCCGATGCAGTGTCTGCTGGTTGCGCACGATCGAGCTGATGAACACCGGGGCGCTCACCATCGAGCTGAGCTTCGACCTCAGCAGCTCGGCAGCGTCCGGGTTGGCGAACGCGCCCACTTGCAGAAACTGGCCAGACGCTGTTGCAGAAGCGTTTTTTTTTGCGTCGAGCTGAACGGGCACTACGGCCGCCGCGTGCTGCTGCGGCGGTGGCGTCCACTGCTCGACCGTGCCGGTGGACGCCGTCACGGTCGGCGCGGCATTTTGCGCCACTTTCGGCTCGTTGAGCATCAAAGGCGCCGGACGGCCGCGTTGGGCCCACCATTCCTGCGGGTCGATACCTTCGACCTTGACCCGGGCGGTGCCGATTTCAGCGTAACCAAGTTTTTTCGCCGCCGCATACGACAAGTCGATGATGCGGTCGGAATAGAACGGCCCACGGTCATTGACCCGCAGGATCACGCTCTTGTTGTTGTCCAGGTTGGTCACCCGCACATAGCTGGGCAGCGGCAAGGTCTTGTGGGCCGCGCTCATGCCATACAGGTCATACACTTCGCCGTTGGCGGTGTTCTGGCCATGGAACTTGGTGCCGTACCAGGACGCCGTGCCCGAAGCGACATAGCGCTTGGAGTCGCTCAGCGGGAAATAGGTCTTGCCCAATACCGTGTACGGGTTGGCCTTGTAGGGGCCGGTGTGCAGGGTCGGCGTCGCGTCGGGAATGCGCGAGACATCCACGTCCCACCACGGCGCGCCGTCCTTGTGGGCCCGGTTGATGTCCAGGCCCGGCGTCGCGCGCACGGCGGTGGAGTCTTTCTGGGCCGGCGTGCGGCTGGTCGAACAACTGACGACCAACAGCGACAGCGCGGCCAACGCCACGAGCTTGAGGGGCTTGGTTTTCAGGGGTTGATAGGTAGGCAGTGCCCGCATTATTTGACGCCCCGTGCTTTGACCAGCTCTTCAGACAGTTGATATACGGCCATGGCGTACATCACGCTGCGGTTATAACGCGTAATCGCGTAGAAATTCTTCAGGCCCATCCAGTATTCGGGGCCTTGTTCGCCTTCCAGGCGTATCGCGGTGACCGGCATGTCGTCACGCAGCGCATCATGACTCGACCAGCCCAACGCCCGCAACTCCCCGACGGTTTTCGTCGGCTCGATGCCCTCGGTCAGGCCCTCGTCCACCTGCTCGCCACGCACGTCGGCCCGGCTGACCACCGGCTGGCCGGCTTCCCAGCCGTGGCGCTTGAAATAGCTGGCAACACTGCCGATGGCATCGGTCGGGTTGGTCCAGATATTGATGTGGCCGTCGTCGTCGAAGTCCACCGCGTAAGCGCGAAAACTGCTGGGCATGAATTGCGGCAGGCCCATGGCCCCGGCGTAAGAACCCTTGAGGGTCAGCGGGTCGACCTGCTCTTCGCGGGCCAGCAGCAGGAACTCGCGCAGCTCCTTGCGGAAGAATTCGGCGCGCGGCGGGTAGTCGAAGCCCAGGGTCGACAGCGCGTCGATCACCCGGAAATTCCCGGTGTTACGGCCAAAGAAGGTCTCGACGCCAATGATAGCCACAATGAACTGGGCTGGTACGCCGTACTCCTGCTCGGCACGGGCCAGGGCCGCCTCGTGCTGGCGCCAGAAGTCCACGCCCCGGGCGATACGCGCCTCGGTGATGAACATCGGCCGGTACTCGCTCCACTGCTTGACCCGCTCGGCGGGCCGGGAGATGGCGTCAAGGATCGACTGCTTGCGCTCGGCCTCGCGAAACACGCCCATCAGCTGCTCACCGGCAAAACCGTAGTCGCGGGTCATCTCACCGACGAATTCGGCCACCTGCGGCGAGCCTTCGTATTCGCCAGCCTGGGCATGGGACGCACCGCCCAGGAAGCCGACCAGGCCGATCCACGGCGCATATCGCGTCGACCAGCCACGCATTGCTTGCATTGAACTCTTCACCTTATTCAAACCTGCGCGATCCATTTGCGATGCGTATGAATCGACATCAAGACCCCAAACGCTGACAGTAGTGTCACCAGCGAAGTTCCTCCGTAGCTAATGAATGGCAACGGCACCCCCACGACCGGCAACAGGCCACTGACCATACCGATGTTGACGAAAACATAAACAAAAAACGTCATGGTCAGGCTGCCCGCCAGCAACTTGCCGAACAACGTCTGGGCCTGGGCGGTGATCACCAGCCCCCGGCCGATCAGCAGCAAATAGATCAGCAGCAGCACGCAGATACCCACCAGGCCGAACTCCTCGCCCATCACGGCGATGATGAAGTCGGTGTGGCTTTCCGGCAAAAAGTCCAGGTGCGACTGGGTGCCCATCAGCCAGCCCTTGCCGAACACCCCGCCGGAACCGATGGCGGCCTTGGACTGGATGATGTTCCAGCCGGTGCCCAGCGGATCGCTCTCCGGGTCGAGGAAGGTCAGGATTCGCTGCTTCTGGTAGTCGTGCATCACGAAGTACCACATGGCCACCGACACCGGCACGGCGATGGCGATCACGCTGAGGATCCAGCGCCAGCGCAACCCGCCCATGAACAGCACGAAGGCACCACCGGCCAGGATCAGCAGCGAAGTACCCAGGTCCGGCTGGCGCACGATCAGGATGAACGGGATGCCGATCAGCAACAGGCTGATGCACACGTGCTTGAGCTGCGGCGGCAGGGTGCGTTTGGACAGGTACCAGGCGATGGTCGCCGGCATGATGATCTTGAGGAACTCCGAAGGCTGGAAGCGGACCACCCCGGGAATGTTGATCCAGCGGGTGGCACCCATGGCGTTGTGGCCCATCACGTCCACCACCACCAGCAGGCCCACGCCCACCACATAGGCCAGCGGCACCCAGCGGGCCATGAAACGCGGCTCGAGCTGGGCAATGACGATCATCGACACCAGGCCGATGCCGAACGAGGTGGCCTGCTTGCCCAGCAGGTCCCAGTTCTTGCCACTGGCCGAATACAGCACGAACAGGCTGCCTGCGGCCAGGGTCAGCAGCAGGATCAGCAACGGACCATCGATGTGCATGCGCTGCAACAGCGTGGCACGACGGCGCATCACATCTTCGCTGGAGAGGATCCGGTCGAAATTATTCTTCACGGGCCGTAGCCTCCGCAGTGGTGGGGCTTGCGTATTCAGGCTTGAGCTGGCCGTGCTCGTCCAGCAGCCAGGCGTCCATGATCTGGCGCACCACCGGCGCGGCGACGCCGGAACCCGACTCACCGTTCTCGACCATCACCGATACGACGATCTTCGGGTTGTCGGCCGGCGCGAAGCCGACGAACAAGGCGTGGTCGCGATGGCGTTCCTGGACCTTGGAGCGGTCGTACTTCTCGCCCTGCTTGATGGCGACGACCTGGGCCGTACCGCTCTTGCCGGCAATGCGGTAGGGCGAGCCGATGGCCGCCTTGCGGGCGGTGCCCCGGGCGCCGTGCATCACCTGCTGCATGCCGTTGTTGACCTTCTGCCAGTCCGACGGATTGCGCAGGATGATGTCTGGCATCGGGTCCGGGTCCACCGGTTTCTGGCCTTCGATGGTCTTGGCCAGGTGCGGGCGATACCACTTGCCCTTGCTCGCCACCAGCGCCGTGGCCTGGGCCAGCTGCAAGGGCGTGGCCTGCATGTAGCCCTGGCCGATCCCCAGGATCAGGGTTTCGCCGGGGAACCAGGCCTGGCGCCGGGTCGCGCGCTTCCATTCCCGGGACGGCATCAAGCCAGGTGACTCTTCGAACATGTCCAGGGAGACCTTCTGACCGATGCCGAACTTGCCCAGGTAGGACGACAACCGATCGATCCCCAGCTTGTGGGCCAGGTCATAGAAGTAGGTGTCGTTGGAACGCATGATGGCCGTTTCCAGGTCCACATAACCGTCGCCGGTGCGGTTCCAGTTGCGGTACTTGTGGTCGTAGTTGGGCAGCATGTAATAGCCGGGGTCATAGACCCGGCTCGACGCGGTCACCACGCCAGAGTCCAGCCCGGCAATCGCCACGGCAGGCTTGATGGTCGACCCCGGCGGATAGAGGCCGCGCAGCACACGGTTGAACAGCGGCCGATCGATGGAATCGCGCAACTCGGCGTAGGCCTTGAAGCTGATACCGGTGACGAACAGGTTCGGGTCGAAACTCGGCTGGCTGACCATCGCCAGCACCTCGCCGGTGTTCGGGTCCAGCGCCACCACGGCGCCACGGCGACCGCCCAGCGCCGCTTCGGCGGCCTCTTGCAGCTTGATGTCCAGGCTCAGGACGATGTCCTTGCCGGGAATCGGGTCGGTGCGCTTGAGCACCCGCAATACGCGGCCGCGGGCGTTGGTTTCGACTTCCTCGTAACCCACCTGGCCATGCAGCTCCGGCTCGTAGAAACGCTCGATACCGGTCTTGCCGATATGGTGGGTGCCGCTGTAATTGACCGGATCGAGGGTCTTGAGCTCTTTCTCGTTGATCCGCCCCATGTAGCCGACCGAGTGGGCAAAGTGCGGCCCCTGGGGATAATGACGCACCAACTGCGCCACCACCTCGACGCCGGGCAGGCGGAACTGGTTCACGGCGATCAGGGCGATCTGCTCTTCGGTCAGCTCGAACAGGATCGGCACCGGCTCGAACGGACGTCGGCCCTGGCGCATGCGCTTCTCGAAGATCGCCCGGTCCTCGGGCGTCAGTTGCAGCACTTCGACGATCACGTCGAGCACGTGCTGCCAGTCGCCGGAGCGCTCGCGGGTCATGCTCAGGCTGAAGCTGGGCCGGTTATCCGCCACCACCACGCCATTGCGGTCAAAGATCAACCCGCGGGTCGGCGGAATCGGCTGCACATGCACCCGGTTGTTTTCCGACAGGGTCGAGTGGTACTCGTACTGGATCACCTGGAGGAAATACAAGCGCGCAATCAGCACGCCGATCAGCGTCACCACCGTAATAGCGCCGAACACGACGCGGCCCCGCACCAGGCGGGCGTCTTTTTCGTGGTCCTTGATACGGATCGGCTGGGGCATGGGGCAGGATTACTTGTGGTAAGGGTGCCCGGACAGAACTGTCCAGGCACGATACAGCTGTTCGCCGATCAGGATCCGCACCAGCGGGTGTGGCAACGTCAACGGCGACAATGACCAGCGCTGATCGGCCCGGGCACAGACTTCCGGCGCCAGCCCTTCCGGGCCACCGACCATGAAATTGACCGTACGCGAATCCAGCCGCCAGCGGTCGAGTTCCACCGCCAGTTGCTCGGTGCTCCAGGGCTTGCCATGGACTTCGAGGGTGACAATGCGCTCGTTCGGCCCGACCTTGGCCAGCATGGCTTCGCCTTCCTGGCGGATGAAGCGCGCCACGTCGGCGTTCTTGCCACGGGTGTTGAGCGGAATTTCCACCAGTTCCAGGGCCAGCTCGGACGGAAGACGCTTGGCATATTCATGCCAGCCTTCTTCCACCCACTTGGGCATGCGAGAACCGACGGCGATCAGGCGCAGTCGCACAGCGGTCCCTTATTGCTGGTCTTTGTTGAGCTTGGTGAAGTGCTCATGGGGGTTTTCCGGGCTGTGGTGCGCGGCGCTGGCCGAACGGCTCTGCTCGGCACCGGCCCACAGGCGCTCCAGGTCGTAGAACTGGCGCGCCGAGGCGGTCATCATGTGCACGATGACGTCGTCCATATCCAGCAGTACCCAGTCGCTGTCGCCCTTGCCTTCTTCACCCAGCGGCTTGACGCCCTGGGCCTTGACCGCTTCGCGGACCTTGTCCAGCATCGCGCCGATCTGGCGGTTGGAGGTACCGGTGGCGATGATCATGTAGTCCGTGATGCTCTGCTTTTCACGAACGTCGATCACCTGGATGTCCTGGGCCTTGACGTCTTCCAGGGCCGCCACGGCCACCTTGACCAGTTCTTCACCGGCCAGTACGACGCCGGTGTGGGCCTCTACTGGCAGCGGGGCGCTTTTGAACGTGCCTTTGCGCTTTACTTTGTTTACGTCTTTGTCAGTCATATAAAACTCGTTTTGCTCGTATGTTCGGGCGCTTCGCTACACGCATTCACGTGCCTTGAAGCACACCTTTTTCAGTTCGACGCACGGTAAAGCCCGTGCGCATCGATGTAGGCCAGGACCGCGTCGGGCACCAGGAAACGTACCGACTTACCGCTGGCCAGCAGTTGACGGATCTGGGTGGCGGATACCGCGAGCGGCGTCTGCCAGACGAATGCAATCTGTCCGTTCGGCCCTTTCAGGGCCAGCGGGTCGCTCACCGAGCGGGCCGCCAGCAGGTTGCGCAAGGCATCCGGCGGCTCGCTGTCGGCATCCGGGCGTTGCAGCACCAGGATGTGGCAATGCTGGAGCAACTCTTCCCAGCGATGCCAAGTGGGCAGGCCGCAAAATGCGTCCCAGCCCAGAAGCAGAAAAACCTGGGCATCAGCGGCCAGTTCGGCGCGCATCAGCTCCAGGGTATCAATGGTGTAGGACGGTTTGTCCCGCTGCAATTCGCGGGCGTCCACCACCAACGGTGCCACACCGGCCACCGCGCACTCGACCATCGCCAGGCGGTCCTGCGCCGACACCTGCGGCGTATCCCGGTGAGGCGGCCGGGCGCTGGGCGTCAGGCGTAGCTCATCGAGGGCCAGGGCGTCGGCGACTTCCAGCGCACCGCGCAAATGGCCGATGTGCACCGGGTCGAACGTGCCGCCCAGGATACCGATGCGCCGGGGCAGGGTTGTCGTCGTCACAGCAGCTGGCGGGTCGAGATCGCCCAAGTCAGACCGACTCCTGTCCGCGCAACTGGCCGTCACCGACCACGATGTACTTCTCGCAGGTCAGGCCTTCGAGGCCCACCGGGCCGCGGGCGTGCAGCTTATCAGTAGAAATGCCGATCTCGGCACCCAATCCGTATTCAAAGCCATCGGCGAAGCAGGTCGGGGTGTTGATCATCACCGACGCCGAATCCACTTCGGCCACGAAGCGCCGGGTTTCACCCAGGTTTTCACTGACAATGGAGTCGGTGTGGTGCGAGCCGTGGCGATTGATGTGCTCGATGGCCTCCTCCAGCCCGTCGACCACACGGATCGACAGGATCGGCGCCAGGTATTCGGTGTCCCAGTCTTCTTGCGTGGCCGCAACGGCCTCGATGATCACCCGGGTGCGCTCGCAACCGCGCAGCTCGACGCCTTTCTCGCGGAACTGGGCAGCCATCGACGGCAGGAAGTCCTTGGCCACGGCCTGGTCCACCAGCAGGGTTTCCATCGCGCCGCAGATACCGTAGCGGTAGGTCTTGGCGTTGAAGGCGATGCGCTGGGCCTTCGGCAATTCAGCGTGGGCGCTGACGTAGACGTGGCAGATGCCGTCCAGGTGCTTGATCACCGGCACGCGGGCGTCACGGCTGACCCGTTCGATCAGGCCCTTGCCGCCACGCGGCACGATGACATCGACGAACTCGGGCATGGTGATCAATGCCCCGACTGCGGCACGGTCAGTGGTTTCCACCACTTGCACCACGGCCGCCGGCAGATCGGCTTCGGCCAGGCCGCGCTGGATGCAGGCGGCAATGGCGCGGTTGGAATGGATCGCCTCGGAGCCGCCACGCAGGATGGTCGCGTTACCCGACTTCAGGCACAGGCTGGCGGCGTCGATGGTCACGTTCGGCCGCGACTCGTAGATGATCCCGACCACGCCCAGGGGCACGCGCATCTTGCCGACCTGGATGCCCGACGGCCGGTAGCTCATGTCGCGGATCGCCCCGACCGGGTCCGGCAGGGCCGCGACCTGGCGCAGACCGACGATCATGCCGTCGATGCGTGCGGGGGTCAGCGCCAGGCGCTCGAGCATGGCCGGTTCCAGACCATTGGCCCGGCCGGCGGCCAGGTCCAGCTCGTTGGCAGCGGACAACTCGGCACGCGCGGCGTCCAGCGCATTGGCGGCGGCCTGCAGGGCGCGGTTTTTCTGCGCGGTGCTGGCCCGGCCGATGATGCGCGACGCTTGGCGAGCGGCGCGACCCAGGCGGGTCATGTAGTCAAGAACGGACTCAGTCATGGTCTGTGTGGTCTTGGCGATGAGGAAAGCGGCAGATTATAGCTGTCGTAACCCTCGACTAACAGCATGGACTCACAGTGGTGACCGGCGGAGGAGCAAAACAGGCGTAAACAGCCGGTTGAAGCGACTGTTCAGCGGTGATTAAGCTTTCCATTGCTATCATCGCGCTTCCTTTGGCCTCACCTCGTTTATCGCCATGACCGATTTGCCATCGCCCAACGCCCTGCCCCACGCCTTTTTCGATCGCGACGCCCAGGTGCTTGCCAAGGACCTGCTGGGCAAAGTCATCCGTCACAAGGTCGGTGACCTGTGGCTCAGCGCGCGGATCATCGAGACCGAGGCGTATTACTTCGCCGAAAAAGGCAGCCACGCCTCGCTGGGCTACACAGAAAAACGTAAGGCTTTGTTTCTGGATGGCGGCCACATCTATATGTACTACGCCCGGGGCGGCGATTCGTTGAACTTCAGCGCCCAGGGCCCCGGCAATGCGGTGCTGATCAAATCGGCGTACCCGTGGGTCGATGCTCTTTCCGGGCCGGCGAGCCTGGCGCAGATGCTGCTCAACAACCCCGACGCCCAAGGCCGGCCGCGCACACCGCAGAAACTCTGTGCCGGCCAGACCCTGCTGTGCAAAGCCCTGGGGCTGAAAGTGCCGGACTGGGACGCCAAACGCTTCGACCCCGAGCGCTTGCTGGTGGAAGATGTCGGCGTGCCGACGGTCAATGCGATCCAGACCACCCGCCTGGGCATTCCCCAGGGACGGGACGAGCACCTGCCCTACCGCTTCGTCGATGCCGCCTATGCCCCGTGGTGCACCCGCAACCCTTTGCGGCGCGGACAGGTCGAAGGGCGTGATTATTTTTTGTTGTCCTGATGAAATATCGTCCCCCCTATGGGAGCGGGCTTGTGGGAGCAAGGCTTGCCCGCGATGCAGGCGACACGGATCAACAGTAAGGTCGCGTCATCGTTCGTCGCGAGCAAGCTTTGCTCCCACAAGCGCTCCCCACAGTAAAAACTGCATGCCGATCAATATTCAATGGAGTTGTATTTATGGGCCCATGGCTCGATAGCATCACCGGTTGGTTGACCGTCAACCCGCAATGGCTGGCGGTGGCGGTGTTCATCGTCGCCTGCGTGGAGTGCCTGGCCATCGCCGGCCTGATCGTGCCCGGTACCGTGCTGTTGTTTGCCATCGCCGTGCTGGCCGGCAGCGGCGCATTGTCCTTGGGCGAGACGTTGCTGCTGGGCCTGCTCGGCGGCTTGCTGGGGGACCTGGTGTCGTACTTCCTCGGCCGGCATTTCCACCAGAACATCCGGCGCCTGCCGGGGCTGCGGCATCACCCGGAATGGATGAGCGCGGCGGAAAACTATTTCCAGCGCTACGGCATCGCCAGCCTGCTGGTGGGCCGTTTCATCGGCCCGCTACGGCCCATGTTGCCGATGGTGGCCGGGATGTGCGACATGCCGTTCCCGCGTTTCGCCGCCGTCAGCGTGTTGGCTGCGGCAGGCTGGACCGTGGCGTACCTGCTACCGGGCTGGGCCACCGGGGCGGCGTTTCGCCTGCCGCTGCCTGAAGGTTTCTGGCCGCAGGCCGGCGTGGTCATCGGCAGTATCGCGGTGATGATCGGGCTGAGCGTCAACAGCAGCCTGCGTCGTCATCGCCATGCCACGGCGCTGATCGCAGGCCTCGGCCTGGTGATCCTGATCGGCCTGTTCATCGGCTTTCGCTACCTGACGGCGTTCGACCAGGGCTTGATGGCCCTGGTCCAGGAGCATCGCAGCCCGACGCTGGATGAAATCGCCGTGACCTTCACGCTGATCGGCGAATTCCGCTACATGCTGATTGTCTGCAGCCTGTTGACCGCGTTATTGCTGTTGGCACGGCAATGGCGGCAGGCGATCTTTGCCGGTGGCACGATGCTGCTCACCTCCCTGGCCAATACCGGTAGCAAACACTTCTTTGCCCGTGTGCGCCCGGAAATCCTCACCGACCCGCTGACCAGCTACAGCATGCCCAGCGGCCACTCCTCCGGGGCATTCGCGCTGTTCCTGACCCTCGCCGTCCTGGCCGGTCGCGGCCAACCGCCACGCCTGCGCCTGACCTGGCTGCTGCTGGGCTGCCTGCCAGCGCTGGCCATCGCCCTGTCGCGGGTTTACCTGGGGGCGCACTGGCCGAGCGACATCGTCGCCGGGGCGATGCTCGCCGCCAGCATCTGTGCGGCCGCCCTGTGGTTGAGCCAGCGCCAGAGCCCGCTACCGGCCATGCCGCCGAAAGTCTGGTGGCTGATCCTGCCGGCGCTGGTGGCGGTGTTCAGCTTCTTCGCGCTGCGGCACTTGCCGCATGCGATGTTGCGGTATGCCTATTGAACACACTATCTGTGGGCACTGGAGATCCCCTGTGGGAGCGGTGTTGTTCGGTGGATATGAGTGGTGTCAGGCGAACAGTTCGCCCTGCAACTCATCGAGCAACGCCTGGATCGCATCCAGGCGCTGTTGCGGGTCGTCGAGTTGCAGCAGGTCGATCTTGTCCAGCTCATTGAACGGCAGCAGGTAGGCCAGTTGATTGGCCAGCGATTGCTGGCCGGTCGCTTCGGTGCCCATGTTCAAGGCCTCGACCATCGGGTGCTCGGCCAGGGCCTTGAGCAGCGCCACCAGGTCGGCGTCTTCCTCTTGCAGCGGTTGCTCCGGTTCTTCTTCCAGCCACTCGACTTCAGCGACCGTCAGTTGATCCGCCTGGACGCTGCTGTCATGGACGATAAAACGCCGCCCGCCCTGCACGCGAATGCCCAGCAGACCATTGTCCTGCTGGGAAAAGTCGGTGATGCGCGCTTCGCAACCGACCCGCGCGTAGCCCTCAGGCGCGATGCCGACTTCCTCGCCATCGAGGATGCACACCACGCCGAAGCCTTCGCCCTTTTTCATGCAGCGCCCGATCATGTCGAGGTAACGCGCCTCGAAAATCTGCAAGTCGAGGATGCAACCGGGGAACAGCACGGTGTTCAACGGGAAAAGCGGCAAGCTCATAACCAGTTCCTTAAACCGTCATCGACACCACCAACGGCAGCAGCACCGCCGTGGCCACGCCCATCAGACTCATTGCCAGCGCCGCAAAGGCGCCTGTTTCCTCGCTTTCCTGCAACGCCACCGACGTGCCCACCGCATGGGCCGCCAGCCCCAGGGCCATGCCCCGAGCTTCTGGGCTATGGACACCCAGCCTGGTCAGAATGCTCGGGCCGAGGATCGCCCCGAGCACACCGGTGATCAACACGAACACCGCCGCCATCGCCGCCACACCGCCGATCTGCTCGGCCACCAGCATGGCGATCGGCGAGGTCACGGACTTGGGCGCCATGGTCATCAGAATCATGTGCTCGGCACCAAAAGCCCAGCCCAACACCACCGCAGAGCCCGTGGCAAACACCCCAGCTATCACCAGCGTAGTAAAAATCGGCCAGAACAACTGCCGGATCCGTCGCAAGTTCAAATACAACGGCACGGCCAGGGCGACCGTGGCCGGGCCCAGCAGGATGCTGAGGATCTCGGTGCTCTTGCGGTATTCGGCATAGTCGATGCCGCAACCGACCAGCACGACGATCAACAGCACCATCGACATCAGCACCGGCTGCAGGAACACCCAGCGGGTCTTTTCGAACGCCGCCAGTACCAGTTGATAGGCGCCCAGGGTAATGCCGATGCCAAACAGCGGATGGTGGATCACCGAGGTCCAGGCACCTTGCCAGTCGAGCATCATTGACTGTCCTCCGGAGCGGCGATGTGACGCCGGGCCAGGCGCTGCATCAGCACCCCTGTCAACGCCACGGACAGCACCAGCGATAAGGTCAACGCGCCGACGATGGCCCAGAAATCGGCGGCAATCGCCCGGGCATAGACCATCACCCCCACTGCGGGCGGCACCAGCAGCAATGGCAGATAACGCAGCAGGCTGCTGGCGGCCAGGTTCAGCGGCTCGCTGACTTCGCCGCGCACCACCAGATAACCGAGCAACAGCAGCAGGCCAATGATCGGCCCCGGCAACACCGGCAAGAACAAATGATTGATTGCAGTGCCCAGCAATTGAAACAGCACCAGCCAGGTCAGGCCCCGTAGCAACATCCGCTCTCTCCCCTGCAACACTTACTCAAAGAATGCGCGGGCATTATAAGCATGCCCACGCTATGGGTCGGCATTCGTAAAAAGCATGTTCGGTGACCTTACTTGCGCGCCATGTTGATCTACAGTGGTTCTCCGGGGATGCCGATCCCCGTTCCAGAAAAAGTAAAACAGATGAACCCAAGGAGAGTCTCAATGCCCTACGTCCCCGTTGCAGCGCTCAAAGATTATGTCGGCAAGGAACTTGGACGTTCCGAATGGCTCACCATCGATCAGGAGCGCATCAACTTGTTCGCCGAAGCCACTGGCGACTTTCAGTTCATCCACGTCGATCCGGTCAAGGCCGCGCAGACCCCGTTTGGCAGCACCATCGCCCACGGTTTCCTGTCGCTGTCGCTGATGCCCAAGCTGATGGAAGACATCCTGATCCTGCCCGAGGGCGTGAAGATGGTCGTCAACTACGGGCTGGACAGCGTACGCTTCATCCAACCGGTGAAGGTCGATTCCAAGGTGCGGCTCAAGGTCGACCTGGTGGAAGTCACCGAGAAAAAACCTGGCCAATGGCTGCTCAAGGCCACCGCCACACTGGAGATCGAAGGTTCGGAAAAACCGGCCTACATCGCCGAGCCGCTGTCGCTCTGCTTCGTGTAAACCTGCGCGGTCGCGAAACCGCTCAGGCAGTTTCGCATCGCTTCTCTGTATCCAAGGGGCATAGCTGCGGCATACTCGTGGCCTGATGACCTGGATCCCGTTATGCGCTTATTCGTCCCACTGACTCTGACCCTGCTGCTCACCGCCTGTGGCAACGGCGAATCGCCGCTGCCTCCCGACGCGCGCCTGCCCGACGGCGGCCGCTATCGCGGCGACCTGGTGGACGGGCTGCTGCAAGGCCAGGGGCGCATCGACTACCCCAATGGCAGCTGGTACGCCGGGCAGTTCGACAAAGGCCAGTGGCACGGCACCGGGGAATGGCATGGCAGCAATGGCGAGGTCTATCGCGGCCAGTTCGAGCAGGGCCTGTTCCACGGCCAGGGCAGCCTGACCACACCGACCAGCAGCTACACCGGCGGCTTCAAGCTGGGGCGCCGGGACGGTGAAGGGACGCTCAAGGAAAACGGCATGACCTACCGGGGCGAGTTCAAGGCCGACCGCTATTCCGGCCTCGGACGCCTGGAACTCGACGACGGCAGCCAGTACCAAGGCCCGTTCGCCAACGGCAAGCCCAACGGTGAAGGCCAGCGCTTCGACGCCAGCGGCAACCAGTTCACCGGGCATTTTGTCGACGGGCAACTGCAGGGCAAGGGCACCTTCAACAGTGCCGATGGCGATGTCTACATCGGCGGCTTCAAGAACAACCAGCTCAACGGTCGCGGGCGCTACGAAAATGCCGACGGCGATGTCTGGATCGGCCGGTTCAAGGACGGCGCGCTGACCGGCAAGGGCGAACTGATCGGCGCTGACGGCAGCCACTATCTCGGTCAATTCAATGATTGGCGCTTTACTGGCGAGGGCCGCCTGAACCTGCCCGACGGCAGTTTCTACGTCGGCCAGTTCGAAAGCGACAGCTACCACGGGCGCGGCACCCTGGCGCTGACAGACGGCACCGTGCAAAGCGGCACCTGGGCCAACGGCCAACGGGTGCGCGACGCGGACGGCAGGCTGCTGCCGGATGTGCTCGAACTTGGCGTGCTGGCCCAAGGCCGCCTACTGGACGATGCTCTCGCCAACATCCCGGCCTCGACCCCGGCGGTGGAGCTGTACAGCCTGACCCTGGGCGGCGATGGCAAGCAAAGCGTGTTCCTGCGCGAATCCGACTATGTCGCCAACATGCTCGCCAGCCGTTTCGGCGCGTTCGGGCAGATTCGCCTGGTCAACCACCGCGATCACCTCGGCGACCGGCCCATGGCCAGCCGCGAAAGCCTGCGCCGCGCCGCCGCCACCCTGGCCGAGCGCAGTGGTCCGGAAGACCTGATTTTCATCTACCTGACCAGCCACGGCACCAGCGAGCATGAGCTGGTGCTCGACCAGCCGCGCATGGAACTGGCCGACCTGCCCGCCGATGAACTGGCCGTGGTGCTGGCGCCACTGAAGAACCGCGACAAGATCGTAGTGATCTCGGCCTGTTATTCCGGCGGCTTCATCCCGGCACTCAAGGATGAACGCACCCTGATCATGACCGCCTCCCGGGGCGACCGGGTGTCCTTCGGCTGCTCCGAGGAAGCCAACTTCACCTATTTCGGCGATGCGCTGTTCGCCCAGGCATTGAACCAGACCGACGACCTGGAGCAGGCCTTCAAGCGAGCCAAGGCCACCGTTGCCGAGCGCGAACAGGCCGACAACTTCGAAGCGTCCGAACCTCAGATGTGGGCGCCGAGGACGGTCCTTTCCCACTGGCAACTGCTGCGCAAACAGCAGGCACGTAAAGCATTGCAAAGTGCTGCATTGAACGACGAGGCCACAAAGAGCAACTAAGCTGAACCGTATCAAGGGGGAAACACTATGTACTTGACGCCTCAGCATGTTTTGCTCGCCGGTGCTACCGGGCTGACCGGGGAACATCTACTGGACCGGCTGCTCAACGAGCCGACCATCACTCGCGTATTGGCGCCTTCACGCCGGCCACTGGCTGAACATCCACACTTGGAAAACCCGGTTGGGGAGCCGGCCCAGGTGCTGCCACAACTCAGTGGCCAGGTGGACATCGCCTTCTGCTGCCTCGGCACAACCATCAAGAAAGCCGGCTCTGAAGCAGCCTTCCGCGCGATCGACCTGGACCTGGTCGTGGCGTTTGCCAAGCGCGCCCGGGAACTGGGCGCACGGCATCTGGTGGTGATCAGCGCGCTGGGGGCCGACGCCAAGTCATCGATCTTCTACAACCGGGTCAAAGGTGAAATGGAGGCGGCGCTCAAGGCCCAGGGCTGGCCGCAACTGACCATTTGCCGGCCTTCCCTGCTGCTGGGCGACCGCGTCGAACCGCGCCTGGCCGAGCAACTGGCTGGCCCCTTGTCGAAGCTGATCCCAGGCAAGTACCACGGCATCGAAGCCTGCCAACTGGCCCGGGCCATGTGGCGTCTGGCGCTGGAAGAGCAGGATGGGGTGCGGGTGGTGGAGTCAGATGAGTTGCGCAAGCTCGGCAAATGATTGCGGCGCCTGAGCGGGCGCCCTGTAGGAGCTGCCGAAGGCTGCGATCTTTTGATCTTTTGATCTTTCGATCTTTCGCTTGTGACTCAAGTGGCTGGGGAAAGATCGCAGCCTCGTTGCACTCGACAGCTCCTACACAGCTCCTACAGGGCTCCTGCGCGCAACCCAGCCCTTGGCTACAACCCCCCTGTAGCCTGAAACCCCACACCTATGGCGGTAAACAACGACAACGGCAACAACAAGGTATCGAGCAGCGCACTGCCCGGCAGATCGAGACCCGGGTAGCTCGGCGCCTCGGCGCCAAAGCGGTCCTTGGCGCAGCAGCCACCGTTGAGGGCGTACAAATCCAGGCGTGTTCCGGCGTACACCACCGGCGCACCAGGCTTGGCGGCGTCGAGGGTGCGGGCCGTGGCGCAGCCGGTCAGCTGCAGCGCCAACAGCACGATCAGCAGCTTATTCATCGCTGCTCAAATGATGTTCGCCCCAGCGCGGCAACATGTCCTGGGGAATGTTCAGCAGATTGAGGATCCGGGCGACGACAAAATCGATCAGGTCATCAATGGTCTGCGGCTGGTGATAGAAACCCGGCGAGGCCGGCAGGATGCTCACGCCCATGTTCGACAGCTTGAGCATGTGCTCCAGGTGAATGCTCGAATACGGCGCTTCCCGCGGCACGAGGATCAACTGGCGGCGCTCCTTGAGCGTCACGTCCGCCGCCCGTTCGATCAGGTTGTTGCAGGCCCCGGTGGCAATCGCCGAGAGCGTCCCGGTGGAACACGGCACCACCACCATGGCGGCCGGCGCGCCGGAGCCCGAGGCCACCGGCGACATCCAGTCTTCCTTGCCATACACGCGAATCTGCCCCGCCGCCGCACCGGTGTATTCAGTGAGGAAGGCTTGCATCATCTGGGTCTTGGCCGGCAGGGTCACGTCGGTCTCGGTGGCCATCACCAGCTGCGCGGCCTTGGAGATGAGGAAATGCACCTCGCGGTCTTCGCGCACCAGGCAATCGAGCAGGCGCAAGCCGTACTGGGCGCCGGACGCACCGGTCATCGCCAGCGTGATGCGTTCCGGACCATTGCTCATTTCAGCGCCTCGGCCAGTTTGCCGTGCAGGCCGCCGAAGCCGCCGTTGCTCATGATCACCACGTGAGTGCCGGGCTGGGCCTGGCTCTTCACGCGCTCGATGATGCCTTCCAGCGAATCGCTGACAATCGACGGCACCGTGCACAGCGCCGCAGTGGCACCGAGGTCCCAGCCGAGGTTGGCCGGTGCGTACCAGATCACCTGGTCGGCATCGACCACGCTTTCCGGCAGGCCGTCACGGTGCGCGCCGAGCTTCATGGAGTTGGAACGCGGCTCGATGATCGCAATCAGCGGCGCATCGCCGATGCGCTTGCGCAACCCGTCGAGGGTGGTGGCGATGGCGGTCGGGTGGTGGGCGAAGTCGTCATAGATGGTGATGCCGCGCACTTCGGCGACCTTCTCCATCCGCCGCTTCACGCTCTTGAACGCGCTCAACGCGGCAATGCCCATGGATGGGACTACGCCGACATGCCGAGCCGCCGCCAGGGTCGCCAGGGCATTGGCAACGTTGTGCTGGCCGGTCATGTCCCACTCGACCACGCCTTGGGACACGCCTTCGAACATGACTTCGAATTGCGAACCGTCATCCTTGAGCAACTTCACCTGCCACTGCCCACCCGCGCCGGTGGTTTGCACCGGAGTCCAGCAGCCCATCTCGATCACGCGCTGCAAGGCCGGTTCGGTGGTCGGGTGAATCACCAGGCCTTCACTCGGGATGGTGCGCACCAAATGGTGGAACTGCCGCTCGATGGCCGGCAGATCGGGGAAGATATCCGCATGATCGAACTCAAGGTTGTTGAGGATCGCGGTACGGGGACGGTAGTGGACGAATTTCGAGCGCTTGTCGAAAAACGCGCTGTCGTATTCGTCAGCCTCGATCACGAAGAACGGCGTGCCACCCAGGCGCGCCGACACCGAGAAATTCTGCGGCACGCCACCGATCAAAAAGCCCGGGCTCATGCCGGCGTGCTCCAGCACCCAGGCGAGCATGCTGCTGGTGGTGGTCTTGCCGTGGGTGCCGGCCACAGCCAGGACCCAACGGCCCTGCAGCACGTGATCGGCCAGCCACTGCGGCCCGGACACGTACGGCAGGCCTTTGTTG
Organism: Pseudomonas sp. St386; assembly: GCF_018325865.1. NCBI lineage: Bacteria > Pseudomonadati > Pseudomonadota > Gammaproteobacteria > Pseudomonadales > Pseudomonadaceae > Pseudomonas > Pseudomonas sp. St386. The sequence goes on from NZ_AP021900.1 coordinate 6,009,597, forward strand.
AGCACGTACTCCACCGCCGGGTTGCCACGGGACATGGCGTTGCCAATGACCACCAGGTCCGGCGCCGGGTCCAGTTGCGCCGGGTCGTAGCCTTGGGTCAGCTCGATGCCCTGGGCCTCCAGCTGAGTGCTCATCGGCGGGTAGACGTTGGCGTCGGAGCCGGTCACGTGATGGCCCAGCTCCTTGGCCAGGACCGCCATCGAACCCATGAAAGTGCCGCAAATACCGAGAATATGGATGTGCATAGTCGACCTCGTAAAACATGGCCGCAGGTTAGCCTAGGGAGGGGGAAATCGCACCTTGTGTTTCGAATCTGATCGTTCCCACGCTCCGCGTGGGAATGCAGCCCGGGACGCTCTGCGTCCCTGGAAGCCGAACGCGGAGCGTCCGCAGAGGCATTCCCACGCGGAGCGTGGGAACGATCGTCACGCGGTTATCGGGCAATCGCGTGTTTACGCAGCTTGCGGTAGAGGGTATTGCGGCTAATGCCCAGTTGTTCCGCCGTGTGGGTCATGTGCCAGCGCTGGCGCTCCAGCGCATCGAGCAATGCCAGCCGTTCGGCATCCTCCAGCGGCCGCTCCGCCACCGTTTCAACCAGCGCAATCGACGGACGCTGGCGGATCATCGCCGGCAAGTCTTCCAGCCCGATCCGCCCGCCGTCGCACAGCGCGGCGAGGGTCCGCAGCACGTTGCGCAATTGCCGCACGTTGCCCGGCCAGTCGAACGCCAGCAACGCCTGGCGCGCCGGTTCGTCGATGGACACCGTCTCGGCCCCGCTCTCTTCCGTCAGCAGAAAATCCAGCAACTGCGACTTGTCGCTGCGCTCGCGCAACGCCGGCAACGGGATTTCCAGGCCGTTGAGCCGGTAGTACAAATCCTCACGAAAACTGCCGTCCTGCACCCGATCCAGCAACTGCCGGTGAGTGGCGCTGATGATGCGCACGTTCACCGCCTCGGGCTCGCCGCCGATGGGCACCACTTGGCGGTCTTCCAGCACCCGCAGCAAACGGGTCTGCAAGGCCAGGGGCATGTCGCCGATTTCATCGAGGAACAGCGTGCCGCCGTCAGCCTGTTGCAGCTTGCCACGCATGCCTTCCTTGCGCGCGCCGGTGAAGCTGCCGCCGCGATAACCGAACAGCTCGCTCTCGATCAGGCTTTCCGGGATGGCCGCGCAGTTGAGGGCGACGAAATGCTTGCCGGCGCGCTGGCTGGCGTGATGCACGGCCTTGGCAAACGCCTCCTTGCCGGAGCCGGTTTCGCCCTGAATCAGCAGCGGCACATCGCGCTCGAACACCCGCAGCGCCTTGCGAAAATGTTCCTGCAACGCCGCATCCCCCAGGCAAATGCCCGGCAGCCGCGCGGGCTCGATAATCTTGAGCGCTGGCGCAACCGGCACCGGCACGCTGCGCGGCTGACCACGCAGCACGGCGAACAAATGCCGGCCGTCACGGGTGCGCAACGGCCAACTCGCACTGGCATTTACACTCGCGCGGCCGAGCAATTCGTCCAACGAACAGTCGAAAAAGTCCCCCACCCGCTGCCCCAGCAAGCTGCCGCGAATATGCCCCAAGAGGTTCAGCGCACTCTGGTTGACGGCGCTGATCCGCCCTTCGCCGTCGAACGCCATCAGGCCTTCGCTGAACAGCCCCACGGACTCAGCCTGCAGATGGAAGCGCAGCAGCCATTGATTGTCGAAGCAACGCAGGAAGTAGCAGCTCTCGATCATCTTCGCCGAGAGATTGACCAGGGCCATGGTGTGGAACTGGCTCTGGCGCGACACGTCCGGCCGGGCCGAAGACACGTCGAGCACCGCCAGCAGCTCGCCCTGGGGGTCGAAGACCGGGCTGGCCGAGCAGGTCAGGCCGGTGTGGCGGCCGCGAAAATGTTCTTCCTGGTGGATGGTCAGGGCCTGGCGCTCCACCAGGCAGGTGCCGATGCCGTTGGTGCCTTCGCAGGCTTCGCTCCAATCGGCGCCGAGCCAGAGGCCGGCCCGTTCGAAAATCTTCCGTTCGCTGGGGGCGGTGACGCAGTTGAGGATCACGCCCCGGGCGTCGGTCAGCAACACCGCGTGGCCGGCGCCGGAGAGTTGCTGGTGCAGGCTGGTCATTTCATTGCCGGCGATGTGCAGCACCTGTTGCAAGCGCTCGCGGCTTTCCAGCACCCGGCCATGTTCGAGCACCGTCGGCGCCAGGTTCTGGGCCGGGTCGAGGTGATAGTCCTCGAGGCAGCGCAACCAGGAACGGGCAATCGACGGATCGCTGCCAGGGCCCTGCAAATGGGCCTTGCCCTGGGTGACCGTCAGGACTTGCTGGGCATGGCGACTCAAATGGTTGCTGTGCATTTCTTATTGTTCTCCCCGAAGGTTGCGGCCTGCTGGAGCAACTGTCGAACCTGGCCCCTGTGGGAGCAAGGCTTGCCCGCGATGAACGATGACGCGCAGGTCAGTTGAACCGCGTCGTGGCTATCGCGGGCAAGCCTTGCTCCCACAGACCTTGCCCCCACAGACCTTTGTTCCCGCAGGAGCTGTGCTGAATGTTCAGCATCCTCCAGCCCAACCGCCTTTGCAATGCTGGCGCGACCTGTCAGTCACAGACTGTCTCGCATCTGGCACAAACTGTCACACCCGCTGTATCGCAAGCGTCACACAACCCATCCGTTTGTCCGACCAACTCCTCCTAAAGTCTTGATTTACGGGCCCTGCAAGGCAATGGCCCAACCTTTGCTCTAGGCTTAATTACCAGCGCTCAATTTTGCGCGGCCCTCCCGTATAAGCACAAAAGCCAAGGAGAACTCATCATGCGTTACGCTCACCCCGGTACTGAAGGCGCTATCGTTTCGTTCAAGAGCAAATACGGTAACTACATCGGCGGCGAGTTCGTCGCGCCTGTCAAAGGTCAGTACTTCACCAATACTTCCCCGGTCAATGGCGAGGTCATTGCCGAATTCCCGCGCTCCACAGCCGAAGACATCGAAAAGGCCCTGGATGCCGCCCACGCTGCCGCTGATGCCTGGGGTGCCACGTCGGTCCAGGCCCGTTCGCTGATCCTGCTGAAAATCGCCGACCGCATCGAAGCCAACCTCGAAGTGCTGGCGATCACCGAATCCTGGGACAACGGCAAGGCCGTGCGTGAAACCCTCAACGCCGACATCCCCCTGGCCGCCGACCACTTCCGCTACTTCGCCGGTTGCCTGCGGGCCCAGGAAGGCAGCGCCGCCGAGATCGACGGCAACACCGTGGCCTACCACATCCATGAACCGCTGGGCGTGGTCGGGCAGATCATCCCGTGGAACTTCCCGCTGCTGATGGCCGCCTGGAAACTCGCCCCGGCCCTGGCCGCCGGTAACTGCGTGGTGCTCAAGCCGGCCGAGCAAACCCCACTGGGCATCTGCGTGCTCATGGAGCTGATCGGCGACCTGCTGCCGCCTGGCGTACTGAACGTGGTGCAAGGTTTCGGCAAAGAAGCCGGTGAAGCCCTCGCCACCAGCAAGCGCATCGCCAAGATTGCCTTCACCGGCTCCACCCCGGTGGGCTCGCACATCATGAAATGCGCCGCCGAAAACATCATCCCGTCTACCGTGGAACTGGGCGGCAAGTCGCCGAACATCTTCTTCGAAGACATCATGCAAGCCGAGCCGAGCTTCATCGAGAAAGCCGCCGAAGGCCTGGTACTGGCGTTCTTCAACCAGGGCGAAGTCTGCACCTGCCCATCCCGCGCCCTGGTGCAGGAGTCGATCTACGACGAATTCATGCAAGTGGTGATGAAGAAAGTCCTGCAGATCAAACGCGGCGACCCGCTGGACACCGAGACCATGGTCGGCGCCCAGGCGTCCGAGCAGCAATTCGACAAGATTCTTTCGTACCTGGAAATCGCCAAGGGCGAAGGCGCCGAGCTGCTGACCGGTGGCAAGGTGGAAAAACTCGAGGGCAACCTGGCGACCGGGTATTACATCCAGCCGACCCTGCTCAAGGGCACCAACAAGATGCGCGTGTTCCAGGAAGAAATCTTTGGCCCTGTGGTGAGCATCACCACCTTCAAGGACGAAGCCGAAGCCCTGGCGATCGCCAACGACACCGAGTTCGGCCTCGGTGCCGGCCTCTGGACCCGCGACATCAACCGCGCCTACCGCATGGGCCGGGCGATCAAGGCCGGTCGCGTGTGGACCAACTGCTACCACCTGTACCCGGCGCATGCTGCGTTCGGTGGCTACAAGAAGTCCGGCGTCGGGCGTGAGACGCACAAGATGATGCTCGACCATTACCAGCAGACCAAGAATTTGCTGGTGAGCTACGACATTAATCCGTTGGGGTTCTTCTAACCTGCGGGAAATTGCGCCCGGCTGATCGTTCCCACGCTCTGCGTGGGAATGCCTCTACGGACGCTCCGCGTTCGGCTCTTTGGGACGCGGAGCGTCCCTGGCTGTGTTCCCACGCAGAGCGTGGGAACAATCAAAATCAAACAACAACGCCGTCCCACCGCTCTGGCATGAGCCTTGCGTGCCCGCTCCACAGCAATCCCGAAAGTCCAACAGATCAAACAATAAAAAAGACAGAGAGGACTTATGACTTCTACCACTCAACTCAAACCCACACTCGGCACCCTGCATTTATGGGGCATCGCCGTCGGCCTGGTGATTTCCGGTGAATACTTCGGCTGGAGCTACGGCTGGGGCACCGCAGGGACCCTCGGGTTTCTCGTCACCGCCCTCATGGTGGCATTGATGTACACCTGTTTCATCTTCAGTTTCACCGAACTGACTACCGCGATTCCTCACGCCGGCGGGCCTTTCGCCTACAGCCGACGGGCCTTCGGCGAGAAAGGCGGGTTGATCGCCGGGATCGCCACCCTGATCGAATTCGTCTTTGCGCCCCCGGCCATCGCCATGGCGATTGGCGCCTACCTCAACGTGCAATTCCCCGAGCTGGACCCCAAGCTGGCGGCGGTCGGCGCGTACATCGTGTTCATGACCCTGAATATCCTCGGCGTCAGCATTGCCGCGGCGTTCGAGCTGGTGGTCACCGTGCTGGCGGTCGCCGAGTTGCTCGTGTTCATGGGCGTGGTCGCGCCGGGCTTCAGCTTCAGTAACTTCGTGCTCAACGGCTGGGCCGGCTCCAATGAGTTCAGCCTCGCCTCGATCCCGGGCATTTTCGCGGCGATCCCCTTCGCGATCTGGTTCTTCCTCGCCATCGAAGGCGCGGCCATGGCCGCCGAAGAAGCCAAGGACCCGAAACGCACGATTCCCCGCGCCTATGTCAGCGGCATCCTGACCCTGGTGTTCCTGGCCATCGGCGTGATGATCATGGCCGGCGGCGTGGGTGACTGGCGCACCTTGTCGAACATCAACGACCCGCTGCCCCAGGCCATGAAGGCCGTGGTCGGCAACAATTCAACGTGGATGCACATGCTGGTGTGGATCGGCCTGTTCGGCCTGGTGGCGAGTTTCCACGGGATCATCCTCGGCTACTCGCGGCAGTTCTTCGCCCTGGCCAGGGCCGGTTACCTGCCCCGAGGCCTGGCGAAGCTGTCGCGCTTCCAGACCCCGCACCGGGCGATCCTGGCCGGCGGCGTCATCGGCATCGCGGCGATCTACAGCGACGGCCTGGTCAACCTGCAAGGCATGACGCTGACGGCGGCGATGATCACCATGTCGGTGTTCGGCGCCATCGTGATGTACATCATCAGCATGCTCAGCCTGTTCAGGCTGCGTAAGACCGAACCGAACCTGGAACGCACCTTCCGCGCCCCGGGCTACCCGATCGTGCCGGGCATCGCGCTGTTCCTGGCGGTGGTGTGCCTGGTGGCGATGGCGTGGTTCAACACCGTGATCGGCCTGGTGTTCCTGGCGTTCATGGTGGTCGGCTACCTGTATTTCCAACTGACCGCCAAGCAACGCTCCGATGCACCGGCGGACGCTATGCTCACAGGTATCTGAAGTTGCACCGGCACCGGGCCTAGGGCCTGGTGCCTGCTATTTAAAAGTGCACACAGTTCCCTTCCTGTGTGGGAAAACTCTTGGGAAGGCTCTGTGGGAAGGACTCTGTGGGAGCAAAGCTTGCTCGCGATAGCGGTGTATCAGTGGAGAATACTTTTCTGACACTCCGCTATCGCGAGCAAGCTTTGCTCCCACAAGGTTCTCCCACAGAGCTCTCCCACTGGGCTCTCTCACTGGGTTCTTCCACTGGGTTCTTCCACTGGGTTGGATCTGTGGTGTATTTGAGTATTTAGAGAACCAGGAGGACACCGCCCCATGGCCGCATTCGCCCATTCCGTCGGCGCCCAGACCTATCGCTTCGACAGCCTCAAAGACCTGATGGCCAAGGCCAGCCCGGCGCGTTCCGGGGATTTTTTGGCCGAGGTCGCCGCGCTCAACGATGGTGAGCGCGTGGCCGCGCAAATGGCCCTGGCCGACCTGCCCCTCAGCCATTTCCTGCAAGAAATGCTGATTCCTTACGAGGTCGACGAAGTCACCCGGCTGATCGTCGACACTCACGATAAACAAGCTTTCGCCACCGTCAGCCACCTCACCGTCGGCGGTTTTCGCGATTGGCTGCTCAGCGACGCCGCCGATGAACAGAGCCTGCGGGCGCTGGCCCCGGGCCTGACGCCGGAAATGGTCGCCGCCGTGTCGAAGATCATGCGCGTGCAAGACCTGGTGCTGGTGGCGCAAAAGATCCGCGTGGTGACCAAGTTCCGCGGCACCCTCGGCCTGCGCGGGCGCCTGTCCACCCGCCTGCAACCCAACCACCCCACCGACGAACCCGCCGGGATCGCCGCGAGCATCCTCGACGGCCTGCTCTACGGCAACGGCGACGCCATGATCGGCATCAACCCGGCCACCGACAGCACCGCCTCGATCTGCGCCATGCTGGAAATGCTCGACGCCATCATCCAGCGCTACGACATCCCCACCCAGGGCTGCGTGCTGACCCACGTCACCACCTCCATCGAAGCGGCAAACCGTGGCGTGCCCCTGGACTTGGTGTTCCAGTCCATCGCCGGCACCGAAGCGGCCAACGCCAGTTTCGGCATCAGCCTGAGCGTCTTGAAAGAAGGCTACGATGCCGGGCTCAGCCTGAATCGCGGCACCTTGGGCAACAACCTGATGTATTTCGAAACCGGCCAGGGCAGCGCGCTGTCAGCCAACGCCCACCACGGCGTCGATCAACAGACCTGCGAGACCCGGGCCTACGCCGTGGCACGGCATTTCAACCCGTTCCTGGTGAACACGGTTGTAGGATTCATCGGCCCGGAGTACCTGTACAACGGCAAACAGATCATCCGCGCCGGCCTCGAAGACCACTTCTGCGGCAAGCTTCTGGGCGTGCCGATGGGCTGCGACATCTGCTACACCAACCACGCCGAAGCCGACCAGGACGACATGGACACCCTGCTGACCCTGCTGGGCGTGGCCGGGATCAACTTCATCATGGGCATCCCCGGCTCCGACGACATCATGCTCAATTACCAGACCACCTCGTTCCACGACGCCCTCTACGCCCGCCAGACCCTGGGCCTGAAACCAGCGCCGGAATTCGAAACGTGGCTGGCGAACATGGGCATCTTCACCCAGGCCGATGGCCGGGTGCGGTTCGGCGACAACCTGCCACCGGCGTTTCGTCACGCATTAGCTCATTTGGGATAAGCCGCATTGGGGATGAGAGAACTGCCCATGGACAAAAAACCTGTCGATCCACAAAACCCTTGGCTGAACCTGCGCAACCTGACCCCGGCGCGCATCGCCCTGGGCCGCACCGGCACCAGCCTGCCGACCCAGGCGCAACTGGACTTTCAATACGCCCACGCCCAGGCCCGCGATGCGGTGCACCTGGCGTTCGATCACCAGGGCATTCGCGCCCAACTGAGCGAGCGCGGCCGTGAAAGCCTGCTGCTCCACAGCGCGGCGGCCGACCGACACAGTTATCTACAGCGCCCGGACCTGGGCCGACGGCTCGACGACGCCTCCGCGCAGGTCCTGGAGGATTACGCGGCGGCCCACCCTGGCGGCGTGGATCTGGCCATCGTCGTGGCTGACGGCCTGTCGGCGCTGGCGGTGCATCGCCATACCTTGCCGTTCCTGGCGCGGCTGGAAGAGCAGATCGCTGCTGACGGTTGGTCTGTGTCGCCAATAGTTTTAGTGGAGCAAGGCCGCGTTGCCGTGGCCGATGAAGTGGCACAGCGGCTCGGCGCGAAAATGTCGGTGATCCTGATCGGCGAACGCCCCGGCCTCAGCTCCCCCGACAGCCTGGGGCTGTATTTCACCTACGCCCCCAAGGTCGGCCTGACCGATGCCTATCGCAACTGCATCTCCAATGTCCGCCTCGAAGGTTTGAGTTACGGCATGGCCGCCCACCGCCTGATATACCTGATGCGCGAAGCCTGTCGCCGCCAGCTTTCGGGGGTCAATCTGAAGGACGAAGCCCAGGTTCACACTCTGGATTCGGAAAACGCTGCCGATATGAAAGGTAACTTCCTACTGGCGCCGCCCCGAAACTGATCCGTTTATCCGATTGCGTTTTTGATCCGCTTTCAGGCAGCATCAAAAGCACGGCAGCGCGATGTTGTTGTCTGAATATCTGTCGACCTTTGCAGACGAGACCTACCATGCGGATTATCCAAGCGACCCTGGAACACCTGGACCTGCTGACCCCATTGTTCGTCAAATACCGGGAATTCTACGGCTCCCTGCCCTACCCGGATTCGTCCCGAGCCTTCCTTGAAAAACGCCTGCGCCGCAAGGAATCGGTGATCTACCTGGCCTTGCCCGATGACGACGACAGCAAATTGCTGGGCTTTTGCCAGCTCTACCCAAGCTTCTCGTCGCTGTCGCTCAAGCGCGTGTGGATCCTCAACGACATCTACGTCGCCGAAGACGCCCGCCGCCAACTGGTGGCCGACAACCTGATCCGCACCGCGAAAAAAATGGCCAAGGAAACCAACGCCGTCCGCATGCGCGTCTCCACCAGCAGCAACAACGACGTGGCGCAGAAGACCTACGAGTCGATTGGGTTCAAGGAAGACACCGAATTCAAGAACTACGTGTTGCCGATCAGCGAGGGGATCTGAGCCGTTGGGAGCAATGTTGGATGTGATGGTTGGGGACATATCCATTGCTGCGGTGAGGGCGGCTTAGGGTTCCGCCCTTACGGCGGGTCACTTTCGAAAAGCCCGGAAGCCGGCCCAGTCGAAAGTAACCAAAGCGCTTTATGCCCCACCACTTGGTGCCTCGCTTAGGCTCGGCATGCCCTCACTCCGGCATTGCTCCGTGGGCCCGCCGCGAAGGGCCCTCCATGGCCCAGCGCGGCTATCCCGGCATCCATGCCGGGATACCCACTCCACAATGCCTGCGTTCGGCCAGCGTGGTTAACGGGGCGCCGAGATCAACATCCACCGCGAGGCGGCCTAACGGCCGACCTGACTCTCCCGGTCGTACACCCATCAGATCTGTTTGAGCAGGACCTGTGGGAGCAAAGCTTGCTCGCGAGGCGGCCTGCCAGCCGGCCTGGCTCTCCCAGTCGTACCCGATCCCATTGTGGGAGCGAGCTTGCTCGCGAAGGCGGCCTAACAGCCAGCCTGATTCTCCCGCTCATACACCTATCAGACCTGTGGGAGCAAAGCTTGCTCGCGATAGCGGTCCGTCAGGCCACATCAATACTGACTGTTCCACCGCCATCGCGAGCAAGCTCGCTCCCACACTGGTTTTGAGGCATGCACAAAAAACTAATACTCACCGCAATCCCCTGTGGGAGCGAGCTTGCTCGCGATAGCGGTAGTCCAGCTGCATCAATATCGAATGTGCCGCCATCTTCGCGAGCAAGCCCGCTTCAACAAGGTGCTCCCCTGCCCACAGAACCACCGAAATCCCCCGCTACAAACTCAACACGCGCTTCACAATCCTCGCCGTATAATGCCGCTCTTCCCGGCTTGTAAGAAAAAGCTACACACTCTGTAGCCATACTCAAAGCCAGACCCACAAGCCTGCCGAGTCGGGCCGCCACCACAGGTGCTATGCATGGATTTCAATCCCCTCGACCTCATTCTGCATCTCGACGTCTACCTCGACATGCTGGTGACCAACTACGGGACGTGGGTCTACGCCATCCTGTTCCTGGTGATCTTCTGTGAAACCGGCCTGGTGGTCACACCCTTCCTGCCGGGCGACTCGCTGCTGTTCATCGCCGGCGCCGTCGCCGCTGGTGGCGCCATGGACCCAGTCCTGCTGGGCGGCCTCTTGATGCTCGCGGCCATCCTCGGCGACAGCACCAACTACCTCATCGGCCGCACCGCCGGCGAAAAACTGTTCAGCAACCCCAACTCGAAAATCTTCCGCCGCGACTACCTGCAGCAAACCCACGACTTCTACGACAAACACGGCGGCAAAACCGTGACCCTGGCGCGCTTCCTGCCGATCATCCGCACCTTCGCGCCCTTCGTCGCCGGCGTCGGCAAGATGAACTACCTGCGCTTCTTTGGCTTCAGCGTCCTCGGCACCGTCCTCTGGGTCGGCGGCCTGGTGACCCTCGGCTATTTCTTCGGCAACGTGCCATTCATCAAGCAGAACCTGTCGCTGCTGGTCGTCGGCATCATCCTGCTGTCGCTGCTGCCGATGATCATCAGCCTGGTGCGCAGCAAACTGAGCCAGCGCGCCTCGAAAGCCCAACCACGCTGATCGCCATGTGGTCCCTGAGCAACTGGCGCCGCCGACGCACCCTCGCCAAACACCCCGTGGCCGAGGACACCTGGCAGCGAGTGCGCCAACAATTGAGCTTCCTCGACGGCATCAGCGCCGCCGAGGACCAATGGCTGCGGGAAGCCTGCGTACTGTTCCTGCACGACAAACACCTCACCGCCCTGCCCGGCGTCGAACTGCACCAGGAACAACGCCTGCTGCTCGCCGCCCAGGCCCAATTGCCGCTGATGCACCTGGGCGAACTGAACTGGTACCAAGGCTTCCACGAAATCGTCCTCTACCCCGACGACTTCCTCAGCCCCCAGCGCTACCGCGACGCCAGCGGCATCGAGCACGAATGGGACGGCGAACACAGCGGCGAAGCCTGGCCCCAAGGCCCGATCATCCTGGCCTGGGACGGCGTGATGGCCAGCGGCGGCTGGGACGGCTACAACCTGGTGATCCACGAACTGGCGCACAAACTCGACATGCTCAACGGCGACGCCAACGGCCTGCCACCGCTGCACGCCGACATGCGCGTCAGCGACTGGGCCGACGCCATGCAACAAGCCTTCGACGACCTCGACCGCCAACTCGACCACAACCCCGACGCAGAAACCGTCATCGACCCCTACGCCGCGGAAAACCCGGCGGAGTTCTTTGCCGTCACCAGCGAATACTTCTTCAGCGCCCCAGACCTGCTGCACCAGGCCTATCCCAAGGTCTACGAACAGCTCAAGGCGTTCTACCGTCAGGATCCATTGGCCCGGCTGCGGCAACTTCAGGCCGAAGATCCGGTCTATCAGGCGTCATACTAAGGTCTCTACGACCCTGGTAACGTGGCAACAGCGGCTGAATATGCCTATAATCGCCGCCACTTTTTGGTCAATCCGACCAGTCATTTGGTCAACTAACGGGGGCACCGCCCAATGAGCTACAGCAAGATTCCGGCTGGCAAAGACCTGCCGAACGACATCTACGTCGCGATCGAAATCCCGGCCAACCACGCCCCGATCAAATACGAAATCGACAAAGACAGCGACTGCCTGTTCGTTGACCGTTTCATGGCCACCCCCATGTTCTACCCGGCCAACTACGGTTACATCCCCAACACCCTGGCCGACGACGGCGACCCCCTCGACGTGCTGGTCGTGACTCCTTACCCAGTGGCTCCAGGCTCGGTCATCCGCGCCCGTCCAGTCGGCATCCTGAACATGACCGACGACGGCGGCGGCGATGCCAAAGTCATCGCAGTGCCACACGACAAACTGTCGCAACTGTACGTCGACGTGAAGGAATACACCGACCTGCCACCGCTGCTGATCCAGCAGATCGAGCACTTCTTCGCGAACTACAAAGATCTCGAAAAAGGCAAGTGGGTCAAGATCGAAGGCTGGGCCGGTGCAGACGCCGCCCGCGAAGCGATCACCAAGTCGGTTGCCGCCTACAAAGGCTGAAACAAACTTGATAAAGAACCCCGGTTTGCCCCGGGGTTTTTTTATGTCTTAATGGTTCCCAATACGAAACTGTATTAACACTGTGTAACCACGTTTAGCCCGCGCCTTTCAAATCCTGCAAACGGAAAGATCGTCTTATATATTTGAACGACTTGTTTATTGCCGAAAACACAGTCGCCCCTAAACTTTCCGTTTATGAAAATACTTTCCAGTGGCGACCGCTTCAGAGCCCTTCTAAGAGAAGCGAACATCCGTTCCGCCGACTTCGCGAAGTTATACGGCGTGAAATCCCAACACGTGAACAACTGGTTCAACCGTGGCATCCCACCCGGGCGCATCCACAGCATCGCCAGCCTGCTGACCGTCAGCCCAGAATGGCTCGCCCACGGCGAAGGCCCGCAGACCCCATTGGGCCTCGGCCCCGGCACCACCTATGAGGCGGCCGAAAACGATGGCGTCTACAGCGTGGTGGAACCCACGGACATTGAACTGCCTTTCTACAAGGAAGTCCCCATCGCCCCCGGCGAAACCAAAACCCACATCACCGAAATCCCCGACCAATCCATCCGCCTGCCCCGCAGCCACCTCGAATCCCTGGAAATAAACCCCAACGACGCCATCTGCATCACCATGGTCGGCGACAGCATGGCCGAACGCATCGCCGACGGCTCCACCCTCGCCATCGACCGCGGCCTGACCCAAATCGTCGACGGCCAAATCTACGCCCTCGAACACGACGGCATGCTGCGCATCAAATACCTGCACAGAATTCCCGGCAACCGACTGCGCCTGCGCAGCCACAACAGTGCTGCTTATCCGGATGAAGTCTTCAGCGCCGAACAGATCGACGCGCAACACATTCACGTGATCGGCTGGGTGTTCTGGTGGTCAACCCTCAACAAACAGAGACCGCCGGTGTTCGACTAACCCACCCGAACGGACAGACAAGCAAAGCTCCTTGCGCTGAGGAGCCTTTGTGACAGCAAACTTTTGTGACAGAGAGTTTGTGGCAAAGAGCTTTTGTGGCGAGGGAGCTTGCTCCCGCAGCAGCCCCTGCTTTTTTATCTGAATCACCCCTAACCCAATGATTCCACACCACTTACCACTGGGCTTCCGAACAAAACCCGCGTATCCTCCGCCCCACATTTGCGAGCCCACGCCTCGCACCGACAAGGCAGATCACTTTCTGACCAAGTCCCACAGCCGGCCGCAAGAGCCGGATGTACGTTTTGAAGGCTGGTAAGGTTTGTCAAAAACGAGCTGAATCAGTCAACGAGAAGCCGGCCATAAGCCGGCTTTTTAACTTTCAAAACCCTGATTTCATTGGCTTCCAGTCGAGCCCAATTTTACCTGCCCATACGCTGGAGAATGCCAGTTCACCGTTTCCGCTAGCGGTACGATATTGTCCCAAACACGTCGCGGGCAACTTCGCACGTTTTGGCTCCTTCTTCGTCCTTGGTTTGATCAGAATCAGCATAATACGAAACAGTCTGCATAATGGCATTCCACCCTATCAGGCGTTTGCATCGGGCCTCGTCAGCGCACTGGATGTCTTCGACTGGCAGAAATCGGTCAGGTATGGTCAATCGAGGACGATAACACTTACGCCCACAAGTTGGTTCTTAGATGGCTACAGAAGCAGGGCGACTCAGTCAGATGCCGTTATCAGTGGCTCGCCATGCCATTTGCTGTAGCGTTTACAAGGCCACGGCGTGTATCTTCACACGCACTATGGCCTCTCAGCACTTATTTAGGCGCCGAGCGCGAATTTCGCTGGACATGCCCTGCTGAAAGGGCGTGCCTAGCCGTTAGGGAATGACCAGATGACCCCCACTGAACAACAATTCTTCACCGAACTCGAAAAGAAGCTCTGGACGGCCGCTGATAAGCTGCGTTCGTCCTTGGATGCATCGGTTTACAAGCATGTGGTGCTTGGCCTGATTTTTCTCAAGTACGTATCCGACGCCTTCGAGGAGCGCCAGCGAGAGCTACGCGCGCAGCTCACCAACCCTGCCGACGATTACTTTATGGACCCGGAGGATTACGGCGACCTTGGTAGCGATGAGTACGAAGAGAATGTCGCCGCCGAGCTGGAGGTGCGCGACTATTACACCGAAAAAAACGTCTTCTGGGTGCCGATTGAAGCGCGCTGGCAAACACTGCGCGAGTTAGCGCAATTGCCACCCGGCGAACCTTTGCCTTGGAACGCGCCAGGTAAAGACATGGCAGAAAAGATGCGCACCGTCGGCTGGCTGATCGACAACGCCATGGACGCCATCGAGCGCGAGAACGTCAAACTCAAGAACGTGCTCAACAAGGAGTTTTCCCGCACCCAGCTCGACAGCCACAAGTTGGCCGACCTGATCGCCCACTTCTCCGACACCAACTTCAGCCAGCCTAGCTACAACGGTCAGCCGCTCAACCTAAAGAGCAAAGACATCCTTGGCCACGTCTACGAATACTTCCTTGGCCAGTTTGCCCTGGCGGAGGGCAAAAAAGGCGGCCAGTACTACACCCCCAAAAGCATCGTTACACTCATCGTGGAGATGCTGCAGCCTTTCAAGGGGCGGGTGTACGACCCCGCCATGGGGTCGGGCGGTTTTTTTGTGCAAAGCGAGGAATTTATCGCAGAGCATGGCGGCAAAGTGGCCAACGGCAAGACTGGCCAGATCAGTGTTTATGGCCAGGAAAGCAACCCCACCACCTGGAAACTGGCGGCCATGAACATGGCCATTCGTGGCTTGGACTTCAATTTTGGCGGCCAGCCTGGCGACACCCTGCAAAACGACCTGCATCCCGATCTGCGCGCCGACTATGTGATGGCCAACCCGCCTTTCAATATGAAGGAATGGTGGAACGCCAAGCTGGAACAAGACCCACGCTGGCTGGCGGGCACGCCCCCGCAAGGCAATGCTAACTTCGCCTGGCTGCAGCACATGCTCTACCACCTGGCCCCCACCGGCAGCATGGCGCTGCTGCTGGCCAATGGCTCGATGAGCAGTAACACCAACAACGAAGGCGAAATCCGCAAACAGCTGATCGAGCAAGACTACGTGGAGTGCATGGTGGCATTGCCCGGGCAGTTATTTACCAATACGCAGATTCCGGCCTGCATCTGGTTCCTGACTAAAGACAAGGCCAACGGTTTCAACCTCGACAAGAAAAAACGCAACCGGCGCGGCGAGTTGTTATTTATCGACGCCCGCCAGCTCGGCTATATGAAAGACCGCGTGCTGCGCGACTTCACCCTTGACGACATCGAAAAGGTGGCCAACACCTTCCACTCCTGGCAGCACAGCGAAGGCTACGAAGACGTGCCCGGCTTCTGCTATTCAGCGACACTGGAAGACATCCGCAAGCACGAGCACGTTTTGACGCCGGGGCGCTATGTGGGCGCCAAGGAGCAGGAGGATGAGGGCGAAGGTTTTGTCGACAAGATGGCGCGGCTGACAATGCAATTGACGGAGCAGTTTGCTGAGAGCGCCAAGCTAGAAGAAGAGATCAAGAAAAGTTTGACGGGGCTTGGATATGGTCTCTAATAACGGGTTCATGCCGCTTAGAGAACTAAGTGTCCGTATAACAAAAGGAACTACCCCAACCAAAGGCCAGGGATTCGTTTCGCAAGGAATCAATTACATCAAGTCTGAGTCAATTACTCCTGTCGGCACAATTGATAAATCAAAGTTCGCATTTATAGACGAGAAAACACATGCTGCACTAGAACGCTCTCAGCTGCGCGTCGGCAATGTCCTTTTCTCAATGGCAGGTGTCTACCTTGGCAAAACAGCTGTCGTACAACAAGAATACTTACCAGCAAACACAAACCAAGCGGTTGGCATCATTTCACTAGATGAATCAAAGGCAGACCCATACTTTATTCACTACGCACTTCAATCCCCGGAGTGCCGTGGCTGGGTTGCTCGATCTGCCGCTCAGTCTGCGCAACCGAACTTCAATCTAAAGGAGATTGGTGATCTACCAATACCCAAGTTTTCACTGCCAGTACAAAAGCAAATATCGGAAAGTCTACGGACCCTCGACAACAAAATTGCCCTCAGTCGCCGCATCAACCAAACCCTAGAAGCTATGGCTCAAGCCATCTTCAAATCGTGGTTTGTCGATTTCGACCCGGTCAAGGCCAAGATTGTCGCCATTCAGGAAGGCCGCGACCCGCTGCGCGCTGCGATGAGCGCCATCAGCGGCAAACCCGATGCCGAGCTTGAAGCGCTGCCGCCCGAGCAATACGAACAACTTGCTACCACTGCCGCGATGTTCCCGGATGAGATGGATGAATCCGCAGTGATGGATATTCCGAAGGGTTGGGCAGTCCAGGCCGCCGACTCGTTGACTGAGGTAGGTATTGGAAAGACCCCCCCAAGAAAAGAGCCCCAGTGGTTTACTGAAGGTCAGGGAGAGTGTCGGTGGGTATCAATCAGAGACATGGGCGCCAGCGGTGTTTTTCAGCAGCGATCCTCGGAATACCTTACCTTAGAGGCGGTTGCACGCTTCAATGTGCGGGTTGTGCCGGACCGAACAGTGCTTCTTAGCTTTAAGTTAACCATTGGCCGCGTAGCTATAACAGATGGCCCAATGGCGACTAATGAAGCTATTGCTCACTTTAAGTTACCTAGTGGTGCTGCGGTTTCGTCGGAGTACTTATATCTTTATCTGAAGGGTTTTGATTATTCGACGCTTGGTAGCACTTCATCTATTGCCGATGCGGTCAACTCAAAGACGATACGTGAAATGCCGATCATTGTGGCGAACCGTGATCTCGTTGTTAGATTCACAAAGTCAGTGACTCCTCTCTTTGAGGAGATGCGCAACCGGCAAAATGAAATGGCATCTCTTGCTTCGATACGTGACGCCCTGTTGCCCAAGCTGCTCTCGGGCGAGATTGAGGTGCTTGCATGAAGCATCTCAAACCGATTTTTGTTGATGCTTTGGCGCAGGAGGAAAGCCTCTTTGTCGACAAGGGTAGAGTCTATATCCGAAATAAGCACTGGGCGCCCGATGAAATTCTTGAAGTGTTGCTCAAGCCCGAAGCCTACAACGACCTATTTCTGGATTGGGTTCAGGAGCGAAAAGAAGAGCTAATCGAATCGGCAAAGGCCATTTTGGACGAGTTCGGCTTGCAAGATCGCTTTAGCAAGCTTAAGGAAGTTTATGCCAGAGGCGTTGTGGTTCCCTTCGTCGGTGCAGGTTTATCAGTCTCAAGTGGCTATCCTGGATGGACTGCATTCCTAAAGCAAAACATTCGCGAGACGGCGATCGACCCTCTCGCGTTCAACGAAGTCCTGCGTGCGGGTCTGTATGAGGACGCAGCTCAAAGACTGGCAGATGCTCTTGGCCCTGCTTTCAATGAATCGGTAGAAAATGCTTACGGGCGCTCGCGTGATATTTCGGGTTGTATACAACTTTTACCCCACGTATTCGATTCGTGCGTAATTACAACGAATTTTGACGACGTGGCTAAACGTTGTTACGAGGCCGCTGAAAAACCATTTTCGGAAGAACTGTCCGGCGAGCATTCCCGAGAACTTCCAAGGAAGCTGGCCGAGGGCAAGCGAGTACTGCTTAAACTGCATGGAACCTCTACCAGCCCCCGCGGCAGGATTCTTACTGCCGCTGAATACCAAAAACATTACGGCGATGGCGAAGAGCTACAGCATGCTATTGAAGCTATCTGCTCTAAGACTTTGTTGTTTATGGGCTGTAGCCTGACAGTTGACCGAACACTCACCGCAATGAAGACGTTCGTAGAAGCTAATGGACATGACAACGTCGCACGGCACTACGCTTTTCTGCCTGCACCAATTGATGGTGCAGAGCGAATTGCGCGACGAGATGCATTGATTGAATGCAACGTCTACCCGATCTGGTATCCGGCAGGAACGCACGACGAATCTATAGAGGCACTGCTGTTGGCACTGATGGAGAAGATATGAGTAACTCTGTCAAACAGATCGATATCTGGCGCAGTATCGCTTCCCGGCATGGGTATAGCCGTCATTTCATCGCAAATCGGCTTTGGTTGCCGGATTTAAATTAACTCATTGATTTTATGATTTTCTTATTTCATCACAAGCCAGGGCGTTTGCCAGCTAGCCCAGGAAGGCGTAAGGGTTTCACATGTTGAACGAACAGCAACTCGAAGAACTGTGCCTGAACTGGTTCCAGCAGGTTGGTTGGCGATTTGCCCATGGCCCGGATATTGCGCCGGATAGCAGCGCCCCCGAGCGTACCGACTACCGTCAGGTGGTTCTGCGAGAGAGCCTGCTGGCCGCACTGGCACGAATCAACCCGCAGATTCCGCCTGCCGCCCTTGAACAGGCCGTGCATGCGCTGCAAACGGTGAGCGAGCCGCAGATGGTGGTGCGCAACCGCAGCGTGCACCGTTTGTTGCTCAGCGGTGTGGCGGTGGAGTTTGAAGTCGGCGAGCAGAAGAAACAGGACTGGGTGTATTTCATCGACTTTGCCCAGCCCAGCAACAACGACTTTCTGGTAGTGAACCAATTCACCATCACCGGCACAAGGCAACCACGCCGGCCCGACTTGATCGCCTTCGTCAACGGCTTGCCGTTGGCCTTGGTGGAGCTGAAGAACCCCGCCAACGAACAAACAGACGTCTGGGACGCCTTTAACCAGTTGCAAACATACAAAGACGAGATCAGCGATCTGTTCAACAGCAACGCCGCCTTGGTGGTGAGTGATGGCTGGACGGCGCGGGTGGGTTCGCTCACGGCTAACGCCGAACGAATGCTGCCTTGGCGCACCATCCTCAATGAAGACGACCGGCCGAGCCTACAGATGGAGCTGGAGACGGTGGTGCGTGGCTTCTTCAAGCCCGAGTTGTTTCTGGATTACGTGCGGCACTTCGTGTTGTTCGAGCAGGATGGCGACAGCATTGTCAAAAAGATTGCCGGCTATCACCAGTTTCATGCGGTACGTGAGGCTGTGCGCGCCACGGTGATTGCTTCCCAAAATGCAGATAAAGGTGTGCTGGCGGTCCACGAGGAGCGTGCGACCTATGCCAAGGAGGTGCAGCCTGGCTCACGCAAAGCGGGCGTGGTGTGGCATACGCAGGGATCGGGCAAAAGCATCACCATGGCGTGCTACGCGGGCAAGCTGCTGCAGCAGCCCGAAATGAAAAACCCTACATTGGTCGTCGTGACCGACCGCAACGATTTGGACGGCCAGCTATTCGCAACCTTCTGCGCCGCCAGTGACTTGCTAAAGACCACCCCCCTGCAAGCCGGTGACCGCGATGAGCTACGCGAGATGCTGGCATCACGCGAGGCGGGCGGCATCATCTTCACCACAGTGCAGAAGTTCGCGCTGCAAGAGGAAGAAGAGGCGCATCCATTGCTCTCCGATCGCACCAATATCGTAGTGATCTCTGATGAGGCTCATCGCAGCCAGTACGGCACCAAAGGCCGATTGGACACAAAGACCGGCAGGTACGTGTTCGGCTATGCCAAACATCTGCACGACGCCTTGAAGAACGCCACCTTCCTTGGCTTTACAGGTACGCCCATAGCCTTGGAAGACCGCGATACCCGCGAGGTATTTGGTGACTACGTCAGCATCTATGACATTCAGGATGCCGTGGATGATGGCGCAACAGTGCCGATTTTCTACGAAAGCCGGCTTGCCAAGCTGGATGTGAACCAAGCCGAAATAGACACGCTCAATGAGCAGGTTGAAGAGGTTATTGAAGACGAAGAAGACATTGTCAGTCGAGAAAAAACCAAAGGCGAGTGGGCCGCGCTAGAAAAGCTTGTGGGTTCAGAACCTCGCCTGCAGCAGGTTGCGTGTGACCTGGTCGAGCACTTAGAGGCGCGCGTCTCTGTGGCAGACGGCAAGGCCATGATCGTGTGCATGAGTCGCGATATATGCGCCCATCTCTACAACGCCATCGTAAGCTTGCGTCCTGACTGGCACAGCGACGACCCCGAGCTAGGGGCTATCAAGATCGTGATGACAGGATCGGCTGCCGACAAGGCCCTGCTGCAGCCGCACCTTTACAGCAAGCAGGTGAAGAAACGTCTGGAAACTCGCTTCAAAGACGTGAAAGACCCGCTGAAGCTGGTGATTGTGCGCGACATGTGGCTGACGGGCTTTGACGCGCCGTGTTGCCACACCATGTACATCGACAAACCCATGAAAGGCCACAACCTGATGCAGGCCATTGCCCGCGTCAACCGGGTGTTTAAGAACAAGCCTGGCGGCCTGGTGGTTGATTATATCGGCATCGCCAACGAGCTGAAAGCGGCGCTGAAGACCTATACCGATGCCAAAGGTAAAGGTGACCCCACTCACAACTCTGCTGAAGCATTGGCTGTGCTGTTAGAGAAGATGGATATCGTGCGAGGAATGATGCACGGTTTCGATTACAGCGCATTTGAGACCCGGCCACTCGAACTACTGGTGCCCGTTGCCAACCATATTCTGGGCCTGAAGGACGGAAAAACACGCTTCCTCGACACCATGCTGGCAGTGACTAGGGCCTTTTCGTTGTGTGGCACATTGGATGAAGCCGCGCCACTGCGTAAGGAGATTGCTTTCTTCTCGGCCATCAAGGCGGCCATTACCAAGTTCACCACTGTCGATAAGAAGCGCAGCGATGCCGAGAAGAACAGCGCGCTCAAGCAGATTCTGGACAATGCCATCATCTCTGATGGGGTGGACGATATTTTTGCGCTAGCCGGGTTGGATAAGCCCAACATCGGCCTGCTCTCGGATGAGTTCCTGGAGGACGTGCGGCAGATGGAAAGCCGCAACCTTGCCGTGGAGCTGCTGGAAAAACTGTTGCGCGACGAAGTTAAGGCGCGCGCGCGAAACAACGTAGTGCAGGAGAAGAAGTACGGCGACCGCTTGCTGGAGACATTACGCAAGTATCACAACCGAGCGATCGAGACGGCGCAGGTTATCGAAGAACTGATCCAGATGGCCAAGGAATTCAAGGCCGCGCTGGAGCGGGAAGCTTCGCTGGGCCTAAGTCACGATGAAATTGCCTTCTACGATGCGTTGGCTAACAACGAAAGCGCGGTGCGCGAGCTGGGTGATGAGACGCTCAAGAAAATCGCCATGGAGCTTACCGAGAAGCTGCGCGCCAGTACGACTATCGATTGGCAGGTTCGTGAGAGCGTACGGGCGAAGCTGCGCATTTTGGTGCGTCGCTGTTTGCAGCGATGGAAGTACCCGCCAGACCAGCAATCAGATGCAGTGGAGTTGGTGCTGAAGCAGGCAGAGTCTCTGTCGAATGAGTGGTCACAGTAAGCCGGCAGTAATTACGAGGCCAATCGCACCGGGCAGCCAGCGTCGGTTGGCTGTTTTTTTGCAAATCTATCGTCACGCATCTCTCTTGCGTGGGCGATATTTCAGTGCGGGCACAAGAGAGGTGCGCGTTACTGCCGACCTATTACCTCATCACACAGGTTTTGACCGTTTGATCTTCAATCGGATGAAGCCGGGGCAGCAGATCGTAATCGACCAAAACTGAGACGCTGCGAGCGCGCCCCAGCTCGCGTGAGATCAGCCCGGCCTTTTCAGCATGACAGGTGAGCGACGCGTCTCTACGCAGGCACGTAAAAGTAACTCAACGGCACCAATCGCTTAGTCTCCGGATCGGTAGCTGGATAATGCGCCATCAACGTACGAGCCAATTCATCCAGCGTCCACATTGTCAGATGCACGTTAGCCCGCTCACCCTCATAAAGCGCCTCCTTTGTGAACCCTCCAGTGCTCACATACAGCCCTCGATCCTCCTTGTGCCGCCCACCAAGAAAGCTACGGATCTCATTACTCCCCATCCGTACATTTCGATGCTTAACCTCGACAACAATGCGCGGCGGCTCAAATCCAAAGCCGTCGGGCGAAGCGATGATATCTTTGCCACGATCAGCACCGGCTGGGGAGACGAGCGTTTTGTAGCCCATCGCTCGTAAGATGCCAGCAACCAGCTCCTGCATTTCAGACCAGTCCAGGCTATTGATTTGGTCCTTGATGCGCTCGAAAGCAATCTCCTGAACACCTTTCAGCGGATCTTCAAGAGCTTCGGGATCGTCGATTAAGTCTTTCGGCGGCGTCGATACGTCTTTACCGGTAGCAAGGGCAAGCAATTCCTTCTGAGCAACCTCCGCGACGTTAAATATGGTTAGTGTGGACCCCAAGCTATTTCTGCTGACGCTGTTTAGCTTGTCGCGATCAACCTCATGCGGATACCACTCAACAGGTCTGGTCAACGACATCCCATAGTCTGCCAGGTCGGGACGAAGCTGGCATGCGCCAGTGAAGCGACCTACCAAATAGGTCCGGTTCGCAGGTGAGTAAGTGACGACCGTGTCGCCTTCTTTGATTTCGTTAACGAAACGGAACACCTGAGAAGCACCCGATACCGCGCTAGCGTCCTTAATACCAGGTTGGAGTTCCTTATAAGCTTGGATCAAGGCCTTCCGGGAAACGCCAGGCTTTGCGGCAAGTGCTAACTGAGCCCAACCAATGGCTGCCAGATTGCGATCCCTGAAGTCGTCATAGAGACGACCGCCATCACCTCGAACCATCCACATCGTTGGCATATTGGTACTCATCCTTTCCACGGAGTCGGGAACGTGAATGTAGCAATGGCGATAGCACCGTGTGAATCAAAGATTCAGAAAGCCAGCCATAGGCACTCCTGGGCAAATGCCCAGCTCAGATAACACGGGCCGGCGATTCAAAATGGAAGCAAAGCACACTGCAGCAAGCGCTACCGACAATAGCGATTTAATAAACCAGCCCGCATAGTTACCGGTCTAGGGCGCTGCTGTGGTCATGATCTACATTAGCGATTAAATGAAATTCACAGCCAAAATTGAGCGACGAACCCTCGGCGCTCCCATACCTGACTCCCATTGCCGCGACCTCTCACGAAAAAAGGCCTTGCTGAACAAGACCTTTTTTCCTCTCAAAGCGCGAATGCCTCGCCCTTCTACCTCACTTCAACAATATCCAAAGCCCGATTCGCCAACAGTTCACTCACCTCAATCACCTGCAAAATCCCCAACGCAAAATGCCGTCGCGATCCCTCAAGACCAAACGCCAAATCACTGATCATGGCATTGGCAGAAGCCAGGTTTTCGCTGAGATTGGCAAGCAGACATTCCGAATCAACATCCGGTGCGATACGGAAGATGGTGTTGGGTTTGTCAGACGTTTCGTCCTTCGGCGTAGGCTTCAAGTAGTAATCCAACGCCCGGTTGGCAGCATCATCAAGCTTGTTATTACGAGCCGACTGAGCGCGAGACACATGCTCATCTGCAGTCGGAGGGTTCGGTGTAATTTTGACCATAGCCTTAACTCTCTTTGGTGAGGCCACGACCCTCTCGCTGCTAAACGAGTGGGTGGCAGCTGTACGCGGGTTAGCAGACCGACGAGTTAAGAAATCGGCGCGCCCAAGGGCGCCCCACGCACAGCCACCATCAAGTGCAGGGATGGGGATACCTGACTGATGAAGCTTGATGCGACTCAACTCGACGGGCTGCTAAACCCGATCACTGATGCTCAGTGACAGGATTCAAACTACCGACGCCCTCCAAGACGCACAAGCCGGCGGATTCTGGCGTAGTTGTAGGCAATGGCGCAAGGCGATGTCGGTCGTGGCTGGCCTCGTGGAGACACGATAAACAGCTGGCCGAAATGTTGTTGATACACCGCTATCGCGAGCAAGCTCGCTCCCACAGAGTAGCTTGCGTCAGGCATTTCAAACGTAGGAATGGCGGAGCGGGTTATGCGGTGCGTCAGCGTCATTTAGCAAGGCGCGACGCTGCGGTCGGGGAATTGCGCAGCAGGCTGCTGCACTACTTAAGAGAACTCATCGTTCCAAGTGCGCAGTGCGGAAATGCATTCGCGACTGGCTGCATCCTTGCAGCCAGTCGCGAAGAGGATTACGACGCGTTATTCAATGGGGCTTGCGAGCAATGTCGCAATGAATCAGGCGGGATATCTCGATCATATCCACGACGGTTTTGTCATCGACCGCAAACCCGCTGCCTGAAACCCCTGTGTTGCTGTTACTTGAGTGTGACGTCGAGCATCGGCGGGATGTAACCGTAGTCGTACTCGGCCACCACGAACGTCTGCAGCCCCTTTATTTTCATGCCCACCGTTGGCGCCTCGGTGCCACCGACACGAATCTGCGTGCCGGTTTCGTCGGTCGGTACGCTGTCGATGAAGGAGGTCACCAGGCCGTTTGGCATTACATAGTGCGAGTAGGTCTGGAATGGCTGCGAGGACGGGTTGCCCAGCACCAGGCCGGAGCCGTTCAGTGGCACGTAAGGGCCGAACAGCGAGTCCGCGACGAAACCGTACACCCCGTCCGGGCCGGTGACACCGTCGGCATAGGTGAAGGTATGGCTGATCGTGAACAGGTAGTACTTGCCATCCTGGAACACGAAGTGCGGGCGCTCGGTCTGGTCGTTTACCCCGACGGCGGTCAGCAGTGGCGGCAACATTTCCCAGTCGTCACCGTCCGCGTCGCGGGCCACGGCGATGCCGACACAGGCGGTCTGGTAGCGCGAGTTGCCGACATCTTCATAACCCGGCGGCACGTCGCCGATTTCTGCCTCGCCTACTTTGTGCGAGCCGCGCTCACCGGCCACGTTGCCCTCGAACAGCATGTACAGCTTGCCATCTTTCGGGTCGCGGAAAGGCCATGGGTCGCGGAAACCCCAGAACGCGTTTTGTGCTTCGGTCTGGTACATCTTGCCGTCAGCCTCGAACAGCGGCTTGACCTTCTCGAAGCCGACCATGCTGACACCATGTTCAGTGGTCACTACCCGACCGCGCACCTTGACGATGGTCGCGCCTGGAGTGACGGCGGTGTAATACAGGTCCACTTCACCTCGGTCGTTCAACAGGATCGGCGTACCGGCCCATTCGCGAGCGGTCGGCGAAACGCCTTCGGCCATCACGCGGCCACCGAATTCCCAGTTCTTGCCGGTACGAGAGAACCAGTAGTACATCTTTGCCCGACCGTGACGATCGTTCCAGTCGCGGAGGATGTCGTAGTTGCCGTCCTCGTCGAGGTACTGCGGGTCGTTTGGATGACGATCGGCAGTCAGGGTAAAGATTACCGACCAGCCATCGACGGACGTCACGTTACCGTCCAGGTCGCGCAAGGGCATGGTGTCCCAGATGAACACGTCGTTGTTCAGTACCGGGAAATCCGCGCTGACCAGCGGCTGAGTGGTGGTGGGATCATCTGCCCGGACTTTCAACGCGTCGGCGCGGGTCCAGAGGCTGGGTTGATGGGGGGTTACACCGAATTTTTCAGTGGTGGTTTTCATAGGTTATTGCCTCGTCCATGAATGGATTCAAATAAATAGTGATTTAGAAATACTGTATGTGCATACAGTGAAGCCACCTTATAGGGGGTTATGCATGTGGGTCAAGCATAAAAATGCATTTGTGCATAATTGGATTTTTTCTTTGGGCTGATACGTTTCAGCTGTGAACGTTTGCAGAAGTTAGTTCATGGGGAGATCGACGACGTTGGCTGCACGGTCGGCGCTCTGAACGCTACTCGGTGGAAAGCGCGCGTAACGGGGCACCGGGCGAAAGCAATGCATAGAGGGATTGGCCAACTGAGCCTGCGGGTTTTGCGCAAAGGCCAATGCAGGGTGGGGAGCCACACGGGGTTTAGATTTGTCGCCGTCGGCGGCGTGAAGGGAAGCGGGACGTGGTGAGCTGCTTGCGAGGTGGTGAGTCAGTGGTTTTGATGTTGACTGGTGTGCCGCTATCGCGAGCAAGCTCGCTCCCACAGTGGGAGCTGCGAAATGCCTGTTATGGCGGTGGGTCACGAACGCTCAGTCACTCAATACCCGGGGTAAGCGCGGCTCTGAATTTCACACATCGAGGTCAGGCTTGGTCTAGGCAAACGCGCAAACAAAACTCCTGACGCGGCCGGCTTCAACACCCAACAAGCCTATTTCGGTTTCATCAATGGCTTGGAGTTGAACCAGGTTCATGCCTTCGCGCCGGTAAACTGCACTGCCCTCTGAATCTGCATGTACCACATACCCCCCATGCTTTACGCCTACACGACCTTTATCGAGAACAATACTGGCCGAGACCAGGATATGGAAATCCAGGACGTTGTTCTTATGCAGAACCGTCGCGCCAATGAAATGTTCTGCGCATATTTCCAAAGCCATTTGCAGCCCATGGATCGCTGGGGTTTCCCGATAACTGCCCGGCATGAATATCTTATCTTCCCAGAACTGCGCGTCATTCAGTTCTTCCAGCCCATCGTTTCCTATGTTGGGGTAACGTTTATGCTGGTAAAAAACGTTTCCATTCCAAATGATGAAGCCTGTATTTCTAACGATTCCGCTGCCGGCTTCTGAACCATCTGTTTCGATTTTTGCGATCCGCTCCTTCGTAGCCTTTGCATAATCGCCATAAACCCCTTTGTTCATGCGGTCCCGCTCCGGGATTTCATTCACAACCGCATCTATTTCCGCACCATATTTTGCCTTGTTGATATTTCTGGCCTGCCCCCATGATTTCAACTGCTGGGTTCCCCTTTTCAGCTTCCTGGAATCTGGACGCAACATTGACTTGAACCAAAGCGTCGTGCCTGGGACCAGTATCAGCCATGGATTTATCTTTGAAATATCTATCAATGTTGCACGGATGATTTCTTTTTCTTCCTCCGAAATAAACGAGACAGGCATTTCCTTGGAGAAAAGGTACTCGGGGGCAACGACAAGACAATAATCCAGTTGATGTCGATCGATATGTTTGGCGAAGGCAGTTCTCGCCATGTACAGCAAAGCCCCGATTCTAAGCTGTATGCAGAGAAGGCTATTCTCGACGGGAACTCTTAATCTGCGTGTATCGAAGTCCCAGACCACCACCAGCACGTTCGGCATCCTTTCCTCCCGCCTGGCTGCTGAGCGGTGCCGCAAGCCGGGTTGGCCGCATTCGTGTGAGAAGGCACTTGGCGCATATTCCAGGAAAATTCAGCTTAGATGAGCCAGGACGATTTGGCCGACAGCCCCTGAAAAATATTTGTGAAACGCAAGAGTCGAGGCTCTTTTGGATGCCGCAAAAAAAATCGGGCAGGTGACCAAACTGCCCGACGCCAACGACCTGCCCCATCACCCCAACGTATTCAAACAAACCACCTTCGGCTGGGTCATTTCCTCATACGCGAAGCGCACCCCTTCCCTGCCCAAACTGCCGTACTTGGAACCGCCAAACGGCATCGCATCAAACCGGAAATCCGACGAATCATTGATCATCACACCCCCCGCTTCGATCCGCCGCGCAGCGCTCATCGCGGTGTTGAGGTCGTTGGTGAAGATCCCAGCGTGAAGCGCGTATTCAGGTTCGTTAGCCAACGCGATGGCCTCATCAAACGTGTCGAACGGCTGCAACACCACCACTGGCGCAAAGGCTTCGTTGCGCCAGAGTCGGCTGGAATGATCGACATTCTCCAGGACGGTGGCGGCGTAGCAGGTGCCTTGGCGGCGATGACCGCTGAGCAAGGTGGCGCCTTGTTGCAGGGCTTCGTTGACCACCTGTTCGGCGTTCTGCGCGGCTTGTTGGGTGATCATCGGGCCGATGTCGGTGTTGGCGAGCAGTGGGTTGCCGACGACGAGGGCTTGGGCCTGGTTGACGAAGCGTTCGCGGAAGGCTTCGTAGATCGGTGCGTGGATGAGCAGGCGTTGGGTGCCGATGCAGTTTTGCCCGGCGGCCCAGAAGGCGCCGGAGATGCAGCTGTCGACGGCGGCGTCGAGGTTGCAGTCGCCCATGACGATGACGGGGGCGTTGCCGCCGAGGTCCATGGCGAGTTTTTTCAGGCCGGCAGTGCGGGCGATTTGTTCGCCGGTGACGAAGCCGCCGGTGAAGGAGATCATCCGCACGTCGCGGGCGGCGACCAGGGCTTTGCCCAGTTCCGCGCCGCCGGTGGCGACGGTGACCACGGTTTCAGGCAGGCCGGCGGCGACCAGGTACGACACCAGTTTGAGGGCCGACAACGGTGCCAGCTCGGACGGTTTGAGGATCACCGCGTTGCCGCCAGCGATGGCCGGGCCGAGTTTGTGGGCGACCAGGTTCAGCGGGTCGTTGTAGGGGGTGATGGCGACGATCAGGCCCAGGGGTTCGCGGGTGAACCAGCCCTGGCGCGATTCGGCGCCTTCGTAGGCGTCGAACGGTACGATTTCGCCGGCGTTGCGCTTGGCTTCTTCGGCGGAGAGCTTGAGGGTGTTGACGCAGCGTTTGACTTCTTTTTCCGCCTGCTTGAGGGTCTTGCCGGCTTCGTCGACGATCAGCCGGGCGAAGGCTTTGGCGTCGCGCTCGATGTTCAGTGCCGCGTGTTCGAGAATGCTGGCGCGGCGATGACGTGGGAGTGCGGCGCAGGCGCGTGCGCCACTGCGGCCGGTCTCGAGCAGGTGTGGGACTTCTGAGGCGCACACGTCGGCGACGGTGCCGACGATGCTGCCATCAAACGGGTTGAGGACTTCGATGTGCGGTTCGACGACCGCCAGGGCCAGGCGCGATACGTTCACAGGGTGTGCTCCTGTTTGCGGGTTGCCGATTGGTGGATGTGGATGATGTCCGACAGCAGTGCGAAGGCGGTTTCGGTACGGCCTGCGCCCGGACCGGAGACGGTGACGGCGCCGAGCAGTTCGCTGGTGAACGACACAGCGTTGGTGGCGCCGCTGATGCTCGCCAGTGGGTGGTCGTTGCTCAGCAGGCGTGGTTCAACGCTGGCACTGATGGAACCGTCGGCCTGGCGCGTGGCGGCGCCGATGAGTTTCCAGCGGGCGCCGTCGTGGCGGGTTTTTTCGATGTCGGCGAGGCTGAGGGCGGAGATGCCGCTGCAGGTGACGTCGTTGACGGTGAGTTTGGCGTCCAGCAGTTCGTTGGCGAGGATCACCACTTTGAGTCGCACGTCGTGGCCTTCGACGTCTGCCGTTGGGTCGGCTTCGGCGTAGCCCAGGGCTTGGGCCTGGCTGACGGCTTCGGCGAACCCGAGGCCGCCTTCCATGCAGGTGAGGACGAAGTTGGAGGTGCCGTTGAGGATGCCTTCGAAACCGGTGATCGAGCTGCCGGCCAGGGACTGTTTGGCGAGGCGAATGACCGGGGTGCCGCTCATGACCGAGCCTTCGTATTCGAAAGCGACGTTGTTGCGCTGGGCCAAGGCTTTGAGCTCGGCGCCGTGCAGGGCGATGGGGCCTTTGTTGGTGGTGACCACGTGTTTGCCGCGCTCCAGGGCCCAGCGGCAGAACGAGGTGGCAGGCTCGCCGTCCACCGGATTGGTGAAGGTGGCTTCGGCGATGATGTCGGCGCCGCAGTCTTTGATCACGGCTTCGTTGAGGGCGTCGACGGTGCCGCCGGGCAGCTGAGCCATGGCGCCTTTGGTGGTGGGCAGTTTGGCCAGCAATGCGGCGTCGAGGCCGTGGCGGTCCATCACCGAACCGAGGAACAGGTCGGTCACGCCGACGATTTTCAGGGTGAAGCCGAGCTCGGTTTTCCACTGCTGGTTGCGCTCGGCAATCAGTTGAGCCAATGCCCGGTTCACACCGCCGAAGCCGACCAGCGCCAGTTTGTATTCAGTCATTTTTGTTATGTCCTTGATCCGGGTGATTGGAGTTGTTGGGATCTAGGTTAGGGAGGTGGCGTGGGCAGTGAAATATGCCAATTTGCTCTATTTTTTGGGCGTTTTGACCAGGGGGTGGGCAAAGCGGTAGGTGTGGATTCGATCGTTCCCACGCTCTGCGTGGACATGCATCCCGTGACGCTCTGCGTCGCCCTCTCAGAAGCGGAACGCGGAGCGTCCCTGGCGGCATTCCCACGCGGGAGCGTGAGGAACGATCGCTCACAGCCCCCGCGACCTGATCGTTCCCACGCTCTGCGTGGGCATGCATCCCGTGACGCTCTGCGTCGCCTCGCAGAAGCGGAACGCGGAGCGTCCCTGGCGGCATTCCCACGCGGGAGCGTGAGGAACGATCGCTCACAGCCCCCGCGACCTGATCGTTCCCACGCTCTGCGTGGTAATGCATCCCGTGACGCTCTGCGTCGCCCTCTCAGAAGCGGAACGCGGAGCGTCCCTGGCGGCATTCCCACGCGGGAGCGTGAGGAACGATCGCTCACAGCCCCCGCGACCTGATCGTTCCCACGCTCTGCGTGGGCATGCATCCCGTGACGCTCTGCGTCGCCTCGCAGAAGCGGAACGCGGAGCGTCCCTGGCGGCATTCCCACGCGGGAGCGTGAGGAACGATCGCTCACAGCCCCCGCGACATGATCGTTCCCACGCTCTGCGTGGGCATGCATCCCGTGACGCTCTGCGTCGCCTCGCAGAAGCGGAACGCGGAGCGTCCCTGGCGGCATTCCCTCGCGGGAGCGTGAGGAACGATCGTTCACAGCCCCCGCGACCTGATCGTTCCCACGCTCTGCGTGGGCATGCATCCCGTGACGCTCTGCGTCGCCTCGCAGAAGCGGAACGCGGAGCGTCCCTGGCGGCATTCCCACGCGGGAGCGTGAGGAACGATCGTTCACAGCCCCCGCGACCTGATCGTTCCCACGCTCTGCGTGGGCATGCATCCCGTGACGCTCTGCGTCGCCTCGCAGAAGCGGAACGCGGAGCGTCCCTGGCGGCATTCCCACGCGGGAGCGTGAGGAACGATCGCTCACAGCCCCCGCGACCTGATCGTTCCCACGCTCTGCGTGGGCATGCATCCCGTGACGCTCTGCGTCACCCTCCCAGAAGCGGAACGCGGAGCGTCCCTGGCGGCATTCCCACGCGGAGCGTGGGAACGATCTGCACTACCGGGCTCAGACCACCGACGACAACACAAACGACGTCACGGTGTTCTCCACCCCCGGCAACGCCGAGATTTCTTTCCACACCTTGTGCACCCGCTCCGGGTTCGCCGCGCCGACGCGCAGCATCAAGTCAAACTCGCCACTCATCACATCGCACTGCAGCACTTCGGGCATGGCTTGCAAGGCCTGCAATACCTCGGCGCCGCGCATGCGGTCGTAGCGGTAGACGAAGATCACCGCGTTGATGTTCGACGACGCGTGCGCGCCCTCCCCGGTGCGCACCGTGTAGCCCTGGATCGCGCCGTCACGTTCGAGGCGTTCGATGCGTTGGCGTACGGCGTTGCGCGAGAGGTTGACCTTGGCTGCCAGTTCGGCGTGGGCGGCGCGGGCGTTGAGGCGCAGTTCGGCGATGATGCGTTCGTCGAGGGGATCGAGAATTCGCTTCATGGGGCCTCCGGTTATAGGGCGCCGAGCAGTTGATGGAGGGCACCGAGGTCGTCCGGCTGGATGCGATGAATCTGCGCCGGGCCGTGCTCGGAAACCGGGCGTTGTTGCGCCGCAATGTGGATCCCCAACTCGCCGAGCAACACCGCCGATTTGGCTGGGGAGATCTCGCCCAAGGTCACCATCGGCGCCACCAGGCTGCGCCGGTACAAGCGCGCCGCGAGCACACCGGTGGCGGTGTGTGGGTCGATGACGTAGCCGGTGTCGCGATGCAGCGAAGTGATTTCCTCCAGCGTCTGTTCATCGCTGACCGCGTACGAGTCGATGATCATCCGCGCCTGCAACCAGAACTCGTTGGCGATGGTCATTTCGCCGTGGGTTTCGAAGGTGTGCATCAGCGCGCTGACTGCTTGATCATCGTGCCCATAGAGTTCCCAGAGAAACCGTTCCAGGTTGGAAAAAATCGACAAATCCATAGCCGGCGACAGGGTCTTGCTGGCGCGCAATCGCGAGTAGTGGTTTTTCAAAAAGAACTGATGCAGCGCGTCATTCTGGTTGGTGGCAACGATCATCTGCGTGATCGGCAAGCCCATCTTCTGCGCGATGTAGCCGGCATAGACCTCGGCAAAACTCGCCGCCGGCACGCTGAAACCGATGGGCCGCTGACCGCCGCCCAGTTGCAGCACGGCGTGGAAATAAAACACCAACTGCGCCATGACGCTGACCCAGTTGCTGGAATTGAAACTGATCGCCTCATGCTGTCGGAACAGTTGGGTGACCAGGGTCTGGCATTCATCGAAACTGCCATCGACGGCCACTTGATGAACCCGCGGATGTGCCGTCGCTTGCAGGTCTTGAAGCTGGTCTTGCGGTACGCCGGCCTCGGGATAAATCACCACCACGTCGGTCTCTTCGCAGTGCTTGAAGGCCTCGATGGCGGCCAGGCCGGTGTCGCCGTTGGTGACGCCAATCACCACGGCGCGACGCCCGCGTTTGCGCAGGAAGTACTGCACCAGTCGCGCCTGCAATTGCGCGGCAAAGTCCTTCGAGGAGCGGGTCGGCCCATGGAACAATTCCAGGACCCATTCATTGCGATCCACTTGATGCAACGGCGCCAGGGAGCGATGGCTGAACTGGCTGCCGGCCTCCTTGAGCACCCGCTTGAAGTCAGCCTCGGGGATCGCCTCGCCCACGAACGGACGCATCACTCGATAGGCCAGTTCGTCGTAGGACAAGGTCGACCAGTTGGCGATGTCCTGGGGTTCGAACAGCGGCAGTTCGACGGGAACGAACAGCCCGCCGTCCTCGGCGATGGCCGACAGTACGACGCGTTCGAAGTCGACCTGCACGGTTGAATTTCGGGTACTCACATAGCGCATGGTCAGCTCCGGATAATCTTCTAAAAACCGCTTATTTAAAACGATGCGCCTGCTCCACCAGCCAGGTGGAAAACCGCGCCGCGTCCGGGTGCTGCTCGGCCCCGGAACTGCGCACCAGGTAGAACGATTCGCTGGCTTCGATGCGCTGGGCGAAGGGTTCGACCAGGCGCCCGTCGCCAAGCATGTCACTCACCATCGACGAGCGCGCCAGGGCGATGCCCTGCCCCAGTTCAGCCATGCGCAAGGTGCAGACCAGCGTGTCGAACTGCATGCCGGTCGAGGAGTCGACGCTATCGGCACCGACCATTTTCAGCCAGTAACCCCAGCCCTCTTCGTAGCCCAGCACATGCAGCAATGGATGCTTGGCCACGTCCGCCGGCACTTTCAGCGTCGCCATCAAGGCCGGCGAGCACACCGGGAACAAGGTGTCCCAGGTCAGGCGCTGCGACACCAGGCCGGGCCATTGGCCGTGGCCCCAGCGAATTTCCATGTCGTCTTCGCCATCGAGTTCCTTGACCCAGATGTTGCTGATGTAGCGGATGTCGACGTGAGGATGCGCCTGGCGAAAATCCACCAGTTTCGGCGCCAGCCAGTGCACGAAAAACGCCAGGCTGCCGCGCACCTTGATTGGCCGACGCTTGTGCTGGCCAAAGATTTCGTTGGTGCCCACCGCCAGTCGCGTGATTGCGTCCTGTACCACCGGCAGGTACGCCTGGCCTTCCTCGGTCAGGCCCAGGCCACGGGGCAAGCGCTTGAACAGCGCCACCCCCAGGTGGCTTTCCAATTGGCGGATCTGCTGGCTGACCGCGCCCTGGGTCAAGAATAATTCGTCGGCAGCGTGGGTGAAGTTCAGGCAGCGGGCCGACACTTCGAACGCCCGCAGCCAGTTCAACGGGGGCAACGTTTTTTGCTTCATGATCTGTACCTCGTTGACCCCCACGCACCGGGCACGTTTGCCCGCCCCGTCGACGCGCCTTAGAACGCGTCGGACGGTTGTGCCACGAGGGCAACCGACAAGCGTCGCTCGCGGCTTTTGCGGGTAATGTAATACACGAAGTAACACCAGGCGATGAACGGCAAGCCGAAGTACAGCGCCACTCGCTGCTCAGGGTCGAAGGCGATCCCGATACACGCCAGGCTGCAGCACACCAGCGCCCCCAGCGGCACCCACGGATAACCGCGAACGCGGAACTTGAGGTGGCGAATGTCGCCGCCGTTGGCCACATAGTGACGCCGGAAAGCGATCTGGCTCGCGGCGATGCTCATCCACACCACCACCACTGCCAGGCCGGAAATCGACACCAGCGCCAGGTAGATGGTGTCGGCGGCAAACACGCTGCTGAGCAACGACGCCGCGCCGCCGGCCATGCTGACGATGATCGCGTTGAGCGGCGTGCCCATGCGGGTCAGGGCCGAGAACTGCTTGGGCAGGTGGCCTTGGTCGCTGAGGGTCCAGAGCATCCGCGAGGCGGCGTACAACCCGGAGTTGGCCGCCGACAACAGGGCGCTGATGATCACGAAGTTCATGATGTCGGCGGAGTACGGAATGCCGATGTAGGTGAACACCGTGACGAAGGGACTTTCGACCAGACCGGCCTGCTCGCGGGGCAACAGGGTCGCCAGGACAAAAATGGTCCCGACGAAGAACACCGCCAGGCGCAGCACGGTGGTGCGGATGGCGCGTGGCACATTGCGTTGCGGGTCCTTGGTTTCACCGGCGGCGATGCCGATCAGTTCAGTGCCGGAGAACGCGAAGGACACCGCCAGCAGCGTCATCGCAATCGGCATGAAGCCGGTAGGAAAAAGTCCTTCGCGGGTGAAGTTGCTCAAGCCGATGCTGTGGGCCTGGTCGATGTTCAGCAGGCCGAGAATCGCGCCACCGCCAATCAGCAGGAACACCACCACGGTCAGCACTTTGATCAACGACAACCAGAACTCGGTCTCGGCGAACAAACGCACCGAAATCACGTTGGTGAGGAACACCACGCCGGCAAACAGCGCGCTCCAGATCCACACCGGCGTGTCGGGAAACCAGCGCGACATGAGGATGCCGGCAGCGGTGAATTCGGAACCGATCGCCACCGTCCACGTCAGCCAATACAACCAGGCCACGGTGTAGCCGGTGCCCGGGCCGAGAAACCGCGTGGCGTAGGTGCTGAACGAACCGGTTTCCGGCATCTGCACCGCCAGTTCACCCAGGCACATCATCACCATGTAGACCATGAGCGCGCCAATGATGTAGGCGATCACCGCGCCCATGGGGCCGGCCTGGTTAACGGTATACCCAGACGTGAGAAACAGCCCGGTACCAATGACGCCACCTAATGCCAACATGACAATATGGCGCGTCTGCATTTCCTGTTTAAAACCGGCACGCGAATTAAGTTGTTGTTCTTTTATGGACATGGTTGTTCTCATGAAAGTTGTTAGGGCGCGCATTGACGTCCGCGACAAGTTATTGGGCAGAGTAAAAGTGCATCGCCACTAAGCTTTATTATTATTCCTATTCATGAACGCCCCACTCACGGCCTTGTGGTGGGGTACCAACTTTCAAACTTCAGTTTGCGGTCTCGATATGCACTTCATTGAGCTGCGGATTGAGGGTCTTCTTGACGAAGGCGAAGGCCTGTTTCAGATCGTCCAATAGATCGTCGGTGTCTTCGATGCCGACCGAAACCCGCACCAGGCCTTCGGAGATACCCAGGGCCAGGCGTTCTTCCAAGGTGTTCTCGACATGGCTGGTGGTGCGGGCCGGGCCGTAGATGGTTTCCACAGCACCCAGGTTGCCCGCGCAATGGGCGAAGCGCAGGCGCGGCAGCAGCAATTTGACCGTGTCCATGCCACCGACCAGGACAAAACTGACGATGGCGCCGAAACCGGACATCTGCGCGCAAGCCACGGCGTGGTTCGGGTGGCTCGGCAAGCCGGGATAATTCACCGCCTCCACCAGCGGTTCGGTGCAGAGGAATTCGGCCAGGGCCCGGGCGCTGTGTTGTTGCTGGCGCATGCGCAGCGCCAGGGTCTTCATGCCACGGATGATCAGGTAGGCCGAGAACGGGTCGAGGCTCGCGCCGTTGATTTCCCGGTAATGCCGCACCTGGGCCATCAAGGCTTCGCTGCCACACACCAGGCCACCGAGCACGTCGCCATGGCCGCTGAGGAACTTGGTCGCGCTATGAATCACCACGTCCACCCCCAAGGCCAGCGGGCTCTGGTTCAGCGGTGTGGCGAAAGTGTTATCGGCCACGACCACGGCGCCGACACGCTTGGCCGCTGCCACCAGGCGCGGGATGTCGAGGATTTTCAGGGTGGGGTTGGTGGGGGTTTCCAGGTAGAGCACCTGGCAACCCTTGGCGATTTCACGCTCCAGATCGTCGTGATCGAAGGTCTCGCACAAGGTCACCGCCACGCCGGTGCGCGGCAGGAACTCTTCGAAGATCTTGTTGGTGCCGCCGTAACTGTCCTTGGTCGACACCACGCGATCGCCGTGGGCCAGAAAGGTGTAGAGCACGCTGCTGATCGCCGCCATGCCGCTGCTGAAGGCCACGGCGGACTCGGCCATTTCCAGCTCGCGAATCTTGGCTTCGAGGGTCTCGACGGTCGGGTTGCTCATGCGGCTGTAGATAAAACCGGGGGCCTTGCCCAAGGCGACGTCGTACCAGACATCGATGTCGTCGTAACCGTACGCGGCGCTGGCCACGATAGGGGTTTGCGTGGCGTTGTAGGGGTGCCTGACTTGCTCCCCACCCCAAACCGCCCGGGTCCCTGCTCCCGCGTTATCAAGCCCTGTGCTGTCAGGTTTATTGTTCATTGAGGCTACTCACACTGAGGGGGTGGACGTTGAGCCATCCACCGAATCTGAGGGCCAATATAGGGAAAAGCCGCGCGCCCGAGAAACGATGTTATCGGTGCCAAAGGGGTGGTTTTTTTAATGGCTGAGTGCGAAGCAGCAACCTGCAAGTCACTGATAAACCTGTGGGAGCGAGCTTGCTCGCGATGACGGTGGCTCAGCCAACATTAATATCGACTGACACCCCCATCTCCTCCTAATACCCGACCAACACCCTGCTATCGAAGGGGAGGCGCCAACCTATAAACACCGCGCCATCAGCCATTGCTCTTTTCCCCAAGCCTCAAAGCGCTCCAGCACGTCCCAACCCAGCTTGGCGTAATAATCACGTTGGCTGTGGGTGTGCAGGAACAAGGTGATGATTCCAGCCTCTCGCGCATGGCTGCAGATGCCTTCGATCAACTGCGCTGCAAGCCCTCTGCGTCGAGCCTCTGGGGTGATGAACACACACGCCAGCCATGGGCCCAGCTCTGGCCGGTCAGGCAGGTCGTGGCTGGCCAGTGAAGCGCCGCCGAGCAACTGGTCGTGTTCCATGGCGATCAGGCACTTCCAGCGGCCATCGTGCTGCCCCGCAGCGAATTCCTGCTGCCAACTGGCGAGCGATTGCTGGGCAAATTCATAACTGAATTCCCGATGGAGCCACTCGGCCATCTGGTCGCTTTTATCCATGTGGTTAGTGAGCCAATCCATTTGCAGCATTTGAAACACTCCTTGTATTTAGTCAGCCGGCCACTGACCCGCTTTGCTCGAAAGAAGACACCCGCGTGCAGAATCCCTTAACCCGTTTATGATCCGAGAGTTTCACAGTGTCCGAATCAACGCTTCGGCGTGCAGACGAAACACGACATAAGCTTCATCAAAGCTCGGGCGGACATTGCCAAAAATCAGCGGCATGAGCTTCGCGTCGTACTGGCTACGAATCAGCGCATCCGAACTCGCCTGATGGAGAGCGCTCCGCATGACATCTCCCGGATCGTCAGCAAATGGAGGAAACTGCCGACCAAATTCGAGCGCATCAAACTCCACCAGACGTTTGAAACCGAGAGCGGCTCGTTCGCCAACAGCGGGATCGCCACGGCTTATGCAGTAAACATCATAGATATGCCGCACCAATGTATCGTCCCATGGCTGGAGCATGGCTCCGGCTTGGTGTTGGGCATAGCGGCGAAGAAACGAAATGACTTTCTCCGCAAGCGTTTCCTCAACCGCTACGCAGGCAATATCGTCCAATCGCCCAGACCTTGCGGCGAGTCGATTGACCAGGTATTCCAGCGGCTGCTGAGTCACTTCAAACTGTGGGATTCGCGCAGTCAGCTCAAGACTTAGATAAGGGCGCAAACTGGTGTCGTGAGGGTATTGCGGGGCATATTGCCAACGACTGGCGAAGTATCGGTTTTCATTCCGGGCAACACGCGCTTCTACGATTTCCTCAAAACCGAGACCGGCGAGGACATGACAGACCTGAGCTTTCAGGTTGCTGAGATGCCGCTTCTGAGCCGAGGCACTTAACGCATCAGGCTCGTCCAAAACGATCTTTAAGTCGACGTCCTCAGACATACGCTCGATCAGTTGGTAAGCCTTCGATAGGCTTGTACCACCGCAAAACACCAGGCGAACACCTGGAAACCGCATCCCCATCAGAGCTTGCAAAGCATCCGTCACGTGGACGTCTTTTTCCAGGATGCTAGCCGTAAGTAATCCGACATCAACCTCAGCCAACACCGCATCGATTAACTCGACCTGTTCAGGCGTGATGATTTTCATAAACGACGTACCGACCACCGAAGCCGAGCTTGCGATTAATACGCCGTGACCCCGTGTCAAAAACGATGCCGGCGGGTAGCTGCAAGCTATCGCTGGCGTTGTATTCACGCACTGCGCGTCCCGCCGTGATCTTCACGCCAAGCTTTTGCAGAACCAAAGGTGCCAGGACTTCAAGGGGGCGAACCGGTATCGGCTTGCCCGTAAGGACACTGGCCTTGGCCTTTGCGAACACACCCACGCCGAGCTTGACCAGTACGCCGTTGGCCACCAGATGACGCAGCGCTCGGGATACCTGCGCGGGGCTGCCAAAGTCGGAAAACTCGGAGCGTAGAAACACATCGTCCTTTCGCAAGGCGATTGATCTTTTAAGCCGCTCTTCGATAACCATGGCTTACCTCCCGGCAGCACCTAACAAAAAATAACTCTCAACAGATTGTTTTATAAGGAGATTTTAATACAAATAGTGCTCACAATTTGCTCAGTATAAATCAGAGTCAAAACATCGGCCAATGCAGCCTTGAAACAGGATCGCATGCACAGCGCACTATTCATTTCAGACACAAAACCTGTGGGAGCGAGCTTGCTCGCGAATGCGCTGGGTCAGCCGCCATGGATGTTGACTGAAACACCGCATTCGCGAGCAAGCTCGCTCCCACATTGGCTATTTCTTGCACAGGTCATTGGTTTTA
The DNA here is from genome assembly GCF_018325865.1 of Pseudomonas sp. St386. NCBI lineage: Bacteria > Pseudomonadati > Pseudomonadota > Gammaproteobacteria > Pseudomonadales > Pseudomonadaceae > Pseudomonas > Pseudomonas sp. St386. The sequence continues at coordinate 6,048,661 of NZ_AP021900.1, forward strand.
GATGCCTACCCGCGCGCATTCTCGAGAAATACCCGCCTGCAACCCTTCAACCTATCGTAATCTCGCACCTGTATAAGCCCAGCCCCGCAACCGGCCGAGATCTCACCCCGATGCCCTCCATCTACCAACTCAAGCCCGCCTTTCAAAACCTGCTGCGCCCCATGGTTCAACGCCTCTACAACAACGGTGTCACCGCCAACCAGGTCACGGTGCTCGCCGGCATCGTTTCAGTCCTGGTCGGTGCGGTCATCGCCTGGTTTGCCAACCATCCGTGGATCTTCGTCCTGGTGCCGATCTGGATGATCCTGCGCATGGCGTTGAATGCCGTGGACGGCATGTTGGCGCGGGAGTTTGGTCAGCAATCGCATCTGGGCGCCTACCTCAATGAGCTATGCGATATCATCGCCGACGCTGCCCTGATCCTGCCTTTTGCCCTGTTTGCCGATACCAGTCTGTTGCTCGTGTTGTTGGTCACGCTGTTGGCGCTGTTCAGCGAATACGCCGGCGTGCTCGGGGCGATGGTGGGGGCTTCGCGGCGGTATGACGGGCCGATGGGCAAGAGTGATCGCGCCTTTGTGTTGGGCGTGCTGGCGACCGGCATTGCCCTGGGTTGGCTCGGGGCGCTCTGGGTAGATGGTGTGATGGCGGTGGTTGCCGCCCTGCTGGTTTATACCTTGGTCAATCGGGTCCGTCATGGCCTGAGCCAAGTGAAGGAAAACGCTCCCTCAGCATAAAGGAACTTGCAATGCGCGAAGCCCAGGAACTGACGTTCACCACCCACGATGGCGTGGAGTTGTTCTACCGGCACTGGCCGGCTGTCGACGCGGCGGCGGGTGAGCCCCGCCAGGCTGTGTTGTTGTTTCATCGCGGTCATGAACACTCCGGGCGCATTGCGCACCTGGTGGATGAACTGGACCTGCCCGGGTTCGACTTCTTTGCCTGGGACGCACGCGGCCATGGCCAGTCGCCTGGCGAACGAGGCGACAGCCCGAGCTTTGCCGCCAGTGCGCGGGATGTGCAGACCTTCTGCGATCACATCGGCGTGGCGCATCAGATCGACGAAGCAAACATCGCCGTGGTCGCACAAAGTGTCGGCGCGGTGATCGCGTCCACCTGGGTCCACGACTACGCGCCGCGCATTCGCTCGCTGGTGCTGGCGTCGCCGGCGTTCAAGGTCAAGCTCTACGTGCCATTCGCCCGTCCGGGCCTGGCGCTGATGCGCAAGTTGCGTGGCAACTTCTTCGTCAACAGCTACGTCAAGGCGAAATTCCTCAGCCATGACCCGGAGCGCGTGGCGTCCTACGACAGCGACCCGTTGATCACCAAGGCCATTTCGGTGAACGTGCTGCTGGGCCTGTACGAAGCCGCCGACCGCGTGGTGGCCGATGCCCAGGCGATCCAGGTGCCAACGCAGTTGTTGATCTCCGGCTCGGACTTTGTCGTGCACCGCAAACCCCAGGAGCAGTTCTTCGAGCGCCTGGGCAGCCTGCACAAAGAGAAGCACATCCTGCCGGGTTTCTTCCACGACACCCTCGGCGAGAAGAACCGCGCGCCGGCCGTTGCCAGTGCCCGCCGCTTTATCCTGCAGAACTTTGCCCGACCGCTGGACCGCCCTTCCCTGCTCGACGCCGATCGCCTGGGCGCGACCTGCGCCGAAGCCGAAACCCTGGCAACGCCGCTGCCGCACAACTCGTTGCGCGACCTCTACTGGCGCATGACCCGCGCCAGCATGCGCTTTGGCAGCAAGTTGTCGGCCGGGGTGAAGCTGGGCTTCGACACCGGGTTCGACTCCGGCAGTACCCTGGATTACGTCTACCGCAACCGCCCCACCGGCACCTCGGCGCTGGGCAAGATGATTGACCAGAATTACCTGAACTCCATCGGCTGGCGCGGCATTCGCCAGCGCAAGCTGAACGTCGAGGAGCTGCTGCGCCTGGCGATGGCCGAATTGCGCGCCCAAGATCGCGAGGTGCGCATCGTCGACATCGCCGCCGGCCATGGCCGCTACATTCTTGAAGCGCTGCAAGGCGTCAGCCCGTTGCCCGAGTCGATCCTGCTGCGCGACTACAGCGACATCAACGTGCGCGACGGCAGTGCGCTGATCGTGGAAAAAGGCTTGGGCGATATCGCCCGATTCGTCAAAGGCGATGCCTTCGACCGCCAGGATCTGGCAGCGTTGGAACCGAAACCAACCCTCGCCGTGGTGTCGGGCCTGTACGAGTTGTTTGCCGACAACCAACTGGTCGGTGGCTCCCTCGCCGGCCTGGCCGAAGCCGTGGAGCCTGGCGGTTTCCTGGTCTACACCGGCCAGCCGTGGCACCCGCAACTGGAGCTGATCGCCCGTGCCCTCACCAGCCACCGCGCAGGTCAGGCCTGGGTGATGCGTCGACGCACCCAGGCAGAGATGGATCAATTGGTTGAGGCGGCGGGCTTCCGCAAGATCACCCTGCGGGTCGATGAATGGGGCATTTTCAGCGTTTCGCTGGCCCAGCGAGTGCAGTAATGAGCGCCGTCATCGCCCCGGCCCGCGAGCCCGCACTGCTGAAACCGGCGGTGCTGTGGCTGCTGTTGCTGGCGCCGCTGTTCTTCACCACCTATGGCTTCGCCACCTGGGTCACGTCCCAGCGTGACGACGTCGGCACGCTGGTGTTCGCCTGGGAAAGCCACATGCCGTTCATGGCCTGGACCATCGTGCCTTACTGGTCGATTGATCTGCTGTACGGCCTGTCCTTGCTGTTGCCCACCAGCCGCGAAGAACTCAAGCGCCACGCCTTGCGCCTGCTCACGGCCCAGGCGATTGCGGTCAGTTGCTTCCTGCTCTGGCCGTTGCGCTTCACCTTCCCCCGTCCGGAAATGGACGGGGTGTTCGGTTGGTTGTTCGAAGTGCTGGCGGGTTTCGACAAGCCGTTCAACCAGGCGCCGTCGCTGCACATCGCGTTGCTGGTGGTGCTGTGGGTCTGTTATCAGCGGCATCTGCAGGGCTTCTGGCGCTGGGTGATGCACGGTTGGTTCGCGTTGATCGGCGTGTCGGTGCTGACCACTTATCAACATCACTTCATTGACCTGCCCACGGGCGCGCTGGCCGGTTGGCTGTGTGTCTGGCTGTGGCCGCTGGACCGTCCGAGTCCGCTGCTGAGTGCGCGGCTGGCGGTAGATCCTGCCCGCCGACGCTTGGCCTTGCGTTATGGCTTGGGCGCGGCGGCGCTGTTCATCCCGGCGTTTGCCTTCGGCGGCGCGTGGCTCTGGCTGATCTGGCCGGCGGTCGCGGTGCTCATGGTGGCGCTGAATTACCTGTTGTTCGGTGCCGACGGTTTCCAGAAGCGTGCCGACGGCCGCTTGAGTCCGGCGGCGCGTTGGTTGCTGGCGCCTTATCTGGCGGCGGCGTGGATCAATTCGCGCAGTTGGACGCGCAGGCATCCGCAGCCGGACCAGGTGGCGGATAACGTCTGGCTGGGGCGCATCCCCACGCCGATGGAGCTGAAGGACAGTGCGTTTACCGGGGTGCTCGACCTCTGCGCAGAACTGTCCATGGACAGCACGGGCGTCGCCTATCGCTCATTGCCGGTGCTCGACCTGACCGCTCCGACCGCCGAGCAATGCCTGAAAGCGGCAGAAGCCATCGAAAGCCTGCGCCAGCACGGACCGGTGCTGGTCTGCTGCGCCCTGGGTTATTCGCGCAGCGCCACGGCGGTAGTTGCCTGGTTGTTGCACAGTGGGCGGGCAGCGAACGTTGACGCGGCGATCGTGCAAATCCAGCGCGCTCGACCGCGTATCGTCTTGCACGCGGCGCACCGTCGCGCGCTGGAACAGTTATCCACAGCACAGGGGGAATATCCATGATCACTGATATGGAGCTCCACACCGTGGCGAGTCTGTTGCGCCGGGGCCATTCGCTGGATCAGCTGTCCACCGGGCTGACGCTGCTGGCAGCGCTGGTAGGACTGGGCCAATGGCTGGTGGGCGTTATCGATCCGTGGTTGCTGCTGTTGAGTGCCGTACTGATCGTCCTCGGCGTGCTGGAGAAATACTGGGCGCTGCGCGTGGCATTCGATGCCGATCTGTTCCAGCGCATGGCTGACAGCACCCAATCCCTGGCCGAACGCACCTATACCTTGGACCAGGCCCTCACCTCGCTGGGCCTGCAACCGGCCGCACGTGCAGGCCGTCTGTGGACCGAACGCCGGCACGGCGCGTTGTTGCTGCTGCGCCGGCAATCGCGGTTGCTGGCTGCACAAGTTGTCTTGACGCTGGGCTTCATCCTGGCCAGTCCCTGGCTAGCTTTCTCAGGATAAGGAATCCTCATGTTCGAACCCGTGGTCGCCAACCTCATCACCTCCGCCGCCCGCATGGTCACGGGCGCTCGCAGCCTGTGGCTCGGCTGCGCGCCGACGCCGGTGCAGCGGATCTACTTCGCCAACCACAGCAGCCACGGTGACTTCGTGTTGCTCTGGGCCTCGCTGCCGCCGGCGCTACGCAAGCTCACCCGCCCGGTGGCGGGAGCCGACTATTGGCAAACCAGCCCGGTGCGGCGCTACATCATCAACCGGGTGTTCAACGGCGTGCTGGTGGACCGCGAGCGCAAGGATCCTTCCTACAGCCCATTGCAGCCGATGCTCGATGCGCTGGAAAACGGCGACTCGCTGATCATCTTTCCGGAAGGCACGCGCAATCCGGAGGAAGGCTTGTTGCCCTTCAAGAGCGGGATCTATCACTTGATGAAGAATCACCCCGAGGTCGAGGTGATCCCGGTGTGGATCGCCAACCTCAACCGCGTCATGCCCAAAGGTCGGGTACTGCCTCTGCCGCTGTTATGCACCACCAGTTTCGGCGCGCCGCTGTGCATCGAAGAAGGTGAAAGCAAAGAGCAATTTCTTGAACGCAGCCGCGCCGCGCTGCTGGCACTGGCCCCGGAGCACGTCTGACATGGATCGATATACCCTGATGTTGTTTGGCGGGATCGGCGCCATTCTGGTGCTGGCTTCGTTGATCGGTTTCATTCTCAGGCTGCGGACCAAAGGCGCGCCGAATTCCGTCATCGACAACCTCAATGCGCGGATCAATGCCTGGTGGATCATGGTGCTGGTGATCGGCATCGCGTTCTGGCTCGGCAACGCGGCGGTGATCCTGTTGTTCTACGCGGTGTCGTTCTACGCCCTGCGAGAATTCCTGACCCTGACACCGACCCGGCGCAGTGATTATCCGGCCCTGGTGGCCGCGTTCTACCTGGCGCTGCCGCTGCAATACCTGTTGATCTACTACGACTGGTACGGGCTGTTTTCGATCTTCATCCCGGTGTATGTGTTCCTGCTGCTGCCGATCCTGGCGTCTCTGGGCGGCGACAGCACGCACTTCCTGGAGCGCGCTTCCAAGGTTCAGTGGGGCTTGATGATCGCGGTGTTCTGCATCTCCTTCGTCCCGGCCCTGCTGACGTTGGACATCGCCGGTTTCGAAGGGCGCAACCTGTTGCTGATCGCGTATCTGGTGATCGTGGTGCAGCTCTCGGATGTGTTGCAGTACGTCTGCGGCAAGCTGTTCGGCAAACACAAGATCGCGCCGAACCTGTCGCCCTCGAAAACCGTGGAAGGGTTTGTCGGCGGCATTTTCCTGGCCTCGCTGATCGGTGGCGCGCTGTGGTGGATCACGCCGTTCAATCCCTGGCAGTCGTTCCTCATCGCCTTGCTGATCAACTTGCTGGGGTTCGCTGGCGGCATCGTCATGTCAGCGATCAAGCGCGACCGCGGCGTCAAGGACTGGGGCCATATGATCGAAGGCCACGGCGGCATGCTCGACCGGTTGGACTCGGTCTGCTTCGCGGCGCCGATCTTCTTCCACCTGGTGCGGTACTGGTGGACCTGAAAAAGCCTGTGACGAACACCTAAACCTGTGGGAGCGAGCTTGCTCGCGATAGGGCCAGGTCAGTCAACATCGATGTTGACTGGTCCACCGCCATCGCGAGCAAGCTCGCTCCCACAGGGGTTTGGGTGTGGAGGGAGAATCAGTCGAGGATCAGGTGCGGCAAGAACCGGCTTGAATCCTTGGTGATCAGGCTGTTGTCTTCCCGCACGCCAATGCCGGCGGCCTGGTCGCCGATGACCCAGGAGCCGATCAGGGTGTAGCTGTCGCCAAAGCGTGGCAGTGGCGCGAATTCCTGGAGGATGAATGGGGCGTCGGTGTAGGGGCCGTCTTCTTTTACGATCAGGCCATCAGCGGTCTGCAGCTCGATGTTGGCACCTTCCCGGGAAAAGAACGGCTTGCGCACCCAGCCCTTGGGCACCGCTTTGCTCGTGTCGGTATCCAGGTGGGCCGCGAGCAGGTTCGGATGGCCTTTATTGAATTCCCACAGCAGCGGCAGGATGCCTTTGTTCGAGATGATCGACTTCCAGGCCGGCTCGAAAAACTGCGTATCGCACTGGGCAATCGCTTCACCAAACGGCTCGTGGAAGATGAACTCCCAGGCATGCAGCTTGAACAGGTGCGGAATCCAGCGTTCTTCCAGGTCAACAAAACGCCCGTCACTGTTGAGGCCGATGTCTTCGATATCGATGTGCCGCGATTCAATGCCGACTTTTTCCGCGATCAGGCGCAAGTAGTCCGTGGTGCCCTTGTCTTCCACCGAGCCTTTCATCGAGGCGAAATAAAATGGCTCTTTGAGCTGCAACTGGGCAAAGGCCTGGTGCAGCTTGGTGTCGATGCTGTTGAACTGGTCCGCATGCTTGGGCAGCAAACCGCGCTCGATGCATTGCTCCAGCCAACCCCACTGGAACGCCGCGGCCTCATAGAGGCTGGTCGGCGTGTCGTAGTTGAGTTCCAGCAGCTTGGCCGGGCCCGTGCCGTTGTAGGAGAAATCCATGCGCCCGTACAGGTGCGGGTGACCTTCGAGCCATGAAGTGCGCACCAGGTCGAAGAACGGCGCGGGAATGCTCAGGCGCTCCAGCAATTCTTCGCTCTGGACCACGCGGGCCACGAGGTCCATGCACATCTCATGGATCTCGCTGGTCGGGTCTTCCAGGTCGTCCTCGATCTGCTTGAGGGTGAACTGGTAGTACGCGCTTTCGTCCCAATAGGGCTCGTCGTCGATGGTGTGGAACAGAAAGCCGAGCTGCTCGGCGGTCTGTTTCCAGTCATGACGTTCTGCGCAATGGATCTTCTTCATGGCGCTGGTTCCTCAACCGCCGGAGCTGCTCGAACCGCCCCAACCGCTGCGGGCACTGGACTGGCTGCCGAAGCCACCGCGAGACGTGGACGAAGCGACGGACATCGCCTTGCTGCTCTTGACGGAGTCGGTGTAGCTGCCATACCGCGCCTGGTTGGACTTGGTAAAGGTCGAGCCACTGGACACCCGCTGGCTGAGCGTCGAGGACCCGAAGTTGCCGCGATCATCACGGTAACGGTAGACCGGCTCGGAGTAATAACTGCTGCGGTGGCCGCTCAACATGTTGCCGATCAGCATGCCGGTCAGCAGGTTGCCGAAGCCTGAACCACCCACGTTCGCTTCCGAAGCCGGCAATTGAGCCCGGGCGGCGTCGACCTCGGTTTGCGTGACCTCGCCATCGGCGCTCAACTCGAAACCGCCCAGCTTGGGGATGAACTTGCCGGCCGAGTCCTGCTGGCACCAATCGGGAACAAAGTCGGCATCGCAATCGGCCTGGCTGTCGTATACCGGGGCAATGCGACGATGCTCAGACAAGGCGCTCATGTAGGCGTTGGAACAAATGTCCACCGGCAGCTTTTCATCGACACATTGCTGGACGGACTGGAAGTTGTACTTCTTCTGCAACTTGTAGGTTTTTTCCGTTGGCCCGCAGCCGGATATCGCCAGGGCGACCGACGCGGCCAGCGAAAGCTGGACGTACTTGCTTCGTTTCATCGGGTTCTCCGTGGCGCAATCAGTTCGTGGAAGGCGTCATGCACGCGGCGTTCAACATGCCGACGCTGATGGCCACGGCAGCGATGTAGATACCGGCGGCGATTTCACCGTTCTTGATGCGCGCGGAAGCGCCCTTGAGCACCAGGCTGGTCACCAGGAACGCCAACAACTGAACGACAGCGGCGATCACTGCCCAGACGACGAAATCCAGCAGGCTGATCGAGTAGGCAATCACGTTGCTGGCCGGGATGGCGAAACCAATGAGGGCACCGCTCAGGGCGATGGCCGCAGCCACGTTGCCCGAACGGATCAGTTCGAACTCTTTGTGTGGCGTGACATGGATGTAGATGAACTGAAACAGCGCGAACAGCACCGCGGCGCCGAGGATGTACAGGACGAAGCCGAACACGGCGGCCTTGTTCAGGGAAATGGAGAGCGCTTCAAGCATGGACTTCTTCCTTATTCAAAGAGTGTTCAGGTCAGTGGTGTACAGCGAAATACCCAGCGAAGTGCTCAGGCTGACGGTGCCTTCGGCGTCCTCTTCGACAGAGAACAGCAGGAACTCCCGGCGATCTGTCAGGCCAGTGTCGCGGGCGTACAGCATCGAACGGTGCTCGACGCTGTAGGACTCATCCGGGTTGCTCACGCGCTCGCTCAACGTCACCAGTTCTGTCTGGCCAGCCTCGGTGCCCCACTCGCGGGTGTACTCGACGCCGTCGTGGGTATAGGTCGGCAGGCCGATCAGGCTTTCGGGGCCGGCCAGGCGACGCAACTCCGCTTCACTGTTGATCGTGACGTAGCTGAGGTAGTTGAACAGGATCACCGACTCGACCTGCCCGGCGATATCGCCACTGGTGTGCACTTGCAGCCAGTAGTCCTCGTCGTTCATGTAGCAGCGCGACAGCCAGTTCGACTGCCCGAGGTCGACGATGCCCAGGCTCCAGATCTGTTGGGAGGCCGGGATGACCACGGTGCTGTTGCCGTCGAGCAACAACTTGAGCGTGGAGTCGAACATGACCTGCTTGCCGGAGGCCAGGCCCAGCGGCCCGGTGACAGGCGCGCTATTACCGGCTGCCGTGTTCGCGTTCGGGGCCTCAAGCCCCATCAACTGTTTAAACCACCCCATGGGAAATTTCCTTGAGACGCGTGGAGGCGATGTAGAAGAGTTCTCCGCCCACGACGCGGGTGGCGCCGGGCGGGTTGATCGACGGGTGTCGGGCGCCCTTGGCGCGGTAACCAATCAGCGTAGCGTTGTGCTGTTCTTTCATCCGGGCATAAAGGTCGCCGAACGTCGCTTCAAACGCCTCGGGTAGCTTCATCAGGTACTGGGTGGCGCCTTGGCCGACACAGAGCAATTCATTGATGACCACGGACGAGCCCGGGTCCTGGGAGGCACGCACCAGCATTTCGATGGCCATGCTGGAGGTGCATTCCAGGCTCGGCGCATAAGCGCTGGCGAGGGCGGCGATTTCGCTGTCATTGAAGTGCGCGACCACATGCCCGGCGGGCTCCAATTGATTGACCGCCAGCACGGTGGCCAGGGTCAGGTCGTCGGAATGGGTTCGCACCAGCACGCGTTCGGCACCCGGCACGCCGGCACGCTGCAACAGCGCGACGGAGGACAGGCTGTCGCCCTTGATGAACGAGGTCTTGCCGGGCATGGGGTTTTCTTCAAGATCGCAATCGCAGATGACGATCAGATTGTCATTGGACGTTTCGTCCTGCAGCAGCAACTCAATGACCCGCTCGCTGGAGGCGCCCTCCCAGCCGATGAGAACCGTGTGGCCGACCTTGCCGGTGAAATCGCCTTTGCCCTTCATGCCTTTTCTCCATACATCAATGACGCTGCTGGTGGTTTTGCCGATGACCGTCGTCAACAGGGCAATGCCCCCGAGCATGATCCAGGTCGCCACAAAAATTCGCCCGGCGGATGTCTGTGGCAACAGATCGCCATAGCCGACGGTGAGCGTGGTGGTGAGATAGAAGTAGATAAACGTGGCGGCGGCGATGAGGTGTTGCTCGCCCAGCAGCACCAGGCCGATCCAGGCCGTGGACAGGTGCACGCCCAACGCTATGGCCAGGCCCGCCCAGCCGAACCGATGGAAGAAGGACGCAGCGTACGTGCGCAACAAAAGGAAAATCGACATTCGTCCCTGACTCCGTGGGGCTTCGTTCCTGGCGGGATCATCGCTCTGGCGTCTGAGGGCTCGAGCGTAGTGGCCGGACAGCATTAAACCTGCTGTGCGGTTTGGATAAAAGTGCTTTGGTGACAATAAATCGGACGATTTTCTGGAAAGCAGGACTCAGACACAAAAAAACCGATGCCGAGCACAAATCCCTCGCCACAAGGTCTGTGCCTGGCCTGGCTTGCCTTGGCGGGTCTTCACCAAGGCAAGCCCCATCCGATTACTCAGCCGATTTTTTCTTCAAGCGTTCCAGGATCGCATTGGCACTGCCTTCGTTCGGCGTGATGCCGGCGTCGCGCAGCTTGCGCTCCAGGTCGGAGCCGGTCGAAGCCTCGGCCAGTTCATCCTGGGCTTGCAGCTCGGCGGCGCGTTGCTGTTGCTTGGCCTGTAGGCGGTTGAGCGTACCGACGGCGGTTTCCAGCTTGCCATTGGCGCCGCCGCTGGCGATCGAAGCACTGACCTGGGCCTTCTGCACGCTTTCGCGGGCCTTGGCCATGTCCACTTGCTGACGCAGGCTTTTGATCCGGCTTTCGGCCTTGGTGATGTCTTTGCGCATGTTGTCCGCGTAACCGCCGAATTCGGTCGCGTGCTTCTGCTCGGCGTCCAGTTCGTTGGTCAGGGTCGAAATGGCTTCGGCCACTTCCAGCGCCAGGTCTTCGCGGTTGGCCTGGATCGCGGCCAGGGCCTTGGCTTCCAGGTCCTTGATCTTGGCGTTGTATTCGCCGACGCGATCAGTCGCCAGCTTATGCTTGGCCATGATGGTGACCAGCTCACGCTTGGCGTTGGCCAGCGCGCTGTCGGCATCGCGAATTTCCTGGTCGAGGATGCGCAGGGCCTGTTGGTCGACGATCGATTCACCGACTTCGCTGGCACCGCCACGCAGTGCGGTGAACAATTTGCTCCAGATGGACTGAGTCATTGGATAGTTCCTGTTCGGTGAATTAAATGAAGAAGCGTTCGAAGGCTTCGCTGGCGCGCTGGACGTTGTCGACGAGGGTTTTGACCTCGGTCACGACGTTGGTCAGGCTGGAGTCGGAGCTCAACGCACCGAACATGTTGTAGACGACCTGTCCGTTGGGCATGGTCTCGATGCCGATGGACGACAGCGGGAACATTTCCCGGCTGCGCAGCACGGCATCGTTGAAGGCCGCCACGTCGTTGATCGACTCGACGTCCACCAGGACGGTATCGACGATGATCTGGTCACCCACCACCGCGATGTAGATCGGCAGGCCACCAAAATCATTCATTTCCAGCTTGATGCTGGACTCGGAACCTTGAACGAGAGAAAGAGTGATGTCGTTCGCGACCACTTCGTCCAGGGCCTGAAGGGCGCTGTAGAGGCGATCGATGTTCCAGTTATTACCTGCGCTCATGTAATCCTCCGACATGAATGAGCCAGCCAGAATCGGTTGGCGTAGCTGTTTCTCCATCTGCTTGAGCAGGCTTCGGTTTTCGGGAAGCACCCAAGTCTCGTGTTTCACATACCCGGCGGCACTCAGGCCCGCGCGCATCTGCTTCATGTAGAAGCTCGACGGTTTTTTCGCGGAGGGTTTGGCGCGCTCTCCCGTGCGGCTCGCTGAATCGGTCACAGACCCGTCTGACGGATCTGATGGAGAGCTGGTTGACATGGTACTGACCCCACTGTGAAAAACTCACGCGTGAGAAACACTACAGGTACTTTCCAAACCTCACAATAGCTCACGCGTGAGATTTTTTAGCGACTGATCCCCCTTGTGGGAGCGAGCTTGCTCGCGATAGCGACCTACCAGACACCTCGATGCCGAATGTGCCGCCGTCATCGCGAGCAAGCTCGGCTCCCACAGGTTTTTTGAGCGTTCACAGATCAGGCGTCCACCATCGATCCTCTGTGGGAGCTGAGCTTGCTCGCGATGGCGGTGGGTCAGCTTGCATTGATGCTGGATGTAAGACCGTCTTCGCGAGCAAGCTCGCTCCCACAGGGGGATCTCCCCAGGCGGCGACATCAGTTGTGACTGCTGATGGCGCCTTACGGATAGCTGAAGCTTTTGACCAACGTCAGCTCGCCCACCGCCCGCATCGGCACGACGAACGTTTCCATCTTCTCGTTCGGCGTGCCCTCTTCGGTGATCACGGTAACTTGTGCGGTGGTCAGGGCTTGTTGCGCTTGCTCTCCACCGCCCTCGCCCTCTTCGTCGACCTCCTCACTGCGATAACCGCCGCCGTAGTAGTTCACATACACCAGGTACTGGCCTTTGATCGGCGCGGGCATGGCGAAGATTTCCGGGCCGTAGCCGGTGGTGACGTCGACGTCGAGAGCGGCGCCGTTGGCGGCGGCGCGGTCGCCGTACCAGATGTGGGCGCCGTCCGGGGTGACCAGGTGCAGGTCCAGGTCGGTGCCGTCGCTGTCCCAGGTCAACAGGACCCGCAGCTTGGCCGGTGTGGCGCCGCCGCTGGTGTTGAGAAATTGCGTGCGGTGGCGCTGCTGGCCATCGGCGCTGCGTACTTCAACGCTGTTGCTGCCGTTGGGGAACGAGAACGGCCGGTCGAAGCGACCTTCCTCGTCCAGCTTCAGCGGCAGGCTGACGCCGTTGACGATGAGTTGGCCCGGTACGTTGCTGTCCTTGGGTGCGCTTTTGATCTGCCCGGTAATGCGTGCGGTGTTGGCTTGGCCCGGGGGCGTGTTGACCGACGAAGCCGGGTAGTTGACGGTCTGGCTGAAACTTTCGCCTTCACCGCCCGGCGCACCGCTGCGCCAGCCGCCAATCGGAGTGTCGAGCTTGATAGTGTCGGCGGCCATGGCCGAGGGCAACGCGGTCAGGGCGCAGAGCAACAGCAAGACCTGTGGATAACGGAGTGTCATGGTCTATTCCAGCAAGAGGTGACGGGCAAGCCCTTCGATATAGGTTTCGTCCTGGCCGTTGGGATGAGCTTCGAAGGCCAGGTGCAGATATTCATGCGTCAGGTCGAGACGATCCTGCAGCGACAGCACGCCGCGCACGTAGATGCGCTGGCGCTCGCGGTCGACATAAGGCCGGCCAAAGGCGACGCGGCAGACGGCGAAAGCGCTGATTTCGTTGTAGCCCATTTCACTTTCCAGCCGCTCGCGCCAGCCCCGACGCTGTTTCAGCAACCAGTCCTGCGCGGCGGGCAGCGCCTCGCAGGATGCCACCGGGTTGTCCCAGCGGCTGAGGCTGGCGCGCGGGTAGGCGTGCAGCAGGATGGCGTCGTAGCGCTGGCCGGCGTTGGCTTGTTCCACCGCTTGTGCCCAGGACAGTTTGTCCGGCCCAGGCTGGTCGGAGTGGTAGGTAACATCGGTGCCGGCCAGGACCAGGTCGCTGGTCCAGGCGGCAATGGCGCGGGTTTCGGGCGCCGCCGGGCGTGGCGCGACGCGCTGGCGATGGCTGCTGTCGTCGATGCTCAGGCAATCGCCGTTACGCTGGGCGTTCTGCAGCAGGTAGGTGCGGATCGCCACGGCCAGGGCCTTGGCCGCCTCGGCAGGCTCGGCCTTGGCTTCGCGCTGCAAGACCCGGGCGACGTATTCCTCCCGGTCCAGACGCGCCACCAGCTTGCCGGGCATCAGGAACAGCTCGCCATCGCTGTGGATGTCCAATTGATTGCCATTGGTAAATTCGACGCGGTAGTCGCCGCGCAGTTGACCCGGCGAGGCCGGACGGTCACCGGACATCACCCGCTGCAACGGATAGCGGGCAAACAGGCCGACTTCCACGCAACGTCCGGTTTCCGCCGGCCAGCGCGCTGGCAATGCCGCCGCCAGACCTTCACCGTAGACCTTCAGGACCTGCTGGCTGGTGCCGCGGCCACCGGCCCACACCGGGGTGCCATCGGCCAGCCAACCGGCGAAACCGCCCTGTCGCGATGAAGGCCCCTGGTCACCCAGCCAGCTCCAGGTCTTGACCCGCAGGCGACTGCCCAATTCGCCGACCAGCCGCCCGTCGGCCGCGCTGAGCGCCACATCCAGCAGCACCCGTCGCGCCTGCTCCTGGGCCGGCAGCGTAGCCAGGGCCTTGAGTAACTGCACGACGGGCACTTGCGTCTGGGGTTGCAAGGTCGGCAGATCCAACAACCATGCCGGCGCCTGACGGGCCTGCCAGTAATCGCGCCAGTTCGAGGCCGACAGCCCGAGCCGCTGTGGCTCGAAATACAAGCCACAGGATTTCACCAGGGCCTGGTCACGACCGATGCTCTGCCCGGCGTTGCAGCAATAGACTTCTTCCTTCGACTCGCCGCGGCACTCATAGACCGGTTCGCGAGCGTCGGTGTCCACCAGCCAGGCGTAGACAAACAGCTTCCACAGGCTGCCCAGTGGCGCCTGCAAAGTGTCGGGCAATGGTTGGCGATCCAGCACCTGGGTCTGGCTCACGCGCAGCAATTGACCGTCGAAGGCCAGGCGCAACGGCTCGTCCTGCGCTGTTGCCAGCGCAGGGATCAAGCACAACAACCACCCAACCCACAGCCTGCGCATGTCAGTTGACCGTGATCTGACCGAGCGCCGGTTTCTGTTCCCGCGCCTGATGTTGCGGCGCGTAGACCTGGGTGAAGCGCACCGGTGGCAAGGTGAACTGGCCTTTCTGGGAGAAGCGCACCAAGTGCCGCAGGCGCAGCTCGCCACTGAGGGCATCCACCGGCACCGCATACGCCATCTGGCCGGGCTCGAAGCGGGCTTTTTCCAGGGACGTCGGCTCGCTGTCGGCCTTGCCCATCAACTGGATGCCCCAGGTAGTGCGCTCCACATCGGCGCCCGGCGGCAGCGGCACTTCGAGCATGCCGTAGCGCAGAGGCGTCGGCGCCTTGCTGTTGATGATCACTTCATCCAGGTAGAGGCTGTCGCTGGACAACGGTTTGTTGCCCACGGCTTCAAGCTTGAAGGTGAAGGCCTCGTCGCCCGGCACCAGACGCGACAGGCGACGGGTGATGGACACGGCCATCGGTGCTACCGGCGGTTGCTGGCTCTGGAAGCTCAGTGCCGCTTGCAATGGACGCTCCTGGGCGCCGGTCAGGGTCAGCATCGTTGGAAGCTGCGCGCCCTGCCACTGCCAGTAGGTTTCACCGGTCGCGCCCTGCTTGGCTACCCAGCCTTCGCCCGGTGCCAGGGCCACGGCCGGTGCTGCCTGTTCGATGCTGCGCTGCAACCAGGTCAGGGCCAGGGCCCGTTCCAGGGTGGACTGCTGCGGCAACACACGCTCCAGCAATGCCGTGGCGCGGGCCTGATCGAAGCTCTGCAACGACAGCACCAGGGCCTCGACGAACGGCTGCGAGCTGAGCTCCAGTTGCTGTTGCGCGGCATCGGCTTGACGACTGAAGGCCGCCGGCAACGGCACCTTGGCTTGTTTCGCCAGGGACGCGGTCAGGACACGGGCACTGGCCAAGCCAAGGGCCGAATCCGGGGCGTTCATGACCAGGCTGTCTTCGCCGCTGTCCAGCACGCTCTCGGTACTGTCTTCACTGGCCTTGGCCAGGTCGTCCATCAAGCCGCTGAGCAGGGTGTTCACCGGCAGTTGCATCTGCTTGGCGAACGACAGGATCAGCGCACGCTGCAGCAGCGGCGTATCGCCGGCCTGCTTGGCGTAGACCTCCAGCACCCGTTGCCAGTGTTCCGGCGGCAGGCTCAGGTCCAGGGCCTTGCTGGCGTGCCAGTCGGCGTAATAGGCATAGGCGGTGAGGAATGCATCCGGCTCACCGTCCTGGCCCCACCAGGTAAAGCTCGCCGAGGGGCCGGCCATCTGCACCAGGCGCAAGCGGCTGTTCTGCATGATCAACCGCAAGCGGTCGCGGATCTGCGGGTTCGACGCCAGGGTCGGATAGGCGATGCTCAATGGCAACAGACGGCTGGCGGTCTGCTCGACGCCACCGTACGGATAGCTCAGCAGGTCATCCAGGGCCGAACGGAACAACGCTTGCGGGCTGTCATCCAGGCGCAGGCGAATATCGCTGGCGTCGGCCGGCAGGGTCAACGGGGTGTCACCGCTCGCCACATCAAGGCGCTGGTTCTGGGTGACTTGCCAGCCATTGCCGCTGGCGTTCAAGCGCATGGCCAGGGCGTCCTGGGTTTCGCCGTTCAATTGCAACTGCACGCTCAAGTCGCCACTGCTCAGTTCCAGGGCCGGCAGCGCCACATAGTTGATGCCGTTTTTCAGGTCCACCGCCATGCGCTGTTCAGTGCCGGCGTAGCGGATCAGCAGCTCGGCCTTCAGTGGTTTTTCAGACTGGCTGAACGCGAACAGGCCCAGTTGCGGCTTGTCGCCCGTGCGGAAACGGGTCGGGCCGCTCCATTTCAGGTACAGCGGTTTTTCCGAGGCGATGAACTGCTTCTTCTGGCCCACTTGGCCGTCGTCGGCAATGGCCTTGGCCGTGATGCGCCAGCGAGTCAGCGAGTCCGGCATCTTGAAGGTGAAACGGGCCTTGCCGTTGGCGTCAGTGACCAGCTCCGGCTGCCATGCAGCGGTGTCGACGTCTTCACGACGTGGCCGCTCCAGTACCTTGACCCCGCGTTCGCTGCGGTTGGCCTTGCCCGGCGCGCCAGGGCTGCCTGGCAGTGCCACGTCGTAGCTGATGAACGACAGGCTGGCACTGGTGCGCACGTTGTTGCGACGCGGGTGATAGAAGAACTGATCGATGGTCGGGGCCACTTCCGGTTGCAGGGCGTAGACCATTTCGTCCACCACGCTGACCGTCAGGTGCGCCGGGATCGCCTTGCCAGCGAACTGGGTACTCAGGTCCACGGTCACCGTGTCGCCTGGGCGGTAGGTGGCTTTGTCAGTGACGACGGCAACGTCGATCTGCGGCGTGACCACCTTGATACCGGCGTTCTGGAAGCTGTACTGACCGCCTTTGGTGTACAGCACCGAGAAGGTCAGGTTCGGCGCGAAGTTATCCTTCACGGCAATGCGCGCGCGGTATTGGGTGTCGCTGAGCTTTTCCATCTTCAGCCAGTCGCCGCCCTTGGACAGCAGCGCCGTGGCCTCGACCTTGTCCCGCTCAAGCGACAGCAGCGCGTCGCTGACCGGCTCCGGGAAGGTGATCAGCGCCAGCGCTTCGTCACCGGTCTTGTATTCAGGCTTGTCGAAGACGATCTCGACAGTGCCCGGCACGGCCTTGATGCCTTCACCGGTCACTGCATGGGCGGCGGCGCCAATGACCCGGCCGTGGTCGTCCTTGAGCGTCAGGTTGTAGGTGCCAGGGCGATCGAAGGTCAGGCTGAAGCCCTTGTCCTTGGCCGCCAGTTTGCCTTCGCCGGTGCTCTGGTCTTCCAGGCGCACCCAGGCGTAGCTGCCTGGCGTCACGGCTTTGGCTTGTTCGTTGCCGCCTTCGTTGGCGTAGCTGAACGACACCTTCTGGCCGGTGGCGCTGAACCGCTGGGGAGCGCTCAGGCGGAAATTCGCCGCGCCACGGTCGATGAGGATTTCCTTGGTGGTCTTGACCCGATACGCCGCGCCATCGCTGGCAAACACGGTGAGCGTGTAGCGGCTCGGCTTGTCGGCGGCCGGCAAGTCGAGGGTCGCGTTGCCCTTGGCATCGGTGGTCACTTCGCTGCTGGTCAGCTCGACCGGGAATTGCCCCAGGTATTGCAGCTCGTTATCGACCATCGACAATTGCTGGGCGCGCAGGCTCAGGCTCACCGTGGCATTCACCACAGGTTTGCCGTCCGGGTACAGCAGCACAAGGTTGCCCTTGACCGGCTCGCCGGTGCGGTAGTCCTGCTTGGCCAGGTTCAGGGCGATCTCGAAGTGCGGCTTGATGTATTCGGCGACACGAAAGGCGCTGCTGTAGAGCTGGTCCTTGTAGCTGAAACGCAGCTCATAACCGCCGGCCACGGCGTTTTCCGGCAGTTGGAAACGGCCTTGGGTGCCGGCCTTGGAGTCGAGCTTCAGGGCCAGGGTTTGCAGCTCGGTACCGGTGGCGTCCAGCACGCTGACATTGACGTCGGCGGCGCTCGGTTGCACCGAATCACGGGCGTTCTTGAACTCACGACCGACGATTTTCAGCGATACCCAATCCCCTGGCCGGTATAGCGGCCGGTCGGTGAAGGCATAGAGCTTGGTGTCGTAGATTTCGCTGTCGTAGTAGAAGTTTTCCGAGACGAATACCCCGCCCTCCTCATCTTCACCGATGACGAAGGAACGCTCCGGGCTGACGTGCTTGAGGCGCAGCAGGCCGTCTTCATCGGTGGCACCGCTGCTCATCACGCCCAGGCCGTCGGTCCACAGCACGTTGACCTTGGGCACCGAACGCCCTTCATGCTTGCGTGCGGCCCAGACCAGCAATTCATCACCGGCAATCTTGCTTACCGCCACGGTGTTGGAGACGAAGACCATGGTGGTCGCGCGGTATTTGCCGATCAGCGCTTCCACCAGGTACAGGCCTGGCTTCAACTGGCCCAGCGGTACATAGACGTTGCCCGGCGCGACGCTGACGAAGTCACTGGACGAGCCGGCCAGGTTGACGCCCGCGGGCGGCTGGATCGGCTTGGCTTCCCAGAGCGGATAACGGAACTGGCTGACCACCGGCAAGCCCGGGATCAAGGCGAATTGTGGCGGTGCGTCGTACGGGGTCGGCGCGACCAGGGCATCACCGACACTCAGTTCCGGCACTTCTTCAATGACTTGCAGGCGCGACTCATAGGAAAACGCCCGTTGCATCACCCGACGAGACTTGCGGTACCAGTTGTCCCACAGGTACGCGAGGGTGTTCGACAGGCCTTCGCCCTTGAACTGGCCGTCGCTGACCACGCGGTGCAGGTTCTTCTGGCGCTTGAGGAAATCCAGCGGCTTGTCGATGCGATAGACGCGGATATCGGCGCCGCCGTAGGGCTCCATGCGGAATCGACGGTAGTCGCGGCCCGGCGCTTCGAGGCGAACCATGGCCTGCTCGTCGCTGGCAAAGCTGCTGTCGGCCAGCAGGAAGAAACTTTCACCGGACACCGGCGTGTAGCCGCTGGGCTCCACCGTATCTTCGGCGTTCACGACAGGTGCCAGCAACAAGACAAACAGCAGGGGCAATTTTGAACACAAGCGCAGCATGCGGGCACCGGTCATTGGGAGAGAAAGTTGAGTCGATAGACGCCGATGAAGTTGGGGTTGGCTGCGTCGGGTATCCATCGGGTGTCCTTCCAGTTCATGAGTTGTTGCAGGCTTGCGGAGCGCATGCCGTTGTCGGTAGGGGTTGTGGTGCCGGTGTGATAGGCGATGTAGCGGCCCATCCAGATCATCAGGTGCTGGTCGTCGCCCTGATCGAAGAACATCAGGTCGCCGGGACGGGCCTGGGCGACATCGCGGCCCACCAGGTGACTGTTGAACTGGATCAGCTTGATGGCGTTGACGTAGGGTCCGACCTTGCCGCCGCCCTGCTGCCATTGCTGGGCGAGGCGCCGTTGCGCATCGCTCAGTGGCAGTTCCGGCGGCAGGTAGCGATTGGACAGGCCATTGCTGCGCAGCCATTTTTCATCGTGGACCTTCAGCGCTTCGTTGGCGGCAAAGCGCACCAGCCCGGCGCAGTCCTGCTGATACCAGCGCGGGCTCGGGCCTTTGGTCAACTGTTCCTGGGCGATGCGCACGAACCAGGCACGAAAGACCTGGGATTGCTGCACGTCCAACGCCGGCGCCTCGACGGCAAGCGCAGGCCCGCCGAGCAGCAACGCCAGCAGCAGCGTCAACGCGGGGTTGCGGATCAGTGCTGTCACAGCGCTTTCCATTCCAGCGGCAGCCACTGCCAGTGGCCATCCGGCTCGCTGCCTTCAGGCAACGTCAGGGCGTATTTGCCGTAGCCGCCGAGGGTGCGCAGTTTCGGGATCAGGTAGGTTTGCGCGGCGTTGTAGAACACCGGCTCCATGTCCTGGGGCAAGCTGTCGAGGGTTTCGCGCTGCATCAGTTGCGCCATGGAGTCCGGGCCGAAGTAGACCGGCATCAGCAGGTCCTTGGGCACCACGTCGGCCATGGGCGGGAAGCGTTTGTCGAGGGTGCCGAGGGCCTTGTCCACCAGTTTGTCATCGAGGGAGAACAGCAAGGTCGAACCGTGGCGCGCCAGGCTGACCCGCAGGAAGGCCTTGCCGGTAATCGCGTCAGGCTGTTCCGCTTCCTTGGCCAGGTAGGGACCGAAATTGGAGCTGACCTGACGCAGCCACTGGTGCGTCGGGCCTTGCTGCTTCTCGACCACCGGGAATGCATGCTCGGCAACGTTGTTTTCATAGGCACCGACCATCGAACCGAACAGGTTGCCCAGGTCGGCGTCGAGCTTGCCGTCGTCTTCATTCAGGCTCGCCACCAGCAGCGGCGTGTACAGGCGCGAATCGGCGTACCAGCACAGGCCTGCTGCGCCGGCCACATGGTCGACCATGGCCTGGGCGGCTTTTTCGTCGGCACCGAGTTTTACCAGCAACGGTTTCTGTTGCTCGGCGGCCAGGGGCAAGGCCACGCAGGCACTGGCGCCCATGGGCATGGCTTGCCAGATCGGCTTGAAGTCGAAGTCCGGCTGGTTTTCCAGCTCGTCCATCGCCAGGAAGCTGTGCCAACCCTTGTCGTCCATGTCGAAACGCAAGCCGGCGAAGTTCGGGATGAACCGCTGGTAGCCCATGGCGAGCACGCTGGCGTTGACCGAGATGCGTTGCTTGACCTCCGGCGCCTTGGGCGGCAGGCCGAAGGCTTCGGGGAACAGTTTGTCGCCATTGAGCAAGGCAGCCAGGGCGGTCGTCGAAACGCTGCCCGGCTCAACCGCGGAGCCGCTGGCTGGGTCATACAGCTTGGTCGGGTTGGACAGCACCACCAGCTTGTCGCCATGGGAGGCGAAGACCAGGGATTTGCTGGCATTGTAGCTGAGCTGGTAGAGCGCGACGTCGTCACCGCCTACCTTCAGGTCGCTGAGCTTGCTCAACTGAGTGTCGTCCAGGGCGACTTTCGCCAACGGCTCCAGGACCTTGGCCAGGCCACCGCGATCCATCACCAACAGGAAATCCTTGAGGCGACCGTCCGCACCGCGCCACAGCGCGACATCGGCCGGCTGGTCGAAAAGTTCTTCGATCAGGCTGTCCTGCAGCTTGAGGTCATGCTCGTAGATGATCCGGCGCAGGCTGCCGATCAGCCCGAGACGGTCGGCATGGGCCTCGTAATAGAAGACGAAGTCCTCGGTGAGCGTGGCCTTGAGGAACGGCACCGCCAACAGGTCCTTGGGCAACTGGCTCAGGGAATGGGCCTCGAGCAAGCCGTCGGGACGGCTCAAGCCGAGTTTCTCCAGCGCCAACTCCATGGGCGGCGCCTTGGGCTTGTTCATGAACCAGCCCAGCCCGGCGGCCACACCGCCTACCAGGCACAGCCCGATCAGTATCGCCGGCCAGCGGCGCACAGGTTTGGCGACAGGTGTCGGCGTGGTCGGGGAAGCAGTGTTGTCGCTCATATTCACAAGGGCCTGTTCATCCGTGGAGCGGATACTTAGTAGTTGAAAGTCTTGACCAGCAACAGATCGCCAATGGCGCGCAGGGGCACGACAAAGGTCTCGCGTTTTTCATTGACGGTGTTTTCGTTGAGCACCAGGTTGATCTGCGAGGTGATCACCTCGTTCTCGTTACTGGTCTCATCGAAGTTGTAGCCACCGCTGCCGTAGTTGCCCCAATAGTTCACGTAGACCAGGTAGGTGCCGTGCATCGGCGCGGTCATGGTGAACATTTCAGGGCCGGGGCCATCGACGCCATCCGGGTCGAGACCACCGCCGTTGCTCAGCGCCGGTTGGCCGAAGAACGCATGTTGGCCGTCGGGTGTGACGATATGCAGATCGAGTTCGGCCTTCGGATCGTCCCAGCCCAGCACCACGCGGATCTGCGCCGGGGTGCGCAGGTTGTTGGCTTCATAGAATTGCACGCGCTTGAGGGACTGGCCTTCTGAGCTGCGCACCTCGACGCTGTTGGAGCCGGCGCCGAACGCATACGGCCGGGCGAAACGGCCGTCGTCGTCGGTATAGAGATTCAGTGGATTGCCGTTGACCGCCAGGCTGTGGGGCTGGCGAGCCGTGCCCATGGCCTTGAGCCGGCCCTCGATCATTGTGCGATTGCGCTGCACGCCCCGGTCGATGGGCGGTGTGGGATAGGCGACTTGCGGGTTTTCGGTGCGATCAAGCAAGCCGCTGTAGCGCCAACCGCCCACCGGCTCCGACATCTCGGCAGAAGGCTGCGCCCACGCCAGCGGCGCGCCCATCAGCACGATCAATAAAGAAAGAAAACGCACGTATGCCTCCTGCCATGCACGACGCAACCCGGCGCCAATCCTCAGCGCGCTTGTCATTATTCAGGTTTCGTCTGAAGGCCCCGTCGCAAGGGGGCCGTAGATGGCGCGAAGGTTAGCGATTCGGCGGATTATTAACAATCGGGGAACGCACGATTCTGTGTGGGAAATCACGTACTGAGGGGGGCGTGAGCCGAATAGAGGGCCTATTCGGCTCACAAAATGAGCCGAATAGCGCTATTATTCGGCTCATTCATCTTTGGACAGGCGCATGACACCCCATTGGATCTGGCAACAGCCCGACTGGCCCGACTTCCGCTGGCAAGCTGAAGCATTGGCCCCCCTGCTACGCGAATGCGTGCAGACACAAGGTCAATTGCTCGGAATGACGGGCGCGGTCACGGCTTCGCTCAGTGCCCAGAACGAACTGGATGCCTTGCTGCAAAACATCGTGACCTCTTCGGCTATCGAAGGAGAACAATTGAATGTCGGCTCGGTGCGCTCGTCCCTCGCTCGCCGCCTGGGCCTCGAGCACGTCGACGACACGCCGGTCAACCAACGCAGCGAAGGCTTGGCGAACCTGTTGCTGGACGCGACCCGGCACTTCAACCAGCCCCTGACGGTCGAACGCTTGCTGGAATGGCACGAGTGGTTGTTTCCTGATCAAACAAGCGACCTTGCCTATCGACAGATCCGCGTAGGCGCGCTGCGCGGTGACGAACCGATGCAAGTGGTTTCGGGCAGGCTGGACCGACCTATCGTTCACTTCGAGGCGCCGCCTCGCCAGGGCCTTGAACAGCAATTGCAAACGTTCGTCGACTGGTTCGAAGCCAGTCGCCATCAGGTCAGCCTCGATCCGCTACTGCGTGCCGGCATTGCTCATTTCTGGTTTGTTACTCTGCATCCATTCGACGATGGCAATGGTCGCCTGACCCGCACCCTGACCGATTTGGCATTGGCCCAGGGTGAGGCTCAGGCGATCCGTTTCTACGCCATGTCCGTGAGCATCCTGGACGACCGCGCCGGTTATTACCGAATCCTGGAAAACAGCCAGAAAGCCACGCTGGATATCACCGGCTGGCTGACTTGGTTCCTGCAGACACTGTTGCGCAGCCTGCATAAAGCGATGACACAGATCGAAAGCGTGCTGGGCAAGACCCGGTTCTGGCAGGCCCATCGCGCTTCGGCACTCACGCCTGAACAGTCCAAAGTGCTGAACCGGTTGCTCGATGGCGGCGAAAAAGGCTTCGGGCAGGGGATCAGCGCCACTCAATATCAAGCCGTGGCCAAGGTCTCCAAGGCGACAGCAACGCGACACCTGGCGGAACTGCTGGAGAAAGGTTGCCTGGAGCGGATGCCCGGCGGCGGGCGCAGCACCCGTTACCGAATAAACTATCCCGCTGATTGAGATCATTTGTGGCGAGGGGATTTATCCCCTCGCCACAGGTTCCGACATCCTTGCTGATCGGGGTGACGCCCGGCGGTCCTGATTTGCCCCAATACCCCATGTCTGCTAGTGTCGCGCCGGTTTAACAGTCAACCGGAATAGCCGCCATGGCCCGCAAAAAAGCTGCACTGGATTTCGAACAATCTCTGGCCGACCTGCAAACGCTGGTCGAACGCCTGGAGAACGGCGAATTGTCGCTGGAAGACTCGCTGACCGCCTTCGAGCAAGGTATCGGCTTGACTCGCGACTGCCAGGCGGCGCTGGCCCAGGCCGAGCAGAAGGTGCAATTGCTGCTCGAACGTGACGGTGAGCTGACCGAAGAGCCTTTCGACGCGGAACAGCCTGAATGATCGGCGCCTATCAGGCCAGCAGCCAGGCCCGGGTCAATGCTGCACTGGAGACGTTGTTCAGCGCCCCGAGCCCGGAGCTGGCGCGCCTGTACGAAGCCATGCGCTACAGCGTGATGAACGGCGGCAAGCGTGTGCGGCCGCTGTTGGCCTACGCCGCGTGCGAAGCCTTGGGCGGCCAGGCCGAGCAGGCCAACGGCGCCGCCTGTGCGGTGGAGTTGATCCACGCGTACTCGCTGGTGCACGACGATTTGCCGGCCATGGACGACGATGACCTGCGGCGCGGCCAGCCCACTACTCACAAGCAATTCGACGAAGCCTGCGCGATCCTGGCCGGCGACGGCTTGCAGAGCCTGGCCTTCACCGCCCTGTTGGATCCAGCCCTGAGCGATTGCCCTGCGCAGGTTCGCCTGGACATGGTCAGCGCCCTGGCGCTGGCGGCAGGCCCTGCCGGAATGGTCGGCGGCCAGGCCATCGATTTGGGCTCAGTGGGCCTGAAGCTGGACCAGAGCGCCCTGGAATACATGCACCGGCACAAGACCGGCGCCTTGATCGAGGCCAGCGTCCGGCTCGGTGCCCTGGCCAGCGGCCGGGCCACGCCCGCCCAGTTGCAAGCCTTGCAGACCTACGCCCGAGCCATCGGCCTGGCGTTCCAGGTGCAGGACGACATCCTCGACGTCGAAAGCGATACCCAGACCCTGGGCAAACGCCAGGGCGCCGACATCGCCCGCGACAAGCCAACCTATCCGGCCCTGCTCGGCCTCGACGCCGCCAAGGCCTACGCCCTGGAGTTGCGCGACCAGGCGCTGGCCGCGCTGCGACCCTTTGACGCGGCGGCCGAGCCGTTGCGCGACTTGGCGCGCTATATCGTCGAACGACGCAGCTGATACAGGGTCAACCCATTCATAAGTGCGTATCGGCCAAGTTCCGGCCTACGCGTGGGCAGCTTGCGATGCATAAGGTAAACTGCCGCCTCTTTCTATACCTATAACGATTCGCCTGATGCCCACGACGTTTCAAGAGATTCCCCGCAAGCGCCCGACCACGCCCCTGCTGGACCGCGCCAACACGCCGGACGGCCTGCGTCGCCTGGGTGAAGCCGAGCTGGAAACCCTGGCCGATGAGTTGCGCCTGGAGCTGCTCTACACGGTCGGCCAGACCGGTGGGCACTTCGGCGCGGGCCTGGGCGTCATCGAGCTGACGATCGCGTTGCATTACGTGTTCGACACCCCGGACGACCGGCTGGTGTGGGACGTTGGGCACCAGGCCTACCCGCACAAGATCCTTACCGGTCGTCGCGAGCGTATGGGCACGCTGCGCCAGAAGGACGGTATCGCCGCCTTCCCGCGCCGCTCCGAGAGCGAATACGACACCTTTGGCGTCGGCCACTCCAGCACCTCCATCAGCGCCGCCCTGGGCATGGCGATTGCCGCACGCCTGCAAAACAGCGAGCGCAAGGCCATTGCCGTGATCGGCGACGGCGCACTGACCGCGGGCATGGCCTTCGAGGCGCTGAACCACGCGCCGGAAGTCGACGCCAACATGCTGGTGATCCTCAACGACAACGACATGTCGATCTCGCGCAACGTGGGCGGGTTGTCCAACTACCTGGCGAAGATCCTCTCCAGCCGCACCTACGCCAGCATGCGCGAAGGCAGCAAGAAAGTGCTGTCCCGCCTGCCCGGCGCCTGGGAAATCGCCCGCCGCACCGAAGAATATGCCAAGGGCATGCTGGTCCCCGGCACGCTGTTCGAAGAACTGGGCTGGAACTACATCGGCCCCATCGACGGCCATGACCTGCCTACGCTGATCGCCACCCTGCGCAACATGCGCGACCTCAAGGGGCCGCAGTTCCTGCACGTGGTCACCAAGAAAGGCAAAGGCTTCGCCCCGGCGGAAGTCGACCCGATCGGCTACCACGCCATCACCAAGCTCGAACCCCTGGACGCTCCGGCGGCCGCGCCGAAAAAGGCCGGCGGACCGAAATACTCCGGCGTCTTCGGCCAATGGCTGTGCGACATGGCCGCCGCCGACCCGCGCCTGGTGGGCATTACCCCGGCGATGAAGGAAGGCTCGGACCTGGTGGCCTTCAGCGAACGCTACCCGCAACGCTATTTCGACGTGGCAATTGCCGAGCAGCACGCCGTGACCCTCGCCGCCGGCATGGCCTGTGAAGGTGCCAAGCCGGTGGTGGCGATCTATTCGACGTTCCTGCAACGGGCCTACGACCAACTGATTCATGACGTCGCGGTACAGAACCTCGACGTGCTGTTCGCCATCGACCGCGCCGGCCTGGTGGGCGAAGACGGCCCGACCCACGCCGGCAGCTTCGACCTGTCGTTCCTGCGCTGCATCCCCGGCATGCTGGTGATGACCCCGAGCGACGAAAACGAGCTGCGCAAGATGCTCACCACCGGCCACCTGTTCAATGGCCCGGCGGCAGTACGCTACCCGCGCGGCACCGGCCCGAACGCGCCGATCTCGACCGACCTCGAGCCAATCGAGATCGGCAAGGGCGTGATTCGCCGCCAGGGCAAGCAAACCGCCCTGCTGGTGTTCGGCGTGCAACTGGCCGAAGCCCTGAAAGTCGCCGAGACCCTGGACGCCACCGTGGTGGACATGCGCTTCGTCAAACCCCTCGACGAAGCCCTGGTGCGCGAGATGGCCGGCAGCCACGACCTGCTGGTAACGGTCGAGGAAAACGCCATCATGGGCGGCGCCGGTGCGGCGGTCAGCGAGTTCCTGGCCCGGGAAAACATCCTCAAGTCGGTGCTGCACCTGGGCTTGCCGGACAGCTATGTCGAACACGCCAAGCCGGCGCAGATGCTCGCCGAATGTGGGTTGGACGAGGTGGGAATCGAAGCGGCGGTGCGCCAGCGGTTGCTGTTGCTGGGCCTGTAAGTTCAGCCCACACAAGCCCCTGTGGGAGCGAGCTTGCTCGCGATAGCGGAAGATCAGTCAATAAACCCATTGGCTGACACACCGCTATCGCGAGCAAGCTCGCTCCCACATTGGTTTTGTGTGAATCAAGCATGATTGGAACCCCATGAAACTCCGCCTCGCCCTCACCCTCTCCCTGCTACCCACCCCCGACCTGCTGGCCGACACCTTCGAGCGCGACCAGGCCCTGAAGCTGCCCGACATCGTGATCAGCGCCAACCGCCAGGTCGAGGCCCGCAACGACAGCAGCGCCGCCAACACGGTGTTCACCCGCGAGGACATCGAGCGCTTGCAACCGGCCAGTGTCACTGACTTGCTCAGCCGTGTGCCAGGCGTGCAGGTGGCACCACTGGGTGGGCGCGGCAGCCTTCCGGGGATTTACATTCGCGGCACCAAATCGGCCCAGAGCCTGGTGCTGGTGGACGGTCAGCGCATCGGCAATGCCACCTCCGGCGACAGCAACCTGCAACGCCTGAACATCAACCAGATCGAGCGCGTGGAAGTGCTGCGCGGTTCGCGTTCGGTGATCTACGGTGCCGATGCGGTGGGTGGGGTGATTCAGATTTTCACCCGTCGCGGCAACGAGCAAGGTCTGCAACCGCGCCTGCATGTGGGCGTTGGCAGCCACCAGACCTGGGAACGCAGCCTGGGCCTGTCCGGCGGCGACGACCAGACCCGCTTCAACCTCGGCGCCAGCCTCGACGAGAGCGCTGGAAGCAATCGGACCCGCGAGTCCTATGCCAGCGACCGCGACGACGATGCCAACCGCAACCAGTCTTTCAGCCTGAGCCTGAGCCATGCCGCCAGCGATGACCTGGAAGTCGGCCTGAACGTGCTGGATAACCGCGGCAAAAGCGAATACGACAACCCGTTCGGCCGCTTCGACCCAGCCACCTTCGAATCCCTGCCCCAGCAACCCTACAGCGAGTTTGCGGTGAGCAGCTTCAGCACCTATGTGGACGGGCGAATCAACGAGGCCTGGAAGTCACGCCTGGAACTGGGCCACAGCGAGAACCGTGAAAAGACCTTCGACAAGCTCAGCGACGTCCGCGAAGTCTTTAACACCTACCGCGATTCAGTGACGTGGCAGAACGACGTGACGCTGGACGAGCGCAACAGCCTGATCGTCGGCGGTGACTGGTATCAGGACCGGGTCAACAGCAGCACGCCGTTCGACGAAGACAGCCGCTGGAACCGTGCCGCGTTCATCCAGCACCGCTTCCAGGCCGAAACGTTTTCCACCGAACTGGGCCTGCGTCGCGACCAGAATCAGCAATTCGGCGGCCAGAACAGTTGGAGCGGCACGCTCACTCTACCAATCAATCCGGACAACGACGTATTGCTGACCTACAGCGAAAGCTTCCGCGCCCCGACCTTCAACGATCTGTACTACCCGGACTTCAGCAACCCTGACCTGAAACCCGAAACGGCAAAAAGCTACGAACTGCAATGGCGCAGCCAGCTGAGCGAGAGCGCCCGCCTGGAGACCTCGCTGTACCGCACAGACCTGGAAGACGCGATCATCTTTGGCAGCAACTCACGCCCACAGAACGTTGCCTCGGCGCGGATCAACGGTTTTGAGATGGCCTACCTGCAGGATGTGTTCGGCTGGCAGGGCAACCTGGGCCTGGCCATCATCGACCCACGTGACCGCGACAGCGGCCACACCCTGGCCCGCCGTGCCCGGCGGACCTTGAGCCTGGACCTGGACCGGCAATTCGACCGCCTGGGCCTGGGCGCCACCTGGCAAGCGGTGAGTGGCAGCTATGACGATGAAAACAACCGCCATGCCCTGGGCGGCTATGCCCTGTTCGGGCTGCGCGGCAACTGGGCGCTGACTCGGGAAGTGAAGCTGGAGATGAAGGTGGATAACCTGCTGGACAAGGGTTACAGCCGGGCGCTGTATAGCCATGATGGGGGCCAGTATGGGTATCGGGAGGAGGGTCGGACCTGGTTGTTTGGGGTTACTTGGACCCCCTCTCTCTGATCCAAAACCTGTGGTGCCTGGACTGACCTCATCGCGAGCAAGCTCGCTCCCACAGTTGATCTTCAGTGGCCACAGGTTTTGTGTTCACAACAAAATCCCATGTGGGAGCGAGCTTGCTCGCGATTGCAGGCGCCACGGTCTAACGATCTGGCGCAATCAACTCGCACAACCGCGCCGTCGCCTCGATCATCTGTCCACTGGGCCGTTCCAGCCCCTTGTCATTGACCAGCAACAACCGCCCCTGCGCCACCGGCCAGGTTTTCCAGGCGTCGAGCTGCGCCTGTTCCGTGGCGAGGATGACCTGCGGATTGCGTTGCAGCACCGCTTCCACACTCACCTGCGGGGCCGGCACGCTCAGGTCGGCAAAGACGTTGCGGGCCCCGCACACCGCCAGCGCATCACTGATGATCTGGCCGCCCCCGATGGTGTACAGCGGCCGGTCCCAGACCTGGTAGAACACCGGCAACGGCGGGTCCCGTCGATAGCGCTGGCGTAACGCCGCAAGACGCACACGCAACCGCGCCGCCCGTTGCACGCCCCGCTCCGGGCGGCCGAGCTGCGTGGCAATGTCTTCAATTTGCACGATGAGTTGGTCGAGGCTGCGGGGCTCGGCGACATAGACAGAAATGCCCAAGCCCTTGAGCTGCTCGCGCTGGGCCGGGCCGACACTGCCGGGCCAGAGCAGGAGCAGGTCGGGCTGGAGGCTGAGCAAGCGCTCCATGTCCAGCTGGCCGTAACGGCCTACGGAAGGCAGGTCTTTAAGGATTGGCGGACGATCACCGCCATCCAGCACGCCCACCAAGAGGTCGGCGGAGCCCAGCTCAACGACGATTTCCGACAGCGACGGCGCGAGGCTGACAACCCGCGAAGCCGCCATCGTCGAGGCGCTGACGGCCAGCAGCAAGACCGCCAGCCAGCGGTTCATCAGCCGAGTTGGCGCGGGATGCGGTACAGGTAGAACAACACGGCGGTCGACAAGGCCAGCAGCATCAACGGCACCGCCTCCAGGCCAACGAACACCGCAAGGGCACCGACCCAGGCCGGTAGCCCGGCCACCAGGAAGGCGGCGCGACGACGGGCCGCCAGGTCAATCCAGGCCTGGGGTTCTTCGGGCGTGTCGAGGGCTTTCTGGGTGGCGATCAGGGCTTGCTTGTACGGCCCGAAGAATCGCAGGCTGACAAACATCGACGCCATGCCGGCAATGAACAACGGCATCGCCAGCACCGGCAGAATCGCTTCGCCCTGGCCGAACACCGCGTTGATCACAAACAGTGGCAGCAAGGCCAGGGCCAGGTATTTCCACCAACTGACGGACAGCCGCCGCCGGACCTGACCGCGCGTCACGCCCGGTCAACCTCGCCTTGGTGCTCGTTACCCATCATGTGGTCGAGCTTGCTGGCCTTGGTCGCCAGGTAGAGTTTGTTGTGGGGGTTGTGACCGGTGTGCAGCGGCACACGCTCGGCCACCACGATGCCCATGTCGGTCAAGGCCTTGACCTTGCGTGGGTTGTTGGTCATCAACCGCAGGGACTTGATACCCAGGTGTTCGAGCATCGGCAGGCAAATGCTGTAGTCCCGCAGGTCGGCCGCAAAGCCCAGCCGTTCGTTGGCCTCCACGGTATCGGCGCCGCCATCTTGCAGTTCATAGGCGCGGATCTTGTTCAACAGGCCAATGCCACGACCTTCCTGGCGCAGGTACAGCAACACGCCACGGCCTTCACGGGCGATGGCCTGCAGCGCGGCCTCGAGTTGCGAACCGCAATCGCAGCGCTGGCTGAACAGGGCGTCGCCGGTCAGGCATTCGGAATGCAGGCGGCCCAACACCGGAGAACCGTCGGTAAAATCACCCAGGCTGAGCACGACGTGCTCGCGGCCGGTGGCCTCATCGAGAAAACCATGCATGGTGAATTGCGCAAACGGCGTTGGCAGCTTGGAAGCGGCAACAAAAACGACAGGCACCGGTGTGCTCCTGATCTAGTACTGGAGTTTCGCAGAGGCGGGCATTGTAACAGCACGCTCCTGTAGACGCTTAGGCTGAATTGTCGGCCATAACCATCGAAAAGTTTGATTACGGCTTCGGTGGATTGCCATTCTCGTCGAAAGGATAGGGTTGCTTCCAGCGTTCGAAAATCGGTTTCAACTCGCCGCTCTTCACCAGCACTTCCATGCGTCGGTCGAACAGCGCACGCAACGTACGGCCGTTTTCGTTGTTGGCGAAGCCCAGGTACAGCGGCAAATTGATCAGCGGCGAAAGTTTGAATTGCTTGGGATCGTCGGCCTTGGCGAGCACTTCTTCGATTTCCATCGATGCATCGATGTAAAAGTCCGCTCGCTCATGAATCAGCATCGGCAAGATACCCACCGACCGGTGGATCTCATTGAAACGCCGGATGTTGGGCAGGTAGTTGTTGTATTCGTAGCCGCGCATCCATACCAGCCGATAGCTGCCAATCGTCGCCAGCGTCGGTGACGGCTTGGACGCCAGCCCCAGGGCATAGATGTGATCGACGTCATAGTGCCACTTCGGGTAAAGCACGCCTTCGGACTCATCCCGATAGGCACCGACCTGCACATCGACCTCGCCGCGCTGCACCAACCCGATTGAGCGGGTGTAGGGCACACTGCGGATCTCCAGCTTGACGCCTTCAGGCTCGAACACTGCACGCAAGATGTCCCAGCCCATGCCCTGGCCATCGGCCTGGGTGTAATCGGCCCACTCTTCGCTGGCCGCACGGATCTTGTCAGGCAGCGGAGCCGACTCGGCCACCCTTGCACCCACACAGGCTCCTAAACACAGCAACAGCAGTAGTGCGCGGCTTACGCCCATGCCTGACTCCCTCAGGTGAAACACCACACCAATCCTTGCATTGCCAGCCAGGCGAAAACCCCGGCCAATACATCATCGAGCATGATGCCGACACCTCCGTGTACGTGCCGGTCGATCCAGCGGATCGGCCACGGCTTGAGGATATCGAAGAAACGGAACACCAGGAAACCCGCCAGCAACCAATACCAGCCTTCCGGTACCAGCCACAAGGTGATCCACATGCCGACCATTTCGTCCCAGACGATGCCTTCATGATCGTGCACCCGAAGGTCGTCCGCCACTTTGCCACACAGCCAGAAGCCAAACAGCATGGTGATGCCCAGCATCAACCAGTAGCCCCAGTCCGGCAACATCTGCCACAACGGTATGAAGGGTAGCGCAACCAGCGAGCCCCAGGTGCCCGGGGCTTTAGGCAAAGTACCCGAACCGAAGCCAAATGCCAGGAAGTGCCAGGGATTACGCCAGACCGAAGGCGGAACGAATTCTGCCGGGACCTGGTTGGGATGATCTGTCACGGTGTCTCCCGAAAATGTTGATAGCCCCGCACTGGCGGAGTGATGTCGTGCCCGACGCTGTCGACCAGCGTGACGCCTTGCCCGGCCAGTACGCTGCCGATCACGTGGATCGGCCAGCCGGCGGCCTGCAACGTCGACAACCGGTTCGGTGGCACGGCGAATAACAGCACGTAATCGTCACCGCCGCTCAGGGCCACCTGCTCGGCATCCGCCCGGCCAAGAAACGCTACCAGAGCGTTGGACAACGGCAGTCGGTCCCGTTCAACCTGCAAGGCCACCCCGGACGCCAGGGCGATATGCCCGCAATCGGCCAGCAGGCCATCGGAAATATCCATCGCCGCACTGGCCTTGCCACGCAATGCCAGGCCCAGGTCGATCTGCGGACGTGGCGACCAGTAATGGGCCAGCAACGGCTCGACAATCGCAGGTTCGGCGCCGCGCTGGCCGAGCACCAGCGGCAGTGCGCCAGCGGCATTGCCCAGCTCGCCGCCCACACACAGCAGGTCGCCGGGCCGTGCGCCGCTACGGGTCAGGGCCTGGCCGGACGGCACGTGGCCGAACACGGTCATGGTCAGGCTCAGGGGCCCACGTGTGGTGTCCCCACCCACCAGCGCCACGCCACAGGCCTGGGCCATCTGGTTCAAACCGCGGGCATAGGCTTGCAGCCAATCGGTGGTCACCGTCGGCAAGGTCAGGGCAAGGGTAAAGGCGTAAGGGTTGGCGCCCATGGCAGCCAGGTCGCTGACCGCCACGGCCAGCGAGCGCTGGCCGAGCAGGAACGGGTCGCACGGGTCTGGAAAATGCACACCGGCCACGAGCGTGTCGGTGGACACCGCCAGCTGTTCCCCGGGAGGAACGGCCAGCAAGGCGCAGTCGTCGCCAATCCCCAGCGCAACGCCCTCGCCGCCCTGCGCACAAGGCGCGGCAGCGAAGTAATTACGGATCAGCTCGAACTCACCCATGCGGATATCAAGCGCTGACTAGCGCTTGAACGCCTTCACTTCAGCTTCACGCAGACGTGGGGCGAGCTTGTCGAGCACACCGTTGACGAATTTGTGGCCATCGGTGGAACCGAAGACTTTCGCCAGCTCGATCCCTTCGTTGATCACCACGCGGTACGGTACGTCGACGCGCTTGAGCAGTTCCCAGGTGGACAGGCGCAGCACTGCCAGTTCAACCGGATCCAGCTCTTCGATGGTCAGGTCCAGGCAAGGCGTGAGCGCGGTGTCGATTTCAGTCTTGAACTGCGGGACCCCGTGCAGGATCTCGCGGAAGTAAGCGCCATCAACATCACTGAAGTCGTTGTCGACCCGAAACTGCGCTTCGATCTCGTTCAGCGATTGCTTGGCCATGTGCCATTGATACAGCGCCTGGGTCGCGAGCTGACGAGCTTCGCGACGCTTGACGCTTTTCGACGGCTTGCCGGCAT
Source organism: Pseudomonas sp. St386 (assembly GCF_018325865.1). Taxonomy (NCBI): domain Bacteria; kingdom Pseudomonadati; phylum Pseudomonadota; class Gammaproteobacteria; order Pseudomonadales; family Pseudomonadaceae; genus Pseudomonas; species Pseudomonas sp. St386. Next base: position 6,082,411 of record NZ_AP021900.1, read on the forward strand.
CCGCAGGCTTTGGATCGCGCGGGTTGAAACGATCGCTTTCGTCGCTAATCACTTGGCCTCCAACTGCGCCAGCAGGCTGACCATTTCCAGGGCGGACAGGGCAGCTTCGGCACCTTTGTTACCGGCCTTGGTGCCGGAACGTTCGATGGCTTGCTCGATGGAGTCAACGGTCAGTACGCCGAAAGCGACTGGCACGCCGAATTCCATGGACACCTGGGCCAGGCCCTTGGTGCACTCGCCGGCCACGTATTCGAAGTGCGGAGTACCGCCACGAATGACCGCGCCCAGGGCGATGATCGCCGCATATTCGCCCTTTTGAGCGACTTTCTGCGCAACCAGCGGAATTTCGAAGGCGCCAGGGGCACGGATGATGGTGATGTCGCTTTCGCTCACGCCATGGCGAACCAGGGCATCGACCGCACCGCCAACCAGGCTCTCGACCACGAAACTGTTGAAACGGCCCACTACCAGAGCGTAGCGGCCTTTGGGGGCGATGAAGGTACCTTCGATGGTCTTCAGGGTCATTCGTCAGATCTCTTAAAGAGCCGGAGCACGTTCTATAACGCGCTCCTCAGTGATATTAGCCACGAATACAGGGCCGGAAAATCCCGGGCTATTATTCGGAGGGCACGTATTCTACAACTTCCAGATCGAAACCGGATATCGCATTAAATTTCATCGGCGCGCTCATCAGGCGCATTTTACGCACGCCCAGGTCACGAAGGATCTGCGAACCGGCACCGACAATGCTGTAGGTGGTCGGTTTTTTCACCGCCGCCTGGTCACCGGTTTCACGGATGTGCGCCAACAGCACGTCGCCATCGAGCGGGTGACCGAGCAGCAGCACCACGCCGCTGCCGGCCTCGGCCACCGCAGCCATGGCGGCCCGCAGGCTCCAGCGACCGGGTTGCTTGACCATCAGCAGGTCGCGCAGCGGGTCCATGTTGTGCACGCGCACCAGGGTCGGCTCTTCGGCGCACACGGTGCCCAGGGTCAGCGCCATGTGCACGTCGCCTTCCACCGAGTCGCGGTAGGTCACCAGGTTGAACTGGCCCAGTTCGCTGTCCAGCGGCTGCTCGGCAATCCGCTGAACGGTACGTTCGTGGATCATCCGGTAGTGGATCAGGTCGGCGATGGTGCCGATCTTGATGTTGTGTTCGGCGGCGAAGGTTTCCAGCTCCGCACGACGGGACATGGTGCCGTCGTCGTTCATCACTTCGCAGATCACGCCGCTGGGTTCGAAGCCCGCCATGCGCGCCAGGTCGCAGGCCGCTTCGGTGTGGCCGGCGCGAGCCAGGGTGCCGCCAGCCTGGGCCATCAGCGGGAAGATGTGGCCGGGGCTGACGATGTCTTCGGCCTTGGCGTCCCGGGCGGCAGCGGCCTGCACCGTGCGCGCGCGGTCAGCGGCGGAGATACCGGTGGTCACGCCCTCGGCGGCCTCGATGGACACGGTGAACTTGGTGCCGAAGCCCGAGCCGTTGCGCGGCGCCATCAGCGGCAGCTTCAGCAGCTCGCAGCGCTCGCGGGTCATCGGCATGCAGATCAGGCCACGGGCGTGCTTGGCCATGAAGTTGATGTGTTCGGCCTTGCAGCACTCGGCGGCCATGATCAGGTCGCCTTCGTTCTCGCGGTCTTCGTCATCCATGAGGATGACCATCTTGCCTTGGCGGATGTCTTCAACCAGTTCTTCGATGCTATTGAGCGCCACGCGGCACCCCCTTGGGTCAGGATTTGAGGTAGCCGTTGGCGGCCAGAAAACTTTCAGTGATGTTACCCGCCCGCCGTTGTGAAGAGTCAGACTCTGCGGCCTTGTCTCCCATAAGCAGGCGCTCCAGGTAACGGGCCAGCAAGTCGACTTCCAGGTTGACCCGGCGACCTGGCCGGTACGAGGCCATGATGGTTTCGCTCAGGGTGTGGGGAATGATCGTCAGCAGGAATTCGGCGCCATCCACCGCGTTGACCGTCAGGCTGGTGCCGTCGACGGTGATCGAGCCTTTGTGGGCGATGTACTTGGCCAGTTCCTTCGGCGCGCGGATGCGAAACTCCACGGCCCGAGCGTTATCAGTGCGCGACACCACTTCACCGACGCCGTCCACGTGGCCGCTGACCAGGTGCCCGCCCAGGCGAGTGGTGGGGGTCAGGGCTTTTTCCAGGTTGACCGGGCTGCCGCTCTTGAGGTCGTTCATGGCCGTGCAGTCGAGGGTTTCGCGGCTGACGTCCGCCAGGAAACCGTTGCCTGGCAATTCGACGGCCGTCAGGCACACGCCGTTTACCGCGATGCTGTCGCCCAACTTGACGTCGCTCAGGTCGAGCTTGCCGGTTTCGACGTAGACCCGCACATCGCCGCCCTTGGGGGTGAGTGCACGGATGCTGCCGATGGATTCGATGATGCCGGTAAACATGGAGTCCTCCTCGAGAACGGGCCGCCGCTTGCGCGAAAGCCGGGAATTATACGCTCGCCTGCGCAACGGGAACGGCGATGACTCGCCAGTCATCGCCCACGGCGCGGATTTCGGTGATTTTCAACTGCGGGGCGTCTTTCATCTGCGCCAGCGGCCAGTCCAGCAGTGGCCGCGCCGAAGAACCGAGGAACTTGCCGGCGATGAAAATCTGGAACTCGTCGACCAGCCCTTGCCGGGCAAAAGCCCCCGCCAGGCGCGGACCGGCTTCCACCAGCACCTCGTTGACGCCACGGCCCGCCAGTTCCACCAGCAGGCGATACAGATCGACCTGGCCGTCATCGCCCGCCACGATCATGCATTCGGGACCGTTGGCGTACTGTTCTTCCACCGCCATGCAGGTAGCGACCAACGCCGGGCCGGCTTTGAAAAACGCGGCATCCAGCGGCACCCGCAGACGCCCGTCCACCAGCACCCGCAGCGGCGGACGGCTCATGATCAGCGCGGTCTGCTCGGCATCGAGCCCCAGTTCATCGGCGCGCACGGTCAGCCGGGCGTTGTCCGCCAGCACCGTGTCGGCGCCGGTCAATACCACGCTGGCCTGGGCGCGCAGGCGTTGGACCGCCGAGCGTGCGGCCGGGCCGGTGATCCATTGGCTTTCGCCGCTTTCCATGGCGGTGCGGCCATCGAGGCTCATGGCGAGCTTGACCCGCACGAACGGCAGGCCCTGCTCCATGCGCTTGAGGAAACCTTCATTGAGCTTGCGCGCTTCGCCCTCCAGCACGCCGCTTTCGGTGGCGATGCCGGCCTGGGCCAGCCGTTGCAGGCCACGCCCGGCGACTTCCGGGTTGGGGTCCTGCATCGCCGCCACCACCCGCGCCACGCCGGCGTTGACCAACGCATCGGCACACGGCGGCGTACGCCCGTGATGGCTGCACGGCTCAAGGGTCACGTAGGCCGTGGCGCCGCGGGCCTGTTCGCCAGCGGCGCGCAGGGCATGGACTTCGGCATGGGGCTCGCCGGCGCGGATGTGCCAGCCTTCGCCGACAATCTGCCCGTCACGCACGATCACGCAACCGACCCGGGGATTGGGGTGGGTGGTGTAGTGACCGCGCCGCGCCAACTCCAGGGCACGGGCCATGTAGTGGGCGTCGAGGATGGCCTGCTGCGCCGAGGCGGTCATTCTTTCACCGGTTCGCGGGCCAGGCGGTCGATTTCTTCGCGGAACTCGTTCAGGTCCTGGAAGCGCCGGTACACCGAGGCGAAACGGATGTAGGCGACTTCATCGAGCTTCTGCAGCTCGGCCATCACCAACTCACCGACCACCAGGGATTTGACCTCGCGCTCGCCGGTCGCCCGCAGCTTGTGCTTGATGTGCACCAGCGCCGCTTCCAGGCGCTCGACGCTCACCGGGCGCTTTTCCAGGGCGCGCTGCATGCCGGCGCGCAGTTTTTCTTCATCGAACGGCTGGCGGCTGCCGTCGGTTTTGATCAGGCGCGGCAACACCAGTTCAGCGGTCTCGAACGTCGTGAAACGTTCGCCGCAAGCCAGGCATTCGCGGCGGCGGCGGACTTGTTCGCCCTCGGCGACCAGTCGCGAGTCGATGACCTTGGTGTCGTTGGCACCGCAGAAGGGACAGTGCATGGTGGCAGGCAACAAAAAAAGGGAGGGCCATGGTAGCGCATCCCACTGGCAAGACAAGCCATAGGGTTTACGGTATACAGACGGGCCTACCGTCAGATCCATGGAATTCACCTTGCTGGAGCCACACATGCCGCTACGATCGCTCGTTTTGCTCAGTCTTTTCAGCCTGCTGATGGCGTGCAGCAGCGACGCCCCCAAGCCCGCGCCCCCCGCCCCGGCCCCAGCGCCGAAACAGGCCCAGGAAAAAGCCCGCCAGGCGGCCGAACTGGGACCTCTGCCGGCGTATCAGCGCGAATTGAGCGGCACCTTGCAAGGCGTGCCGGCCGGGGCCGAGGTCGAACTGGCGTTGCTGGTGATCGATGACAAGGACCGCCCACAGCAATTGCTCGCCAGCTCCAGCCTGATCGGCACCAACCAGGCCCTGCCCTTCCGCCTGCGTTTCAACCCCGATGCCTTCCCGGTCGGCGCCCGCGTCGAACTGCGCGGCCGCGCCAGCCAGTCAGGCCAGTTGATCCTGCACCTGCCGGAGCAACGCATCGGCCAACCGACCACCCAGGCCCTGGGCACCCTGCAATTCGTCAAAGCGCCATGAGTGCACCGCAAGACCTGCAACGGGCGTTGAGTGAATTACTCGGTGACGCGCGCCTGGTGGCCTGCCCGCTACCCGGCGCTGACTTGAAGTTGTGGCTGATCGACGGCGACAACATGGACCGTGCCTTCAGCCCGGAAGAAACCCGCCGCATTCTCCACGAGCCGCCCTATTGGAGCTTCTGTTGGGCCAGCGGCCTGGCGATGGCCCGCTACCTGGCCGAACAGCCGCAGTGGGTCGAGGGCAAGCGCATATTGGATTTTGGTGCCGGTTCTGGCGTGGCGGGCATCGCGGCGGTCAAGGCCGGGGCGCTGGAAGTGGTGGCCTGCGACCTCGACCCGCTGGCGATTGCCGCGTGCCAGGCCAATGCCGCACTCAATGGCGTGGAGCTGGGTTATTCGACGGACTTCTTCGCCGAGGCTGATCGCTTCGACCTGATCCTGGTCGCCGATGTGCTCTACGACCGGGCCAACCTGCCACTGCTCGATCAATTCCTCAGCCGTGGCCGTGAGGCGTTGGTGGCCGACTCTCGGGTACGGGATTTCCAGCATCCGCTGTACAGACGCATCGACATGCTCCAGGCCATGACCTTGCCGGACCTGGCTGAGCCTGAAGAGTTTCGGCATGTGAGCCTGTACCACGCGCGGCGCTAGCCTTAAAAGCATCGCGAGCAAGCTCGCTCCCACAGGGGTCGCCTGAACACTTGAGATCCCTTGTGGGAGCGAGCTTGCTCGCGAAGGCGTCCTATCGGACACCACAAGACGAAAGACCTCCCCGGCTTTCAGCCACCCCCACCAAGCCGTATAGTTGCCCCATTCAAGCGCTCTACGAGATTGCCCATGACTCAGGAAACGCCCTACATCTTCGACGCCACCACCGCCGATTTCGACCAGTCGGTGATCGCGAACTCTTTCCACAAACCGGTGCTGGTGGACTTCTGGGCCGAATGGTGTGCGCCGTGCAAAGCCCTGATGCCGATGCTGCAAACCATTGCCGAGAGCTATCAGGGCGAACTGCTGCTGGCCAAGGTCAACTGCGACATCGAGCAGGACATTGTCGCCCGCTTCGGCATTCGCAGCCTGCCAACGGTGGTGTTGTTCAAGGACGGCCAACCCGTCGACGGTTTTGCCGGCGCCCAGCCGGAATCGGCGGTGCGGACCATGCTCGAACCCCATGTGCAGATGCCGCCTCCAGCTGCCGCCGACCCATTCGAACAGGCCCAGGCGCTGTTCGACGACGGTCGTTTCGCCGACGCCGAAGCCGTGCTCACGGTATTGCTGGGTGAAGACAACACCAACGCCAAGGCCCTGATCCTGTATGCCCGCTGCCTGACCGAGCGCGGTGAGCTGGACGAAGCGCAGACCGTGCTCGACGCGGTGAAAAGCGACGAGCACAAGGCCGCCCTCGCCGGCGCCAAGGCGCAGATCCAGTTCCTCGGCCTGGCCAAGCACCTGCCGGACGCCGCCGACCTCAAGGCGCGCCTGGCGAAAGACCCGCAGGACGATGAAGCGGTGTACCAACTGGCGATCCAGCAACTGGCACGCCAGCAGTACGAAGCGGCCCTCGATGCACTGCTCAAGCTGTTCATGCGTAACCGCAGCTACAGCGAAGGCTTGCCCCACAAGACCTTGCTGCAAGTGTTCGAACTGCTGGGCAACGATCATCCGCTGGTGACGACTTATCGGCGCAAGCTGTTTGCGGCGTTGTATTAAGCCTCAGCCCCAACCCAGCTATAGAGCGGCGTATCGGCGCCGCTCAGTACCTTGACCTCGGCACAGTGGCGCAAGCGCACCAACAGGCGCTTGCCCGCCGAGGCGCTGCCGCTCAGGCCTTCGAGCTGTTCCAGCAAGTCCGGGCCGCTCAGTTGCCCGGCCTTGCGCAGCAGTTCCTTGGCAATCTGCCACTGGGCATCGTCCTGACTCACTGGATTGGCCACCGGTTTGGTCGCCGGTACCGCCACACCTTCTGACTTGGCCACTTGCAACTGCGCGCCGAGCTGCGCCCAGTCGCCCTCATCCATTTCGATCGACAAGTCCACCGGCCAATCGCCGACGGTTCCGCGTATCCGCAACATCACCGTGCTCCTGAATATTTCATGTTCGCATGCTCCCATGGCCCTTGCGCGACGCCAAGCAGACGGTCAAACTCTCCGCACTTTCGTTATAAGATTACATAACCTTTTCGGAGACTCGTCATGCGTCGTCTGCTTCTCGCTTTGCCGTTCGCCCTGCTGCCATTGGCTGTCGCTCACGCGGCGGTCGAGCATGATCATGACCACGAACACGGCAGCCTCGGCGCCCATGAACACGGTGTGGGCCGGTTGAACGCCGCCCTGGACGGCCAGACCCTGGAGCTGGAACTGGAAAGCCCGGCGATGAACCTGGTGGGCTTCGAACATGCCGCCACCAGCGATGCCGACAAGGCCAAGGTCGCCGCCGTACGGGCGCAGCTGGACAAGCCGCTGGCGCTGTTCAACCTGCCCGCTGCGGCCAAATGCACCGTGGCCCAGCAGGAACTGGAAAGCCCGCTGTTCGGCGATGAACCGGACCACGAAGACCATGACGACGACGGCGATGGCGACGAGCACCACGGTGAGCACAGTGAGATCCATGCCCACTACCAGTTCACCTGCGCCGCCCCGGGTGCACTGAAGAACCTGGACCTGGCGACCCTGTTCAAAACCTTCCCGGCCACCCAGAAAATTCAGGTACAACTGATCAGCCCGAGCGGACAGCAAGGCGTGGAAGTGACGGCCAAGGCGCCAGCCCTGAAATTCTGATCCACCGCAAAACCCAATGTGGGAGCAAGCTTGGTGGGAGCAAAGCTTGCTCGCGATAGCGGTCCGACAGTCAACATCCAAGTTGAACGTGATGGCCTCATCGCGAGCAGCTCAGCTCCCACAGGTGTTCCACAGGTTCCACTATTTGAAGCGGCAAACATGACCCAAGCACTCATCGAACTCTCCGACCTGGGCTTCAGTTGGCCCGGGCATCCGCCGTTGCTGGATATCCCGGCGTTTCGCCTGGAGGCCGGTGAGACGCTGTTTCTCAAGGGCCCGAGCGGCAGTGGCAAGACCACCTTGCTGGGGCTGCTGGGCGGTGTGCAGACGCCGGATCGCGGCAGCATCCGCCTACTCGGCCAGGAACTCACCGAACTGGGCGCCGGCAGTCGCGACCGCTTTCGCGTCGACCACACCGGCTACATCTTCCAGCAATTCAACCTGCTGCCGTTTCTCTCGGTACGCGAGAACGTCGAGCTGCCCTGTCACTTTTCCAAGCTGCGTGCGCAACGGGCGATCCAGCGCCACGGCAGCGTCGATCAAGCCGCCGCCACGCTGCTGGCCCACCTGAGGCTGACCGATCCAAACCTGCTGGAGCGGCGCGCCGACTCGTTGTCCATCGGCCAGCAACAACGGGTCGCCGCCGCCCGGGCGCTGATCGGCCAACCGGAACTGGTAATCGCTGACGAACCGACCTCGGCCCTGGACTACGACGCCCGGGAAAACTTCCTGCGGCTGTTGTTCGCTGAATGCCGCGAGGCCGGGTCGAGCCTGTTGTTCGTCAGCCACGACCAGAGCCTGGCGCCGCTGTTCGACCGCAACCTGTCGCTGGCCGATCTCAATCGCGCCACCACGCCACTCGAGGTTTGAGATGTATTTGTTCCGTCTAGCCATGGCCAGCCTGGCGAACCGCCGTTTCACCGCGATCCTCACCGCGTTCGCCATCGCCCTTTCGGTTTGTTTGTTGCTGGCAGTGGAGCGGGTACGTACCGAGGCGCGGGCCAGTTTCGCCAGCACCATCAGTGGCACCGACCTGATCGTCGGCGCCCGCTCCGGCTCCGTGAACCTGCTGCTGTATTCGGTGTTTCGCATCGGCAACGCCACCAACAACATCCGCTGGGACAGCTTCGAACACTTCGCCAGCAACCCGAAAGTGAAGTGGGCGATCCCCATGTCCCTCGGCGATTCCCACCGTGGTTATCGGGTGATGGGCACCACCGAGGCCTACTTCGAACATTACCAGTACGGCCGCCAGCAGCATCTGGAACTGGCCGACGGCCGGGCTTTCGCAACCGATCCGTTCGAAGTGGTGCTCGGTGCCGAAGTAGCCGAGGCGCTGCACTACAAGCTCGGCGACAAGCTGGTGCTGGCCCACGGCGTGGCGGTGGTCAGCCTGGTCAAGCACGACGACAAGCCCTTCACCGTGGTCGGGATTCTCAAGCCCACCGGCACGCCGGTGGACCGCACGCTGCACATCAGCCTCGGCGGCATGGAGGCGATCCACATCGACTGGAAGAACGGTGTGCCGGCCCAGGGCAATGGCCGCATCAGCGCCGACCAGGCCCGCAACATGGACCTCACGCCCCAGGCGATCACCGCGTTCATGCTCGGCCTCAACAGCAAGATTTCGACCTTTGCCTTGCAACGCGAGATCAATGAGTTTCGTGGCGAACCGCTGCTGGCCATCCTGCCCGGCGTGGCGCTGCAGGAGTTGTGGAGCCTGATGGGCACGGCGGAAAAAGCCTTGTTCGTGATTTCGTTGTTCGTGGTGCTCACCGGGTTGATCGGCATGCTCACGGCGATCCTCACCAGCCTCAACGAGCGTCGTCGGGAAATGGCGATCCTGCGTTCGGTGGGCGCGCGGCCGTGGCACATCGCGACGCTGCTGGTGCTCGAAGCCTTCGCCCTGGCGCTGGCCGGGGTCACCGCCGGGCTGGCCTTGCTGTACATCGGTATCGCCGCCGCCCAGGGTTACGTGCAGTCGGCCTACGGCTTGTACCTGCCGCTGAGCTGGCCGAGCGAATATGAATGGACGCTGCTGGCTGGCATTCTAGTCGCTGCCCTGCTGATGGGCAGCGTGCCGGCCTGGCGCGCTTATCGCCAATCGCTGGCCGACGGCCTGTCGATCCGTTTATGAGGACGTTGAAGATGCCCCGCGCCCTGCTTGCGCTGTTGATGATGGTCGCCCTGCCGCTGTGGGCGGCCGAGCCGAGGGACCTGGCCTGGTCGGAAATGATCCCGCCGGACGCGCCGCCAGAAGTGCCGAACATGACCCCGCTGCACGACTTGTCGAAGATGAGCGACGCCCTGGCCGCCGAGTCCGCGCCAGCCGCCAAGCAGGATTTGCCCAACGCCCCGGTAGTCAAGGCCCTCGATGGCCAGCAGATTCGTTTGCCGGGCTACATCGTGCCGCTGGAAGTCAGCGAGGAAGGTCGCACCACGGACTTCTTGCTGGTGCCCTATTTCGGCGCCTGCATCCACGTACCGCCACCGCCGTCCAACCAGATCGTGCATGTGAAAAGTGAAGTCGGGGTCAAGCTCGACGAGTTGTACCAGCCGTACTGGGTCGAAGGGCCGATGCAGGTCAAGCCGTCCACCAGTGAACTGGCCGATGCCGGGTATCAGATGGAGGCCGAGAAAATTTATGTGTATGAGCTGCCGGAGTGAGTCCGGTAGTGATGTGTTGTTGATGAGATAGCTATCGCGAGCAAGCTCGCTCCCACAGTTGATCGCGTTTCTTCAGAAAGAATACGGTCGAATAATGTGGGAGCGAGCTTGCTCGCGATGGTTCCCTCAAATTTTCCCATCAGCGCTTTTATTGAGCTGAGTCAATTAAACACCCCCTGACTCATTGAGCTGTGTCAAAAGACCGGAGCAGACGGCTTCGTACCATGGGACATCAAATTTCGATGCCCTCTGGAGCCCTCATGAACAAGTCCTTGCTCTGCGCTTCCCTCGCGGCCCTCGCGCTCGCTGCCCCACTCGCCCAGGCCCACACCGCTGGCGATATTATCGTTCGCGCCGGTGCCATCACCGTCAACCCGGAAGCCGACAGCTCCAGCGTCAAGGTCGACCGTGGCCCGCTGGCCGGCGCCGACCTGGGTGGCAAGGCGACCATGAGCAGCGACACGCAGTTGGGCTTGAACTTCGCCTACATGATCACCAACAACCTGGGCATCGAACTGCTGGCGGCCTCGCCGTTCGAGCACGACGTGAAAATCAAAGGCACCGCCCTGGGCGCGGCCAATGGCAAGCTCGGCACCCTCAAGCACCTGCCGCCGACCTTGAGCCTGGTCTACTACCCGCTCGACGCCAAGTCGGCGTTCCAGCCTTATGTCGGCGCCGGCATCAACTACACCTGGATCTACGACGAACACGTCGGCAGCGAAGCCAGCGCCAACGGCTTCAGCAATTTCCGTGCGAGCAACAGCTGGGGCATGGCGTGGCAAGTGGGCGCGGACTACATGTTGACCGACAACATCATGATCAACGGCCAGATTCGCTACATCGACATCGACACCACCGCGTATGTGGACAACAACGCCGTGGCCGGCGGTACCCGGGCCAAGGTGAATGTCGATGTGGACCCATGGATCTACATGGTGGGGTTGGGCTACAAGTTCTAAGCCGAACCTGAAGGTACGAAAATCCCTGTGGGAGCGAGCTTGCTCGCGATGACGGTGGATCAGCCAGCAATCACGTTGACTGACCCGCCGCTATCGCGAGCAAGCTCGCTCCCACAGTTTTTGGGCGGTGAGAATCTCAGCGTCCCAGCAACCGCGCCAGCCCCACGCTCATCGGGGTTTGCGGGGGAAAGCTGAAGCGCTGCAACAGCCGATGATTGTCGGCCCGCGAATGGCGGATGTCGCCGGAGCGTGCCGGGCCGTAGCTGATCGGCGGCAGATCGCCCACCACGGCGGCCAGGGCCTGGAGCATCTGCTTGAGGGTCGTGGCCTGGTTCCAGCCGACGTTCACCGCGCCCACTTCCACCTCGGGCTTTTCGATGGCCTGCACCAACAAATCCACCAAATCTTCGACGTAGACAAAATCCCGAGTCTGCTCGCCATCACCGAACACCGTGATCGGCAGGCCTTTCTGCGCCCGTTCGCTGAAGATGCTGATGACCCCGGAATACGGCGAGGACGGATCCTGGCGCGGACCGTAGATGTTGAAGAAGCGGAACACCACCGGCTCCAGGTTGTGCTGGCGGCGATAGAAGTCGAAGTAGAACTCGCTGGCCAGTTTGTCCGAGGCATACGGCGTGAGCGGGGCCTTGGGGGTTTCTTCGTCGATGGACTCGCCTTCGCCATTGTTGCCGTAGACCGCTGCGCTGGAGGCGAACAGCACCCGTTTCACACCGCTCTGGCGCATGGCTTCGCAGACATTCAGGGTGCCGATGAAATTGCTCTGGTGGGTGCGCACGGGGTCGTCCACCGAGGCTTGTACCGAGGCCACCGCCGCCAGGTGCGCCACGGCGCTGCAACCGGCCATGACCCGCGCCACCAGCGCGGCATCGGCGACGTCACCTTCGATCAGTTCGAGCGCCGGGTTGTCCAGCGGCAGGTTGCTGCGCTTGCCGGTGGACAGATCATCGAGGATGCGCACCGAATGTCCCTTGGCGAGCAAGGCGTCGGTCAGGTGCGAACCAATGAAACCCGCGCCGCCGGTGATTAAAACAGGGCCTTCAGCCATGGCGATAAAACCTATCCAGTAAGCTTGGGAGTGCCGCGCGCCAGGCGCGGGGCTTGATCCCGAAAGTGTGCAGAATTTTCTTGCAGGCCAGCACCGCGTGCTGCGGTTCTTCCGCGGCGTCCGGCCGTGCGGCGTGGGCCTGGGGGGTGGGCGACTCGATGGCCAGCGGATGCAGGGCGCGGGCTTCGGTGAGGATCGCCTGGCCCAGCGCCAGCGGCGTAGTCGCCTCGTGGCCGGCGTAATGGTAGGTGCCCCACAGCGGCGCCGCGCAATCGAGTTGCTTGAGCACCGAGATGATCACGCGCGCGGCATCGTCCACTGGCGTCGGGTTACCGCGGCGGTCGTCGGCCAGCAACAGCTCTTCGGGCTGTTCGGCCCGGGCCAGGAAACGCCCGAGGATGCCATCGGCGCTGTCGTCCAGCAGCCAGCCGAACCGCAGCAGCACGTGTTGCGGGCAAGTGGCGCGCACGCTTTGCTCGATCCGCCACAGCGCCTGGCCGCGCACGCCCAGGGGCACGGGCTCGTCTTTCTCACTATAGGCCGTGGCGCGGGAGCCATCGAACACGCGATAGCTCGACGGTTGCAGCAAGACGATGTTGTGATGCTGGCACAGCTCGGCCAGGCGCTCGACAGCGCGCTCCTGGCTGGCCAGGCGCTGCTCGCTGACGGCCTCGGCCTGGAACCAGTCGAAGTAGTACGCCAGGTTGATCAAGGCGTCCGGGCGAGTGTCGTCGAGCAGTTGCGTCAGGCTCGCGGCATCCCAACCGTCTTCGGGCGGGCGGGGGGCAAGAAAACCGATGTCTTCTTCTGCACCGAGGCGAATCAGCGCCTGCCCAAGGGCATTTCCGCCGCCCAGTAACATAAGGCGCATTCGCATAAAGTCAGCAGGCCCAGTCTATTGGCACAAGAATTTGGTCGACAACGCCCGCAGGCGTTGTCGGAATCGTTGCATTTTGCGGGTTTAGTGCGCAACCGTCATCCGTAAAGTGCAGATCGCCGGGTTTGGGTGGGACTTGAGGCCGCTATCGCGAGCGAGCTCGCTCCCACAGGGGATCTCAGGTGCCCATGCTATCCCTGTGAGAGCGAGCTTGCTCGCGATGGCATTCTGGCAGGCAATGAAGGTCTCAAGTGGTACTTGCATCTTGCCCAACCCACCCGCATAACTGCCCCATGAATCTGCCTCTCCCAGCCAACCACGCCATGGCCGGCTTTCACCCCGCCGTTCGCGCCTGGTTCAGCCAGACCTTCCCGGCGGTCACGGCCGCCCAGGCCCGGGCGTGGCCGTTGATCGGCCAGCGTCGTTCGACCCTGGTGGCGGCGCCTACCGGCTCGGGCAAGACCCTGACGGCTTTTCTCGCCGTGCTCGATGACCTGGTGCACCGCGGCCTGGAACAGGGCGGCCTGCCGGACCAGACGCTGGTGGTCTACGTCTCGCCGCTCAAGGCCTTGAGCAACGATATCCAGATCAACCTGCAAAATCCCCTGGCCGGCATCACCGAACAGCTGCGGCAAATGGACCTGCCGCCCCTGCACATCACCACCGCCGTGCGTACCGGCGACACGCCGCAGAAAGAACGCTCGGCGATGCGCAAGACCGCGCCGCACATCCTGGTGACCACTCCCGAATCGCTCTACGTGCTGCTCGGCTCCGACTCCGGCCGACAGATGCTCGCCAGCACCCGCACGGTCATCGTCGACGAAATCCACGCCATCGCCGCCAGCAAGCGCGGCAGCCACCTGGCCTTGAGCCTGGAGCGTCTGCAAGCCCTGTGCGCCGAACCGCTGATGCGCATCGGTCTGTCCGCCACGCAAAAGCCCATCGAAGCGGTTTCACGTTTTCTCGTCGGTGAGGGACGCACCTGTGAAATCGTCGACATCGGCCACGCCCGCCCCCGGGACCTGGACATCGAAGTGCCACCAGTACCGCTGTCGGCGGTGATGGCCAATGACGTATGGGAACTGGTCTACAACCGCCTCGCCGAGCTGGCCGGGGAACACCGCACCACCCTGGTGTTCGTCAATACGCGGCGCCTGGCCGAACGCCTGAGCCGTCATCTGAGCGAGCGCCTGGGCAAGGACGCCGTGGCCGCTCACCACGGCAGCCTGGCGAAGGAGTTTCGCCTCGACGCCGAACAACGCCTCAAACGCGGCGAGCTGAAGGTGCTGATCGCCACCGCGTCCCTGGAGCTGGGCATTGATATCGGCGATGTCGACCTGGTGTGCCAGATCGCCTCGCCCCGCTCGATCTCGGCGTTCCTGCAACGGGTCGGTCGTTCCGGTCACCAGGTCGGTGGCATGCCCAAGGGACGCCTGTTCGCCACCACCCGCGACGACTTGATCGAGTGCGCCGCCCTGCTCGACTGCGTACGCCGTGGCGAACTCGACATCCTGCACATCCCCAAGGCGCCGCTGGATGTACTGGCCCAGCAGATCGTCGCCGAAGTCAGTTGCCAGGAATGGTCGGAGCAAGCACTGCTGGAAACCTTGCGTCGTGCCTCGCCCTACGCCGGGCTGGACGAAGGGCATTACCAGGCGCTGTTGCAGATGCTCGCCGAAGGCCTCAATGGTCGCCAGGGCGTACGCAGCGCCTACCTGCACCGCGATGCCGTGACCCGGACCTTGCGCGGGCGCCGCGGCAGCAAGCTCACGGCGGTGACCAGCGGCGGCACCATTCCGGACAATGCCGACTACGCCGTGCTGCTCGAACCCCAGGGCTTGAACATCGGCAGCGTCAACGAAGACTTCGCGGTGGAGAGCATTGCCGGCGACGTGTTCCAGTTGGGCAATACGTCGTATCGCATCATTCGCGTCGAGACCGGCCGCGTGCGGGTCGAGGACGCCCAGGGACAGCCGCCGACCATCCCGTTCTGGCTCGGCGAAGCGCCGGGGCGCAGCGCCGAACTGTCCCTGGCCGTGGCGCGCCTGCAAGCCCAGCTCGATCAACTGCTCGGCGCCACGCCGGGCAACCTGCAACCGGCCCTCGATTGGCTCACCGGCACCCTGCAACTGAACCTGGCCAGCGCTGAACAACTGGTGGATTACCTGGCCCCGGCGCGCCTGGCCTTCGGCGCCCTGCCGTCCCAGGACACGCTGCTGATGGAGCGGTTTTTCGACGAGTCCGGCGGCACGCAACTGATCATCCACACGCCCTTCGGCAGCCGTATCAACCGCGCCTGGGGCCTGGCCTTGCGCAAGCGTTTCTGCCGCACCTTCAACTTCGAATTGCAGGCCGCGGCCAGTGAAGACGCCATCGTGCTCTCGCTGTCCACCAGCCACAGCTTCGAACTGGACGAAGTGTGGCGCTACCTCAACAGCCACAGCGCCGAGCAGATCCTGGTCCAGGCGGTACTGGATGCGCCGCTGTTCGGCGTGCGCTGGCGCTGGAACGCTGGCGTGGCCCTGGCCTTGCCGCGTTACGCCGGCGGACGCAAAGTCGCCCCGCAGATCCAGCGGATGAAAAGCGAGGACCTGATCGCCAGCGTGTTTCCGGACCAGATCGCTTGCCTGGAAAACCTGGCCGGCGAGCGTGAGATCCCCGACCATCCGCTGGTGGAACAGACCCTCGACGATTGCCTGCACGAAGCCATGGACAGCGAAGGCTGGCTGACGCTGTTGCGGCGCATGGAAGCGGGCGAGATTCGCCTGATCAGCCGCGATCTGCCGGCGCCCTCGCCGCTGGCGGCAGAAATCCTCAGCGCCCGCCCCTACACCTTTCTCGACGACGCGCCGCTGGAAGAACGGCGCACCCAAGCGGTGATCAATCGGCGCTGGAGCGATCCACAGGCCACCGATGACCTTGGCGCACTGGACGCCGAAGCCATTCAGTCGGTCCGCGATGAGGCCTGGCCGACGCCGGCCAATCTCGATGAGATGCATGAAGCGTTGATGAGCCTGGCCTGCATCGCCGACAGCGAAGCCGACGCCCACGCGCCGTGGCTGGATTGGTTGCAGGCATTGGCCGCCAGTGGTCGCGCCAGTCACCTGCAGATCAGTGCCGAGCGGGGTCTGTGGGTGCCGCTGGAGCGCCTGACCTGCCTGCAAGCCGTTTATCCACAGGCCCGCTGGCAACCGCCGCTGACGCCCCTGGCCGGTTTCGATGAAGCCTGGGACAGCGACGAAGCCCTGGTGGAAGTGCTCCGCGCCCGGCTCAGTGCCTTTGGCCCGCTGCCGTTGAAAGCCATTGCCTACCCGCTGGGATTGTCGACCCCGCAGGTCACCCAGGCCCTGGCGCAGCTTGAACAACAAGGCTATGTGCTGCGCGGGCGGTTCACGCCGGGCACCGGCCAGGAGGAATGGTGCGAGCGGCATTTGCTGGCGCGGATCCATCGCTACACGGTCAAGCGTCTGCGCCGGGAAATCGAGCCGGTGATGTTGCAGGACTTCATGCGCTTTCTGTTCGACTGGCAACACCTGTCATCGTCCACCCAGGGCCGGGGCAATGCCGTGCTGCCGTCGATACTCGGCCAGTTCGAAGGCTTCCCGGCCGCTGCGTCAGCCTGGGACAGCGACCTGTTGCCAGCGCGGATCAAGGACTACTCGCCCAGTTGGCTCGATGAGTTGTGCCGCAGTGGCAAGTGGGTATGGACGCGCCTGAGTGCGCGCCAGAAGCCTTCCGCCAGCGCCCTGCGCAGCACGCCGGTGGTGTTGTTGCCGCGCAGTCAGGTGGCGCTGTGGAGCAGCCTGGCCGGGCAAACGGCCCTGGATGAGTTGTCGCCCAAGACGCAAAAAGTCCATCAGGCCCTCAGCGAACACGGCGCGCTGTTTTTCGACGAACTGGCCCACGAAGCCCACCTGCTGCGCAGCGAACTGGAAATCGCCTTGCAGGAACTGGTGGGTGCCGGGTTGGTGAATGCCGACAGCTTCGCCGGCCTGCGCGCGCTGATCACCCCGGCCAGTAAGCGCCAGGCCCGCAGCAGCCGGCGCGGGCGCGGAGCGTTTGTCGGTGGTATGGACGACGCCGGGCGCTGGGCCTTGTTGCGCCGCAGTCAACCGGCGCCCGTGGACGGCAACCGCGCCGCGCCCACACCGCCCGACACCCTGGAGCACATCGCCATGACCCTGCTGCGCCGTTACGGCGTGGTGTTCTGGCGCTTGCTGGAACGGGAAGCCGATTGGTTGCCGAGTTGGCGCGAGCTACTGCGCACCTTTCATCGCCTGGAGGCGCGGGGCGAGATTCGCGGCGGGCGTTTTGTCAGTGGGCTGGCGGGCGAACAATTCGCCCTGCCCGAAGCCATCCCGCTGCTGCGCGAAACCCGCCGCCGCCCTACCGATGGCAGCCTGGTGGCGGTGTGCGGCGTCGACCCGCTGAACCTGGCGGGCACCTTGCTGCCGGGGGCGAAAGTGCCGGCACTGGCGAGTAATCGGCTGGTGTATCGCGATGGTTTGCCGGTGGCGGCGCAGATTGCCGGCAAGCAGCATCTTTGGGTGGAGTTGGATGCTCAAGGGATGGCTGAGGTCAGGAACAAGCTGATTCAGAAAGGTTGAGGGCTTCTGGGCCGGCCCTATCGCGAGCAAGCTCGCTCCCACAGGGATTGTTCATTCACCACAAACCTACTGTGGGAGCGAGCTTGCTCGCGATGAGGCCATAAGCCCCACCACAGCCCCAGGCAATCATTGAGCTTGATCGGGCAGTTCATCCCCCGCTTTTTGCTCCTCGACCAACCGCTTGGGCAACACCACCTGCTGTGGATAAGTCTGCGCGAAGTGCACCGCCGGATGGTTATCCACAAGCTTCTTCAACTGCTGGTTGAACGCCCGGCTCACCGCATACTGCCCGCCGGATACGGTGCGGAACTGCGCCGTGAGCACCACGCCGTTGAGATCCATCTTGTCCACGCCAAACACATCCAGCGGCCCTTGCAGGTTGAATTTCAGGAACGGGTCTTCGGCGATCGAACGCCCGGCCTCGCGAATCAGCTCGATGGCCTGGTCGACATCGGTGTCGTAAGTGAACTGCACGGAGAAGAACGCAAAGGCGAATTGCCGGGACTGGTTGGTCACGGCCTTGATCTGGCCGAACGGCACCGAATGCACGAAGCCCTTGCCGTCGCGCAGGCGCAGGGTGCGAATGGTCAGGCCTTCGACGGTGCCGGCGTGGCCGGAGCTGAGCACCACCCAGTCGCCGATGGACAGCGTGTCTTCAATGATGATGAACAGCCCGGTGATCACATCCTGCACCAGTTGCTGGGAACCGAAACCGATCGCCAGCCCCACCACCCCGGCACCGGCCAGCAACGGTGCGACGTTGATGCCCAGGTTGGCCATGGTGGTGATTGCGCAAATCACCACCAGGATGATTTTCGCGGCGTTGCGCAACAGCGGCAGGATGGTTTTGACCCGGGTGCTGGGCTGACGGGCCCCGCGCTTGTTCAGCGGCGGTTTCAGGGCTTCCTGGATCGCCGTGTCGAGCACCACCCACGTGAGCCAGGTCATCAGGAAGATCAGGCCGATGCGGCTCAAGGAATCACTGATCGCCCGGCCTATGGCATTGCGCGAGGCGAACTCGAACAGGGAAATCCCCCAGATCCGTCCGAGGACCTCAATGAATACCACCGCCATGACGATGCGCAGCAACGCGTGCAGCAGGCTCAACAGGCGGCCCTTGTAGGCGCTGTCGCGCTGGATGGCCTCGGCCTTGGGCGACTTGAAGACATGCTGGAACACGGTGCTGAGGAACACCGTGGCGATCAGCAGGATGGTGGTGAACAACGCACAGCGCAGGGCTTTCTGGTTGTCCTCGCCGACACCGATCAGGCTCACCGCCGACACCAGCACCATCAACAGGATCGGCCAATACCAGAGCCCGGAGAAAATCCGCAGCGACTCCTGCAAGGCCGGTTGCTTCAAGCGCTGGGCCAGCGGGCGGTTGCGGATCAGGTGCGCCACGGGCCGGCGCATGCGAATCACCAGCCAGCCAAAGATTACCGAGGCGAACAGGCCGGTGAACACCGCGATGCTGCTGGTGATGTTGCCACCCAGTTGCCGGGCGATCTGCGGGCTGGTCAGGGCATCGCTGAGGGCGGCGAGAAAACCGATCATGAACAATGGCCGGGGGCTGAAGCGCCGGATCATCGCCACCGCCCGGCGTTTGTGGCCGGCGTTGAACATCACGATCACGCACAGCAACACCGAGGTGGAGAAAATGCCGCTGCTAGTGGCATAGGCGAAGCACAGCGCCAGGGCGCGACCGACCGAGACCTGCAGGAAGTGGCTGACGTACAGGGTCAGCGGCAGGCAGATCAACGCCGCAGCGGTATACGGCAGCAGATAACCGAGCAGGTCGCGCACGCGCTGGTGGGTGCGCAGCCAGCGGCGCCGGCCCAGATGGCGCAGCAGCAGCCGCGCCCCCGACCAGATCAGTGCAAAAGCGCCGATCCAGACGCTCGACAACAACAGGAAATCCCCCGCCACGCGCCAGGACGAACGGGACGTCTGGTCCACCAGCCGGTCCACCTCATCCGCCGCCCGGTCCGCCCGCAGGCGCCAGGCATCCACCAGGCTCTGGTTGAGATCGAGCTTGTCCTGGACGTCATCGATGCTCGAACTGATGGCCCCCAATAAACCGCCCTGCACCAGCGGCGCGGGTTCGGCGGGCGTTTCACTGGGCTGGGAGGTGCCGGGGACAGCGGCGGTCCCGTAGGCGCTGGTGCCGGTCATCGCCAGCAGGAACAGCAGCAATACAGTGCTCAATCGAGACAAAACGCGAGGCTCCTTCACACGGGATCGGTAAGGAACTGATCAACAACGGGCGGGCAAGTTCGCTCGAATGATCAATACAACCCCTGTGGCAAGAGGATTATGTGGGAGCAAGGCTTGCCCGCGATGGAGGCGCTGCGGTCTTTCAGAAATCGAGGCGCCTCCTTTCGCGGGCAAGCCTTGCTCCCACATAGCGGGGATAAATCCCCTCGCCACAGTACTTCACCGTCTGCTCCACCGTCGGTAAGACCATCGAAACTTTCCGGGCCGCGCAACAGTCATCACAAGACACAGGCAGTACGAGGTCATTGGCACGGGAGGGATACATGACGGCGATCCACATTGGTATTTCCGGCTGGCGCTACACGCCTTGGCGGGGGGATTTCTACCCCAAGGGGCTGACCCAGAAACGGGAATTGCAATTCGCCTCGCGAGCGGTCAACAGCATCGAAATCAATGGATCGTTCTACGCCCTGCAACGCCCCGAACGGTATGCCCAGTGGTACGCCGAGACACCGCCCGGCTTCGTGTTCAGCGTCAAGGCCCCGCGTTTCATCACCCACATCAAGCGCCTGCGAGACATCCGCAAGCCCCTGGCCAATTTCTTCGCCTCCGGTGTGCTGGAACTCAAGGAGAAGCTGGGCGCGATCCTCTGGCAGTTTCCGCCCAGTTTCAAATTCGACCCGGAACTGTTCGAAGACTTCCTCAAGCTACTGCCCCACGACACCGAAGGTGCCGCCGCCCTGGCCCGCGAGCACGAGCCGCGCCTGGACGGCCACGCCAGTACCACGACCGATAAAAAGCGCCCACTGCGCCACGCCGTGGAAATCCGCCATGACAGCTTTATCGACCCGCACTTCGTCACGCTGCTCAAGCGCTACGACGTGGCCCTGGTCATCGCCGACACCGCAGGTAAATGGCCCTATCGCGAAGACGTCACCAGCGATTTCGTCTACCTGCGCCTGCACGGTGCCGAGGAACTGTACGCCAGCGGCTATACCGACGAGGCGTTGAAGCGCTGGGGCGACCGGATCGAGGCCTGGAGCCACGGCAAGCAACCCGCCGACGCCCACCTGATCGATCCCGACAAGAAGCCCCGGGCCCGCAAAAGCCGGGAAGTGTTCTGCTATTTCGACAACGACATCAAAGTCCGCGCGCCCTATGACGCACGCCACTTGCTGGAACACTTCCATCTGGACAAGGACCTCGCCACCGCGCCGGGCGAACGCCCGGCCGAAGGGGTGTTGCCATGAACCGCCCGGAAACCAGCGAAGCGACCCACGAGCCGACCCAGCAACAGTCCCAGGATCTCGACCGGGTCAGCCGTTTCACCGTGCTGACGGTCAACACCCACAAGGGCTTCACCGCCCTGAACCGGCGCTTCATCCTGCCGGAATTGCGCGAAGCGGTGCGCAGCGTGTCCGCCGATGTGGTGTTCTTGCAGGAAGTCCACGGCACCCACGAACACCATCCCCAGCGCTACAGCAACTGGCCGAGCATGCCGCAATACGAGTTTCTGGCCGACAGCCTCTGGCCGCAGTTCGCCTACGGGCGCAACGCGGTGTACCCCGCGGGCGACCACGGCAACGCGCTGTTGTCGAAATTCCAGATCATCCGCCACGACAACCTGGACGTGTCCATCAGCGGCCATGAGAACCGCGGCATGCTCCACAGCGTGCTGCGCCTGCCGGGCGATGGACCGCAAGTGCATGCCATTTGCGTGCACCTGGGGCTGCGCGAAGGTCATCGTGTCGAGCAACTCAAGCTGCTTTGCCAGCGCTTGAGCGAACTGCCGCCCGACGCGCCAGTGATCGTCGCTGGCGACTTCAACGACTGGCGCGGCAAGGCCAGTGAACTGCTCGAACCCTGCGGTCTGCGGGAAGTGTTCGCCGAACAGTGGGGCAAACCGGCCCGCAGCTTTCCGGCGCGCCTTCCGATCCTGCGCCTGGACCGCATCTACGTGCGCAATCTCAAGGCCCATCATCCCAAGGTGTTGAACGTACGACCCTGGTCGCACCTTTCCGACCACGCACCGCTGTCGGTGGAGATCGAATTATGAGCGCGACGATGAACAAGGCGACAGTTGAGCAGGTCGAGGCGCCACCCACCGAGCGCAACCCGGCGCTGACGGATATCGAATACGGCTGGCACGGCAACAATCGCGTCACGCTGCTGGAAAACGGTGAAGAGTATTTCCCCAGGGTCTTCGAAGCGATTCGCCGGGCCGAGACAGAAATTCTCCTGGAGACCTTCATCCTGTTCGAGGACAAGGTCGGCAATGAACTACGGGACCTGTTGGTCGAAGCCGCCGCGCGTGGCGTGCGCATCACCGTCAGCCTCGATGGCTTCGGCTGCGGTGAGCTGACCACCGGTTTCCTGGCATCGCTGAGCGACGCCGGGGTGCGCTTGCAGATGTTCGACCCGGCGCCCCGGCGTCTGGGGATCCGCACCAACTGGTTCCGCCGCCTGCACCGCAAGATCGTGGTGGTGGACGGGGTGATTGCGTTTATTGGCGGGATCAACTTTTCCGCCGACCACCTGGGCGATTTCGGCGCCGAGGCCAAGCAGGACTATTCCGTGGAGGTCAAAGGCCCGGCGGTGGTGGATATCCACCACTTCGCGCTGTTGCAGAGTGGCCGCCCCGCCCGGGCCAAATACTGGTGGCAACGCCGCCGTAGCCGCCGCAACGAGCTGGCGTTCAGCGACCACGACGGCCAGGTGCGCCTGGTCTACCGGGATAATCACGAACACCAGACCGACATCGAAGAGGTCTATCTGCATGTGCTGCGCAGCGCCCAGCGGCGGGTGGTGATCGCCAATGCCTATTTCTTCCCTGGCTACCGGTTGCTGCGCGAGATCCGCAACGCGGCACGGCGCGGCGTGGAAGTACGGCTGATCTTGCAGGGCCAGCCGGACATGATGATCGCCAAGCTCGCCGCACGCATGCTCTACAGCTACCTGCTCAAGGCCGGCGTGGTGATCTACGAATATTGCGAGCGACCGCTGCACGGCAAGGTCGCCCTGGTGGATGAGGACTGGAGCACGGTGGGTTCGAGCAACCTCGACCCACTGAGCCTGTCCCTGAACCTGGAAGCCAATGTGCTGATCCGCGACCGGGCGTTCAACCGCGAGCTGTTCGAGCGCCTCGACTACCTGAGCCGCAACCATTGCACCGCGATGCCCAAGGACCACGCCCCCGGGGCCTGTTGTGGCGCATGACCATCGGTTTCATGGTGTTCCACTTTTTGCGCCATTTCCCGGCCTGGGCCGGCTGGCTGCCGGCCCATAAACCGCGTCTGAAACCATTTTCGCCGCCGACGGCGGTCCGGAGCGAACCCCATGAACCACTCTGAAGCGCACGCCGCGCCGAGAGATGCCCATGCGCCGGAACAGTCCAAGTCCAAATCCCGCTGGAGCCGCTGGAAAAGACCGCTGACCCTGGCGTTTTTCCTGCTGTTGATCGTACTGTTCACCACCTTGGCCCGACGCATCGACTGGTCGGAAGTGTTCGCCACCCTGGCGGACTTCAAGGTGCGCACCTTGATCATCGCCGCCGCGCTGACCGTCACCAGCTTCATCACCTATGCGTGTTTCGACCTGATCGGTCGCACCTACATCCGCCAGAAACTGGGTTGGCGGCAGATCTTGCCAGTGGGGGTGATCAGTTACGCGTTCAACCTCAACCTCAGCGCCTGGGTCGGTGGCATCGCCATGCGTTATCGGCTGTATTCGCGGCTGGGGGTCAGCACCGGGAACATCGCCAAGATTCTCGGCCTGAGCCTGGCCACCAACTGGTTCGGCTACATGACCCTGGCCGGTGCGGTGTTCAGCAGCGGCCTGGTGACCATGCCGCCAGGCTGGAAACTCAGCAGCGATGCGCTGCAAGGCGTCGGCGCGTTGTTGTTGCTGGTGAGTGCCGGTTACCTGGTAGCCTGCCGGTTTTCCAAGCGCCGGGCGTGGACCGTTCGCGGCATGGAAATCAACCTGCCATCGCTGCGCATGGCGGTGCTGCAACTGGCGTTGGGCGCGCTGAACTGGTCGTTGATGGCGGCGGTGATCTTCACGTTGCTGCCCAGCAAACTGGATTATCCGGTGGTGCTCGGGGTGTTGCTGATCAGCAGCATTGCCGGGGTCATCACCCACATTCCGGCCGGGCTTGGGGTGCTGGAGGCGGTGTTCGTTGCGCTGCTGCAACATGAAGTGTCGCGGGGCAGCCTGTTGGCGGGGCTGATCGCTTACCGGGCGATCTACTTCATCCTGCCGTTGCTGATTACCGTGGTGATGTACCTGGTGATCGAGGCGAAGGCCAAGGCGTTGCGGGTCAAGCCTGGGCTCAAGTGATGGGTTGCCTGGCCTGGCCCTATCGCGAGCAAGCTCGCTCCCACAGGGATGACTGGGACATAAGTTCGGGTTCACACAGATCCATTGTGGGAGCGAGCCTGCTCGCGATGAGGCCCGCCTGAACATCACGTATCTACCGCTCCTGGATAATGCTCAACCGCTCTCCCACCACCATTTCCGTGATCCAGTCCACCAGGATCGAGGTGTAGGCCTGCTGTGACACGGGGTCGCTCAAGGCATGGTCGGCGCCGTCGATGATCCGGTGGGTCAACGAGTGGGTCTGCTGACACGCCGCCCGGTAGCTCATGATGGTGGCATGGGGCACGTAGGCATCGGTCTCTGACTCCACCAGCAACACATCGCCGGTGAACTGCGAACACGCATGCAAGGCGCGATTGGTTCCGGCATGCACCAGCGTGCTGCGGTAATCCAGCAGGTCGGTCTTGTCCAGGTCGCGCTTGGGCGTGTGCCATTGCTCGTCGCGGTACAGCGCCGGCACCCGCAGGGCCAGCCAGCGTACCGGACGCAACGAAGTCAGGATCGAAGCCAGGTAGCCGCCATAA
Organism: Pseudomonas sp. St386; assembly: GCF_018325865.1. NCBI lineage: Bacteria > Pseudomonadati > Pseudomonadota > Gammaproteobacteria > Pseudomonadales > Pseudomonadaceae > Pseudomonas > Pseudomonas sp. St386. Next base: position 6,107,113 of record NZ_AP021900.1, read on the forward strand.
CTGGTGCCCACCACGGCAATCGCCGAGGTATCCAAGGCCGGGTGCGCGAGCAGTCGGTCGTATGCCGCCAACAGGTCGCGCAGGTTGTCCTCGCGGGTGACCCGTGCCAAGGGGATCCCCGCCCCGCCGGTGTGCCCACGCAAGTCGAAGGTCAGGCACACGCAACCCAGGCCGGCAATGCCTTTGGCCCGTTCCAGGTCCCGCTCCTGGCTACCGCCCCAGCCGTGCACGAACAATACGCCGGGGACCTTCGACTTGGGACTCAGGAATGTCCCGTTCATGCGTTCATCGTCAATCTCGATCTGAATGGTTTCACTTCTAGCCGTCATAGGATTGAACCGTTACGTATTTGAGAAGGAAGTCGCCGTTGTGCGCCGCGCCACGATAGACCTCCCTCGCGCCGGGCGGCAGCGGTTGCTCGGTGTAGGTCTCCACCGAGGACACCCGCACCGCGCTGGTTTGCGGCGCTTCGACGAACACCTGCAACGCCGCCAGTTCGGCGCTGCTGGCGCCGCCCATGCGCCATGACTGTTCCAGTACACCGCCACGCGGCTGGCCGGCGGCATCCAGGCCCTGGGCAATGTCGTAATTGCGCCGCGACGCAAAAAAGCTCGGGTAGGCCTGGTTGGCGGCGTCATCGAACACTTGCGCCAGCCGCACCGCTTCGCGCACATCGTCGGGCAGTTCGAGCCTGAGCAACTCGATGTAGCCGCCCTGCACCACCAGCAGGTCCGATCCGCCGTACACCTCGACCCCTTCGCTGTCGTGGGTCAGGTGTTGCACGCCGCAATAACTCAGGACCTTGCCGTTGATGAAGCTCTGGCCGACGCTCTGGGTCTTGACCTCGTTGAGATGCTGCTCCAGCACCACCCCATCGCGAAACAGCGCCTGGGCGTCAGGCTCGGCGACAATTTCATCGAACTGCGCCAGGCTCTTGATCAGCCGTTGCCCACGTCCGGCACAGGCATGGATCGGCTTGAGGCGAATCGGTCCGATGTACAGCAAGTGCTCGGCGGCGGGTCGCGCATCCTTGAGCGAAAAGACCGTCACGCCATCTAGCACCGCGCCTCGCGTGAGCTTGGCAAACAGCGGCGACCAGCCTTTGGGCGCCACGGCGTCCTTATTCAACAGACCATGGGTAATCGCCTTGGTGCAGATAAAATCATGCTCGACATACCCGCCCCACACATCCTCCGGCCCCTTGACCCCCAGGCGCATCAAGGTTTCGGTGCCGATCAGGGTTTGCGTGGGCAACAGATAGAGATCATGACCGGCCTGAGAGTCATGACTGTCGCCGTACTCCCATCCCAGGATCTGTGCCAGCCACTGGGCCAGTGCACGATTGGTCTCGACTTCATGGCGCGGCGCTTGTGGATTGACCGAATAGGCCACTACCCGCTTGTTGCGATTGACTGGTGTCATGCGTTGCCCTTTTTCCTGCGCTCGATGGCTTTAGATAAGGGAAGGTGCAGAGATCAGGCCAACGGTGGCATCGGCCATAACGGTCAGCCAAGCGGGCGTATTGTGCGCAGTTGATCGCACCGAGCCTGTTTCATTCTGCACGACCCATGGCAGGCATCCCGCAAATTGCACGATGGCCAGCAGCAGACGCAACCTCCTGTGGCGAGGGGATTTATGTGGGAGCAAGGCTTGCTCCCACATAAATCCCTCGCCACAAAGGGTCAGCGTCAGCCTTTGGGAACGCTCGGCGGACTTACCCCAAACCGAGCCCGGTAATCACTCGGCGCCAACCCGGTTATTTTCTTGAAGGTCGCGCGAAAGGCGCTCGGGTCTTGGTAACCGACGGTCCAGGCAATGTGGTCGATGGTGCCATTGGTGAACTCCAGCATCTCCCGGGCCTTGCCGACGCGCAGGTGCTGACAGTATTCAGTGGGTTTGAGCCCGGTGGCGGCGCGAAACCGGCGCAGGAAGGTGCGTTCTTCCAGCCCGGCGCGTTCGGCCATTGCACCGAGGGAAACCTCCACCGCGCCGCTGCTTTGCAACCAATGCTGGACCTTGAGAATCGCCGGGTCGCCATGGCCGAGGATGGGCGCAAAATTACTGCCACACTGGCTCGCACTGTCGCTGTGCTCAATCACCAGAAATTGCGCCGTGCGCGTGGCGATGCTGGGCCCGAGCAGGCGGTCCACCAGGCGTAGCCCCAGTTCCGACCAAGCCATCAGCCCGGCGGTGGTGATCAGGTCGCCGTCGTCGACGATGGGTTTGTCGGCGTTGAGCTTGATCTTCGGGTAACGCGCCGCAAAGGACTTGGCCGAAGTCCAGTGGGTGGTCGCGCTGCGCCCGTCGAGCAGGCCGCTTTCGGCCAGCAGGATCGAGCCCACGCAAACCCCGCCCAGTACCGTGCCGTCGGCATGCTGCGCCCGCAGCCAATCCATCAGAGCCTGAGAGACCAAGCCGTCACTGAAACCGGCAAGGGACGGTGGAATCAACAACGCCACCAGCTTGCCCACCGGGCCGGTTTCGCTGTCGAACACCCGCAGCGGAGCCCCGCCCTCCTCCGTCTGCCAGTGACTCACCCGCAGCTTTGGCAACTGCACGCTGGCATGCTCGGCCGCGATCCGCTGCGCCACGGCGAACAGATCGGTCAAGCCATGCACCGCCGCCAGTTGCGCACCGGGATAGATGAGCACCCCGAGCTCGGCGACTGCCCTTTGCTGCGTCATTGTCAGTTTTCCCCCGCTTATTGTCGTTGCGGCCAATCCTCGAAGCGGCGGCAAAAGCTAATACTGGCTTCACACCCAATCTGATCGAGGAAGCCCTCATGTCCAAACAAGCGCTCATCGTAGTCGATATCCAGAACGACTACTTCCCCCAGGGCAAATGGCCGTTGGTCGGCGCCCAAGCCGCTGCCGATAACGCCGCACGCTTGATCGAAGCCTTTCGCCAGGCGGGCGACAGCGTGGTGCATATCCGCCACGAATTCACCTCCGACGACGCGCCCTTCTTCACCCCAGGCTCCGAAGGCGCACAGTTGCACCCCAAGGTGCTCAACCGCGCCGACGAACCGGTAGTGCTCAAGCACTTCGTCAATTCGTTTCGCGAAACCGAACTGCAAGCCATCCTCGACCAGCACGGCATCGAACAACTGGTGGTGGTCGGCAGCATGAGCCACATGTGCGTCGACGGTGTGGTGCGGGCGGCGGCGGACCTGGGCTACGGCGTCACGGTGGTCCATGATGCCTGCGCGACCCTCGACCTGGAATTCAACGGCGTCGTCGTGCCGGCTGCCCAGGTGCATGCCGCGTTCATGGCGGCACTGGGGTTTGCCTATGCGAGTGTGGTGAGCACCGAGCAATTCCTGGCGGCCAATCGCTAAATACACGGCGCATCTAAAAAAACGCAAAAAAAACCGCGCTTCGTCGGCGAAGTGCGGTTTTGCCTCAAGCATCAGCGGTGTGTCTGGAACGATCACACATCCAGCATTTGCAGCAACCTCGGCATCGTCGCCACGAATCCCATCTGCTGCGCTTCGCGCGCCATCCCTTTCACCTTCTCGCCGCTGGCTTGATCGGCGCTGCGCAGCCACTGCCCCGCTACGTCGATCAACCGCACATGATGGGTGATCCAGGCGCATGACGCTGACTCGGGCAATGCCGCCATCTGTTGCCCATGCCAGATCGCCTGTTCGGTATTGCCCGCCAACAGGCAGGTTTCAGCGGCGGCCACGCGAAAGCGCAAAGCGTTGTGGGCCAGGCAGGCCAGGGTGAGCTGGGCTTCGCCCTTCGCCAAGGCCTGCTGGCTGAGCGGCCCATCGTCGCTGATCATCGCCAGGCTGCCGTAGACCCACGGCCCGATGTAGCGCTGCAGCTCGAAGCGCTCCACCAGGCTCGCCGCCTCCATGATCAAGGTCTGCGCCAGCCCGCGCTCGCCCTGGCGCAACGCCACCCGCGCCAACCCTTCCAGCAGGATCGCTTCGAAACGGCTGGCGCCGAGGTTGCGCGCCAGCGCCAGGGCGCAGGTCAGCTCTTGCTCCGCCAAGGCATCCTGGCCGCCCGCCACCAGCACCCAGGCCGCCGTGAGCCGCGAGAAAACCTGTGCCCGATGATTGCCCAGCCGAGTGCTGCATTCGATGGCCTCCATGGCGTCACGCAAGGCCTGCTCCCACTGGCCCAGGTACAGCTGCGCCGATCCACGGGCGCTGCGATTGCCCGCCTCCACGTGCGCCAACCCATTGCGTTCGCACAGGCGTACGCATTGATCAAACACCTCGTAGGCGGTCTGCATGCGCCCTTGTGCGTAATAGGAGTCACCAATGCCACTCAAGGCCTTGGCCTCGGTCTCCAGATCCCGGCCGATGCGCGCACAGGACAAGGCCTCTTCATGGAGCCTGCGACACTCGGCGTAATCGCCCCGTGGAAAATAGATATTCCCGTGCAAGTGATTCAACCGGGCCAGCGCCGTATGCGCCTGCATGGCCCGGGCGATGGGCTGCATGTCCTTGATCAGGCGCTCCTCCTCGTCCAGGCAGTCGAGGGTATTGAGGACCGCTGCCAGCCCCAGCGCAGCCTCGATCTGATCCTGTGGCTGCTCGGCCAAGGCCAAGGCCCGCTGGAAATGCGCCCGAGCCTCCACGGTCTGGCCCAGGCCCGAGCACGCCTGGCCGCACAGCAACGCGAAGGAAAAATCGCCCTGCGTACGCTCGGCAAACGCCGCGCACTGCCGCGCCAGCGCAAGGACACTGTCGTACTGGCAGGCCAGGCGTTTTTCGCCCATGGCTACCAACAACGCGTCGAACGCCGCCGGATCGTTGGCCCGCAGTAAATGCTGGGCATGGAGCACCCGGTCGCGCTCGCGGTAGAGGCTCGCCACTTCACCGTGCAACTGCTCGCGAAGCAACGTGGGCATCGCGTCGTAGAGGCAGTGCATGACCAGGTCGTGGACAAACAGATAGCTGCCTGGCTCGACTTCCCGCAGCAGCCCCTGGCGCATGTCCGCCGTCGGCAGATAACCGGGCTGTCCTAGCGCTTGGCGCCACAGCGTCAGCTCGAAACGATTACCCAGCACCGCGGCGTAATGCAGGGCGCGACGTTGCTCGGGAGCCAGCTTGTCGAAGCGGGTCTGGACCAGATGCCGCAGACTGTCGGGGAAAATACCTTGCTGGCTCGACAGCAGTTGCGTCAGGTACAGCGGATTGCCCTGGGCGCGGGCAACACATTCAGCCCGGTAGCGCGGATCGACATCGATGAACTGCTCCGCCAGGACCGTGGCCTCCCGCGCCCGGATCGGCGCGATATCGAGCAGACTCATGGGGCTGGAGGAATACGAACGGATTTCGCCGCCCAGCGGGTCATCTTCGGGACGGGACGTCAGCAGCCAGACAACCGGCGCTTCGTCAGTGGCATCGAGCAGCTTGCCCAGCAGCGCAAACAGCGTGGTGTCGCCCCAGTGCAGGTCTTCGAAGCAGATCACCAAGGGCTGTTGCACCGCAACGCGCAGCAACACGTCGAGCAAAGCCTGGAACAGCCCCTGGGTACGGGCCTGGTTGCTCATCGCGCCATACAGGATGGGCGGCTCGGCAGACGACACGCCCGTCAGCACTTGCAGGAACATGCGATGTTCGGCGGCCACTTTCAGGCGGGACAAGGCCGCGTCCAACAGCGACGCGCTGATGGACGGCGCCCCACCGAGGTTGAGCAGGCTGGCCACCAATTGCCCCAGGGGCCACAGACTGTTGTCCATGCCGAAATCCAGCACATCGCCGCGATGGCAGGCAAAGCCACGCTGCCGAGCCATTTCGAGAAACTCGCTGACCAGCCGGGTCTTGCCAATGCCCGCCATGCCGCGCACATACACGACGTGCCCATCCTGGCATTCCTGGGTAGCCTCGATCACTGCCTTGAACTGCAACAGCTCGATGGCTCGCCCCACCAACGGACGCGGCGCGTTTTCGTCGAGGCTGCGCGGGCGCAGGCATTTGCGATAGGCCTGAAACTCATCGTCGGAGGCGGAAAACTCAAACCGGGCAGCGAGTTGTTCCAGCAGATTCTGCGCAATATACACCGGCGCATTCCCATGACGATCCAGCAACGGCTTTTGCGCGAGCAAAGCAGGCTCAACATGGGGGGCTGTCGCTTCGGCACTCAGGCGCACAAGCCGCAGCACCAAGGCATGCCCTGGCGTGACGAATTGCTCGCGGCTCAGCGCCAACGCGCAGAGCAGGCCCCGTTCGCTATCGCTGCGATACGCCTGCGGAGAGCCGAATTGGGCGATCACCACATCCCGCGTCATCCCCAGTGGCACGCCACCGAACTGACGCACCAGGCGCTCGACTTCATCCATGAACGTCGCCGCTGGCACCCCATCGATCCGAAAGGACAGTTCAATTACGTAGCGAATGACGCTGTCATCGACCTGTTTCTGCGCCTGTTGCGCAAAGGCCATCTGGTGCAGTTCGGTCATCGTCTGTTGGATGTGCACCAAAGCCGCCGAGGCGGGATCGCCCAGCAGCGCACTCACATCGACCCCGAAGGCCGTCGCCAGGTGCCGAGCGGTGCGATAAAGCACCGGCTTGCCGGTTTCGGCGCGCTTGATGGAGGCGATCGAGACGCACAAATGCCGGTTCAGGCAGGCCTCGGCCAGGGTTTCCTGACTCAGGCCATGCTGTTTGCGCAGTCCTTTCAACGACACCGCGTCCAACAGCACACGACCGTCGGATATCGAGGCATCACGCTTGGGCAGGGCAGCAAAGGTATTGTGTCGGGAGTCCATGTCGATAACCCTTCTACCCTGGGACAACGGCAGCCGATCGAGTGTACTCCAGCGCCTCTCTGCAGGTTAATGAAAAGATGGCATTTGGCCTGATACCAAACTGATACCGGACTGACACTGCTCTGGACTGTCCGGTTATCACGGCCCTCCCGATACTCACTCCCATCAATTGGCACCCAGTTGATACAACCTGAGCGATGGGAGAAAGGCGATGAACGATGGACTGAAGGGCACCACTGGCGAAGACTTGCGCGATATCGGCGGTTCGCAACTGCTGGGGCGTGGACTGAACCGGCTCGATTGGGCCGGCGATAGCAAGGAGTGTCAGAAGGTCGGCGATACCGAGTCGGGCAAACGTGCCGTGCCGTACCGGAAAACAGCCTACAACGTAGGGAAAAACGTCACCATGTCCACCGTCGTGGCCACCGAGAATTTCTCAACCGAGACGTTTTCCTCCCGCGACGAGTTCGAAAAACATACCCAGACGAGTGTCGAAGCCTCCGGTAAATACGGCGCCTTTTCCGCCGGTTTCAAAGTCACCTTCGGCAGTGACATCAAGACGCTCGAAGAGCGCGAAGCCGCGCTCTACAGTCACACCGTGCGGTTATGGAAACTGACCTTCGAAGTCAATCCGGCCAATGCGACTGAAGCGTTCAAGAAGCGTGTCGATGACCTGCCCAAGGCGTTCGATCCGGGCAATCCGACGACGTTTTTCAACTTCCTCGTCGATTTTGGCGCCGATATCGTCAGCGAAGTGACCGTCGGCGGCTCGCTGAACTATGCGATGACCGCACTCAAGAGTTTCCTCAGCCAGACCAATACCCTCGATGCGATGGTCAAGGCCGAATACGGCGCCTTCGTCAGCGGTAGCGCGACCACCTCGATCTCGGAAACGGTCAAGAAAAACATCGCCCACCGCAACGCCAACCTGACCACCCAGGGCGGTACGCACGCCATCGCGTTCAACGCAGTGGACCCCAGTAACTGCAACGCGGAGTTCGGCAAATGGCGTGAATCGCTGCCGGACGACCCTACGGTCGTGGAGTTGAAAATCTCGCCGGTCTATCGTTTCGTCAAGGAAGGCGAGACCCGTACGGCACTGGAGCAGGCCTACCAGTGGTACACCAGCTACAAAGCGGAAATCGAAGCCAATTGGCAGGAGTCGGTGGTGGTCCTCGGTCGCTCCGGGCGGCAAACCACGCCCAAGGCCGCGGCAACCGGCCCGGCCTTGCGAATGGTGTTCGTCGACAACAAAAGCAAGGAAACCAGCGAGAGCTTCCACTACCCACCCGCCGCGAATGCATCGACCACGGAATTTGAACAGTTCTGGGATGGACTGGCCCTGCTGCTGAGACAAAAAAGCGGGCAGAAACTGCTGATGGCCACTGAACGCTGGCCGCGCGACTCACGCTACTACCCGGGGTACGCGATGCGCGAGGCCCTGCTGGCCAACGGCGCCAGCGAAGTGTCGCTCGCACGCTGGGAGACGCTGACCAAGCACATGCAACCCAACCCGTTGTCCGGCCTGACCTATGTGCTGGCGGGGAATGACTTCGAGGTGCCCGGTGTCGATGGACTCATTGCCGGTTTCGGCCAGGCAGGCAAAGACCTCAACCCAACGGTGAAGATCAAGGCTCGGCTTTCCCACGACTCGTTCGGCAAGGTCAAGCTGGTCAAGACGGCAAGTACCGAGCAGGACCCTCGCACCGCGCTGTACATCGTGCGCAACAATACTGGGGACAAACCGGCGCTGGCAGTGGATCCGCAAAACCGGACCCGTATCGCCATGCAGACGCCGGACAGGTGCAACCCAGGGCAATTCTGGTACATGCCCGAGCTGGAAAAACCCTACCCGGAAATCAACCACCCGGTACTGCTGATCAACTACGAGACGGGAACCTGCCTGCAGGGCATGCATGACCAGGGCGACTGCCGGCTCAAGCCCATCGAACCGGGCCGCCAACAGGACGACGTCATTTGGGACCGGCGCGGCGATGAGGTGTTTCACCTGTTGATGGTCTACTACTGGATGGACGCCTTGTGCCTGACCCAGGTTGAAAAGCGCGCCGCAGTCCGGGCTTGGCGCCAACCTCACGGCATGGATTGGTTGCGCGAGCAGCATCGTCCATATAGTTGATAGCCGATAGTTACCCCCCTGTAGGAGCGAGCTTGCTCGCGATGGCGGCGGCACATCCAACATTGGTGCAAGCTGACCCACCGCTATCGCGAGCAAGCTCGCTCCCACTGGTTTCATGACTTGATTGACTGCCATTCCCTCTAGCCCTCTTGCGTGCGTGGTCCCCATACGATGCAAGTCTTCAACAGTGTTCCCTTTATCGGCGACGGCGCGGAAACAGCGCTCGATCCCCGCCGGTTTCCCTATCTGTTCAACGACCATGGGTTGGCGCAGCCGAGTGTCCAGGTGCGCGGCAACCTGATCCAGCTCAGCCCCGAGAATCCATCCCTGTCCGTGGGCACTCGCTACTCCGGCATCAGTTGGAGGGATCGTGAGGTTCCAACGAACACCGGCTCCTACTGGATCAAGACGTTCGACTTCCACGCCAGCGAAGTGCACTACGCCCCCATCTGGGCAACCAGGGAAACGGCGCAAGCCTTCGGCATGACCCTGCTCGGCAACGGCGAATGCCTGCGTTTCGAGTACGACCAACTGATCCTGGGCCAATACACCTACGGCAAATGGGCCGGCCACCAATCGCCCTACCTGGGCCCGGCGCGCCAGCGCGAGCTGCTGACCTACAACCCGACCGACCTCGAATACCACAACTTCCCCCACGCGTTCTTTTCCCGCTACGGACGCTTGCCGCTGGTGATCAGCGTCGCCCGCTGGCGTCCTGCGGCCAGGGAAATTTATCTGGCTGACCTGTGGCTGCGGCCCGGTGATGCACTGGTCCTGCCGCCCAAGCATTACCCCGACATAGCCCCCAGTGACGCCCGCGGCATCGAAAACTGGCCGGCCGTCTTGGACATGCACGGCAACCGAAACTCGGCGCTGGCCTGCTGGTTCGGGGAAGGCGAGGACTGTTTGCTGACGGAGACGATCCTGGCCAATCCGACCTTGATGAACTCCCCCCAGGGCAAACCGCACTATCACGAAGAGAAGACGCCGACACGGCATGAGTTACCGGCAAATTACCGACCGTGAGGGTGATAGCACTACAGGTCAGACAGAAAAAACCTGGGTTGGCGGGGGCCAGGAAGAACCCAACCTCGGGCGAACTGTTTTTTACTAGGCGTACTTGAGCAATAACGATAAGAATGGCCGGGCATTTTTCCCAAGAGCCAGCCGTATGAAACGCAAACGCCCGCCGCGACTGGTCGAATCCCCGTTCCCGACCGCTACATCAGCGCCACGGCACCCGCCCACGTGGGATTGCTCAAGCGACGTATCCAGGCCGGGATTCCTGGGCACCATGATTTACGCTGCGGGGATGTTACTGGCCCTGCCCGTCTACGGGCTGGCAGTGTTTACCATGATGCTGTTCAAGGTCGAAGGTCTGTCGTCCATTCACATGAGAATGATCGAAGATCCACTGATTCTAGCGCTCATGTTCATCAGCGCATTCGCGGCCGTCTGCGTGATCAACTGGCTCGCCTCCGGGCCCCAGGTGCTTGGCTTCTGCTTCGACGAACGCCAGCAACGCCTCACCTTCACCCAGCGCCGCCCTGCCCGGCAAACCACCGAAGAATGCGTGCCGTACAGCGATATCCATTCCATCAGGCCCTACATAACGACCGCTTCCGCCAACTTTTGTCACTTTGTGGTGTGCTTCGCCGGGGACAATGGCAAGCCGATCGAACTTCGGTTTTCGGATGTAACGGTGCGGGACATGGCGTTCCATGCCGAGTGGTTGAGGCAGTCGATTGGCGAGAGGATGCAGGAAGTATTGGATCTGGATTTGTGAGCATGACCGGGATTGCCCGGTGTCCTCAAGTCATGAACCTGGCCTGCGCCAATAAATAAAAAAGCCCCAAGGGCAGAGTGCGCTTGGGGCCTGTTTTCAAACTATTGGCGGAGTAGTCTCAACCAGTAATCAGAACGGAATATCGTCATCAAAGCTGTCGAAATCCGGAGCCGGTTGCGGCGCGGCCTGTTGTGGGGCCGGGCGTTCGCGTTGTGGCTGTGGCGCCGACTGCGGACGAGGCGCCTGCTGACGCGGGGCCGGAGCCGACTGCTGGTAGTTGTTGCCACCTTGTTGCTGGTCGCCTTGTGGACGGCCGCCCAGCAGTTGCATGGTGCCTTGCATGTCGACCACGATTTCAGTGGTGTAGCGCTTGATGCCGTCTTTTTCCCACTCGCGGGTCTGCAGCTTGCCTTCGATGTACACCTGCGAACCCTTGCGCAGGTATTCGCCGGCGATCTCAGCCACTTTGCCGAACATCGACACGCGGTGCCATTCGGTCTTCTCGACCTTCTGGCCGGTCTGCTTGTCGGTCCACTGTTCGCTGGTCGCCAGACTCAGGTTGGTCACGGCGTTGCCGTTCGGCAGGTAGCGAACTTCGGGATCCTGGCCGCAAGTACCGACCAATATGACTTTGTTAACCCCACGGGCCATAACGTTCTCCTAGGCTTCGCACGTGGTCGGGGCCGGGTTGTTCACCAGGCGCTCGAGCGTCGCGCGATCCAATAATTCGGTGTCGAGTTTGATATACACGGCCGCCTCGTCGGCGACCACCACTGCATCGGTTACTCCAACGACGGCCTTCAGACGCTCGGTCAGGCCAGCCTCACGAATCGCCTCGGGCGATAAGGGCAAGCGCAGGCTCGTCACATAGGGAGGTTCGCGCATGGTAACAGCAAAGGCGAACCAAAGTGCAGCCAGCGCGGCACAACCCAGGAACACAACCGACAAACCGCCATGCTGGAACAGCCAGCCGCCGAGGATCCCGCCCAACGCCGAACCCAGGAACTGACTGGTGGAATAGACCCCCATCGCCGTGCCCTTGCCGCCCGCCGGTGAAACCTTGCTGATCAACGACGGCAGCGATGCTTCCAGCAGATTGAACGCGGTAAAGAACACCACCGTGCCGATCACCAGCGCCCGCAAGCTATCGCCGAACTGCCAGAAGAATAGCTCAGTGAGCATCAACGTCATGACGGCGCCGAGCAAAACTCGTTTCATTTTGCGTCGCTTCTCGCCATAGATGATGAACGGAATCATGGCGAAGAACGAAATCAGCAGCGCCGTCAGGTAGACCCACCAGTGCTGCTCCTTGGGCAGGCCGGCCTTCTGGACCAGGGCCAGCGGCAGGGCCACGAAGCTGGACATCAGCATGGCGTGGAGCACGAAAATGCCCAGGTCCAGGCGCAACAGGTCCGGGTGCTTGAGCGTCGGGATCAATGCCTGGCGCGCCACCCCGGACTCCCGGTGCTGCAACGGCCCGGTGGCGTGCGGCACCATGAACGCCACGATCAGGATGCCTACCAGCGCCATGGCGCCGGTCGCCAGGAACAGGCCCGACAAGCCAAAGGCACGGGTCAGCAAGGGACCTACCACCATGGCCACGGCGAACGACAGACCAATGGTCATGCCGATCATGGCCATGGCCTTGGTCCGATGTTGTTCGCGGGTCAAGTCTGACAGCAGCGCCATGACAGCCGCGGAAATAGCCCCGGCGCCCTGTAGGATGCGTCCGGCGATCACGCCCCAGATCGAGTCGGCATTGGCCGCCAGCACACTGCCAAGGGCGAAGACGATCAGCCCCAGGTAGATGACCGGACGCCGGCCGATGCGGTCGGAAATGACCCCGAACGGGATCTGGAAGATCGCCTGGGTCAGGCCATAAGCGCCAATCGCCAACCCGATGAGGGCCGGGGTCGCGCCAGCCAGGTCCATGCCATAGGTCGCCAGCACCGGCAACACCATGAACATGCCCAGCATACGGAAGGCGAACACCAGGGCCAGACCGCTTGCTGCGCGTGTCTCGCCACTACTCATGCGTTCGCTGTGGGGATCTTGCATGGAAAAACCTCATGTGAACCGGCGGCGATTCTACCAGTCCCATCGATTGAGAGGGTATATGGCGACTGTTTGCCGCGCAGTCTTCATGTATGGCTGCAATCGCACCTTCGATAGTGTGCATCCATCCAGTATTTGCCCGTATACTCCTACGTTTTCGACGCCCGCCGAGCGAGGCCACTTTGGACAAGATCCTGATTCGTGGGGCCCGTACCCACAACCTGAAGAACATCGACCTGACCCTGCCACGGGACAAGCTGATCGTCATCACCGGCCTGTCCGGATCCGGCAAATCATCCCTGGCCTTCGACACGTTGTACGCTGAAGGCCAGCGACGCTATGTCGAATCGCTGTCGGCCTACGCCCGGCAGTTCCTGTCGATGATGGAAAAACCCGACGTCGACACCATCGAAGGCCTGTCGCCGGCCATTTCCATCGAACAGAAGTCGACCTCCCATAACCCCCGGTCGACGGTCGGCACCATCACCGAGATCTACGACTACCTGCGTTTGCTGTATGCGCGGGTCGGCATTCCCCGCTGCCCCGATCACGATATTCCCCTGGAAGCCCAGACCGTCAGCCAGATGGTCGACCTGGTGCTGGCCCAGCCGGAAGGCAGCAAGCTGATGCTGCTGGCGCCAGTGATTCGCGAGCGCAAGGGCGAACACCTGATGGTTTTCGAAGAACTGCGCGCCCAGGGCTTCGTGCGGGCCCGGGTCAACGGCAAACTGTGCGAACTGGACGAATTGCCGAAGCTGGATAAGCAGAAGAAGCATTCGATCGATGTAGTGGTCGACCGCTTCAAGGTCCGGGCCGACCTGCAACAGCGGCTGGCCGAGTCCTTCGAGACGGCGCTGAAACTGGCCGACGGCATCGCCCTGGTCGCGCCGATGGACGACGAGCCTGGCGAGGAAATCATTTTCTCCGCGCGCTTCGCCTGCCCGATCTGCGGCCACGCCATCAGCGAGCTGGAACCCAAGCTGTTCTCCTTCAACAACCCGGCTGGCGCCTGCCCGACCTGCGACGGCCTGGGGGTCAAGCAGTTCTTCGACACCAAGCGGCTGGTCAATGGCGAGCTGACCCTGGCCGAAGGCGCGATTCGCGGCTGGGACAGGCGCAACGTCTATTACTTCCAGATGCTCGGTTCGCTGGCAGCTCATTACAAGTTCAGCCTGGACATGCCGTTCAACGAGTTGCCCGCTGACCAGCAGAAATTCATCCTGCAGGGCAGCGGCTCGCAGAATGTCGACTTCAAATACCTCAACGACCGCGGCGATATCGTCAAGCGCTCACACCCGTTCGAGGGCATCGTGCCGAACCTGGAGCGACGCTACCGCGAGACCGAATCGGCCAGCGTGCGCGAAGAACTGGCCAAGTTCCTCAGCACCCAGCCCTGCCCGGATTGCCGTGGCACCCGTCTACGTCGCGAAGCGCGGCATGTATGGGTCGGCGAGAAAACGCTGCCGGCGGTGACCAACCTGCCGATTGGCGACGCCACCGATTATTTCGGCGGTTTGAAGCTCACCGGCCGTCGGGGCGAAATCGCTGACAAGATCCTCAAGGAAATCCGCGAGCGCCTGCAGTTCCTGGTGAACGTCGGCCTGGATTACCTGACCCTCGATCGCAGCGCCGACACCCTGTCCGGCGGCGAAGCCCAGCGTATCCGCCTCGCCAGCCAGATCGGCGCCGGCCTGGTGGGGGTGATGTACATCCTCGACGAGCCATCCATCGGCCTGCACCAACGGGATAACGACCGGTTGCTCGGGACCCTGAAGCACCTGCGGGACATCGGCAACACGGTGATCGTGGTCGAGCACGACGAGGACGCCATCCGCCTGGCCGACTACGTGGTCGACATCGGCCCGGGCGCGGGCGTGCATGGCGGGCATATCGTCGCCCAGGGCACCGCTGCCGAAGTCATGGCGCACCCTGACTCGTTGACGGGCAAATACCTGTCGGGTCGGGTCAAGATCAAGGTCCCGGCCAAACGTACGCCGCGCAACAAGAAGTTGTCGCTGACCCTCAAGGGTGCTCGCGGCAACAATTTGCGCAACGTCGACCTGGAAATCCCGATCGGCCTGCTGACCTGCGTTACCGGCGTGTCCGGCTCCGGCAAGTCGACGCTGATCAACAACACCCTGTTCCCCCTCAGCGCCACGGCCCTGAACGGCGCCACCACCCTGGAAGCGGCCGCCCACGACAGCATCAAGGGCCTGGAGCACCTGGACAAGGTGGTCGACATCGACCAGAGCCCGATTGGCCGCACCCCGCGTTCGAACCCGGCGACCTATACCGGGCTGTTCACACCGATCCGCGAACTGTTCGCCGGCGTGCCGGAGTCCCGTTCGCGTGGCTACGGCCCAGGGCGTTTCTCGTTCAACGTCAAGGGCGGGCGCTGCGAAGCCTGCCAGGGCGATGGCCTGATCAAGGTGGAAATGCACTTCCTGCCAGACATCTACGTGCCGTGCGATGTGTGCAAGAGCAAGCGCTACAATCGCGAGACCCTGGAGATCAAATACAAGGGCAAGAACATCCACGAAACCCTCGAGATGACCATCGAGGAGGCCCGGGTGTTCTTCGACGCGGTGCCGGCCCTGGCGCGCAAGCTCCAGACGCTGATGGATGTCGGCCTGTCGTATATCAAGCTGGGGCAGTCGGCAACCACGCTGTCCGGCGGTGAAGCCCAGCGGGTCAAGTTGTCCCGCGAGCTGTCCAAGCGCGACACCGGCAAGACCCTGTATATCCTCGACGAGCCGACCACAGGCCTGCACTTCGCCGATATCCAGCAATTGCTCGACGTGCTGCACCGCCTTCGTGACCACGGCAACACCGTGGTGGTGATCGAACACAACCTGGACGTGATCAAGACCGCTGACTGGTTGGTGGACCTGGGGCCGGAAGGCGGCTCCAAGGGTGGCCAGATCATCGCCGTAGGGACGCCGGAACAAGTGGCCGAGATGAAGCAGTCCTACACCGGCTACTACCTCAAGCCGCTGCTGGAACGTGATCGGGACTGATTTCACCCGAGCACGAAAAAGCCCCTGTCATCTCACCGATGACAGGGGCTTGATCGTTCCCACGCTCTGCGTGGGAATGCAGCTTGGGACGCTCTGCGTTCCCTTTCCCAGCAATCAGAACTGCGATTGCAAGTAGTTTTCCAACCCGATCAGCTTGATCAGACCCAACTGCTTCTCCAGCCAGTAGGTGTGGTCTTCTTCGGTGTCGGCGAGCTGGATCCGCAGGATCTCGCGGGTCACGTAGTCGTTGTGCTGTTCGCAGAGCTCGATGCCTTTGCACAGCGCAGCGCGGACTTTGTATTCCAGGCGCAGGTCGGCGGCGAGCATATCGGGCACCGTGGTACCGACGTCGAGGTCATCGGCGCGCATGCGTGGCGTGCCTTCGAGCATCAGGATCCGACGCATCAGCGCATCGGCGTGCTGGGTCTCTTCTTCCATCTCGTGGTTGATACGTTCGTAGAGCTCGGTAAAACCCCAATCCTCGTACATCCGCGAATGGATGAAATATTGATCACGAGCTGCCAGTTCGCCTGTCAGCAACGTGTTGAGGTAATCGATTACGTCTGGGTGACCTTGCATCGCCCTACATCTCCACAAGCTTTTAAAGGCTGTAGTTTGAACCAAGCTGACCGCAAGGTCACTGGCTCAACGCAACAAAAGCGAAGAAAATCCGAGAAAACCAGGTTAAATAACGCAAAAACCGCCCTAATGAGGGCGGTTCTGCTTCTCGTTTAGACTTAGTTAAGCGCTACACCCAAGGCTTTTGCGATGCCCTCTCCATAGGCAACATCGGCCTTGAAGAAATGCTGCAACTGACGGTCAACCACATCTGCCGACACGCCTCCCATTGCGCCGGCGATGTTGCTGATCAACAGCGCCTTCTGCTCGTCGCTCATCAAGCGGAACAGCGCTCCGGCATGGCTGTAGTAGTCGGTGTCTTCGCGATGGTCGTAACGGTCCGCCGCGCCACTGAGGGCCAGTGCTGGTTCTGCGTAACGCGGTGCCTGCTTCGGTGCCTCCACGTAGCTGTTAGGCTCGTAGTTTGGTGCCGCCCCGCCATTGCTGCCAAACGCCATGGCGCCGTCGCGCTGGTAGGTATTGACCGGGCTGCGCGGCGCATTCACCGGCAATTGCTGGTGATTGGTGCCCACACGGTAGCGGTGCGCATCCGCGTAGGCGAAGACACGTCCCTGCAGCATGCGGTCCGGCGAGAGGCCAACCCCTGGCACCATGTTGCTAGGGCCAAATGCCGCTTGCTCGACTTCGGCAAAGTAATTCAGCGGGTTACGGTTGAGCTCGAGCACACCGACTTCGATCAGCGGAAACTCTTTCTGCGACCAGGTCTTGGTGACGTCAAACGGATTCTCGTAATGGGCTGCGGCCTGGGCTTCGGTCATGACCTGGATGCAAACGCTCCATTTCGGGAAGTCACCGCGCTCGATGGCACCGAACAAGTCACGCTGGGCGTAATCCGGGTCGGTACCCGCCAGGCGTGCTGCCTCTGCCGGCGCGAGGTTCTTGATCCCTTGCTGGGTCTTGTAGTGCCACTTCACCCAGTGGCGCTCACCCTGCGCGTTGATCAGGCTGTAGGTGTGACTGCCGAAGCCGTGCATGTGACGGTAGCCATCCGGAATACCGCGATCGGAGAACAGAATGGTGACCTGGTGCAACGCCTCAGGCGAATGCGACCAGAAATCCCACATCGCCTGGGCGCTTTTCAGGTTGCTTTGCGGCAGACGTTTCTGGGTGTGGATGAAGTCTGGAAACTTCAACGGATCACGAATGAAGAATACCGGCGTGTTGTTGCCAACGATGTCCCAGTTGCCTTCCTCGGTGTAGAACTTCAGGGCGAAGCCGCGCGGGTCGCGTTCAGTGTCGGCCGAACCACGTTCACCACCCACGGTAGAGAACCGCAGGAAGGTTGGCGTCTGCTTGCCGATCGACTCGAACAACTTGGCGCTGGTGTACTGAGTGATGTCCTGGGTGACGGTGAATGTACCGTAGGCGCCCGAGCCTTTGGCATGCACGCGACGTTCAGGGATGTTTTCGCGGTTGAAGTGAGCAAGCTTCTCGATCAAGTGAAAGTCGTCGAGCAGCAGCGGGCCGCGCGGGCCGGCGGAACGAGAGTTCTGGTTATCGGCGACAGGAGCGCCGCTGGCGGTCGTAAGCGTTTTGATCTGGCTCATGCTCAATCTTCCTAGGTCGGTCTTCGAACTGCCGGCTAATCGGCTGGAAAGGAGTATTGATCATATTAATGACAGTATCCAAATTCATTAAATCATGGACATCGATAGTCATTATCTAACGCTGAATACTTGCCAATAGCCAAGCCAGTCGAAACGGCTTGCCTGCTTTCCTTCAGGCAACAAAAAACCGGGCACAAGGCCCGGTTTTTTGTATGTTGCCGACTTACTCAGCGGATACAGCTTCACCGCTGGTAGCACGATCAACCAACTCGACGTACGCCATAGGCGCGTTGTCGCCAGCGCGGAAACCGCACTTGAGGATGCGCAGGTAGCCACCCTCACGGGTAGCGTAACGCTTGCCCAGGTCGTTGAAGAGCTTACCAACGATAGCTTTCGAACGAGTACGGTCGAAAGCCAGACGGCGGTTAGCCAGGCTATCTGTCTTGGCCAGAGTGATCAGCGGCTCAGCAACGCGACGCAGTTCTTTGGCTTTCGGCAGTGTAGTTTTGATCAGCTCGTGCTCGAACAGCGACACCGCCATGTTTTGGAACATGGCCTTGCGGTGCGAGCTGGTGCGGCTCAGGTGACGACCACTTTTACGATGACGCATGGTTCATTCCTTACCAAACACAACGTTCGGTGATTACGACGATCAGGCAGTCGCCTTGTCGTCCTTCTTAAGACTTGCAGGCGGCCAGTTGTCGAGGCGCATGCCGAGGGACAGACCGCGGGAGGCCAGAACGTCCTTGATTTCAGTCAAGGATTTCTTGCCAAGGTTCGGAGTCTTCAACAGCTCTACTTCGGTACGCTGAATCAGGTCGCCGATGTAGTAGATGTTTTCCGCCTTAAGGCAGTTAGCCGAACGTACAGTCAGTTCCAGATCGTCAACCGGGCGAAGCAGGATCGGATCGATCTCGTCTTCCTGCTCGACAACCACTGGCTCACTGTCACCTTTGAGGTCGACGAACGCAGCCAACTGCTGTTGCAGGATGGTTGCAGCACGGCGGATAGCCTCTTCAGGATCCAGGGTACCGTTGGTTTCCAGATCAATAACCAGCTTGTCCAGGTTGGTACGCTGTTCGACACGGGCGTTTTCCACCACGTATGCGATACGGCGAACTGGGCTGAACGAAGAGTCAAGCTGCAAGCGACCGATGCTGCGGCTTTCGTCTTCATCGCTCTGACGCGAGTCTGCCGGTTCATAACCACGACCACGAGCTACGGTGAGCTTCATGTTCAGGGCGCCGTTAGACGCCAGGTTAGCGATTACGTGATCGGGGTTAACGATCTCGACATCATGATCCAGCTGAATATCGGCAGCGGTAACCACCCCCGAACCCTTCTTCGACAAGGTCAGCGTAACTTCGTCACGACCGTGCAGCTTGATAGCCAGACCTTTAAGGTTCAACAGGATTTCAATTACGTCTTCCTGTACACCTTCGATGGCGCTGTACTCGTGGAGCACACCGTCAATCTCGGCCTCGACTACTGCACAGCCGGGCATTGAGGACAACAGGATGCGGCGCAGCGCGTTGCCCAGGGTGTGGCCGAAACCACGCTCGAGAGGCTCGAGTGTGATCTTGGCGCGGGTTGGACTGACAACCTGCACATCAATATGGCGGGGTGTCAGGAACTCATTTACCGAAATCTGCATGGATGCACCTATTTTCTAGCCCTTACTTGGAGTAGAGCTCGACAATCAGGCTTTCGTTGATGTCGGCGGACAGATCACTGCGAGCAGGAACGTTCTTGAAAACGCCCGACTTCTTCTCAGTGTCTACTTCTACCCATTCTACGCGGCCACGTTGGGCACACAGATCGAGAGCTTGGACAATGCGAAGTTGGTTCTTTGCTTTCTCGCGAACAGCAACCACGTCACCAGCACGAACCTGGTAGGACGGAACGTTTACGGTCTGACCGTTAACGCTGATCGACTTGTGCGATACCAGCTGACGAGATTCGGCACGAGTAGAACCGAAACCCATACGGTATACAACGTTGTCCAGGCGGCATTCGAGCAGTTGCAACAGGTTTTCGCCGGTTGCGCCTTTCTTGCCAGCAGCTTCTTTGTAGTAGCCGCTGAATTGACGCTCGAGAACGCCGTAGATACGACGGACCTTCTGCTTTTCACGCAGTTGGGTGCCGTAGTCGGACTGGCGACCGCGGCGTTGGCCGTGGATACCAGGTGCTGCTTCAATGTTGCACTTCGATTCGATCGCGCGCACGCCGCTCTTCAGAAAAAGATCGGTGCCTTCGCGACGAGCGAGTTTGCATTTTGGACCAATGTAACGAGCCATTCTTTACAATCTCCTGGATTACACGCGGCGCTTCTTCGGCGGACGGCACCCGTTGTGCGGGATTGGCGTCACGTCGGTGATGCTGGCGATCTTGTAGCCACAGCCGTTCAAAGCGCGGACTGCGGATTCACGACCTGGACCTGGACCCTTGACGTTGACGTCGAGGTTTTTCAGGCCGTATTCCAGCGCAGCTTGACCAGCACGCTCAGCAGCTACTTGAGCAGCGAACGGGGTGGACTTGCGGGAACCGCGGAAACCCGAACCACCGGAGGTAGCCCAGGAAAGAGCGTTACCTTGACGGTCGGTAATGGTCACGATGGTGTTGTTAAAAGAAGCATGGATGTGGGCGATGCCATCAACCACTGTCTTTTTAACTTTTTTACGAGGACGAGCAGCAGGTTTTGCCATGATTAAATTCCTGTCGATTCGCTGGGGCGATTACTTGCGGATCGGCTTACGCGGACCTTTACGGGTACGCGCGTTGGTCTTGGTACGCTGACCGCGTACTGGCAGACCACGACGATGACGCAGACCGCGATAGCAACCGAGGTCCATCAAGCGCTTGATTTTCATGTTGATTTCGCGACGCAGGTCACCTTCAGTGGTGAACTTCGCCACTTCGCCACGCAGCTGTTCAATCTGCTCGTCGCTCAGATCTTTGATCTTTGCCGCTGGGTTGACCCCAGTCACTGCACAAATTTTCTGTGCAGTAGTGCGACCAACACCATAGATGTAGGTCAGCGAGATAACAGTATGCTTGTTATCTGGAATGTTGACGCCTGCAATACGGGCCATTCAGTGGGACTCCAATTGACAGCTACCTACGCCCCGGAAGCCAAGAAATAGGGCGCGAGATAATATCGCTGTAATAACAAATAATCAACCCGGCAGCGCACTAGCTGCCGGGCTTAAAGCACAATCACACTCAGCCTTGGCGCTGTTTGTGACGCGGTTCCGCGCTGCAAATTACCCGAACAACACCTTCGCGGCGAATAATCTTGCAGTTACGGCACAGCTTTTTCACCGATGCACGAACTTTCATCACCAACTCCTCGAACCTTATGGACGCTACTCAGCGCAACATGCCGCTGCCGTAGCCCTTCAGGTTGGCTTTCTTCATCAGGGATTCGTACTGGTGCGAAACGAGGTGCGATTGTACTTGGGACATGAAGTCCATCACAACCACGACCACGATCAGCAACGAGGTCCCGCCAAGGTAGAACGGTACGTTTGCCGCAACCACCAGGAACTGGGGCAACAGACAGACGGCCGTCATGTAAAGAGCACCGAACATGGTCAAGCGAGTCAGAACGCCATCAATGTAGCGCGCAGACTGCTCACCTGGACGGATGCCCGGAATAAAGGCACCGGACTTCTTCAGGTTTTCCGCTACGTCTTTCGGATTGAACATCAACGCCGTATAGAAGAAGCAGAAGAAAATAATCCCTGCACTAAACAGCAGAATATTCAACGGCTGACCAGGAGCGATCGACTGCGAGATGTCCTGCAACCAGCCCATACCTTCAGACTGGCCGAACCAGGCACCCAACGAAGCCGGGAACAGCAGGATGCTGCTCGCGAAAATAGCCGGAATTACGCCGGCCATGTTCACCTTCAACGGCAAGTGGCTAGTCTGCGCAGCAAATACCTTGCGGCCCTGCTGACGCTTGGCGTAGTGAACAGCAATACGACGCTGGCCACGCTCAATGAACACCACGAAACCGATAATCGCTACTGCCAGCAGACCGATGGCAACCAGGGCGAAAATGTTGATATCACCCTGACGCGCAGACTCGAAAGACTGCCCGATCGCTCTCGGAAGACCGGCGACGATACCTGCGAAGATCAACATCGAGATACCGTTGCCAACACCACGCTCAGTAATCTGCTCACCCAGCCACATCATGAACATCGCGCCCGCCACAAAAGTGGTTACCGCAACGAAATGAAAGCTGAAGTCAGCAGTGAACGAAACGCCCTGCCCCGCCAAGCCGATGGACATGCCAATGGCTTGAACGAGAGCGAGGACGACAGTGCCGTAGCGGGTGTACTGGCTGATCTTGCGACGGCCAGCTTCACCTTCCTTCTTCAACTGCTCCAGCTGCGGGCTGACGGCGCTCATCAATTGCATGATGATCGATGCCGAAATGTACGGCATGATCCCCAGTGCAAAGATGCTCATCCGCTCCAGCGCGCCGCCGGAAAACATGTTGAACAAGCTAAGAATGGTCCCCTCATTCTGTCGAAACAGGTCCGCGAGTCGGTCCGGGTTGATACCTGGAACCGGGATGTGTGCGCCTATTCGGTAGACGATAATCGCCAGGAACAGAAAACGCAGACGAGCCCAGAGTTCAGACATACCGCCTTTGCCGAGCGCAGAGAGAGCACCTTGCTTAGCCATTTATTCCTCGAACTTGCCGCCAGCTGCTTCGATAGCCGCACGCGCACCTTTGGTGGCGCCGATTCCCTTTCCGATGGTGACAGCACGAGCAACTTCGCCCGACAGCATGATTTTCACACGCTGAACGTTCTGGTTGATCACGTTGGCATCCTTCAGGGACTGCACGGTGACGATGTCGCCGTCCACTTTGGCCAGCTCGGACAGACGCACTTCTGCGCGGTCCATGGCTTTCAGGGAAACGAAACCGAACTTCGGCAGGCGACGATGCAGCGGCTGTTGACCGCCTTCAAAGCCTGGAGCAATGGTGCCACCGGAGCGGGAGGTCTGACCTTTGTGGCCACGGCCACCGGTCTTGCCCAAACCACTACCGATACCACGGCCCGGACGATGCTTTTCGCGACGGGAACCCGGCGCTGGACTCAGATCATTGAGTTTCATCGATTAACCCTCGACACGCAGCATGTAGTAAGCCTTGTTGATCATCCCGCGATTCTCGGGAGTATCCAGGACTTCTACAGTGTGACCGATGCGACGCAGACCCAGACCCTTAACGCACAGTTTGTGGTTAGGGATGCGGCCGGTCATGCTTTTGATCAGCGTAACTTTTACGGTAGCCATGATCAGAAGATCTCCTTGACGCTTTTGCCACGCTTGGCGGCAATGGATTCAGGAGACTGCATTGCTTTCAAACCCTTGAAAGTGGCGTGAACCACGTTTACCGGGTTAGTCGAGCCGTAGCACTTGGCCAGAACGTTCTGAACGCCAGCAACTTCGAGGACAGCACGCATAGCGCCGCCAGCGATGATACCGGTACCTTCAGAAGCAGGCTGCATGTACACCTTCGAAGCGCCATGGGCGGACTTCATTGCGTACTGCAGAGTGGTGCCGTTCAGATCAACCTGGATCATGTTGCGGCGAGCAGCTTCCATTGCCTTCTGGATCGCAGCAGGCACTTCACGCGACTTGCCACGGCCGAAGCCAACACGGCCTTTACCATCACCCACTACGGTCAACGCAGTGAAAGTGAAGATACGGCCGCCTTTAACGGTTTTGGCTACGCGGTTAACTTGAACCAGCTTCTCGATGTAGCCTTCGTCGCGCTTTTGGTCGTTATTTGACATAACTTAGAACTCCAGCCCAGCTTCACGAGCAGCATCAGCCAGCGCCTTGACGCGACCGTGGTACTTGAAGCCAGAGCGGTCGAAAGCCACCTGCGAGACGCCAGCGGCTTTAGCACGCGTAGCGACCAGCTGGCCAACCTTAGTGGCCGCGTCGATGTTGCCAGTGGCACCATCACGCAGTTCTTTATCCAAAGTCGAGGCACTTGCCAGGACTTTGTTGCCGTCGGCCGAAATGACCTGGGCGTAGATGTGCTGCGACGAGCGGAACACGCAGAGACGCACGACTTCGAGTTCGTGCATTTTCAGGCGTGCTTTGCGAGCGCGACGCAGTCGAGTAACTTTTTTGTCGGTCATTTGCTATGCCCTACTTCTTCTTGGCTTCTTTACGACGGACGACTTCGTCCGCGTAGCGCACACCTTTGCCTTTGTACGGCTCTGGTGGACGGAAGTCGCGGATCTCGGCGGCCACTTGACCTACCAGTTGCTTGTCGATGCCCTTGATCAGGATATCGGTCTGGCTAGGAGTCTCAGCGGTGATGCCTTCCGGCAGTTCATAATCCACTGGGTGCGAGAAGCCAAGAGCCAGGTTCAGCACTGTGCCTTTTGCTTGCGCTTTGTAACCAACACCGACCAGCTGGAGCTTGCGCTCGAAGCCTTGGCTTACGCCTTGGACCATGTTGTTTACCAACGCACGAGTGGTACCAGCCATTGCGCGAGTCTGTTGATCGCCATTGCGAGCAGCGAAACGCAGCTCACCAGCTTCTTCAACGATCTCAACGGACGAATGGATGTTCAGTTGCAGAGTGCCCTTGGCACCCTTCACCGAAAGCTGTTGGCCTGCGAATTTGACTTCGACACCGGCTGGCAGCTTAACGGGGTTCTTAGCGACGCGTGACATGCTTATCCCCCCTTAGAACACAGTGCAAAGAACTTCGCCGCCGACACCGGCAGCGCGCGCAGCACGATCCGTCATCACACCCTTGTTGGTGGAGACGATAGACACACCGAGACCGCCACGAACTTTTGGCAGATCATCGACGGACTTGTACTGACGCAGGCCTGGACGGCTAACGCGCTTCACTTCCTCGATGACCGGACGGCCTTCGAAGTACTTCAGCTCGATGGACAGCAGTGGCTTGATTTCGCTGCTGATCTGATAACCCGCAATGTAACCTTCGTCCTTCAGGACTTTGGCAACAGCTACCTTCAAAGTAGAAGATGGCATGCTTACGACGGACTTTTCAGCCATCTGGGCATTACGGATACGAGTTAGCATGTCCGCTAACGGGTCCTGCATACTCATGGGCTAGACGCTCCTAATACACAAAAAATTAGCCTTTCGGCTAGTACGTGTCGCCGAGCGCATCCGTGCAATAAAAACACGGGCTCAGGCGAGCCGGGTATTCTAGACACACCCCACAAATGAATCAAGCCCCAATAGGGGCTTGATTCATGTTCAAGGTCACCGACGGTCAGGATCTTGCGATCCCGAACGCCGCGACTTTGACAGTGCTTACCAGCTGGCTTTAACCAGACCTGGAACGTCACCACGCATTGCAGCTTGACGCAGCATGTTACGGCCAAGGCCGAACTTGCGGTACACGCCGTGCGGACGACCAGTCAGGCGGCAGCGGTTACGCATGCGCGAGGCGCTTGCGTCACGTGGCTGCTTCTGCAGGGCTACGGTAGCTTCCCAACGCGCTTCTGGACTTGCGTTCAGATCAACGATGATAGCTTTCAGCGCTGCACGCTTGGTGGCGTACTTGGCAACGGTGAGCTGACGCTTCAGCTCACGGTTTTTCATGCTCTTCTTGGCCATTTTCCTACTCCAATCAGTTGCGGAACGGGAATTTGAAAGCGCGCAGCAGTGCGCGACCTTCGTCATCCGTCCGAGCAGTGGTGGTCAGGGTAATGTCCAGACCGCGGAGAGCGTCGATCTTGTCGTAATCGATTTCCGGGAAAATGATCTGCTCTTTAACGCCCATGCTGTAGTTGCCACGACCATCGAAGGACTTGGCATTCAGGCCGCGGAAGTCGCGAACCCGAGGCAGGGAGATCGACAGCAGACGATCCAGGAACTCGTACATACGCTCACGGCGCAGGGTCACTTTGACGCCGATCGGCCAACCTTCACGGACTTTAAAGCCAGCGATGGATTTCCGAGCGTAAGTCACAACGACTTTCTGACCGGTGATCTTTTCCAGGTCGGCAACAGCGTGCTCGATGACTTTTTTGTCGCCGATCGCTTCGCCCAGACCCATGTTCAGGGTGATTTTGGTAACGCGCGGAACTTCCATCACGTTCGAAAGCTTAAGTTCTTCCTTAAGTTTCGGTGCGATTTCCTTCCGGTAAATCTCTTTTAGTCGTGCCATGGTCTTCTACCTAGCAGTGTTCAAGCATCAACCGCTTTTTGGGTCGACTTGAAGACACGAATTTTCTTACCGTCTTCTACTTTGAAACCAACGCGGTCAGCCTTGTTGGTTTCGCCGTTGAAGATGGCGACGTTGGAAGCGTGCAGTGGCGCTTCTTTCTCGACGATACCGCCCTGTACGCCCGACATCGGGTTAGGCTTGGTATGACGCTTGACCAGGTTCAGACCACCAACAACCAGACGGTTGTCAGCAAGAACCTTCAGCACCTTACCGCGCTTACCTTTGTCTTTGCCGGCGATCACGATGATCTCGTCGTCACGACGAATCTTTTGCATGTCGGATCTCCTTACAGCACTTCTGGGGCGAGCGAGACGATCTTCATGAACTTCTCAGTACGAAGCTCACGGGTCACTGGCCCAAAGATACGGGTGCCGATCGGCTCTTGCTTGTTGTTCAACAGAACAGCAGCGTTGCCATCAAAGCGGATGATGGAGCCGTCAGCACGACGGACGCCATGGCGAGTGCGGACTACGACAGCTGTCATCACTTGGCCTTTTTTCACCTTACCGCGAGGAATTGCTTCCTTGACGGTAACTTTGATGATGTCACCGATACCAGCGTAACGACGATGGGAGCCACCCAGCACCTTGATGCACATAACACGGCGAGCGCCGCTGTTATCGGCCACATCGAGCATGGATTGAGTCTGAATCATATAATTTCTCCGACCCCTAGCCCTTAGACTTCCACAGCGCGTTCGAGAACATCAACCAGCGCCCAAGACTTGGTCTTGGCCATCGGACGAGTTTCACGAATAGTGACTTTGTCGCCGATGTGGCACTGATTGGTTTCGTCGTGCGCGTGCAGCTTAGTCGAACGCTTAACGTATTTACCGTAGATCGGGTGCTTAACGCGACGCTCGATCAGAACGGTGATGGTTTTGTCCATCTTGTCGCTGACAACACGGCCAGTCAGCGTACGGACAGTTTTTTCGGCTTCAGCCATGATTACTTACCTGCCTGCTGGTTGAGCACAGTTTTCACGCGAGCGATGTCACGCTTAACTTGCGAGAGCAGATGAGACTGCCCCAACTGGCCAGTTGCTTTCTGCATACGCAGATTGAACTGGTCGCGCAGCAGGCCGAGCAGTTGCTCGTTCAGCTGCTGTGCTGATTTTTCACGAAGTTCATTCGCTTTCATCACATCACCGTCCGTTTAACAAAGGAGGTGGCGAGCGGCAGCTTTGCAGCAGCCAGGGCGAAAGCCTCACGCGCCAGCTCTTCAGAAACACCCTCGATTTCATACAGGACTTTGCCTGGCTGAATCTGGGCAACCCAGTACTCCACGTTACCCTTACCTTTACCCATCCGAACTTCGAGTGGCTTCTTGGTGACAGGTTTGTCCGGGAATACACGGATCCAGATCTTGCCGCCACGTTTTACGTGACGGGTCAGAGCACGACGCGCTGACTCGATCTGACGAGCGGTGAGACGACCACGAGCAACAGACTTCAGCGCGAACTCGCCGAAGCTGACTTTGCTACCGCGCAATGCCAGGCCACGGTTGTGACCGGTCATCTGCTTGCGGAACTTCGTACGCTTTGGTTGCAACATTTGGCGTACCCCTTACTTAGCAGCTTTTTTACGAGGCGCTGGTGCTTGTGGCTTCAGTTCTTCTTGGCGACCACCAATTACTTCGCCTTTGAAGATCCAAACCTTTACACCGATCACACCGTAGGTGGTGTGAGCTTCGTAGTTGGCATAGTCGATGTCGGCACGCAGGGTGTGCAGTGGCACACGACCTTCGCGATACCATTCAGTACGTGCGATTTCAGCACCGCCGAGACGACCGCTCACTTGGATTTTGATGCCTTTGGCACCAATGCGCATTGCGTTCTGTACAGCGCGCTTCATAGCGCGACGGAACATTACGCGACGCTCCAGCTGCTGAGCTACGCTCTGCGCAACCAGCATACCGTCGAGCTCCGGCTTGCGGATCTCTTCGATATTGATGTGCACAGGCACACCCATTTGCTTGGTCAGGTCCTGACGCAGTTTCTCAACATCTTCACCTTTCTTCCCGATAACGATACCTGGACGAGCGGTGTGGATGGTGATACGTGCAGTCTGCGCCGGACGATGGATATCGATACGGCTTACGGACGCGCTTTTTAGTTTGTCTTGGAGATACTCACGCACCTTCAGATCAGCGAACAAGTAGTCCGCATAAGTCCGACCGTCTGCGTACCAGACGGAGGTGTGCTCCTTGACGATTCCCAGGCGAATGCCAATGGGATGTACTTTCTGACCCATCTCTTCGACTCCGTTACTTGTCAGCAACCTTGACAGTGATATGGCAAGACCGCTTGACGATGCGATCAGCACGGCCTTTGGCACGTGGCATGATGCGCTTCAGCGAACGCCCTTCGTTGACGAAAACGGTGCTGACCTTCAGGTCATCAACGTCTGCGCCTTCGTTATGCTCGGCGTTGGCTACGGCCGACTCCAGCACTTTCTTCATGATCTCGGCGGCTTTCTTACTGCTGAAAGCCAACAGGTTGAGCGCTTCGCCCACCTTCTTCCCGCGGATCTGGTCGGCGACCAAGCGGGCTTTCTGGGCGGAGATTCGAGCGCCCGACAACTTAGCGGCTACTTCCATTTCCTTACCCCTTAACGCTTGGCTTTCTTGTCAGCCACGTGCCCACGGTATGTGCGGGTACCGGCGAACTCGCCCAGTTTGTGGCCGACCATGTCTTCGTTCACGAGAACTGGGACGTGTTGGCGACCGTTGTGTACTGCGATGGTCAAACCGACCATTTGTGGCAGGATCATCGAACGACGCGACCAGGTCTTAACTGGTTTGCGATCGTTCTTTTCCGCCGCCACTTCGATCTTCTTCAGTAGGTGAAGATCAATAAAAGGACCTTTTTTCAGAGAACGTGGCACTGTCGTATCCCTCTATTTACTTGCGACGACGGACGATCATTTTGTCGGTACGCTTATTACCACGAGTCTTCGCGCCCTTAGTCGGGAAGCCCCATGGCGATACCGGATGACGACCACCAGAGGTACGACCTTCACCACCACCATGTGGGTGGTCAACCGGGTTCATGGCAACACCACGAACGGTTGGGCGAACGCCACGCCAGCGCTTGGCACCAGCTTTACCCAACGAACGCAGGCTGTGCTCGGAGTTCGAGACTTCGCCCAGGGTCGCACGGCATTCAGCCAGTACTTTACGCATCTCACCAGAACGCAGACGCAGGGTCACGTAGACACCTTCACGAGCGATCAGCTGAGCCGAAGCACCAGCGGAACGAGCGATCTGTGCGCCTTTACCTGGCTTCAATTCGATGCCGTGTACGGTGCTACCAACTGGAATGTTACGCAGTTGCAGAGCGTTGCCCGGCTTGATCGGTGCCAGGGCACCTGCGATCAGCTGGTCGCCAGCACTCACGCCTTTAGGGGCGATGATGTAGCGACGCTCGCCATCTGCGTACAGCAGCAGAGCGATGTGAGCAGTACGGTTTGGATCGTATTCGATACGCTCGACGGTGGCAGCGATGCCATCCTTGTCGTTGCGACGGAAGTCGACCAGACGATAATGCTGCTTATGACCACCACCGATGTGACGAGTGGTAATACGGCCATTGTTGTTACGACCACCAGACTTCGATTTTTTCTCGAGCAGCGGTGCGTGAGGAGCGCCTTTATGCAGCTCCTGGTTGACCACCTTGACCACAAAACGGCGGCCAGGGGAAGTCGGTTTGCATTTAACGATTGCCATGATGCACCCCTTCCTTACTCAGCACTGCTGCTGAAATCGAGATCTTGGCCTGGCTGAAGGGAGATAACTGCCTTCTTCCAGTCATTACGCTTGCCCAGACCGCGAGCAGTGCGCTTGCTTTTACCCAGAACGTTCAGGGTAGTCACGCGCTCTACTTTCACGCTGAACAGGCTTTCGACGGCCTTCTTGATTTCCAGCTTGGTTGCGTCGGTAGCAACCTTGAAAACGAACTGGCCTTTCTTGTCTGCCAGAACCGTAGCCTTCTCGGAAACGTGCGGGCCAAGCAGAACTTTAAATACGCGTTCCTGGTTCATCCCAGCAGCTCCTCGAATTTCTTCACGGCCGACACGGTGATCAACACCTTGTCGTATGCGATCAGACTGACCGGATCGGAACCTTGCACGTCACGAACGTCGACGTGTGGCAGGTTGCGAGCAGCCAGGTACAGGTTCTGATCAACAGCGTCAGACACGATCAGGACGTCAGTCAGGCCCATGCCGTTCAGCTTGTTCAGCAGATCTTTGGTTTTCGGTGCTTCAACAGCGAAGTCCTGAACCACGACCAGACGATCAGTACGCACCAGCTCAGCAAGGATGGAACGCATTGCTGCGCGATACATCTTCTTGTTCAGCTTCTGGGAGTGATCCTGAGGACGAGCTGCGAAAGTGGTACCGCCGCCACGCCAGATTGGGCTACGGATAGTACCGGCACGAGCACGGCCAGTACCTTTCTGACGCCACGGGCGCTTGCCGCCACCGGAAACGTCGGAACGGGTCTTTTGCTGCTTGCTACCTTGACGGCCGCCGGCCATGTAGGCCACGACTGCTTGGTGAACCAGCGTCTCGTTGAATTCGCCGCCAAATGTCAGTTCGGAAACTTCGATCGCTTGAGCGTCATTTACATTTAATTGCATGTCAGCTTCCCCTTAACCGCGAGCCTTGGCTGCTGGACGTACAACCAAGTTGCCGCCAGTAGCGCCAGGAACAGCGCCCTTGACCAACAACAGATTGCGTTCAGCGTCCACGCGCACTACTTCGAGGGACTGCACGGTCACGCGCTCAGCGCCCATATGACCGGACATTTTTTTGCCCTTGAATACACGACCAGGAGTCTGGCACTGGCCGATAGAGCCTGGAACGCGGTGGGATACGGAGTTACCGTGGGTGTTATCTTGCCCGCGGAAGTTCCAACGCTTGATCGTACCCTGGAAGCCTTTACCCTTGGACTGACCGGTTACATCAACCAGTTGGCCAGCGGCGAAGATTTCAGCGTTAATCAGATCGCCGGCCTGGTACTCGCCTTCTTCAAGGCGGAATTCCATTACGGTACGACCAGCGGCAACGTTCGCCTTGGCGAAGTGGCCAGCCTGAGCTGCTGTTACACGCGAAGCGCGACGCTCGCCGACAGTGACTTGCACTGCACGATAGCCATCGGTCTCTTCAGTTTTGAACTGGGTGACGCGATTCGGCTCGATCTCAATGACCGTGACCGGAATGGAGACACCTTCTTCGGTGAAAATACGGGTCATACCGCATTTACGACCGACTACACCAATAGTCATGTTGTAAACCTCATGAGTGTACGGGGCTTTCACCCGCTATGGCCGCCCATTTCAGAGCGTTACACGACTAAGACCGAGTCTTAGCCGAGGCTGATCTGCACTTCCACACCGGCCGCAAGATCAAGCTTCATAAGTGCATCAACGGTTTTATCCGTTGGCTGGACGATGTCCAGAACGCGCTTATGAGTACGGATCTCGTACTGGTCACGCGCGTCTTTGTTGACGTGCGGGGAGACCAGAACGGTGAACCGCTCTTTACGGGTAGGCAGTGGAATTGGACCACGCACTTGAGCACCAGTACGTTTCGCGGTTTCCACGATTTCCTGGGTGGATTGGTCGATCAGGCGATGGTCAAAAGCCTTCAACCTGATACGGATTTGCTGATTTTGCATTGGATTTCAGACTCCGGCTGCTATTCCCACCGGGCGCAATACGCCCGTTAAAAGGAGGCGCAATTCTATAGACGCCCCTGATAGGTGTCAACCCAATAAAAAAGCCCCCGCTGGGCGGGGGCTTTTTCAACTCATCAAAGCTTACTCAAGAAAGAGCTTACTCGATGATTTTGGCTACGACGCCAGCGCCGACGGTACGACCGCCTTCACGGATAGCGAAACGCAGACCGTCTTCCATTGCAATGGTCTTGATCAGGGTGACAACCATTTTGATGTTGTCGCCTGGCATTACCATTTCAACGCCTTCTGGCAGCTCGCAGTTACCAGTCACGTCAGTTGTACGGAAGTAGAACTGTGGACGGTAGCCTTTGAAGAACGGAGTGTGACGACCGCCTTCTTCTTTGCTCAGAACATACACTTCAGCTTCGAACTTGGTGTGCGGCTTGACCGAACCCGGCTTAACCAGAACCTGGCCACGCTCAACGTCGTCACGCTTGGTACCACGCAGCAGAACGCCGCAGTTCTCGCCAGCACGACCTTCGTCGAGCAGTTTACGGAACATTTCAACACCGGTGCAGGTGGTGACGGTGGTGTCACGCAGACCTACGATTTCCAGTGAATCCTGAACCTTGACGATACCGCGCTCGATACGACCGGTCACAACAGTACCGCGGCCCGAGATCGAGAACACGTCTTCGATTGGCATCAGGAACGGCTTGTCGATAACACGAACTGGCTCTGGGATGTAGCTGTCCAGAGTTTCTACCAGACGCTTGACAGCGGTGGTACCCATTTCGTTGTCGTCCTGGCCGTTCAGAGCCATCAGAGCCGAACCGATGATGATTGGAGTGTCATCACCTGGGAAGTCGTAAGTGCTCAGCAGATCGCGCACTTCCATCTCAACCAGTTCCAGCAGCTCAGCGTCGTCAACCATGTCAGCCTTGTTCAGGAAGACAACGATGTACGGAACGCCTACCTGACGGGACAGCAGGATGTGCTCACGGGTTTGTGGCATCGGACCATCAGCGGCCGAGCAAACCAGGATCGCGCCGTCCATCTGGGCAGCACCAGTGATCATGTTCTTCACGTAGTCAGCGTGACCTGGGCAGTCAACGTGAGCGTAGTGACGAATCGAAGAGTTGTACTCAACGTGCGCGGTGTTGATGGTGATACCACGAGCCTTTTCTTCCGGAGCGCTGTCGATTTTGTCGAAAGCAACAACGGCCGAACCGAAAACTTCGGAGCAGACGCGAGTCAGAGCCGCAGTCAGAGTGGTTTTACCGTGGTCAACGTGACCAATGGTGCCAACGTTGACGTGCGGTAGGGAACGATCAAATTTTTCTTTAGCCACGACAATTAACTCCTTGCCTAAAGGGCTGAATCAGCCTTGCTTTTTGGTAACAGTCTCGACGATATGCGACGGAGCTGTATTGTATTTTTTGAATTCCATAGAGTAGCTTGCGCGACCCTGAGACATGGAACGAACGTCGGTTGCATAACCGAACATTTCACCCAACGGAACCTCGGCACGAATGACCTTGCCGGAAACCGTATCTTCCATACCCAGAATCATGCCACGACGACGGTTAAGGTCGCCCATGACATCACCCATGTAGTCTTCAGGCGTAACGACTTCTACCGCCATGATCGGCTCGAGCAACTCACCACCGCCCTTCTGGGCCAGTTGCTTGGTTGCCATGGAAGCAGCCACCTTGAACGCCATCTCGTTGGAGTCGACGTCGTGGTAAGAACCATCAAACACAGTTGCCTTCAGGCCGATCAGCGGATAGCCGGCAACAACGCCGTTCTTCATCTGCTCTTCGATACCCTTCTGGATCGCCGGGATGTATTCCTTAGGAACCACACCACCTACGACTTCGTTCACGAATTGCAGACCTTCCTGACCTTCGTCAGCCGGTGCAAAACGGATCCAGCAGTGACCGAACTGACCACGACCGCCGGACTGGCGAACGAACTTGCCTTCGATTTCACAGTTCTTCGTGATGCGCTCACGATAGGAAACCTGAGGCTTACCGATGTTGGCTTCGACGTTGAACTCACGGCGCATCCGGTCAACCAGGATGTCCAGGTGCAGCTCGCCCATGCCGGAGATGATCGTCTGACCAGTCTCTTCATCAGTCTTGACGCGGAAAGACGGGTCTTCCTGAGCAAGCTTGCCCAGAGCGATACCCATTTTTTCCTGGTCATCCTTGGTCTTAGGCTCAACGGCAACCGAAATAACCGGCTCCGGGAAGTCCATGCGAACCAGGATGATTGGCTTGTCGCCATTGCACAAGGTTTCACCCGTGGTGACGTCCTTCATGCCGATCAAGGCCGCGATGTCGCCAGCGCGCACTTCCTTGATCTCTTCGCGGGCGTTAGCGTGCATTTGCACCATACGACCTACGCGCTCTTTCTTGCCTTTTACAGAGTTGATCACGCCGTCGCCGGAGTTCAACACGCCCGAGTAAACACGGACAAAGGTCAAGGTACCCACGAATGGGTCGGTAGCGATCTTGAACGCCAGAGCCGAGAACGGCTCGCTGTCGTCGGCATGACGCTCCAGCTCGATAGTCTCGTCATCCGGGTCAGTACCCTTGATGGCAGGAAT
This sequence comes from Pseudomonas sp. St386, assembly GCF_018325865.1. Lineage (NCBI taxonomy): Bacteria > Pseudomonadati > Pseudomonadota > Gammaproteobacteria > Pseudomonadales > Pseudomonadaceae > Pseudomonas > Pseudomonas sp. St386. The sequence continues at coordinate 6,141,563 of NZ_AP021900.1, forward strand.
GTCGGTTGGCGCAGGCAGGAAGTCGATAACGGCGTCGAGAACCAGGGGAACGCCCTTGTTCTTGAAGGAAGAACCGCAAACAGCCAGGACGATTTCACCAGCGATAGTACGCTGGCGCAGAGCGGCCTTGATTTCCTCGTTGGTGAGCTCTTCGCCCTCGAGGTACTTGTTCATCAGTTCTTCGTTGGCTTCGGCCGCAGCCTCAACCATGTTGCCACGCCACTTCTCGGCTTCTTCCAGCAATTCAGCAGGAATGTCCTTGCGAACAGGAACCATGCCTTTGTCAGCATCGTTCCAGTAGACAGCTTGCATGTTGATCAGATCGATCTGACCCTGGAAGTTGTCTTCGGAACCGATAGCCAGCTGAATAGGCACCGGAGTGTGGCCCAGACGCTGCTTGATCTGACCGATCACGCGCAGGAAGTTGGCACCAGCACGGTCCATCTTGTTCACATAAACAAGACGTGGAACGCCGTATTTGTTGGCTTGACGCCATACGGTTTCCGACTGAGGCTCAACGCCCGAGGTGCCGCAGAATACAACCACAGCGCCGTCGAGTACGCGCAGGGAACGTTCTACTTCAATGGTGAAGTCAACGTGGCCCGGGGTATCGATGACGTTGAAGCGGTGCTCGTCCTTGTACTGCTTCTCGGAACCCTTCCAGAAAGCGGTAATGGCAGCAGAAGTAATGGTAATACCACGCTCCTGCTCCTGCACCATCCAGTCGGTGGTCGCGGCGCCATCATGCACCTCGCCCATCTTGTGGCTTTTGCCGGTGTAAAAAAGGACGCGCTCGGTGGTGGTGGTTTTACCAGCATCCACGTGAGCGACGATACCGATGTTACGGTAGCGGTTAATCGGTGTAGTACGAGCCATAAAGCCCTCGCAAATTGAGTGACGCTAAAATTAGAAGCGGTAGTGCGAGAAAGCCTTGTTGGCTTCAGCCATACGGTGCACGTCTTCACGCTTCTTAACTGCAGCACCTTTACCTTCAGCAGCGTCCAACAGTTCGCCAGCCAAACGCAGGGCCATGGACTTCTCGCCGCGCTTGCGGGCGAAGTCTACCAACCAGCGCATTGCCAGGGCGTTACGACGGGACGGACGAACTTCGACCGGAACCTGGTAAGTAGCACCGCCTACACGGCGCGACTTCACTTCGACCAGCGGAGCGATGGCGTCGAGAGCTTTCTCGAAGATTTCCAGGGGATCGCTGTTCTTGCGTTCCTTAACTTTGTCCAGTGCGCCATAAACGATACGCTCGGCAACGGCTTTCTTGCCGCTTTCCATTACGTGGTTCATGAACTTGGCGAGAATCTGGCTTCCGTATTTCGGATCGTCCAGAATCTCACGTTTGGCTGCTACGCGACGTCTTGGCATTGATAAGCCCTCAAACGGTCTTCAGGTTAGCCCGGGACAGCGGATGCGTGCCCGACCTTACTCTTATCGACTCAATAAAATTAAAAACTGCAAAACGGCCGATTATTTCGGACGCTTGGTACCGTACTTCGAACGACCTTGGTTACGACCTTTAACGCCGGAAGTATCCAAAGAGCCGCGAACGGTGTGGTAACGAACACCTGGCAAGTCTTTTACACGACCGCCGCGGATCAGTACCACGCTGTGTTCTTGCAGGTTGTGGCCTTCACCGCCGATGTACGAGGAAACCTCGAAACCGTTGGTCAGACGCACACGGCATACTTTACGCAGTGCCGAGTTAGGTTTTTTCGGCGTGGTGGTATACACACGGGTGCATACGCCACGACGTTGCGGGCAGTTCTGCAGCGCAGGCACGTCGGATTTCTCGACGATACGCTTACGCGGCTGACGTACCAGCTGGTTGATAGTTGCCATCTACTAGCTCCACTGTTGTCTTGCGACGCTATTGTCTTACAAGAAAAGCAAAATGGCAGGAACGAATTCCCGCCAAATTTAGGGGATCAAGAGTCTAAAGAGGATCTTGTCCCCAGTCAAGGCAAGGCCCCGACCTCCCCGCCCGCCGGATCTCGACAATTTGTCTCGATCCGCCGAACGGGGTGACCAGGGCCAGGCACTCAATTACCGCAGAACTCAGTTACCACTCGAGTTCAGTGCTTCGGTCAGTGCAGCTTCCACTTCACTGGCGCTTACGCGCAACGGCTTGTCAGCATCACGGCGACGCTTGCGTTCGCTGTGATAGGCCAAACCGGTACCGGCCGGGATCAGACGACCCACGACCACGTTTTCTTTCAGGCCGCGCAGGTAATCGCGCTTGCCGGTTACCGCCGCTTCGGTCAGCACACGGGTGGTTTCCTGGAAGGAAGCCGCCGAGATGAACGATTCGGTGGACAACGACGCCTTGGTGATACCCAGCAGCACGCGAGTGAACTTGGAGACAAACTTGTCTTCGGTCGCCAGGCGCTCGTTTTCCACCAGTACGTGAGTCAGTTCCATCTGGTCGCCCTTGATGAAACTCGAGTCGCCGGATTCAGCGATCTCGACCTTACGCAGCATCTGACGCAGGATGGTCTCGATGTGCTTGTCGTTGATCTTCACGCCTTGCAGACGGTAAACGTCCTGGATCTCGTTCACGATGTACTTGGCCAGCGCACTCACACCCAGCAGACGCAGGATGTCGTGTGGATCGCTCGGACCGTCCGAGATAACTTCGCCGCGGTTTACCTGTTCGCCTTCGAAAACGTTCAGGTGACGCCACTTCGGAATCAGCTCTTCGTACGGATCGCTACCGTCGTTCGGTGTAATGACCAGGCGACGCTTGCCCTTGGTCTCTTTACCGAATGCGATGGTGCCGCTGACTTCAGCCAGAATCGAAGCTTCTTTCGGACGACGGGCTTCGAACAAGTCGGCAACACGCGGCAGACCACCGGTGATGTCGCGAGTTTTCGAAGTTTCCTGCGGGATACGAGCGATAACATCACCGATCGCGATCCGCGCACCGTCCGCAACACCGACCAGGGCGTTGGCTGGCAGGAAGTACTGAGCGATTACGTCAGTGCCTGGCAGCAACAGATCCTTGCCATTGTCGTCGACCATCTTCACAGCAGGACGGATGTCCTTGCCGGCAGCTGGACGATCTTTCGCATCGAGTACTTCAATGTTGGTCATACCGGTCAATTCGTCGGTCTGACGCTTGATCGTGATGCCTTCTTCCATGCCCACGTAGGTCACGGTACCCTTCATTTCGGTAACGATCGGGTGAGTGTGCGGGTCCCACTTGGCCACGATGGCGCCAGCGTCGACCTTGTCACCTTCCTTGACCGAAATCACAGCACCGTACGGCAGCTTGTAGCGCTCGCGCTCGCGACCGAAGTCGTCAGCGATGGCCAGCTCACCGGAACGCGATACAGCCACCAGGTGACCATCCACTCGCTCAACGTGCTTCAGGTTGTGCAGACGGACGGTACCGCCATTCTTCACCTGAACGCTGTCGGCCGCGGAGGTCCGGCTTGCCGCACCACCGATGTGGAACGTACGCATCGTCAGCTGGGTACCCGGCTCACCGATGGACTGGGCAGCGATAACGCCGACCGCTTCACCGATGTTCACCTGGTGACCACGTGCCAGGTCGCGACCGTAGCACTTGGCGCAGATGCCGTAGCGAGTTTCGCAACTGATCGGCGAACGTACGATCACTTCGTCGATGCTGTTGAGCTCGATGAACTCGACCCACTTCTCGTCAACCAGGGTGCCCGCAGGAACGATCACGTCCTCGGTACCTGGCTTGAATACGTCACGGGCGATGACACGACCCAATACGCGTTCACCCAACGGCTCTACAACGTCACCGCCTTCAATGTGCGGAGTCATTACCAGGCCGTGTTCGGTGCCGCAATCGATCTCGGTCACGACCAGATCCTGGGCAACGTCTACCAGACGACGCGTCAGGTAACCGGAGTTCGCCGTTTTCAACGCGGTATCCGCAAGACCCTTACGAGCACCGTGAGTGGAGATGAAGTACTGGAGTACGCTCAGGCCTTCACGGAAGTTCGCGGTAATCGGGGTCTCGATGATGGAGCCGTCCGGCTTGGCCATCAGGCCACGCATACCGGCGAGCTGACGGATCTGCGCAGCAGAACCCCGTGCGCCCGAGTCGGCCATCATGTACATCGAGTTGAAGGATTCCTGGTCGACTTCGTTGCCATGACGGTCGATGACTTTCTCTTTCGAGAGGTTGGCCATCATCGCCTTGGAGACTTCGTCGTTCGCCTTGGACCAGAGGTCGATCACCTTGTTGTACTTCTCGCCCTGGGTTACCAGGCCGGAGGCGTACTGACTTTCGATCTCTTTCACTTCTTCGGTAGCAGCACCGATGATGCGGGCTTTTTCATCCGGGATAACGAAGTCGTTAACACCGATGGAAACGCCGGAAATGGTCGAATAGGCAAAACCGGTGTACATCAACTGGTCAGCGAAGATCACGGTCTCTTTCAGACCAACCACGCGGTAGCACTGGTTGATCAGCTTGGAGATCGCCTTCTTCTTCATCGGCTGGTTGACGACGTCGTAAGACAGACCAGGTGGAACAACCTGGAACAACAACGCACGGCCGACAGTGGTGTCGACGATTCGAGTGTTCTTGACGCTGCCACCGTCACGATCGTTCACGGTTTCATTGATCCGCACCTTGACCTTGGCGTGCAGTGCGGCTTCGCCGGCACGGAACACACGGTCAACTTCCTGCAGATCCGCGAACACACGACCTTCGCCCTTGGCGTTGATCGCTTCACGCGTCATGTAGTACAGACCCAATACAACGTCCTGCGACGGAACGATGATTGGCTCACCGTTGGCTGGCGACAGGATGTTGTTGGTCGACATCATCAACGCACGCGCTTCCAACTGGGCTTCCAGTGTCAGCGGTACGTGCACGGCCATCTGGTCGCCGTCGAAGTCGGCGTTGTACGCAGCACAGACCAGCGGGTGCAGCTGGATAGCCTTACCTTCGATCAGTACCGGTTCAAACGCCTGGATGCCCAGACGGTGAAGGGTCGGTGCACGGTTGAGGAGAACCGGGTGTTCGCGAATCACTTCAGCGAGAACGTCCCAGACCTCTGGCAGCTCGCGCTCGACCATTTTCTTGGCCGCTTTGATGGTGGTCGCAAGACCACGCATTTCCAGCTTGCCAAAAATGAACGGCTTGAACAGCTCCAGGGCCATTTTCTTTGGCAGACCGCACTGGTGCAGACGCAGGGTCGGGCCTACGGTAATTACCGAACGACCGGAGTAGTCAACACGCTTACCGAGCAAGTTCTGACGGAAACGACCCTGCTTACCCTTGATCATGTCAGCCAGGGATTTCAGAGGACGCTTGTTGGAACCGGTGATAGCGCGGCCACGACGACCGTTGTCGAGCAGTGCGTCGACCGCTTCCTGCAACATACGCTTCTCGTTGCGCACGATGATGTCCGGAGCGGACAGATCGAGCAGACGCTTCAAGCGGTTGTTACGGTTGATCACTCGACGATACAGATCGTTGAGATCGGAAGTCGCGAAACGACCGCCATCGAGCGGAACCAGTGGACGCAGGTCTGGCGGCAGAACCGGCAGAACGGTCAGCACCATCCACTCTGGCAGGTTGCCGGAACCCTGGAAGGCTTCCATCAACTTCAGACGCTTGGACAGCTTCTTGATCTTGGTTTCGGAGTTGGTTTGCGGAATCTCTTCGCGCAGACGGCCAATCTCGTGTTCCAGGTCGATAGCGTGCAGCAGTTCGCGGACAGCTTCGGCACCCATGCGGGCATCGAAATCGTCGCCGAACTCTTCCAGCGCTTCGAAGTACTGCTCGTCGTTGAGCAGTTGACCCTTTTCAAGGGTGGTCATGCCTGGATCGATAACGACGTAGCTCTCGAAGTAGAGAACGCGTTCGATATCACGCAGGGTCATGTCCATCAGCAGGCCGATACGGGACGGCAGCGACTTCAGGAACCAGATGTGGGCAACTGGCGAGGCCAGTTCGATGTGCGCCATGCGCTCACGACGAACTTTTGCCAGCGCGACTTCAACGCCGCACTTCTCGCAGATCACACCACGGTGCTTCAAGCGCTTGTACTTACCGCACAGGCACTCGTAATCCTTGACCGGGCCAAAGATCTTGGCGCAGAACAGGCCGTCACGCTCAGGTTTGAACGTACGGTAGTTGATGGTTTCCGGCTTTTTAACTTCACCGAACGACCACGAACGGATCATCTCAGGCGATGCCAATCCAATACGGATGGCGTCGAACTCTTCGACTTGACCCTGGTTTTTCAGCAAATTCAGTAGGTCTTTCAAGGCCTTTCCTCCTGGCGGAGCAGAGAGCGGGCAAAACAGCCCCGCTCTCGATTCGCGTCACGTGTTATTCGGTTTCCAGATCGATATCGATGCCGAGGGAACGAATTTCCTTGATCAACACGTTGAAAGACTCGGGCATGCCCGGCTCCATACGGTGATCGCCGTCCACGATGTTTTTGTACATCTTGGTCCGGCCGTTCACATCGTCCGACTTCACTGTGAGCATTTCTTGCAGAGTGTATGCAGCACCGTACGCTTCCAGTGCCCAGACCTCCATCTCCCCGAAACGCTGACCACCGAACTGCGCCTTACCACCCAGCGGCTGCTGGGTAACCAGGCTGTAAGAACCGGTAGAACGAGCGTGCATCTTGTCGTCTACCAAGTGGTTCAGCTTCAGCATGTACATGTAGCCAACGGTAACCGGGCGCTCGAACTTGTTGCCGGTACGGCCGTCGAACAGCTGCATCTGGCCGCTTTCTGGCAGATCTGCCAGTTTCAGCATGGCCTTGATTTCGCTTTCCTTGGCACCGTCGAACACCGGAGTAGCCATTGGAACGCCGCCGCGCAGGTTCTTCGCCAGATCCAGGATTTCCTGGTCGGAGAAGGTGTCCAGCTCTTCGTTGCGACCGCCGATCTCGTTGTAGATCTCGTGCAGGAACTTACGCAGGTCAGCGACCTTGCGCTGCTCTTCGATCATACGGTTGATCTTCTCGCCCAAGCCCTTGGCCGCGAGGCCCAGGTGGGTTTCAAGGATCTGACCGACGTTCATACGCGAAGGTACGCCCAACGGGTTGAGGACCACATCGACCGGGGTGCCATTGGCATCGTGCGGCATGTCTTCAACCGGCATGATCACGGAGACCACACCTTTGTTACCGTGACGACCGGCCATCTTGTCGCCCGGTTGGATGCGACGACGGATTGCCAGGTAAACCTTGACGATTTTCAGCACGCCTGGAGCCAGGTCATCGCCCTGCTGCAGTTTGCGCTTCTTGTCTTCGAACTTGTCGTCCAGCAGACGGCGGCGATCAACGATATAGGCCTGGGCCTTCTCGAGCTGCTCGTTCAGAGCATCTTCAGCCATGCGCAGTTTGAACCACTGGCCATGCTCAAGACCGTCGAGAACTTCGTCGGTGATTTCCTGACCTTTCTTCAGGCCGGCGCCGCCTTCGGCTTTGTGGCCGACCAGAGCGGAGCGCAGACGCTCGAAAGTTGCGCCTTCGACGATACGGAACTCTTCGTTCAGGTCCTTGCGGATCTCGTCGAGTTGAGTCTTCTCGATCGACAGTGCACGAGCATCACGCTCAACGCCGTCGCGAGTGAAGACTTGTACGTCGATGACGGTACCCTTGGTGCCGGTAGGCACGCGCAGGGAGGTGTCTTTAACGTCGCTGGCTTTTTCACCGAAGATGGCACGCAGCAGTTTTTCTTCCGGAGTCAGCTGGGTCTCGCCTTTCGGAGTGACCTTGCCCACCAGGATGTCGCCTGCGCCTACTTCAGCACCTACGTAAACGATACCGGCTTCGTCCAGCTTGTTCAGTGCAGCTTCACCCACGTTCGGGATGTCCGCAGTGATTTCCTCTGGGCCAAGCTTGGTGTCACGGGCCACACAGGTCAGTTCCTGGATGTGGATCGTGGTGAAGCGGTCTTCCTGAACCACACGCTCGGACAGGCAGATGGAGTCTTCGAAGTTGAAGCCGTTCCATGCCATGAACGCGATGCGCATGTTCTGACCCAACGCCAGTTCACCCATATCGGTGGACGGACCGTCGGCCATGATGTCGCTGCGCTGAACCCGATCACCCTTGCTCACCAGCGGACGCTGGTTGATGCAGGTGTTCTGGTTGGAGCGGGTGTATTTGGTCAGGTTGTAGATGTCGACACCGGCTTCGCCAGTTTCAACTTCGTCATCGGCAACACGAACCACGATACGGCTGGCATCGACGGAGTCGATCACGCCACCACGACGAGCCACGACGCAAACGCCGGAGTCACGGGCAACGTTGCGCTCCATGCCGGTACCTACCAGCGGCTTGTCGGCACGCAGGGTGGGTACAGCTTGGCGCTGCATGTTCGAACCCATCAACGCACGGTTGGCGTCGTCGTGCTCGAGGAACGGGATCAGCGACGCTGCAACCGAAACTACCTGCTTCGGCGATACGTCCATCAAGGTGACGTCTTCCGGCGCCTTGACGGTGAACTCGTTCAAGTGACGAACAGCTACCAGCTCGTCGACCAGGACCTTCTTGTCGTTCATCGTGGCCGAAGCCTGGGCGATCACATGATCAGCTTCTTCGATGGCGGACAGGAACACGATCTCGTCGGTGACCAGAGCGTCTTTCACCACACGGTACGGGCTCTCGAGGAAGCCGTACTGGTTGGTGCGCGCATAGGCAGCCAGGGAGTTGATCAGACCGATGTTCGGACCTTCCGGCGTTTCGATCGGGCATACACGACCGTAGTGAGTCGGGTGTACGTCACGAACTTCGAAGCCCGCACGCTCACGGGTCAGACCGCCCGGGCCGAGTGCGGAGACACGACGCTTGTGGGTGATCTCGGACAGCGGGTTGTTCTGGTCCATGAACTGGGACAGCTGGCTCGAACCGAAGAACTCCTTCACCGCCGCAGCCACAGGCTTGGCGTTGATCAGGTCTTGCGGCATCAGGCCTTCGCTTTCAGCCATCGACAGACGTTCCTTGACCGCACGCTCTACGCGCACCAGGCCAACACGGAACTGGTTCTCGGCCATTTCGCCTACACAGCGAACACGACGGTTACCCAGGTGGTCGATGTCATCGACGATGCCCTTGCCGTTACGGATGTCGACCAAGGTCTTGAGGACGGCAACGATATCGTCCTTGTTCAATACACCCGAACCTTCGATTTCGGTACGACCGATACGACGGTTGAACTTCATCCGGCCGACCGCAGACAGGTCATAGCGCTCAGGGCTGAAGAACAGGTTGTTGAACAGCGTTTCGGCGGCATCCTTGGTTGGCGGCTCGCCAGGACGCATCATGCGATAGATCTCGACCAGGGCTTCCAGTTGGTTGCCGGTGGAGTCGATCTTCAGCGTGTCGGAGATGAACGGACCGCAGTCGATGTCGTTGGTGTACAGCGTCTCGATGCGAACGACCTGGGCCTTGGCGATTTTTGCCAGGATCTCGGTGTTCAGCTCGGTGTTGCACTCTGCCAGGATTTCGCCGGTGGCCGGATGCACGATGACCTTGGCCGTGGTGCGACCCAGGACGTAGTCCAGAGGCACCTGCAGCTCTTTGATCCCGGCTTTTTCCAGCTGGTTGATGTGGCGAGCGGTGATACGGCGACCCTGCTCGACAATAACCTTGCCTTTGTCATCCTGGATATCGAGGACAGCGATTTCACCGCGCAGGCGCTGAGGCACCAGTTCCAGGCTGAGGTTTTCACCCTGCACATGGAAAACGTTGGTGGTGTAGAACGCGTCCAGCACTTCTTCGGTGGTATAGCCGAGCGCGCGCAGCAGTACCGATGCAGGCAGCTTGCGACGACGGTCGATACGCACGAATACGCAGTCTTTCGGGTCGAACTCGAAGTCCAACCACGAACCGCGGTAAGGAATGATGCGCGCGGAGTAAAGCAGTTTGCCGGAGCTGTGCGTCTTGCCACGGTCGTGGTCGAAGAACACGCCCGGAGAACGGTGCAGCTGGGAAACGATTACACGCTCGGTACCGTTGATTACGAAGGTACCGTTCTCAGTCATCAGGGGGATTTCACCCATGTAGACTTCTTGCTCTTTGATGTCCTTGATCGCTTTGTTCGACGATTCTTTGTCGAAAATGATCAGGCGCACTTTTACCCGCAAAGGTACGGCGTAAGTAACACCGCGCAATACGCATTCTTTGACATCAAATGCCGGTTCGCCCAGGCGATAACCGACGTACTCCAGCGCAGCATTGCCGGAGTAGCTGATGATCGGGAAAACGGATTTGAAGGCCGCATGCAGGCCCACGTCGCGGAACTGATCTTTAGTCGCTCCCGCTTGCAAGAATTCACGATACGAATCCAGCTGGATGGCCAGGAGGTACGGCACATCCATGACGTCCGGCAACTTGCTAAAGTCCTTGCGGATACGTTTTTTCTCAGTATATGAGTAAGCCATCAGCGTTCCCCAGCTTGGTCACCTGCTTGTTTGGCCCCTCCCGACGGGAGCAGCCAGAAAATCGTGCAAACCCCATGGTTTGCGCCACCACATCGGGTGGTTACAGCTCGTGATCAGCACCGACCCAGTCGGCTGCCAATAACGGAAAAAGGCCGGTGGCAAGAGCCACCAGCCATCAGCCTGTCGCTTAACGCTCGGGCTGGAGACGCAAAGTCGATGCTTACTTCAGCTCGACTTTAGCGCCTGCTTCTTCCAGAACTGCTTTGGCTTTGTCAGCTGCGTCTTTGGCAACAGCTTCCAGAACCATGGCAGGAGCGCCGTCAACTACAGCCTTGGCTTCTTTCAGGCCCAGACCGGTCAGTTCACGTACTGCCTTGATCACGTTAACTTTCTTCTCGCCAGCTTCGGTCAGCATGACGTTGAATTCGGTTTGCTCTTCAGCAACGGCAGCAGCAACAGCTGGACCAGCGGAAGCAGCAGCAGCGGTAACACCGAATTTTTCTTCGAAAGCTTTGATCAGCTCAACAACTTCCATTACGGACATGTTGCCAACGGCTTCGAGGATATCGTTTTGAGAGATAGACATGACTCTAAATTCCTGGATTGGGGGACGGCCTACGCGACCATCGAAATAAACAAAAAACGCGAAAAGGAGTGTCGAGCCTTAGGCTGCGGCAGCTTCTTTCTGGTCGCGCAGTGCCGCCAGAGTACGAGCCAATTTGCTGGTTGCGCCTTGAATCACGCTCATCAGCTGGGAAATTGCTTCGTCACGGGTCGGCAGAGTTGCCAGTACGTCGATCTGGTTAGCTGCGAGGAACTTGCCCTCGAACGCAGCTGCCTTAATCTCGAACTTGTCCTGACCTTTGGCGAATTCCTTGAACAAACGGGCAGCAGCGCCAGGATGTTGGGTGGAGAACGCGATCAAGGTCGGGCCGGTGAACACGTCGTTGAGGACACTGTATTCAGTGTCAGCAACAGCGCGCTTGAGCAGAGTGTTACGTACAACACGTACGTAAACGCCAGCTTCACGAGCCTCTTTACGGAGTCCGGTCATAGCGCCTACTGTTACGCCACGGGCATCAGCCACGACAGCGGACAGAGCAGCTTTGGCAGCCTCGTTGACTTCAGCGACGATGGCCTTCTTGTCTTCGAGTTTAATTGCCACGGGTTTAACTCCTGCTTGTTACCGTTTCATCCGGTCGAAACCGAATGTCGTTTTGGTGTCTGATTCGGTAAGGAACCGGGAGCACCATCTGCGTAGGCTTGTGGTTTAAGACTTGCGTCGCCTACGGTCTTGGACAGCCCCCGCCAGGCAGGGACCCCAATTTTTCGATTGGCGCAATTACTTGCGCCAACCTGAGTCTTACGCGTCGAGCGAGCTCTGATCGATGACCAGACCTGGGCCCATAGTGGTGCTCAGGGTAACGCGCTTGACGTAGATACCTTTCGAAGAAGCTGGCTTGATACGCTTCAGATCAGCGATCAGGGCTTCAACGTTTTCCTTCAGCTTGACGGCGTCGAAGCCGATCTTGCCAACGGAAGTATGGATGATGCCGTTTTTGTCGGTGCGATAACGAACCTGACCAGCCTTGGCGTTTTTAACCGCGGTGGCTACGTCTGGCGTTACGGTGCCGACTTTAGGGTTAGGCATCAGACCACGTGGACCGAGGATCTGACCCAACTGACCTACAACGCGCATGGCATCCGGGGATGCGATCACTACGTCATAGTTCAGGTCGCCGCCCTTCATTTCAGCAGCCAGATCGTCCATGCCTACGCGATCAGCACCAGCAGCCAGAGCAGCTTCTGCTGCTGGGCCCTGGGTGAAGACAGCTACACGAACGGTCTTGCCAGTGCCGTGTGGCAGCACGGTAGCGCTACGAACGACCTGGTCGGATTTACGTGGGTCAACGCCCAGGTTTACAGCAACGTCGAACGACTCGCTGAACTTGACAGTCGACAGCTCAGCCAGCAGAGCGGCGGCATCTACAAAGTTGTAGGCCTTGCCTGCTTCGATTTTGCCGGCGATAGCCTTTTGACGCTTGGTCAGCTTAGCCATTACACACCCTCCACGTTAAGGCCCATGCTACGAGCAGAACCGGCGATAGTACGCACGGCTGCATCCATATCAGCTGCAGTCAGATCCGCGTTTTTGGTTTTCGCGATTTCTTCCAGCTGAGCACGGGTAACGGTGCCAACCTTAACGGTGTTTGGACGAGCGGAACCGCTGGTCAAACCTGCAGCCTTCTTCAGCAGAACCGAAGCTGGGGTGCTTTTTGTTTCGAAAGTGAAGCTACGGTCGCTGTAGACAGTGATGATCACTGGAGTCGGCAGACCTGGCTCAAGACCCTGAGTACGGGCGTTGAAAGCCTTGCAGAATTCCATGATGTTCACGCCGTGCTGACCCAGGGCAGGACCAACAGGTGGGCTTGGGTTAGCCTGAGCGGCCTTCACTTGCAGCTTGATGTAAGCGGTAATTTTCTTGGCCATGAGGCACTCCAATTACGGGTTCGAACGCCTCGAAAGGCTCCCCGGTTACTTGCGCGTTTATCCCAGTGACGACAAAACCCCACAGCCTTGGGCTGCGGGGTTGGGATGCCTGCTCAATCAGACCTTTTCGACCTGACTGAACTCTAGCTCTACCGGAGTAGAGCGACCGAAAATGAGCACTGCGACTTGGATCCGGCTCTTTTCGTAGTTAACTTCTTCAACCGTGCCGTTAAAATCAGCGAATGGACCGTCAGTGACGCGTACAACCTCACCTGGTTCAAACAGTGTCTTCGGCTTCGGCTTGTCGCTACCATCAGCGACGCGACGCAGAATCGCTTCTGCCTCTTTATCTGTGATCGGCGCAGGCTTGTCGGCGGTACCGCCAATGAAGCCCATCACCCGAGGGGTATCCTTGACCAAGTGCCAAGTCCCTTCGTTCATGTCCATCTGTACCAGCACGTAGCCCGGAAAGAACTTACGTTCACTTTTGCGCTTCTGGCCATTACGCATCTCAACCACTTCTTCAGTGGGGACCAGAATCTCGCCAAAGCCATCTTCCATGCCAGCCAGCTTTACGCGCTCTACCAGCGAGCGCATAACATGCTTCTCGTAACCCGAGTAAGCATGCACAACGTACCAACGCTTAGCCACGGGACACCCTTAGCCAACAATCAAGGAAACAAGCCAGCCGAGCAGGGAATCGAGCCCCCACAACAGCAACGCCATTACCAGAACAACAGCCACAACAATCAACGTGGTCTGCGTGGTTTCTTGGCGAGTCGGCCATACGACTTTACGAATCTCGGTGCGAGCTTCCTTAGCGAGTACAAAGAAAGACTTGCCCTTGGCTGTCTGCAGGCCTACAAAGGCAGCAACAGCAGCAATGGCAAGCAATGCAAGTACGCGGTACAGGATCGGCGAAGCAGAATAATACTGATTGCCAACAACGCCAATAACCACCAAAGCGACTACCACTAGCCACTTGAGCAGATCGAAGCGAGAGCCTTGAGCTTCAGCTTTAGGAGTCATCTATGAAGATCCTGTGAAAAGAAAGCCAGACACACTGAGTGAATCTGGCAGGTCAGGAGGGAATCGAACCCCCAACCTACGGTTTTGGAGACCGTCGCTCTGCCAATTGAGCTACTGACCTAAAACAAAATCAGGCCGACCATTATGCCGGCCCGAAAAAGACATTACAACTGTTTACTCGATGACTTTAGCTACGACGCCAGCGCCGACGGTACGACCGCCTTCACGGATAGCGAAACGCAGACCGTCTTCCATCGCGATGGTCTTGATCAAGGTAACAGTCATCTGAATGTTGTCACCTGGCATTACCATTTCAACGCCTTCTGGCAGCTCGCAGTTACCAGTCACGTCAGTTGTACGGAAGTAGAACTGTGGACGGTAGCCCTTGAAGAACGGAGTATGACGGCCGCCCTCTTCCTTGCTCAGAACGTAAACTTCTGCGGTGAACTTGGTGTGCGGCTTGACGGTACCTGGCTTGACCAGAACCTGGCCACGCTCAACATCGTCACGCTTGGTGCCGCGCAGCAGCACGCCGCAGTTCTCACCAGCACGACCTTCGTCGAGCAGCTTGCGGAACATTTCAACGCCGGTGCAGGTAGTTTTCTGAGTATCGCGCAGACCGACAATCTCAACTTCTTCCTGGATACGGACGATGCCACGCTCAACACGACCAGTCACAACAGTACCGCGACCGGAGATCGAGAACACGTCTTCGATCGGCATCAGGAACGGCTTATCGATAGCACGCTCTGGCTCTGGGATGTAGCTATCCAGAGTTTCCACCAGCTTCTTGACAGCAGTGGTGCCCATTTCGTTGTCGTCTTGGCCGTTCAGAGCCATCAGAGCCGAACCGATGATGATTGGAGTATCATCACCTGGGAAATCGTAAGTGCTCAGCAGATCGCGCACTTCCATCTCAACCAGTTCCAGCAGCTCAGCGTCGTCAACCATGTCAGCCTTGTTCAGGAAGACAACGATGTACGGAACGCCTACCTGACGGGACAGCAGGATGTGCTCACGGGTTTGCGGCATCGGACCATCAGCGGCCGAGCAAACCAGGATCGCGCCGTCCATCTGAGCAGCACCAGTGATCATGTTTTTTACGTAGTCGGCGTGACCTGGGCAGTCAACGTGTGCGTAGTGACGCACGGCCGAATCGTACTCAACGTGAGCGGTGTTGATGGTGATACCGCGAGCTTTCTCTTCCGGGGCGCTGTCGATCTTGTCGAAGTCAACCTTGGCCGAACCGAAAACTTCGGAGCAGACACGGGTCAGAGCAGCGGTCAGCGTGGTTTTACCGTGGTCAACGTGACCAATGGTACCAACGTTGACGTGCGGCTTATTACGTTCGAACTTTTCCTTAGCCATCGAAATCACCCCTAGGAGAAGAATTTAGCGAGTCACACAAGCCATTAAAACAAAGGCAGATATTTTCATATCTGCCTTGTTATATGGAGCTCTTGAGCGGATTTGAACCGCTGACCTCACCCTTACCAAGGGTGTGCTCTACCAACTGAGCTACAAGAGCGAAACACTTTGCACAACCTGCAAACTTGGAGCGGGTAGCGGGAATCGAACCCGCATCATCAGCTTGGAAGGCTGAGGTTCTACCACTAAACTATACCCGCGGAGCTTGCAGCTCACGCTAAAAATGGTGGAGGGGGAAGGATTCGAACCTTCGAAGTCGTAGACGTCAGATTTACAGTCTGATCCCTTTGGCCGCTCGGGAACCCCTCCTAAGCGAGCCGGCATTCTATATCATGCCAGCCTTCTGTCAAGCATTTTCTCATTAAAAACCTGAGGTTAGCTGCGTTGACGTCGCTTCGTATCGCTAACCTTTAAAGGTCTTCGCTGCGAAGCGGGCGCCATTCTATGCAAACTACCCAGCGGGTGCAACCCCTTCGCATGGCATTATTTTATGTTTTAACTCATTGAATTCTTTAGAAAGGTTTTGAAGCAACGTTTCATTCACCTTTCCCGCGCTTTCCTGGGAAACCTGAACCCAGAATCCCCCACCCTCAGGGAGATTTGGCGAGTTCGGCGCAGCAGAACGACCTACAACGCCCGAGGCAGCCAATCGCTGCTCCAGCTGCCTGGCCAGCTCCGGACGAACAAAACCACCCAAGTAAACACAGGTCTTTGGCGCTTCACCGGGTTTACCCAGGTCGCGCCTGACAAGTGCATCCGCCGTTTCGCTCAACAGGTGAATATCCTGCTGCGAACCGCGGTACAAACTGAGCGGAGTCACATCCTTGGCGCGAAGTGGGGCCTCCTGCTGATGCCAGATGTAGTAGAAGACATTCAAAACCAGCAACAACAGAAACAACCACCGCATAGAAACCTCAAGACAAAGGACAGGCCATCGCCAAACCGACAAATACCAGGTCGGGCACCACCCTGGCATCAGGAACAACCCCGGAAACCAGATTGGCGTCCCCACCCGTGAGAAACACCACGAAATCCTTTCCCCAATATTGCTGCGCCAATTCAAGCTGAGTCAGGACAAACCCTCTGAGCATCAGCATGCAACCGCGCTCGACCGCTTCGACAGTTGTCCGACCTGGAGCGAGACTCTCATGGGCTCGCTCAGCCGCCATATCGTCATATCGAATTCTTCGCGTGTGAGTACGCAATTGGTTACGCATCAAAGGCATGCCCGGACAAATGAATCCGCCGAGATGCTCACCGTCCGCCGCCACAAAATCAGCCGTAATGGCAGTACCAAAATCAAGGACCAGGCACGCGCCTGAAGCAAGATGGAACCCACCAAGCAGGGCCAGCCATCGATCAAGCCCCAACCGCTCGTAATCCTGATAGCCGTTTTTCACCCCCGCCATTTCTCGGGCAGGCATAGCACGGGTCACCGACACCCCATACGCATCAACCAGAGAGGCGACCAATGAATCTGTCTCCTCCGGAGTCCTCACACTAACAAGACGACATTTCTTGAGTTGGAACTTCTCGGCATTACTGAGGCTCACCAGCAAATCGCTGTCAGAGCTGACCACACCGCCGTCAACCGTCGTCACCCCGTCGGCACGAAGAACACGCCATTTGATAAAGCTATTGCCGCAGTCAAGCTCAAGAATCATCACGCAACCTCAGGCTGAGCTCACCACCGCTAAAGTTTTTTTCCACACCCTCTACCTTCAAACGCAGCGCACCCTGGTGATCAATGCCCAGCACAATACCGTCAATTTTATTAACACCAGCAATCAGGGAGACAGCCCTGCCCTGCCAAAGATGGTGTTGCTCCCACTCCGACTGTATTGCGGCAAACCCCGATGCACGATGAAGCTCCAGATAGTGCTGAAGCTTCGCCCCCAATCGTGCCACCAGCTCATTTCGATCAAAATTCCTTCCTGCCTCAAGGCACATGGATGTCCATTGCTGGTCGACCTCATCAGTCGATTGCATATTCACATTAATCCCCACGCCCAGGACAACATGGCAAACGTCCGCAGGATCTCCCACCAACTCAAGCAAAATGCCGGCGATCTTTTTCTCTCCCACCAAGACATCATTAGGCCATTTCAGACCCGCCTCGGCGATCCCCATATCACGCAGGGCATGCATGACAGCAAGCCCGACGACCAGGCTCAGCCCTTCGATCTGTCGCATGCCGCCGTCAATGCGTAGCACCAGGCTGTGGTAGAGATTTTCGGCAAACGGACTGACCCACTTACGGCCACGACGACCACGACCAGCGACCTGTCGCTCGGCCAAAACCATGAATGGCGCCGCCACCCCACGCTCGATCAAACGCAGCGCTTCGGCGTTGGTGGAGTCAATAGTGTCAAAGATATGGACAGGCCACTCATGAAGGCCTTTTGCGCAAATCTCTGCCGCATCCAAAAGCACCAGAGGTTTAGCCAACTGATACCCCCTACCTCGAACCTTATGAACAGACAGCCCTATTTCTGCTTCCAAGTGCTGTAATTGCTTCCATACAGCACTACGACTGATACCCAGCGCAGCACCCAGCGCCTGCCCTGAATGAAAGCGACCATCCTTCAGAAGTTTTAGCAACGTGAGCATGCGGACTGCGCCCTGATAATGAGGCCCGCATGATAGCCATGCGCAAGACAGTTGCATAGAAACACAAAATGACTTTCCCGCGGGCAAAACAAAACCCCTACCTGCATCAGCAGATAGGGGTTTCGGAATTTAATCTTGACGATGACCTACTCTCACATGGGGAAACCCCACACTACCATCGGCGATGCATCGTTTCACTGCTGAGTTCGGGATGGGATCAGGTGGTTCCAATGCTCTATGGTCGTCAAGAAATTCGGGTACTGAGTCGCGGCCAGTCGGCCTCGCTTCAGCAAATTGGGTATGTGATAGCTTTGGTGTTTTGTGAGATTCGAACTTTCGGTTCGTTTCGTCTTCACACACCGCAATCTGGTCTCGTTCGCTTTTCAGCTCGGAGGATACAAATTGCTTGGGTGTTATATGGTCAAGCCTCACGGGCAATTAGTACAGGTTAGCTCAACGCCTCACAGCGCTTACACACCCTGCCTATCAACGTCGTAGTCTTCGACGGCCCTTCAGGGGACTCAAGGTCCCAGTGAGATCTCATCTTGAGGCAAGTTTCCCGCTTAGATGCTTTCAGCGGTTATCTTTCCCGAACATAGCTACCCGGCAATGCCACTGGCGTGACAACCGGAACACCAGAGGTTCGTCCACTCCGGTCCTCTCGTACTAGGAGCAGCCCCTCTCAAATCTCAAACGTCCACGGCAGATAGGGACCGAACTGTCTCACGACGTTCTAAACCCAGCTCGCGTACCACTTTAAATGGCGAACAGCCATACCCTTGGGACCGGCTTCAGCCCCAGGATGTGATGAGCCGACATCGAGGTGCCAAACACCGCCGTCGATATGAACTCTTGGGCGGTATCAGCCTGTTATCCCCGGAGTACCTTTTATCCGTTGAGCGATGGCCCTTCCATACAGAACCACCGGATCACTAAGACCTACTTTCGTACCTGCTCGACGTGTCTGTCTCGCAGTCAAGCGCGCTTTTGCCTTTATACTCTACGACCGATTTCCGACCGGTCTGAGCGCACCTTCGTACTCCTCCGTTACTCTTTAGGAGGAGACCGCCCCAGTCAAACTACCCACCATACACTGTCCTCGATCCGGATAACGGACCTGAGTTAGAACCTCAAAGTTGCCAGGGTGGTATTTCAAGGATGGCTCCACGCGAACTGGCGTCCACGCTTCAAAGCCTCCCACCTATCCTACACAAGCAAATTCAAAGTCCAGTGCAAAGCTATAGTAAAGGTTCACGGGGTCTTTCCGTCTAGCCGCGGATACACTGCATCTTCACAGCGATTTCAATTTCACTGAGTCTCGGGTGGAGACAGCGCCGCCATCGTTACGCCATTCGTGCAGGTCGGAACTTACCCGACAAGGAATTTCGCTACCTTAGGACCGTTATAGTTACGGCCGCCGTTTACCGGGGCTTCGATCAAGAGCTTCGCGTTAGCTAACCCCATCAATTAACCTTCCGGCACCGGGCAGGCGTCACACCCTATACGTCCACTTTCGTGTTTGCAGAGTGCTGTGTTTTTAATAAACAGTCGCAGCGGCCTGGTATCTTCGACCGGCGTGGGCTTACGCAGCAAGTGCTTCACCCTCACCGGCGCACCTTCTCCCGAAGTTACGGTGCCATTTTGCCTAGTTCCTTCACCCGAGTTCTCTCAAGCGCCTTGGTATTCTCTACCCAACCACCTGTGTCGGTTTGGGGTACGGTTCCTGGTTACCTGAAGCTTAGAAGCTTTTCTTGGAAGCATGGCATCAACCACTTCGTCACCCAAAGGGTAACTCGTCATCAGCTCTCGGCCTTAGAATCCCGGATTTACCTAAGATTCCAGCCTACCACCTTAAACTTGGACAACCAACGCCAAGCTGGCCTAGCCTTCTCCGTCCCTCCATCGCAATAACCAGAAGTACAGGAATATTAACCTGTTTTCCATCGACTACGCTTTTCAGCCTCGCCTTAGGGACCGACTAACCCTGCGTCGATTAACGTTGCGCAGGAAACCTTGGTCTTTCGGCGTGGGTGTTTTTCACACCCATTGTCGTTACTCATGTCAGCATTCGCACTTCTGATACCTCCAGCAAGCTTCTCAACTCACCTTCACAGGCTTACAGAACGCTCCTCTACCGCATCACTTACGTGATACCCGTAGCTTCGGTGTATGGTTTGAGCCCCGTTACATCTTCCGCGCAGGCCGACTCGACTAGTGAGCTATTACGCTTTCTTTAAAGGGTGGCTGCTTCTAAGCCAACCTCCTAGCTGTCTAAGCCTTCCCACATCGTTTCCCACTTAACCATAACTTTGGGACCTTAGCTGACGGTCTGGGTTGTTTCCCTTTTCACGACGGACGTTAGCACCCGCCGTGTGTCTCCCATGCTCGGCACTTGTAGGTATTCGGAGTTTGCATCGGTTTGGTAAGTCGGGATGACCCCCTAGCCGAAACAGTGCTCTACCCCCTACAGTGATACATGAGGCGCTACCTAAATAGCTTTCGAGGAGAACCAGCTATCTCCGAGCTTGATTAGCCTTTCACTCCGATCCACAGGTCATCCGCTAACTTTTCAACGGTAGTCGGTTCGGTCCTCCAGTTAGTGTTACCCAACCTTCAACCTGCCCATGGATAGATCGCCCGGTTTCGGGTCTATTCCCAGCGACTAGACGCCCTATTAAGACTCGCTTTCGCTACGCCTCCCCTATTCGGTTAAGCTCGCCACTGAAAATAAGTCGCTGACCCATTATACAAAAGGTACGCAGTCACCCAACAAAGTGGGCTCCCACTGCTTGTACGCATACGGTTTCAGGATCTATTTCACTCCCCTCTCCGGGGTTCTTTTCGCCTTTCCCTCACGGTACTAGTTCACTATCGGTCAGTCAGTAGTATTTAGCCTTGGAGGATGGTCCCCCCATATTCAGACAAAGTTTCTCGTGCTCCGTCCTACTCGATTTCACTTCTAAGATCCTTTCGCGTACAGGGCTATCACCCACTATGGCCGCACTTTCCAGAGCGTTCCGCTAAAATCAAAGAAGCTTAAGGGCTAGTCCCCGTTCGCTCGCCACTACTAAGGGAATCTCGGTTGATTTCTTTTCCTCAGGGTACTTAGATGTTTCAGTTCCCCTGGTTCGCCTCTTGCACCTATGTATTCAGTACAAGATAACCATCTTATGATGGCTGGGTTCCCCCATTCAGACATCTCCGGATCAAAGTCTGTTTGCCGACTCCCCGAAGCTTTTCGCAGGCTACCACGTCTTTCATCGCCTCTGACTGCCAAGGCATCCACCGTATGCGCTTCTTCACTTGACCATATAACCCCAAGCAATCTGGTTATACTGTGAAGACGACATTCGCCGAAAATTCGATCTGGCTCTAAGAGCCACTCACAAATTTTACCTTAGCCTGATCCGTTACCAGTGAAAGTAACGTTCAGTCTATCTTTCTATCACATACCCAAATTTTTAAAGAACGATCTAATCAAAAGACTAGAAATCAACATTCACCATCACTTTGATGGAATGCTCATTTCTAAGCTTTCAGAAGCAGTTTATGGTGGAGCCAAGCGGGATCGAACCGCTGACCTCCTGCGTGCAAGGCAGGCGCTCTCCCAGCTGAGCTATGGCCCCATTACAAAATTGGTGGGTCTGGGCAGATTCGAACTGCCGACCTCACCCTTATCAGGGGTGCGCTCTAACCAACTGAGCTACAGACCCAATTTCGAGCTTGTAACTGTTAGCTATGAGCTATCAG
The DNA here is from genome assembly GCF_018325865.1 of Pseudomonas sp. St386. Taxonomy (NCBI): domain Bacteria; kingdom Pseudomonadati; phylum Pseudomonadota; class Gammaproteobacteria; order Pseudomonadales; family Pseudomonadaceae; genus Pseudomonas; species Pseudomonas sp. St386. The sequence continues at coordinate 6,163,275 of NZ_AP021900.1, forward strand.
CTTGGAGCTTAAAGCTGCTTCTATCGTCTTCTTCAATGAATCAAGCAATTCGTGTGGGAGCTCATGAAGCAGCTGCGGTCGTCGATTAAGGAGGTGATCCAGCCGCAGGTTCCCCTACGGCTACCTTGTTACGACTTCACCCCAGTCATGAATCACACCGTGGTAACCGTCCTCCCGAAGGTTAGACTAGCTACTTCTGGTGCAACCCACTCCCATGGTGTGACGGGCGGTGTGTACAAGGCCCGGGAACGTATTCACCGCGACATTCTGATTCGCGATTACTAGCGATTCCGACTTCACGCAGTCGAGTTGCAGACTGCGATCCGGACTACGATCGGTTTTGTGGGATTAGCTCCACCTCGCGGCTTGGCAACCCTCTGTACCGACCATTGTAGCACGTGTGTAGCCCAGGCCGTAAGGGCCATGATGACTTGACGTCATCCCCACCTTCCTCCGGTTTGTCACCGGCAGTCTCCTTAGAGTGCCCACCATTACGTGCTGGTAACTAAGGACAAGGGTTGCGCTCGTTACGGGACTTAACCCAACATCTCACGACACGAGCTGACGACAGCCATGCAGCACCTGTCTCAATGTTCCCGAAGGCACCAATCCATCTCTGGAAAGTTCATTGGATGTCAAGGCCTGGTAAGGTTCTTCGCGTTGCTTCGAATTAAACCACATGCTCCACCGCTTGTGCGGGCCCCCGTCAATTCATTTGAGTTTTAACCTTGCGGCCGTACTCCCCAGGCGGTCAACTTAATGCGTTAGCTGCGCCACTAAGAGCTCAAGGCTCCCAACGGCTAGTTGACATCGTTTACGGCGTGGACTACCAGGGTATCTAATCCTGTTTGCTCCCCACGCTTTCGCACCTCAGTGTCAGTATCAGTCCAGGTGGTCGCCTTCGCCACTGGTGTTCCTTCCTATATCTACGCATTTCACCGCTACACAGGAAATTCCACCACCCTCTACCATACTCTAGCTCGACAGTTTTGAATGCAGTTCCCAGGTTGAGCCCGGGGATTTCACATCCAACTTAACGAACCACCTACGCGCGCTTTACGCCCAGTAATTCCGATTAACGCTTGCACCCTCTGTATTACCGCGGCTGCTGGCACAGAGTTAGCCGGTGCTTATTCTGTCGGTAACGTCAAAACACTAACGTATTAGGTTAATGCCCTTCCTCCCAACTTAAAGTGCTTTACAATCCGAAGACCTTCTTCACACACGCGGCATGGCTGGATCAGGCTTTCGCCCATTGTCCAATATTCCCCACTGCTGCCTCCCGTAGGAGTCTGGACCGTGTCTCAGTTCCAGTGTGACTGATCATCCTCTCAGACCAGTTACGGATCGTCGCCTTGGTGAGCCATTACCCCACCAACTAGCTAATCCGACCTAGGCTCATCTGATAGCGCAAGGCCCGAAGGTCCCCTGCTTTCTCCCGTAGGACGTATGCGGTATTAGCGTCCGTTTCCGAGCGTTATCCCCCACTACCAGGCAGATTCCTAGGCATTACTCACCCGTCCGCCGCTCTCAAGAGGTGCAAGCACCTCTCTACCGCTCGACTTGCATGTGTTAGGCCTGCCGCCAGCGTTCAATCTGAGCCATGATCAAACTCTTCAGTTCAAACATCTTTGGGTTTTGAGAAAACCCTAAACTTGGCTCAGCAATCGTTGGTTACATCTTTGATTTCTCGCGGAGTAACTTGTGATGCTGATAATCTGTTGACTAGCAGTCTGACTCCACAAGCACCCACACGAATTGCTTGATTCAGTTGTTAAAGAGCGGTTGGCTGAGTCTTTCGTCTCAACCGAGGCGCGCATTCTACAGCGCCCCGTGTATCTGTCAAGCGGTTATTTTCAGAAGTTTTCAAAGTTTCCTTTGCAACTTCAACCACTTGCGCTTCCGATCTCTCGTTAGCGGGAGGCGAATTCTACAGCGTTACTCGCTGCTGTCAACACCTCTTTTTCACCGCTTTCGACCGAGAAGATCGAACCGCTGATAGAGCCAAACAACACCGCTCTATCTGCTCCTTCCGGGCTTCGATGAACTGAAGCCCAACACCTTCGAAACCTACTTAACTCATTGAATCTCAAGGAGTTTTCCGTTTCGACTGCACCGGAAGTGGGGCGAATTATAGACTTCCAGAATCTGCCGTCAACACCTATTTTCAGCTTTATTCGGATTTCAGCGTAATACGCGCGAAAGCCTTCTTGCCGGCCTGGCATACATGAGTAGAGCCCAGCTCATATATATAGGTGCGATCCACAACCTCACCATCTATACGCACACCACCCGAACCCAGGAGGTCTCGCGCCACCGCAGCATTCTTGACCAGGCCTGCTTTATTAAGGACTGCCGCAATCGGCATATCCTCGGCAGCAGTCAGCTCGATCTCCGGCAGATCGTCCGGCAGTTCGCCATCCTTCATACGATTACCCGCCGCACGATGAGCACTGGCCGCAGCCTCCTCACCATGGAAACGAGCAACAATTTCTTCGGCCAGCTTGATCTTGATGTCGCGCGGATTGGCCCCTGCCTCGACATCGGCACGGAACGCATTGATTTCATCCATGGACCGGAAGCTCAACAGCTCGAAGTAGCGCCACATCAGCACATCAGGAATGGAGACCAGCTTGCTGTACATGACGCCTGGCGCTTCCTGGATACCGACGTAGTTGCCCAGCGATTTGGACATCTTCTTCACGCCATCCAGACCTTCGAGCAATGGCATGGTCAGAATGCACTGCGCCTCCTGGCCATAACCACGCTGCAACTCACGCCCCATCAACAGGTTGAACTTCTGGTCAGTACCGCCGAGTTCAACGTCCGCGCGCAACGCGACCGAGTCATAGCCCTGTACAAGCGGGTAGAGGAACTCATGAATGGCAATTGGCTGATTGGACTTATAGCGCTTGTCGAAATCATCGCGCTCGAGCATACGAGCCACGGTGTATTGAGACGTCAGGCGAATGAAATCCGCCGGCCCCATCTGGTCCATCCAAGTGGAGTTGAAAGCCACTTCGGTCTTGGCCGGATCAAGAATCTTGAAAACCTGAGTCTTGTAGGTCTCGGCGTTATCGAGAACCTGCTCACGAGTCAGCGGTGGGCGCGTAGCACTCTTGCCGCTTGGATCACCAATCATCCCGGTGAAGTCACCTATAAGGAAGATGACCTGGTGCCCCAGATCCTGGAACTGGCGCAGCTTATTAATAAGCACGGTATGACCCAGGTGCAGATCGGGCGCCGTCGGATCGAAACCAGCCTTGATACGCAGCGGTTGCCCGCGCTTGAGCTTTTCGATCAGCTCGGACTCGACCAACAGTTCTTCCGCACCACGTTTGATCAGCGCTAGCTGCTCTTCGACCGACTTCATAACAGACCCGTAAGGCTCAGATTTAAAGGGCCCCAACCATACAAGATCGCGCACCAAATACAAGGTTTGCCCGGCGCACGGACACCAATCCACAGAACAGAGCGTCCGCGGGCTTGCTTCGCAGGGGTTTTGGTTATATTTTATACAGTTATTTCATCTTCATCATGTCATTCATCTTTTCCAATTCATCTTTTCAAAAGTCAAAATTACCTATGACCACAGAACCGTCTAAAGCGCCACCGCTTTACCCAAAGACCCACCTGCTTGCCGCAAGTGGCATCGCAGCCCTCCTTAGCCTGGCGCTCCTGGTGTTTCCCTCCAGCGATGTTGAAGCCAAAAAGACGACTCTGAGTCTTGAACTGGAAAGTCCTGCTGAACAACTGACACAAGAACAAGACGCCGCCGAAGCCGTTCAAGCCACAAACGAACCGGCCGCCTCTCCTTTTGCGCAGATTGAAAACAGCCCGCAAGACACCACAGAGACCGCAGCTCAGGCAGAAGCGCCTGTTGCAGAAGAAAAGAAAGGACCAGACCATCGCGAAGTGATTGTGGCCAAGGGCGACACACTTTCCACTCTCTTCGAAAAGGTTGGCCTGCCCTCGACTTCGGTCCATGAAATCCTGGCCAGCGACAAGCAAGCCAAGCAGTTCACTCAACTGCAGCGCGGCCAGAAACTCGAATTCGAACTCAATCCAGACGGACAGCTGACCAACCTGCACACCAAGCTGAGCGACCTGGAAAGCATCACCCTGACCAAAAACGACAAGGGTTATGTATTTAACCGCGTCACCGCCAAGCCTACCGTTCGCTCGGCTTACGTTCATGGCGTCATCAACAGCTCATTGTCCCAGTCGGCTGCTCGTGCCGGCCTTTCCCATAGCCTGACCATGGACATGGCCAGTGTATTTGGCTACGACATCGACTTCGCTCAGGACATTCGCCAGGGCGACGAATTCGACATCATCTATGAGCAGAAAGTGGTCAATGGTAAGAGCGTCGGCAACGGTCCGATTCTTTCCGCGCGCTTCACCAACCGCGGCAAGACGTACACCGCAGTGCGCTACACCAACAAGCAAGGCAACAGCAGCTACTACACCGCCGATGGCAACAGCATGCGCAAGGCCTTCATCCGTACACCGGTTGATTTCGCCCGTATCAGCTCGAAGTTCTCCGCCGGTCGCAAGCATCCAATCCTGAACAAGATCCGCGCCCATAAAGGTGTCGACTACGCCGCCCCCCGTGGTACGCCAATCAAGGCCGCCGGCGACGGCAAGGTATTGCTGGCCGGACGTCGTGGCGGTTATGGCAACACCGTGATCATCCAGCACGGCAATACCTATCGCACGCTGTACGGCCACATGCAGGGCTTCGCCAAAGGCGTGAAGACGGGTGGTACCGTCAAGCAAGGCCAGGTTATTGGATACATCGGCACTACCGGCCTGTCCACTGGCCCGCACTTGCATTATGAATTCCAGGTCAATGGCGTCCACGTCGACCCGCTAGGCCAGAAACTGCCGATGGCCGATCCGATCGCCAAGGCCGAGCGCGCGCGCTTCCTGGCTCAAAGCCAACCCTTGATGGCTCGCATGGATCAAGAGAAAGCCACCATGCTGGCCTCGAGCAAGCGCTAAGCATGGCGCTCTATATCGGTGTGATGTCCGGGACCAGCCTGGATGGCTTGGATATCGCACTGATCGAACTGACCCCGGCGATCAAACTGATCGCCACGCACTACATTCCTATGCCCGCCGCCCTGCGCACCGAATTGCTCGGATTGTGCAGCAGCGGGCCCGATGAGATCGCCCGCTCCGCCATTGCCCAGCAAAGCTGGGTGAAGCTGGCTGCACAGGGTATCCATACCCTGCTCAACGAACAGAAACTCAAGCCTGAAGACATCACGGCGGTCGGCAGCCACGGCCAGACCATCCGCCATGAACCAGCCCGCGGGTTTACCGTACAGATTGGCAACCCGGCCTTGTTGAGCGAGTTGACCGGTATCGCCGTCGTCAGCGATTTCCGCAGCCGCGACGTCGCCGCCGGTGGACAAGGTGCCCCGCTGGTTCCGGCGTTTCACGAAGCATTGTTCGAAGAGCGAGTCGGCAATCGTGCCGTGCTGAATGTCGGCGGTTTCAGCAATCTCAGCCTGATAGAGCCCGCAAAACCAGTAGCCGGTTTCGACTGTGGCCCGGGCAACGTATTGCTCGATGCCTGGATACACCAACAACGAGGCGACCATTTCGATCGCGACGGTCAATGGGCTGCCAGCGGGAAAGTCGAGCCTGTCTTGCTCAAGGCACTGCTCAGCGATCCCTTCTTTGTCACCAAGGGTCCAAAAAGTACCGGGCGCGAAGTATTCAACCTGCCTTGGCTGACACAGCATTTGTCGCAGTTGCCAGCCTTCGCCTCGGAAGACGTGCAGGCAACGTTGCTCGAACTGACAGCCCTGACCATCGTCGAATCCCTCCAACATGCCCAGTCCAATACTCAAGAGTTGCTGGTCTGTGGCGGCGGCGCGCACAACCAGGCGCTCATGCAGCGCCTGGCTGACTTGCTGCCGAATGCCAAAGTCAGCAGTACGGCGGTGTACGGCGTAGACCCGGATTGGGTTGAAGCCATGGCTTTCGCCTGGCTTGCCCATTGTTGTCTTGAAGGTATTCCAGGCAACCGCCCAAGTGTCACCGGCGCACGCGGGCTGCGCATACTCGGCGCCATCTACCCGGCCTGAATCCAATAATTACGGACAAAAAAAGCCGCAGGGCCCTAAGGCACTGCGGCTTTTTTATTGAAGCACTCAGATCGAGAACGAAGAACCGCACCCACAGGTCGTGGTCGCGTTTGGGTTCTTGATCACGAACCGCGAGCCTTCCAGGCCTTCCTGGTAATCCACCTCGGCACCTGCCAGGTACTGGAAGCTCATCGGATCGACCACCAGGCTGACCCCTTCGCGCTCGACGATGGTGTCATCGTCAGCCACTTCTTCATCAAAAGTGAAACCGTACTGGAAACCGGAACAACCGCCGCCCGTTACAAACACGCGCAGCTTCAAACGATCATTGCCCTCTTCATCGACCAGGCTCTTCACCTTGTGCGCGGCACCGTGGGTGAATTGCAAAGCCGTGGGGGTGAAGGTTTCGACGCTCATGCTGAATATCTCCCGGCGCTTACGCCGCCATAATGCGTGATGGCGGGCATTATCCGCTTCTCCTAGAAAATCGGTCAACTATTTAGAAGAGCAGCGGCGACTACAAGCCTCAAGCTTGTAGCTGCCAACTTGAAACGAGTGACTGCCGTTACGGTAACATCCCTGCATGGGACAGCCCCAGGCGCTCATCCAGCCCGAACAGGATGTTCAGGTTCTGCACTGCCTGGCCGGACGCGCCCTTGACCAGGTTATCGATGACCGACAACACCACCACCAGATCACCGTCCTGTGGACGATGCACGGCGATCCGGCAAACGTTCGCACCGCGCACGCTGCGGGTTTCCGGATGGCTGCCGGCCGGCATTACGTCGACGAACGGTTCGTTGGCGTAGCGCTTTTCAAACAAAGCCTGCAGGTCCACCGAACGATCGACGACGGTTGCATACAGAGTGGAGTGGATGCCACGAATCATCGGCGTCAGGTGCGGCACGAAGGTCAGGCCGACCTCCTTGCCCGCGGCCCGGCGCAATCCCTGGCGAATTTCCGGCAGATGACGATGCCCCTTGACCGCGTACGCCTTCATGCTTTCCGACGTCTCGGAGTAAAGCGAACCGACACTGGCGCCACGCCCGGCACCACTGACACCGGACTTGCAGTCGGCAATCAGACGCGAAGCGTCGGCAAGACCGGCCTCGAGCAGCGGCAGGAACCCCAGCTGAGTTGCCGTCGGATAGCAACCCGGTACCGCGATCAGTCGCGCCTGCTTGATTTTCTCGCGATTGACTTCCGGCAAGCCGTAGACCGCCTCGTCGAGCAGATCCGGCGCGCCGTGGGGCTGACCGTACCACTTGGCCCATTCATCGGCGTCCTGCAGGCGGAAGTCCGCCGACAGGTCGATGACCTTGGTCCCGGCGGCCAGCAGTTCACCCGCCAGGGCGTGGGCAACACCGTGGGGCGTGGCGAAGAACACCACATCGCAGGCGCCGAGGGTCTTGATGTCCGGAACGCTGAACGCCAGGCCGTCGTAATGGCCGCGCAGGTTCGGGTACATGTCGGCGACGGCCAGGCCGGCCTCGGATCGGGAAGTGATGACCACCACCTCAGCTTGCGGATGCTGTGCCAATAGACGCAGCAGTTCGACACCGGTGTACCCCGTGCCGCCGACGATACCGACCTTGACCATAAACCTGCCCTCAACGAACCCACTGGAAAGCCGTCGATGATAGGGGCCGCAGGGCCCGGCGACAACCGCCAAGGTGACGTGCGGACGCTCTAACCTCTACTATCGGGCTACCGTGAATCCTGGGAATAACTAAAAATGCTCTATCTGTGGCTCAAAGCACTTCACATCGTCAGCATGGTCTGCTGGTTCGCCGGCCTGTTCTACCTGCCTCGCCTGTTTGTCTATCACGCCCAAAGCGAGGACAGCGTCAGCAAAGAACGTTTCAGCGTCATGGAGCGCAAGTTGTACCGCGGCATCATGGGCCCGGCGATGATTGCCACCCTGGTGTTCGGCATCTGGCTGCTCAGCCTCAACGCCGGCGCCTATTTCACTCAAGGTGGCTGGATGCACGCCAAGCTGACCCTGGTCGTGCTGCTGATCGGCTACCACCATATGTGCGGCGCCCAAGTGAAGCGCTTCGCCCGTGGCGAAAACACCCGCAGCCATGTCTTTTATCGCTGGTTCAATGAAGTGCCGGTTCTGATATTGCTGGCTATCGTAATTCTGGTCGTCGTCCGACCGTTCTAATTTCCAATGCAGCATCCATTATCCGGGGTACTTGCGATGTCGTTGCCCGCTCTGCTTGAACAACGCTTGCGCCTGCCCGTCGTGGCAGCGCCAATGTTCCTGATTTCCAGTCCGCAACTGGTGCTGGCCTGCTGCCGCAACGGCATCGTTGGCAGTTTTCCGGCGTTGAACCAGCGCGAGAGCAGTGGCTTCAAGGCCTGGCTCGAGGAAATCGAAGCAGGCCTGGCGACCCTGGAGAATCCGGCACCCTACGCTGTGAACCTGATCGTCCATCACAGCAACCCGCGGCTTCAGGCCGACTTGGCCATCTGCATCGAACACAAGGTGCCGATCGTCATCACCAGCCTGGGCGCGGTGAAGGAGTTGGTGGATGCCGTCCATGCTTATGGCGGACTGGTGTTCCATGACGTGACGACCCGGCGTCATGCCGAGAAAGCCGCCGAAGCCGGTGTCGATGGCTTGATCGCCGTTGCCGCCGGAGCAGGCGGGCACGCCGGAACGTGGAGCCCGTTTTCACTAGTCGCCGAGATCCGGCAGTTTTTCGACAAAACCGTGCTGCTTGCAGGATGCCTGAACCACGGTCATCAGATTCTGGCCGCACAATTGCTCGGCGCCGATCTGGCCTACTTCGGTACGCGCTTTATCGCTACGAGCGAAAGCCACGCCCCTGACGCTTATAAAGAGATGTTGCTCACATCCAGAGCCGCAGACATCGTGCATACTCCCGCTGTATCCGGAGTGCCGGCCAGCTTTATGCGTCAGAGCCTGGAGAATGCCGGTTTCGATCTGACCGCCCTGCAGAACAAGGGCGAGGTGGATTTTGGCTCGAAACTCAAACCGCTGAACGATGAAGCCAAGGCCTGGAAAACCGTATGGTCCGCTGGCCAGGGCGTGGGTGAAATCGATGATTTGCCCAGCGTCGATCAGTTGGTGGCACGCCTGGATGAAGAATACCGTCAGGCACATGCCCGGGCGGCGCAGCTTGGCGGGCAATGGCCCCGTTGAAGCGACCCTAAAAAAACAGTTACTTAACTTTCAGAGACAAGGATGCCGGGCATGAGCGAAACCCGTTTCAACATCGTATTCGACGGAGGCCTGATGCCGGGCGTCGATACCACCACCGCCAAACTCAACCTCGCCGAACTGTTCAAAAGCGACATCAGCGCCATTGAACGACTGTTCACCGGTCGCAAGGTTGCCCTTAAGAGCAACCTGTCCCAGAGCGAAGCCCAGCAGTACCTGGAAGCGCTCAACAAGAGCGGCATCGACGCCCGGATCGAAGCAGAACCCGCCGCCCTCCAACTGAGCCTTGGCGAAGTACAGGAGTCGCCGCAACAGTCGGGTGGACGCCATCCAGAGCCGATCGTCGACCCCGTCTCGCCGTACGCGCCTCCCCGCGCCGAAGTGGGTGAAGCGCTCGCCGAGTACAGCACGCTAAAACCCTTCAGCTTCGACGGACGTATCGGGCGTTTGCGCTACCTGGCCTGGACCATGGTGTTGACCCTGGCCATGCTGCCCTTGGTCGGCCTGGGCTTCTGGTTGGCCACGGCCTGGCTGCTGGCTTCCGACTCGATAGCTGCGCTGGTCGTCGGCGGCCTGCTCGGCGCAGCCGTTGTACTTGCCTTTGCCTTCGTGAGCATCCAGTTCAACGTCCAGCGCCTGCATGACCTCGGCTGGTCGGGGTGGTTGTGGCTGGTCAACCTCGTTCCATTCGTGGGCAGCATTTTCCCGTTCATCCTGATCATCGCCCCAGGCAATACCGGTGCAAACCAGTATGGTCCGCCGCCACCGCGCAATACCACCGCGGTCAAATTGCTGGCGTCGCTTTGGCTTGTGATGATCGTCCTGATTTTCCTGGCTACCTTTGCCGGCATCTTCGGAGCCCTCCAAGAGGACTACGACAGCAGCAGCCTGAGCAGCTATGAAAGCAGCGAGTCCAGCAACGAAACCACCGAAGAACCAGCTGTCGAGGCAGCCGAGCCCGCCTCGCCTTCTGTAGACTATGAGGAAGAAGAGGAACAATAAGCGCGCTTCATGCCGGTGACAGCCCAGTCAACTGGCGGCGGGCTGTTGCGATGGAGAACTGCATGACCCGTTACGCACTGATCACTGGCGCTTCCAGCGGCATTGGCCTGGCCATGGCCGAAGCGCTGGCCCGGCGCGGCCGCAACCTGATACTGGTGGCTCGACAGCGTGATCGGCTGGAAAGTATTGCAATCGAACTAACTCAGCGGTTTGGCGTAGAGGTGTTGTTCCGGGCCTGCGACCTGGGAGAACCGCTGAGGCTTTCAGGCTTTCTCCTGGAACTGGAGGAAGGTGAGCGGCAGATCGACCTGTTGGTCAATTGCGCAGGCATCGGCACCAGCGGGCCGTTCCTGGGCCAGGACTGGATGACCGAGCAGGACCTGATCGAAGTCAACATCCTCGCCCTGACACGGCTTTGTCATGCCATCGGCAACAGCATGGCACTGCTTGGCGGCGGCCAGATCCTCAACGTCGCCTCGATTGCCGCGTTCCAGCCCGGCCCCTGGATGAGTACCTATTACGCCAGCAAGGCCTATGTGCTGCACTTCTCCGAAGCCCTGCGGGTTGAGCTGAAGAAATGCGCGATCAAGGTCTCGGTGCTTTGCCCTGGCCCAACCCGGACCGGCTTCTTTTCCAGAGCGCAGATGGACGAACAGAAGCTCATCGACAGCAAGTTGCTGATGAGCCCGGAAGAGGTGGCCCTGTACGCCGTGCGCGCGCTGGACCGCAACCGCGCCATCATCATTCCCGGACGCCGCAACCGCTGGCTGGCCGCGCTGCCGCGACTGGGGTCGCGATGGCTGGTCCGAACCATCGCCGGCATGATCAACAAGGCCTATTGCCCGCGCTGATCCCTTCAAGTTGAACAACCAGGCACCTCAACCGGAGCCTTCAAGACACCCGACCTCGACGAACCCAACGGAGAAAACAGCTGTGGATACTCTGTTCACCAAGATCATCAACCGGGAAATCCCGGCGAAGATCATTTACGAGGATGACCAGGTATTGGCCTTCCACGACATCGCCCCACAGGCGCCTGTACATTTTTTGGTCATACCGAAAAAACCGATCCGCACCCTCAATGACCTGGCCGAAGAAGACAAAGGCCTGGCTGGACACATTTTGTTCACTGCTCAGCGCCTGGCGCTTGAATTGGGCTGTGAAGAAGGTTTTCGCGTGGTGATGAATTGCAATGAACTGGGTGGGCAAACGGTCTATCACATTCATATGCATGTGCTGGGGCAGCGCCAGATGAACTGGCCGCCGGGCTGATACCCCTGACCCAACGCAAATCTTCGGCGGTCGATTGGGTTAAACTGGCCGCTGTGATTTTTCCCGGAGGTAAGCATGACTACCCAACGTCACTACTCGCCGATTGACCGTCTGTTGCTGCAAGCTGATACCGCGATGCGCACGCTGCTGCCCTTCAGTGGCCAGCCGTACCGCCCATCACCGGCTATCGTGCAACCAGACGCGCAACTGAGTGACGAGCAAACCCGCCACGTCGCCGGACTGATGCGTATCAACCACACCGGCGAAGTCTGTGCCCAGGCGCTGTATCAGGGCCAGGCGCTGACAGCGAAGCTACCGCAAGTGCGTGAAGCAATGGAGCATGCCGCCGAGGAAGAAATCGACCATCTGGTCTGGTGTGAACAACGGATTCGCCAGCTGGGCAGCCATACCAGCGTCCTGAACCCGCTGTTCTATGGGATGTCATTCGGAATAGGCGCCGTTGCCGGGCTGATCAGCGACAAAGTCAGCCTCGGTTTCGTTGCGGCGACCGAACATCAAGTGTGCAAGCATTTGAATGAACATCTCGACCAGCTGCCAGCCGAAGATGAAAAATCCCGGGCAATCCTTGAGCAGATGCGCGTGGATGAGGAACACCATGCCGAGAGTGCGCTTGAGGCCGGTGGCTTCCGTTTTCCGGCCCCGGTCAAGTTCGGCATGAGCCTGCTGGCCAAGGTCATGACCAAGAGCACTTATCGGATTTGACGGCAATTGGGGACTTACTAGCTCATTCCCACGGAAATTAAAAAGGCGACTCCCCCAAGGGAAGTCGCCTTTTTTCTGTCCGAAAACTTCAATACGGCCAGCCAGCTATCGACTCAACCCAACTCGATGATTTCATAATCGTGGGTGATTTCGACCCCGGCGGCGCCAAGCATGATCGAAGCCGAGCAGTATTTCTCGGCGGACAGCTCAATGGCGCGCTTGACCTGAGCTTCCTTCAGGGCTCGCCCCTTCACCACGAAGTGCATGTGGATCTTGGTAAACACTTTGGGATCTTCAGTGGCGCGTTCTGCCTCCAGGAAAGCTTCGCAGCTTTCGACGGCCTGGCGGGACTTTTTAAGAATGCTGACCACGTCAAAGTTGCTGCAACCGCCCACGCCCAGCAGGAGCATTTCCATCGGCCGAACACCGAGGTTCCGCCCACCGGCCTCTGGCGGGCCGTCCATGACGACCACATGACCACTGCCTGACTCACCGAGGAACATGGCTTCGCCAGCCCATTGGATGCGTGCCTTCATCGCCAAGACTCCACTGTTAAAAAAGGGTCGCCAGCTTAGCACAGCGCTCCGGCATGACTGCTCTGCGTCTTAGGAGACCTGACCTGCCAGCATGTAGGTAAATTCTCAAATCAATTGAGGACGCCTCTGTTAAGCTGGCCATACGCCAACTCGCTGGCGCATGGCCAGCTTTTAGCGATAGCCATTCGCGTCTATAAAAAAATCAAACCATCACACTGCGCAGTCTTTCGGGATACAACCATGGTTGCCATTACTCCCACGTTCAAGATCAAGAATCTCGACAAACTCTTGATGCATTGCCAGCGCCGCCGCTATCCAGCCAAACACAACATCATTTGTGCGGGAGATCGTTCCGAGACGCTGTTTTTCATCATCAAGGGCTCGGTCACTATCCTGATAGAGGATGACGACGGCCGGGAAATGATCATCGCCTACCTCAATTCCGGAGATTTTTTTGGTGAGCTGGGGTTGTTCGAGCAGGCGGGCAAGGAGCAGGAGCGCAGTGCCTGGGTACGGACCAAGATTGAATGTGAAGTTGCGGAAATCAGCTACGCCAAATTCCGAGAACTGTCCTTGCAAGACCCGGACATTCTTTACGTCCTGAGCGGACAAATCGCACAACGCCTGCGCAATACCACCCGCAAGGTCGGCGATCTCGCATTTTTCGACGTCACCGGACGTGTCGCACGTTGCCTGCTGGAACTGTGCAAGCAGCCCGATGCCATGACCCACCCGGACGGCATGCAGATCAAGGTGACCCGCCAAGAGATTGGGCGGATTGTCGGTTGTTCGCGTGAAATGGTCGGTCGCGTTCTCAAGGATCTGGAAGAGCGCAACCTGGTCAACGTCAAAGGCAAGACCATGGTGGTGTTCGGAACGCGTTAAGGGCCCAGCAGATTGGTCAGCAGCTTCCGGTACAAAACGTCGAGCCGCTCCAGCGCGTGAGGCGCCGGGAATTTTTCATGCAGGGCAATATGGCTCTCGGCCCGCACTCGCTGCTCCAGGCCACAGGCCTCATTGAAGCGATTGACTGCCGCGACCATGGACTCGCGCTCGTTCTCCAGCAAAAGCGCGCCATGAACCAGCCCCACCGGACGTTGACCACCCTTGCTCTGGCGCCAGCGCTGAGCGGTGCCCACCATTTTCCGGCCGTCGAGATTGACGTTGAAGCGCCCGTCACAAAAAGCCCCTTCCACCTCTCCCAGCGAAGCCACCCCGCCCAACTCGTCCAACAGCTGACAAATGGGATCGCACAACCGGCGATACCCGGTTTCGATACGTCCGTGGTCACCTTCGCTGCGTGGTGGTGCGTAGACCAGGGCGATATTGACGGTAGCGGCCGACTGCGGCACCGGTTCGCCACCCGTTTCACGCAACAAGACAGGCCAGCCATGAGCAGCCGATACTTCACAGGCGTGTTCAAACCCCTGCAGGCGACTCAAGCGACGCGGCATCACCAGCGCACGATCGTTGGGCTGCCAGAACAGCAGGCCGAACTCGGCGTCGCCCGCGCAGATGCTGGCCAACAGATCCTGTTCGGCTTGCAGGCCAGCTTCGACGGTGAGGGAAATCACAGGCGACATGGATCAGTCCAGCGTCGAGCCGCTCACCGGCAGGCCTCGTTCAGGAAAGAACAGTCGCTGCAATTCCGTACCCGGGTTCTCGGCGCGCATGAACGCTTCGCCCACCAGGAATGAGTACACATCGCTGACTTCCATCAGCTCGACATCGGCCCGGTTGAGGATGCCGCTTTCGGTGATGACCAGGCGATCGCGCGGAATGCGCGGCAACAGGTCCAGGGTGGTTTCCAGGCTCACGTCGAAAGTGTGCAGGTTGCGATTGTTCACGCCGACCAGTTTGGTATCGAGGGTTTTCAGGGCTCGCTCCAACTCGTCACCGTCGTGGACTTCCACCAGGACATCCAGCCCGACGCTTTTGGCAACGGCCGCCAGTTCGGCCATTTTCACGTCGTCCAAGGCGGAAACGATCAACAGTACGCAGTCGGCGCCCAGCGCACGCGCTTCGATGATCTGGTACGGGTCGATCATGAAATCCTTGCGGATCACCGGCAACCTGCATGCCGCCCGCGCCTGCTTCAGGTAGTCGTCGGCCCCTTGAAAAAAGTCGACGTCGGTCAGCACCGAGAGGCAGGTCGCACCACCCTTCTCGTAGCTTCGCGCGATCTCGGCCGGGACGAAGTGCTCACGAATCACGCCCTTGCTGGGGGACGCCTTCTTTATTTCGGCAATCACCGCCGGCTGTTTTTTCTTGGCCTGATCGATCAGAGCCTGGGCAAAGCCGCGCGGCGCATCCGCTGAACGCGCCAGGTTTTCCAGCTCGGCCAGACTGACCCGAGCGCTGCGCTCAGCCACTTCCTGGGCCTTGCGAGCCAGAATTTTTTCCAGAACCGTTGGCACGCTCATCCTTCGTTCTCCACTTTGAATACGGCGGTAAATGCACCCAACTCTTCGAGCTTTTCCCTGGCCAGGCCAGTGTGCAGCGCATCATGGGCCAGTTCCACGCCTTGCTTTAGGCTGCTGGCGTGGTCAGCGGCGTACAACGCGGCACCGGCATTGAGCACGATCATCTCAGCAGCCTTCTGGCCATTCTCGGTCTTGCGACGACCCAGGGCATCACGAATCAGCTCCAGCGATTGGGCCGGGCTGTCGACTGCCAGCCCGTGCAGGCTCTGGCTTTTCATGCCGAGGTCTTCAGGTTCGACCCAATACTCGCTGATCTGATCATTTTTTAGTTCGGCCACGAATGTAGGCGCCGCCAGGCTGAACTCATCCAGCCCATCCTTCGAATGGACCACCAGTACGTGCTTGCTGCCCAGGCGTTGCAAGACTTCAGCCAATGGCCGGCACAATGCCTGGCTGAACACACCGACTACCTGATGCTTCACGCCGGCCGGATTCGTAAGCGGGCCGAGCATGTTGAACAGCGTACGCAGCCCCAGCTCGCGGCGCGGCGCGGCAGCGTGTTTCATGGCGCTATGGTGGGTCTGGGCAAACATGAAACCGATGCCGACGTTATCGATGCAGCGTGCCACCTGGATCGGCGTCAGGTTCAGGTAAATGCCGGCCGCCTCCAGCAGATCGGCACTGCCGCTCTTGCCGGAAACTGCCCGATTGCCGTGTTTGGCAACGGTGCAACCGGCCGCCGCGACGACAAACGACGAGGCCGTGGAAACGTTAAAGATATTGGCGCCGTCACCGCCGGTACCGACCACATCCACCACACCGTCCAGCGTCTTGAGTTCGACCTTGTCCGCCAGCTCACGCATCGCCGAAACCGCACCCACGATTTCATCGATGCTCTCACTCTTCATGCGCATGGCCATCATGAACGCGCCGATCTGCGCATCCGAGCATTGGCCGGTCATGATTTCGCGCATCACGTCGCGCATCTCGTCGGTGCTCAGGTCGAGATGGCCGACGATACGGCTCAGGGCTGTCTTGATATCCATGAAAAGTCCTTAGCGCGTGCCGCCGGTTTGTTTGAGAAAGTTGGCGAACAGTTCGTGGCCCTGTTCGGTGAGAATAGACTCGGGATGAAATTGCACACCCTCGATATTCAGCGTCTTGTGGCGCAGCCCCATGATTTCATCGACCGAGCCATCCTCAAGCTGGGTCCAGGCCGTCAACTCCAGGCAGTCGGGCAGAGTTTCGCGCTTGACCACCAGGGAATGGTAGCGGGTTACGGTGAGCGGATGATTCAGCCCCTCGAACACGCCCTTGTCCTCGTGGAATACCGGGCTAGTCTTACCGTGCATGACCTGTCGGGCGCGCACCACGTCACCGCCGAACGCTTGGCCAATCGACTGATGCCCCAGGCAGACACCGAGGATCGGCAGCTTGCCGGCGAAATATTTGATGGCTTCGATGGAGATGCCTGCTTCGGTCGGCGTGCAAGGGCCGGGCGAAACCACGATGCGCTCAGGCTTGAGGGCTTCGATTTCGGCGATGGTCAATTCGTCGTTGCGCACGACCTTGACTTCGGAGCCCAGCTCGCCGAGGTACTGCACAACGTTGTAGGTAAAAGAGTCGTAGTTATCGATCATCAGCAACATGGCGTAAGCAACCTATTGAATTCACTGACTTTAAATACAGCCTTCAGAGAGTGACCCGCACGCTGCTGCGCTTGGCGAGGCAAGTGATGCCCCTGCGAAGCGGCTCTACAAGCGGGTAAAGAAGGCAAATCGGTACAGGTCCGGCAAGGCCGGCGGAGAATGTTCAGGCGCGCCAACGCCAGCGGGCGTGAGCCTTGATCATTTGATCCAGAAGTTTGCTGACAATCGACACAGGGAAAGTCTCGTTCATACGTCCCGGCACAGTAGCTTAGCTGGGCGGAGCACGCAATATGACCGATCCCGAAGGGCTTTGAAACAATCGCGACGTTCCGGATAGATGGCAAAACGCCGGAAGTTTTTGGTACTGTCGTTTCGTTTTCTAACAACAATAAGATAAAAACGGACTTTCCCATGACAAAGAAGACGTTGTTCGTACCGATTGCTGGTTGCCTGCTTGCGCTCGCCTGCGCCCAAGCGAACGCCGGCCCCAACCCTTATTCCAAGTTCATCGTGTTCGGTGACAGCCTCAACGACGCTGGCCAGTTCGCCGACCCGAATGGTCCGCCCGGCTCGACCGAGCGCTATACCAACCGAACCGGTCCGATCTACACCGACGGCAGCGGCGAAGCCTACTCCGCCAACTCAACCCAACTGCTCGGTGGGCGCCTGGGTTATTCCGCTGACGAGACCGCCGCTTCCACTTCGGCGGTCCGCGCCAGCGAGGGGCTGGCAGACGGCAACAACTGGGCGGTGGGCGGTTATCGTACCGACCAGATCCTCGAGTCGATTACCGGCGTGTCCGACACCGGCGAGCGCAGCCGTCCCGGCTATCTGCAGTCCAATGGCCTGCGCGCCGATCCAAATGCGCTGTATTACCTTTCCGGTGGTGGTAACGACTTCCTACAAGGTCGGGTGCTGACCCCCGAGCAAGCGAACGCCGCCGCAGACCGCCTGGCCGACAGCGTCCAGGTGCTGCAAACGGCCGGTGCCCGCTATGTGATGGTCTGGTTGTTGCCCGACCTGGGCTTGACCCCGGCCCTCAACGGCGGTCCTTTGCAAGACGCCTTTTCGCAACTGGGCAACCAGTTCAACCAACAGTTGATCACGCGACTGCAAGGCATCGACGCTGAAATCATTCCATTGAACATTCCGCTTTTGCTGAAGGAAAGCTTCGCCGACCCGGCAAGATTCGGCCTCGCCACCGGGGAGAACCTCACCGCGACCTGCTTCAGCGGCAACGGCTGCACGGAAAACGCCACCTACGGCATCAACAGCGCCACGCCTGATCCCACCAAGCTGATCTACAACGACGCGGTCCATCCGACCGAAACCGGACAAAAACTGATCGCCGACTACGCCTATTCCCTGCTCGCGGCACCATGGGAGCTGACGTTGCTACCGGAAATGGCCCACTCGACCCTACGCGCCCACCAGGACGAGTTGCGCAGCCAGTGGCAATCGGACTGGGAGAACTGGCAGGCCGTCGGCCAATGGCGAGCCATCGTCGCAGGCGGCGGCCAGCATCTGGACCTGGACAGCCAGGACAGCGGCGCCAGCGCCGACGGCAGCGGCTACAGCCTGAACATTGGCGGCAGCTATCGCCTCAACGACGCGTGGCGCGTGGGTGTCGCCGCCGGTTTCTACCGCCAGGACATGGAAGCAGGCCATAACGATTCGGACTACAAGCTCAACAGCTACCTGGCGACCGCTTTCGCCCAGTTCCAGCAAAATCGCTGGTGGGCCGATGCGGCACTGACCGGCGGCAAGCTCGACTACGACAACCTGGAGCGCAAGTTCGACCTGGGCGTCAACGAAGCGCAGGAGAAAGGCGACACGGACGGTCATCTATGGGCATTCAGCACGCGGCTGGGCTACGACATCGCCCAGCCGGGCAGCGAGTGGCACCTCTCGCCGTTTATCAGCGCTGACTATGCGAAGGTGGAAGTCGATGGTTATTCGGAAAAGAGCAGCCGTTCCACAGCACTGACCTTCGATGACCAGACTCGTGATTCGAAACGCCTGGGCATTGGCTTGCAAGGCAAATACAACATCACCCGCCAGACCCAGGTGTTTGGCGAATATGCCCACGAACGCGAGTACGAAGACGACACGCAAAAGGTCAACATCGCCCTCAACAGCCTGCCGGCCAACGACTTCACACTGGAAGGCTACACGCCACAGAGCCACCTCAATCGCCTGAGCCTTGGGGTCAGCCACAAGTTGACCAACGACTTGGCGCTACGGGGTGGTTATACACTGCGCAAGGATGATGACATGACCCAGCAAGGGGTAAGCCTGGGCGTTAGCCTGGATTTCTGATCGAGAAAAAACTGTGGGAGCGAGCTTGCTCGCGATTACGGACTGTCAGTCAACCTATTGGTTGAATATGACGGCCTCATCGCGAGCAAGCTCGCTCCCACCCTGATCGAGTTACTTCAGTTGCTGGAGGTCTGCTCGGCCAGCGCCACCGCGCGGAACATGGCCCGGCGCTTGTTCAGGGTCTCTTCCCATTCCAGTGCCGGCACCGAGTCGGCGACGATACCGCCGCCGGCCTGCACGTGCAGTTCACCGTTCTTGATGACGGCGGTGCGAATGGCAATGGCGGTGTCCATGTTGCCGTTCCAGGCGAAGTAACCCACGGCCCCGCCGTACACGCCCCGCTTGACCGGCTCCAGTTCGTCGATGATTTCCATCGCGCGGATTTTCGGCGCGCCAGACAAGGTGCCCGCCGGCAGGATCGCCCGCAAGGCGTCCATCGCCGTCAGCCCGGCCTTCAATTGGCCGGTGACGTTGGAGACGATGTGCATCACGTTGGAATAGCGCTCGATGACCATCTTCTCGGTGAGCTTCACCGAGCCGATCTCCGAGACCCGCCCAGTGTCGTTGCGCCCCAGGTCAATCAGCATCAGGTGCTCGGCGATTTCCTTGTCGTCCGACAGCAGGTCCTCTTCCAAGGCCCGGTCAGCTTCTTCCGTGGCGCCACGGGGGCGAGTGCCGGCGATCGGCCGCACGGTGATCAGGTTGTCTTCGACCCGCACCAGCACTTCCGGCGAGCTGCCCACGACATGGAAGTCGCCGAAGTTGAAGAAGTACATGTACGGCGTCGGGTTGAAACAGCGCAGCGCCCGATAGAGATCGATGGGCGCTGCCTTGAAGTCGATGGACATCCGTTGCGACGGAACGACTTGCATGCAGTCACCGGCGAGGATGTATTCCTTGATGGTATCGACGGCCCTTTCGTAATCGTCCTGGGTAAAACTGGAGCGGAATACCGGGTCGGTCGCCGACTGCTTGCTGAAGTCCAGGCCGGGACGCGGAGCGATCGGCTGACGTAACTTTTCCAGCAATGCTTGCAGGCTTTGTTGACCTTGCTCGTAGGCATCTTCCTGGGATGGATCGGCCAGGACGATGGCGTGCATCTTGCCGGCGAGGTTGTCAAAGACAACGACCGCGTCGGACACCATCAGCAAAATATCCGGCACACCCAGCGGATCAGGGTTCGGGCAGGTGCCCAGGCGTTTTTCCACGTAGCGCACGCAGTCGTAGCCGAAATAACCCACCAGGCCACCGTTGAAGCGCGGCAGGCCAGGAATGGTCGGCACGTTATAGCGGGCCTTGAAGGTTTCGACGAACGCCAGCGGGTCTTCGACTTCGAGGCTTTCGATTTCGACACCGTCGTGGGTCACGCTGATGCGATGGTCATGGACCCGCAGCACCGTGCGGCACGGCAGGCCGATGATGGAATAACGGCCCCATTTCTCGCCCCCCTGCACCGATTCGAGCAAGTAGGAGTTGGGCTGGTCGGCCAACTTGAGGTAGATCGACAGCGGCGTGTCGAAGTCAGCCAGGGTTTCACAGGCAAGGGGGATGCGGTTGTAGCCGGCAGCGGCTAGACGCAGGAATTCTTCGCGGATCATGGGGTGCCTCGTGGCAAGAGGAGCTGACAGTCAGGTATGCAAACGCGCCGGATAACCGGCCAGGATCACGTCAGGTGCGCCAACGCCAGCGGGCCAGGGCCTTCATGACTTTCATCCAGAGTTTGCGAGTGACCACCACGATGGCGTTTCCAGAAGAGGATTGAACAGCGTCGGGCAACGTTATCTCAGCGGCCGGGTCCAGGCAACCGGGAATTAACAGGCGCAAATCGTCGATCACCAGCGTCGGAAACTCTTCGGCGATTGGTCGGCCGTGGTTGTAGCCGTAACTCAGCGCCACGCATTTGACCCCTGCCGCTTTCGCCGCCAGCACATCGCTGCGCGAGTCGCCAACGAACAAGGATTGGGAAGCCGGGATGTTGGCCATTTTCATCACGAAAAACAGCGCGGCCGGGTCAGGCTTTTTCTGCGGTAAGGTATCGCCACCGATGATCCAGCGGAAATAGCGACCGATCTTCATCTGGTCCAGCAACGGCGCAACGAAGCGCTCCGGCTTGTTGGTAATCAGCGCCATTTCCACGCCCTGCTTCTGCAGCCACTTGAGGGTGGAGCGCACGCCGGGGTAGACCACCGTCAGTTGGTGATTGTCTTCGTAGGCTTCATTGAACAACTCCAGCGCCCGCTCGACCTCGGCATCATCGACACCTCGGGCATCGATGTCATTGGCCAGGGCCCGGCGCACCAGCATCGGCGCGCCATTGCCGACCCAGTGGCGTACCGAATCGAGGCCGGCGGGCGGGCGTCCAAGCTTGAGCAGCATCGTGTCCACCGCCGCCGCGAGGTCCGGGACCGAATCGACCAATGTGCCATCGAGGTCGAACATCACCAGACGCGGCAAGCTGCCGGGGAACAGCTGCTCGAAGCCGCTCATGGGCGCGCCAGGGCCAGTTCGGCGCGCATTTGTGCAATCACCTCTTCGTAGTTCGGTGCATTGAAGATCGCCGAACCCGCGACGAACGTGTCGGCGCCGGCGGCGGCGATTTCACGAATATTCTTCACGTTCACGCCACCGTCGATTTCCAGGCGGATATCACGGCCCGAGGCATCGATCAACGCACGGGCTTCGCGCAGCTTGTCGAGCGTACCCGGGATGAACTTCTGCCCACCGAAGCCAGGGTTGACGCTCATCAACAGGATCATGTCGACCTTGTCCATCACGTACTTGAGCACGTCCAGCGGCGTGGCCGGGTTGAACACCAGGCCGGCCTTGCAACCGCCTTCGCGGATCAACTGCAGGGAGCGGTCGATGTGCTGCGTGGCTTCAGGGTGGAAAGTGATGTAGGTAGCACCGGCTTCGATGAAGTCACCGACAATACGGTCCACCGGGCTGACCATCAGGTGCGCGTCGATCGGCGCGGTGATGCCGTACTTGCGCAGCGCCGCGCAGACCATCGGGCCGATGGTCAGGTTGGGCACGTAGTGGTTGTCCATGACATCGAAGTGCACGATGTCGGCGCCGGCGGCCAGAACGTTGTCCACTTCTTCGCCCAGGCGGGCGAAGTCGGCGGAGAGAATCGACGGAGCAATAGCGAAGGGCTGCATGACGCACCTGTTTTGAGCGAAATCACGATGGCGCGCATTGTATACCTCAAGATTTGGCGCGCCCACCGTGGCAATCGATCAATACGCCGCGCGGTAGATCTTCTCGATATCGGCGGCGCTCAGTTTGCGCGGATTATTGCGCATCAGCCGTTCTATTCCCGCCGCTTCCACCGCCATGGATGGAATCACCTCCTCGGTCACGCCCAGGCTGCTGAGGCCGTTGGGTATTTCCACGGCGGCGCACAACGCAACCATGGCCTCCACGGCTTCGTCGGCCGCTTCAAGATCACTCAGGTGCGCGGTCTTGAGGCCCATGGCTTCGGCGATGTCACGCATGCGCTCGACACAGGCCATCTTGTTCCAGGCCATGACGTACGGCAGCAACAAAGCGTTGGCGACGCCATGGGACACGTGAAAGCGCCCGCCCAACGGATAGGCCAGCGCATGCACCGCCCCGACCCCGGCATTGCCGAACGCCATGCCGGCCATCAGGCTGGCCGTGGCCATGTCTTCGCGGGCTTGCAGGTGAGCCGGGTTGGCATAGGCCTTGGGCAGCGCGCGGGTGATCAGCTTGATTGCGCCGATGGCCAGGGCATCGGTGATTGGCGAAGCATTGAGCGACAGGTAGGCCTCGATGGCGTGTACCAGCGCATCAACGCCACTGGCAGCCGTGACGCTGCGCGGGCATGTGAGGGTCATCTGCGGACTGACCAACGCCACGTCCGGCAACAGATAATCGCTGACGATGCCTTTTTTCAGCTGCGCAGCCTTGTCGGAGAGGATCGCCACGTTGGTGACTTCCGAACCGGTACCGGCCGTAGTGGGGATGGCAATCATGGGCGGGCCTTTGCGCGGCACCTGATCGACACCGAACATATCCTGCAGCTCGCCGTGGTAACCGGCATAGACCCCCACGCACTTGGCGATGTCGATGGCACTGCCACCCCCGAGACCGATCAGGCCGTCATGACCACCGTCGCGATAGGCTTGCATGCAGTCTTCGACAATGGCGATTTCCGGGTCCGGCATGACCCGGTCGAAAATCTCGTAGTCCCGTCCGCCCAGATGTTGCAGGGCCAGTTCCACGGTGCCGGATTTAACCAACGCCGCATCGGTCACGATCAGCGGGTTGTCGACGTCCAGGCGCGTCAACTCCGCGGCCAGTTGCTCGATGGCAGCGGCACCGGTGATCAGTTTATGGGCGATCTTGAATGAGGAAAGACTCATGTGCGCGGCCTCTTATTCGAGTATGGGCTGGCACAAGGATAGCTCGGTATTGAGGGTTGTCTGCCATTCAGCGTATGAATGCGATAAGGAACCTGTGGATGAGGCCCCTGTGGGAGCGAGCTTGCTCGCGATAGCGGATCAACATTCAACTTCTGTTTTGAATGTATCACCGCTATCGCGAGCAAGCTCGCTCCCACACTGTTTTTGCTTGGGCGTCAGGCTTGGGTAGTACGCAGCTTCTCGCTACGCCCACGCAACCACTCCAGGGTCAGCAACAGGATCACCGAGAAGGCAATCAGCAGCGTTGCCGCAGCGGCGATGGTAGGGCTGAGGTTTTCGCGGATGCCGCTGAACATCTGCCGTGGCAGGGTTGCCTGCTCGGGGCCGGCCAGGAACAGGGTCACCACTACTTCATCGAACGACGTCGCGAAGGCGAACAGTGCGCCGGAGATCACGCCCGGGGCGATCAACGGCAGGGTCACCCGACGAAACGCCGTCAGTGGCGAAGCCCCAAGGCTGGCGGCGGCCCGAACCAGGTTGTGGTTGAACCCCTGCAGGGTCGCCGACACCGTGATGATCACGAACGGTACACCCAGCACGGCATGGACCACGATCAGCGAGAAGAAGCTGTTGCCCAGCCCCAGCGGTGCGAAAAACAGGTAGCTGGCTACGCCAATGATCACCACCGGCACCACCATTGGCGAAATCACCAGGGCCATCACCAACGCCTTGCCTGGGAAGTCACCACGGGTCAGGCCGATGGCCGCGAGCGTGCCGAAGACCATCGCCAGCAACGTCGCCGCCGGGGCCACGATGATGCTGTTTTTCAGCGCCCGCATCCATTCGGCCGAGGCGAAGAAATCGTGGTACCACTGCAGCGAAAAGCCCTGCAGCGGGTACACCAGGAAACTGCCGGAGTTGAACGACAGTGGAATGATCACCAGCACCGGCAGGATCAGGAACAACAGAATCAGCCCGCAGAGTGTGCGCAAGCAGTAGAACCACACCCGCTCGACGGGGGACATGTAAGGACTCACCATTTTCGATCTCCCCTTAGCTCAGGCGCAGGCGGCTGGCGCCCACCAGCCAGCTGTAAATCAGATAAAGCACGATGGTCGCCAGCAACAGCAGCCCGCCGAGCGCCGTGGCCATGCCCCAGTTGATGCTGGTGTTGGTGTAGAACGCGACGAAGTAGCTGACCATCTGATCGTTCGGGCTGCCCAGCAGCGCCGGCGTGATGTAGTAGCCGATGGCAAGGATGAACACCAACAGGCAACCGGCACCGACCCCGGCATAGGTCTGCGGGAAGTACACCCGCCAGAAACTGGCGAACGGGTGGCAGCCCAGGGAAATCGCCGCACGCATATAGGTTGGCGAGATGCCCTTCATCACGCTGTAGATCGGCAGGATCATGAACGGCAGCAGGATGTGGACCATGGAGATGTACACACCGGTGCGGTTGAACACCAGTTCCAGGGGCTTATCGATGACGCCCATGGCCATCAGCGCACTGTTGATCAGGCCACCGGACTGCAGCAACACGATCCATGCGGCGACACGTACCAGGATCGAGGTCCAGAACGGCAGCAGCACCAGGATCATCAGCAGGTTGCTCTGGCGCGAAGGCAGGTTCGCCAGCAGGTAGGCCAACGGATAGGCCAGCACCAGGCAGATAGCGGTGATCACCAGGCCCATCCAGAAGGTCCGGGTAAAGATGTCGAGGTAGATCGCCTGGTCCGGGGTGGCCGTGGCCAGTTCGCCGAGGTCATCGATGCGGTGATCGACGGCCGCCAGCAGGTAATACGGGGTGACGTTGCTGGTGTTGCGGCGGATCACCTGCCAGTACGCCGGGTCGCCCCAACGCTCATCGAGGTTTTCCAAGGCTTCTTTATAGGAAGCCGGCTCGGTGGCAAACGGCAACGCCCGAGCAGTCTTGGTCAGCAGGCTGCGATAGCCGGCCAATTCCATGTTCAGGCGCTTGGACAAGTCGCCCAGGGTCTGATTCTTGCGGGCTTCGGCCAGGTCTTCACTGGCAGCCTTGTACACCGGCTCGCCCGGCAAACCACGTCCGTCCCAGGCAGCGACGGCGGTGACCGTACGCGGCATGGCGCCCACCACTTCCGGGTTGCTGACGCTTTTGAACAGCAGCGCCACGATCGGCACCAGGAACACCAGCAACAGAAACAGCACCAGCGGCGCAATCAAGGCCTGGGCCTTCCAGCGGTTGATCCGCTCGGCGTGCTTGAGCCGTTGCTTGAGGGTGGGGCTGGTGCCCGCGTTCAGTGGAACGGCGATGGCCATGGCGAACTCCGCAAATCTTTTTGATCGTTACAGGGGCGGCGGGCCGCCTCTGTTCTTTTGAAACACCCGGGTCGATGGAAGAACCTGTGGGAGCGAGCTTGCTCGCGATGGCTGCGGCACATTCAAGTATTGATGTGCCTGACAGACCGCTATCGCGAGCAAGCTCGCTCCCACATGGATCTCATCCGGTTTCAGACCGTCGGGTTACTTCGCAGCCCAGGAGTTGAAGCGCTGCTCCAGTTGCTCACCGTTGTCAGCCCAGAAGCTGACGTCGATCTGCACCTGGTTGGCGATGTTTTCCGGGGTGGTTGGCATGTCTTTCAGGACATCCTTGGCCAGCAACGGTACAGCCTGGGTATTGGCCGGACCGTAGGCGATGTTTTCCGAGTAGGTCTTCTGCTGCTGCGGCGCCACCGAGAAGGCGATGAATTTCTTCGCCGCTTCGGCGCGGGTCTTGTCCAGGCCGCGTGGGATGGCCCAAGCGTCGAAGTCATAGATGCCGCCGTTCCACACCACTTTCAGGTTGCTTTCTTTCTGTACCGCGGCGATCCGGCCGTTGTAGGCCGAGCTCATGACCACGTCACCGGAAGCCAGGTACTGCGGTGGCTGGGCGCCAGCTTCCCACCACTGGATGTTCGGCTTGAGCTCATCGAGCTTCTTGAACGCACGGTCCTGGCCGTCTTTGCCAGCCAGCACTTTGTAGACGTCTTTCGGCGCTACGCCATCGGCCATCAGGGCGAATTCCAGGGTGTACTTGGCGCCTTTGCGCAGGCCGCGCTTGCCTGGGAATTGCTTGGTGTCCCAGAAGTCAGCCCAACTGGTCGGCGCGGTCTTGAGTTTGTCGGCGTTGTAGGCCAGCACGGTCGACCACACGAAGAAGCCCACGCCGCAAGGCTGGATAGCACCCTTGACGTAGTCTTCGGCCTTGCCGAACAGGGCCGGATCGAGTTGTTCGAACATGTCTTCGTCACAACCACGGGACAATTCCGGGGACTCGACTTCTACCAAATCCCAGGAAACGCTCTTGGTATCGACCATGGCCTTGACCTTGGCCATTTCACCGTTGTACTCGCCAGCCACGATCTTGCCATTGCCGGCCGCTTCCCACGGTGCGTAGAAGGCTTTGACCTGAGCCGCCTTGTTCGCCCCGCCGAAAGACACCACGGTCAGGTCCGGGCCCGCCGCCATCGCGCTTGCCGCACCCATCATGCCCAGTGTCAGGGCTGTGAACTTCAGGGATCTCAACATTTATTGTTCTCTCCACGTGCAGGGTTGGTGTTGGTACAGCAGGGGGGCGATCAATTCGCCTCTAGAAGGGGATCGAGCGCACGCACATGCTCGACTTGCCAGCCAAGCGGAACCACGTCCCCGACGGCGAGCCCGGGATCGAGCTCGGCAATCGGTTGTTTCACAAAGAAGTCGTTCTTGCCGCAGACTTCCAGGCGAACCCGGACGTGGTCGCCCAGATAGATGAATTCCGCCACCCTCCCTGAGAAGCGGTTGACACATTGTTCGCTTGCGCCGTTGAGGCTCACTCGTTCAGGGCGGATCGACAGAGTCACCGGCTCGCCTGGCTTGCCGACATTCACCGCCAGTGCCTCGACCTTCTCACCACGTCCCAGCTCCACCAGGCAGCGCTCGCCGGTTTGGCTGTGCAGGCGGCCGTTAAGGCGGTTGTTCTCACCGATGAAGTTGGCGACAAAGGTGTTTTTCGGCTCTTCATAAAGGGTGCGCGGCGGGGCGATCTGCTGGATCTCGCCCTGGTGGAACACCGCCACACGGTCGGACATGGTCAGGGCTTCGCCCTGGTCGTGGGTCACATAGACCACGGTCACGCCCAGGCGCTGGTGCAGGTGTTTGATTTCCATCTGCATGTGCTCGCGCAATTGCTTGTCCAGCGCACCCAGGGGTTCGTCCATCAGCACCAGCTGCGGCTCGAATACCAGCGCCCGGGCCAGGGCCACCCGTTGTTGCTGGCCGCCGGACAATTGCGCCGGGTAGCGTTGGGCGAAGCTGTCCAGCTGGACCATGCTCAAGACGCGCTTGACCCGATCACTCACGTCGCTCTTGTTCAGGCCCCGCACCGTCAGCGGGAACGCCAGGTTCTCGGCGACGGTCATGTGAGGAAACAAGGCGTAGTTCTGGAACACCATGCCGATGTCGCGCTTGTGCGGTGGCACATTGTTGATCGAGCGCCCGGCCAGCAGGATCTCGCCGGCGGTTGGGGTTTCAAACCCGGCCAGCATCATCAGGCTGGTGGTCTTGCCGGAGCCGGAAGGCCCGAGCAGGGTCAGGAATTCGCCTTTGCGAATATCCAGGTTGAGGTCTTTGACGATCAGGTTCTCGCCGTCGTAGCTCTTTTGCACACCACGAAAGCTGACCAGCACATCACTGGCCCCCGTGCTTGAATCGACCTGGCTCATACCCGCACCTTTTGTATTGATGACTGCTTGTGAGTCAAGCCTAGTGGAGCCTGGGGCCCGCGCAAATCGGGACGCAGGAGAGAATCACCTCAGCGGGATGGAAGAGTCGGGGTAGGGATTGCCCTACAGGGATGGCGGGATTGGATAAGGACGGTGGGCAGTTGGCAGCGGCACGCCGCAAGTAGGGGCAAAAGCGCTATTGGGGCGTGTCGCAAATGGATATGCCGACACATTTCCCCTGTGGGAGCAAGCTCGCTCCCACAGGGGGGAAATTGCGAGTCTTAGAGCAGCTTGTGCTCCATCGCATATTTCACCAGCTCTGCCAATGAGGTGATGTTGAGCTTCTGCATCAGCCGTGCCTTGTGGGTGCTGATGGTCTTGCTGCTCAGGGCCAGTTGCTGGGCTATGTCGTTGACGTTGGCGCCCTGGGCCAGGCGTTCGAAGACTGAGAATTCACGCTCGGACAGCAGCGAGTGCAGCGGTCGCGTGTCGGTCAGGCCGACCTCAAAGACCATGCGGTCGGCCAGGTCCGGGTCGATATAGCGTCCGCCGGCCGCGACCTTGCGAATCGCCATGAGCAGCAGGGCCGGGTCGCTGTCCTTGGTCGCGTAGCCGGCGGCGCCGATCTTCAGGGCGCGGGCGGCCATTTGCGCTTCGTCATGCATCGACAGCACCAGGATGGCCGGCGGATTGTTCAGCGCCCGGATCCGTGGGATCGCCTCCAGGCCGTTGACGCCTGGCATGGAAATGTCCAGCAGCACCACTTCGCAGGGCACGTGGCGCAAGGTCTCGAGCAACTGTTCGCCATTGCTCGCCTCCCCCACCACCACCAGATCCTTGGCCAGGCCGATCAACTGCTTGATGCCTTCACGGACGATGGTGTGGTCTTCGGCTACCAGTACACGGATCACGTTGTTCTCCAGATTCAGGATCTCATCGCGAGCAAGCTCGCTCCCACAGGGTGTATGTGTACATATCAATCAATGTGGGAGCGAGCTTGCTCGCGATTGGGCCCACCCAGGCAACCCACCCATCAGGCCCCATGCAACGGCACCCGCACCGACAGGGTCGTCCCCTCCCCCGGCTCACTCTCCAGGGACAATTGCCCGCCCATGATCAACACCCGTTCACGCATGCCGACCAGGCCAAAGGAGGTTGGCCGACTCGTATCGGCAATAAATCCTACACCGTCGTCGCTGACGGTCAGGCACAATTCGTCGCCCTCCTGAACCAGCGTCAGCTCTACAGTATGCGCTTGGGCATGGCGCATCACGTTGGTCAGCGCTTCCTGGAGAATCCGGAACAGGCCAATGGCCTTGGCGTCACTCAGGGCCGGCAGATTGTCCGGCACCTGCACCAGGCATGGAATCTGCGTTCGCGCCTCGAAACGCCGAGCCTGCCATTCGATGGCCGAGGCAATGCCTGCATCCAGAATCGGCGGGCGCAACGCCGTCGCCACGTCCCGCACCAGTTGGAACAACTGGGCAATCAGGCGCTTCATGCTGTTAAGTCGCTCATGCAGGCCTGGGTCGAGTTGTGCGTAGGCCAATTCACACATGGATGTTTCTAGCTTCAACACCGTCAACATTTGGCCCAGCTCGTCGTGGACTTCCCGGGCAATACGCGCCTTTTCCTCTTCCCGCACGCTTTCCAAGTGCGCCGACAATTCGCGCAACTGTTCCCGGGAGCTGGCCAACTCCAGCTCGATGCGCTTGCTTTCAGTGATGTCCCAGACAATTCCGTCCCAGACATAAGCGCCATCTTCGAGACGGCGGGTGATCGCCTTGATCTCGGCCCAGCGCTCCTGGCCTTCGCGGGTCAGGATGCGGCCCTGCCATGACCAGTCACTGTCGGTGTCCAGCGCCTGGTCCTGAGTGCGGTGGTAATCGGCCTTGTCCTGCGGGTGCACCAGGCTGCGCAGCCCGGTATCGCTGCGGGCCAGGGTTGCAGGGGAATAACCCACCAGGCTTTCGCTGCCTTCGCTGATGTAGGCAAAGTCGATCTGGCCGGTCACCGGCGCCCGCTCCAGGCGAAAGACCAGGCCCGGCACGTTGGCGGCGATGCCTTGCAAGCGCGCTTCACTTTCGCGTAACGCCGCCAGGGCACGTCGGCGCTCGGTCACGTCGTTGAGGTAGACCACCAGGTATTCGGCGTCGCGAAAACGCAGGAAGCTCAGGGAAACGTCAGCCGGCAAGATGCTGCCATCGGCTCGCACGCATTCGGTTTCGAAACTCTGCGGCCCCTCTTCACTGGCCCGGGCGCGCTTCCACAGATTCAGCCAGCGATCCATGTGCAAGCCCGGCTCGAAGTCGATCAAAGGGCGGTCGATGATGGCGCCCGAGGCGTAGCCAAGCATGGTTTCAGCCGCTCGGTTGGCATAACGCACGTGGCTGTCCCAATTGACCCAGAGGATGCCGACCGTACTTTGATCGATGGAAAACTGCGTCAGGCGCAAGGCTTCCTCGCTGGCAGTACGCTGGGCGATGTCCTCCCTCGCGGCACGCAAACGGCGCTCCAGTGCGCGTTGCTGGCGGCGCTGCCAGAAGACGATGGCGACGCTGCTGAGCAGCAGGGCCAGAATCAATAGGGTCAAGTTCTGCCAGAAGCCCGGGGTCTCGGTCAGGCGTGGATATTTTGGCTTGAGCCAACGGCTGTGCAGTTGCTCCAGCTCCTTGGCCGGGATCGCCTGCAATCCGCTGTCGATGATCTCGGCCAGTTCCGGCCAGTCCCGGCGCGTGGCAACCCGCAGCAACTGCGGCAGGCCGATGTCGCCCACCACCGCCAGCTCGGCGAATTCGGGCTCGACCATCAGCCGCCCGAGCTGTGCCTCGTCGACCACCGCGTATCGAGCCTGCTGGGTCAGCAATAATTGCAGGGCCTCGCGCTCCATCGGTACACCTTGCAGATTCAGCGCCGGGTAGTTGCTGCGCAGGTAATCGGCCGTCGCGCTGGGCATGCGCACCGCGACCCGGGCCTGGGTGTCGATTTTTTCCAACTCCACCCCTTCGGCGCCCTTCTGCGCGCCGACGATCAATTGCGGCACGCGCATGTAGGGGTCGGAAAACTGCCAGAGCTTGAGTCCGCCCGGGGATTGGGTCAGGCCCGGAGCAACGTCCACCTCGCCGGCACGCACCGCTGCTTCCAGTTGTGCCAGGTCCTGGAAGTTGCGCCAGGTGAGTTCGACGTTCAACGCCTTGCCCAACCATTGCATCAACTCGACGTTAGTGCCAGACAAACGCTGCAGGCGCCGGTCGTATTGGGCATAGGGCGCCTGTAATACCAGGCCGACCCGCCATTGCGGATGTTGCACCAACCACTGGCGCTGCCCTGCATTCAATTGCACCCCGTGCGCCGACGGCGCGGGCGCGGCCCACGCCATCAAGGGAAGCCATAAACAGCCGATAACCCACAGGCAGCAAAAACGCATCATCGAAGTCTCATGCACTGACAAATACTGACCAACCCATTAGGCTGCCGGAAATACTTCTGGTCATGGAATATCCGATGCCCTCTGTTTATCGCCTGGCGTTGCCAGCATTGTGCCTGTCGCTGATCCTGCCAAGTGCATTTTCTGTACAGGCCAGCGAAACGGCGCCCGCCGCGCAGCAACCTGCCGAGGAAAAACCCGTCGAGCGCCAACCCTTGCTCGAACGTAGCCTGGAAGAAGCGACCGCACTTGAGCGAAAAGTCCCGGCCCAGGAACAACAACAGTTACAGACCGGCAGCGATGCCTTCCTGGCACTGTGGAAACCGGCCAATACCAGCGACCCCAGGGGCGCAGTCATCATAATCCCCGGTGCTGGCGAAACAGCTGACTGGCCTCAAGCTATCGGCCCGTTACGTAAAAAATTGCCCGATGTTGAGTGGAGCAGCCTGAGTATCACCCTGCCGGACTTGCAAAGCGACGTCATTGCACCACGCGTGGTGGAAGCACCGCCCGAGACCAAGCCGACCGATACCGCTGCCGCAGCACCGGACGCCACCACGGCGGCGCCGATCGAACAGGTCGCAGGCGGCGAAGCCGATGCGGCAGATCCTGTCGTCGCCCAAACCGATGAAGAACATGCCAAGGCCGACGCCGAGCGCATCTTCGCCCGTATCGATGCAGCACTGGCCTACGCCGAACAGCAAAGCGCACGCCGCATCGTGCTGCTGGGCCATGGCACTGGCGCCTATTGGGCGGCGCGTTACTTGAGTGAAAAGCAGCCCTCACAAGTCGAACGCTTCGTGATGGTGGCCGCCCAGACCCCGACCACCGCCAAGCCGGCCCTGGCCGAATTGACCTCGACCTTGAAACTGGCGACCGCCGACATTTTCTACATGGACAAGCCGCTGGATCGCAACGCGGCGCTGGAGCGCTTGCAGGCGAGCAAACGCTTGAAGGGCTCGACCTTCAGCCAGGTGTCCCTCAAGGCCCTGCCGAACCCGGCGGCGGAGCAGGAGCAGCTGTTTCGTCGGGTTCGGGGTTGGTTGAATCCGCAGAAAGCGGGGGAGTAAGGCTGACTCATACCCAAGTGAAGCACTGTTGTGGCTAGGGATTTATCCCCCCGCCACAATTGCTCCCCGTGTGGCTAGCGAAAATCCCGTCGTTCCCTAATCAGTCGATAGGCGTTATGCAGTTCCCGGGTTTTGTCGGTGGCTTCACGCACCTGCAAGGGCGTTGCCCCGCTGCCGGCAATCTTGTCCGGATGATGACGACTGAGCAGGCGTCGGTAAGCGCGCTTGATCTGTGACGGTTCGCTGGTGGCCGAAACCCCCAGCAAGCGCAAGGCTTCCTGATAGGTCACCCCGCTGTTGGGCCGCGACAGTTTCTGCGGCTCGTAATCAGCCGCCAGCGCCTGAACCTGTTGCGGCGTCCAGCCCAACCAGCGCCCCCACTGGGCCACCAGTTCTCGCTCGCTGACTCCGGCACGGCCATCGGCCCAGACCATCCGCCAACACGCGCGCAATACCCCTTCAGCCGCATGCGGCTGGACAGCCAGGCGGCGCATGTAACCGCGCAAACGATCATTCCCGGATTTACCCCGGTTGAATGCTGCGATCGCCCGGCGTTGCGCCGACTCGCTCAAGTCCAGTGCACGCATTTCCTGGCGAGCCTGCTGGATGTGGCCATCGACCACGCGGCCATCGCTTTTCGCCAGCCGCCCCAGCAATACAAACAACAACTCATCGTTGCGCAACGCCGGGCGTCCACCCAGGCGCTCACGTACCTGCGCCCAGCCCTGCAGATTCAGGCGTCGATCCAGCGCCTGTCCCAACAATGCCCCAAGCATGGCCCCCGGAATGCTGGCTATGGCAAAGCCCGCCCCGGCTCCAATCAGAGTCCCTGGCCACCACATATCAACCGCTCGCTTCTATCAAGGTTTCGACCTGCGCCAAACGTTCATGGGTGCCGACATCGACCCAATGCCCTTTGAGGTGCTCGCCACTGACGCGCCCCTCGGCCATGGCCGCGCGCAACAGCGGTGCGAGCTTGAACGCACCGTCCGAGCAACCGTCGAACAACCGCGGGTGCAGGACGGCGATGCCGCTATAGGTCAGGTTGTCGGCAGGCGCTTGCCTATCGTGAACCTTTCCGTCGACCAGGACGAAATCGCCGTCTGGGTGATGCTCGGGATTATCGACGAGCACCAGGTGCGCCAACCCTTCGAGCGGCCGGCGCAAAGCGCTGAAGTCGTAGTCGGTCCAGACATCGCCGTTCACCACCACAAACGCTTCGTCGCCCAGCAGCGGCAAGGCCCGGAAGATTCCACCACCGGTTTCCAGCGGCTCGCCCTCAGGGGAAAACCGAATACTCACGCCAAACCGTGAACCATCCCCCAGGTGATCTTCGATCTGCTGACCGAGCCAGGCGTGATTGATCACGATCTCGGTGAACCCGGCCCTGGCCAGCGCCCGCAGGTGGTATTCGATCAAGGGAACACCACCGACGCGAATCAACGGCTTTGGCGTGGTAAGGGTCAAGGGCCGCATGCGCTCGCCCTTGCCCGCCGCCAGAATCATCGCCTTCATGCCGTTGCTCCGGCCGATTGCCGCAGGCTGCCCAGCAGTTCATCGAGCGGTGCCAGTTCCGGACGACGGGCAATGACCGCTTCTATATAAGCAAAGAATCGCGGCACATCACCGAGGTAGCGTGGCTTGCCATCACGATGACAAATGCGCGCGAATATCCCGATGACCTTGAGATGGCGCTGCACGCCCATCAAGTCGCTGGCCCGCAGGAAGTCCTCGAAGTCCGGCTGGACGGGAATGCCGAGGGCGCCGGCCTGCTGCCAGTAACTCTCCAGCCAGCCGCGCACACGTGCCTCGGGCCAACTGAGGAAGGCGTCCTTGAACAGGCAGGTCACGTCGTAGGTGACGGGGCCATAGACCGCATCCTGAAAATCCAGCACGCCGGGGTTCGGCACGCTGAGCATCAGGTTGCGCGGCATGTAGTCGCGGTGCACCAGCACTTTGGGCTGGGCCAGGGCGCTGTCGATCAGCAGCTCGCTGGCCTGCTGCCAGAGTTGCTGCTGAGCCGAATCCAATTCGATACCCAGCTCGCGCTTGACGTACCACTCGGGGAACAATTCCAGCTCCCGACGCAGCAACGCGACATCGTAGCTCGGCAACGGCGCAACCATCGGCAATTGCTGGAAAGCCAGCAAGGCTTGCAGGGCATCGCGGAACAAATCGTCGGCATTTTCGCCGTTGATCACGTCCAGATAGGTCTGGTTGCCCAAGTCATTGAGCAAAAGAAAGCCGCGTTCGAGGTCTTCGGCATAAATTTTTGGCACGTTAATGCCGGATTTCGCCAGCAGAAAAGCAATATCCACGAAGGGTTTGCAGTTTTCCTGGGGCGGTGGCGCATCCATTACGATCAAACTGCGACCCTCGCCTTCCCAGCGGAAATAACGCCGGAAACTCGCGTCGCTGCTGGCGGCGGTCAACGTGGCCGGGGGTACGGCGCCCCAGTCCTGTTGAGTGAAAAGGATCGGCAGTTGTTCATCGAGCCAAACTTTCAGGTGTTGCAAGCGTACATCTTGGTCGGGCATTGCAAGGGTCTCCGACGGCGCTAGCCGTCAAGCGGGTCATGCTTTATTATCCAGCATCTTTTTCAGACCATCGAGAGGCGTGCGGCCCACACCGCGGGCAGATGGCACGCAGGAAGCCCGGACTAATAAGATGGCATTGAAATCCCCCGCGTTTCGTAAAAAATTTCCGTTGCTGGTTACCGGCAGTCTGCTGGCCCTGCAACCCCTGGCCTCTTCATTCGTCGTCGCGGCGCAGCAGTATGACTGCTCCGTCTCCGCTTCGGGTGCCTGGGACTGTGCGCCCAAGACACCGGCCGCCGCGTTGCCGCCGCGTCCCGTGCATGACGGCAGTGCGGTTTCCGACAGCGGCGCGGCTCCGGCCGACAGCAGCTCGGGCGAGGAAGCCGGCGAAAAGCCGATGCTCGTTACCGAAGCCAAGGGCCGTGGCCTGAAGTCGCGCAGTGCAGACTACAGTCACCTGGATTGGGTTCCACGAGAGAACCTCACCCCTGCGCAATTGGCTGAAACCGGGCCTTACTGCTCGGGTGCCTATATCGAGCCGACCCGTCCTGGCATGAACGACAAGACGGCCAAGAGCGACGCCCCCACCTTCCTCGGCGCCAAGGCTTCACGCTATCAGCAGGAAGAACAGGTGGCGACCCTGGCCGGTGACGTGGTCATGCGCCAGGGCAGCATGCAGGTCGAGGCCGACGAGGCCAGCCTGTACCAGGCCGAAAATCGTGGCGAGCTGAGCGGCAACGTGCGGGTTCGCGACAACGGAGCACTGATCGTCGGCGACCACGCCGATGTACAGCTGGACACCGGCGAAGCCAAGGTCGACAACGCCGAATACGTGATGCACAAGTCGCGCATCCGCGGTAACGCGCTGTACGCCAAGCGCGCCGAGAACGCGATCATCCGTCTCAAGGACGGTACGTACACCACGTGCGAACCGAACAGCAACGCCTGGACGCTCAAGGGCAACAACATCACCCTGAACCCGGCCACCGGCTTCGGTACCGCGACCAACGTGACGCTGCGGGTCAAGGACATTCCAGTCCTGTACACGCCTTATATTTATTTCCCGATCGACGACCGTCGCCAGTCCGGCTTCCTGCCGCCGACCATCGGCAGCGGCAGCGACACCGGTTTCCTGCTGGTCACCCCGTACTACTTCAACCTGGCGCCAAACTACGATGCCACGTTGTACCCGCGCTACATGAGCAAGCGTGGCATGCTGATGGAAGGCGAGTTCCGCTACCTGACCAAGTCCAGCGAAGGTCAGTTCGGCGCGGCGTACCTCAACGACGAAGAAGACGAACGCGCCAAGCAGTCCGATTACAGCAAGACCCGCTACATGTACAACTGGCAGCACAAAGGCGGTCTCGACTCGCGCGTGCTGACGGAAGTCGACTACACCAAGATCAGCGATCCTTACTACTTCCAGGATTTGCAGACCGACCAGATCGGTGTCGAATCCAGGGATTATGTGAACCAGCAAGGGGCCATCAGCTATCGGGGGGACAACTACGTTGCCCGCTTGAATGCCCAGGCTTACCAAATGGCGACGATTTCCAAGGTCACGCCCTATGATCGTTTGCCGCAGATCACTTTCAACGGTGCGTTGCCACAGCATCCATATGGCCTGGATTTCGCTTACCAAACAGAACTGGTCCGATTTGATCGCAACTTGAGAAATGGCCTGTACAGCAACGACGAAGGCGTTACATCGCCGTGGCTGGACAACAACATCCGCGGCCTTGCGCGAGCGAACGGCAATCGCCTGAATTTGGCTCCGGTCATGAGCTTGCCGATGGAGGCGAGCTACGGCTACATCAAGCCATCCTTGAAATACCAGTACACCCAATATGACCTGGATCTGGATGGCAGAGGCAAATCGCAAATTGCGGCACAGAGCGCCGAGGCCGATCGCCTGCAGGGCACTTATAGCAGCAACCAGAGTCGCGGCATTCCGATCGCCAGCATCGACAGCGGCTTGTATTTTGATCGGAATACCCAATGGTTCGGCACCAACTATCGCCAGACCCTGGAACCACGCCTGTTCTACCTCTACGTACCGGAAAAGGATCAGAGCGATATCCCGGTTTTCGATACCAGCGAATCGACCTTCAGCTACTCCTCGCTGTTTCGGGACAACCGCTTTACCGGCTCTGACCGCGTCGGCGACGAGAACAAGCTGTCCCTGGGCGTAACCAGCCGCTGGATCGAAGAAAACGGTTTCGAGCGCCAGCGCATCAGCGTCGGCCAGGCCCTGTACTTCAAGGATCGCGAAGTCCAGCTGCCAAGCATCGACTTCAAGACACGTGAAGACGCCAAGTCGAACGTTTCCCCGTACGCACTGGAATACGAGTACCGCTGGAACCGCGATTGGCGCACCACCGCCAACTACAACTGGGATCCGGATACCCATAGCCCCCGTTCGGGCAGCGCGATGTTTCACTACCAGCCCGAAGACAACCCGAACAAGGTCATCAACGCTGGCTATCGCTATCGCAACGACCTGGTCCGCTACGATGAAACCACTGGCCAATGGCAAGTGGGCGGTGGCGACTACGGCACGCCAGGCACACCTGGCTACGTGAAGGATTACTACAAGATCAAGCAGCACGACTTCTCGGTCATCTGGCCGATCGTGCCGCAGTGGAACGTAATCAGCCGCTGGCAGTATGACTACAACCGCAACCGCACCCTGGAAGCCTTCGGTGGTTTCGAATATGACAACTGCTGCTGGAAACTGCGCCTGATCAACCGTTACTGGGTCGACTATGAAGAGTTCAGTCAGGCCGCCCCGGAAAACGAAAAAGGCGACCACGGCGTCTTCCTCCAAATTGTTCTGAAGGGACTCGGCGGCCTCACCGGCGCCAAGGTAGAGAGCTTCCTCGACAAAGGCATCCAAGGTTATCGTGAACGTGAAGACCAAGCTTTCTGATTGTCTGCGCCCGCTGATGCTGGGCGCGCTGTTCCTGGGTACCGCGGCCAACGCCGCGGTACAGTCCATCGATAAAGTGGTGGCCATCGTCGACAACGACGTGGTCATGCAGAGCCAGTTGGACCAGCGCGTCCATGAAGTGCAGCAAACCATTGCCAAGCGCGGCGGTGGCCAGCCGCCACCAGGCGTACTGGACCAGCAAGTGCTCGAACGCCTGATCGTCGAAAACCTGCAGTTGCAGATCGGCGAACGTTCCGGCATTCGCATCACCGATGAAGAACTGAACCAGGCCGTCGGCACCATTGCCCAGCGCAATAACATGAGTATCGACCAATTCCGCGCCGCCCTGGCCCGCGACGGCCTCTCCTACGAGGACGCCCGCGATCAGATCCGCCGTGAAATGGTCATCAGCCGTGTGCGCCAGCGCCGTGTGGCCGAACGCATCCAGGTGTCGGAACAGGAAGTGAAGAACTTCCTCGCCTCGGACCTGGGCAAGATGCAGCTTTCCGAAGAACTGCACCTGGCGAACATCCTGATTCCGACCCCGGAAAGCGCCAACTCCGAAGCGATCCAGAGCGCTTATCGCCAGGCGATGGATGTCTACCAGCAGCTCAAGCAAGGCGCTGATTTCGGTCAGATGGCCATTGCCAAGTCGGGCAGCGACAACGCCCTGGAAGGCGGTGACATGGGCTGGCGCAAGCCCGCTCAACTGCCGCCTCCGTTCGACCGCGAACTGAGCGCCATGGCCGTGGGCGATATCACCCAGCCAGCTCGTACGCCAGGCGGCTTCATCATCCTGAAAGTGCTGGAGAAGCGCGGTGGTGGAACCCAGGTCCGTGACGAAGTGCATGTTCGCCACATCCTGATCAAGCCAAGCGAGATTCGCAGCGAAGCCGAGACCAAGCGCCTGGCGGAGAAACTCTACGACCGCATCGAAGCGGGCGAAGACTTCGCTGAACTGGCGAAGAGCTTCTCGGAAGACCCGGGCTCGGCTCTCAACGGTGGCGACCTGAACTGGGTTGACCCGAATGCACTGGTTCCCGAGTTCCGCCAGGTCATGGCCGACACGCCGCAAGGCCAACTGTCCAAACCGTTCAAGAGCCCTTATGGCTGGCACGTGCTGGAAGTCCTTGGCCGTCGCGCCACTGACAGCACCACCCAGGCTCGCGAACAGCAAGCAATGACTGTCTTGCGCAACCGCAAATACGACGAAGAGCTGCAAACCTGGCTGCGTCAGATTCGCGACGAAGCCTACGTTGAAATCAAACTTCCTGGTGCAGACCAGGCAGCGCAGTGAAACCCAAGCGTTTCGCGCTGACCCCCGGCGAACCAGCCGGCATCGGTCCCGACCTGTGCCTGCTGCTCGCCTCGCAAGCCCAGCCACATCCCCTGATTGCCATCACCAGTCGCGACCTGCTCCTTGAGCGGGCCGCGCAACTGGGGCTGGTCGTCAACCTGTTGCCCGTGACGCCGCAGGCCTGGCCGGACGTCCCGGCGCCCGCCAACAGCCTGTATGTCTGGGATACGCCCCTGGGCGCTCCGGTCGTCACAGGGCAGTTGGACAAGGCCAACGCCGCGTTCGTCCTCGAGACCCTGACCCGCGCCGGCCAAGGCTGCCTGGACGGGGCGTTCGCCGGCATGATCACCGCCCCCGTGCACAAAGGCGTGATCAACGAATCCGGGATTGCCTTTTCCGGGCACACCGAATTCCTGGCTGAACTGACCCACACCGCGCAAGTGGTGATGATGCTCGCCACCCGCGGCTTGCGAGTGGCCCTGGTGACCACTCACCTGCCCTTGCGGGACATCGCCGACGCTATCACCGCGCAACGCCTGGAGCGGGTCACGCGCATCCTGCACGCCGACCTGCAGGAAAAATTCGGCATCGCCCAGCCACGCATCCTCGTCTGTGGGCTCAATCCCCATGCCGGTGAAGGCGGACACCTGGGCCGTGAAGAAATCGACATCATCGAACCCACCTTGGAGCGCTTGCGCAGCGAGGGCATGGACCTGCGTGGCCCGTTGCCTGCCGACACTCTGTTTACCCCAAAATATCTGGAGCACTGCGACGCGGTGCTGGCGATGTACCACGACCAAGGCCTGCCCGTACTGAAGTACAAAGGCTTTGGCGCGGCGGTCAACGTGACATTGGGCCTGCCGATCATCCGCACCTCCGTGGACCATGGCACCGCCCTGGACCTGGCCGGCAGCGGCAAGATCGATACCGGCAGCCTGCAAGTCGCGCTGGAAACCGCCTACCAGATGGCCGAGACCCATTTATGACCGAGCAATACCAACACCGCGCGCGCAAGCGTTTCGGCCAGAACTTCCTGCATGACGCCGGCGTGATCGATCGCATCCTGCGCTCGATCCGGGCCAAGCCCGACGACCGCCTGCTGGAAATCGGCCCGGGACAGGGCGCCCTGACCGAGGGTCTGCTCGATAGCGGCGCGCAACTCGATGTGGTGGAACTGGACAAGGACCTGGTCCCGATCCTCAACCAGCAGTTCGCCGGCAGGAGCAATTTCAGCCTGCACCAGGGCGACGCGCTGAAGTTCGACTTCAATAGCCTGAACGCCGCACCGAACAGCCTGCGGGTGGTGGGAAACCTGCCGTACAACATCTCCACGCCGCTGATCTTCCACCTGTTGAGCAACGCCGGCCTGATCCGCGACATGCACTTCATGCTGCAAAAAGAAGTGGTCGAGCGCCTCGCCGCCGGCCCTGGCGGTGGTGACTGGGGTCGCCTGTCGATCATGGTCCAGTACCATTGCCGGGTCGAACACCTGTTCAACGTAGGCCCGGGTGCATTCAACCCTCCGCCGAAAGTCGACTCGGCCATTGTCCGCCTGGTGCCCCACGCCGTCCTGCCGCACCCGGCCAAGGATCATCGCATGCTGGAGCGGGTGGTGCGCGAAGCGTTCAACCAGCGCCGCAAAACCTTGCGCAACACCTTGAAACTGCTGCTCAGCAGCGCCGAAATCGAAGCCGCTGGCGTCGATGGCAGCCTGCGCCCCGAGCAGTTGGACCTGGCAGCGTTCGTGCGCCTGGCCGACAAACTCAGTGAACAAGCCGCCCCGCAAGTCGACGCCAACTGAACCGGTGACGATCGCTATCGGGCAGTACGCCAGTCTGGTCTACTACCCGATACTTGGCCTAGACTGAACTCTTGAGTCGCGCCCGCGTCCCGCTTCGCTTTTAAGGCCTTTTTGCATGTCCGATCCTCGTTACCAGGTCGACGTCAGCGTCACCACCCGTTTTCTGGCAGAACAGTCGCAACCCGAGCATGACCGCTTCGCCTTCGCCTACAGCATTACCGTGCGCAACAACGGCTCCTTGCCGGCCAGGCTGCTGTCACGGCATTGGATCATCACCGACGGCGATGGCCATGTCGAAGAAGTGCGTGGCGAAGGTGTGGTCGGCCAGCAGCCGTTGATCGACGCTGGCAAAAGCCACAGCTACAGCAGCGGCACGGTGATGACGACCAAGGTCGGCACCATGCAGGGCACCT
Source organism: Pseudomonas sp. St386 (assembly GCF_018325865.1). Taxonomy (NCBI): domain Bacteria; kingdom Pseudomonadati; phylum Pseudomonadota; class Gammaproteobacteria; order Pseudomonadales; family Pseudomonadaceae; genus Pseudomonas; species Pseudomonas sp. St386. The sequence goes on from NZ_AP021900.1 coordinate 6,205,070, forward strand.
ACCAGATGCTGGCCGAGGACGGCAAACGCTTCGACGCCGTCATCAAACCCTTCCGTCTGGCCGTGCCCGGAGCCCTGCACTGATGGCCACGTATGCGGTCGGCGACCTGCAAGGCTGCCTCGATCCGCTCAAGTGCCTGCTGGAGCGCGTTGCTTTCGATCCTCAAAAAGACACGCTGTGGCTGGTGGGCGACCTGGTCAACCGTGGCCCGCAGTCCCTCGAGACGTTGCGCTTTCTCTACAGTATTCGTCAGTCGCTGGTGTGCGTGCTCGGCAACCACGACCTGCATCTGCTGGCTGCCTGGCAGAACATCGAGCGCCTGAAAAAGTCCGACACCTTGAGCGAAATTCTCGACGCCCCCGATTGCGTTGAACTGCTGGAGTGGTTGCGCCAGCAGAAGCTCATGCACTACGACGAGGCGCGCAACCTCGCACTGGTTCATGCCGGCATTCCGCCCCAGTGGTCCCTGCGCAAGGCGCTCAAGTGCGCTGGCGAAGTCGAACAGGCATTGCGCGACGACAATCTGTTCGCCCCCTACCTGGATGGCATGTACGGCAACGAGCCGGTCAAGTGGGACAACGACCTCACTGGCAGCGCTCGTCTGCGCGTCATCACCAATTATTTCACGCGCATGCGCTTCTGCACCCGCGACGGCAAGCTCGATCTCAAGGGCAAGGAAGGCATCGAGACGGCGCCGCCCGGCTATGCCCCCTGGTTCAAGCACAGTGAGCGCAAGACCCGTAACCTGAAGATTATTTTCGGACACTGGGCGGCACTGGGCGGCCAATCCGACGAGCCCGGCGTCTTCGCCCTCGATACCGGTTGCGTGTGGGGCAGCGCCATGACCCTGATGAACGTCGACACTGGCGAGCAACTGCATTGCGATTGCGATGAACAGGGCCACGCCAAAACCCATCACCCGACCACTGCACCATTGCCGGCCGGCACTGCCGTTTGACCGGCGTTGCGCTTCAGCTACAGGAGCCCCTCATGAGCGAATTCAAACGCATCCCCCCGGAACAGGCCCAGGCCCTGCGCGAGCAAGGCGCGGTCGTCGTCGACGTCCGCGACCCAGCCACTTTTGCGGCTTCGCATATCAGTGGCTCCCGGCATCTGGATAACCATTCCATCGCCGACTTCATCCGTGCCGCCGACCTCGATGCACCTACGGTCGTGGTCTGCTATCACGGCAACTCCAGCCAGAGCGCAGCCGCCTATCTGGTCAGCCAGGGCTTCAGCGACGTCTACAGCCTGGACGGCGGTTTCGAGTTGTGGCGTGCGACTTATCCTTCAGAAACAGCGCAAGACAATCACGAATAATTTTTTATGCCGTCCAAGCCCGCGTGAACCGTGGGCTTGAGCGATGGCAGACGAACGGTCTGCCATAACTAATTACGTATTCCACCTTTACCTCCGCGATTCCGAACTATCCTTAGCCTCAGGCCATCCAAAACAGGGGAGAGCCGGTACACCGGCGCGCGGGTCATCGGGAGTCAGCTTTCAAGAACCTGTATTCTTGAAAGCATTCTGGGGGGTAAAACGGCAACTGGGTTCCCAGCGGCTGTCCAGCATCGACTGATTGATCCGACACCGGCTCCACGTATCGAGCGAGGTGACGTCATGAGCATTTTTAGCCACTTCCAGCAACGTTTCGAGTCCACGCGGCAGGAGGAATACTCGCTGCAGGAATACCTCGAACTCTGCAAGCAGGACCGCAGTGCCTATGCATCGGCTGCGGAGCGTCTGTTGCTGGCAATCGGAGAACCGGAGCTGCTGGATACCTCGACCAATTCGAGGCTCTCGCGAATCTTTTCCAACAAGGTGATTCGCCGCTATCCGGCCTTTGCGGACTTCCACGGGATGGAAGAATGCATCGAACAAATCGTGTCCTATTTCCGCCATGCCGCCCAAGGCCTGGAAGAGAAGAAACAAATCCTTTATCTGCTCGGCCCCGTGGGTGGTGGTAAATCGTCCCTGGCCGAGAAGCTCAAGCAACTGATCGAAAAGGTGCCCTTCTACGCCATCAAGGGCTCGCCGGTGTTCGAATCGCCTCTGGGTCTGTTCAACGCCACTGAAGATGGCGCGATCCTCGAGGAAGACTTCGGCATTCCACGCCGCTATCTCAATACCATCATGTCGCCATGGGCAACCAAGCGCCTGGCCGAGTTCGGCGGTGACATCAGCCAGTTCAAGGTGGTCAAGCTCTACCCATCGATCCTCAACCAGATCGCGGTGGCCAAGACCGAACCGGGTGACGAAAACAACCAGGATATTTCCGCCCTGGTGGGCAAGGTCGATATCCGCAAACTGGAAGAATTCCCACAGAACGACGCCGACGCCTACAGCTATTCGGGCGCGCTGTGCCGGGCCAACCAGGGCCTGATGGAATTCGTCGAAATGTTCAAGGCGCCCATCAAGGTGCTGCACCCACTGCTGACCGCCACCCAGGAAGGCAACTACAACAGCACCGAGGGCCTGGGGGCCATTCCGTTCACCGGCATCCTGCTGGCCCACTCCAACGAATCGGAATGGCATACCTTCCGCAACAACAAGAACAACGAGGCCTTCATCGACCGGATCTACATCGTCAAGGTGCCGTACTGCCTGCGAGTGAGCGACGAGGTGAAGATCTACGACAAGCTGCTGTTCAACAGCTCGCTGTCCAAGGCTCATTGCGCACCCGACACCCTGAAGATGCTTGCCCAGTTCACGGTGCTGTCGCGCCTCAAGGAACCGGAAAACTCCAACATCTATTCGAAGATGCGCGTGTACGACGGTGAAAACCTCAAGGACACCGATCCGAAGGCCAAGTCGATCCAGGAATACCGCGACAACGCGGGGGTCGATGAAGGGATGAACGGACTGTCCACACGTTTCGCGTTCAAGATCCTGTCCAAGGTCTTCAACTTCGACCCTCACGAGATCGCAGCCAACCCGGTTCACCTGCTGTATGTGCTGGAACAGCAGATCGAGCAAGAGCAATTCCAGGCCGAAACCCGCGAGCGTTACCTGCGTTTCCTCAAGGAATACCTGGCCCCACGCTACATCGAGTTCATTGGCAAGGAAATCCAGACGGCGTATCTGGAGTCCTACAGCGAGTACGGCCAGAACATCTTCGACCGCTACGTGCTGTACGCAGACTTCTGGATCCAGGACCAGGAATACCGCGACCCGGAAACCGGCGAAATACTCAATCGCGTGGCCCTCAACGAGGAACTGGAAAAAATCGAGAAACCGGCGGGCATCAGCAATCCGAAGGACTTCCGCAACGAGATCGTCAACTTCGTACTGCGCGCCCGGGCCAACAACAACGGCAAGAACCCAACCTGGCTCAGCTATGAAAAGCTGCGGGTGGTCATCGAGAAGAAAATGTTCTCCAACACCGAAGACCTGCTGCCAGTCATCAGTTTCAACGCCAAGGCCAGCAAGGAGGACCAGCAAAAACACAACGATTTCGTCACACGCATGGTCGAACGTGGCTACACCGACAAACAGGTACGACTGCTCTCCGAGTGGTATCTGCGGGTCCGGAAATCGCAGTAAGCAGCGGCAAGCTTCTAGCTACAGCCTGTAAGGGAACGGCGTTGAGCCCATGGCTCGACGCCACGCCCCTTGCAGCTTGAGGCTTACGACTTGAAGCTCCCCCGGAGGGGCCTATGAGCTATGTGATCGACCGACGCCTTAATGGCAAGAACAAGAGCACGGTGAACCGTCAGCGGTTTCTGCGGCGTTACCGTGACCACATCAAGAAGGCCGTCGAAGAGGCGGTCAGCCGGCGCTCCATTACCGACATGGAACACGGCGAACAGATCAGCATCCCCGGTCGCGACATCGACGAGCCGGTGCTTCACCATGGTCGCGGTGGCAAACAGACCGTCGTGCACCCCGGCAACAAGGAATTCACCAGCGGCGAGCACATCCCCCGTCCCCAGGGCGGAGGCGGCGGCAAGGGGCCCGGCAAGGCCGGCAACTCCGGCGAAGGCATGGATGAGTTCGTGTTCCAGATCACCCAGGAGGAATTCCTGGAGTTCATGTTCGAGGACCTGGAACTGCCGAACCTGGTCAAGCGCAACCTGACCGGCACCGACACTTTCAAGACCGTGCGTGCCGGGATCAGCAATGAAGGCAATCCGTCGCGCATCAACATTATCCGCACCCTTCGCTCAGCCCACGCCCGGCGCATCGCACTGTCGGGCAGCAGCCGGGCCAAACTGCGCGAGGCCAAGGAAGAACTGGCCCGCCTGAAACGCGAAGAACCCGATAATTTTGGCGACATTCAGGACCTTGAAGCGGAAATCGAGAAACTCAGCGCCCGCATCCATCGCGTACCGTTCCTCGACACGTTCGACCTCAAGTACAACCTGCTGGTGAAACAACCAAACCCCAGCTCCAAGGCGGTGATGTTCTGCCTGATGGACGTCTCCGGTTCCATGACCCAAGCCACCAAGGACATCGCCAAGCGTTTCTTTATCCTGTTGTACCTGTTCCTGAAACGGAACTACGACAAGATCGATGTAGTGTTCATCCGCCATCACACCAGTGCCCGGGAAGTGGACGAAGAGGAATTTTTCTATTCCAGGGAAACCGGCGGCACCATCGTTTCCAGCGCCCTGAAGCTGATGCAGGAGATCATGGCCGAGCGCTACCCCGCCAACGAATGGAACATCTATGCAGCCCAGGCGTCGGACGGTGACAACTGGAACGACGATTCACCAATCTGCCGCGACATCCTGATCAACCAGATCATGCCGTTCGTCCAGTACTACACCTACGTGGAAATTACTCCACGCGAACATCAGGCCTTGTGGTACGAATACGAACGGATTGCCGAAGCTTTTTCCGACACATTTGCCCAACAGCAATTGGTCTCGGCCGGGGATATATACCCGGTCTTCCGTGAACTCTTCCAGCGCAGGTTAGTGACATGACCGCCAAAAAAGAGCAGAAGCGCCAGCCCATTTCCACCGGCTCCGAATGGACATTCGAGCTGATCAAGGCCTACGACCGCGAAATCAGCCGTATCGCGGACCGTTATGCCCTCGACACCTACCCGAACCAGATCGAGGTGATCACCGCCGAGCAGATGATGGACGCCTATGCGTCGGTCGGCATGCCGCTGGGCTATCACCACTGGTCCTACGGCAAGCACTTCCTCAGTACCGAGAAATCCTACAGCCGGGGCCAGATGGGGCTGGCCTATGAGATCGTCATCAACTCCGATCCGTGCATCGCCTACCTGATGGAAGAAAACACCATCTGCATGCAAGCCCTGGTGGTGGCGCATGCCTGCTATGGGCACAACAGCTTCTTCAAGGGCAACTACCTGTTCCGCACCTGGACCGATGCCAGCTCGATCATCGATTACCTGGTGTTCGCCAAGCAGTACATCATGCAATGCGAGGAACGCCATGGTATCGACGCGGTGGAGGACCTGCTGGACTCCTGCCACGCCCTGATGAACTACGGCGTGGACCGCTACAAGCGGCCATATCCGATTTCCGCCGAAGAAGAACGCCGGCGCCAGAAGGATCGCGAAGAGCACCTGCAAAAACAGATCAACGATCTGTGGCGCACCATTCCCAAAGGTGCAGACAAGTACAACGAAAAAGACAATGCCCGATTCCCTGCCGAACCCCAGGAGAACATTCTCTATTTCATTGAAAAACATGCGCCGCTGCTTGAGCCGTGGCAGCGGGAAATCGTGCGCATCGTGCGCAAGATCGCCCAGTACTTCTATCCACAGCGCCAAACCCAGGTCATGAACGAGGGCTGGGCCACGTTCTGGCACTACACGCTGATGAACGACCTGTACGACGAGGGACTGGTCACCGACGGCTTCATGATCGAGTTCCTGACTTCCCACACCAGCGTGGTGTTCCAGCCCGGCTTCGACAGCCCGTACTACAGCGGTATCAATCCTTACGCACTGGGCTTCGCCATGTACCGCGACATTCGGCGCATGTGCGAAAACCCCACCGAGGAAGATCGTCGCTGGTTCCCGGACATCGCTGGCTCGGACTGGTTGTCCACCATTAAATTCGCCATGAGCAGCTTCAAGGACGAAAGCTTCATCCTGCAGTACCTCTCGCCCAAGGTGATTCGCGACCTGAAACTGTTCAGCATCCTCGATGACGATCAGAAAGATGACCTGCTGGTACCTGCCATTCACGATGAGGGCGGCTACCGCATCATTCGCGAAACCCTGGCGGCGCAGTACAACCTGGGCAATCGCGAGCCCAATGTGCAGATCTACAGCATTGACCGCCGCGGAGATCGCTCGCTGACCCTGCGGCACCAGGCGCACAACCGCAAACCGCTGGGCGACTCCACCGACGAAGTGCTCAAGCATCTGCATCGCCTCTGGGGTTTCGACATCCACTTGGAAACCCTGCAAGGCGACCAAGTGATGAAAACCCATCACGTGCCACCCAGAGGCGAACAAGCCGAAGGAGACTACGGTCGCCTGGATCTGGCCGTCATTCATCTTTGATCCCGTTTTCGCCTCCGGACGTCCGACGCAAAGGTTATCCTGTCGGACCAACGGAGGTTTTTTATGCAGATCTATAAAGTCGGCGGCGCCGTTCGCGACCGCCTGCTGGGCATTCCCGTCACCGACATCGATCGGGTCGTGGTGGGTGCCACCGCCGAGGAAATGCTCGCCAGGGGGTTTCGCCCAGTGGGGGCCGATTTTCCGGTATTCCTCGACCCGAAGAGCGGCGAGGAGTACGCCCTCGCCCGCACCGAACGCAAGAGCGGCCGAGGTTATGGCGGCTTCGTGTTCCATGCCAGCCCTGAAGTGACCCTGGAGGAGGACCTGGTTCGCCGGGACCTGACGATCAACGCCATGGCCGAAGATGACCACGGCAACCTGACCGATCCGTACCATGGTCAACGCGATCTGGAAGCCCGCGTGCTACGCCACGTTTCCCCCGCTTTCGCCGAAGATCCCCTTCGAGTCCTGCGGGTTGCCCGCTTCGCCGCGCGTTATGCTCCGCTGGGTTTCAAGGTGGCGGACGAAACCCTTGAACTGATGCGCCAACTCAGCGATTCCGGCGAACTGGAAGCACTGACGGCCGAGCGCAGCTGGAAAGAAATTTCCCGCGCCCTCATGGAAAAACAGCCACAGGTATTTATCCAGGTCTTGCGCGACTGCACGGCCCTCAAGGTCCTGATGCCAGAGGTCGATGCGCTGTTTGGCGTGCCCCAGCCTGAAGCCCATCACCCGGAAATCGACACCGGCGTCCATACCCTGAGCGTGCTGGAACAAGCCGCCCTGCACCAACAACCGCTGACGGTCCGCTGGGCCTGCCTGCTCCATGACCTGGGCAAAGGCCTGACACCCCGACACGAATGGCCACGACACATCGCCCATGAGCACACGGGGCTGAAGCTGATCAAAGCGGTCAACGAACGCTTCAAGGCTCCCCGCGACTGTCAGGAATTGGCGTTACTGGTTGGCCAATACCACACCCATGGTCATCGCGCGCTGGAGCTCAAGGCGTCAACTTTGCTTGAGCTGCTGCAGAGTTTCGATGTGTACCGTCGACCTCAGCGCTTCGAGGAGTTCATCGCAGCCTGCGAGATGGATGCACGGGGGCGCAAAGGGCTTGAAGACAGAAGTTATCCACAGGCTGATTATTTGCGGGGCGCAGCGGCAGCAGCCCGCGCGGTGGCGGTGCAGCCTTTGCTGGAGAAGGGCTTCAAGGGACCGGAGCTGGGTGAGGCGATCAAGCGCGAGCGCCTCAAGGCGTTGAAAGGCTACAAGGAAGCGGCGAGCTGACGGGCGTTCGTGTCAGTTTGCATTTTGGCTGGATGTTCCGCCGTCATCGCGAGCAAGCTCGCTCCCACAGGGATCTCGGTATACCTGTGTGGGAGCGAGCTTGCTCGCGATAGCGGCAGGCGCCTCAGCGCAGATTCGATGGCGTAAGCTGCTGGCCTCGCCATTCGAAAGCCACTGGCGCCAGCACTTGGTCGATCTGCGATTCCTCCCACAAAGTAGCGAAGCTTTTGCCCACGCCTGGGTGAATCCGATCCGGCGCGATCAACGACAAAGGCCATAGGACGAAGGCGTTCTTGAGGATTTCCGCGCGCGGCAGGATCAGCCCATCGAAGTTGCCGACCTGTTCGCCATACAACAACACGTCGATATCCAGCGGCAGCCCCTTGCGGTCCGGCGCATAGCGACCGTTGTCCGCCTCGATGAACTTGAGACGACGATCCAGCTCCATCAGGGGCAGATCCGTGAAGGCCGAGACGACGAAATTGAAGAATGGCCCGCTCTTGATACCCACCGGCTGGCTCTCGAACACGGCCGAACAGCGGATGTCCACCAGGAAACCGGCCAAGGCTTCAAGACCGGCGCACAGATGGGTTTGGCGCTCGATATTGCTGCCGAGCCCGAGAAAAACCTGAGTCAGCGACATCCGCGCTCGATCTCCACACCAACGCCGCTGGCCGCTGGTACGGCGCCAGGCTTGGTTAATTTCAGACGCAGCCAGGTGATCTTGAACTCGTCCATGAGCTCCTGGGCCAATCGCTCGGCAAAGGTCTCGACCAATTGGAACTGCGCCTGTTCGGCAAATGCCTGGATGCGCGACGATACGCTGGCGTAGTCGAGCGCCAGGGTCAGGTCGTCACCCGCAGCGGCCGGGCGGTTGTCCCAGGCGAAGCTCAGGTCAAGCCGCAGGCACTGTCGAATGCCTCGCTCCCAGTCGTAGGCCCCGATTACCGTGTCGACTTCCAGGCCCTCGATAAACACTCTGTCCAAGCACTCTTCTCCGCAGCACGACAAGGGCGCAATGCGCCGTTAGAATCAGGGCGTCCTCGCCCGGAATAGTTAGCATGTTTTGGTTACTGGCGATTCTCGCCTACCTGCTCGGCTCGCTGTCCTTCGCCATTTTGCTCAGCCGCCTGACCGGTCGCCCGGATCCGCGAATGAGTGGCTCAGGCAATGCCGGCGCCACCAACATGCTGCGCCTGGCCGGACGCAAACTCGCCATCCTGACCCTGCTGGGCGACCTCTGCAAAGGCCTTGTCCCGGTATTGATCGCCAGCCTCGCAGGGCTCTCGTTGCAGCAACAGGCCTGGATCGGCGTCTGCGCCGTCATCGGCCATCTATTCCCGCTGTACTTTCGCTTTCGTGGCGGCAAGGGTGTCGCCACCGCCGCCGGCATGCTGCTGGGCCTGTACCCGCCCGCCGCCCTGCTGGCTGTCTGTGCCTGGCTGCTGACGTTCTACCTGACCCGCACCAGCTCCCTGGCCGCGCTGATCGCCACACCGCTGACCCTGCCGTTGCTGGCCTGGCAGGAACCGGCGGCCTTGCTGCCAATGACCGCACTGGTAGCGCTGATCGTCTGGCGTCACCGGGGCAATCTACGCGACCTGTTCGCCGGGCGCGAACGGCATTTTTAAATGATGTTTCACAGCGGCGCCAACTGCTCCATCGGCCAGCGCGCCTGTACGCTGATCGCCAGGCTTTCGTGCTGGCCGGCCTGCAAGCGCTGACAACCGGCAAAGGCAATCATCGCGCCGTTATCTGTACAGAACTCCGGCCGGGCGTAGTAAACGTCGCCCTTCATGTCGCCGAGCATTTTCTCCAGCGATGTCCGCAAGGCCTTGTTCGCGCTCACGCCGCCTGCGATCACCAGGCGCTTGAGCCCGGCCTGCTTGAGGGCACGCTTGCACTTGATGGTCAAAGTCTCCACCACGGCCTGCTGGAACGCCAGTGAGATGTCGCAACGGGCTTGCTCACTGTCGTCCCCGACGCTGACGCACTGCTGCCAGGTGTTCAGGGCAAAGGTCTTCAACCCGCTGAAACTGAAATCGAGGCCGGGACGGTCGCACATTGGCCGCGGGAACACGAAGCGCCCATCGACCCCTTGCGTCGCAAGCCGAGAGATTTCCGGCCCACCGGGATAATTGAGGCCCATCATTTTTGCAGTTTTGTCGAACGCTTCGCCGGCAGCATCATCGAGCGTCTCGCCGAGCAACTCGTATTGGCCGATGCCATCGACCCGAATGAGCTGCGTATGGCCGCCCGATACCAACAAAGCGACGAACGGAAATTGCGGCGGTTGCGACTCCAGCATCGGCGCCAGCAGGTGGCCTTCCATGTGATGCACGCCCAGGGCCGGAATCCCCCAGGCAAAGGCCAGCGCCTGGGCACAGGAGGCGCCCACCAGCAACGCGCCCACCAGGCCCGGGCCGGCGGTGTAGGCGATGCCGTCGATCTCGGTCGGCACGCAGCCGGCTTCGGCCAGGACCTGGCGGATCAAGGGCAGCATGCGCTTGACGTGATCGCGGGAGGCAAGCTCGGGCACCACCCCGCCATAGGCGCGGTGCAGGTCGATCTGGCTGAACAGCGCATCGGCCAGCAGGCCGCGTTCACTGTCGTAAAGTGCGACACCAGTTTCGTCGCAGGAGGTTTCTAATCCCAGTACTAGCATGGGTTTGCGCCTTGTAGAGGCTGAATTCGAAGGCGCGCATAATAGTCGCCGCGTTGTGCCCCGACCAGCGGTTTTCGATCAGAGGCTTTGCATTCCGAGCGTTGAGGGGTTAACATCCGCAACCCTTAAAAACCGACGTCTTCAAGTGCTCTTTTGCCGCGAGGATGTTGACCCCGGTAATGAATGAAGGTAGCTCTGGATGCCAGCCGTCAAAGTAAAAGAGAACGAACCCTTCGACGTAGCTCTGCGTCGTTTCAAGCGCTCCTGCGAAAAAGCCGGTGTTCTGGCTGAAGTTCGTAGCCGCGAATTCTACGAGAAGCCGACTTCTGAGCGTAAGCGCAAGGCAGCAGCCGCTGTTAAGCGTCACGCCAAGAAAGTTCAGCGCGAGCAGCGCCGCGCCGTACGTCTGTACTAATACACAGACGTCCGTAGCAAGCTTCTGCCAAGCCCGGCCTTCAAGCCGGGCTTATGGCATTTGCGGAATAACGCTTGATGCTTCACTGTCAAAGCCGCAGACGCGACCAAGACAACCTGCTTCACCGCGTCAGACCTGGCTCTTTTGCCAGCGGTGCACGTCTTTCCTGACGAGCCTTCCAAGGCTACCGACGAGCACACCCTGATTCCTCTAACGACGATCAGCCCAAGGCACCTGCCTGCGTGTCCGCTTCATGAGCTATCCGAGGCCTGAACGGCCGTTACCGGATTCAGCGCAACACATTCAAACAGTCGAATACTGATAGTTATTAACGTCAGTGGATTATCGGCAGATACACTTCCCGACAGCGATGATGCAGACGACCCGGTCGAGCCACCGATTTAGCGTGCCTCAAACCCAGACCCGGTTACGCCTGCCGATTTCGGGTCCATATTTCGCGCAGTGATGATGAGAACGCCATGGCCGGGCTGATTCCCCAGAGCTTTATTGACGACCTCCTGAACCGCACCGACATCGTCGACGTGGTCAGCTCTCGCCTGCAAATGAAGAAAGCGGGCAAGAACTACACAGCTTGCTGCCCGTTCCATAAAGAAAAAACGCCTTCTTTCAGCGTCAGCCCCGACAAGCAGTTCTACTATTGCTTCGGCTGCGGCGCTGGCGGCAATGCCCTCGGTTTCATCATGGACCACGACAACCTGGACTTCCCCCAGGCCGTCGAAGAACTGGCCAAAGCCGCCGGCATGGAAATACCCCGCGAGGAAAGCGGTCGACAGCACAAGCCACGTCAACCGACCGATTCTCCGCTTTACCCCCTATTGACGGCGGCGGCGGATTTTTATCGCCAGGCCCTCAAAAGCCATCCGGCACGCAAGGCTGCGGTGGATTATCTCAAGGGCCGCGGCCTGACCGGCGAAATCGCCCGGGACTTCGGCCTCGGCTTCGCCCCGCCCGGCTGGGACAACCTGTACAAGCACCTAAGCAGCGATACGCTGCAACAGCGCGCCATGATCGACGCCGGCCTGCTGATTGAAAATGCCGAAACCGGCAAGCGCTACGACCGCTTCCGCGACAGGGTCATGTTTCCGATCCGCGACACACGCGGGCGGATCATCGCCTTTGGTGGCCGGGTGCTGGGGGACGACAAGCCGAAATACCTGAACTCCCCGGAAACCCCGGTGTTCCATAAGGGCCAGGAACTCTATGGCCTGTACGAAGCACGCAAGAACAACCGCAATCTTGATGAAATCATTGTCGTCGAAGGCTACATGGACGTTATTGCCCTGGCCCAGCAAGGCCTGCGCAACGCCGTGGCGACCCTGGGCACGGCCACCAGCGAAGAGCACATGAAGCGCCTGTTTCGCGTGGTGCCCAACGTGCTGTTCTGCTTCGACGGCGACCAGGCCGGCCGTAACGCCGCCTGGCGCGCACTGGAGGCCACCTTGCCGTGCCTGCAGGACGGACGCCGGGCACGCTTCCTGTTCCTGCCCGAGGGCGAGGACCCGGACACCCTGGTGCGCTCCGAAGGTACCGACGCGTTCCGTGCGCGGATCAACCAGCACGCACAACCGTTGGCCGACTATTTTTTCCAGCAATTGACCGAAGAAGCCGATCCACGCTCCCTCGAAGGCAAGGCCCACATGGCCACCCTCGCGGCACCGCTGATCGACAAGGTGCCCGGTGCCAACCTGCGCACACTCATGCGCCAGCGCCTGACCGAGATCACCGGCCTGAACAGCGAAGCGGTCAATCAATTGGTGCACAGCGCCCCCCAGGAGGCGCCACCGGCTTATGACCCGGGCGTCGATTACGACGCGATGCCGGATTTCGCCGACTATCATCAACCCCAACAGGATTACGCCCCCCAGCAGGAATGGACACCGAAAAAACCCGGCAGTGGCGGCAAGAAATGGGACAAGAAACCCTGGGACAAGAACGGCAAGCGCGGCGATCGCGACCAGCCACGTGCCCCGCGCGTGCCGGCCGCCGTCGAACCACCAACACTGGCCGCCTTGCGCACCTTGCTGCATCACCCGCAACTGGCAGAAAAAGTAGAGGACGCCGGGCACTTCGCCGCCGAGGACCACAGCAATACGCAATTGCTGGTTGCACTCCTTGAAGCCGTGCAGAAGAACCCCAAGCTAAACTCTTTCCAATTGATTGCACGGTGGCACGGCACCGAGCAGGGGCGTCTGTTGAAGGCCCTGGCCGAGAAGGAATGGCTGATTGAAGGAGACAACCTTGAACAACAGTTTTTCGACACCATTACTAGCTTATCCGCCCGCCAACGCGAGCGAAACCTGGAACAACTTCTGCGAAAAGCTCGTCAGAGCGAGTTGACCAGCGAAGAGAAAAACCAATTGCGCGACTTACTCAGCCGCAATGTTTGCGCATCAAACCCGACCTCAACTGGCGCGTGAGGTCACAGCTCAGGTATAATCCTCGGCTTGTTTTTTGCCCGCCAAGACCTTCAGTGGATAGGGTGTTATGTCCGGAAAAGCGCAACAGCAGTCTCGTATCAAAGAGTTGATCCTATTGGGTCGTGAGCAGGGCTACCTGACTTACGCGGAGGTCAACGACCACCTGCCGGAGGATATTTCAGATCCGGAACAGGTGGAAGACATCATCCGCATGATCAACGACATGGGGATCAACGTATTCGAGGTTGCTCCAGATAAGGATGCCCTTATGCTGGCCGACGCCGATACCGACGAGGCGGCCGCTGAAGAAGCGGCCGCAGCGTTGGCAGCGGTCGAGACCGACATTGGTCGCACCACCGACCCCGTGCGCATGTACATGCGTGAAATGGGTACGGTAGAGCTCCTCACGCGTGAAGGCGAAATCGAAATCGCCAAGCGTATTGAAGAAGGCATCCGTGAAGTGATGGGCGCAATCGCGCACTTCCCTGGCACGGTTGACCATATTCTCTCCGAGTACACCCGCGTCACCACCGAAGGTGGCCGCCTGTCCGACGTCTTGAGCGGCTATATCGATCCGGACGACGGCATTGCGCCGCCTGCCGCCGAAGTGCCGCCACCGATCGACGCGAAAGCCGTCAAGGCCGACGACGACACCGATGACGACGAGGCCGAAGCGAGCGACGACGAGGAAGAAGCCGAAAGCGGTCCGGATCCGGTCATCGCAGCACAGCGTTTCGGCGCTGTGGCCGACCAGATGGAAATCACCCGCAAGGCGCTGAAAAAGCACGGCCGCAACAACAAGCAGGCGATTGCCGAGCTGTTGGCACTGGCCGAGCTGTTCATGCCGATCAAGCTGGTACCGAAGCAATTCGAAGGCTTGGTCGAGCGTGTTCGCAGTGCCCTGGATCGCTTGCGCCAGCAAGAGCGCGCGATCATGCAGCTTTGCGTGCGTGACGCCCGCATGCCGCGTGCCGATTTCCTGCGCCAGTTCCCTGGCAACGAAGTCGACGAAAGCTGGACCGATGCACTGGCCAAGGGCAAGAGCAAATACGCCGAAGCCATTGCCCGCCTGCAACCGGACATCGTTCGTTGCCAGCAGAAGCTCAGTGCGCTGGAGGCCGAGACTGGCCTGAGCATCGCCGAGATCAAGGACATCAACCGTCGCATGTCGATCGGCGAGGCCAAGGCCCGTCGCGCGAAAAAAGAGATGGTCGAAGCGAACTTGCGTCTGGTGATCTCCATCGCCAAGAAGTACACCAACCGCGGCCTGCAATTCCTCGACCTGATCCAGGAAGGCAACATTGGCCTGATGAAGGCGGTGGACAAGTTCGAATACCGTCGCGGCTACAAGTTCTCGACCTATGCCACCTGGTGGATCCGTCAGGCGATCACTCGCTCGATCGCCGACCAGGCCCGCACCATCCGCATCCCGGTGCACATGATCGAGACGATCAACAAGCTCAACCGTATTTCCCGGCAGATGCTGCAGGAAATGGGTCGCGAACCGACGCCGGAAGAGCTGGGCGAACGCATGGAAATGCCTGAGGACAAGATTCGCAAGGTATTGAAGATCGCTAAAGAGCCGATCTCCATGGAAACCCCGATCGGTGATGACGAAGACTCCCATCTGGGTGACTTCATCGAAGACTCCACCATGCAGTCTCCGATCGATGTTGCCACTGTCGAGAGTCTCAAGGAAGCGACTCGCGAAGTACTCTCCGGCCTCACTGCCCGTGAAGCCAAGGTACTGCGCATGCGCTTCGGCATCGACATGAATACCGACCACACCCTTGAGGAAGTCGGTAAGCAGTTCGATGTAACCCGTGAGCGGATTCGTCAGATCGAAGCCAAGGCGTTGCGCAAACTGCGCCACCCGACGCGAAGCGAGCATCTGCGCTCCTTCCTCGACGAGTGACCTTCAAAACCCCCGGCCCTGCCGGGGGTTTTGTTATGCACAGATAAAATCCCCTTCGTTACGCTCCTCAGCACCCTGTTGCCCGTCTACACTCGAATCATCCTCCCCAAGCCATGTCGAGACAGTGATGCCCAGACTGACGGCCGCGCTTTTGCTGTCATTGATGACCTGGACCGCAACAGCTGGCGCGTTGACGCTCACCGACGAGGAGCTCCGCTGGCTCAAGGACCACCCAGACCTGCGCCTGGGTGTCGATGCCTCATGGCCGCCGTTTGAGTTTCGTGACGACCAGGGCCGCTATCAGGGCCTGGCTGCCGACTACGTCGAGATCATTCGTGAACGGCTGGCCATCAAGCTCACCCCCATCGAGCCAGCCAGCTGGACCGCCGTGCTGGAGCAGGTCGTACAGGGAAAGATAGACCTTTTGCCGGGCATCATGTCTACGCCGGAACGCCAGAATTACCTGGCGTTTACCCGGCCTTACCTGGATTTCCCCATTGTCATCCTGGCCCATCGCGGTGGCGCCCAGCCGCACAACCTCAAGGAGCTGTACGGGCTGAAAATCGCCGTGGTGGAGAACTATGCCCCCCATGAATTGCTGCGCAACCACCATCCCGACCTGAACCTCGTGGCGCTGCCCAACGTCAGTTCAGCCCTGCAAGCCCTGGCAACCGACGAGGTGGACGCGGTAGTGGGAGATCTGGCCTCCAGTGTCTGGAGCCTGCGTCAACTCAAGCTCGAAGGCCTTTATGTCAGCGGGGAAACACCGTATCGCTATCAGTTGGCAATGGCCGTCCCTCGAGACAACAAGATATTGGTGGGCATCCTGGACAAGGTCATGGCGGACATGAGCCCGGCCGAAGTTGCCGAGATCCAGCAGAAATGGGTTGGCAATGTACATGACTACCGCCAGCTCTGGTCAGACTTGCTGCTTTACGGCCTGCCTGCGTTGCTGCTCCTGGTCGGCATACTGGCGGTGGTGATTCGCATCAACCGCCGACTGAGCTCGGAAATCGCCCGGCGGGTCGAGCTGGAACAAGAACTGCGCAGCAGCGAATACCATTACCGTGGGCTGGTAGAGAGCTTGTCAGCCATCGCCTGGGAGGCAAGGGTCAGCGACTTCACTTACAGCTACGTGTCGCCCCACGCCGAAGACTTGCTGGGCTATCCCCTTTCCCATTGGCTGATACCGGGCTTCTGGCGCAACATCATTCATCCCGCCGACCTTATCCGTGCCCAGACCTACTGCGATCATGAAGTGCTGGCGGGTCGCGACCACTGCATCGATTATCGCGTGATCACCGCCGACGGCCGCTGCCTGTGGGTGCGCGATATTGTCAGCCTGATCGAACACGGGCACGAACCGGTTATGCGTGGGCTGATGATCGACATCAGCGAAGCCAAGCGCACCGAGGAAGCACTGCGCCTTTCGGAGCAGAAATTTGCCTCGGTGTTCCGCCAGTGCCCGGACATCCTGGTGATTGCACGGCTGTTGGACGGTTGTCTGCTGGAGGTCAACAAGGCCTTCGAAGAACAGGTCGGCCTGAGTGCCGCCGAGGTGGTGGGACGCAACGCAACCGAACTGAATATCTGGGGCATCCAAGGCGTGGGGCCGGCCCTGTTGCAGCGCTTGCAGGCCGGCAGCATTCGCAACCTGGAAATGCCCTTTCGCCGTAGCAACGGCCAGGTGTTCACCGGACTGATCTCTGCCGAGCCCTTCGATCTCGACACGACGCCAGCCCTGGTCGTGGTGGTGCGGGACATCAGCCAGCTCAAGGAAACCCAGCAGCAATTGCAGACATCCGAAGAGAAGTTTGCCAAGGCGTTCCACGCCTCGCCCGATGGCCTGTTGTTGTCCCGGCAAAGCGACGGCCTGCTGATCGAAGTCAACGAAGGCTTCAGCCGCATTACCGGTTTCAACAGTGCCCTGTCGGTGGACCGCTCTACCCTGGACCTGGGCATCTGGGTCAACCTCAACGAGCGAAAGCAGATGCTGGACCTGCTGAAGCGGGACGGCTTCGTCAGGGACTTCAGTTGCCATATCCGTCGCAACGACGGGCAGATCCGGCTCTGCGAAGTCTCCAGTCGCCCGCTACCCATCGGCAACGAAGACTGCATGCTGACCATCGCCCGGGACATCACCGAACGCCATCTCATGCAGGAGAAACTGCAACAGGCCGCCACCGTATTCGAAAGCACGGCCGAAGGCGTGCTGATCACCGATACGCAACAGCACATCAGCGCGGTGAACCGAGCCTTCACCGAAATCACCGGCTACAGCGAAACCGAAGCCTTGGGCCATACACCTCGGTTGTTGGCTTCCGGCCTGCACGACAGCGCGTTTTACGCCGCGATGTGGCACCAGTTGACGGCCGAAGGGCACTGGCAAGGAGAGATCTCCAACCGGCGCAAGAACGGCGAGCTGTACCCCAGTTGGCTGACCATCAGCGCGGTGCGCAATCGGGACCGACAGATCACCCATTTCGTCGCGGTCTTCGCCGATATCTCCAGCCTCAAACACGCCCAGGCCCGGCTCGACTACCAGGCCCACCACGACCCGCTGACGGGCCTGCCAAATCGCACGCTGTTCGAAAGCCGCTTGCTGGCGGCTCTCAATGGCCAGCAGGAAAACGGTGGCCAGGGCGCCGTGCTGTTCCTGGACCTGGACCGCTTCAAGCACATCAATGACAGTCTCGGGCACCCGGTCGGCGACCTGTTGCTCAAGGGCATTGCCGTACGCTTGCGCGAGCAGTTGCGCGACATCGACACCGTGGCGCGCCTGGGCGGCGACGAGTTCATTATCCTGCTGCCGGGCCTGCAACAGCCCAGCGACGCCGAGCACATCGCCCAAAAACTGTTGAACTGCTTTGGCGCGCCGTTCCAGGCCGGCGAGCACGAGTTCTTCATCAGTGCCAGCATCGGCACCAGTCTCTACCCGCAGGACGGCTGTGACGTCGCCACGCTGGTGAAGAATGCCGACGCAGCGATGTACCGCTCCAAGGCCAAGGGACGCAACCGGGTGGAAAGCTACACCCGCGACCTCACCGCCCAGGCCAGCGAGCGAGTGGCCTTGGAGCACGAGCTACGGCGGGCGATTGAACGCAACGAGTTGTCATTGTCCTTCCAACCCAAAATCAGCCTCATCGACAACCAACTGGTGGGTGCCGAAGCATTGATCCGCTGGACGCACCCCACGTTCGGCGACGTGCCGCCGGAACACTTCATCCCTCTGGCGGAAGAAAACGGCATGATCCTGCAAATCGGCGACTGGGTGCTGGAGCGCGCCTGCCGGCAGTTGTGCGAATGGAATGACGCCTACGACAGCCTCGGCCCCCTTTCGGTCAATCTGGCCGGGGCCCAACTGCGCCAACCCAATCTACTGGGGCGCATCGAACAACTGCTGCGCGAGAACCAGCTCGAACCCGGCTTATTGCAACTGGAAATTACCGAAAACTTCATCATGAGCCAGGCCGAAGAGGCCCTGACGGTGCTGCACCAACTGAAAAAACTCGGCGTGCAATTGGCCATCGACGACTTCGGCACGGGCTATTCCTCTCTGAGTTACCTCAAGCGCCTGCCACTGGACATCCTCAAGATCGACCAATCCTTCGTCCGCGGCCTGCCCGACGACCCCCACGACGCGGCCATCGTGCGGGCAATCATCGCCCTGGGCCGCAGCATGCAATTCACCGTCATCGCCGAGGGCGTCGAAACCCTGGCCCAGCAGCAATTCCTGACCGAAGAAGGTTGCGAACAGATCCAGGGCTACATCGTCAGCCTGCCTCTGTGCGCCGATGAGTTTGCCGCAACGTTTCTTCGCATGACCGTTTCGGATTTTTCGGATAGCACAGCCGAGAAACCGTCGTTATAATCCGCGGCCTACTGAGGGCCTATAGCTCAGTTGGTTAGAGCAGAGGACTCATAATCCTTTGGTCCACGGTTCGAGTCCGTGTGGGCCCACCAATTCGAAAGCCGCGCATTGCGCGGCTTTGTCGTTTTTGAGACTGTGGACTTTGCGCACCAGGCGAAGGTTTTCATAAACGGCTCTGCAAACAGGTAGTCCCCGACGAGCCTCCCACTGTCGCCTTCAGGCGTTGCAACCCGCAGCACAAACACTGCGCATCCCAAGTCCCTTGAAGGCAGCGACCCGATTGAACATCGACACACGCATCAAATTCCGTCATCTGGTGTGTTTTCTCGAAGTGGCGCGCCAGGGAAGCCTGGCCCGTGCGGCAGACAAACTGGCAATCAGCCAACCGGCACTTTCCAAGACATTGAAGGAGTTGGAAACGTTGCTGGCCGCCGTGCTGTTCGAACGAAGCAAGAAGGGGGCGACGCTGACGGAAGCCGGCGCAGCTTTTCTGCGATATGCGGGGCCAAGCGTGCAAGCGCTGCGCGAGGGGGTCAACAGCCTGCGCGCAGGTGTCCACGAGCCCGTTGCCATTAGCGTTGGCGTGCTGTCCACGGTTGAAAGCCTGTTGGTCCCTGAGGTTGTCTGTCGACTGCATGCTCGACATCCGGCCCTGGTAATCAGCGTGGTGACCGGTCCCAGTGCGCATTTGCTATCGCAATTGCGCGTCGGTGAACTGGACCTGGTGGTTGGCAGAATGACCGATAGCCCATTGATTCATGGGCTGGCGTTCGAACACCTCTACAGCGAGTCCATGACCCTGGTGGTGTGCAACGACCATCCTGTGCTCGCGAATCCACAGGGGCACAGGAATCTCGAAGACTATCCCTGGGTGCTTCCATTGGCGGGGACGACCATCCGTAAATTCGCCGACGCCCTGTTTGTTCAGCACGGCATTACCCCATCACGCCAACGCCTGGAAACCCTATCGATCGCGTTGAGTCGACGCTACGTACAATGCAGCCAGGCCATCTGGGTTGCACCTTTCGACGCGGTCCGGCAGGACTTGAAACAAGGCGCTTTGGTGGAGCTAGATTTAGGGGCACGGGAACCAGGCGGTTCCGTGGGGCTGTGCACAAATCCCGCGTTGCCGGTGACACCCCAGGTACAGTGGTGCATGGAGGTTCTCCGCGAAGTCGGCCAGGAATACCTCGAAGGAAAATATCCATAACCATTTGGATATGGATCAAGTCGGTTTTTTCAATTTTTGGTTGGGCCACGCAAAAGGAAACTGGGCTACCAGTCGCTGCCAACGCAGCGCTTGCCTTTGCCAAACCATAACAATAGGAAAAATCGACATGTCTGATGCGCATGATAGCCGCTTCGTCATTCGTGACCGTAATTGGCACCCCAAAGCCCTGACACCTGACTACAAGACTTCGATCCTGCGTTCACCGCGCCAGGCCCTGGTGAGTATTCCCCAGTCGCTGTCGGAAACCAGCGGGCCGGATTTTACCCATCTGAAAATGGGCCAGCACGATAACGATCTGCTGCTCAATTTCAATCACGGCGGCTTGCCCATCGGCGAACGCATCATCGTCGCGGGCCGGGTCTGTGACCAATTCGGCAAACCGATTCCCCATACCTTGGTGGAAATGTGGCAAGCCAATGCGGGTGGTCGTTACCGGCATAAGAAAGACAGTTATCTGGCGCCGCTTGATCCAAATTTCGGTGGGGTCGGCCGCGCGCTGACTGACCGTGACGGCAACTACAGTTTCCGCACGGTCAAACCGGGTCCCTACCCATGGCGCAACGGCCCCAATGACTGGCGGCCGGCACACATCCATGTCTCCATCAGTGGTCCGTCCATTTCCACGCGCTTGATAACTCAACTGTATTTCGAAGGCGATCCGCTCATTCCCATGTGTCCGATCGTCAAGACGATCGCGAATCAGGAGGCGGTGCAGAGCTTGATCGCCAAGCTTGATATGAGCATGGCCAATCCTATGGATTGCCTGGCTTACCGCTTTGATATTGTTCTGCGCGGACAGCGCAAGACCCACTTCGAAAACCGCTGAGGAGGCATGCGCATGTCCATTCAACTTCTACCTGAAACCCCTTCGCAAACTGCCGGCCCTTATGTGCATATCGGCTTGGCGCTGGAGGCGGCTGGTAATCCGCCGCGAGAACAGGAAATCTGGAATGAAATGGCCAAGCCTGGCGCGCCAGGTGAGCACATCGTACTGATGGGCCACGTTCATGACGGCAACGGCCATTTGATTCGTGACGCGTTTCTGGAGTTCTGGCAGGCGAATCCGCAAGGCGTCTACGACAGCGCATACGATCTGGAAAAGCCCTTCAACTGTTTTGGCCGTACTGCCACCGCCGAAGACGGAACGTGGATCATCAAGACCGTAAAACCCGGCACAGTGAAGAACGCCGCAGGTTTTCCCATGGCCCCGCATATCAACGTTTCCCTGTTTGCTCGCGGGATCAACATTCACTTGCAGACCCGCCTGTATTTCGACGATGAATCCGAGGCGAACGCCGTGGACCCCATCCTGGGTCTGATCGAGCAGTCGCCGCGTCGCGAATCCCTGATTGCCAAGCGCTCCACGCTGGATGGCAAGTTGGTTTACCGGTTCGACATTCATGTGCAGGGTGAATCAGAAACGGTGTTCTTCGATTTTTAATCGCCACTCGTACAGTGCCGAGGCGTGAGCACTCGAGTTGTCTAGATGCCGCCCGCCCCTAAAACCAGACCCATCAAGGTCTGGTTTTTTGTCGAATTCAGCTTTGAAGACTGACGTTTTTTTGATCGCCATAGCAACTCTGGCAACCAACCGCTCCCCGCCCTTGCCCCTGTACTCACCTGTAGTAATACTCTGTGAGGTTCACCCTCCCCACGCCTAAGCCCTTGCAGCTTCCTCACTGAGACGCCCATCATCGCCAGCCCCAGCCTCTCTCGACTGTTTCTTGAACTGTTCTGGCAACTCGGCATCCTGCTGGCGCCAGCCTTTTTCGTCACCTTGCTGCCGCCCCCATTGGCTTTGCTGGCGGTGGTATGCCTCGGGCTGCTGATGGGGCTTGCCGCCCGCCTGAGCTTTTTGGCGATGGGCCGAGGCATCGCCCGGCTGACGGTCGGCGCTGTGTTTGGCCTGGGTTTCAGCCTGGGCCGGGCGTTGCCTGAGTGGTGGGGCATCTTGGTAGCGATCGTCGGCATCATGGTCGGGCTCGCCTGCGTCAGTAGCTGGGAGAGGCGCCTTGGGTTGACACCCATTTCCAGCAAAGGGCCGAGTGCCTGGGGCGGAAACGAACCGCTGCTGACCCCTGAAGGCGAGCCGATCCGAGCGTTCAACCACGGCGAAATCGCCATGGGCGGCCCGACTTATTGCGACTATCTGTTCCCCGACGGCGTGCTCCTGCAAGGCCTGGGCTCTTCGGCCGTGTTCTCCAGCGACGGACGTTATTTCGCGGCACCGGTACCGTCCCGGCAGGCATGGGGATTGGTGGTGCTCGACCGTCAGCAACGCCAGTTGTACCGCTGCGCCGACAGCGAACTCTGGGAGTTGGACGCTTTTGACCTCGACCTGTTAAGCGGACGCCATAGCCCACTGGTGGATAACAGCGTTCGCGAAACCCGGCTCGATGAGCTGTTGCAAACGGCCAGCGTCACCCCCCTGGTGCCTGTCGGCGATCTGTGGCTGGAGTCCGATTGTCACCCTGAGCAAACCTTCGAACGACGCTCCGTTGATGGCCGGCAATGCCTACAGGGCAATATTTTTTTGCCCTCGACCTTTGGTGACCTGGCCCAGCCACTGGATCCCCTGCTTTCGCCACGCTATACCGTCAGCGTCAACGGACAAACCTCCAACCTGCTGATGGCGGCAGACGCACCGTTGGTGTGGAGCACCGATCAACGCGCCCTGGTGTGCCTGGCCCAGGCGCGTAATCCTCAAGCAGATGGCGACCAGTATTGGTTGTGGCAGCTCGACAAAGGCTGGCGCGCCTTGCCGTTGCCGTGGGTGAAAAGTGCGACTGAACCGTCCTTCTACTGGCATGAGTTGCTGAGCCTCGACGCGCACCATGTGCATATCGGCGCGTACCTCGACTATCCGCGACCGGGTTCCGGCCGGTATGGCTACCGTCTGGACAGCATTCATAGCGACACCGAAACCCAGGCCGGTCACGACGCCCAGGGTCGGGTAAACGTCGCTGAATTCACACTGACCCGCACGGCCATTGTGATGCCGTTGGACAGCCGAGGCCTGCGCGGTGACTCGTACATCGAGACGCAACCGATGCTGGGTGGCGCATGCGCTCAGCTCATCTGGCTTTGCGACAATCGCGAGGGGCTTGGCGGTTATCGCAGCCAGATTGGTGATTGGCACTTGTCAGGCAGTTGGCTGCTGGATCATCGCATCTCTGACTGCGGGCGTTACCTGGCACTGCTGCCCTTTGCAGACTCAACGACAGTGGCCACCCATGCGGTCATTGCAGATGTGAGGGATCGACGCCTGCTGGAAGGGCCTGCCATGTGGGTGGAACGAATACTCGATTTTCGTGACGGTCGGTTGAGTCTGGCAGTGGTGGCCGGTCGTCTTGATCACGACCTGGACAGCAGCGCGCTGCAACGCTTCAACATCCCTGCGCCGCCGATCGGCAGCGACCCTTCGTTCTTTCATCCCAACGAGCAATCCCGGCTGTTCTACAACACTGTGGACCTGCAGGTGACCGACTCACAACTGCACCGCGTTGCTCCCTGGCGCCTGGTGGATTGTCCACAAGTGGCCAACGCCGACGGTGACTTCATCCAGCCCGCCCCCGACCATCAGGACGCCGCCTGGCTGTTCGGCAGCGAAACGGAATATGCCGACAGTTGGGTGCGTGCGCAGACGCCCCGGCTCGGAGGCCATTTGCTGACAGCCTCAGGCTGCGCGTTGGTCGACCTGGCACCGTCGATGATCTGGTCGACGGATAGCCGTTACCTGGCCCTGACCTGTATGGCAACCGATGTGACAGAACAGTGTGGAAGTTATCGAGGCTGGCAATTACTGCTCCTGGATGTCCAGGAACACACGTTGCGGGTGCATCCGCAGTGGCTGGGCAACCGGCCGCTGTTTGAAAGCTTCGACGCCGGGCAGCTGCATGTACGGTGTTTCGAGCGCGATTGGGAAGCGCAAGATGATGACGACCCAGGCTCAGTGCAGTCGTTCTCACTGCATCTCTTGTTGCAGTTGCCCACCGAACAGCTGGTTTGCCAGGACGGTTTCTGGTTCAGGACTTCACAGATACACCTGGCCTCCGCCTGGCGCGCACTGGCTTTGCCTGCCATTGGCTATTTCGCACGTGAGAGCCTGTAACATGCTCGCCATCGAATGCCTGCGCCGGAGCCCACTTTGACTGACACCCGCCCTCCCGTCCTCGACGAAATCGACCGGCAGCTGATCGCGGCGCTGCAAATCAACGCCCGGGAAAGCGTCGCCATGCTCGCCCGGCAACTGGGTATCGCCCGCACGACCGTGACCTCGCGGCTGGCACGCCTGGAAAAGACCAAGGTGATTACCGGGTATGGCGTGCGCCTGGGGCAACGAGTGATTGACGGCGGCTTGCAGGCTTACGTCGGCATCAAGGTCCAGCCGCGTTCCGGCAAGGACGTGTTGCGGCGCTTGAGCGCCATGGCCCAGGTACAGCAGCTGTGCGCGGTCAGCGGTGAGTTCGACTATGTCGCCTGGTTGCGCACGGACTCGCCGGAACAGCTGGACCAGTTGCTGGACCAGATCGGCAGCGTGGACGGCGTGGAGAAGACCACCACCTCGATCATCCTCAGCAGCAAGATCGATCGAGGCCAGCCAGTCTAAGCCCTGCGTCACTTAACCTGTGGGACCGGTTTCGTCATTATGATTTACGAATAGGTCAAAATGACTGACTCATGCTCAAAACGACGACATATTGTGTCTTATTAACGTGTTCCACCCTCCCTAGAATGGCTGGCATCTTTCCTATACTCAGACGCGAACACCGCGTCGAGTCGCCCATCAAGGTCAGCCATGAACAAGAACAATCGCCACCCAGCAGACGGTAAGAAGCCCATCACCATTTTCGGGCCGGACTTTCCTTTCGCCTTTGACGACTGGATCGAGCATCCGGCTGGCCTGGGCAGCATTCCCGCCCACAACCACGGTACCGAAGTGGCGATCGTCGGGGCCGGGATCGCCGGTCTGGTGGCGGCGTACGAGCTGATGAAGCTGGGTCTCAAGCCCGTGGTCTACGAGGCGTCGAAGATGGGTGGGCGCCTGCGCTCACAAGCATTCAATGGCGCCGAGGGGGTGATCGCCGAGCTGGGCGGCATGCGTTTTCCGGTGTCCTCCACCGCGTTCTACCATTACGTCGACAAGCTGGGCCTGGAGACCAAACCGTTCCCCAACCCGCTGACCCCGGCGTCCGGCAGCACTGTCATCGACCTGGAAGGCCAGACCTACTACGCGCAGAAACTGGCGGACCTTCCCGCACTGTTCCAGGAAGTTGCCGACGCCTGGGCCGATGCGCTGGAGGATGGCTCGCGCTTCGGCGACATCCAGCAGGCGATCCGCGACCGCGACGTGCCACGCCTCAAGGAGCTGTGGAACACCTTGGTGCCACTGTGGGACGACCGCACCTTCTACGACTTCGTCGCCACCTCCAAGGCCTTTGCCAAGCTCTCTTTCCAGCACCGCGAAGTGTTCGGCCAGGTCGGTTTCGGCACCGGCGGCTGGGATTCGGACTTCCCCAATTCGATGCTGGAAATCTTCCGTGTCGTGATGACCAACTGCGACGACCACCAGCATTTGGTGGTCGGCGGCGTCGAGCAGGTGCCCCACGGCATCTGGAACCACGTGCCGGAACGCTGCGTGCACTGGCCGCAAGGGACCAGCCTGAATTCGTTGCACCTGGGCGCCCCACGCAGCGGCGTGAAGCGCATCGCCCGTGCGGCTGATGGCCGATTCAGCGTGACCGACGTCTGGGACAACACCCGCGAGTACGCCGCGGTGCTGGTCACCTGCCAGAGCTGGCTGCTGACCACCCAGATCGAATGTGAAGAAGCGCTGTTCTCGCAAAAAATGTGGATGGCCCTGGACCGCACCCGCTACATGCAATCGTCGAAGACCTTCGTGATGGTCGACCGGCCATTCTGGAAGGACAAGGACCCGGAGACCGGCCGCGACCTGATGAGCATGACCCTGACCGACCGTCTTACCCGTGGCACCTATCTGTTCGACAACGGGGACGACAAGCCAGGGGTGATTTGCCTCTCGTATTCCTGGATGAGCGACGCGCTGAAAATGCTGCCGCACCCGGTGGAAAAACGCGTGAAGCTGGCCCTCGATGCCCTGAAGAAAATCTATCCCAAGGTGGACATCGCCGCCCGGATCATCGGCGATCCGATCACCGTGTCCTGGGAAGCCGACCCGCATTTCCTCGGCGCATTCAAGGGCGCCCTGCCCGGCCACTATCGTTACAACCAGCGCATGTATGCGCATTTCATGCAGGACGACATGCCGGCCGAACAACGCGGGATCTTTATCGCTGGTGATGACGTCTCATGGACACCGGCCTGGGTCGAAGGCGCGGTACAGACCTCACTCAATGCCGTGTGGGGGATCATGAAACACTTCGGCGGTGAAACTCACGCCGAGAACCCGGGTCCAGGTGATGTGTTCCACGAGATCGGTCCGATCGCCCTGCCCGAATAAAAGGAGTTTTCGATGCGTGTAGCCCTCTACCAATGCCCACCGCTGCCACTGGATCCGGCCGGCAACCTGCAACGCCTGCACCAGGTGGCGCTGGAAGCCAGGGGCGCCGATGTGCTGGTGCTGCCGGAGATGTTCATGACCGGCTACAACATCGGCGTCGACGCGGTGAATGTATTGGCCGAGGTCTACAACGGCGAATGGGCGCAACAGATCGCCCGCATTGCCAAGGCCGCCGGCCTGGCGATTGTCTACGGCTACCCTGAACGCGGCGAAGACGGGCAGATCTACAACGCCGTGCAACTGATCGACGCCCAGGGCGAGCGCCTGGCCAACTACCGCAAGAGCCACCTGTTCGGTGACCTCGATCACGCCATGTTCAGCGCCGGCGACGCCGCATTGCCCATCGTGGAGCTCAACGGCTGGAAGCTCGGCCTCCTGATCTGCTACGACCTGGAATTTCCGGAAAATGCCCGCCGCTTGGCCCTGGCCGGTACCGAGCTGATCCTGGTGCCGACCGCCAACATGCAACCCTACGAGTTCATCGCCGACGTCACCGTGCGAGCCCGGGCCATCGAGAACCAGTGTTTCGTGGCGTACGCCAACTACTGCGGCCACGAAGGTGAATTGCAGTACTGCGGCCAAAGCAGTATCGCCGCACCGAATGGCAGCCGCCCGGCCCTTGCGGGGCTGGATGAGGCCTTGATCGTCGGAGAACTGGATCGACAACTGATGGAAGACTCCCGCGCGGCCTACAACTACCTGCACGATCGCCGCCCAGAGCTTTACGACGATCTGCACAAACACTGATTGAGGATTGAGAACGCGGCCTAATCCGCTAGCATGAGCGCATCTTTGTTCTGGAAGCGCTCATGCCGGCCCCCGACTCCCTCCGCCCCCACACTGAAACCCTGGCCAACGGCTTGCAGGTGACATTGCGTCACGTCCCAGGCCTCAAGCGCAGCGCTGCAGTACTGCGAGTCGCGGCTGGGAGCCATGACGCGCCCCTGGCCTGGCCGGGATTGGCGCACTTGCTCGAACATCTGTTCTTTCTCGGCACCGAGCGTTTTCCCGCTAGGGAGAACCTGATGGCCTACGTGCAGCGGCACGGCGGCCAGGTCAACGCGCGTACCAGCGAACGCACCACGGATTTTTTCTTCGAATTGCCACCCGCAACCTTCGCCGACGGACTGGAACGACTGGGGGACATGCTCGCTCACCCACGCCTGGATGAGGCCGATCAGTTGCGCGAACGGGAAGTGCTGCACGCCGAGTTCATCGCCTGGTCCCAGGATGCTGCAGCCCAGCGACAGCTTGCCTTGCATGACGGCCTGTCGGCGCCCCATCCGCTGCGGGGTTTTCACGCCGGCAATCGCGATAGCCTGGCGGTGACGCGAGCCGAATTCCAAAGCGCATTGCACGACTTCTATCGCCGCTTTTACCAGAGCGGCCAGATGATCCTGAGCCTGGCCGGCCCGCAAAGCATCGACGCCTTGAAAACGCTGGCTGATCAGTTCGACAACCACATACCTGCCGGCGAAGCGCTTGCCAGGCCGGCACCGCCAAAACTGATGGCATCGTCCCAGACGAGTTATCAACAGGCCCGCGAGGGTTGCCTTGATCTGCTGTTCGCCTTCGAAGACTTGCCTGCCGCCTCGCCTCAAGCCCTGGATTTTCTGTGTACGTGGCTGAACTCCAGCAAACCGGGCGGCTTGCTCGCCACGTTGCGTCAGCGCGGCCTGGCTGACAGCCTCAAGGCCACCGCGCTGTATGAGTTTGCCGGGCAGGCGCTGCTGCACATCGGATTCAAGCACGCCAACGCTCAGACAGCGGCGCAGATCCAGCCGTTGCTGCACGACTGGCTGGGGTTCTTTGCCGCCCAGGACGACTGGGCGCCGTTGCGCCAGGAGTTCACCGCACTGTTGCTGCGCCGGAAGGAGACAGGATCGGCCTTGCAGTTGGCCCGCTGGGATTGTGAAGGACGTGACAGGCCGCTGTTGGCAAACGATCTCCTGAGGCTCAGGGAAATCCTCACGCAACTGCACCCTGCCGATAACGTAGCGGGGCAATGGCAACTGCCCGCGCCCAATCCGTTCCTGCAAACATCAAGCGAAGCGCCCCGCGCCGGGCTGATACGCGGCCAGACCAGCGCCCATCGCGGCTTGCGAACCTTCGCCCAGGATCGCTCCCGGGGTCGCCGGGAACGCTCGCCCATGCAGTTCAGCCAGGCGCTGCCAGACAACGGTCGTGAAGGCGCGGTGTACCTGCGTTGGCAACTGACAACCCAGGCACCGCTCGACTTTCAATCCAGGCTCGACCGACACCTGCAGGATGTGCGAGAGGATGCTCGCCAGGCCGGCGTGGACGTCAGCTTCGAGCCCTCCGGTCATCAATGGCTACTGAAACTGGTTGGCTTACAGGCGCCGATACCGTTGGTGCTCGAACACGTTCTGACGAAGCTTGCGCAACCGCTGCCAATGGCCCTGGCCAGCCACGAAACCCCGCCGATGCCGATTCGGCATCTGTTGAAGGAGCTGCCAGATCACTGCCGTCACAACCGGCAAGCGTCGGCGTTACCAGTGCCCGACAGCGACCAAAGTGTGTGGATCACGGCACGATGGGACGGGTTGTCCATCGGCCTGTCGGCGGCCACCCAAGGGGCGTTGGGCCCAGCGTTGGCCCGGGTACCGGGCACCGCCAGCGATGAAGCCGACCTGGCGCCGGCGCCTCGCGGGCAACGCCTCTGGCATGAGCTCCAGACTCACGGCGAAGAACCGGCCGTGCTGTTGTTTTGCCCGACAGCCACCCCGACGCTGGCCGACGAAGCCACCTGGCGGCTGCTAGCACAGCTGTGTCATACGCCGTTCTACCAGCGCCTGCGCGTGGAGTTGCAGTTGGGTTATGCGGTGTTCAGTGGGTTGAAGCAGATCGACGGGCAAACCGGGGTGTTGTTCGGCGTCCAATCACCCAGCCTGTCTGCGACGCAACTGAGCGTCCACATCGAACAGTTCCTGCTCGGGTTACCAGCATTGCTCCAGCAGCTCGATGATGTCTCCCTGACCGGCCAGCAGCAGGCGCTTGCCGCCCAACTCCAGAGCACTGCCCTGCCCTGCGCCCAGGCCGCCGAACTGCTCTGGCAGGGCAAGCTGGCCGGCCGCCCGTCGGATTATCTTGAGCAACTGTCCGCTGCCATCGTGTGCCTGGATCGCACCCAGCTACAAATGGCCGCCCAACGCCTGATCGAGGCTGAAGGGGGATGGTATTGCCTGAGCAACGGAGCCTGCCCGGGAGAGCGCTGGCAAGCGGCGCAATGATCATTGCAGGGGCCGTAATGAGCTTTCTTCGAGAATCGCGGCGAACGAAGATGTCAGATTTAGTAACATAGGCGCCTAAGCATCTGAACATCTCCGAACGGAGGTGGACTATATGTATAGGTCTCAACCGTTCTATCTAACGAAAGCATCCCAACCAAAGGAGTATTCCCATGTCTTGGTCCAAACCCGCATATATCGACCTGCGTATCGGTTTCGAAGTCACCATGTACTTCGCCAGCCGTTGAATGCTGCAGGCGGTTAAGCACGCAGCACTACGCCTCGGCCAGCCGAGGCGTTTTTATTTCGGTTTGCAGATGGAGCAGCCATGTTCGTCCAGATTCTAGGTTCTGCCGCCGGTGGCGGTTTCCCCCAGTGGAACTGCAACTGCGCCAATTGCGCAGGTTTTCGCGACGGCAGCCTGCGGGCCCAGGCACGCACCCAATCGTCCATCGCCCTGTCCGATGACGGTGTGAACTGGGTGCTGTGCAACGCCTCCCCGGACATTCGCGCCCAGCTCCAGGCGTTCGCCCCGATGCAACCGGGCCGGGCCCTGCGCGACACGGGCATTGGCGCGATCATCCTGATGGACAGCCAGATCGACCACACCACCGGCCTGCTCAGCCTGCGTGAAGGTTGCCCACATCAAGTCTGGTGCACCGACATGGTCCATGAAGACCTGAGCACGGGCTTTCCGCTGTTCAACATGCTGACCCACTGGAACGGCGGGTTGAGCTGGAATCGCATCGAACTCGACCAGAGCTTCACCATCGCCGCCTGCCCGAACCTGCGCTTCACCCCGCTGCCCCTGCGCAGCGCCGCACCGCCCTATTCACCGCATCGCTTCGACCCGCATCCGGGCGACAACATTGGGTTGATCGTCGAAGACCTGCGCACAGGTGGCAAGCTGTTCTATGCCCCGGGCCTGGGCAAGGTCGACGAGTCGTTGTTGGAGATCATGGCCGGCAGCGATTGCCTGCTGGTGGACGGTACGATGTGGGACGACGATGAAATGCAGCGCCGTGGCGTCGGCACCCGCACTGGCAGGGAAATGGGCCACCTGGCCCAGAATGGCCCCGGCGGTATGCTGGAAGTACTGGAACAAGTACCTGGGCCGCGCAAGGTCCTTATCCATATCAACAACACCAACCCGATCCTGGACGAAGACTCGCCCGAGCGGGCTGAACTTGTACGTCGAAAGATTGAAGTGTCTTACGACGGAATGAGTATTGAGTTGTAAGAAGGGCGGAACGATTGTGGGAGCGAGCTTGCTCCGGGCGGCGATCCGACGATGGGGCCAGCCCTGACGCCACAGAACCCACGGGCATTTCCCGGAGAACCAAAATGACTGACATCCCCCTGTCCCCCGCCGAGTTCGAAGCAGCCCTGCGTGCCAAGGGCGCGTATTACCACATCCATCACCCGTATCACGTGGCGATGTATGAAGGCCGCGCGACTCGCGAGCAGATCCAGGGCTGGGTCGCGAACCGTTTTTACTACCAGGTGAATATCCCGCTCAAGGATGCCGCGATCCTGGCCAACTGCCCGGACCGGGAAATCCGCCGCGAGTGGATCCAGCGCCTGCTCGACCACGACGGCGCTCCCGGCGAAGACGGCGGCATCGAAGCCTGGTTGCGGCTGGGCCAGGCGGTGGGCCTGGACCCCGATCAACTGCGCTCCCAGGAGCTGGTGCTGCCCGGGGTGCGTTTTGCGGTGGATGCCTACGTCAACTTCGCCCGCCGGGCCTGCTGGCAAGAAGCCGCCAGCAGCTCGTTGACCGAACTGTTCGCCCCGCAGATCCACCAGTCGCGCCTGGACAGTTGGCCCCAGCATTACCCATGGATAGACCCGACCGGCTATGAATACTTCCGCACCCGCCTGGGCCAGGCCCGGCGTGATGTGGAACATGGCCTGGCGATCACCTTGCAGCACTACACCACTCGCGCAGGTCAGGAGCGCATGTTGGAGATTCTCCAGTTCAAACTGGACATCCTCTGGAGCATGCTCGACGCCATGAGCATGGCCTACGAATTGAACCGCCCGCCCTACCACAGCGTTACCGGGCAACGGGTGTGGCACAAAGGGATCACCTTATGAGTTTCGATCGCAGCAAAACCCCGCGCTGGCGCCCCGGCTATCGCTTCCAGTACGAACCGGCCCAGAAAGGCCACGTGCTGCTCTATCCTGAAGGCATGATCAAGCTGAACGACAGCGCTTCGCTGATCGGTGGCCTGATCGACGGTGAACGGGATGTCGCGGCCATCATCGGCGCGTTGGCGAAGCAGTTTCCCGACGTGCCGGAACTCGGTGACGACATCGAGCAATTCATGGAGGTCGCCCTTGCACAGCATTGGATCGAACTTGCCTGACACCACCGGTCTGCCGCCCAAGCCTGAAGTCGGCCTGCCGCTGTGGTTGCTGGCGGAGCTGACCTATCGCTGCCCGCTGCAATGCCCCTATTGCTCCAACCCGCTGGACTTCGCCGAGCAAGGCCAGGAGCTGAGCACCGAGCAGTGGTTCAAGGTCTTTCGCGAAGCCCGCGAGATGGGCGCCGCGCAGCTGGGTTTTTCCGGCGGCGAGCCGTTGGTGCGCCAAGACCTGGCCGAGTTGATCGGCGAGGCACGCCGGCTGGGTTTCTATACCAACCTGATCACCTCCGGCATCGGCTTGACCGAGCAGAAAATCAGCGACTTCAAGAAGGCCGGCCTGGACCATATCCAGATCAGTTTCCAAGCCAGCGACGAGCAGGTGAACAACCTCCTGGCAGGCTCGAAGAAAGCCTTCGCGCAAAAACTGGAAATGGCCCGGGCGGTAAAGGCCCACGGTTATCCGATGGTGCTGAACTTCGTGACCCATCGGCACAACATCGACAAGATCGATCGCATCATCGAGCTGTGCATCGCCCTGGAAGCCGACTTCGTCGAGCTCGCCACATGCCAGTTCTACGGCTGGGCGCAGCTCAACCGCGTTGGCCTGCTGCCCACCCGGGAACAACTGGTACGCGCCGAGCGTGTCACCAACGAATACCGCGCCAAGCTGGAAGCGCAAGGCAACCCGTGCAAGCTGATCTTCGTCACGCCGGACTACTACGAAGAACGCCCCAAGGGCTGCATGAATGGCTGGGGCAGCATTTTCCTCACCGTCACGCCGGACGGCACGGCATTGCCCTGTCACGGTGCCCGCCAGCTGCCGGTGCAATTTCCCAACGTGCGCGACCACAGCATGCAGCACATCTGGTACGACTCGTTCGGCTTCAACCGCTTCCGCGGTTATGACTGGATGCGCGAACCGTGCCGCTCCTGCGATGAAAAAGAAAAGGACTTCGGCGGCTGCCGCTGCCAGGCGTTCATGCTCACAGGCGACGCCAGCAACGCCGACCCGGTGTGCAGCAAGTCCGAACATCACGGTGTGATTCTCAAGGCGCGGGAAGACGCCGAGCACGCTACGCAAACCATTGAACAATTGGCCTTTCGCAATGAACGAAACTCGCGCCTCATCGCCAAAGGCTGAGCCTTTCAGCGCCGCCCAGGCCGTCGCCGCCGGCACCGACTTCGCCGAACTGCAGCTCGGGCCGTTGGGCCTGTTCTGGAATGAATACCGCCCCGCAGACGGCGCCTGCCGGATCTGGCATTGGCAAGACGCCATGCCCCGCTGCCTGACACCGGACGGGTTCAGCGCGCGCAGCCGGGTCTATGAATACGGCGGTGGATCATTCTGCCTGAGCCACGACGGTGTGCTGTTCGTCAATGAGGCCGACCAGCAGCTGTACCACCAATCCCTGAACGACGAACACCCCGTGGCGCTGACCTCGGGTGACTGCCGTTATGGAGATCTAGGCTTCGCCGACGGCCAGGTATTGGTGGTGGAAGAACAGGCCAACCAGCATCGGCTGGTGTCGATCGGCTTGGCGGATCATCAGCGGCATCTGCTGGCCGAAGGTGCAGATTTCTATGCTTCGCCGACCGTGAGCCCGGACGGTCAGCGGCTCGCCTGGATCGAGTGGAGCCGTCCGCATCAACCCTGGACCGCAACGCGGTTGATGCTGGCCGAGCTCAACGCTACGGGTTGGGGTGCGCCGCGCTGTGTCGCGGGCAACGGTGAAGAAGAGTCCATCCAGCAACCGCGCTTCGATGCGACCAGTCGTCTTTATTGCCTGACTGATCGCGGCGGTTATTGGCAGCCTTGGGTGGAGTCGGCCCAGGGCCTGGAACAGCTGCCTGCCGCCCAAGCCGATCACGCCCCAGCGCCGTGGCAACTGGCTGGCTGCACCTGGCTGCCGCTGGGCGAACACACGTACCTGGCCAGTTGGACCGAAGCAGGTTTCGGGCGCCTGGGTCTATGCCACGGTGACGATGTCGATGAAGACTTCACCGGCCCCTACACCCGCTTTCGCAGCCTGGCGCTGGATGAACGGTTCATCTACGCCGTTGCAGCCTCGCCGACCCGGCCATCGGCGGTCATTGCCATTGAGCGGCATAGCCACGAAGTGGCCGTGCTGGCCGGCGGCGTCACGCCCTTGCCTATCGAGCAGATCAGCCGTCCTCGAACCCTGCGCTATCCATCCGCGTCAGGCGAGGCCCACGGGTTCTTCTACCCGGCCATGAACGCACCCGCAAAGCCACCATTGGTGGTGTTCATTCACGGCGGCCCCACCTCGGCCTGTTATCCCCTGTTCGACCCGCGTATCCAGTATTGGACCCAGCGTGGCTTTGCCGTCGCCGATCTCAACTACCGCGGCAGCAGCGGCTATGGCCGGGCCTATCGGCAGGCGTTGCATTTGAATTGGGGCGTGGTGGATGTCGAGGACGCCTGCGCGGTGGTCGCGTATCTGGACGAACAAGGCCTGGTCGATGGCCGACGTGCGTTCATTCGAGGCGGCAGTGCCGGTGGCTACACGACGCTCTGCGCCCTGGCATTCCATGATGTATTCCGCGCCGGCGCCAGCCTCTATGGCGTGAGCGATCCTGTCGCCCTGGCCCGTGCTACGCACAAGTTCGAAGGTGATTACCTGGACTGGCTGATCGGCGATCCGCAACAAGACGTCGAACGTTACCGCGCCCGTACCCCGCTGCTGCACGCCGGGAACATTCGCGTGCCGGTGATCTTTTTCCAGGGTGAACTGGACGCCGTGGTCGTGCCGCAGCAAACCCGCGACATGGTCAACGCTTTACAGGCCAACGGCGTGGCGGTCGAGGCGCACTACTATCCCGATGAACGCCACGGTTTTCGCAAGGCCGCGAACCAGGCCCATGCGCTGGAGCATGAGTGGTTGTTCTATCGCAAGGTGATGGATAGCGACCTGTAGGACGCAAAAAACTGTGGGAGCGAGCTTGCTCTCGATAGCGGTGTGTCAGTCGATGAAAATGTTGACTGGGCCATGGCTATCGCTAGCAAGCTCGCTCCCACAGGAGTTCCTAACCGATGAATTCAGCGCTTGGCGATGATGTACACCGCATGCACGATGCCAGGGATATAACCCAACAACGTCAGCAGGATATTCAGCCAGAAAGCCCCGCCGAAGCCGACCTGCAGGAACACCCCCAGTGGCGGCAGCAGGATGGCGATAATGATGCGAATGAAATCCATGGATGACTCCCTGATCGACGATGGCCAAATTGCCATATAGCTCATTGACCTCAGGCCGCTCGCCAGGGTTCAGTGAAACGCAACCAGAAGCAGCCCCGATGGTGGGGCCTGCCAGGAACAAAAAACGCAGGCAAAAGAAAACCCCGCCGAAGCGGGGCTTTGCAGACTGTTTCCCTGACATCCATTTCACTCTGCCGTCCTGGCAGAATCCTACGTGTCCATGTTGTTACTTTGCGCGTCCTGCGCTACATCCATGGAAGCTAGATTATCCCTGGATCCAATCCGCCGATAGAGGGAAAACGCCAGCACGATGTGTAAGATAATGCTTACACATCGTCATGATTTCAGAACTGGCCGGCTTCCAGCAGGAACAGCGACTCGCTGCCCGCCTTGACCGAAGCGCTCAAGGAATGAATACGCGGCAGCAGGCGGGCGAAATAGAACCGCGCCGTACCCAGTTTGCTCGCGTAGAAATCATCCTGGCTTTCTTTGCCCAAGGCCGCCCTGGCCATCAGAGCCCACATGTACGCATACGCGGTGTAGCCAAACGCCTGGAGGTACTCCACCGACGCCGCGCCGATTTCGTTCGGGTTGCTTTTCGCCCGGTCCAACAGCCAGTCGGTCAACTCGTCCAGCGTGTCGACAGCGCTGTTCAACGGCTTGATGAACTCCGCCAGATCGCTGTTCGCGGTGGCAGTGAAGTGACGGATTTCATCGGCAAACAACTTGTAGAACGCACCGCCGCTGCCGACGATCTTGCGCCCCACCAAGTCCAGCGCCTGGATACCGTTGGTACCTTCGTAGATCTGGGTGATACGCACATCGCGCACCAGTTGCTCCTGGCCCCATTCACGAATGTACCCGTGGCCGCCGAACACCTGTTGACCATGGACTGTGGTTTCCAGGCCCAGGTCGGTCAGGAAGGCCTTCGCCACCGGTGTCAGCAACGCCACCAGGTCTTCGGCGCGCTTGCGCGTGACTGGGTCTTCGCTGAACTTGGCGGTGTCCAATTGCATCGCCACGTAGGTGGAAAATGCCCGGCCACCCTCGTTCGAGGCCTTCATGGTCAGCAGCATCCGGCGCACGTCGGGGTGGACGATGATCGGGTCAGCGACCTTGTCCTTGTTCTGCGCACCGGTTGGCGAACGGCTTTGCAGCCGGTCACGGGCATATTCGATGGCATTCTGGTAGGAACGCTCACCGGAGGCCAGGCCTTGGATACCGACGCCCAGACGTTCGTAGTTCATCATGGTGAACATGGCCGCCAGGCCCTTGTTCGGCTCGCCTACCAGATAACCTACGGCTTCGTCGAAGTTCATCACGCAGGTGGCGGATGCCTGGATGCCCATCTTGTGTTCGATAGAGCCGCAGTTGGCCGCGTTGCGCGCGCCCAGGCTGCCGTCGGCATTGACCATGAACTTGGGCACCAGGAACAACGAGATGCCCTTGGGGCCTGCCGGCGCGTCCGGCAGTTTCGCCAGCACCAGGTGAATGATGTTCTCGGTGAGATCGTGTTCACCGCCAGTGATGAAAATTTTCGTACCGCTGACCTTATAGGAACCGTCGGCCTGGGGTTCGGCCTTGGTGCGGATGATCCCCAGGTCCGTACCGGCATGAGGCTCGGTCAGGCACATGGAACCGGCCCAGACGCCGGCGTACATGTTCGGCAGGTACGCCGCTTTCAGTTCTTCGCTGGCATGGGCATTGATCGACAGGCAGGCGCCAGCGGTCAGCATCGGGTACAAGCCGAAGGACAAGCTGGCGGAGTTGACCATTTCCTCGACCTGGGCCGAAACGGCCTTGGGCATGCCCATGCCGCCGTACACCGGGTCACCGCCGACACCGACCCAACCGCCTTCAGCGTAAGTCTTGTAGGCCTGTGGGAAACCTGCCGGCGTGGTGACGGCGCCGGCGGCCCAGTGGCAACCTTCTTCGTCAGCGGCGCGGCTGAGGGGCGCGATGCTTTTGCTAGTGACTTTGCCGGCTTCTTCAAGGATCGCTTCGACCGTTTCGGCATCCACGGTGTCGGCCAGCGCCGGCAATTGGGCCCAGAGTTTCGCGACCTCGAACACTTCATTGAGGACGAAGCGCATATCGCGCAGGGGCGCTTTGTAGTCAGCCATGGCAAACCTCGCAGGATCTAAACAGTTGGTTCGTAAAAGACGGTTTTCGCAATGACCTGAGTGTACCTCAACAACTTTTGCGACACATAGGGTCAACCCATGACCGTTTTGTTATTTTTAGTCACCAGAAAAGATCGCAGGCTTCGCCAGCTCCTACAGGGAATACGCATTTCCATGTAGGAGCTGGCGAAGCCTGCGATCTGTTGGCATTTCCTCTAAATCAAAGCGCAAACAACTCCGCCGGCAGCTTCATCAGGCAATCACTCCCGGCCTCGACGGCAGCCCGATGGGCGGTCGTGCGCGGCAGCAGGCGCTTGAAGTAAAACTCACACGTCGCCAATTTACCCCGGCAGAAATCCCCATCACCCTGGCCGCTGTCGACTTGCGCCTGGGCAACCAAGGCCATCCGCAACCACAGGTAGGCCAGGATGATGTAGCCGCTGTACATCAGGTAATCCACGGAGGCGGCCCCCACTTCATCGGGATTCTTCATGGCAGCCATGCCGACCCGGGTGGTCAGTTCGCCCCATTGCTGGTTGAGCCCATTGAGTTGCTCGACGTAATCCTTGAGCTGCGGATGCCCGGCATTCGCGGCGCAGAATTTATGGACGATCCGGGTAAAACCACGCAATAGCTTGCCCTGACTGCCCAGAACCTTGCGCCCCAGCAGATCCAGGGCTTGGATGCCATTGGTGCCCTCGTAGATCGGCGCAATGCGGCAATCTCGCACCAACTGCTCCATGCCCCACTCACGAATGAAGCCGTGACCGCCAAACACTTGCATGCCGTGGTTGGTCACCTCCAGCCCGGTGTCGGTCATGAAGGCCTTGCAGATCGGGGTGAGGAACGCCAGCAGGTCCTCGGCCTCCTGGCGGGCGGTTTCGTCCGCACTCAGGTGCGCGGTATCGAGCAATTGCGCGGTGAAATACGTCAGCGCCCGGTTGCCTTCGTTGAAGGCTTTCATGGTCAGTAACATCCTGCGCACATCGGGATGGACGATGATCGGGTCGGCGACCTTTTCCGGCACCTTGGGGCCGGTCAGCGAGCGCATCTGCAAACGGTCGTTGGCGTACTTGATGGCGCCCTGGAAGCTCGCCTCGCCCAGGCACAGG
This sequence comes from Pseudomonas sp. St386, assembly GCF_018325865.1. NCBI lineage: Bacteria > Pseudomonadati > Pseudomonadota > Gammaproteobacteria > Pseudomonadales > Pseudomonadaceae > Pseudomonas > Pseudomonas sp. St386. The sequence goes on from NZ_AP021900.1 coordinate 6,243,995, forward strand.
CCCTGCATGCCGGTGCCGAGACGGGCGTGGTTCATCATGGTGAACATGCAATTGAGACCCTTGTTCGGCTCGCCGATCAGGAACCCCTTGGCCCCATCGAAGTTCAGCACGCAAGTGGCCGAGGCCTTGATACCCATCTTGTGCTCGATCGAGCCACAGGACACGCCATTGCGCGGCCCTGCCTCACCCGTGGCGTCGGGCAGGAACTTGGGCACGATAAACAGCGAGATGCCCTTGGTCCCGGCGGGAGCGTCCGGCAACTTGGCCAGCACCAGGTGGATGATGTTATCGCTCATGTCGTGTTCGCCGGCGGAAATGAAAATCTTGCTGCCGGAGATCGCATAGCTGCCGTCGGCCTGGGGCACGGCGCGGGTCTTGATGATGCCCAGGTCGGTGCCGCAGTGGGCTTCGGTCAGGCACATGGTACCGGTCCACTGGCCGGCGGTGAGTTTGCTCAGGTAGGTCTGTTTCTGTTCCGACGTGCCGTGGGCATGGATCGCCGACATGGCGCCGTGAGTCAGGCCTGGGTACATTCCCCAGGAGGTGTTGCTGGAGCCGATCATCTCGCTGATGACCAGGCCCAGGGAGCTGGGCAAGCCCTGGCCACCATACGCCGGGTCCGCCGCCAGCCCATGCCAGCCGCCCTCCACGTACTGTGCGAAAGCCTGCTTGAAGCCTGTCGGCGTGGTGACTACGCCGTTGTCGAAATGGCAACCCTCTTCGTCACCGGAGCGATTGAGCGGCGCCAGAACGTTCTCGCAGAACCTGGCGCCTTCCTCGAGGATCGCGCTGACCATGTCCGGGCTGGCATCGCTGGCGCCCAGCTCGGCATAGCGACCATGGAAATCGAAGACGTGATCGATCAGAAAGCGCATGTCGCGCAGGGGGGCTTTGTACTCGGGCATGGTGGTTTTCTCCGGTAGCAGATCGTTGCAACCTACTGCCGGCCACCGAGGCCCACAATCACAGTCCAGACGCTGAATGCGCCGTCATCACTCAACCCGCGGCAGTCTCCATGCGCACCGCACCGCGGCGGTTCTGCCCGAAGGCAATCACACAGTTACGCCCCGCGCCCTTGGCGTTATAGAGCGCCTGGTCGGCGGACTTGAGCACTTCTTCAGGCGTGCGCTGCTCAAGGCGTTCCGCGACGCCGATGCTGACCGTCACCGAGACGCTGGACGCACCGGCGCCAGAACGGCGCTGACGGCCTTGTTGATCGTCCTGGGGGCGACTGTCGGGGTTGCGCAGCTGGATGGCGTACGTCTCGATGGACTGGCGGATGACCTCCAGATGGGGCATGCACTCGTCGATGGTCTTGCCGGCGAACACCAGGGCAAACTCCTCACCGCCGTAGCGATACGCCCTACCGCCACCGCCGATCTTCGACAATTTGCTGGCCACCAGGCGCAGCACCTGATCGCCCACGTCGTGGCCGTGAGTGTCGTTGAATTTCTTGAAATGGTCCACATCGCTCATCGCCAGCACATAGTTGCGCCCCAGGCGCTGCATGCGTTCGTTCAGTGCGCGACGGCCCGGCAGGCCGGTGAGTTCGTCACGGAAGGCCATTTGATAGGCCTCATGGGCGACCGCCGCGGCGATCATCAACATCACCTGGCTGCACATGATGTTCAGGGTGAACGGCAGGATGAAGGTTTTCGGCAACATCCAGAACAACCCCAGCACCCCCACCAATTGCGCAGCATGCAGTGGCCGGGGGTTACGCCAGTATTGCCAGGCCAGCAGCAGGAACGCGGCGGCGAACATCGGGTAAGACAATTGGATCAAGCTCATCCAGGCGCCGTGCAACGCCGGCCAGCGGATCTCCGAGAGCCACAACAGCAAGGCCTGGGGAAAACTCTGCTCCAGGGCCAGCGCCACGCTGCCAAAGACCAGCAACACCGCGAACCGGGCCACCATGTCCTGGAACAAGTGGGTACGCTCCTGCCACGCGGCGAACAGCCCGAACAACAGCGGCAGCAACAGGCAAACGAGATGGAACACCACCGCCGCGTCTTCACGCACCTTGCCGTTATCGCGGTAGAAGTCAGTCTGGGTGTCCAAGAGGAAGTAGGCGATGTACACCGTGACCATCAGAAACAGCTCACGTTGACGTCGGTAGACCGCGCAATACGCCCCGCCCAGCAATAACACCAGGGTCGGGAGAACGTTGAACAGCGAGGTGAAGAAAACATTGAGATCCTTGACGTAGGCAGCCGCAAGCCCCGCCAGCAACAGCAGCAATGACGGTAGGAAATGGCTCAAACGTACAGCGGAAGAACGCGGCAAGGGTAAAGCTCCAACCCGGCTGATCAAAGATGGCATTGTGCCTGCAACTGGAGCAGTAAGGCACGCGAGATGTGACAGATGTCACACTGCCATCGCTGTAACGGCAGAGGGGGCGGTTTTCTTAGGGTCGAGTTGGATGAATATTGTTTCAGAATCACAATTGATCCCTGTGTGAGCGAGCTTGCTCGCGATAGCGGTGTGTCAGCCATGACGGTGCGGACTGAACAAACGCCATCGCGAGCAAGCTCGCTCCCACAAGGGCCTGCGGTGGATACAGATTTGCGGCGGACATGAAAAAGCCGCTGCTCCCGAAGGAGCAGCGGCTTTTGGAAGAACCGCGTGAGGCTTAGTAGCCCAGCGCGAAGTCCTCTTCCTTCATGTCCATCAGGTTGTTGGCGCCCGACAGCATGGTTGCCACGTGGGTACGAGTACGCGGCAGGATGCGCTGGAAGTAGAAGCGCGCGGTCTGCAGCTTGGCGGTGTAGAAAGCTTCTTCAGTGGTGCCGGCTGCGAGTTTTTCCGCCGCCAGGCGCGCCATGTCGGCCCAGAAATAGGCCAGGCAGGCGTAACCGGAGTACATCAGGTAGTCCACCGACGCCGCGCCGACTTCTTCGCGATCCTTCATCGCCGCCATACCGACCTTCATGGTCAGCTCGCCCCATTCCTTGTTCAGCGCAGCCAGGGGTTCTACGAACTCCTTGACCGCTTCGTTGCCTTCGTTGCCCTGGCAGAACTTGTGGACAATCTTGGTGAAGCCCTTGAGTGCCTCGCCCTGGGTCATCAGCACTTTACGGCCCAGCAGGTCGAGGGCCTGGATGCCGGTGGTGCCTTCGTACAGCATCGAGATACGGCTGTCGCGAACGTTCTGCTCCATGCCCCACTCGGCGATGAAGCCGTGGCCGCCATAGATCTGCACGCCGTGGTTGGCCGATTCGAAGCCAACTTCGGTCATGAACGCCTTGGCGATCGGCGTCATGAACGCCAGCAGTGCATCGGCCTTTTTCTTCTCTTCTTCATCCACGCCGTACTTGACGATGTCGACCTGCTTGGCGGTGAAGTAGACCATTGCCCGGTTACCTTCGGCGAAGGCCTTCATGGTCAGCAGCATGCGGCGCACGTCAGGGTGGACGATGATCGGGTCAGCGGCCTTGTCTGGCGCTTTCGGGCCAGTCAGGGAACGCATTTGCAAGCGATCGCGGGCATATTTCAGGCCGCCCTGGAAGCCGATCTCGGCGTGGGCCAGGCCTTGCAGCGCGGTGCCCAGGCGTGCGGTGTTCATGAAGGTGAACATGCAGTTCAGGCCTTTGTTCGCCGGGCCGATCAGGTAACCGGTGGCCGCGTCGAAGTTCATCACGCAGGTGGCGTTGCCGTGGATGCCCATCTTGTGTTCCAGGGAACCGCAGCTCACCGCGTTACGCTGGCCGATGGAGCCGTCGGCGTTAGGCAGGAACTTGGGAACGATGAACAGCGAAATGCCCTTGGTGCCAGCCGGTGCGTCCGGCAGGCGCGCCAGCACGATGTGGACGATGTTATCGGCCATGTCGTGTTCACCGGCCGAAATGAAGATCTTCGTACCGGAAACCTTGTAGGAACCGTCGGCCTGAGGCTCGGCCTTGGTGCGCAGCATGCCCAGGTCCGTGCCGCAGTGCGGTTCGGTCAGGCACATGGTGCCGGTCCATTCGCCGGAAACCAGCTTGGTCAGGTAAGCCTCTTGCTGTTCGGGCGTACCGTGCTCGGAAATCGTGTTCATCGCGCCATGGGACAGGCCCGGGTACATGCCCCACGACCAGTTGGCTTCACCGACCATCTCGCTGACCGCCAGGCCCAGGGATTCCGGCAGGCCTTGACCACCGTGCTCAACGTCGTGGGCCAGGCTTGGCCAGCCGCCTTCGACGAATTGCTTGTAGGCTTCCTTGAAACCAGTCGGGGTCTTCACGCCGGACTCGCTCCAGGTGCAGCCTTCGATGTCGCCCACGCGGTTCAGCGGAGCCAGCACCTGCTCACAAAACTTGGCGCCTTCTTCGAGAATGGCGTCAACCATGTCCGGAGTTGCGTCCTGGCAAGCCGGAAGGCTCTGATAATGCGCTTCGTAACCGAGCAGTTCGTCACGAACGAAGCGAATATCACGCAAGGGGGCCTTGTAGTCAGGCATAGCGATAAACCTCTGCTGATGTAACCGGGAATGAACGACCGCGTGGATTTGTTGTAGCGGTCAAACAGTTGTTTGAAACATACGTTTACGCCCAAATCTTGTCAAGCGCCGATCTTTTGCCGTTCGTCATCAGCCTGAGAAAAATCTCGGACACGGAAAATCCATCGCGCTGAAGAATCCGCGATGCGCATAGGAAAAGATTAGTTGAGCAATAAGACGTTAGAGACAAGAACGCCGCGAATAATCGCGGCGTTTTCGTAAATCTTGAAGAGAAGGATCAGGCAAAGGTATCGATCAACGTACCGAGCATTTCGTCGGATGCCTTGGCCACGTTCACGCCCAGTTGCACCTGGAACTTTCCTTGGGACATTTCGACCATGTTAGTGGCCTGATCCGACTGTTGGCTGCGATCCACCGAACGCAGGCGATCAACTTGGACGTCGGATGACTGGCTGGTGACCGAACGCTCGATCGTGGTGTTGGCAATCTGGCCGGCCGCCTGATCGACACGGTTCTGCCCTGTCTGAATCGTGCTCAGACCGGCATAGAACGCGGTACTTCCTGAGATTTCCATGGCAGAGCTCGTCTTCTTGAAGGGTCGACAATGGTCATTGAAACAGAACCCCAAGGAAAAGACCCGACAAAAACACTAATGGCACAGTGCCTTGTCATAGTGAAAACCTTCCCTTGGATGATTAATCCAGCAGATCCAGGTGCAGATGCGCCGCCACGATATCGGCAGTGATGCCTTTGACCCTCGGTACTCGCCCCAGGCACGGCGCCGGGAGGCGTTCGGCCAGGGTGGCGAGATTTTCTTCCAGGCGCGAGGTCTTGGGATCGATGATATTCGCCACCCAACCGGCCAGTTGCAGGCCGTCCCGGGCGATGGCCTCGGCGGTCAGCAACGCATGGCTGATGCACCCCAGGCGCACGCCCACCACCAGGATCACCGGCAGGCCCAGAGCCATTGCCAGGTCCGAAAGATTATCCTGATCGGCCAACGGCACACGCCAGCCGCCCGCGCCCTCTATCAAGGTGAAATCGGCCTCCAGGGCCAGCACCTCACGCATCGGCCCCAGCAAGGATTGCACCGTCAGCGCCACGCCGGCTTCCCGGGCGGCCAGGTGCGGCGCGATGGCCGGCTCGAATGCCAGCGGATTGACCTGGGCATACTCAAGCGGCACCGAACACTCGGCCAGCAGCGCCAGGGCATCGGCATTGCGCAGGCCCTTGGGCGTCACGTCGCAGCCAGAGGCCACGGGCTTGCCGGCGGCGGTGCTCATGCCAGCCTGTCGCGCAGCATGCAACAGGCCTGCCGCGACGGTGGTCTTGCCTACATCGGTGTCAGTGCCGGTAATGAAATAAGCCTGGCTCATAGCGGTTTCTCCAAAACGGCGTAGACCACCTGGTAAGTCGCCGGCAGTCCCTGCGCCTGACGAAACTGCTCATAGGCTTCAACCAGCGCCAGGATCCGCGCCCTGCCGGTCAAGCCGCCGGGGCGACCGGGGTTCAGATTGTGGGCGCCCAAGGCTTTCAATTCGTGAGTCAGGCTGCGCACGTCAGGGTAATGCAACACATGGGGACGGTTTTCAACACTGACGACATTCAGCCCGCTGGCCGTGCAGAGGTGTTGATACGTCTCGAACCCACGGAAACGGTTGACGTGCACCAAGCCATCCACCTGACGCCAACTGTCGCGCAATTCGTACAAAGTGCCCACACAGAGACTCGTGAAGGCAAACACTCCACCCGGTTTCAACACACGATGGGCCTCGCTCAGCACCGCGGCAAAATCCGCACACCATTGCACCGCCAGGCTGGAGAACACCAAGTCGCAGCTCGCCGCTTGCAAAGGCAACCGCTCAGCGTCGCCAGCGACAAAATGCGCAGCGCCACCTTGGGGACGAGCATGGTTGAGCATGCCTTCGGCGATGTCCAACGCCAGGCCGGTCGCCTCGCCGAAGCGCGCGCCCAGGGCCCGGGTGAAATAACCGGTGCCGCAACCCAGGTCCAGCCAACGTTGCGGGATAAACGAAGACGGCAAGTGCCCGAGCAACTGTTGGCCGACGTCGCGCTGCAGTTCGGCCACGCTGTCATAGCTGGTTGCCGCCCGGGAAAACGAAGCCGCCACCTGGCGCTTGTCGGGCAAGGCACCGGGCAATTTGGGAAGAGACAAATCAGTCATCGCCGGACTCATGCAAAAAAGCCTGGATCGCCCCCGCGACGCCGTGTGGGTCCTCCAGAAGGAATCCGTGGCCGGCCTGTTCGATCAGGCCGATTTCAACATCCGGCAGCAAGACCAGCAACTCAGTCGCAGCTTCGGCCGGCACCAGGGCATCGAGCCCGGCGAACAGATGCAATTGCGGGCCACGAAAGCTCTGCAATGCGGCGCGAGTGTCCAGTTGCGCCAACAGTTCGAGCCCGGCCATCAACACTTCGGGCGAAGTGCTTGGCGCCCCGGCCAATAACAACCGCGACAACCCGCGTGGATCGCTGCAGCCCTGGGCGCACAGCAAACTGAAGCGCTTGAGGGTCTGGCGTGGATCGGCCGCACAGCCGGCGAGAAAACCATCGAAGGTTTCGCCGTCCATCGCGCTCGGCCATTGCTCATGGGCGACAAAGGACGGATTGCTCGCCAGGGTCAGCAGGCCGCAGCAGCGCTCACCCCGACGCGCCGCCAGCGCCGAGGCCAGCATACCACCCAGGGACCAGCCGCCCAGCCAGGCGTCCTGAGGTACGGTGGCGTCCAATTCTTCGAGCCATTCATTGGGATCATTCGACGCCAATGCCGGCAACGGCTCGATTTCCACCCGCAGATGTTCGTCGAGTCCTTGCAACGCCGCCGCCAGCGGCTCCAGCGGTGAAACGCCCAAGCCCCAGCCGGGCAGCAATATCAGTCGATCACGCATGGCTTGGCTCCGGTCCCAACAGGGCAAAACACTCGGCCAGTGCATTCAACAATAGCTGCACCTGGGCCTCGCTGTGGGCGGCGGTCAGGGTCACGCGCAAACGGGCGCTGCCAGCCGGTACAGTGGGCGGGCGGATCGCCGTGACCATCAGCCCGCGCTCACGCAGCATCTGCGACAAGCGCATGGCCCGTCCCGCATCGCCAATCAGGATCGGCTGGATCGGCGTGAAACTGTCCATCAATTGCAGGCCGATCTGCTCGGCGCCCTGGCGGAACTGACGAATCAGCACCTGCAAGTGCTCGCGCCGCCAATGCTCGCTGCGCAGCAGCTCAAGGCTCTTGAGCGTGGCGCAGGCCAGGGCCGGCGGTTGGCTGGTGGTGTAGATGTAGGGGCGAGCGAACTGGATCAGGCTTTCGATCAGTTCTTCACTGCCGGCGACAAAAGCCCCGGCGGTGCCAAAGGCCTTGCCCAGGGTGCCCACCAGCACCGGCACGTCATCCTGGCTCAAGCCAAAATGCTCGACGATCCCGCCGCCATGGGCCCCCAGTGGACCGAAGCCGTGGGCATCGTCGACCATCAGCCAGGCGCCCTTGGCCTTGGCTTCACGAGCCAGGGCCGGCAGGTCGGCAATGTCGCCGTCCATGCTGAACACGCCGTCGGTGACCACCAGGGTATTGCCGGTGGCTTTCTCCAGACGGCTGGCCAGGCTTTGGGCATCGTTGTGCAGGTACCGGTTGAAACGCGCACCGGACAACAGCCCGGCGTCGAGCAGCGAAGCATGATTGAGGCGGTCTTCCAGCACCGTGTCGCCCTGCCCCACCAGCGCGGTGACCGCGCCGAGGTTGGCCATGTAGCCGGTGGTGAACAGCAACGCCCGCGGGCGGCCGGTCAGGTCGGCCAAGGCTTCTTCCAGGGCGTGATGCGGACTGCTGTGGCCGATCACCAAATGAGAGGCGCCACCACCGACACCCCAACGGAGCGCCCCGGCGCGCCAGGCTTCGATCACTTGCGGGTGATTGGCCAGGCCCAGGTAATCGTTGTTGCAGAACGCCAGCAACGGCTGGCCGTCCACCACCACTTCCGGGCCCTGCGGGCTTTCGAGCAGCGGGCGCTGGCGATAGAGGTTGTCGGCACGACGGGCAGCCAGGCGTGCGGCGAGATCGAAGGGCATGCAGGCCTCAACTGTTTAAAGACTGGCCAAAGCCCCTTGTGGGAGCGAGCTTGCTCGCGATGAGGCCATTACATTCAACATTTCTGTCGGCTGTTATACCGTCATCGCGAGCAAGCTCGCTCCCACAGGGTCTTGCATTCCAATCCGGGAATCGGTGAGTGGTCAAACAGCGGCGTTGTAGAACTGCTCGCTGCTCTTCTGCTCCACCAGCGCCTGTTCAATCGCCGCCTGGTGCACTTCGTCGGCATGTTCTTCGCGGGCTTCGGGCTGGATGCCCAGGCGTGAGAACAACTGCATGTCCTTGTCGGCTTGCGGGTTGGCGGTGGTCAACAGCTTGTCGCCGTAGAAAATCGAGTTGGCACCGGCCAGGAACGCCAGGGACTGCATCTGCTCGTTCATCGCTTCACGGCCGGCGGACAGGCGCACATGGGACTGGGGCATCATGATCCGCGCCACGGCGAGCATGCGGATGAAATCGAACGGATCGACGTCCTCGGCATTCTCCAGCGGCGTGCCGGCAACTTTGACCAACATGTTGATCGGCACCGATTCCGGGTGCTCCGGCAGGTTCGCCAGTTGGATCAGCAGATTGGCGCGGTCGTCCAGGGATTCGCCCATGCCGAGGATGCCGCCGGAGCAGATCTTCATCCCTGAATCACGCACATAGGCCAGGGTTTGCAGGCGCTCGCTGTAGGTGCGGGTGGTGATGATGCTGCCGTAGAACTCCGGCGAGGTATCGAGGTTGTGGTTGTAGTAGTCCAGGCCGGCCTGGGCCAGCGCTTCGGTCTGTTCCTGGTCGAGGCGACCCAGGGTCATGCAGGTTTCCAGGCCCATGGCCTTCACGCCTTTGACCATTTCCAGCACATACGGCATGTCCTTGGCCGACGGATGCTTCCAGGCCGCGCCCATGCAGAAACGGGTCGAACCGATGGCCTTGGCCCGTGCAGCCTCTTCGAGGACCTTCTGCACTTCGAGCAATTTCTCTTTATCCAGGCCGGTGTTGTAGTGACCGGACTGCGGACAATATTTGCAATCTTCCGGGCACGCGCCGGTCTTGATCGACAGCAGAGTGGAAACCTGGACGCGGTTGGCGTCGAAGTGCGCGCGGTGCACGGTCTGCGCCTGGAACAGCAGGTCATTGAATGGCTGGACGAAGAGTGCTTTGACTTCGGCCAAAGACCAGTCATGACGCAGGTTGGCAGTGGTGCTGGCGCTCATGGGCATTTCCTTGATTATGCTTGGCTGGCGCCTGGGGCATGGAATACCCACAGGCGCGACACGGATGTTCGGCATATTTAAGGAAGAGTCATGCGCTGTCAACCACGATACAAAGGACCGGTTTACATCTGGTTAAAAAACAAACAATCCTGCCTACTGTGCGGCGAAAGCACCGATACGCCGCAACCTATCTGCACGCCCTGTGAAAGCGAGTTGCCCTGGCTCGGCGATCAATGCAGCGTCTGCGCCTTGCCGCTGCCCATGGCTGGACTGCGTTGCGGACAATGCGCCTCGCAACCGCCGGCCTTCGAACGGGTCCTGGCGCCCTGGGCCTACGACTTCCCGGTGGACAGCCTGATCACCCGTTTCAAGCACCAGGCGAAATGGCCCCTGGGCCGGCTGATGGGCGAATTGTTGGCGCAGTCGCTGCAACACCATTTCGACGAAGGGCTGGAGCGGCCCGACGCACTGGTACCGGTGCCACTGGCGACCCGCCGTTTGCGCCAGCGCGGTTTCAACCAGGCAGTGCTGCTGGCCCGCTGGCTCAGTGGGCCATTGGCGATCCCTTGTGAAGAACACCTGCTGCGACGCACCCAGGACACCCCCGCCCAACAAGCACTCGATGCCAGGGCCCGGCGGCGAAACCTGCGTCAGGCCTTTGCCCTGGCGCCGCAGGCTGCGTTGCTCAACCGTCACCTGGCGTTGGTCGACGACGTGCTCACCACGGGCGCCACCGCCCAGGCATTGGCCGCCCTGCTGCTCGATGCCGGCGCTGCGCGGGTCGATGTGTATTGCCTGGCGCGCACCCCGAAACCCGATGACTCGGCTTGACGCGCCGCGTCCAAGGCGCCAACGTCCGTCCATTAGCCATTGCCCGCAGTTTTCCGTCATGTCATTGCCCACGCTTCTGACCCAGCACATCGTTCGGCGCCCACAACGCATTGCGCTGCTGCAACACATCGCCGAACAAGGCTCGATTACCCGCGCCGCCAAGAGCGCGGGCCTGAGCTACAAGGCGGCGTGGGATGCCATCGATGAGCTGAACAATCTGGCGGACCAACCGTTGGTGGAGCGCAGTGTTGGCGGCAAGGGCGGTGGCGGTGCCAAGTTGTCGGAGGAAGGCCAACGCGTGCTGCGCCTGTATCAGCGCCTGCAAGCGTTGCAGACGCAACTGCTGGAAGCGAGCGAGGATGCCGGCGACCTGGGCCTGCTCAGTCGCCTGATGTTGCGCACCAGCGCCCGTAATCAACTGCATGGCAAGGTCCTGGGCATCGAGGCCCAGGGCCACAACGACCGGGTACGCCTGGAGCTGGCCCGGGGCCTGCTCATCGAAGCCCAGATCACCCACGACAGCACGCTGCGCCTGGAGCTGGATGTCGGCACCGACGTGGTGGCGCTGATCAAGGCTGGCTGGCTGCAATTGCACCCTGTCGAGCAAGCGGAAAAACCGGGGATCAATACGCTGCGCGGCATGATCGAACAGGTCGACGCCGCCGAAGACGGCCCCAGCGAAGTGCGCATCGGCCTGCCCAATGGCCAGACGCTGTGCGCCCTGACCGACCCGCTTGAGCTACAAAAGCAGCATCTGGAAGGCGGCTCACCGGTGCAAGTGACGTTTTCAGCGACAAATGTGCTGCTCGGCACACCGTTGTAGCGCGCTGCAACAATAGTTTCATCGGCCCGCTTTAAGGTGACTGCCAAAACCAGCAGGGAGCCTGAGATGAGCCTATTAGAAGAAAACCAATCCACCGACCTGGAAAAGATCGTCGGCCTGAGCCGGCGCAGCTTCATCAGCGCCGGCGCCCTGTGCGGCGCGGCGATGTTCCTGGGCGGCAACCTGCTGAGCCGCAGCGTCCTGGCCGCCGCCGTGAGCGAAGGCAACAGCCGGCTGCTGGGCTTCAACAGCATCGCCGCCGCCACGGCCGACACCATCACGTTGCCGCCAGGCTACAAATCCTCGGTGCTGATCAGTTGGGGCCAGCCGCTGCAGAAAAATGCACCGGCCTTCGACCCCAGTGGCAATGGCACCGCCCGCGCACAGGAAGTGCAGTTCGGCGACAACAACGACGGCATGAGCCTGTTCCCGTTCCCCGGCGACAATAACCGGGCGCTGATGGCGATCAACAACGAATACACCAACTACCGCTACCTCTTCCCCCACGGTGGCCAGCCGCAGTCGGCCGAAGACGTGCGCAAGGCCCAGGCCAGCGAAGGGGTGTCGGTGATCGAGGTCCAGCGTCGTCGCGGCCAGTGGCAGTTCGTCCAGGAATCGCGCTACAACCGCAGGATCCACGGCAACACGCCGATCCGCCTGCGCGGCCCGGCCGCCGGCCACGACCTGCTGAAAACCAGTGCCGACAAGAGCGGCAAGAAAGTCCTGGGGACTTTCCAGAACTGCGCCAACGGCATGACGCCATGGGGCACTTACCTGACCTGCGAAGAAAACTTCACCGACTGCTTCGGCAGCAGCAAGTCCGACTTGCAGTTCGATGAAGCGCAAAAACGCTATGGCGCCACCGTCACCAGCCGCGAGATCAACTGGCATCTGTACGATCCGCGCTTCGACCTGGCGAAGAACCCCAACGAACTCAATCGCCACGGCTGGGTAGTGGAAATCGACCCGTTCGATCCGCAATCTACACCAGTGAAACGCACCGCCCTGGGCCGCTTCAAACACGAAAACGCCGCCCTGGCGCAGACCAATGACGGTCGCGCCGTGGTGTACATGGGCGATGATGAGCGCGGTGAGTTCATCTACAAATTCGTCAGCCGCGAGCGCATCAATCCGCGCAATGCCCAGGCCAACCGCAACCTGCTGGACCATGGCACCTTGTACGTGGCGCGCTTCGATGCCGGCGACGGCAACCCGGACCACCCCAAAGGCAAGGGCCAGTGGATCGAGTTGACCCACGGCAAGAACGGCCTCGACGCCAGCAGCGGCTTCGCCGACCAGGCCGAAGTGCTGATCCATGCACGCCTGGCCGCCAGTGCCGTGGGCGCCACCCGCATGGACCGCCCGGAGTGGATCGTGGTCAGCCCGAAAGACGGTCAGGTCTATTGCACCCTGACCAACAACTCCAAGCGTGGCGAAGACGGCCAACCGGTAGACGGGCCAAACCCTCGGGCCAAGAACGTCTACGGGCAGATCCTGCGCTGGCGCACCGACCGCGACGACCACGCGTCCAAGACTTTCGACTGGGACCTGTTCGTGGTAGCCGGCAACCCGACGGTACACGCCGGCACGCCGAAAGCCGGATCGTCCAACATCAACCCGCAGAACATGTTCAACAGCCCCGATGGCCTGGGCTTCGACAAGGCCGGCCGGTTGTGGATCCTCACCGACGGCGACTCCAGTAACGCCGGGGACTTCGCCGGCATGGGCAACAACCAGATGCTCTGCGCCGACCCCAACAGTGGCGAAATCCGCCGCTTCATGGTCGGGCCGGTGGGCTGCGAAGTGACCGGGATCAGTTTCGCGCCGGACCAGAAGGCCTTGTTCGTCGGGATCCAGCATCCTGGAGAAAACGGCGGTTCGACCTTCCCTGAACACTTGCCCAACGGCAAGCCGCGGTCTTCGGTGATGGTGATTACCCGTGAGGATGGCGGGGTCATCGGCGCCTGACACTGATCGTTCCCACGCTCTGCGTGGGAATGCAGCCAGGGACGCTCCGCGTCCCCAAAGCGTAACGCGGAGCGTCACATGAGGCGTTCCCACGCTGAGCGTGGGAACGATCACCGACAGCCACCACCTATCTGCCTCTGTCTGCGCTACCATGCTGGGCCGGACGCGGCAGCCCTGCCGCTGCGCAGGAGTCAGCATGTCCCATCCGTTTGAAACCCTCACGCCCGACCTGGTACTCGATGCCGTTGAAAGCATCGGCTTTCTCAGCGACGCCCGCGTGTTGGCCCTCAACAGTTATGAGAACCGCGTCTACCAGGTCGGCATCGAAGATGCCGAGCCGCTGATCGCCAAGTTCTATCGCCCTCAGCGCTGGACCAACGAAGCGATCCTGGAAGAGCACAGCTTTACCTTCGAGCTGGCCGAATACGAAGTACCCGTGGTCGCGCCGCTGATCCACAACGGCACCAGCCTGCACGAACACGCCGGGTTTCGTTTCACCCTGTTTCCCCGTCGCGGCGGCCGTGCACCGGAGCCGGGCAACCTCGATCAGCTCTATCGCCTGGGACAATTGCTCGGGCGCCTGCACGCGGTCGGGGCGACCCGTCCGTTCGAACATCGTGAAGCCCTGGGCGTGAAGAACTTCGGCCACGATTCGCTGGCCACCGTGCTGGCAAGCGGCTTCGTCCCGCGTAGCTTGCTGCCGGCCTACGAGTCGGTCGCCCGGGACCTGCTCAAGCGCGTCGAAGAGGTCTACGCCGCCACGCCCCACCAGAACATCCGCATGCACGGCGATTGCCACCCGGGCAACATGATGTGCCGTGACGAGGTGTTCCACATCGTTGACCTGGACGACTGTCGCATGGGCCCGGCGGTGCAGGACTTGTGGATGATGCTCGCCGGCGATCGCCAGGAATGCCTGGGGCAATTGTCGGAATTGATGGACGGCTACCGTGAGTTCCACGACTTCGACCCGCGGGAATTGGCGCTGATCGAGCCACTGCGGGCGCTGCGCCTGATGCACTACAGCGCCTGGCTGGCGCGACGCTGGGACGACCCGGCGTTCCCGCGCAGCTTCCCGTGGTTCGGCAGCGAACGTTATTGGGGCGACCAGGTGTTGGCGTTGCGCGAGCAACTGGCGGCGCTCAATGAAGAGCCGTTGAAACTATTCTGACCCTACTGCTGGTCCCCCCGTGGGAACGAGCTTGCTCGCGATGGCGATCGAACATTCGACACCTTTGTCGACTGACACACCGCTATCGCGAGCAAGCCCGCTCCCACAGGGGATCTGCGGTGATTGTGCACAATACTCACAGCGCAACCAGACAAATCTCCTTACAATCACTCCTTTGTTAGCTGCCTAAGCAAGGATTCTGCATGCAAGCCGCCAACCCGCGTCGCGGGTACATCCTGGGCCTGAGTGCCTACATCATCTGGGGTCTGTTCCCGATCTATTTCAAAGCCATCGCCAGCGTGCCGTCGGTGGAGATCATCATCCACCGGGTACTGTGGTCGGCCCTGTTCGGCGCTGTGTTGCTGATGGTCTGGAAACACCCGGGCTGGTGGCGCGAACTACGGGACAACCCACAGCGCCTGGCGATCCTCGCCCTGAGCGGGACACTGATCGCAGCCAACTGGCTGACCTACGTCTGGGCAGTGAACAACGAGCGTATGCTCGAAGCCAGCCTGGGTTACTACATCAACCCGCTGGTGAACGTATTGCTGGGCATGTTGCTGCTGGGTGAGCGCCTGCGCCGCATGCAATGGCTGGCGGTGGGGTTGGCGGCGGTCGGCGTGGCGCAGCAGGTCTGGCAAGTGGGCAGCCTGCCGTGGGTGTCGCTGGTGCTGGCGCTGACCTTCGGTTTCTATGGGTTGATCCGCAAGCAGGCGCCGGTCAAGGCATTGCCGGGGCTGGTGGTGGAAACCTGGATGCTGGTGCCGATCGCCATCGCCTGGTTGCTGTTCAATCCCACGGCCACCAGTGCCCAGGCCGCTTTCTGGACCACCTCCGAAGCCTGGTGGCTGGTGGCGGCCGGCCCCGTGACGCTGGTGCCGTTGGTGTGTTTCAACGCCGCAACACGGCATTTGCCCTACACCACCATCGGTTTTCTCCAGTACATCGCACCGACGCTGGTGCTGCTGCTCGCCGTCACGCTGTTCGGTGAGCACCTGTCGTCCAGCACACTGGTGGCATTCCTGTTTATCTGGGCCGGGCTGGCGGTATACAGCGTCGATGCCGTGATCAGCATGCGCCGGCGCAGCTGATCAAAAAACACACAAACCTCTACAGGCCACGTCTGACGTGGCCTGCGCTTATCCTTCCCAAGGTTATCCACAGCGTGATCCCCGCCCTTTGTGCACAAGCCCTTGAAAAGTGATGATTTTTTGACCATTCCCCGCTGAGCCCCGGTGGGTCTGGGCTGGAGCCGGGTCTCTACAGGTTATCCACAGGCAGGCGCAGTTTTTCCTTGGATAACCTTCGTCACGCTTCGTCGCTGAGCTTGAGCTCCACCATCAACTCATCGGCCAGCGTCTCCAGGCGCTCCTGCAACGTATCCAGCGACAGGGTCAAGGGCACCCCCAGGATCGCTTCGGCGTGGAACAGCAGCTCGCTGCTCATCGGTGCCGGCCGAACGTAGGTCACCAGACGCTCGACATTGACGCCCTGCTCGCTCAACAGCCGGGTGATGTCCCGCACGATGCCGGGACGATCGTTGCCCACCAGCTCCATGGTGATGGGTTTCCAGGTGCAGGACTCCTCAAGGGCGCTTTCAGCGATCAACACGCGGATGTCGTGAGTCGATAGCCCCTGCAAGGCTTCGATCAGTTCTTCATGGGCCTCGGCGGGGGCGCCGATTCGCAGGATCCCGGCAAACTGCCCGGCCAGGCGCGACATGCGGCTTTCCAGCCAGTTACCGCCGTGTTCGGCGATGCAATCGGCAATGCGCTCGACCTGCCCGGGCTTGTCCGGGGCGAAAACAGTGATGACGAGGTGGTCCATGGCGCAGTCCTCTTGTTGTGGAAGGGACAGTATAGGCAGGTGATCGCAAGCAGACCGCGGGCCTCGGGATTTATACCTCCCACAGAATGAGATCAGAAACATCGTGTACAAACATCAAGATTTATCTGGAACAATCCATCTGTTTTTTGAGAACATCCCGTGCCTCGTCGTGACTGTACTGCTTTAGTCGGTCGCGGAACGACGCAATTAGTCTAATTTTCACAACCGCAATTGATCATGTAGTATTCCGCAGCGAGCACTACATAACGTTGTACCGATGTCTGCTTAAGGCGCAGTCGCATCCCTGAAAAGCCCCGTCAGCAAGGCTTACCACCCAGCCGCCAGCGATGGCATGTACTGGTTCCGGGGTTTGTGCTTTAAATGTCCCGAGGCTTCATTGTCAAAATCGAAGAGCTGAAAAGCGAAATAGCTGAGCAGAGTGAGGCAAGCAATGACTGAACACGTTCAAGTCGGTGGCCTGCAGGTCGCCAAAGTCCTGTTCGACTTCGTGAATAACGAAGCCATTCCCGGAACCGGCCTCACCGCCGACGCGTTCTGGGCCGGTGCCGACAAGGTCATCCACGACCTGGCCCCGAAGAACAAAGCCCTACTCGCCAAACGCGATGATTTCCAGGCGCGGATCGATGCCTGGCACCAGGCCCGTGCCGGCCAGGCCCACGACGCCGTGGCTTACAAAGCCTTCCTGCAAGACATTGGATACCTGCTGCCAGAAGCGGCGGATTTCCAGGCTACGACCCAAAACGTCGATGACGAAATCGCCCGCATGGCCGGCCCGCAGCTGGTGGTGCCGGTGATGAACGCCCGCTTCGCCCTCAACGCATCAAACGCCCGCTGGGGTTCGCTGTATGACGCGCTGTACGGCACCGACGCCATCAGCGAAGCCGATGGCGCGGAAAAAGGCAAAGGCTACAACAAGGTCCGCGGCGACAAGGTCATCGCCTTCGCCCGTGCCTTCCTCGACGAAGCCGCGCCCCTGGCGGCCGGCTCCCATGTCGATTCCACCGCTTACAAAATCGTCGACGGCAAACTGGTGGTCACCCTCAAGGGCGGCAGCAACAGCGGCCTGCGTGACGATGCCCAGTTGATCGGCTTCCAGGGTGATGCCTCGGCACCGACCACCGTGCTGTTGAAACACAACGGCCTGCACTTCGAAATCCAGATCGATGCCAGCACCCCGGTCGGACAGACTGACGCCGCTGGCGTTAAAGACATCCTGATGGAAGCCGCGCTGACCACCATCATGGACTGCGAAGACTCGGTCGCCGCCGTCGATGCCGATGACAAAGTGGTGATCTACCGCAACTGGCTCGGCCTGATGAAAGGCGACCTGGCTGAAGAAGTCGCCAAAGGTGGCCAGACGTTCACCCGCACCATGAACCCCGACCGTGTCTACACCGCCGTCGACGGTTCGAGCGTGACCCTGCACGGCCGCTCGCTGTTGTTCGTGCGTAACGTCGGCCACCTGATGACCATCGATGCGATCCTGGACAAGCATGGCAACGAAGTGCCGGAAGGCATTCTCGACGGCCTGATCACCAGCCTGGCAGCGATCCACAGCCTCAACGGCAACACCAGCCGTCGCAACAGCCGCACCGGCTCGGTGTACATCGTCAAGCCGAAGATGCACGGCCCGGAAGAAGCCGCGTTCACCAACGAGCTGTTCGGTCGCGTCGAGGACGTGCTGAACCTGCCGCGCAACACCCTCAAGGTCGGGATCATGGACGAGGAGCGCCGTACCACGGTCAACCTCAAGGCCTGCATCAAGGCCGCCAGCGAGCGCGTGGTGTTCATCAACACCGGCTTCCTCGACCGTACGGGCGATGAAATCCACACCTCCATGGAAGCCGGCCCGATGGTGCGCAAGGCCGACATGAAAGCCGAGAAGTGGATCGGCGCCTATGAAAACTGGAACGTCGACATCGGCTTGAGCACTGGCCTGCAAGGTCGCGCACAAATCGGCAAGGGCATGTGGGCGATGCCGGACCTGATGGCGGCGATGCTCGAACAGAAAATCGCCCATCCAATGGCCGGCGCCAACACCGCCTGGGTTCCCTCGCCGACCGCCGCTGCCCTGCACGCGCTGCATTACCACAAGGTCGACGTGTTCGCCCGCCAGGCCGAACTGGCCAAGCGCACGCGTGCATCGGTGGACGACATCCTGACCATCCCGCTGACCGTCAATCCGAACTGGACACCGGAGCAGATCAAGAACGAACTGGACAACAATGCCCAGGGCATCCTTGGCTACGTGGTGCGCTGGATCGACCAGGGCGTGGGTTGTTCCAAGGTGCCGGACATCAACGACATCGGCCTGATGGAAGACCGTGCGACGCTGCGTATCTCCAGCCAGCACATCGCCAACTGGCTGCGCCACGGCATCGTCACCCAAGACCAGGTGATGGAAAGCCTCAAGCGCATGGCGCCGGTGGTCGACCGCCAGAACGCCAGCGACCCGCTGTACCGTCCGCTGGAACCAGACTTCGACCGCAACATCGCCTTCCAGGCGGCGGTCGAGCTGGTGATCGAAGGCACGAAGCAGCCCAACGGCTACACCGAGCCGGTGCTACACCGTTGTCGTCGCGAGTTCAAGGCAGCCAATGGGTTGTGATTGAGCGGTAGACGCGGCACAAAAAAGCCCTGATCGAAAGATCAGGGCTTTTTCATTGCAAAATCACCAGGCCCTGGCTGATGCTTGAGTCATTGCGGCAAGGGGATTTATCTGTGGGAGCAAGGCTTGCCCGCGATGAAGACAGCGCGGTCCTTGGTGAACCGAGGCGCCTGCATCGCGGGCAAGCCTTGCTCCCACAGACGATTTTAAAGATCCATCCCCAACTCATGCTTGACCAACCCCAGCAGCTTGTCGGTATCAATCGGCTTGAGCAGAAAGTCCACCACGCTCAGGTGCATGGCTTCGATGGCGTCTTTCACGTCGGCATCGCCCGACACGATGATGATCGGCAGCGCCGCCCGCGGCGACTCGCGCACCAGGCGAATCAGTTCCAGGCCATCGACATTGCCCATCCGCAGGTCGGTAATCAACAGGCCGATCGATGGCTTGGTTTCCAGCATCTTGAGTGCCGTTTCACCACTGGCGGCGGTCATGCAGTGAATCCCGTCCAACGCCAGGATCTCCGACAGCAGCTCACGAGCGTCCTTGTCGTCATCGACGATCAAGACGCGCTGCGGCGGCAGGTCAGGTTCCAGCATGACGGCACTCAGCGCCTCGCGCTCGGCGTCACTCAAAATATCGTGGTCGGACATGGTGCTCTCTACGTTCTTTAAATCGATCCCCTGGCACAGTGGTCAGACATCGTTCTGCGGCGCTTCAATGTGCACTTCGTCGGATTTTTTTCCAAGAACATTTAATGAAGATTTTTCTGACGCTTGGCGTAGGATTTTTCCGTAAGCCTAGCCCTAGGCTGCGACCTAGACTTACGTCCAATGGGCACCCCGCGCTGAGGGGCCGACCATGGGAGAACAGATCGACCACAACAATTCAAAAAAGACTGCGTAATGGTTATGAAAAAAGCGGACGCCTTCACCCAGGCAGGGAAAACCGCGGTGTTGCAAAACATCCAGGGGACACTGCAGTTTCTCCAGCGTTTCCCACCGTTCAACCAGATGGAAAACGCCCACCTGGCCTATCTGGTGGAGCAATGCCTGCTGCGTTTTTATGCGCCGGGCGAAACCATCATCAAACCAGCCGACGGCCCGGTGGAGCACTTCTACATCGTCAAGCAAGGCCGGGTGGTGGGTGAACGTCCGCATACGGCCAAGGGCGGCACCGAGACCACCTTCGAAATAACCACCGGCGAATGTTTCCCCCTCGCCGCGCTGCTGGGCGAACGGGCCACGCGCACCGAGCACCGGGCCGGCGAAGACACGTTCTGCCTGCAGTTGAACAAACTGGCCTTCATCAAGCTCTTCGCCCTGTCCGGCCCGTTTCGCGACTTCGCCCTGCGTGGGGTCAGCAGCCTGCTCGACCAGGTCAACCAACAGGTCCAGCAAAAGTCCGCACAAACCCTGGGCACCCAGTACTCCCTCAACACGCGGCTGGGCGAATTGGCGATGCGCCATCCGGTCAGTTGCAGCCCGGACACGCCGCTGCGCGAAGCCGTGAAGCTGATGCACGACCAGCAGGTCGGCAGCATCGTGGTGGTGAACGAACAGAAAGCCCCGGTGGGGATTTTCACCTTGCGCGACCTGCGGCAGGTGGTGGCCGATGGGTCCGGGGATTTTTCCCAGGCCATCGTAGGACACATGACTCAGGCACCGTTTTTCCTCTCGCCGGACCACAGCGCCTTCGACGCCGCCATCGCCATGACCGAACGGCACATCGCCCACGTCTGCCTGGTCAAGGACCAACGCCTGTGTGGCGTGGTGTCGGAGCGCGATCTGTTTTCCTTGCAGCGCGTCGACCTGGTGCACCTGGCCCGGACCATCCGCAACGCGCCCAGGGTGGAAAACCTCGTGGCCCTGCGCGGCGAAATCGGCCAACTGGTGGAGCGCATGCTGGCCCACGGCGCGTCGTCAACCCAGATCACCCACATCATCACCCTGCTCAACGACCACACCGTGTGCCGGGTCATCGAGCTGACCCTGATCGACAAGGGTGACCCAGGCGTGCCGTTCAGTTGGCTGTGCTTCGGCAGTGAAGGCCGGCGCGAACAAACCCTGCACACCGACCAGGACAACGGCATTTTGTTCGAGGCCCGGGACGCCGCCCATGCCGCGCAGATCCGCGGTCTGCTGCTGCCCATCGCCCAGCAGATCAACCAGAGCCTGGCCTTGTGCGGCTTCACCTTGTGCAAGGGCAACATCATGGCCGGCAACCCCGAGCTGTGCCTGTCCCGTGCTGAGTGGGCCCGGCGCTTTTCGGCATTCATTCGCGAAGCAACCCCGGAAAACCTGCTGGGCTCGAGCATCTATTTCGACCTGCGGGTGGTCTGGGGCGATGAGCAAGGCTGCGAGCAACTGCGCCGGCAGATCCTCGATCAAGTGGCCGATAACCGTTTGTTCCAGCGCATGATGGCCGAAAACGCTCTGCGCCACCGCCCGCCCGTGGGCCGCTTCAGGGATTTCGTACTGAGTCGCAAGAACGGCGAAAAAGCCACCCTCGACCTGAAAGTGCAAGGCCTGACGCCCTTCGTCGACGGCGCCCGTCTGCTGGCGCTGGCCAATGGCATCGAAGCCAACAATACCCTGGAGCGCTTGCGGCAATTGGTCGACAAGCAAGTGATCGAACCGCTCGATGGCGCAGCCTACGAAGAGGCCTATCACTTCATCCAGCAGACCCGCATGCAGCAACATCAATTGCAAACCCGCGAGAACCTGCCCTATTCCAACCGCGTCGACCCCGACAGCCTCAACCATCTGGACCGACGCATCCTGCGCGAATCCCTGCGCCAGGCCCAACGCCTGCAAAGCAGCCTGAGCTTGAGGTATCAGTTGTGAGCATTTTTTCCTGGTTGCGCCCAGCCCAGCCAATGTTGTCCGAAGAAATGCAAAGGCGCCTGGAATGCCTGCCGACGGCTTCAGCCTTGAGTGAATGCGACCTGCGGGAACAACGCTGGGTCGTGCTGGACCTGGAAACCACCGGGTTGAACCTGAACAAGGACCAGGTGCTGTCCATCGGCGCGGTGGTCATCGAAGACGGCGCCATCGACTTCAGCCAGCAGTTCGAACGCACCCTGCAATGCGATAAGCAGAAACTCGGGCCGAGTGTGCTGATCCATGGCCTGGCGCCCAGCGCCATTGCCGCCGGCAGCGACCCGGCCGAAGCGCTGCTGGCGTTCATGGAGTTCGTTGGCGACAGTCCGCTGCTGGCCTTTCATGCGCCGTTCGATTCCCACATGCTCGGGCGCGCCTTGAAAGACTACCTGGGCTATCGCCTGCAGCATTCGTTCCTCGACGTGGCGGATCTGGCACCGATGCTTTGCCCCCAAGCCAACCTGCGCAAGTCAGGCCTGGATGAGTGGATCGACTGGTTCAAGCTGCAAGTCTTCGACCGCCACAACGCCAGTGCCGACGCCCTGGCCACGGCGGAACTGGCGCTGATCCTGTTCAGCCGCGCCCGCCAGCAACAGATCCTGAGCCCGCTTGACCTGCAACAACGCCTGAGCCACTGGAAACGACGGCAGCAGGCGCCTTCGCTCTAAACCCTCTGCTCCGAGGGTGGTTCACCTGTGGGAGCAAGGCTTGCCCGCGAGGGCATCGCCTGGGATTGACAGGCTGACCGAGTCGCCTGCATCGCGGGCAAGCCTTGCTCTCACAGATTCATTCAGACCCACAGATCGAGTCCCGATCAGCGCCAATTGCTTTCCCGCCTCCGCCTCTGCCACAATCGCGAACAATTCTCGTTACTTAAAACGTCGGTGATGTTCCGTGTCGTCAGTCCCCAGTCCTCATAGTGATTTGGTTGGTGCGTTGTACCGCGACCATCGCGCTTGGCTATTGGCCTGGCTGCGACGCAACGTGGCGTGTTCGCAACGGGCCGAAGACCTGAGCCAGGACACTTTTGTGCGCTTGCTGGGTCGCGAGGAACTGAAGGCGCCCCGCGAGCCCCGGGCGTTTCTGGTAGCCATCGCCAAGGGCCTGTTGTTCGACTATTTCCGTCGAGCGGCATTGGAGCAGGCCTACCTCACCGAACTGATGCTGATCCCCGAGGCCGAACAGCCCTCGGTGGAAGAACAGCAAATCATCCTCGAAGACCTCAAGGCCATCGACCGCCTACTTGGCAAACTGTCGAGCAAGGCCCGCGCAGCCTTCCTCTATAACCGCCTCGACGGCCTCGGCCACGCCGAAATCGCCGAGCGCCTGGGGGTTTCGGTGCCGCGCGTACGGCAGTACCTGGCCCAAGGCATCCGACAGTGCTACATCGCACTCTATGGTGAGCCGACATGAGCCAGGCCCATGCCAAACCGGTCTCGGCCAACGTGCTGGATGCCGCCATTGCCTGGCAGTTGTCCCTGGACTCGAGCAGCGCACAGCAGCGTGAAGCCTTCGCCCAATGGCATGCCGCCGACGAAGAACACGCCCGGGCCTGGCGACAGCTGGGCATGCTTGACCAGCGCTTCAGTGTGGCCACCGGACCGGCGCGCGCCGCGTTGCTGCAATCGCGGGTGAGCATTCGCCGACGGATACGCAAGGTTGGCAGCGGCCTGGCCAGCGTTATCGCGGTCATCGGCCTGGCGTTGTTTGCCGGCGATCGTTACCTGCCGCTGGATTACTGGCTGGCCGATCAGCGCACCGCGACAGGCGAACAGCGCACTCTGCGCCTGGCCGATGGCACGCTGATCAACCTCAACACCCACAGTGCCCTGGACGTGCGTTTCGATGACAAGCAGCGCCGCATCGTCCTGCAGGAAGGCGAGATCCTGGTGGAAACCGGCCACGACGACCCGCGGCCGTTCATCGTCGAAACCCGCGAAGGCAGCCTGCGCGCCTTGGGCACACGGTTCCTGGTCAAGCGTGAAGACGAAGGTACGCGCCTGAGCGTGTTGAAATCCGCTGTGGCCGCGTATCCGCAGGCCACGGACAAGGAACAGATCCTGCGCGAAGGCCAACAAGTGCTGATGCGCCGCGACGGCCTTGGGCCGACCCTTGCCTTGAACCCCGGCGCCGATGCCTGGACCCGCGGCATGCTGGTGGTGGACAACGCGCGCCTAGAAGATCTGGTCCACGAACTGGGGCGTTACCGGCATGGCTACTTGGGTGTCGCGCCACAAGTGGCGGACCTGCGCATCACCGGCAGCTTCCCGCTGCACGACACCGACCTGGCCTTGACCGCCCTGCTGCCGACCTTGCCGGTGCAGGTCGAGCATCACACGCGGTGGTGGGTGGTGGTGGGGCCGAGGGCTGAAGCCAAGCCCTGAAGGACTTTGTGTCAGTGATGGCCTCATCGCGAGCAAGCTCGCCCCCACATTGATCGGGTTGCCCACGAGTCATCCTGTGGGAGCGAGCCAGCTCGCGATGAGGCCATTCGCCCCACCACAAAGCCACCACCAGCAAAGCGAATCTAAATTATTTTCATCCAGCCCTATCACTTTTCAATTTTCATCCGGCACCCAGGCAATTGAGAAATATTTCCATTCAGGAGCCGCCGTATGTCCCGCCCGCTAGACACCCTGTTGCGCCCCAGCCTGTTGGCCATCGCCATTGCCTTCGCCACTCCCTTCGCCAGCGGCCCGCTATTGGCTGCCGAACAGACCTCGAGCGTGCGCACCTACAACCTGCCCGCCGCGCCACTGGCCAGCACCTTGAACCAGATCGCCGGCCAGGCCGGTCTCGCCCTGAGCCTGAATCCGTCCCTGGCCTCGGGCAAGACCTCGGCCCCGGTCCAGGGCCAGTTCGATGCCACGGGCGCATTGCGCGAAGCCTTGCGCGGTACCGGCCTGCAACTGGAACAAAGCAGCGCCGGCACCTACAGCCTGATGGCTGTGCCTGAAGGCGTCATGGCCTTGCCGGAAACCAGTGTGATCGGGGCCGGCCTCAGTGAAACCGCGTGGGGCCCGACCGAGGGCTACGTCGCCACCCGCACCGCCGCCGGGACCAAGACCGATACGCCGATTGTCGAACTGCCGCGTTCAGTCTCCGTGGTCACGCGCCAACAGATGGAAGACCGTTCGGTCCTCAACCTCAATGACGCCCTGCGCTACACCGCCGGTGTGCAGAGCAGCGGCTACGGCTCGGACTCGCGCAACGACTGGCTGTTGGTCCGCGGTTTCATACCGACCCAGTTCCTCGATGGCCTGCCGCTGCCCAAGGGCAACTACATCACGCCGAAAATCGAGCCCTGGAATCTGGAGCGCATTGCCGTGCTGCGTGGCCCGGCCTCTTCGGTCTACGGCCAGACACCCCCTGGCGGCATGCTGGACATGGTCAGCCGTCGTCCACAAGCCGAAAGCAGCAATGAAGTCGAGCTGCAGGCCGGCAGCTACGAACACAAGCAGATCAACTTCGACAGCACCGGCAAGGTCGATGACGAAGGCCAGTTCCTCTATCGAGTCAGCGGTACCGTGCGCGACAGCAACTCCCAGGTCGATCACATCCCGGACAAGCGCTACAACCTCGCGCCGAGCCTGACCTGGAACATCAACGACGACACCCGCCTGACCTTCCTGTCCCAATACACCCGCGACGACACCGGCATCACCGGGCAATTCTTGCCACTGCAAGGCACCAAGCTCTCTTCGCCAGCGGGCAAGATTTCCCACCACAAGAACCTCGGCGACCCGGACTGGGAATTCTACGACCGTACCTACTACGCCCTCGGTTATGCCTTTGAACATCGCCTGAACGACACCTGGCAGTTCCGCCAGAACCTGCGCTACACCAAGAGCGACCTGGAGACCCAAGGCATTTCCGCTGGCGGGCAATTCTGGCCGGCGGGGCCTGAGGAAGCAGTGAGCGCCGATGGCACCGTCAAACGCAGTGCCAGTGTCGTCGACGAAGACATCAGCCAATTCGCCGTGGACAACAACTTCCAGGCCGACTTCCAGACCGGCGCCCTCAGCCACACCCTGCTGTTGGGCCTGGACCACCAGCGCTCCAACAGCAATTCGCGCTGGTTGTGGGGCTCGACCGGCGTGCCAACCAGCAACATCAACAACCCGATCTACGGACAGGATTTCTCCAATGTCCAGTACTTCACCATGTACGACTACAACCAGAAAACCAACCAGACCGGCCTATACGTCCAGGACCAGATCGCCCTGGACAACTGGCGCCTGACCCTCGGTGGTCGTGAGGACTGGATTCACACCGGTACCGAATTCCACAACCAGAACAACGTCACCAACACCCAGCGCGACAAGAAATTCAGCGGCAACGCGGCGTTGAGCTATGTCTTCGATAACGGTGTGACGCCCTACATTTCCTTCGCCCAGTCGTTCCAGGCAGCGGCAGGTTCAACCGTCAACAGCACCGAAGCGTTCAAACCCACCGAAGGCGAACAATACGAAGCGGGTATCAAGTACCAGCCACCCGGCACCAAGACCCTGCTGACCGCTGCGGTGTTCGACCTGACCCAGAAAAACAACTCCGTCACCGAAAACAACGTCACCCGCCAGGTGGGCGAAGTCCAGGTGCGTGGCCTGGAACTGGAAGCCTCGGGCGACGTGACCGACAACCTGAAACTGATCGGTTCCTACACCTACAACGACAGTGAAATCACCAAGGGCACGGCGGCGGAAAAAGGTAAGCGCATGGCCCAGGTGCCGCGCAACCAGGCCACCGCCTGGGCGGACTACACCTGGCATAACGGCCCGATGGATGGCTTCGGCGTCGGCGCCGGTGTGCGTTATGTCGGCGACACCTACGGCAACACCACCAACACCGACTGGGGCCATGTCGGGTCCTACACCGTGTACGACGCCTCGGCCCATTACGACCTGGGCCGTCTGAACAAGACCCTCAAGGGGGTCACGGTGGCGGTGGACGCAAAGAACCTCTTCAACAAGGACTACCTGTCCACCTGCGACGGCTTCTACTGCTACTACGGCGACCAGCGCAACGTCGTCGCCAGCGTGAATTACAAATGGTAAACGGTTAGCATTTGCATACCCACTTTAGCGGGCACTATGTGGGAGCAAGGCTTGCCCGCGATGGAGGCGACTCGGTTTCGGAAGGACCGTATCGCCTGTTTCGCGGGCAAGCCTTGCTCCCACAGATATCCCTCGCCACAAGGTGCCCTTTTACATCCGGATCGATCATGAAAAGCAAAACCATCCGCCGCTGGTCCTTCGTCCACACCTGGACCAGCCTGATCTGCACGGTGTTCCTGCTGATGCTGGCGATCACCGGGCTGCCGTTGATCTTCCACCATGAAATCGAACACCTGCTGGGTGACGCTCCGCAGCTTCGGGAAATGCCGGCCGACACACCGCCGCTGGACCTGCAACAACTGGTGGAAAAAGCCAAGGCCCATCGCCCAGGTGAAGTGGTCCAGTATTTTGGCTGGGACGATGACGACCCCAACGGCGTCATCACCATCATGGCGCCGACACCGGGCACCGAACCCAACTCGTCCCACACCTTCATGCTCGACGGGCGTACCGGCGAGGCCCTGGAAATGCCCTCGGCCAATGGCGGTTTCATGATGGTCATGCTGCGCCTGCACGTGGACCTGTTCGCCGGGCTGCCGGGCAAGTTGCTGCTGGCGTTCATGGGCCTGCTGTTCGTGATCGCCATCGTCTCCGGGGTGGTCCTGTACCTGCCGTTCATGCGCCGCTTGAAGTTCGCCACGGTGCGTCAGGACAAGTCCACGCGCCTGCGCTGGCTCGACCTGCACAACCTGATCGGCGTGGTCACACTGGTCTGGGCGCTGACCGTGGGCGTCACCGGCGTGATCGCCGCATGCGCCGACCTGATCATCGCCGCGTGGCGCAACGACAGCCTCAGCGCCATGGTCGAACCCTACCGCAACGCCCCGCCGCTGACCCAACTGGCACCGGCCACCCGGCTGCTGGACATCGCCAAGGACGTCGCGCCGGGCATGGAGCCGAGTTTCATTGCCTTCCCCGGCACGTTGTTCTCCAGCGAGCACCACTACAGCGTCTTCATGAAGGGCGACACCCACCTGACCTCGCACCTGCTCACGCCCGTGCTGATCGATGCCACCACTTTGGACGTCACCGCCGTCGCCGAACGGCCGTGGTACATGGACGTCATGAGCCTGTCCCTGCCGCTGCACTTCGGTGACTACGGTGGCCGGCCGATGCAGATCTTCTGGGCGACCCTCGATGTACTGACCATCATCGTCCTCGGCAGCGGCGTTTACCTGTGGCTGGTGCGGCGTAAAACGGCCAAGCGGGCAACCGTCGGCACGGAGGTCGCCTCGTGAGGCCTCGGCAGTCGAGTTTCTGGAAAGTGTTTGGTATTCCCCTGATGATCGGTGCGCTCAGCGCGGCGGGGTTGTTCAGCGCATTGCTGGGTGACGGCCTGTGGGACGCCGTCAGTTGGCTGGGGTTGGGCATACCCTCCGTGTTGGCGGTGTGGGGATTGGTCCCACGCCGCTGAGTCATCCGGGCGCTCACTCGCCAGAGTGAGCACCCTCTCTCCTCCTCATACGACAACCGCAGTACGCCAGGTTGTTTCAAACCGCACAGTCTTTGACATATTTATTGACAAATTAATTCTTGACCCTCTATAAGTGCGCCTGTTGTACGACAACCTACAACACAACATGCGACGCCAAATCCAAAAATAATTGATGGTGAAGTAATGAAAATCAAAGGCATCCGCTGGTGGATGGTTGGCCTGGTCACGGCCGGCCTGATGGTCAACTACCTGGCTCGCAATACCCTCTCGGTGGCCGCTCCCACCCTGATGAGCGAAATGAACATCTCCACCGAGCAGTATTCCCACATCGTCGTGGCCTGGCAGATCTGCTACGCGTTGATGCAACCGGTGGCCGGCTACATCATCGACGCCATCGGCACCAAGATGGGTTTCGCCATTTTCGCGTTCGCCTGGTCCATCGCCTGTGCCGCAGCGGCCATGGCATCGGGCTGGCAGGGCCTGGCGTTTTTCCGGGGTTTGCTGGGCCTGACCGAAGCCGCCGGGCTGCCGGCTGCGGTAAAGACCTCTACCGAATGGTTCCCGGCCAAGGAACGCTCGGTGGCCATCGGCTGGTTCAACATCGGTTCCTCAATCGGCGCCGTGCTGGCTCCGCCGCTCGTGGTCTGGGCGATCCTGAACAGTGGCTGGGAGCTGGCGTTCCTGATCGTTGGCGGTCTGGGCGTGGCCTGGACGTTCCTCTGGATGATCTTTTACAAACATCCGCGCGACCAGAGGCTCCTGAGCGACACCGAGCGTGATTACATCCTCAGCGGCCAGGAAGCTCACTTCCAAGACCCGACACCGATGAAAGGCAGCTGGAAACGCATCATCGCCAGCCGCAACTTCTACGCCATCGCCAGTGCCCGGATCCTCTCCGAGCCGGCCTGGCAAACGTTCAACGCCTGGATCCCGCTGTACCTGATGACCGAGCGGCACATGAACATCAAGGAGATCGCAATGTTCGCCTGGCTGCCGTTCCTGGCCGCCGACCTGGGTTGCGTGCTGGGCGGTTACCTGAGCCCGTTCTTCCATAAATACTGCAAGGTGTCGCTGTTTACTTCGCGCAAAATGGTCCTGCTGTTCGGTGCGTCCTGCATGATCGGCCCAGCCTGCATCGGCCTGGTCGCCAGTCCTTACACCGCCATCGCCCTGCTGTGCGTCGGCGGCTTTGCCCACCAGACCCTGTCCGGCGCGCTGTACGCCATCACGTCCGATTCGTTCGGCAAGAATGAAGTCGCCACCGCCACCGGCATGGGCGGGATGTTCGGTTACCTGGGCGCCGCCGCCTTCACGCTGCTGTTCGGCGTCATGGTGACCAAGATCGGCTACAGCCCACTGTTCGTGCTGCTGGCAATCTTCGATGTCATCGCCGCATTCATCGTCTGGACTGTCGCCCGGGAACTCAAGCACCAACCGGCAACGCCGTCGTCCGAGCCGCAAGCACTGCAACCGGCCGTCTGAGGCACCTTGCGGCCGGGTCCCTTCGGCTCGGTCGCACGAACGCGCTATGCTGCGCAGCAAGCCCCACTGATCGAGACGTTGCCATGTCCACCCCCAGCATGACGCTGTTCCACAATCCCGCTTCGCCCTTCGTTCGCAAGGTCCTGGTGCTGCTGCACGAAACCGGCCAGCAGGACCGCGTGGCGTTGCAGCTCAGCCAGCTCTCGCCGGTCAAGCCGGACCGGGCGCTGATCGATGACAACCCGTTGAGCAAGATCCCGGCCCTGCGCCTGGCCAACGGAACGGTGATCCACGACAGCCGCGTCATCCTCGATTACCTCGATCACCAGCACGTCGGCAACCCGCTGATCCCCCGGGACGGCGCGGCCCGCTGGCGGCGCCTGACCCTGGCCTCCCTGGCCGATGGGATCATGGATGCGGCGGTGATGATTCGCTACGAAACCGCGCTACGCCCTGTGGAAAAACACTGGGACGAATGGCTCGATGCGCAACGGGACAAGATTCGCCGGGCCCTGGGCATGCTCGAAGCCGAAGCGATTGCCGAACTGGCCTGCCACTTCGACGTGGCCTCCATCAGCGTGGCCTGCGCCTTGGGCTACCTGGACCTGCGCCATCCCGATCTGGAATGGCGCAAGGCCAATCCGCAACTGGCGGCGTGGTTTGCCGAGGTCAGTCTGCGGCCTTCGATGATTGAGACGGTGCCCAGGGTTTAGCTTTGCGTTGGCTGTGCCGGCCTCATCGCGGGCAAGCCTTGCTCCCACATAGACCTCGCTCAACCTGTGGGAGCAGGTTAGCTCCCACATAGACCCGCTCAACCTGTGGGAGCAGGTTAGCTCCCACATAGACCCGCTCAACCTGTGGGAGCAAGGCTTGCCCGCGATGGCAGCGCACCGGATCCAAAGGAAACAACCCAGCAATCTGCATCACCAGCACCTCCCGCACCTGCTGGTCCTCACGCAACCCCAGCGACCGGCTCATTTCACCTCTCCCAAATCGAAGTTCATCGCCGCCGCCGGCTTCGCCCCGACCCCGTACCAGTCCAGCTTGCGGGTCAGCACCATGAACACGCCCAGCAGGCCGAACAGCAACAGCGAGCCCATCAACAACGCGTAGTCCTCGGCGCTCAACAGGCCGTAGAGCAAACCGTACAAGCCCGCCAGCCCTGCCGAGAATCCCAGGCCGTGGCTCACGCTGCGCAGCACATGGCAGACATAGAACCCGATCAGCAATACACAGGCGCTGGCCGACACCAGGTACGCCAGGGTGAAGCCGATGTGCTCCGACAGCGACAACAGCAGCAGGTAAAAGAATGCCAGCGCCACGCCCACCAAGGCGTATTGGACCGGGTGCACCGCCAGGCTCTTGAGTACCTCGAAGAGGAAGAAGCCGGCGAAGGTCAGGGCGACAAACAGCAGCGCATATTTGATCGCCCTGTCGCTCTTGAGGTACTGGTCCACCGGGTCGATGAAGCTCACCCCGAAGGCCCGACTGCGGAACGCTTCACAACTATCGCTCGGTTCGCAGGCTTGCAGGGTTTCCAGAAGGTTGGTGGAGAAAAACGACGTCTGCCAGTCGGCACTGAAACCCTGCTCATTGATCTCACGATTGGTGGGCAGGTAGTTGCCGATGAAGCTCGGATGCGGCCAGTCGGCCGACAGGTGCACCTTGGTGGATTTGCCCACTGGCAGAATCTGGAACTCGCCAGTGCCTTGCAGACGCAGGTCAAAACCGAAGGTCAGCTCAGGGCCGCCCTGGGCGGTGATCATCGGCAGCGGCACATGCACACCCTGCCCCAGCCAGCCGAGTCGCGAGCCGGGCAGGAAGTCGACGGTCTGTTGGTTCAGCGTCAAGGTCAGCGCATTCTCGATGCCGCGAATATCGCTGATGCCGACACTCATGTACGGCTCGTCGAAGCGGTAATCGGCGAAATCCTTGGCGGCTACACCGTAGCGCTCAGGCACCTTGAAGCGACCATCGATCCGGTTATCGGCATGGAACAAGCGCGCTTCGTAGATGCCCCGGGCCCGGGTTTCGGTGCGGACCTGGCCGTCGAGCTCAAACTGCTCCGGTAGAAAATACAACTCGCCCGCTCGCTCGACGGTTTCCAGGAAACGCACGCCGGTCTTCTCGTTGGTATTCCAGACCTTCACGCTCTTGCGAAACGGCACCACGATCATCGGCCCGATCAATTGCTGGCTGTAGCTGGAGCTGCGGGCGATGTCCTGCAGCACACCGTCACGCAGTTCCTGGCGCTCATCGATGAGCCCGTTGATCATCAACAACGGGATCATCAACAAGAGAATCAATAGGGCGATCATGCCCAGTTTTATGGCGAGACTGCGGTTCATGTGGGGCTCTCCCTGTTCGAATGAGGGAGAGTCTGGGATGGCTGTGTGTTGGGCTTATGGAGCGATTGTGGAGATTGTGTGGAGACTGCCATCGTCGTGTCGAGCACGAACGTCGGCGTCCGCCATGTCCACGGTCTGGAAAGCCTCGCGCAGAGAGTCCTCCATCATCTGCCAGGCCTCCTCGGCCGATTCGTCCGGCCCCAGGTGGGTGAACATATGGTCGCAGCCTTCAAACATTCGCTGGCGCACCGGCACGCCGGCCTGGCGCAACTTCTCGGCGTAGGCCTCGCCTTCGGCACGCAGGATATCGTATTGCGCCGTGATCACCGTGGCAGCCGGCATCCCCGCCAGCGCCTCGACCGGCGCCAACAGGGGTGAGGCCAACGGATCGCGAGCTTGTGCCGGATCGCTCAGGTAGCAGCTGTTGAAGAAGCGCATCAGACCGGCATTGAGCAGCGGCCGGGCACTGGTGGACGTCTTCAAGGCAGGGTCCTGGTGCAGATCCAACGCCGCATAGTCGATCAACTGATGCACCACCTTCAACGCTTGATGCCCTCGCGCCAGCCCCGCCACGGCGGCGGCCAGATTGCCGCCGGCGCTATGGCCGCCAACTGCGAAACGCTGAGGATCGATGCCCAGCGTTTCGGCTTCGCTGGCCAGCCATTCGAGCACCGCGAAGCACTGCCGCGGGCCTGCGGGGAAGGCGTGCTCTGGCGCCAGCACATAGTCCAGATTGACCACCAGGCAGTTCAGGTTATGGGCCAGTCGACGGCAATAGCTGTCGTCGTGTTCGGGCGTCCCGGCGACAAAGCCACCGCCATGGAAATTCAGGTACACCGGCAGCTTCGCCGAGGACTGCGAATGGGGCCAGTAAAACAGCGCCCGCGCAGGCCCCCAAGGGGTCGGGATGGTTTGCTCGACAACTGTGCGCAGCGCAAACAACGCTGCGTCGTAGGTAAACTTCGCCTTCATTCTCTTGGCGAAGGCGCGCAACAACTTGGCCTGCAGTTTTTGCCAGAGGCTCACCATGCTCATGCTCCCGGTTGTGTATCCACGAATAGGACCAGCCGACCGAAAGTCATCTCGCCGTAAGGCATGGCTTGCTGACAGGTTTATTGAATCGTTCGCCGGTGCTGAGAGGAAATTAAACCTAAAAAATGGTTATGTAAATTAATCAATAACAAGATTAACCAAATTCCCTCACGGCAACCTCAGCACCACCTCAACCCCACCCTCGACATTGCCGATACTAAATTGTCCCCCATGCAACTGCACCACTTCCTCCACGAAGTTGAGCCCCAGGCCGGTGCTCTTGCGGCCGCTGTCTGGACGCGGCAGGGAGTAGAAGCGCTCGCTCAGGCGTGGCAGCGCGTAGTCGGGAATCGGCGCGGCCTGGTTGAACAGGCGGATCTCGACGCGATCCCCGCTGCGCTCGGCACTGATACGTAGCCGGCCGTTGACGGGGGTGAAGTCCAGGGCGTTTTCCAGCAGATTGCCCAAGGCCTGGCGCAACAGGAACGGCTCACCGGTCAGCGTCAGGTCGGCAGCGATGTGCTGTTCAACCGTCAACAGGCGACTTTCAATCCAGCCGCCACGCGCTTCCAGCAGCTCGTCCATCAACGTCGCCAGCGGCACCGCGACTTCTTCTTCCAACCCCTGGCGCTGCTCGATCTGGGCCAGGTTGAGCAACCGTTCGATCAACTGCTGCATGCGCACACTTTCGTTGTCGATGTTATTGACGAAGCGCTGGTGCTGGGCGGCGGGCATGTCGCTTTGCAGCAGTTCGGCGGCACCGCGAATCGCCGCCAGCGGGCTCTTGAGTTCGTGGGTCAGCGTATGCACGTAACGCTCGACGTAAGCCTTGCCTTCCAGTTGCGTGCGCATGTGTTCCACAGCGCCCGCCAGTTGCTCGAACTCGCCACCGCGATAATGCGGTACCTCCACCCGCCGCCCCTGGCTGACCGCCTGGGCATAGGCCGTCAAACGTCGCAGTGCCGCGCTGAGCCACCAGGACAGCAAGCCGCCCAGCAACAGGCCCAGGGCCACCAACCCGGCGCCATAGGCCAGCAGTCGCCGCTCGGTGCGATCGACATAAGGCTGCAATGAACTGTTGGGCTTGGCGACGGTGACGACCCCGATGATGCGGCCGTTGTCGCGGATCGGCGCGCCGACGTGCATCACCGAAGACGTCGGGTCATCCGGAACGCTGCGGCTCGAGCGAGCGCCGTAGTGGCCGCGCAGGGTCAGGTAGACATCGTTCCAGCGCGAATAATCCTGGCCCACCGCCACGCCACTGGAGTCGAGCACCACGATGCCCTTGGCATCGGTGACATAGATGCGATGGCTGACCTGGTTTTTCGGCAAGCCCCAGATCGTCGCCGCCGGCTGGCGCTCGCCGTAGGCCTTGAGCAACTGCGGCCAGCGATTCTGGTTGAGGGTGCCGGCCTTGAAATCGTCCCGCAGGATCTCGGCCATCAGGTTGGCCGTGTCCACCAGGGTTTCTTCGGTGGACTGGCGCACGCCGGGACGGATTTCCTCCATGACCGTGTTGAGCACGAAATAACCGGTCAAGGCGATAAACAGCACATACACCAGGAAAATCCGGATCCCCAGCGACATCAGCTGTGCCCCGGACTGTAGCTGTAGCCCAGGCCCCGATGCGTCTGGATCGGCTCGGCCTCGGCCCGGACCAGGCGCAGCTTGGCGCGCACGCTCTTGATGTGGCTGTCGATGCTGCGCTCGTAGCCGGCATCGCTGGCCACGCCCAGGGCATCGAGCAATTGTTCGCGGCTGAAAACCCGCTCAGGTTGCTCCAGCAGACAATTGAGCAGGCGGAACTCGTGACGGGTGAGATTCAGCGGTTTGCCGCGATAGTTGATCTGCACACGGTCGGCATCGACCTGAAACAGCGCCGTGCTCGACTCCGCCGCCGGACGCGGCGCCACGCGCTTGAGGATCGCCCGGACCCTGGCCGCCACCTCGCGGGGGCTGAAGGGTTTGACCACGTAATCGTCGGCACCGATCTCCAGGCCCACCACCCGGTCGATCTCGCCATCCCGGGCTGTAAGAAAGATGACCGGAACGTCGCTGAAACGTCTGAGATTTTTACAAGTCTCGAATCCGCTGATATCCGGCAGCCCCACATCGAGAATGATCAGGTCCGCCGGAGCGCTTTTCTGGTGCTCAAGGGCCGCGGCACCAAGGCTCAGCCACGTGGTGTCGAACCCCTCCCCTTGCAGGGCAAACACCAGCGTATCGGCGATGGCGGCTTCGTCTTCGACAATCAGGATATGAGGCATGGCTTGCGAGCCCGGCAGTAAAGTTGCCGGAACGGTGCCGCAAGCCTTGGGGTACGTCAATCAGGGAAATCAGCAGTCAGGCTTATCCGCCGTAAACCGCCGCGCCGGGTTCACCGCCGCCCCGAACTCACGCAACGCCTTGGCGCCAATCAGCAACGGGTAATTGAAACTGCTGCGGTCCGTCAGGTTGACCTCGACCGTGCGCTTGACGTTACCCAGGCACAACTCCAGATCGACCACCGGGCGCTTGGTGGGCGCGATCTTTTCATCGTCTTCTTCATCTTCCTCGGAACGGGTCTTGATCTTGCTGATGCGCGCGATCTTGTGCTCGTAGACCTTGTTGCTCGCACCCTTGGTCGCCAGGCGGAACCGCACCCAGTCATCGCCGTCGCGGGTGAAGGTCTCGATGTCCTTGGCCGACAGCGAGGCGGTCAGGGCGCCGGTGTCCATCTTGGCCTTGAGCACTTCGCCGCCAATTTCCGGCAGCGCGATGTATTCGTAGCGCCCGTACAGGGTTGGCTCGGCGGCCAGCACTGGAAGGGCCACCAGGGAAAGCAGGGCGAGAAAGGACTTCATGCAATAAGGCTTCCTGTGTGGGTGGTTTTTTTAGACCGTGACCGACGGATTCGTTCGGTTGGTCATGCACCTGTGGCCCAGCCTACCCCGGCCAAGGTGAAACTTTCGTCCACACCGATTTGGCCTGCCGCCCGAAGCTTGCTTATCATGGCCCGCCCACCTGTTTGCAAGAGTCATCTATGCGCCGCCTGCTCACCGGCTGTTTCGTCACGCTGCTGTTATTGCTCAACACCCTGGTGCTGTTCGGGCCGTTGATGGTGTTCGCCGTGCTCAAACTGGTCCTGCCCGGGCGCTTTCGCGACTATGCCTCGTGGTCGGTGATGTGGATCGCCGAGACCTGGGCCGAGATCGACAAGCTGATCTTCGCCCTGTGCATCCCCACCCGCTGGGACATCCGCGGCGGCGCGGACCTGCGAGGCGATACGTCTTACCTGGTGATCAGCAATCACCAATCCTGGGTAGACATCCCCGCCCTCGTCCAGACCCTCAACCGGCGTACGCCGTTCTTCAAGTTCTTCCTCAAGAAAGAGCTGATCTGGGTGCCGTTCCTGGGGTTGGCCTGGTGGGCGCTGGACTACCCCTTCATGAAGCGCTACACCAAGGCTTTCCTGGCAAAGAACCCGGAACTGGCCGGCAAGGACCTGGAAATCACCAGGGCCGCCTGCGAACTGTTCAAGCGCCAGCCGGTCACCGTGGTCAACTACCTCGAAGGCACCCGCTTCACCGCCGCCAAAAGCCAACAACAGCAATCGCCTTTCACCCACCTGCTCAAGCCCAAGGCCGGGGGCGTGGCGTTCGTGCTGGCAGCCATGGGTGAGCAACTGGACGCGGTGCTGGACGTGACCGTGGTCTATCCGCAAGAGCGCATTCCCGGGTTCTGGGACTTGATCAGCGGCGCGGTGCCCAGGGTCATCATCGACATCCA
Source organism: Pseudomonas sp. St386 (assembly GCF_018325865.1). Classification (NCBI taxonomy): domain Bacteria; kingdom Pseudomonadati; phylum Pseudomonadota; class Gammaproteobacteria; order Pseudomonadales; family Pseudomonadaceae; genus Pseudomonas; species Pseudomonas sp. St386. The sequence goes on from NZ_AP021900.1 coordinate 6,281,041, forward strand.
GACCCGCGAACTGGACCCGACGCTATGGCAAGGCGACTACGAAAACGACCCGGTGTTTCGCCAGCACGTGCAGGACTGGGTCAACCAGCTATGGACTGAAAAGGACCGGCGCATCGCGGCCCTGCGCAGCGAGGGAAGTACTGCCTGACCGTTCTGACAGGCAACGCCGCGGATGAATACCTTAAAGCGGGAGGTCTGCTTTTTTGGACCTGCCCTCTTTTAATTCCAAATCGACATAAAAAACTGTCAACCCTGACAGTAGCCCTGGCCAGGCACAGCCGCAAACATGTCGCCGACACAGAATATGGAGGCAGGCCAATGGGAATCTTCATGACAGGCGGCTCTGGAATACTCTTGCTGATAATCGGTCATGTCCACGCCGAAGAAGTCACTCACCCGAGTGCGGCACCCAGCCATGGAAATAATGAAACGGTAGAGATTCAGGATGATCGCGAATGGCAGCAACCGCGCCTCATACAGGCCGCCAACCCAGCGGTGGAGCAATTGAACGAGGCCGAGTTCGCGATCCATGAATCCGACGAAGAGGAACAAGCATTAAGCAGGGTAACCCTCACCTGCAATGTGGGTGGCATCCATCTCACGCTGCATTACCTTCAGGCCCAAGCGCCAACACCCGACTGCTTCAGCTTGAGCTTTTAAGGGCTTCGTGGCGGATTTTCGATGTCGCCACCTTTATCTATCAGACACCTGCACCCGCTCCCCAAATACCACCCAGGTTCTGCAGCAGCGAACCGGCAACACCCTGTTGGCCGAGATACTGCAGAATGATCGGAGCAAACTGGCCGATCATGCCGCTGTCCATGCCCAGCGCACTGAAGGCATTGTTCAGGTCGCCGGTGTCCTTGACGTTACCCAGCAGGCCATCGAGTAAGGCATTTTTGTCCGACCCGCCGCCGAGCAAACCGCCCAGGCCATTGAGCCCACCGATGGCGCTGTTCCCAGCAATCTGATCCAGGCCCGGCACACTGTTGCTCAACTCGGAAAACTGCGGCTCGCTGAGTCGGTTCTTCGCCAGCCCCAGCATCGCACCGGCACCGCCGATGGCCTGTTCCGGCGTGATCTTGAGTTCCGATCCCAGGGTATTGAGCAGCCCGGCGGCTTTCGGCGCGGCGGCTACGACGCCCTCCCCCTGCTCGCCTTGGTTGCCCTGCATCGCCGACACCACATTGGCTGCGTCACTGAGGCTGAACTGCGCGAAGGCCGGGCTGGCAACCAGCGCCAACAGGCAAGACAGAGCAAAACCGCGTGAGACCTTCATCAGGAACTTCCTCTCGACCATTAAAAAGCCGCCCATTGAGGGCGGCGTTAAACGTGCTTTAGACCGACGCGGGCAAAAATTGTTCCTATACCTATTACATTAATGGCCGACAGCCATATCAGAAGAGTCTTACATGGTCACCAGAAGTATCTGATCTTGAAGAAAATCATGTTTTTATATAGCTGAAAGTTACCAAACATTCATACACAGTTCTAAATTGACATAAATAACTGTCAACATTGACAGTAGCCCGCCCCGACCAAAGCCGTGAATCATTGAATTGAGCCCTGGAGCCTGGCACATGAAAAGAATACTGGCTGGAGGCGCGGTGTTGCTTTGGCTGATCATCGGCCACGCCCATGCCGGTGAAATAACCTGCCCTGCCGTCACTGACATCCGTAGAAACATTGAAACGGTGGAAGATGTTTTCTTCGTCGATATACAGGACGGCCACGAATGGGAGAGCGAAAGCCTGGTGGACGTGGTCGACCCGTCATCGTTGCGATTCGAAGGCGCCAAGTACGTTATCCATGAAACCGACGAGGACACACAGGCAGTCACAAGGGCGACCATCACGTGCCGGTACGGGGACATAAATCTGAATCTGGAGTATCAGCAGATCCTGGAACCGGCCTTTTCAGTGTGGGTGGATAATCGTTGCGAAAGCCCGGATACCAGAATGTGCAGGCTAATGGACGGTGACTACTTCAACCTGATTTATTGATCGCGAATGGCAACCGCGTCACTGTTCCTGCACAGCGGCTCATTGCGCCCTGCCATCGCCTGCACCGTTACCGTACAGTGCGACCTCCTCCAGCAGAGCTTGCCTATGAACGTAAAAATCGGCGGCGCGACCCTCGCCGTCATCCTGACGGGCATGCTCATTGCTCTCGGCGTCACCGAGTGCCAGCGTGGCCCATTGAATCCGGAACTGGCCGACGGCACCAGCGAAGAACAAAAGACCTGGCTGACCATCGAGCACCGCATCAAACGCTCCGACCCGACTCTCACCGATGTGACCCGCGACCAGCAAACGCTGACCGTGCTTTACCGTCCAGGTGCTTGCGCGAATGACTGCGAGCCCTGGGTCCCGCACATGCTGCGCGTTGTCGGCCATGGCCTGGCAGCGCTCAATGGCGCACCAGGGGGCAAGCAATACACGCAAGTGACGGTCAAGGCGCGACTGCTTGCCGACGATGACGTGGAACTGGTCTACGACATGCGGGGGTTCGACGCCATCAAGACCCAACAAGGCGGCTATGAAACCTTTGCCGGCATGCCTCGCAGCCTGAGTTTCAGCGCCGACGTCCTGGCCCAGGCGCAAGCCTATTGCCAAGGCCCTAGCGCCAAAGGTTTTTACCCTGAATTCTGCGAACGGGTCGGGACCGCATCTGCCCTGTAGGAGCTGGCGAAGCCTGCGATCTCTTGATCTTTCGCTTGAGACTCAAGTGTCTGGGAAAAGATCGCAACCTCGTTTCACTCGACAGCTCCTACGGACGATTCCGTTGCGCGGTGGCTGCGATGTGCTGGACGTGATCGGTCGACGGTACAGGCACAAGCCGGGCATGAACGCTGCGGCAGTCATCCAACTATCAACGCACAATCCGTTATTTCTTCTCGGTATTGCCTACTGTCAACTCTGACAGTAGGCAACTGTGGGTGCCGGCTCTAAGCTCCAGCCGAGACAGCGAAAAACAAGGCTCTGGGCAAACCACAGTCCCTGTGCCTTTCTTCATTCGGGCAAGCAGGACAATAAAAAATGAACGACCGAATCAAAGGAACCGTTAAATGGTTTAACGATGCAAAGGGCTATGGCTTCATTACCTGCGGCAAAGGAGGCGAGGAATTGTTCGTTCATTATTCGGCAATAGCTGGCGAAGGTTATAAAACGTTGAAACAGCGGCAGACCGTTTCGTTTGAAGTCGAAAAGGGAGGCAAAGGCATGCAGGCCGCGAAAGTGACGCCGGAATAACGATCGGTCAGGGCTATCACTATCAGTGCCAGGATGAGGTTTTCAAACCAATAAAAAAGGGCGACATCACTGTCGCCCTTTTTTCCGTCTTGCCCTTTACCGCTTACGCCGCACTGAACAACTTGTGCGGGTCAATCACAAACTTCTTCGGCACGCCCGCATCGAACTCGCCGTAGCCTTTCGGCGCGTCGTCCAGGCTGATGACCTGCACGCCGACGATTTCAGCAATGTTGATACGGTCCCACATGATCGCCTGCATCAGTTGGCGGTTGTACTTCATCACCGGGGTCTGGCCGGTGTGGAAGCTGTGGGATTTAGCCCAGCCCAAGCCGAAGCGAATGCTCAGGCTGCCCATTTTCGCCGCCGCATCGACAGCGCCCGGGTCTTCGGTGACGTAGAGGCCAGGGATGCCGATCTTGCCGGCTACACGGACCACGCCCATCAGCGAGTTGAGTACGGTGGCCGGGGCTTCGTGCTTGACGCCGTCATGGCCATGGCCGCGGGCTTCAAAGCCTACCGCATCGACGGCGCAATCGACTTCAGGCTCGCCCAGCAACGCGGCGATCTGTTCGTGCAACGGGGTGTCCTGGGACAGGTCGGCGATTTCGAAACCCTGGGCCTTGGCGTGCGCCAGGCGGACCGGGTTGACGTCGCCAATGATCACCACTGCTGCCCCCAGCAGGCGAGCGGAAGCAGCGGCCGCCAGGCCAACCGGGCCAGCACCGGCGATGTAGACGGTGCTGCCAGGGCCAACGCCGGCGGTGACAGCGCCGTGGTAGCCGGTCGGCAGGATGTCGGACAGGCAGGTCAGGTCGCGGATTTTCTCCATGGCCTTGTCGCGGTCCGGCAGTTTCAGCAGGTTGAAGTCGGCGTACGGCACCAGCACGTATTCGGCCTGGCCGCCGGTCCAGTCGCCCATGTCCACGTAACCATAGGCACCGCCGGCACGGGCCGGGTTGACGGTCAGGCAGACGCCAGTGTGTTGCTCTTTGCAGGAACGGCAGCGCCCGCAAGCCACGTTGAACGGCACCGACACCAGATCACCGATTTTCAGGTTCTCGACGTCGCTGCCCTTTTCGATCACTTCACCGGTGATTTCGTGACCCAGGACCAGACCGGTCTGGGCAGTGGTACGGCCGCGCACCATGTGCTGGTCGGAGCCGCAGATGTTGGTGGAGACCACGCGCAGGATGACACCGTGCTCAATCTTCCTGCCGCGCGGGTCCTGCATTTTTGGATAGTCGATTTTCTGTACTTCGACCTTGCCGTTGCCGAGATACACGACACCACGATTACCAGACATGCTTTCACCTCGCTGTTGTTTTTGTGGAACTGCGTTGCCCAGGCAGGCAGCGCGTTGATTGCTCGGGTTAGTGCTTGTGTCTTTGTTTCTTTGTTGTCTGTAAGGGCCTCATCGCGAGCAAGCTCGCTCCCACAGTTGATCGCGTACTCCCTGTGGGAGCGAGCTTGCTCGCGATGTCGGTCTAAAGAACGACAGTGCGATTGGCGTTCAAGAACACCCTTCGTTCGATGTGATACCCCACGGCCCGGGCCAGGGTGAGCCCTTCGATGTCCCGGCCCTTGGCGATCAGGTCTTCGGGATAGTGGCTGTGGTCCACCACTTCCACGCCCTGGGCGATGATCGGACCTTCATCCAGGTCGTTGTTGATGTAGTGCGCCGTGGCGCCCACCAGCTTCACGCCTTTGTTGTAGGCCTGGTGATACGGCTTGGCGCCCTTGAAACCCGGCAGCAGCGAGTGGTGGATGTTGATCGCCTTGCCGTCGAGCTTGCGACACAGCTCCGGCGACAGCACTTGCATGTAGCGCGCAAGGATTACCAGCTCGGCGCCGGTGTCTTCGATCACCTGCCACACCTGCCGCTCCTGGGAAGGCTTGTCGTTCGGGTCCAGGGGGAAATGGTAGTAGGGAATCTGGTGCCAGTCGGCCAGCGGCTTGAGGTCGGGGTGGTTGGACACCACGGCCACCACGTCCATGGACAACTGGCCGATGCGCTGGCGGTAGAGCAAGTCGTTGAGGCAGTGATCGGCCTTGGAGACCATGATCACCACTTTGGGCCGGTAGTTGGGCGGCGTCAGTTCGAAAACCATGCCGAAGGCTTCGGCACGCTCGGCCAGGCCGGAACGGAAATTCTGCTCGTCAAAACCTTCCGGTTGGCGAAACTCCACGCGAATGAAGAAGCGTCCCGAGAGCCGGTCGTCGAAGGAGTGGTGCTCGGTGACGTAGCAGCCCTGCTCGAACAGAAAGCGGGTCACCGCGTCCACCGTGCCGAGCACGCTGGGGCAGTCGGCAGTCAAGATCCATGTGTCTGGGGCGCGGCTCATTGCGGTGACTCCTGTTTGTTATGGATAACCCCCCGCCGGACACAGAACCTGTGGCGGAGGATTTATCTGTGGGAGCAAAGCTTGCTCGCGATAAAAACAACGCGGTCTATCTGGAACTCAAGCGCCTGCATCGCGAGCAAGCTTTGCTCCCACAGTTTTGCTTCCACAAGGACTGCAGTGTTTCAGGCCTGCACGCTCAAGCCATACTCAGCCGCGGCATCCTGCAACCACAGCCACCAGTAATCCGAGAAGCTGCGGCGGATCACCAGTTCCCAGGTGTCTTCGCCCGTGTGGCGGATCACCAGTTGCGACTTGGCGAACACCGTGCCCACGGCCTTGCCCACCGGGAAGTTGCTTGGGTGAACGTCATAGCTGGTGGACTTCATCAGCACGTCGCGCACGTTCGGGCCGGACAGTTCGAGGATCTGCTGGCCGCCGCTGACGTTGACGATCTGGATGTGCAGCTCGCCCAGGGCTTCGCGCAGCTTCTGCTCGGCGGTGAACTCTTCGCCAGTGGGCACCACCAACAGCCATTCATCCGGGCCAAGCCATTGCAGGCTGGTTTCACCCTTGACGATGACGGTCAGCGCACCTGGCAATTCCAGGCCCAGGGCCTTGTGCACACCGGCGGCGAACGCCGGGTCGTGACCGTCGCCACGAAGGGTCAGGTGGCCCAGGAGTTTTTTCTCGCGCACTGTCACACCGGCGTTCTTGCGGCCCTTGCCCACCAGGCTGGCGAGGTCGGCATGGTGCAGCGACGACTCGGCCTTGGCCCCGGTGGTTGGGCGTTGTTGGTACACGTTGACTGCGGTCATGTGGAGCACCTGTCTGAATGCTTGCTCGACCTGCCGGTGCTTGACGCTGTGGGAGCAAGGCTTGCCCGCGATGAACGATAACTCGGTCTGATGGCTACCGTGTCGCCTGCATCGCGAGCAAGCTTTGCTCCCACACGCCCCTCACCACAGGGCTCAAGTGTTAAATGTTCTGCCGATCCCCCTTCGGATCGAAGAACACCGAAGAAACGATCTCTGCCTCGATCACGCTGCCGTCGGCCAATGGCGCGAACACCCGCTCGCCCATCCGCTTGAGGCCGCCCCTGACCACACCCATGGCAAATGAATAACCCAGGGAGTTGTGGGCATAGCTGGAGGTCACGTGGCCAACCATGGTCATCGGAATCGCCTGCTTGGTGTTGAACACCAGTTGTGCGCCTTCCGGCAGCCAGACATTCGGGTCGATCGGCTTGAGCCCCACCAGTTGCTTGCGGTCTTCACGCACGCAATCTTCGCGATTCATGCCGCGCCAGCCGATCCACGAGAACGGCTTGGTCCGCCCTACACACCAGCCCATGTTCAGGTCGTCCGGGGTCATCGAGCTGTCAGTGTCCTGACCGACGATGATGAAGCCCTTCTCGGCCCGCAATACGTGCATGGTCTCGGTGCCATACGGGGTCAGGTTGTACTTCTTGCCGGCCTCGACGATCTGCTCGAGCACGCCCATGGCGTAGTCGGCCTGCACGTTGATTTCGTACGACAGCTCACCGGTAAACGAGATCCGGAACACCCGCGCCGGCACGCCGCCCACCAGGCCTTCCTTCCAGGTCATGAACGGGAAAGCGTCCTTGTCCAGGTCGATGTCGGTGACGTCGCTCAGCAGCTTGCGGCTGTTGGGGCCCGACAGGGTCATGGTCGCCCAGTGGTCGGTGACCGAGGTGAAGTACACCTTCAGGTCCGGCCATTCGGTCTGGTGATAGATCTCCAGCCATTGCAGCACGCGCGCCGCGCCACCCGTGGTGGTGGTCATCAGGAAGTGGTTGTCCGCCAGACAGGCTGTCACGCCGTCGTCGAAGACCATGCCGTCTTCCTTGCACATCAGACCGTAGCGGGCCTTGCCCACGTCGAGCTTGGTCCAGGCGTTGGTGTAGACGCGGTTGAGGAACTCGCGGGCGTCCGGGCCCTGGATGTCGATCTTGCCCAGGGTGGAGGCATCCAGCAGGCCAACGCTGTCGCGCACGGCCTTGCATTCGCGCTTGACCGCGGCATGCAGATCTTCACCGTTCTTCGGGAAGTACCAAGGGCGCTTCCACTGGCCGACGTCTTCGAACTCGGCGCCGTTTTTCACATGCCAGGCATGCAGCGCAGTGAAGCGCACCGGCTCGAAGATGTGCCCACAGTGCCGACCAGCCACCGCGCCGAAGGTTACCGGCGTGTAGTTCGGACGGAACATGGTGGTGCCCATCTGCGGGATGCTCACGTTCAGCGAGCGGGCCGCGATGGCCAGGCCGTTGACGTTGCCCAGCTTGCCCTGGTCGGTACCGAAGCCCAGTGCGGTGTAGCGCTTGACGTGCTCCACCGACTCGAAGCCTTCGCGGGTGGCGAGCTCGATGGCGGCGGCGGTGACGTCGTTCTGCAGGTCGACGAATTGCTTCGGTGCCCGTGCAGTGGATTTTTCGTGGGGCACCTGGAACAGCGCCAGGGTTGGCTCCTCGTGACGACTCAGGGCTTTGGGCAACACGCCCTCCACTGCATTGAAGCCGGCTTCGTTGGCCGCGCGCACGCCGCCCTCGAAGCCATCGGCCAAGCTATCGCCAAGGCTGTAGACACCGTTCACACCACCGACGCACACGCGCTTTTGCGGTGCTTCGCCCGGTACGAAACCGAGGATATCTTCACGCCAGATCGGCTTGCCGCCCAGGTGCGAAGCCAGGTGAACCACCGGGCTGTAGCCGCCGGAACTGGCTACCAGATCGCAGTCCAGCCATTCGCCGGGGCTGGTGACTTTGTGGGCACGGACGTCGATCGCGGCAACACGTGCCCCCGTGACGCGCTTGCTGCCGCGGGCCTCGATCACGGCGCTGCCGGTGAGGATACGAATGCCCTTGGCGCGGGCCTCTTCCACCAGCGCACCACGCGGGTTGCTGCGCGCATCGGCAACGGCCACCACTTGCAGGCCGGCGTCGAACCAGTCCAGGGCCACGCGATAGGCATGGTCGTTGTTGGTGCTCAGCACCAGTTTCTTGCCCGGTGCCACGCCGTAGCGACGCACGTAGGTGGACACCGCACCGGCCAGCATGTTGCCCGGCACGTCGTTGTTGCCGTAGACCAGCGGACGCTCGCAGGCGCCGGTCGCCAGGACCACGCGCTTGGCGCGGACGCGGTTGATGCGCTGGCGGACCTGGCCGATGGGCGCTCGATCACCGAGGTGGTCGGTAAGGCGCTCATGGATGGTCAAGAAGTTATGGTCGTGGTAACCGTTCACCGTGGCGCGAGGCAGCAACACCACTTCTGGCATCGAGCGCAGTTCAGCCACCGCCGCAGCGACCCATTCGATCGCAGGCTTGCCGTCCAGGCTCTCGCGGGAGTCGAGCAGGCTGCCGCCGAACTCTTCCTGCTCATCGGCCAGGATGACGCGCGCACCGCTGCGGGCCGCGGCCAGTGCGGCGGCCAGGCCGGCAGGGCCAGCGCCGACGATCAGCACGTCGCAGTGGCGGTTCATGTAGTCGTAGGTGTCCGGATCGTTCTCGGTCGGCGAGCGACCCAGGCCGGCAGCCTTGCGGATGTACTTCTCGTAGGTCATCCAGAACGATTGCGGGTACATGAAGGTTTTGTAGTAGAAGCCCGGCGGCATCAGTTTGCCGCCGACCTTGCCGAGAATGCCCATCATGTCGTTGTTCACGTTCGGCCAGCCGTTGGTGCTGGTGGCGACCAGACCCTGGTACAGCGCCTGTTGCGTGGCGCGCACGTTAGGGATTTGTGTGGCTTCGGTGGCACCGATCTGCAGCACGGCGTTCGGCTCTTCGGCACCGGCGGCGAAGATGCCGCGAGGACGCGAATACTTGAAGCTGCGGCCAATGATGTCGACACCGTTGGCCAGCAGCGCAGCGGCCAGGGAATCGCCCTCGAAGCCTTTGTAGGTCTGGCCGTTGAAGGTGAAGCTCAGCGCTTTGTTGCGGTCGATCCGTCCACCGTTGGACAGGCGATTGATCTGGCTCATACCTTCTCTCCCAGAGCCTGTGCGGCCGCTTTCGGACTGTCAGCCTTGTCGGTGAATTGCGGCTTTTGGCCGATCTTGTAGGTTTCGAGAATCTCGTAGGTCACGGTGTCGCGGGTCACGTTGAAGTACTGGCGGCAACCGGCGACGTGATCCCACAGCTCATGGTGCAACCCGCGCGGGTTGTCACGGAAGAACATGTAGTCGCCCCACTGTTCGTCGGTGCAAGCGTTCGGATCCAGTGGACGCGGGATATGCGCCTGGCCGGATGCATGGAATTCCTCTTCGGAGCGCAGTTCGCCGCAGTGAGGACAGAAGATGTGCAACATAGGGATTTCTCCTGTTAGTGGGCGACGGCAGCAGCGCCGTGTTCGTCGATCAGTGCGCCGTTGTGGAAACGGTCGATGGAAAACGGCGCGGCCAGCGGATGCATTTCACCCTTGGCCAGGCTTGCAGCGAAGACGTTGCCCGAGCCCGGTGTTGCCTTGAAGCCGCCGGTGCCCCAACCGCAGTTGAAGAACATGTTCGGCACCGGGGTCTTGGAGATGATCGGGCAGGCGTCCGGCGTGGTGTCGACGATGCCGCCCCACTGACGGTTCATGCGCACCCGCGAGAGCACCGGGAACATTTCGACGATGGCCTGGATGGTGTGTTCGATCACCGGGTACGAACCACGCTGGCCGTAGCCGTTGTAGCCGTCGATACCGGCGCCGATCACCAGGTCGCCCTTGTCGGACTGGCTGATGTAGCCGTGCACGGCGTTGGACATGATCACGCTGTCGATAATCGGCTTGATCGGCTCCGACACCAGCGCTTGCAGCGGGTGGGATTCGATCGGCAGGCGGAAGCCCGCGAGCTTGGCCATGTGTCCGGAGTTACCAGCGGTCACCACGCCGACACGCTTGGCGCCGATGAAGCCCTTGTTGGTTTCCACGCCGATGCACACGCCGTTTTCCTTGCGGAAACCGATCACTTCGGTCTGCTGGATCAGGTCCACGCCCAACGCGTCCGCCGCCCGGGCAAAGCCCCAGGCCACGGCATCGTGACGGGCCACGCCGCCGCGACGCTGGACGGTGGCGCCCATCACCGGGTAACGGGTGTTCTTCGAGCAATCCAGGTATGGGATCTCGTCGGCCACTTGCTTGGCGTTGAGCAGCTCGCCGTCCACGCCGTTGAGGCGGTTGGCGCTGACGCGACGCTCGGAATCACGGATGTCCTGCAGGGTGTGGCACAGGTTGTAGACGCCACGCTGGGAGAACATCACGTTGTAGTTCAGGTCCTGGGACAGGCCTTCCCAGAGTTTCATCGCGTGTTCGTACAGGTGGGCCGATTCGTCCCACAGATAGTTGGAGCGCACGATGGTGGTGTTGCGCGCGGTGTTACCGCCGCCCAACCAGCCCTTCTCGACCACGGCCACGTTGGTGATGCCGTGTTCCTTGGCCAAGTAGTAGGCGGTCGCCAGGCCATGCCCGCCACCGCCGACGATGACCACGTCATAGACCTTTTTCGGGGTCGGCGTGCGCCACATCCGCTGCCAGTTTTCGTGATGGCTGAGAGAGTGTTTGAAGAGGCCGAAGCCCGAATAGCGTTGCATAGTCATTACTCCAAAACCGACTCAGCGATAAACCGGGAAGTCCGCGCACAGGGCCGCCACTTGCTGCGCGACATTGGCCTCGACATCGGCATCGCCGAGGTTGTCGAGAATGTCGCAGATCCAGCCGGCCAGCGTGACGCACTGGGTCACCTTGAAGCCACGCGTGGTCACCGCCGGGGTGCCAATGCGCAGGCCCGAGGTCACGAACGGTGATTGCGGGTCGTTCGGCACGGCGTTCTTGTTGACGGTGATGTGGGCACGGCCCAGGGCAGCATCGGCGTCCTTGCCGGTCAGGCCCTGACGGATCAGGCTGACCAGGAACAGGTGGTTATCGGTACCACCGGACACTACATCGTAGCCGCGCTTGATGAACACGCCAGCCATGGCCTGGGCGTTATCGATCACTTGCTGCTGGTAAGCCTTGAAGCCAGGCTCCGCCGCTTCCTTGAAGCATACCGCCTTGCCGGCGATCACGTGCATCAGCGGGCCACCCTGGGCGCCGGGGAATACCGCGGCGTTGAGCTTCTTCTCGATCTCTTCGTTGGCCTTGGCCAGGATCAGGCCGCCACGTGGACCGCGCAGGGTCTTGTGGGTGGTGGTGGTGACCACGTCGGCGTAAGGCAGTGGATTAGGGTACAGACCGGCGGCGACCAGACCGGCAACGTGGGCCATGTCGACGAACAACAGGGCACCGACCTTGTCGGCGATCTGGCGGAAACGTGGGAAATCCAGGGTCTTGGAGTAAGCGGAGAAACCGGCAACGATCATCTTCGGCTTGTGCTCGACCGCCAGGCGCTCGACTTCGTCGTAGTCGATCAGGCCGGTGGTGGTGTCGATACCGTATTGCACCGCGTTATAGAGCTTGCCCGAGGACGACACCTTGGCACCGTGGGTCAGGTGACCGCCGTGGGCCAGGCTCATGCCCAGGATGGTGTCGCCGGCCTGCAGCAGGGCCAGGTATACGGCGCTGTTGGCCGAAGAGCCGGAGTGCGGCTGGACGTTGGCGTAATCGGCACCGAACAGTTGCTTGGCGCGCTCGATGGCCAGGGCTTCGACTTTGTCGACGTGCTCGCAGCCACCGTAGTAGCGCTTGCCCGGATAGCCTTCGGCGTACTTGTTGGTCAGGCCGCTGCCCTGGGCCTCCATCACGCGCTTGCTGGTGTAGTTTTCTGACGCGATCAGTTCGATGTGATCTTCCTGGCGTTGCTCTTCGGCGTTCATCGCCGCCAGCAGTGCATCATCGTAGCCTTGGATTTGGTCTTGCTTGCTGAACATCGCGTCTCTCCCAGCGGCGGCGGTGCGCCTTTCGTCTCGGTGAGGCACGGACCGTTCGGTCGTGCCCTTTGGATGCGATGGTATGGCTGGCGCAGGCATGTCAAATGCCTATGGACGCCACGCAAAGGTGCGTTTACGACATGGGATCAAAGAGTCGGAGAGCAAGGCCTGCGCGATAGCACTGTGGGAGCAAAGCTTGCTCGCGATCCAGGCGCCTCGGTCCATGGGAGCGCGCGGCGCTTTCATCGCGGGCAAGCCTTGCTCCCACTGGCTTTGCTCCCGCACCTTAGTTCCCAAGATGCTGCTCCCATAGGGTTACTCGACGATATGGCGAACCGCGAGCAGTAACAGGAAATGCGCGGGATAAAGGCCATACGCCCAGCGCCGCATCGCCGGTGGATGAAAACGACCAGCCTGTCGCAAAAGCATCAGCCCAAGCCATGGCGCGATCAGGCAAGCCACCAGCCCCCACAACGCCACCCCATCCCCCAGCCATGCCGCGCCATACAACACCCGCCATTGATTGGCCGCCACGCAGACCAACCCCGGCAACAAGGCGAAATACCAGGGCCGGCGAAACACCAGCAGCATCGCCAGCGGCAGCAACACACCGAAGAACCCGAACATCAGTTGCGATGAAAACAGTGCCGCCAACAACAACGCCACCGCGGCCAGGCCGCGCGCTTCCAGCGTCGGCACCCGCCAACTGCGCGCCACCAGCAAGCCCAGGACCAGGGTTGGCATCACATTCAGGGTGACGGGATCAGGGATGAACAAGCGGTAGGGGATTTCGCTGACGGCACTGAATAACAACAGCCAGCCCAGGTAACGCCATGAGGCGGTACTGGTGTCGTTGCGCGCCAGGTTCGCCGCCATCGCCAGGCAGAACCACGGAAATGCCAACCGCCCCGGCACATAGAGCCAATCGACGGAGAAACCGACATATCGCAGATGATCGAGCACCATCGCCAACAGAGCCAGCCACTTGAGCAGGTCCAGCGCTCCGTCGCGCCGGCTCATGTATAAAGCCGCGCGACGAGATTGATACTTTCCGACAGAAACATCCGGTGTGTTCCCCCGCTAATCTTGGGTAAAGTGCGCACCAACATAGATCACGGCGTTGCGCACTCAAGCGCACCGAACCATGATCGACACGGCGCTGTGGACCCAAACACGCCGCACCATGGAACGCCCCACCCGGGCATTCCGCCAGGGATCTCTTTATCCAGGACTCTCTATTCAAGGAGCAAGGCCATGACCGACAAGAGTCAACAGTTTGCCAGCGACAACTATTCCGGCATTTGCCCCGAAGCCTGGGCGGCCATGGAAGAAGCCAACCAGGGTCACCAACGCGCCTACGGCGACGACGAGTGGACCCACCGCGCAGCGGACGATTTCCGGGCCTTGTTCGAAACCGACTGCGAAGTGTTCTTCGCGTTCAACGGCACGGCGGCCAACTCCTTGGCGTTGTCCTCACTGTGCCAGAGTTACCACAGCGTGATCTGCTCGGAAACCGCCCACGTCGAAACCGACGAATGCGGCGCGCCGGAGTTCTTCTCCAACGGCTCCAAGCTGCTGGTGGCGCGCACCGAAAACGGCAAGCTGACCCCCGAGTCGATCCGTGAGATCGCCCTCAAGCGCCAGGACATCCACTACCCCAAGCCCCGGGTCGTGACCCTGACCCAGGCCACGGAAGTCGGCAGTGTCTACACCCCGGAAGAAATCCGCGCCATCAGCGTCACCTGCAAGGAACTGGGGCTGAACCTGCACATGGACGGCGCGCGTTTTTCCAACGCCTGCGCCTTCCTCGGCTGCTCCCCGGCCGACCTGACCTGGAAGGCCGGCGTGGACGTGCTGTGCTTCGGCGGCACGAAAAACGGCATGGCGGTAGGTGAGGCGATCCTGTTCTTCAACCATGACCTGGCCGAAGACTTCGACTATCGCTGCAAACAGGCCGGGCAACTGGCCTCGAAGATGCGCTTCCTCTCCGCGCCCTGGGTCGGCCTGCTGCAAAACCAGGCCTGGCTCAAGCACGCCCGCCACGCCAACCACTGCGCCCAATTGCTGGCAGAGCTGGTCAGCGACATTCCCGGCGTGGAACTGATGTTCCCGGTTCAGGCCAACGGCGTGTTCCTGCAACTCTCGGAACCGGCCATCGCCGCGCTGACCGCCAAGGGCTGGCGTTTCTACACGTTCATTGGCAAAGGCGGCGCACGCTTCATGTGCTCGTGGGATACCGAAGAAGCACGGGTGCGGGAATTGGCGGCGGATATTCGGGAAGTGATGGCAGGCTAGGAAAGCCGCCCCGGCCTGTCATGCCCGCCGTGGTGAAAGAGGCTTACTGTGGGAGCAAAGCTTGCTCGCGATGCAGACGGCTCGGTCCATGGGAGACCGCGTCGCTTTCATCGCGGGCAAGCCTTGCTCCCACAGGGCTTTGCTCCCACAGCAAGCTTTGCTCCCACAGACCTTAATCCCACGGGAGGTGCTCACCGCTACTTGGATGGGCAGATCAGAACTCGATCCGCACATCCCCCTTCGGCACGCTGCAGCACGACAGGATGTAGCCCTCGGCCTCGTCGTCCTCGGTGATCCCGCCGTTGTGGTCCATTTCCACTTCCCCGCCCAGCTTCAGCACCTTGCAGGTGCCGCAGATGCCCATGCCGCAGGCCTTGGGGATCATCATGCCGAGCTTGGCGGCGGCGGCGTGTACGGTTTCTCCCGGTCCCACGCGGATGCTCTTGCCCGAGGAGGTGAACTCCACCAGGTGCAAGTCCGCCGCGTCGACTTCAGGGGCGTCGGCGGCCTGTTCGGCCTGCTCCACGGCGTCGGCGCGGGCTTCCGGTGGCGTGGCGCCGAAGGATTCCTCGTGATAACGCTTCATGTCGTAGCCGGCCGCTTCCAGCAGGCGCTTGACTGCGGTCATGTACGGGGTCGGGCCACAACAGAACACCTCGCGATCGAGGAAGTCGGGCACCATCAATTCCAGCATCTTGTGGTTCAGATAACCGCGATAGCCGGCCCAGGGCTCGCCCAGGCCATGTTTTTCGCAGATCAGGTGCAAGCTGAAGTTGTCGATCCGCGACGCCATGTGTTCCAGCTCGCGGTGGTAGATGATGTCCTTGGGCGAGCGGGCACTGTGGATAAAGGTCATGTCGACATTGGCGTTGGTGTCGTAGAACCAGCGCGCCATGGACATGCATGGCGTGATCCCCACGCCACCGCTCAGGTACAGGACTTTCGGGCTCGGGAAATCGATGGCGTTGAACAACCCCACCGGCCCGTGCACCGCCAGCTCCTGGCCTTCATGCAGAGTGTCGTGCAACCAGTTGGAAACCTTGCCCCCCGGTACGCGCTTGATGGTCACCGAGAAACTGTAGGGCACCGACGGCGAGCTGGAGATGGTGTAGGAGCGCATGACCGGCTGGCCTTCGATTTCCAGCTCCAGGGTGACGAATTGCCCAGGCTTGAAAAAGAACAGGATCGGCTGGTCAGCCATGAAGCAGAAGGTGCGCACATCCCAGGTTTCCTGGATGACTTTGACGCAACGTACGATATGTCGGCCATTGGCCCAGGTCTGGGTCGTGACCGGGTTCAGGAAGTTATTGGACATGCTGATCTCCACGGCCGACTGTCGGCCTTCATGAGGGCGATTGTGCGCAGGCGCCTGGGTGACCATTTACCTATCTGCGACATTCACATACTTATCGCGACCAGCCCCCAACTACCGGGGCTTGCGCGTCGGGAACAGATTGGGCCATGTCGCCCATGGATAAGGTTCGGCCCCTGCGCGGCCCCACACTCGCCCCAACAGATAAACAAAGTTTTCTGCCTTGCGTAGCACAACCGATTAGTCATTTTTCGCCGGCCACATAGAGGGCCATGAGGATAAAACGATGGACGTCACCACTACCCTTAGCCTGGGCGATCCGCTGGAACCCGCACGCAAGGCCACCGCGCAAATGCTGCAAGAGCGTGAGCGCACCTTTTCGCTGCCGCAGCCGTTCTACTCCGATGAGCGCCTGTTTGATATCGATATGCAGGAAATCTTCCAGAAAGAATGGTTGATCGCCGGCATGACCTGCGAAATCCCGGCCAAGGGCAACTACCTGACCCTGCAAGTCGGCAAGAACCCGATCATCGTGATTCGTGGTGCCGAGGGCGTGGTGCATGCGTTCCATAACGTCTGCCGCCACCGCGGTTCGCGGCTGTGCACCAGCGACAAGGGCAAGGTCGCCAAACTGGTCTGCCACTACCACCAGTGGACCTACGAGCTGGACGGACGCCTGCTGTTCGCTGGCACCGAGATGGGCGCCGACTTCGACATGAAGCAGTACGGCCTCAAGCCTGTGAACGTGAAGACCGCTGGTGGCTACATCTTCATCAGCCTGGCCGAGAACCCGCCGGCCATCGATGACTTCCTGTCGACGCTGAACCATTACATGGAACCGTACGACATGGAGAACACCAAGGTGGCGGTGCAAACCACCTTGATGGAAAAAGCCAACTGGAAACTGGTGCTGGAAAACAACCGTGAGTGCTACCACTGCGGCGGCGCGCACCCGGAACTGCTCAAGACCCTGCTGGAATGGGACGACGTCACCGACCCACGCGCCGACCAGGCGTTCAAGGACCACGTGGCCGCCTCCGCCGCCGCCTGGGACGCCGAGAAGATCCCTTACGCCCACGCCAGTTTCGGCCTGCGCAACCGCATCGTGCGCATGCCGCTGCTCAAGGGCACCGTGTCGATGACCATGGACGGCAAGCAAGGCTGCGCCAAGCTGATGGGCCGCATCAAGAACCCGGACCTGGGCTCGATGCGCATCCTGCACTTGCCGCACTCGTGGAACCACTGCATGGGCGACCACATCATCGTGTTCACCGTGTGGCCGATCAGCGCCCAGGAAACCATGGTCACCACCAAGTGGCTGGTGCACAAGGACGCGGTCGAAGGCGTGGACTACGACGTCGCGCGCATGCGCCAGGTCTGGGACGCCACCAACGACCAGGACCGTCGCCTGGCAGAAGAAAACCAGCGCGGCATCAACTCCACCGCCTACCAGCCAGGCCCGTACTCCAAGACCTATGAGTTCGGCGTGGTGAACTTCGTCGACTGGTACAGCGAGCGCATGCTCAACAACCTGGGGGCCGAACCGGCGCCGTACCTCAAGGGCGTTCCGGTCCAGGGCTAAAATCCAAAGCTTCGGTTGATGATCGTCCCCACGCTCTGCGTGGGGATGCAGCCCGGGACGCTCTGCGTCCCAAAAGCGAACGCGGAGCGTCCGTAGAGGCATTCCCACGCAGAGCGTGGGAACGATCTTCAGTGGGAAGACCACCGCACACTGCCATCCTCCCCATAAAACGTCTCGACAATCTCCTCCCCCTTCAGCCGCACCTTCACATACCCGTTCAACACCCGCTGCGGATACGCCTCGTCTCCCGCCAGCTGCGTTTCCGACCACAGCACCCGGGCATGCCCATTCAACTCGCTGGTAGTACCGTAGGGAATCGCTCCGTGCCCGGCGCAGCGCGCATGCAGCCCGCCTTGCGGCGCGTAGCAGATACCGTTGTGCAGATGCCCCCAATACCAATAATCCGGCTCGCGCCCCAAGGCATCGCACACCGGTTGGTAAAGCGCCGTCTTGTTGTGCCCGGAAATATCAAAACCCTGGTGATGACTGAGCACCATGAGTTTCTTGCGCTTGGGCAGGGTCTTCATCCACTCGATCTGCTGGGTGTTGAGGGTGCCGTCCATGTACAGGTTCATGGCGTCCGAGGCGTAAGCACTGTCGAGGCCGACCACAAGCCAGTCGTCGTTATACAAGGCAAAGTAACTGGTGCCTTGCTGCACAGGGAAACGCTTGGACAGTTCCTTGAAATAGCCGTGGGCACCGCTGTACATCTCATGGTTGGAATTGAGAGTAAACGCGCCATGCTTGCCCTGGGGCCAGCCGACCATGTCGACGTCTTCCTGGGAATGGGTGCCGGCGTAATACACGTCGCCCAGATGGATGGTGAAATCGGCCAGGGCCAGTTGCATCTGGTTGGCCACCGCCACCGCCGGGGCATGACTGTCGAACGGCCCGGTGCCCCAGTCGCCAGCGATGGCCAGCACCACGTCGCTGTCCATTTTCACCAGCGCCGGGTTGGTGGCGAACGGCGCGTGGTGGCGCAGGTTCTCGATCCACTTGAGCAGCGCCTCGCTCCACAACAGGTCCAGCAGCTCCCATTTGCGGCAGCCGAGCAAGGTGCCGTCCTTGAGTACCCGGGTCGGCAACTCGTCCTCGCTTTGCGGCAGGGGCGTGGCGTTGCCGATCTTGAGGATCGACAAGCCGTGGGACAACTCCCACGGCACGGCCGGTTCGTCGTCCGGCAGGTCGCCATGCTCGATGACATGCTGGGCCTGGTCGTGGCCTCGCTGCAGCAGCTTGACGATGGCCTGGAACTCCTCGGGCTCCAGGTCGTTGACGAGTTTTTTCCAGGACATTTCCAACCGCGTGACCAACCCGTGCAGGCGGACCTTGACCTTGTCGAACTCATGTTCCCAATGGTGCAGTAATGACATGTGAACGCTCCTTCGCAATGCCCTGGGCTACAGGGTCTTCATGAATTCGATCAGGGCCCGTTTGTCGACGTCCGACAGCTGCGTGCCATACAGGTGGCCGCCGTTGTGGTTGCCTTCCAGACGGGTGTCGTATTTGAAATCCGCCGACGCCTTCATCTGCGCGCCACTGGTGATGAAGCCGACTTTCTGCGGGTCGTAGATGTCGGAGCCGGTGTAGAACACCTGCGGACGCTGCTCCGGCGCTTGCAGCAAATCCCACAGGGTCGGCACCGAACCGTTGTGCAGGTACGGCGCGCGCAGCCAGATGCCGTCGGTGGGCGTGTTGCTGTAGCTCTGGGTCTTGCGGTAGGCGTTGAAGTCGAATGGCGGTTTCTTGAAGCCGTGGAACGCCGTCACCAGGCCGGTGGTGAAGGAATTCAGGCGATGGGGATCGGTGCCCAACTGGTCGATGTTGGTGGTGACCTGGCCGGTGTCGCTGCGGCCAAAATCGTGGCAGCCGGCGCAGTTTTTCTCCCAGATCGGTTTGCCCTGGGCGACTTTCGCCTGGTCCAGGGCGAACGGCCAGGCCGGTGCCTTGTGGCCCAACAGCCAGTTGGTCACGCGATTGAAACTCGGCGGCAACACCGATTGCGGCGTCGCCCCCACGGCCATCGCCGCTGCGTAGTTGCGTTCGTGGATCTTGTTGTTATTGCCATCCCAATGCAGGTACATGGACTCGCGCGGTTTCTGGTTCCAGACCTGCGGCAGATCCACGGTGCCGATGGTGGAGTCATCCGGGAAGCCGAACACCACCATTTTGGTCGGATTGAAGGTGTCGGTCCGCCCTGACCCCTGGGCCGGACGCAGCTTCTGCCAGGCGTAGGCCTGCTTCTGCTTGAGCAGCGCACTCTTGGCCATCGGGATGATCAGGTAACGGTTGTACAGCTTCTCGAAAAAACCCAGTTGGAACTTGCTGTTGATCGCCGCCATGACAGCATCCGGGGTGAATTTCGGGTCGCTGGCGCAATCGTAGGCAAACCACTGGAAGGCTTGCAGTTGCAGGGTATTGGCCGGTGCGGTGGCGACCGGAACCGCTACGTCACTGGCGTTGGCCCGGTAGGAACCGGTGTGGCACAGGGCGCAGTTCGGTTCCACCGTGGGGTAGCCGAGCTGCCGCTTGGCCATGCCAATGGGCAGATCGTTGCCGTTTTCGTAGAGAAAACCGAACACCTCGTAGCCGCCCGGCTTGGGCAGTTTTTCCGGGCACATCTGTGGCAGCACGGCGAACAGGTAGTACGGAATCCGCGCCTCGATGCCGAGGCCAATGGCGGCGTATTTGTAATGGTCTTCATCGGAGGCGAAGTCCGGTTGCGGCACTTCCCGGATCATCTGGTACCAGGTCTGGTAGCCGATGAAGCCCAGCACCAGCAGCACCACCAGCGTGCCGACCTTGAAAGCGTGGCTCTGCCAGCGCAGCGCCCAGCCGGCACGCCATTCCCGCCAGCCGGCGCAGAGCAAGGCCAGCGGGCGATTGGCCGCTGGGCAGCCGAGGTACAGCAGCACGCCCAGGATCAGGAACATGCTCAGGTCGCCCATCAACATCGGCACGAACACCTGGCCCTGGTTGTTGGTGTTGATCAGGTAGATCCAGAACACCACAGCCACCAGCCGCGACAGCACGCACAACCACGAATGCACGACGAAACGCGGCGCGTTGAACCCCGAGGGCATGTAGAACAGGCTGATCCCCACCAGCAACATGCCGGCGTTTTCCAGCCAGGGATCGGATAACACGGGCGGCAGGCCGAGCATGGACGTCAGCAACGCCGGCGCAAACAGCGCCGGAATCGCGAAGAACATGTTCATGACGATCCCGACCCAGATGATGCGTTGGAACCAGCGGATGTAAGTGTTCATGGCATCCTTTTCCTTATTCCTGACTCACGAGATGCGGCGCTCTGGTGATCGCCATCGCGAGCAAGCTCGCTCCCACACTGGATCAGCGGTACATAGCCCCCTTGTGGGAGCGAGCTTGCTCGCGATGCAGTCGACTCGGTCTTGAGTCAACCGAGCGCCGTCTTCTCCAGGTGCTCGAGGATGATCGGATACACATCCACCACCGCATCCTTGCCGAACATGCAGTCGATGTGGCCGTAACCCGGTATCTCGTGACGGCTGAACAACTGCGGGCCGTGCATCTCGCACAGTCGCTCGTAGGTCTTGAGGGTGCTTTGCGGCAAGTAGCACTGGTTGTCGGCACCGCTGATGAAGCAGATCGGCAATTTCAACCGATCGAAATGCGGCATGTAGACGTCGTTGCCCTTGAAGTCCACCAGGTGCCCCTTGCGCACGATCAGCGCCAAGTGCTCGAAGGTCTGGATGTTCGACTCGCCGAACAATTCATGCAGGTTGTCGTGCAGGGTTTCGTTGAGGGTGTCGTGGCGGTACAGCGAGGCATACATGAACGTGATGCGATGGCAGACCGGGTTGGTGCAGTAGCCCTGGGCCTCGATCCGGGCATAGCCGTTGAGGGCCTTGTCGTAGAGTTTGTTGAACCAGCTTTCCTTGGTGTCGGCGTAGGCCGTGAGGGACTTGATGCCGATGGCATCGAGCATCCCCGGCAAATGCAAACCGGCCTTCAGCCCAGTAGCAGTGGCGACCACCGTGTCGGCGGCGATCTGTGAGCAGACCACCGAACGCACGCCCTGCAAACCCGCCAGCATCGACATGAAGAACGTCGTCGCACCGTAGCAATGCACTACGCACTGCACGTCACTGGCCAGGGTCGCCTGCTGGATCTGCTCGATGGCGGCCTTGAAATCGTACTGGGCCACCTGGTCGCCGTTCCATTCATTTTTGCTGGCCGGCAGCAGGATGCTCACCCGCAAATCCAACAGCCAGACGTCGTATTCGTGCTTGCAGAGGTATTCCAGCAAGTTGGTGTGGATGGTGTCGGTGGAGAAAATATTAGAGCCCACGCCCAGGCCATGGACCAACATCACCGGACCTTTGGTGCCGGCCTGGTAACGGGTCAGGCGCAGCTCGACGTTGTCTTCGGTCTGGAAGAAATGCACCACCGGTGGCGGCGCATCCAACGGCCGTTTCAACCGGGGCGGCGCGTCCGGGTTGAAGTAGACGTCGCCGGCGAAGACACCGCCATAGCTCTCCCACAAGACGCCGGCAAAGAACTTGCCGAACCGCGCCAGCGCCTCCACGCGTTCACGTTCATTGCGGGCATTGAGCACTTTCATGGTGGTCATTTGCTTGGCGAAGTCGGCCGGCAGAATGTGCATCACCCCCGAACCGATCACCGCGCCGGTCTTGTCCGGCCCACGATAGAGGGTGACGTACAAGGTACTGGTGTCGTGCCAGATGTTCAGCACACCGTTATCCTCGGGCACCGTCTTGAAGGCGCTGAAGTAATAGTCGCTGCCGTCTTCGGCGGTTAGCTTCATGTCGTAGTTCATGTGCCGCACGCCAACCTGTTCCTGGTACTGCTCGAACAGGTTGAATACCCCATTGCTGGCGACCAGCGGCTGCGACGAGAGCGACGGTGCGTCGAGGGTGCCCACCAGGGTCGCGGCGTGTTCCGGTTCCTTGATCATCCGGTTGAGGTCGGCGGCGGTGATGGTCAGCGTGAATTCGATGGGCGAGTTGTCGGTCTTGCCGCGCTTGGCCGCCGCTTCGTACAGGCTGAGATCGGTGCCCTGGGGCTGAGTGAAGGCGGTGGAAAAATAGCCCTTCATGGTTTCAGTGAACTGCACGCCAAGTGTCGGCGCCGCCACCGCTTTACGCGGGGCCGAAGGCAGCGTGTAGTCGATGATCCAACCCCGATCAGCCGCCAGCAGGCCCACGTTGCGCTCGCTCACCGCCGAGATGGTCAGCAGCGGGTTGACCGCCAACGACGTCGGGATCACCGAACCGTCGGTCACGTACAGGCCCGGGTAGACATCGGTGCCACTGGCGCCACTAAACACCTGGCCCTTGTGGTTGACCACGCCTTGAGTCGCATCCTCGCCCATCACGCAACCGCCCAGGGGATGGACCGAGACGATGCTGTGCTTGAGCAGCTTGGTCCAGATCGGGTTCTCGACCCAGATCCCACCCAGGGCCTTGGTGCTCTGGTGCAGCCGCTCGTTGCCAAGGGTGACGTTTTCCTGTTCGCCGACGCCGGGCCAGTCGATGCGCAACTGGTCCTTGTTGTCGAGCAGCATGCGGCCCTTGCCGTTGTCATGGCTCATGATCAGATAGGTCTGCATGTTATGCAGCGCGCCGTAGTAGGGGCCGCGCAAAAAGCTCTCGGCTTCGCGCCCCTTGTACTTGAGGCTGGCGCCGAAGCCGGTGTCGGTGGGCACGCCGATCATTTCGGCAAACGCCGCCATGCTCGGCACCATGGCCCGGCCGAGGGCGCCGGGAATAGAACCTTCCTCGATGACCATGCGGCTGCGCCAGTCACCCTCGGTGCGCATGTCGATGACCGAGGTGATGCATGGCCCCACCGGTTCCAGTTCCTTGGCCGAATGGGCACCGAAGCCGATGCCATTGATGACCTGGTCGCAGTTGTGGCCGAAGCCGAGAATGTCGCCGTTGCCGCTCATGTTCTCGCCCAATTGGCTGGACATCGACAGGCCCTTGTCCCGCGAGCGCAACATGATTTCGGTGGAGCCCAGGGTGCCGGCAGACACCACCACGATGTCGGCGCGCACGAACAGGGTCGGCGCCGAGAACATCTCGCGACCGCTGTCCAGGTATTGGAAGTGCACGATCCAACCATCGCCGTCGCGCTCCAGGTGCCGCACCTCGGCCTGGCAGAAAATCTCCGCGCCGTGGTTCCAGGCATCCGGCAGGTAGTTCATCAGCGTGGTGTTCTTGGCCTTGTTGTTACAGCCCGAAACGCAATCGCCACAACCATTGCACGGCAGCTGTTCGACACCGACGTGGTTGAGGTTGTTGGGCAGCTTGTCGAAAGTCACGTTGATCGGCGGCTTGTAGAAATGCGCGCCTTGCTTGAGGTAATCGGCCGATTTTTTGTGCGCGTCAAGCTTGGGCAGGTTCGGCTCCGAGGCCGGATACGAATTGGGCTTGAGCATCTCCCGGGCCCGGGCGTAGCCGTCCTTGAGCAGCGTGTCCTGGTGCTCACGGACCGCCTGGGGCCAGCGCGGGTCCTCGAACACGCCAGGCTCCGGCTCCAGCGAAACGTTGGCATTGATCAGCGACGTGCCGCCCAGGCCACAACCGACCACCACGTTCTGCTGGGCGTTGACATGCAGGTCGAACAGCCCGGTGCGCGAACCGATGTGGCCATCCGGGTCATGGACTTGCAGTTCCTCGGTGGCCGCGAGCAGGGTATTGGGGTATTCGCCGGGCTGGATTTCCCGGCCACGCTCCAGCAGGCACACCTTGCGCCCGGCCCGGGACAGGCGTGAGGCAGCAATGCCGCCCCCGTAGCCGGAACCGATGACGATCACGTCGTAGTGCTCCTGGATATCACTGATGGGGGTCGAGATCCGTGTCATGTTCAAGTCCTCTCAGGCAGAAGGGGCAACTCTGCGGTTGCCTGCAAATCGACAGGCGCACGAACGCCTGGCCACCGTCCCTTGCAGGGTCCGGCGACAGTCAGCGGTGCTACAGGGGAAAAACCCGGGCGCTATAGACGCGCACGCTGATTGACGGCGCGGCGATGAATGCGTTTGTGCAACGAGGTGGGAGGTGTCGGGACGCAGGTCACCGATGATTGCGGGTGTGAGCGGGGGTCCTTGCTATCCATCATGTGTTCTCCCTGAACCTGATGTGGATAAAGTGGCGATGTCCTTGTGCCATGGAGTGAAGACAGCCCACAGACCCTCGTCAAGGGTGTGACTTAGAACTGTATGAAATTTGATCTATCGCGATTTGCGCTATGCCCGCCGTGGCTTGCAGCATTTGGCGAACAAGTTAACCACATGACCACCCACAGCAAATGGGGACAAGTGTGCGTATGTCCGGCATTTTTCCACCGGCAAAGTGAATAAAAACCGTGACTTATGAACAATGACGGTTTTACCGGCCTATCGGTTATTTTTTGATCAAATAGCTGCAAGCCATGCCTGGCAAGGCGTGTGGCGGTAAGCGAACACCTTATCCACAGAAGCGCCAACAGTGTTTGGGGGTAATTCTGACGATTCTGTGGAAAACCCTTCGGACAACTTGTAAATCGAGGTTTTCCGGAGGTTTTCCTTATAAAAATGGCTAATTGATCATTTTATGATCAACTTACTGAAGACCCCGGTTCGTATGGCTTGCAGCGTAGAGCGAACATCTTATCCACAGAAGCGCCAACAGAGATTGGGGGCAAGTTTCGGCTGGAGCGAATAACTACTCACAGGCAAAAGCCAATAAAAACCGTGGGTTAGGCTGACTATTTTTTGAGCGCAGGCCTGGAGGGCCTGTTTTGCATAGGGTGCAGCGAGGGGCGAACAGGTTATCCACAGAAGCGCGCACAGGGATTGTGGGTAACCCACCATGCCTATTTTTTGTGGGAGCTAGCCCTGTGGGAGCAAAGCTTGCTCGCGATGAAAACGCCTTGATCTCTTAAGTGCCGAGGCGCCTGGATCGCGAGCAAGCTTTGCTCCCACAAGGGGTCAGGGGGTACTTGAGGTCAGCGAACCACCCCTTCCTCCACCAACAGCTTGAGAATCGCCTCCGCCCCCGCCTCCGCGCTCACGCCCTTGAGCACTTGCCCGCCTCCGCCGCTGGCCTTGGCCGTGGCGGCTTTCATGCGGTCGGCGCCGCTCTTGGCCTTGATCACTTTCAAGCGTTTGGGGCGTGGCTTGGCCGGTTGCAGGGTTGCCACCGCCAGCAATGTGTCGTCGATTACCTCGACTTCCTCGCCATGCAACGCCCCGCGCCGGGCCGGGCCGTAGGCGCTTTGCCGAGGTTTTGGCGCAGCGTTATCCACAGTGGCCAGGAACGGCAGGCGCACTTTGAGACGGCGTCGTTGGCCTCGAGGCAAGGCTTGCAGTACCAGGGCCACGCCGCCGTCGATGGACTCGACCTGGGCCAGCCCCACCACCAACGGCCAACCAAGATTCTCGGCCAGCAGGAACGGCAACATGCCCGAACCTTCACCGGTTTCGGCCTGGCTGCCGGTGAGCACCACTTGGGCTCCAGCGTCACGCAGGTAATCGGTCAGGGCCGGCAGAGCGTCCGCGCCGACAGGGCTTTCCAGCACGTGCAATTCATCCAGGCCCATGCCCAGGTAGGCGCGCAGGGCCGGTTCGGCCACATCGCCGGCGTGCAGCACTTGCAGGTCGCTGCCGGCCAGTTGCAGGCCCAGCTCCACGGCCCGGGCGTCCTGTTCGGCGCGCCGGGGTCGCCCGGAAGTGGGGTGGGCGCCGATGGACACGAGGCTGATCACTTGGGTACTCATCAACTTATCCTTCTTAAGCCGCATCGCGCTTGGCTTCGTTGCGGTAAGCCTCTACCGCCGCGATCAAGGCCTGGAGAATCGCCGCGCTGTCACCGATCACCGACAGGTCCGCCCGTTTGATCATGTCGCAACCCGGATCGAGGTTGATTGCCACCACCTTGTCGCAGGCGCCAATGCCCTGCAGGTGCTGGATCGCCCCGGAAATCCCCACGGCCACGTAGACCCGCGCCGTAACCCAGGTGCCGGACGCACCGACCTGGCGATCGCGAGCCATAAAGCCGTCGTCCACCGCCACCCGCGAAGCGCCTTCAGTGGCGCCCAGGGCCGCAGCGGTCTGGTGGAACAGCGCCCAGTCCTTGACCCCATTGCCGCCGGAGAAAATGAATTCGGCTTCGGCCATCGGGATCGCACCCGGGTCCACCGCCACCGCGCCGAGGTCTTCGATACGCGACAAGCTGCGAACCACGCTTGTGGATAACTCCACCGGTAAGGCTTCGTGGCGGGTTTCGCTGACCGGTTCGGCGCATTCGGCCGCCGCCAGGATCAAGCGCGCCAATGGTCGGGCCAGGTCTTGCAAGCCGGCACCGGCGCGGCCGATGCACTCTTCACCCTTGACCTGCCAGACCCGCGTGGCCGGGCGTTCGCCCAGGGTCGCAGCCAAACGCCGGCCCAGTTCGCCGCCACCAGTACGGCTGTCAGGCAATAGCCAATGGCGCGGGCTGAATTGGTTATCCACAGCCCGCAGGCCTTGCACCCGTTGTTCCGGTGCATAACCGCTGAATTCTTCGCCATCGAGCACCAGCAAGCGGTCGACACCGGCCGTGGCGAAGGCGTTTTCCTTGTGTTCGCCGAAGACCACCGCCAGCACCGCGCCTTCGCTGCCGGCAAGCTGATGGGCCAGGCCCAGCAGATCGCGGTCGTGGCTGCTCAAGCGGCCACCGACCATGTCCGGCACCACACTGATGTAGAACGCAGGTTGCGGCACCTGATGCAGCGGCAGTTGCACTTCAGCGGCGGCGGTACGCTTGGTCGCGCCACCCTGCTGGGCGCCGCTGCGGTCGATGCGCTTGATGCCATTGGGGCCGATGAAACCGACGCCATGGACATTCTTGCGGATGATGCCGTTGGGCCCCATCCAGCTGTGCTGCACCGGTTGCATGGCCGCGTGCAGCGGGTGCAGGCGGTTGCGGGCGATCCACTCGGCGCGGGGGTCGCGGCGGATGATGTCACTCATTAATGCACCTCCGCGGGTTCACGTTTGGCCGGGGTTACCGGTTTGCTCGGGGCCGCGTCTTCCAGCAGCGCGTCGGCCACCAGTTCGGCGATGTCCTTGATCATTGGCCGCGGTTCGACCACGCCTTCCAGCATCGCGGTGCACTGTGGACAACCCACGGCCACCAGTTCGGCGCCGGTTTCGCGGATGTCGTCCATGCGCATGTCAGGGATCCGCTGCTTGCCCGGAATGTCGGTGATCGGCGCACCGCCGCCACCGCCGCAGCAACGCGAACGGAAACCGGAACGTTGCATCTCCTTGACCTCGATACCCAGCGCACGCAACACCTGGCGCGGCGCCTCGTATTCGCCGTTGTAGCGGCCCAGGTAGCACGGGTCGTGATAGGTCACGCTGTCGCCCTTGTGCTGGCCGAGGTTGAGGGCACCGGCATCGATGATTTCCGCCATGTAGGTGCTGTGGTGCTGCACCAGGTAGTTGCCATCGAAGGCGCCGTATTCGTTTTTCAGCACGTGGAAACTGTGGGGGTCGCAGGTGACGATGCGGTTGAAGCTGTATTTGGCCAGGGTCTGGATATTGCGCTTGGCCAACAGCTGGAACGTCGCCTCATCACCCAGGCGCCGGGCCACGTCGCCGCTGTCGCGCTCTTCGAGGCCGAGCACGGCGAAGTCGATTTTCGCCGCCTTGAGCACTTTGACGAAGGCGCGCAAGGTGCGCTGGTTGCGCATGTCGAAAGCACCGTCGCCGACCCAGAACAGCACGTCGGTGGATTTCTTCTCGCTGAGCAGATTGAGGTTCAAGTCCGCCGCCCAGTTCATCCGCCCGCCCGGGGCGAAGCCGCCAGGGTTGTCGGTGGCGATGAGGTTTTCCAGCACCTCGGCGCCCTTGTTCGGCGTCGCGCCTTTTTCCAGGGTCAGGTGGCGGCGCATGTCGACGATGGCGTCGACGTGCTCGATCATCATCGGGCATTCCTCGACGCACGCCCGGCAGGTGGTGCAGGACCACAGGGTCTCGGCGTCCACCAGGCCGTTGACGATCGGCTGATGTGGGTTGCCGCTGTGCTCGCCCACCGGTTTACCTGGATAGGGGCTGCCGGCGAATTTCGCATCGGTGCCGCCGGCCAGGCCGACGACCATGTCCTGGATGAGCTTTTTCGGGTTCAGCGGCTGGCCGGCAGCGAACGCCGGGCAGGCAGCTTCACACTTGCCGCACTGCACGCAGGCATCGAAGCCCAACAGTTGGTTCCAGGTGAAATCCTTGGGTTTCTCAACGCCCAGCGGTGCGCTAGGGTCGTTCAAGTCCAACGGCTTCAGACCGGTGGAACGACCGCCACCAAAGCGCTCGGCTCGGCGGTGCCAGGCCAGGTGCAGGGCACCGGCGAAGGCATGTTTCATTGGCCCGCCCCAGGTCATGCCGAAGAACAACTCCGACACGCCCCACAGCACGCCGACACCCAGGACCGCCGCCACCAGCCAACCGCCGAAGTTTTCCGGGAGGATGCCCGCCACCGGCAGGGTCACCAGGAAGAACGACGCCGAGAAGGCCAGCAGGCTTTTCGGCAGGCGCATCCAGGGGCCCTTGGACAAACGGGCCGGCGGATTGCGCCGACGCAGGTAGACGAAGATCGCACCGACGAACATCACGGCCGACATCAACAGCAACGCATAGCCGAGGAAGCGATTATGCAGGCCAAAACCGTGGACCAGGATCGCCAGCACCACCGACGCCACCGCACCACCAGCCGTGGCCACGTGGGTATTGGCAATGTATTTGTCCCGCGCCACCACATGGTGCAAATCCACCATATAGCGCTTGGGCATGGCGAAGAGACCACCGATCAGGTCGACCTTGGCCGGTCGTCCACGGCGCCACATGTTCACCCGCCGCAAGGCGCCAAGGACCGCGAGGCCCAGGGCAGCAAACAGCAGGATGGGAAGAAGGGTGTTCAACATGGTGAAGCTCCCAAAGACCTCAGGTCTTGCAGGCACAGAAACCTGGATGTCTTGCTCGATCCCTGTGGGAGCGAGCTTGCTCGCGAAGACGGACTCAGATCCAACATAAATGTCGACTGATCCACCGCTATCGCGAGCAAGCTCGCTCCCACAGGGTTATCCACAAGCCGTTAGAAATCCTTGCACAACCGCAGGGCGTCGTAGATGGCCGCGTGGGTATTACGCTGGGCCACGCAGTCGCCGATGCGGAACAGCAGGTAGCCTTCGCCACTCTGCTCCAGGCACGGCTGGGGCTTGATCGCGAACAGGGCTTCAACGTCGATCTGGCCCTTGTTGCGCGAACCTTCCTTGAGCGCGTAGTAGATTTCCTCGTCCGGCCGCACGCCGTTTTCCACCACCACCTGGTCCACCACGCGCTCTTCCTTGGCACCGGTGTATTCGTTCTCCAGCACCGCCACCAGCTTGTCGCCTTCGCGGTAGACCTTCTCCAGCATCATGTCCCCGGTCATGATCACTTCCTTGGGGTACATGCTGCGGTAGTAGGTGGGGAACGACGTCCCGCCAATCGCCACGCCCGGCTTGATGTCGTCGGTGACGATCTCGACCTGGCTGCCCTTGTCGGCGAGGAAGTCGGCCACCGACATGCCGGTGAACTCGCAAATGGTGTCGTAGACCAGTACGTTCTTGCCCGGTGCAACCTTGCCGTCGAGCACGTCCCAGCTGCTGACCACCAGCCCTTCGGCGGCGCCCCAGTGCTCGTTCTGCTCCAGGTACGGATGCCCGCCGACGGCCAGCACCACCACGTCCGGACGCAAGTCCATGATGGTTGCCGCATCAGCCGCCACGCCCAGACGCAGGTCGACTTTCAACCGCGCCAGCTCCAGTTGGAACCAGCGGGTAATACCGGCGATCTGGTCCCGTTGCGGGGCTTTCGAGGCGGTGGTGATCTGCCCGCCGATGAATTCTTTTTTCTCGAACAGGGTCACGTCGTGCCCACGTTCGGCGGCCACACGCGCCGCTTCCATCCCAGCCGGGCCGGCACCCACGACGACCACCTTGCGTTTCGGCCCGGTGGACTTCTCGATGATGTGCGGCACTCCCATGTATTCACGGGACGTCGCGGCGTTCTGGATGCACAGCACGTCCAGGCCCTGGTACTGGCGGTCGATGCAGTAGTTGGCGCCGACGCACTGCTTGATCTGGTCGATCTGGCCCATCTTGATCTTGGCGATCAGGTGCGGGTCGGCGATGTGGGCGCGGGTCATGCCGACCATGTCGACGTAACCGCCCTCCAGGATCCGCGTGGCCTGGTTCGGGTCCTTGATGTTCTGCGCGTGCAAAACCGGAACCTTGACCACTTCCTTGATACCGGCGGCCAGGTGCAGGAACGGCTCCGGTGGATAACTCATATTCGGGATGACGTTAGCCAGGGTGTTGTGAGTGTCGCAACCCGAGCCCACCACGCCGATGAAATCCAGCATGCCGGTGTCATCGTAATACTTGGCGATCTGCTTCATGTCCTCGTGGGACAAGCCGTCCGGGTGGAACTCGTCGCCGCACAGGCGCATGCCCACGCAGAAGTCGTCACCGACCTCGGCGCGCACGGCTTTCAACACTTCCAGGCCGAACTTCATGCGGCCTTCGAAGGTGCCGCCCCATTCGTCGGTACGCTTGTTGACCCGCGGGCTCCAGAACTGGTCGATCATGTGCTGGTGTACGGCGGACAGCTCGACGCCGTCCAGGCCACCGGCCTTGGCGCGCCGTGCGGCCTGGGCGTAGTTGCCGATCACCCGCCAGATCTCTTCCGGCTCGATGGTCTTGCAGGTGGCGCGGTGCACCGGCTCACGCACACCGGACGGCGACATCAGGGTCGGCCAGTTGAAACCGTCCCAACGCGAGCGACGGCCCATGTGGGTAATCTGGATCATGATCTTGGCGCCATGCTTGTGCATGGCGTCGGCCAGGTTCTGGAAGTGCGGAATGATGCGGTCGGTGGACAGGTTCACCGAACTCCACCATTCCTGCGGGCTGTCGATGGCGACCACGGACGAGCCACCGCAGATCGCCAGGCCGATGCCGCCCTTGGCCTTCTCTTCGTAATACTTCACGTACCGGTCGGTGGTCATGCCGCCGTCGGTGGCGTAGACCTCGGCGTGCGCGGTGCTGAGCACGCGGTTGCGGATGGTCAGCTTGCCGATCTGGATCGGCTGGAACATTGCTTCAAAAGCCATGGTGCGATCCTCGACTTACAACGGCTTGACGATGAACAGGCCGTCGTCGTGGCCTTCTTCGGAACCGCCGTAGACCTGCTCGGCCACGGTGCGGATCTTGCTGCCGCGAGCGGCGAGGATCTGGTCCATGGCACCGGCGAACCAGCCAGTGAACATGTAGTCGACCTTGCGCCCGACCTTGCCGTACACATAGACGAATGCCGAGTGTTCGAGCTTGACGCTGGCGGTGCCTTTGTCCAGGTCGATGTCCTGGATCTTGAACAGGCCCCAGCCACGCTGCGACAGGCGCTTCATGTAGTGCTCGAACACCGCGACGCCTTCCAGGCCATGGCATTCGGCTTCTTTTTCACACCAGTGCCAGGCGGATTTGTAGCCGGCCTTGTAGAGAATCTCGGCGTAGGCGTCGGCGCCCAATACTTCTTCGATGCCCATGTGGTTGTTGACGAAAAAGTGCCGTGGCACGTACAGCATCGGCAGGGCGTCGGAGGTCCAGACACCGGTTTCGCTGTCGACTTCGATAGGCAGTTGCGGGGCGATCTTGGCCATGAAAACTTGACTCCGGAAATTCGTGGTATTGCCTGCGGCGCAGAGGGCCGCAGGTAGAGGATTGGCGGTACGGTGGCGTTTTATTCGCCCCAGACGTCTTTCAAGACGCTGACCCAGTTTTCGCCCATGATCTTGCGCACTACCCGCTCAGGATGGCCGCGCTTGAGCAGCGTCTCGGTGAGGTTCGGGAACTCGCCCACGGTGCGGATGCCCAGAGGGTTGATGATCTTGCCGAAGCTGGTCAGACGACGGGCGTAGCCCTTGTCGTGGGTCAGCATTTCGAAGAAGTCCTGGCCGTGGCCCTGGGTGAAATCGGTGCCGATGCCGATGGCGTCTTCACCAACGATGTTCATGGTGTATTCGATGGCTTCGGCGTAGTCGTCGATGGTCGAATCGATGCCCTTGGCCAGGAACGGCGCGAACATGGTCACGCCGACGAAACCGCCGTGATCGGCAATGAACTTCAGCTCTTCATCGGACTTGTTACGCGGGTGTTCTTTCAGGCCGGACGGCAGGCAGTGGGAGTAGCACACTGGCTTCTTCGATTCGAGGATGACCTCTTCGGAGGTCTTGGAACCGACGTGGGACAGGTCGCACATGATGCCGACCCGGTTCATCTCGGCGACGATTTCGCGACCGAAGCCCGACAGGCCGCCGTCGCGTTCATAGCAACCGGTGCCGACCAGATTCTGGGTGTTGTAGCACATCTGCACCACACCCACGCCCAGTTGCTTGAAGATCTCGACGTAGCCGAGTTGGTCTTCGAAGGCATGGGCGTTCTGGAAACCGAAGATGATGCCGGTCTTGCCCTGTTCCTTGGCGCGACGGATGTCGGCGGTGGTTTTCACCGGGATCACCAGGTCGCTGTTCTCGCGGATCAGTTTCTGGCTCGCGGCGATGTTGTTGATGGTGGCCTGGAAACCTTCCCACACCGACACGGTGCAGTTGGCTGCGGTCAGACCGCCCTTGCGCATGTCTTCGAACAGGTCGCGGTTCCACTTGGCAATGATCAGCCCGTCGATAACGATGCTGTCGGCGTGCAATTCGGCTGGGCTCATCAGGCAGTCCCCTTTTGTCAGCGATTCATGCGCCGAATCGTGTGCCGGCGCTTTGGGGCCAGCATATGCCTGAGGGCCGTGGCGACCCGGTGCAAAAACGACAGGGGAATTGCCGAAAGCGTCAATCCACGACAATGGACTACAACAGGCCCACCCTACCCGTCTGTTCTTTAGCCGACGCTTGCGCCAGAATCCGCCGCATCACTGGTTTTCACTGGACTCGAGCGGCAACGCGATGAAATCACTCTTCCTGGCTTTGGCACTGATCAGCACCGTCGCACATGCGACCGAAGACACCGAACCCAACCCCTGCGACGAAGTTGAAAACGACGTCCAGACCCTGGCCTGCTCGGTCTACGGCAAAACCGCCGCCGAACAATTGCTGGGCGAAAACCTGCAAAGCCTCTTTGAGCGCCTGCAAACCCGCTACGCCAGCGACAAGGCCCAGCTCAACGACATCACCACCAAGGTCAAGACCGCCCAGCAACTGTGGCAAAAACAGCGCGACGCCGACTGCGCCATCGCCGCCTTCCCGGCCAAACCCGGCAGCGAAGCCTACAAAATCGCCGAAAACGACTGCATGGCCCAGGTGAGCGATGATCGGTCGGAGTTTTTGGAGTCGATTGGGCAAGACTGAGGGCAATATTCAGACACCTTTCATGCGTTGGCCCTGGAGGGGATATAAGTCAGGATTCGCAAAACTTATAAAAGACTTATATCCTTTCATGAACACCATCCACTGGACCAGAAAAGCCGTTAAGCAGCTTCTGAAATTGCATTCTGCCCATCAGGCCCAGGTTCGGGACGCCGTTACGGCGCTCGCCCAGATGCCCGACGCGGCGAACGTCAAAGCGCTTGTCGGCCATGACTACGCCTATCGCCTTCGGGTAGGCCGCTATCGAGTCATGTTCGATTGGGACGGGGCGATCAAGATCGTCAGCATTCAAGAGGTCAGGAAACGCGATGAACGTACCTACTGATATTCAGATCATCAATGACGCAGACGGGCATCCGGCATTTGTGGTCATTCCATATGCCCAATACGTCGCGCAGAAACTGGAACCCGATCTGATTCCCCATGAAGTCGTCAGCCGCATCGTCGATGGCGCCACGCCCATTCGTGCCTGGCGCGAACACCTGAACCTGACTCAAGATGAAGTCGCCAGGCGCCTGGGTATTTCTCAACCGGCGTTTGCCCAGCAAGAGTCGGTCGCCAAGCCTCGCCGAGCCACCCGCAAAAAAATTGCTGCGGCCTTTGGTATCCATGCTGACCAGTTGGAGCTGTAAGCTGCACGCCACCCTCCAGCAAAAGGATTCACATGAAAACGTGCGGCATCGAAATCAAAGGCAGCGAAGCGATCATCGCCGTTGCCTCGCTGGATCAACAGGCGTTGAGCCACGTCCCGCTGAACACCAAGAAAATCGCCCTGGACGACGATGACGAAGCCGCCAACGTCAAGGCGTTTGCTGCTCAGGTCCGAGCGTTCGTGACGGATAACGGTATCGAACGCATCGCCATCAAAAAGCGCAGCAAGAAAGGCGAGTTCGCCGGTGGGCCGACGACGTTCAAGATCGAAGGGGTCTTCCAGTTGCTGGACGGTTGCGAGGTGACGCTGCTGTCGCCGCAGACCATCAATGCACAAAGCAAGAAACATGACTTCGCCCTGCCGGCGACGCTGAACAAGTATCAGCATGAGGCGTACAAGGCGGCGTGTTCGGCGCTGATGAAGAAATAGACCTTTTCCAGCCGAACACCGTACCTATAGTCATGGAATTTTTTGTGGGAGCAAGGCTTGCCCGCGATGGAGGCGATGCGGTCCTTCAGAAACCGAGTCGACTGTTTCGCGAGCAAGCTTTGCTCCCACAAAACCCCCTCTCCACACAGGTCACTATGCTCGACCGCCAATCGGGTCAGGACCGATTCTGTTGCTTGCGATACCCCTTCAACCAATCGGCAAACGCCTTGTCCTCCAGCGCATAACCACCCCGGTTGGACTTCCACACCAATTCCTTTTCACGCAGCGCATCAATACAGGATTGGATGGTCTGGGTACCGGGCACGACTTCGCTTCCCATGGTCCTCAGCGCCTTGCCCACCGCCTCCAGCGTTGAATCGGTGAAGGGCGCGAAGGGTTCGTTGTTCTGCGAGCGCTCGGCCATGACCTGCAACACGGCGCGCTGCGGCACCGTCAGGGCGTTCCAGGCGCTCTCGAACTCGGTCCAG
Organism: Pseudomonas sp. St386; assembly: GCF_018325865.1. Classification (NCBI taxonomy): domain Bacteria; kingdom Pseudomonadati; phylum Pseudomonadota; class Gammaproteobacteria; order Pseudomonadales; family Pseudomonadaceae; genus Pseudomonas; species Pseudomonas sp. St386. The sequence continues at coordinate 6,316,684 of NZ_AP021900.1, forward strand.
ACGCCGGCGCGCAGCATTTCGGCGCTGCTGCGCAGCAATTCACCCAACTGGCTCGCCTCACCCAGCTCCAGGGCAATTTCGCCGATGACGCTGCGCAACATCTCGGGACGGCGCCCCACCAGCTCAAAAGCCTGGTCGAGATCATCGGCATTGAACTGGTTGGTCTGGGCCAGGTGTGCGTTCAAATGAGCGGTATAGGCTTGGGTGAAGGCTTTGCCCAACAACGGAAACGGCGTGATGCTGGACCCGTAGAACGGTTGGTTGCGGCTCAATACCAAGTGGGCGAGCTTGTCGCGATTGGAGCCGGTGAACACCAGCCGCAGGCCGCTGGCATCCCCCTCACGTCCCTGGTTGAGCTGGTCACGGGCAGCCTTGAGGCCGAACATCGCGTTGACCCCGGCCTCGGTGGTCAATGCATGCTGGGCTTCGTCGATCACCAGCACCACGGTTTTACCCGCGGCACGGTGCAACAGCTCCAGCGCCTGGGTCAGCGTCGCCCCTTCGGGCAGTTGCGGCTGGCTGAAATCCCAGGACAACGTGCGCAAGAAGCTGAGTTTGTCGATACCCATGGATTTGGCGAGCTTGCGGATGCCCTTTTCATAAGGCACCAGTGCGCCGGCGATGGCCGAGGCGATCAGGTCGGCAGGGTCCTTCTCCTTGTTTGCCCAAAGGTCGACGTAGACCGCAAGCCAACCTCGCGTCTCGCATTCGGGAATCAAGTCTTCGCGCAGGAACGTACTTTTTCCGGTACGCCTTGGCGCGGCCAGGAACAGGCCTGAGGTGTAATCCTGGATCCCGGCGCCGGCCAGCCCATCGACAATATTGCGGGCCAGATCGGGGCGCCTGAAGACAAAACCGGGATGCTTGGACATGGTTTTATACTCAATTATGGCGACAGGTATAATTTATAGTCGCGAGTATAATTGAGTATAAAAGCCTGTCAAACCAGTTCCCGCCCATCCCCCTGCCGTCGTCGATCCTCCCGCGGGCAGCGCTCGAACCGTGCCCGATAGCTGCGGGTGAAGTACGACGGTGACTCAAAGCCGCAGGCGATGCTCACTTCCAACACACTCATGTCGGTCTGGCGCAGCAGCTGCCGGGCCTTCTCCAGGCGCAGGCGCAGGTAGAAGTTGCTCGGGGTGTCGTTCAGGTGCAGGCGGAACAGGCGTTCGAGCTGGCGACGGGTGACGTTGATCGATTCGGCCAGCGCCAAGGTGCTCAGGGGCGGTTCGCTGTGGGTTTCCATCTCGCCTATGACGTGCACCAGCTTCTTGTTGCGAATGCCATAGCGGTTGGCGATTTCCATGCGCTGGTGGTCTTTGCGCGGGCGGATGCGGCCGAGCACGAACTGCTCGCTGACCTGGATCGCCAATTCCGAACCGTGGGCCTGGCCGATCAGGTCCAGCATCAGATCGATGGACGCAGTGCCGCCCGCGCAAGTGATGCGGCGACGGTCGATTTCGAACAGTTCCTGGGTCACGCTGAGTTGTGGATAGGACTCCTTGAACGCCTCGATCGCTTCCCAATGCAAGGTCACGCGGTGCCCTTCCAACAGCCCCGCCTCGGCCAGCACCACACTGCCGGTGTCGATGCCGCCCAAGGTCACGCCTTCGTTGTCCAGCCGATGCAGCCAGCGCTCCAGCGCCGGGGTGGCGAATTTCAGCGGCTCGAACCCGGCCACCACCCAGAGGGTCGCGCCTTTCTTCAAGGGCTCCAGTGCGGCATCGGCGTTGACCGACATGCCATTGCTCGCCAGCACCGGCCCGCCATCGACACTCAGCACATGCCAGCGGTATAGCTCGCCACGAAACCGATTGGCGACCCGCAAAGGCTCGATGGCCGAAATGAAACCGATGGCCGAAAAACCCGGCAGCAACAAAAAGTAGAAATCCTGGGACATGGAGCGCACTCGGTTGGCGGGTAGCGTGCGGACCTTGATACGCCAGTTGCAACGGCCGTTCAAGAGTCGCTGCAGTGCAAGAGCACGTCGCCGCTGTGCGTTTTGCCAGGCGCCGGGCTGCGTAACTTGGCATCACCGGTGCGCAGATGCCGGAACCCATAACAATAAGCTGCCGAGGAACCCGACATGAAACGACTGATCAGCTCCTGTGTACTTGCACTTTGCGGTACCACTTTGCTCAATGGCGCCGCCATGGCTGCCGAGCCCGCCGCGTGCCAGAACGTGCGCCTGGGCGTGGTCAACTGGACCGACGTCATCGCCACCAGCGCCCTGACCCAAGTGATGCTCGACGGCCTCGGCTACAAGACCAAGCAAACCAGCGCCTCCCAGCAAATCATCTTCGCCGGCATCCGCGACCAGCGCCTGGACCTGTTCCTGGGCTACTGGAACCCGTTGATGACCCAGACCATCACCCCGTTCGTCGAGGCCAAGCAGGTCAAGGTGCTGGAGCAGCCAAGCCTCAAGGACGCCCGCGCGACCCTGGCCGTGCCGACCTACCTGGCCGACAAGGGCCTGAAAACCTTCGCCGACATCGCCAAATTCGAAAAAGAGTTGGGCGGCAAGATCTACGGCATCGAGCCCGGCTCCGGCGCCAATACCCAGATCAAGGCAATGATCGCCAAGAACCAGTTCGGCCTGCGTAAGTTCCAGCTGGTGGAGTCCAGCGAAGCCGGCATGCTCGCCGCCGTGGACCGCGCCGTGCGCCGCAAGGAAGCCGTGGTGTTCTTCGGCTGGGCACCGCACCCGATGAACGTCAACGTGCAAATGACCTACCTCACCGGCAGCGACGACGCCCTCGGTCCGAACGAAGGCATGGCCACCGTGTGGACCGTCACCGCGCCGGACTACGCCCAACAATGCCCGAACGTCGGTCGCTTGCTGAGCAACCTGACGTTCAGCGCCGAAGATGAGAGCCGGATGATGCAGCCGTTGCTCGATCACAAGGACCCGCTCGAATCGGCCCGGCAATGGCTCAAGGATCATCCGCAAGACAAGCAGCGTTGGCTCGAAGGCGTCACCACCTTCGACGGCAAGCCCGCCGCCGACAACCTGAAACTGACCAGTAACTGAGCAACCGCTATCCATCTGCGCAGCACCAAAGGGCTGTGCAGTGACTCACCACGCCTGAAGGAATCCGCACCATGAACCACGACGTCATCATCACCTGCGCACTCACCGGTGCTGGCGACACGACCGCCAAGAGCCCTCACGTACCGGTCACCCCGAAACAGATCGCCGCCGCTGCCGTCGAGGCGGCGAAGGCCGGGGCCACGGTGGTCCATTGCCACGTCCGCGATCCGCAGACCGGCAAGTTCAGCCGCGACGTGGCGCTGTACCGCGAGGTGATGGAGCGCATCCGTGAAGCGGACGTGGACATCATCGTCAACCTCACCGCCGGCATGGGCGGCGACCTGGAGATCGGTGCGGGCGAACGGCCGATGGAGTTCGGTCCCAACACCGACCTGGTCGGTCCGCTGACCCGCCTGGCCCACGTCGAAGAGCTGTTGCCGGAAATCTGCACGCTGGATTGCGGCACCCTGAACTTCGGCGACGGCGACACCATTTACGTCTCCACCCCGGCGCAACTGCGGGCCGGCGCCAAGCGCATCACTGAGCTGGGGGTCAAGGCCGAGCTGGAGATCTTCGACACCGGTCATCTGTGGTTCGCCAAGCAACTGATCAAGGAAGGCCTGCTGGAAAACCCGCTGTTCCAACTCTGCCTGGGCATCCCGTGGGGCGCGCCGGCCGACACCACCACCATGAAAGCCATGGTCGACAACCTGCCGGCGGACGCGGTGTGGGCCGGCTTCGGCATCGGCCGCATGCAAATGCCGATGGCCGCCCAGGCGGTGCTGTTGGGCGGCAACGTGCGGGTTGGGCTGGAAGACAACCTCTGGCTGGACAAAGGCGTACTCGCTACCAACGGCCAACTGGTGGAGCGCGCTGGCGAGATCCTCAGCCGCCTCGGCGCCCGCGTGCTGACCCCGGCTGAAGGTCGCAAGAAAATGGGGCTGACCCAGCGCGGCTGAGCCGACACCAACTTCCCCTATTGGGGGCACAACCTGTGGGAGCAAGGCTTGCCCGCGATAACGGTATGTCAGTCGACATCCCCGTTGAACCTACTGCCGCCATCGCGGGCAAGCCCTGCTCCCACAGGAGATCACCGAACTATTTTTCAGGAAATCACCATGAGCTTTATCACCGACATCAAGACTTTCGCCGCCCTGGGCAGCGGTGTGATCGGCAGCGGCTGGGTCAGCCGGGCCCTGGCCCATGGCCTGGACGTTGTCGCCTGGGATCCGGCACCAGGTGCCGAAGCGGCGTTGCGCAAGCGCGTCGCCAACGCCTGGGGCGCCCTGGAAAAACAAGGCCTGGCACCCGGAGCTTCGCAAGATCGGCTGCGCTTTGTCGCAACCATCGAAGAATGCGTGCGCGACGCCGACTTCATTCAGGAAAGCGCCCCCGAGCGCCTGGAGTTGAAACTCGAATTGCACGGCCAGATCAGTGCCGCCGCCAAGCCGAACGCGTTGATCGGTTCCAGTACCTCGGGGCTGCTGCCGAGCGAATTCTACGAAGGCGCCACCCATCCGGAGCGCTGCGTGGTCGGGCACCCGTTCAACCCGGTCTACCTGTTGCCGCTGGTGGAAGTGGTCGGCGGCAAAAACACCGCGCCCGAAGCCGTGCAGGCGGCGATGCAGGTATACGAATCCCTCGGCATGCGGCCACTGCATGTGCGCAAGGAAGTGCCCGGTTTCATTGCCGACCGCCTGCTCGAAGCGCTGTGGCGCGAAGCCCTGCACCTGGTCAACGACGGGGTAGCGACCACCGGAGAAATCGACGATGCGATCCGTTTCGGTGCCGGCTTGCGCTGGTCGTTCATGGGCACGTTCCTGACCTACACCCTGGCCGGCGGCGATGCCGGCATGCGGCACTTCATGGCCCAGTTCGGCCCGGCGCTGCAACTGCCGTGGACTTACCTGCCAGCGCCTGAGTTGACCGAGAAGCTGATCGACGACGTGGTGGACGGCACGAGCGCGCAATTGGGCAGCCACAGCATCTCGGCCCTGGAGCGCTATCGTGATGATTGCCTGCTGGCGGTGCTGGAGGCGGTGAAGACCACCAAAGAAAAGCATGGGATGACCTTTGCCGAGTAACTGATCGTTCCCATGCTCTGCGTGGGAATGCAGCCCGGGACGCTCCGCGTTCCGAATGAAGCGTGACGCAGAGCGTCACAAGAGGCGTTCCCACGCAGAGCGTGGGAACGATCATGCTCGGAGACAGCCATGCCCACCCTCACCACCTACCAAACCCGCATCCTCCCCGAATGGGTCGATTACAACGGCCACCTGCGCGATGCCTTCTACCTGCTGATCTTCAGCTACGCCACCGACGCGCTGATGGACCGGCTCGGCCTGGACAGCCAGAACCGCGAAGCCAGCGGCCACTCGTTGTTCACCCTCGAACTGCACCTGAACTACCTGCACGAAGTGAAGCTCGACGCTCATGTCGAGGTGCATACGCACATCATCGGCCACGACGCCAAACGCCTGCACCTCTACCACAGCCTGCATCTGGTCGGCGGTGATAAAGAGCTGGCCGGCAATGAACAGATGCTGCTGCACGTCGACCTGGCCGGCCCGCGCTCGGCGCCTTTCACCGAACAGGCCCTGGGCCGGCTCAGCGCCCTGCTCGACGAACAATCCGACCTGCCGCCGCCGCTGTACATCGGCCGGATCATCGCCCTGCCTCTCCCCCGATAGGCCGCGAACAGGAGATCGCCATGAACACCGCCGCCGCCTTTGCCGACTTCCGCCGTTACCCCCTGATCTCCCCATTGACCGCCGCCACACCGTTGACCGACCGGGTGCAAGTGACGTGGGCCGATGGCCGGGCCAGCCCCTTTCATCACCAGTGGCTGCGGGACAACTGCCCTTGCCCTCAATGCGTCTACAGCGTCACCCGCGAGCAGGTGCTGGAAATCGTCGACGTCCCTGAAGACATCACCCCCCGCGCAACCTACCTCGATGACGAAGGCTGCCTGTGCGTGGACTGGCAGGACGGCCACCAGAGCCGTTTCGATCCGGGCTGGTTGCGCGCCCACGCCTACGATGATCAGTCCCGAGCCGAGCGCCTGGCGAACAAGCCCCGACGCCAACTGTGGCGGCACGACCTGCAATTGCCAGTGTTCGACTACCCGGCGCTGATGGACGACACCGATGCGTTGTTGCAATGGTTGCTGGCGGTGCGCGACATCGGCCTGACCCAGGTGCGCGGCGTACCCACCGAACCCGGCTCGCTGAAACGGATTGCCCAGCGCATTTCCTTTATTCGCGAGAGCAACTTCGGTGTGCTGTTCAATGTGCAGTCCAAGGCCGATGCCGACAGCAACGCCTACACCGCTTTCAACCTGCCGCTGCACAGTGATTTGCCGACCCGGGAATTGCAGCCGGGGCTGCAATTCCTGCATTGCCTGGTGAATGACGCCGACGGCGGCGAGAGCATTTTTGTCGACGGGTTTTCCATTGCTGAAGCGCTGCGCCAGGAAGACCCCGAGGCCTTCGACGCGCTGTGCCGGATCCCGGTGGAGTTTCGCAACAAGGACCGTCGCAGCGACTACCGCTGCCTGGCGCCCATCATCGCCCTGGACGCCCTCGGCCAGGTTTCGGAAATCCGCATGGCGAACTTCCTGCGTGGGCCGTTCGACACCACGGTCGAGCAGATGCCCAAGCTTTACCGCGCCTACCGCCGCCTCATTGCCCTGACCCGCGAGCCACAATTTCGCCTGATACAGCGTCTCGAGCCCGGCCAGCTCTGGTACTTCGACAACCGCCGCACGCTCCACGCCCGCAATGCCTTCGACCCGGCTTCCGGGGCCCGGCATTTCCAGGGGTGCTATGTGGATCGGGATGAGTTGTTGTCGCGGATTCTGGTGTTGCAGCGCTAGACCGCGTCATCGTTCATCGCGAGCAAGCTCGCTCCCACAGGGGTTCTGCGTCGTTCACAAAATCTAATGTGGGAGCGAGCTTGCTCGCGATGACAATCCACCAGACATCCAAGCTTTCCCTGATTCACAGGCAAAAAAATCCCCGATCAAGCCGTGACAGGATCGGGGCAGGTTGCGTTACTGGAGGAGCTGTCGCGCGAGGGTGACCAAACCATCGTGATTCAGCTTGAGGTCAGTGTGCCCAGTCCAGCCCCGTGCAAGTTAGCCGAAAACGACGCCTCCATAGTCATTCATGACATTGCGACCATTTGCCCTTGCCGCCGCTTCGGGTCGCTACCAGAATCGAGACACGACCCCAATCCCTGAACAAGGAAAAGCGTCATGATGTACGCCGATTTGATCGACCAGGAAGACCTGCTGGGCCATCTCAAGGCCCTGGGCCTGCAAATACCCAGTGGCTCCACCGCCGAGCAGGCATGCGAGTGCGCCGTGCGGGGGCTGGACACTGTCCGTGCCAATGAATTGCGGCGGATGGTCAAGGAGATGTACACCAGCAGCGCCACTATCCTGCCGGCGGTGCGCCAGGCGATCGATAAGCAGCTGTTGCCGGCTCTGACGGACTACCAGCAAAACCATAGCGCCTGACAAAACCTGTGGATTTTGTTGACCGGGTACATATCCATTGCTGCGGTAACGGCCACTTAGGGTTCCGCCCTGACGGCGGGTCACTTTCGAAAAGCCGGAATGCCGGCCCAGGCGAAAGTAACCAAAGCGCTTATGCCCCACCACTCGGTGCCTCGCCTAGGCTCGGCATGCCCGAACGCAAGCATTGCTCCGTGGGCCGCCGCAAGGCGGCCTAGTAGCCGACCTGGCTCTCCCCGTCGTACACCCATCAGATCTGTGGGAGCAAAGCTTGCTCGCGAGACGGCCTTACAGCCGGCCTGGCTCCCCGGTCGTACACCCATCAGATCTGTGGGAGCAAAGCTTGCTCGCGAGACGGCCTTACAGCCGGCCTATCTCTCCAGCCATACCCCCCAGCTTGCTCGCGATAAAGGCGCTGCGGTCTTAGAGCCTCACGCTGGCAAACGTCGATTCATTACGCGCCTGGCTCAGCGCCGACAGCGGGCCGGACAATGGCGACAGTACCAGCGCCTGCGGCAGCGGCATCATCGCCACCTGTTGCGTGGTGTTGGAACCGACACGCTCGTCCCGTGGCGGAATGCCGAAGTATTCGCGGTAGCACTTGGAGAAGTGCGGAGTGGAGACGAAGCCGCACACCGAGGCCACTTCGATGATCGACATCGGCGTCTGCTTGAGCAGTTGCCGTGCACGGATCAGCCGCAGCTTGAGGTAATAGCGCGATGGCGAGCAGTGCAGGTATTTCTGGAATAACCGCTCCAGCTGACGCCGGGACACGGCGACGTACACCGCCAGCTCGTCCAGGTCGATCGGCTCTTCGAGGTTGGCCTCCATCAGCGCGACGATTTCCTGCAACTTCGGCTGGTTGGTGCCGAGCATGTGCTTGAGCGGCACACGCTGGTGATCCTGTTCGTTGCGGATACGCTCGTAGACAAACATTTCCGAGATCGCTGCCGACAGTTCACGACCGTGATCGCGGCTGATCAGGTGCAGCATCATGTCCAGCGGCGCGGTGCCACCGGAGCTGGTGAAGCGGTTGCGATCAAGGGTGAACAAACGGGTGCTCATCGACACCCGTGGGAAAGCTTCCTGCATTGCCGCCAGGCATTCCCAGTGCACGCTGCAATCGAAGCCGTCCAGCAGGCCGGCGCAGGCCAGGGCCCAACTGCCGGTACAAACCGCGCCGAGGCGACGGGATTGGCGGGCCTGGCCCTGCAGCCACGACACGTGTTCGCGGGTCACGGTGCGCTGGATGCCGATGCCGCCACAGACGATGACAGTATCCAGGGCCGGCGCCTTGTGCATCGAGGCGTCGGGGGTGATCTGCAAGCCGTCGCTGGCCCAGACCTGGCCGCCATCGACCGTAAGGGTGGTCCAGCGATACAGCTCGCGACCGGACAGTTGGTTGGCCATGCGTAGCGGTTCTACCGCGGACGCCAGGGAAATCAGCGTGAAATTGTCCAGCAGCAAAAAGCCGATGGATTGAGGCGCACGGTTCTGGGGTTGGGCCCCGGAGTTGGACGTCGTCATCGCGGTATCTCCTCACACAAAGCGGGTGATGGCCTCAGGCGGAGGCTCTTTTTATTGGTTATTGCCCTCGTTCTCACAAAGGAGCTGGGCTTTACAGCAATAGAGCAATTGCCATGCCTAAAATTGAATACGCGTTCAATAAATCCTGAAAACGACATCACGACCTGTCTAAATAAGGCGTACATCGAGTACGGGTTATGAGCGCCATCAATGGCGGCAGGCACCTGCCACAGCGGACCGTGAGCAGTTCGGTAGCACTTGTGGGTACTGGGCTGCGCCGCTTGCGCAACGAGTATCACCACAGGTGCGGATGACGGACGGTCGAGCGCGATTCAGTGGCTGGCTCGACAACAGGGGGCTTGTCTGTTTGCGACGCGCTAAAAGGTGGCGCGTTTGCAGATTGGTGTTCATTTTGTGAGCGGTTTTCGCTCTTGTGGATAAAGGGAATCATCTGTGGGAGCAAAGCTTGCTCGCGATGGCGGTATGCCAGTCGACATCCATGTTGAATCTACTGCCGCCATCGCGGGCAAGCCTTGCTCCCACAGAGAATCCCCTTGCTACAGAGGATGCGAGAACGCGATTCAGCACTCCACCGCACTGACCGCCAAACCACCGCGCGAGGTCTCTTTGTATTTGTCATGCATGTCGGCACCGGTATCACGCATGGTGCGGATCACCCGGTCCAGGGAGATGAAATGCTGGCCATCCCCGCGCAGGGCCATTTGGGCGGCGTTGATGGCCTTGACCGCGGCGATCGCATTGCGCTCGATGCACGGCACCTGCACCAGGCCGCCCACTGGGTCGCACGTCAGGCCGAGGTTGTGTTCCAGGCCGATTTCCGCCGCGTTGCACAGTTGCTCCGGCGTGGCCCCGAGAATTTCCGCCAGGCCCGCCGCCGCCATGGCGCAGGCCGATCCTACTTCGCCCTGGCAACCGACTTCGGCGCCAGAAATCGATGCGTTCTTCTTGCACAGGATCCCGACCGCCGCCGCACCGAGGAAATAATCCACGACGTTGGCGTCGGTGACCGCTTCGCTGAACTTCATGAAGTAATGCAGCACCGCCGGAATGATCCCCGCCGCGCCATTGGTCGGCGCCGTGACCATGCGCCCACCGGCGGCGTTCTCTTCATTGACCGCCAGGGCGAACAGGTTGACCCACTCCATGGCGCTGAGGGTCGAGCCGATGACATTGGGTTTGTTCAGCTCTTGCAGGCTGCGATGCAACTTGGCCGCCCGCCGACGAACATTCAAACCGCCCGGCAGGATGCCTTCATGCTTGAGACCCTGCTCGACGCAATCCTGCATGGCCCGCCAGAGCTTCATCAGGCCGCTACGGATCTCGTCTTCCGAACGCCAGACCTTTTCGTTGGCCATCATCAAGTCGGCCACCCGCAGGTTGTGGCTGCGGCACAACTGGAGCAACTCTTCGGCGCTGGAAAAATCGTAAGGCAGTTCGGTGCGATCCAGGTCCACTACACCGCTGGCGGCCTGGGCCTGATCAACGACAAAACCACCGCCGACCGAGTAATAGGTGTCACGGTGCAGCTCGCCGTTGGCGGCCTCGGCCACCAGCGTCATGGCGTTGGGATGGAATGGCAGGTTTTCGTCGATCAGGCGCATGTCCCGGGACCAGATGAACGGCACCGACAGGCGACCGTCCAGCAGCAGGGTCTGGGTGTCGCGCAGTCGCTCGATGCGCACACCAATCTGCGACGGATCGATCGCGTCCGGCCACTCGCCCATCAAGCCCATGATCACCGCGTTATCGCTGCCATGGCCGATGCCTGTGGCTGAAAGCGAACCGTAGAGCTGAACTTCCACCCGCGCTACTTGTTCCAAAAGTCCTCGCTCACGCAAACCTTGCACGAACAAGGCGGCGGCCCGCATCGGGCCCACGGTGTGTGAGCTGGACGGGCCGATACCGATTTTGAACAGGTCGAACACGCTGATTGCCATTGCCGAAAACCTCCAGAACAGGCACATCCGGGCGCAGGAGCGTCCGGTGACGGAGCTGCTACGCTCAACGCCGGGATGGCCGCATCATCCGGTTTTTGCCTTGGGGTCCGACGTCTGACACCGACGCAATCATGCCCAGCAACGCCGCCCCGTCCTAGCCCCGGTTTTGCGCCGTTTTTCTGCGTATCAGGGCCCCGCCAGGGGCGGAAAAAATCTGTAAACGACGTCACCAACACTGGATGCGACCCTCCCTGTACTGGATACGACCCACCCTGTAGGCGTCAGATTTGCACTGGTACATGATCGGTTACGGCTCGTTTGCAAGGCCGCGTGTCAGAGAGTGCCCACGCGCCACCAACCGCAACATCCAATAAGCGCGGTTGTCCTGACCGGACACCGCCGATAAAACACCAGGAGTCCACCCATGAAAGGTTCCACATCGTTGTTGTTGGCCGCCATGCTGAGTCTTCCGATGCTGGCCAACGCTGCTGAACCCCAACAGTGCAGCACCGTCAACTTCTCCGACGTCGGCTGGACCGACATCACCGTGACCACCGCCACCACCAGCGTGGTGCTCGACGCCCTCGGCTACAAGACCAAGACCACCATGATTTCCGTGCCGGTGACCTATAAGTCCCTGGCCGACGGCAAGAACATGGACGTGTTCCTCGGCAACTGGATGCCGACCATGGAAAACGACATCAAGGCCTACCGCGAAGCCGGCACCGTGGAAACCGTGCGCACCAACCTCAAGGGCGCCAAGTACACCCTCGCCGTGCCTCAGGCTTTGTATGACAAAGGCCTGCACGACTTCGCCGACATCCCCAAATTCAAGAAAGAGCTGGACGGCAAGATCTACGGGATCGAACCCGGCAACGACGGCAACCGCCTGATCCAGAGCATGATCGAAAAGAACGCCTTCGGCCTGAAGGACGCGGGCTTCAAAGTCGTCGAGTCGAGTGAAGCCGGCATGCTTTCGCAGGTCGACCGCGCCGCCAAGCGTGGCACCGACGTGGTGTTCCTCGGCTGGGCGCCACACCCGATGAACACCCGCTTCAAGATCCAGTACCTGACCGGCGGCGACGACTTCTTCGGCCCCGACTTCGGTGCCGCAACCGTGGCGACCAACACCCGCAAGGGCTACAGCCAGGAATGCAGCAACGTTGGCCAGCTGTTGAAAAACCTGGAGTTCACCGTCGACATGGAAAGCACGCTGATGGGCAACGTGCTCGACGACAAGATGAAGCCGGAGGCTGCCGCCAAGGCCTGGCTGAAGAAAAACCCACAGGTACTCGATACCTGGTTGGCTGGCGTGACCACCATTGACGGTAAACCTGGCCTGGACGCCGTGAAAGCCAAGCTTGCGCAGTAACTGCTTATGTTATGCCGGGCGGGTTCGCTCGCCCGGGCTGTTTATTCCCTTGCATGCGGACGTTCACTACCATGCTCATTGATCAGAAAATACCCTTAGGCCAGTACATTGCCGGCTTCGTCGAATGGTTGACGCAACACGGCGCCAGCACCTTCGACGCAATCGCACTGTTCCTGGAAACGATGATTCACGGCGTGACGTTTGCGCTGACCTGGTTCAATCCCCTGGCCCTGATCGGCCTCATTGCGCTATTGGCGCACTTCATCCAGCGCAAATGGGGCCTGACCGTATTCGTCATCGCGTCCTTCCTGCTGATCCTCAACCTGGGTTACTGGCAAGAGACCATGGAGACCCTCGCCCAGGTGCTGTTCGCGACCCTGGTTTGCGTACTGATCGGCGTGCCGCTGGGCATTGTTGCCGCGCACAAGCCGATGTTCTACACCCTGATGCGTCCGGTGCTCGATCTGATGCAGACCGTACCGACCTTCGTTTACCTCATTCCTACCCTGACCCTCTTCGGGCTGGGTGTGGTCCCAGGCCTGATCTCCACGGTGGTGTTCGCGATTGCCGCGCCTATCCGCCTGACCTACCTGGGCATCCGCGACGTACCGGACGAACTGATGGACGCCGGCAAGGCCTTCGGCTGCTCCCGACGCCAGCTCCTGTCGCGCATTGAACTGCCCCATGCGATGCCAAGCATCGCGGCCGGTATCACCCAGTGCATCATGCTGTCGTTGTCGATGGTGGTGATCGCCGCACTGGTGGGCGCCGATGGCCTGGGCAAACCCGTGGTCAACGCACTGAACACCGCCGATATCGCCCTGGGCTTCGAAGCCGGCCTGGCGATCGTGCTGCTGGCGATCATGCTCGACCGAATCTGCAAACAACCCGACGCCAAAGTAGGGGGTGACGCATGAGCATAATCCGTTTTGAAGACGTTGACGTGATCTTCTCCAGGGATCCACGCGAAGCCCTCAAGCTGCTCGACCAGGGCATGACCCGCAACGAAATCCTGAAGAAAACCGGGCAAATCGTCGGCGTGGAAAAAGCCAGCCTGGACATCGAGAAAGGCGAAATCTGTGTCTTGATGGGCCTGTCCGGCTCCGGCAAATCCAGCCTGCTGCGCTGCATCAACGGCTTGAACACCGTCAGCCGCGGCAAGCTGTTCGTCGAACACGAAGGCCGGCAGATCGACATCGCCTCCTGCACCCCCGCTGAACTGAAGATGATGCGCACCAAGCGCATCGCCATGGTGTTCCAGAAGTTCGCCCTGATGCCTTGGCTGACGGTGCGCGAGAACATCAGCTTTGGTCTGGAAATGCAGGGCCGTCCTGAGAAAGAACGCCGCAAGCTGGTGGATGAGAAGCTCGAGCTGGTGGGCCTGACCCAATGGCGCAACAAGAAGCCCGACGAATTGTCCGGCGGCATGCAGCAACGGGTCGGCCTGGCCCGCGCCCTGGCGATGGACGCCGACATCCTGCTGATGGACGAACCCTTCTCGGCCCTCGACCCGCTGATCCGCCAGGGTCTGCAGGACGAACTGCTGGAGCTGCAACGCAAGCTGAGCAAGACCATCGTATTCGTCAGCCACGACCTCGACGAAGCCCTGAAGCTGGGCAGCCGTATCGCGATCATGAAAGACGGCCGGATCATCCAGTACAGCAAGCCGGAAGAAATCGTGCTGAACCCGGCGGACGACTACGTGCGCACTTTCGTCGCCCACACCAACCCGCTCAACGTCCTGTGCGGTCGCAGCCTGATGCGCACCCTGGACAACTGCAAGCGCATCAACGGTTCGGTGTGCCTGGACCCGGGCGGCGACTCCTGGCTCGACCTCGCCGAAGGCAACACCATCAAGGGCGCCCGGCAGAACGGCGCGGCACTGGACCTGCAAAACTGGGTACCGGGCCAAGCCGTCGAAGAGCTGGGTCGGCGTCCGACCCTGGTGGACTCCAACATCGGCATGCGCGACGCGTTGCAGATTCGCTACCAGACGGGCAACAAACTGGTGCTCCACGATAACCAGCAAGTCGTCGGGATCCTGGGCGACAGCGAGCTGTACCACGCGCTGCTGGGCAAGAACCTGGGCTGAGCCAACGCCAGCAAAAACGCCGCGAGATGAACGCGGCGTTTTTGTTTGGGTGGTTCTGAACTGCTGACTAGCTTGACCTGGAATGCAAATCTCCTCGCCACAACAGCATTCCAGCGATCAAGCGCATTTGGCCTACATGCCAACCGACGAGTGTTATAAAGACATCCCCAAAAGTCCTCGCCCCGGCAAATAGCGACGACTTGTCATAGAACTTATTTTTTGTTGATTGAACGTTCAATCAAAACAAAATAGACTGGCTTTCGTTCCGGCAGACGACATTCGTGCGCCGGATGGCCTAAGGAGATGTGCTAGATGCCCAAGGTCGGTATGCAACCCATCCGCCGCCAACAACTGATCGAAGCCACGTTGCAAGCGGTCGATCAAGTCGGCATGGGGGACGCCAGCATTGCGCTGATCGCCCGTTTGGCCGGTGTCTCCAACGGCATCATCAGTCACTACTTTCAGGACAAGAATGGCCTGATCGCGGCCACGGCCCAGTACCTGATGACTGTCCTGAGCGAGAACGTCACCGCACGCCGCCAGGCGCTGGAGGACACAAGCCCCGGGCTCACCTCAAGGTGATCATCGAAGGCAACTTCGACGCCAGCCAGGTCAATGGTCCGGCAATGAAAACCTGGCTGGCCTTCTGGGCCACCAGCATGCACCACCCGTCTTTGCACAGGTTGCAGCGGATCAACGATCACCGTCTGTATTCCAACCTGTGTAGCCAGTTCCGCCGCGTGTTGCCCGTCGATCAGGCGCGCAGCGCAGCAAGGGGCCTGGCCGCGCTGATTGACGGTTTGTGGCTGCGCGGAGCGCTGTCGGGAGACGCGTTCGATACCGCCCAGGCGCACCAGATCGCTTACGAATACATGGATTTCCAACTGGCCAAAGCAGGGGCACCAGAGCACACAGAACCGCTCGACTCCTGAACCGCCGCCGAACCGCGTAGTCAGCTATAAACGACACGCCCGGTGGTCAGCCAACCACTTATGCACTTGCGAGGACTTTATGGCCCGTTTCGAACTGCAAAAACTCTACATCGATGGCGCGTACAGCGATGCCAGCGGCGACGCCACTTTCGAAGCCATCAACCCTGCCAACGGTGAAGTCCTTGCCCAAGTGCAGCGTGCGACGTTCGAGGACGTCGAGCGCGCCGTGGTCAGCGCCGAAAAGGGCCAGAAAGTCTGGGCCGCCATGACCGCCATGCAGCGTTCGCGCATCCTGCGTCGCGCCGTCGACATCCTGCGCGAGCGCAACGATGAGTTGGCCGCCCTGGAAACCCTGGACACCGGCAAGGCCTACTCCGAAACCCGCTACGTCGACATCGTCACTGGCGCCGACGTGCTGGAATACTACGCCGGCCTGGTGCCTGCCATCGAAGGCGAGCAGGTTCCGCTGCGCACCACTTCATTCGTCTATACCCGTCGCGAGCCCCTGGGCGTAGTGGCCGGTATCGGCGCGTGGAACTACCCGATCCAGATCGCCCTGTGGAAATCCGCCCCGGCCCTGGCAGCCGGTAACGCGATGATCTTCAAACCGAGCGAAGTCACCTCGCTGACCACCCTGAAACTGGCCGAGATCTACACCGAAGCCGGCGTTCCAGCAGGTGTGTTCAACGTCCTGACCGGCAGCGGCCGTGAAGTCGGCACCTGGCTGACCGAGCACCCGCGCATCGAAAAAATCTCCTTCACCGGCGGCACCGACACCGGCAAGAAAGTCATGGCCAGCGCCTCGAGCTCTTCGCTCAAGGACGTGACCATGGAACTGGGCGGCAAGTCGCCGCTGATCATCTTCGACGACGCCGACCTGGATCGCGCCGCCGACACCGCGATGATGGCCAACTTTTACAGCTCCGGTCAGGTCTGCACCAACGGCACCCGCGTGTTCGTGCCGAGCCACCTCAAGGCCGCCTTCGAAGCCAAGATCGCCGAGCGCGTGGCACGCATCCGCATCGGTAATCCTGAGGACGAAAATACCAACTTCGGCCCACTGGTGAGCTTCGCCCACATGGAAAGCGTGCTGGGCTACATCGAGAAAGGCAAAGCCGAAGGCGCTCGCCTGCTGTGCGGCGGCAGTCGCCTGACCGACGGCGAATTGGCCAAGGGCGCGTTCGTCGCCCCGACCGTGTTCACCGATTGCACCGACGAGATGACCATTGTGCGTGAAGAAATCTTCGGCCCGGTGATGAGCATCCTCACCTATGACACCGAAGAAGAAGTGATCCGCCGCGCCAACGACACCGACTTCGGCCTGGCCGCTGGCGTCGTCACTCGCGACCTGAACCGCGCCCACCGTGTGATCCACCAGCTCGAAGCCGGTATCTGCTGGATCAACGCCTGGGGTGAGTCGGCCGCTGAAATGCCGGTCGGTGGCTACAAGCAATCGGGCGTGGGCCGGGAGAACGGCATCAGCTCGCTGAACAACTTCACACGCATCAAATCGGTACAGGTCGAGTTGGGCGATTACACGTCGGTGTTCTGATCTGGCATTGCTTCGCCGGCCAGGCCGCCATCGCGAGCAAGCTCGCTCCCACATTGGGATGAGATCTCCTGTGGGAGCGAGCTTGCTCGCGATCGAGTGCAAAGCACTCGCCAACCCTGAACCCAATTCCAGAAGAGGGTGCATTTCATGTCCCAAACATTCGATTACATCATCATCGGTGCCGGTTCGGCCGGTAACACCCTGGCTACCCGCCTGACCGAAGACGAAGGCGTCACCGTCCTGCTGCTCGAAGCCGGCGGCCCGGACTATCGCTTGGACTTCCGCACGCAAATGCCCGCCGCCCTGGCGTTCCCGCTGCAAGGCCGGCGCTACAACTGGGCCTACGAGACCGACCCGGAGCCACACATGGATGGCCGCCGCATGGAATGCGGTCGCGGCAAGGGCCTGGGCGGTTCTTCGCTGATCAACGGCATGTGCTACATCCGCGGCAACGCCCTGGACTATGACAACTGGGCCAAGCTGCCGGGCCTGGAAGACTGGACCTACCTCGATTGCCTGCCGTATTTCCGTAAAGCCGAAACCCGCGACATCGGCCCGAACGACTACCACGGAGGCGACGGCCCGGTCAGCGTGACCACACCCAAGGCCGGCAACAACCCGCTGTTCCACGCCATGGTCGAAGCCGGCGTACAGGCCGGTTACCCGCGTACCGAAGACCTCAATGGCTACCAGCAGGAAGGTTTCGGCCCGATGGACCGTACCGTCACGCCCAATGGCCGCCGGGCCAGTACCGCACGCGGTTACCTGGACATCGCCAAGAAGCGCTCGACCCTGACCATCGTCACTCACGCCCTGACCGACAAGATCATCTTCGAAGGCAAACGCGCGGTCGGCGTACGTTACCTGGTGGGCGCCGCCGAAGAGCGCGTCGAAGCCCGGGCGCGCAAGGAAGTGCTGCTGTGCTCCGGCGCCATCGCCTCGCCGCAGATCCTCCAGCGTTCCGGTGTCGGCCCAGCCAAGCTGCTGGAAAGCCTCGACATCCCGGTGGTTCACGATCTGCCAGGCGTCGGTGAAAACCTGCAGGATCACTTGGAGCTGTACCTGCAATACGCCTGCACCCAACCGGTTTCCCTGTATCCGTCGCTGCTCTGGTACAACCAGCCGGCCATCGGTGCCGAGTGGCTGTTCAACGGCACCGGGATTGGCGCCAGCAACCAGTTCGAGGCTGGCGGTTTCATCCGCACCCGTCCGGAATTCGATTGGCCGAACATCCAGTATCACTTCCTGCCGGTGGCGATTAACTACAACGGCAGCAACGGGGTGAAGGAACACGGTTTCCAGGCGCACATGGGTTCCATGCGCTCGCCAAGCCGCGGCCGGATCCAGGCCAAGTCCAAGGACCCACGCCAGTACCCGAGCATCCTGTTCAACTACATGGCGACCGAGCAGGACTGGCAGGAATTTCGCGATGGCATCCGCCTGACCCGCGAGATCATGCAGCAGCCGGCGCTCGATCCGTTCCGTGGCCGCGAGATCAGCCCGGGCATCGAGGTGCAGACGGACGAGCAGTTGGACCAGTTCATTCGCGAGCATGCCGAAACCGCGTTCCACCCGTCCTGCTCGTGCAAGATGGGCACCGACGACATGGCGGTGGTGGACGGCGAAGGCCGCGTGCATGGCATGCAAGGGTTGCGCGTGGTGGATGCCTCGATCATGCCGATCATCACCACCGGCAACCTGAACGCGCCGACGATCATGATCGCAGAGAAAATCGCCGACAAGATCCGCGGCCGCAAGCCTCTGCCACGCAGCACCGCACCGTACTTCGTGGCCGGCGATGCGCCGGTGCGTGGCAGGCCAATGCGTGAAGTGGGGCCTACCGCCCAGTAAGGCGCTGCACCGCAATCGCGAGCAAGCTCACCCCCACAGGGGATTGGCGGTGGACGCAGATTTTGTGCCCACCAAAGTTCCACTGTGGGAGCGAGCCTGCTCGCGATTGCGTCCACCCTGACACCCCAAATGCCTATCTGCCTTGATCCCTCCCCCGCCCAGGCCTAATCTAGAGCCGCCGCGTCAACGCGCCGCACCTCGCTGCACCGCCACTCCAGACAAGGAGGTTCCATGTTCGACTTCCACCCCCAGCTCAAGCAGCGTTTTGCTGCCTTGCGCACGGGCGCTGAATTCTTTTCCCTGCGTTACGTGCGCGAGTCCGGCCAGCACCTGTCGGTGCGCAAGAATGTCGCCGAACCGCCCAGTCTGGGCCGTGATGAAGGGGCGATGCTCACCGTGCGGGTCAACGGGGTCGAGGCGTATGCCGCTACCAACGACCTGTCCCAGGCCGGCCTGCAAGCGGCACTGGAACGCGCCGAGAAACATGCTCGCGGGCTCAAGCCCCATGCCCTGCTGGACCTGCGTGAGCAAGCGGTGTCCAGCGACCGCGCCGATTACTTCTCGCCGAATTTCGACCAGGCCTTCCCGCCACTGAGCGATTGTTACCAATTGCTCGGCGACGAGTCAGCCGCAGTGCCTCAGGACGAGCGCCTGGTGAACTGGCAAGCCAGCATCGGCCTGACCCAGGTCGAGCAGATCTACCTCAACAGTGCCGGCGCTGAACTGCGCCAGGCCCAACGCTTCATCTACCCGGCCCTGGAAGTCACCGCCTTCGACGGCAACGACAGCCAGACCCGCACCCTGGGCCGGGAAAACTTCGGCCAGCAAGGCGGCTTCGATGTGATCAGCCGCAGCGGCCTGATCGGCGCCGGGCTGAAAATCGCCGACCAGGCCCTGCAATTGCTGCTGGCACCGAACACCCCGCAAGGCCCCCGCGACCTGCTGCTGATGCCCGACCAGATGATGTTGCAGATCCACGAATCCATCGGTCACCCGCTGGAACTGGACCGCATCCTCGGGGACGAACGCAATTACGCCGGCACCAGCTTCGTCAAGGCCAGCGATTTCGGCCACCTGCAATACGGCTCCAGCCTGTTGAACGTGACCTTCGACCCGAACATTCCCGAGGAGCTGGCGAGCTACAGCCATGACGATGACGGCAGCGCCGCCAGCAAGCAGTTCCTGATTCGTGAAGGCCTGTTGCTGCGTCCACTGGGCGGCGCGCTGTCACAGTTCCGGGCTGGCCTGGACGGTGTCGCCAACAGCCGCGCCTGCGGCTGGAATCGTCCGCCCATCGACCGCATGGCGAACCTGAACATCGAACCCGGCGACCAGACGCTGGAACAACTGATCCAGGGCACCGAGCGCGGCGTGCTGATGCGCACCAACCGCTCCTGGTCCATCGACGACGCCCGCAACAAATTCCAGTTCGGCTGCGAGTGGGGCCAGTTGATCGAGAACGGCGAGCTCAAGGGCGTGGTGAAGAACCCCAATTACCGCGGCATTTCCGCACAATTCTGGAAGAGCCTGCGCGCCGTGGGCGATGCCAGTACCTCCCGGGTCCTGGGCACGCCGAACTGTGGCAAGGGCGAACCGAACCAGGTCATCCGTGTCGGCCATGCGTCGCCGGCCTGTGTGTTCAGCAACGTTGATGTGTTTGGAGGGGATGCCTGATATGAGCACCGTCAATAATCAGGCCGAGGCATTCAAGGTATTGGTCGACTGGCTGCGCGATGCCCTGCATGAGCAGGAACAGTTCACCTTGGGTTACGCCGCCGAGTCCTCGGCCTTCGTGCGTTTCAACCACGCCAAGGTGCGTCAGGCCGGGCAGGTGCAGCAGGCCAATGTCAGTTTCAAATTGATCGACGACGGGCGTCACGCCGACTTGCAGATCACCTTGTCCGGCGACACCGAGACCGATCTGCAACGCCTGTCCGATGGCCTGCAACAACTGCGCGAAACCTTGCCGCTGCTGCCCCGCGATCCATACCTGTTGCTCAACCACAACCACTGGCAGAGCCATAACGTGCAGGACCATCCGCTGCCGGACACCGAGCAGGTCGTGGCGCAAATCACCCGCGCCGCCGAAGGCCTGGACCTGGTGGGGTTCTATGCAGCCGGGCCCATCAGCCGCGGTTTCGCCAGTTCGTCGGGAGCGTTCGGCTGGCATCAGGCCAACAGCTTCAACTTCGATTTCAGCCTGTTCCATGAAAACGGCCAGGCGGTAAAAGCCAGCTATGCCGGGCATGCGTGGAGCAGCGAAGGGTTTGCCCGGCGCTTCGAGCAGGCCCGCGAGCAGCTGGCATTTCTCGGCCTGCCGCTGCGCACGTTGCCGCCCGGCGAATACCGCGCCTACCTGGCACCGGCCGCCCTGGAAGAGATCATGGGCATGCTCAGTTGGGGCGGGTTCTCGGCCCGGGCGATTGCCAGCAAGCAGAGCCCGTTACAGAAGTTCTACGCCAACGAAGCAAGCTTGAGCCCCAACGTGTGGCTGAGCGAGCAGGTCAGCGGTTCCTTGAGCCCGGCGTTTTCCGACGAAGGTTATCCCCGCGATGACCTGGGGCTGATCGCCAAGGGCACGGCCAATGCGCAGTTGGTCAACTCCCGCAGCGCCGCCGAATACGGCCTCACCGCCAACGGCGCCAGCAGCTACGAATACCCCACGGCGCTGGACATGCAGGGCGGGCAACTGGAGCACAAATACATCCTCGAACAACTTGGCACCGGGCTATACATCAGCAACCTCTGGTACCTGAACTACTCGGACCAACCGGCCGCCCGCCTGACCGGCATGACCCGCTTCGCCACGTTCTGGGTCGAGAACGGCCAGATCGTAGCGCCGGTCAGTACCATGCGCTTCGACGACAGCGTCTACAGCCTGCTCGGCTCGCAACTCGAAGGCTTGACCCGAGAGCGGGAACTGCTGCTCTCGGCCAGCACCTACAGCCAGCGGGCCACGGCCTCGATGTTGCTGCCGGGGGCGCTGGTCAAGCGGTTGACCTTGACGCTGTAAAAAAGCATCGCAGGCAAGCCTTGCTCCCACAGGATGTACGCCGTACATGTGGGAGCAAGGCTTGCCCGCGATGAAGCCAACAGACACCCGAACACAAACAAGAGGTCCCATGCCCAACCGTGCACCGCTCGACGCCGTCACCGCCCGCTGGCTTCCGTGGGTGGTGGCGATTGCCTTCTTCATGCAGTCCCTGGACGGGACCATCCTCAACACGGCCCTGCCCGCCATGGCCGGTGATCTGGCGGAAAACCCGCTGCGCATGCAGGGCGTGATCATTGCCTACATGCTCACCGTGGCGTTGCTGATCCCGGCCTCGGGCTGGATCGCCGACCGCTTCGGCACCAAGAAGATTTTCTTCGGGGCAATCCTGCTGTTCAGCTTCGGCTCGTTGCTGTGCGCCTTGTCCAGTTCGTTGAGCATGCTGATCGGCGCCCGGGTCATCCAGGGCCTCGGTGGAGCGCTGATGCTGCCGGTGGGCAGGCTGGTGGTGCTGCGGGCGTATCCGCGCTCGGAACTGGTGCGGATCATGGGCTTCATCACCATCCCAGGCCTGCTCGGCCCACTGATCGGGCCGACCATGGGCGGCTGGATGGTCGAGTACCTGACCTGGCACTGGATCTTCATCATCAACCTGCCGGTGGGCGTGCTCGGCTGTTATGCCGTGTGGAAGTTCATCCCCGACCTGCGGGGCAGCGAGCGCACGCGGTTCGATGGGTTGGGGTTCCTGCTGTTCGGCGCGGCGATGGTGCTGATCACCATCGCCATGGAAGGTCTGGGTGAACTGCACCTGCCGCACCTGCGCGTGATGTTGCTGCTGTTCGGCGGCATGGCCTGCCTGGCGGCCTATTGGCTGCGGGCCGGGCACGTCGAGAACGCGCTGTTCCCGCCGTCACTGTTCAAGACCCGGACCTTCGCCGTGGGCATTCTTGGCAACCTGTTCGCGCGCCTGGGCAGCGGTGCGCTGCCATTCCTGGTGCCGTTGCTGCTGCAAGTCGCCCTGGGCTATTCACCGTCCCAGGCCGGGATGAGCATGCTGCCCCTGGCGGCGGCGGCCATGGTCGCCAAGTCCGTGGCTCGGCCGCTGATCGAACGCCTGGGCTATCGCATCGTCCTGACCGGCAACACCCTGGCCCTGGGCCTGATGCTGGCGAGCATGGGCCTGGTCAGTGAACAGACGCCGTACTGGCTGCTGCTGGCGCAACTGGCGGTGCTGGGGGCGATCAACTCGCTGCAATTCACCGCGATGAACACCGTGACCCTGATCGACCTGGACGACGCCAGCGCCAGCAGCGGCAACAGCCTGCTGTCGGTGGTGGCGCAACTGTCCCTGAGCCTCGGCGTGGCCTGCGCCGGCGCCCTGCTCGGCGGCTTTACCGCCCAGGTGGGTAACGATGGGGTGGAGACCGTACTGGGGGCGTTCCAACTGACGTTCGTCACGGTGGGGATCATGGCGATGCTGGCGGCGACGATTTTTTCCCAGTTGTCACGCGAAGACGGGCGACGGGTGAAACGCCCGGATGAGCATATCGAACACTAAGTCGCTTCGTGGCTTGGAGATTTTGTGGGAGCAAGGCTTGCCCGCGATACAGGCGACTCGGTTTTCCTGGGGGAAATGCGTCGCCTGCATCGCGAGCAAGCTTTGCTCCCACAGTTTCACAGCTCCACAGCTCCCACAGTTTCTGGAATTGCCAGCCCCCCAGGGCAGGCCCTGCCCTCACAGCTCGTCCAGAACTTTCGAAGAAAGTGGCACGAGGCTGCTACACTGCGCGACATTTTGTTTTGCAGGCCAGTCCCGTGACCACCATTGCCACCGCTTTTAATACTTTGCCGCTGTCCGCCGCCATGCTGGCTAACCTCGAATCACTCGGTTATGCCCAGATGACGCCGATCCAGGCGCAAAGCTTGCCGGTGATCCTCAAGGGCATGGACCTGATCGCCCAGGCCAAGACCGGCAGTGGCAAGACCGCCGCCTTTGGCATCGGCCTGCTGAACCCGATCAACCCGCGTTTCTTCGGCTGCCAGGCCCTGGTGATGTGCCCGACCCGCGAGCTGGCCGACCAGGTCGCCAAGGAAATCCGTCGCCTGGCCCGCGCCGAAGACAACATCAAGGTCCTGACCCTGTGCGGCGGTGTGTCCTTCGGCCCGCAGATCGCCTCCCTGGAACACGGCGCCCACATCATCGTCGGCACGCCAGGACGCATCCAGCAGCACCTGCGCAAGGGTTCGCTGGTCCTGGACGGCCTCAACACGCTGATCCTCGACGAAGCCGACCGCATGCTCGACATGGGTTTCTACGACGCCATCGAAGACATCATCCAGCAGACCCCGGAACGCCGCCAGACGCTGCTGTTCTCCGCCACCTACCCGGTGGGCATCAAGCAACTGTCGTCCAAGTTCATGCGTAACCCGCAGCAAGTGAAGGCCGAGGCGTTCCACTCCGACGCGCAGATCGAGCAGCGCTTCTACGAGATCTCTCCCGAGGAACGCATGGACGCAGTGGTCAAGGTCCTGGCGCATTTCCGCCCGGCCTCCTGCGTGGCGTTCTGCTTCACCAAGCAGCAGGTCCAGGAAACCGTCGATCACCTGACGTCCAAGGGCATCTCGGCCGTCGGCCTGCACGGTGACCTGGAACAGCGCGACCGCGACCAGGTTCTGGCGATGTTCGCCAACCGCAGCACCTCGGTGCTGGTGGCCACCGACGTGGCGGCCCGCGGCCTGGACATCGATGCCCTGGACATGGTGATCAACGTCGAACTGGCCCGGGACTCTGAAATCCACATCCACCGCGTCGGCCGCACTGGCCGCGCCGGGGAGAAAGGCATCGCCATCAGCCTGGTGGCGCCATCCGAAGCCCACCGCGCCCAGGCCATCGAGCAACTGCAGAAGTCGCCGCTGAGCTGGGACCAACTGGACAACCTCAAGTCTCAAGGTGGTGGCCCGCTGTTGCCGGCCATGAGCACCCTGTGCATCGGTGCCGGGCGCAAGGACAAAGTCCGCCCCGGCGACATCCTCGGCGCCCTGACTGGCGAGGCCGGCATCCCCGGCACCCAGGTCGGCAAAATCGCGATCTTCGATTTCCAGGCCTACGTGGCAGTGGAACGCGGCATCGCCAAACAGGCCCTGCAACGCCTGAACGATGGCAAGATCAAGGGCCGCTCGTTGCGGGTGCGGATCCTGTAACCGATCGCCTGAAGAACAGAGATCAAACTGTGGGAGCGAGCTGTGTGGGAGCAAGGCTTGCCCGCGATGAAAACGCCGCGGCCTCTTGAGGACCGCAGCGCCTGGATCGCGAGCAAGCTTTGCTCCCACAAAGCTCGCTCCCACATTCAGTTATGTGGGAAAGCTGAGAGGACACCGTTTTGCGCTCTACCGAAGTCGTGATCATTGGCGCTGGCGCCGCGGGGTTGATGTGCGCGCTGACCGCGGCCGCGCGCGGACGGCAGGTGATGTTGCTGGACCACGCCAACAAGGCCGGCAAGAAAATCCTCATGTCGGGCGGTGGGCGCTGCAATTTCACCAACATGTACACCGAGCCAGGCAATTTCCTCTCGCAGAACCCGCACTTCTGCAAGTCGGCCCTGGCCCGCTACACCCAGTGGGATTTCATTGCCCTGGTGGCCAAGCACGGCGTGCCCTATCACGAGAAAAAGCTCGGCCAGTTGTTCTGCGATAACAAGTCCAGCGACATCCTCGGCCTGCTGTTGGATGAGTGCGACCAGGCCGGCGTCAGCCTGCACCTGGATACCTCGATCACGCAGATCGAAAGAACCGACAGCGGCTACCTGCTGCAAACCACCCTCGGCGCCCTCGCCTGCCAGTCCCTGGTGATCGCCACGGGCGGGCTGTCGATCCCGACCCTGGGGGCGACCGGTTTCGGCTATCAGGTGGCAAAACAGTTTGGCCATGAACTGCTGCCAACCCGCGCCGGCCTGGTGCCGTTCACCATCACCGATCAGCTCAAGACCCTCTGTACTGAACTCTCGGGCACGTCGGTGGATTGCCTGGTGAGCTGCAACGACCAGAGCTTTCGCGAGAACATCCTGTTCACCCACCGCGGCCTGAGCGGTCCGGCGATCCTGCAGATTTCCTCGTTCTGGGAATCGGGGGACACGGTGCAGATCAACCTGTTGCCCGACCACGACGTGCCGCAATGGCTGCAACAGCAGCAGGCCGAACGCCCCAACAGCGAACTCAAGACGTTGCTGGGCGAGTTGTTCACCAGGAAAATGGCCAACCTGTTGGCGGACACCTGGTTCGTGTCCAAACCCATGAAGCAATACACCCATGCGGAGCTGGCAGACATCGCCGAAAAACTGGCGAGCTGGAACGTCGTCCCCGCCGGCACCGAAGGCTACCGCACCGCTGAAGTCACCCTGGGCGGCGTCGACACTCGGGAAGTCTCGTCCAAGACCATGGAATCGCTGAAAAGCCCCGGGCTGTATTTCATCGGCGAAGTGCTGGACGTCACCGGGCACCTGGGCGGGTTCAACTTCCAGTGGGCGTGGGCGTCGGGGTATGCGGCGGCGCAATACGTCTGACCCGACACGACTCGAATGCGGGCAATAACCCTGTGGGAGCGAGCAAGCTCGCTCCCACAGGGGTTCGGGGTATACCCCGGAACACTTTTTGCTGTCAGATGTGATCGCCGCCATTGCGTCGGCGTCATTACTGCCTCAATTTAGCGTCATTGCCCGTCAGGCCCGTGCACTTCATGTCAGCGAATTCGTTTAGCCAGTCTTTGCGTCGCCTTTGGGCGTTGGATAAGTTCAGTTATAGCGTGCGGGTCTTCATCGCCCTGACCGGCAGCATGGGGCTGTGCTGGTACCTGGACGAAATGGTGCTGCTGATTCCCTTGTTCCTGGGCATCATCGCCAGCGCCCTGGCCGAGACGGACGACAGTTGGCAGGGCCGCCTCAACGCGCTGGCCGTGACCCTGGTGTGCTTCACCGTCGCGGCGTTGTCGGTGGAGTTGCTGTTCCCCTACCCCATCCTGTTCATCATCGCCCTGGCACTGGCGGCCTTTGGCCTGACCATGCTTGGCGCCCTGGGTGAGCGCTATGGCGCCATCGCCTCGGGCACGCTGATTCTTTCGGTCTACACCATGATCGGCGTGGACCAGCGCGGCGGCGCAGTCAACGATTTCTGGCATGAACCCCTGCTGCTGGTCGCCGGTGCCGCGTGGTACGGCTTGCTGTCGGTGTTGTGGCAGGCGTTGTTTTCCAACCAACCGGTGCAACAAAGCCTGGCGCGGCTGTTTCGCGAACTGGGGCGCTACCTGAAACTCAAATCGTCGCTCCTGGAGCCGATCCGCCAACTGGACGTCGAAGCCCGCCGCCTGGAACTGGCCCAGCAAAACGGCCGGGTGGTCGCTGCGCTCAACAGTGCCAAGGAAATCATCCTGCACCGCGTGGGCAATGGCCGCCCCGGCTCGAAAGTCAGCCGGTACCTGAAACTGTACTTCCTGGCCCAGGACATCCACGAACGCGCCAGCTCTTCTCACTATCCCTACAATGCCCTGGCCGAGGCCTTCTTCCACAGCGACGTGCTGTTCCGCTGCCAGCGCCTGCTGCGTCAACAAGGCAAGGCCTGCCAGGCACTGGCCGAGTCGATCCAACTGCGCCAGCCGTTCGTCTACGACGCCACCTTTGCCGAGGCCCTCAACGACCTGCACGCGTCCCTGGAACACCTGCGTATCCAGAGCAACCCGGCCTGGCGCGGCCTGCTGCGTTCGTTGCGGGCACTGTCGGTGAACCTTGCCACCATGGACCGCCTGCTCAGCGATGCCAGCAACCCCGACGCCCTGGCCGACGCCACCGACAGCAGCCTGCTCGACCGCTCGCCGCGCAACCTCAAGGATGTCTGGCTGCGCTTGCGCACGCAGCTGACGCCCACTTCGTTGCTGTTCCGGCATGCCCTGCGCTTGCCCCTGGCACTGAGCGTGGGCTACGCCATGGTGCATCTGATCCACCCGTCCCAGGGTTATTGGATCATCCTCACCACGCTGTTCGTCTGCCAACCCAACTACGGCGCCACCCGGCGCAAGCTCGGCCAGCGGATCATCGGCACCGCCATCGGCCTGACAGTGGCCTGGGCGCTGTTCGATCTGTTTCCCAACCCGCTGGTGCAATCGAGCTTCGCCATTGCCGCCGGGGTGGTGTTCTTTACCAACCGCACGACCCGCTACACCCTGGCGACGGCGGCGATCACCATCATGGTGCTGTTCTGCTTCAACCAGGTGGGCGACGGCTACGGGCTGCTGTTGCCGCGGCTGTTCGATACCTTGCTCGGCAGCCTGATTGCCGGGCTTGCGGTCTTCCTGTTCCTGCCCGACTGGCAGGGCCGACGGCTGAACAAGGTGCTGGCCAACACGCTGACCTGCAACAGCATCTACCTGCGGCAGATCATGCAGCAGTACGCCGCCGGCAAAAGCGACGACCTGGCCTATCGCCTGGCCCGACGCAACGCCCACAACGCCGATGCCGCGTTGTCCACCACGCTGGCCAACATGCTGATGGAGCCGGGGCATTTCCGTAAGGAAGCCGATGTTGGGTTCCGCTTCCTGGTGTTGTCCCACACCCTGCTCAGCTACCTGTCGGGCCTGGGCGCCCA
Source organism: Pseudomonas sp. St386 (assembly GCF_018325865.1). Lineage (NCBI taxonomy): Bacteria > Pseudomonadati > Pseudomonadota > Gammaproteobacteria > Pseudomonadales > Pseudomonadaceae > Pseudomonas > Pseudomonas sp. St386. Next base: position 6,345,137 of record NZ_AP021900.1, read on the forward strand.
CCGGGGCACCGAACTGCCGGCGCAGGTACGCGAGCAACTGATCGATGGCGCGGGGGTGAAGCTGGCGACGAGCATCGACGAAATCGCCCAGGGCCTGGCGAGTAAAACGCCGATTGTGGTCCAAAGCGACGAGGAGGAGGCCCTGGCCAATGAGCTTGAGCAGATGCCCGATGAGATCGACGAAGGCCAGCGGTTGGTGCAGACACAGTTGGGGTTGATCTGCCGTCAGCTCGGTCCGTTGCGAACCTTGGCGGCGCATTTGGTCAAGGACACCAGCGAGGCTTGAGGGCTGTGGTGTTTACACTGTCGCCATCGCGAGCAAGCTCGCGATGAGGCCAGCCCGGGCACCCTACATCCCGTGAGCTTTCAATAACCGCGCGTAACTCCCATCCGCCTTCATCGCCGCGATCTCCCGGTCAAACCCCGCCACGATCTGCTCATGCTCCGGGTTCTTCAAGCTGACCAGGATGTGCAGGCTGTTTTCACTCAATGCCTTGGGCAAAAATTCCACGGCGTTACGCACCTTGGCGGATTCGCGGGCCAGGTAATAGCGGGCGACGTACTCGTCTTCCAGGGTCAACTTCACGCGATCGGCAGCCAGCATGCGCACCGCCATCGCGAAGTTATGCACCGGGACTTTTTGCATTTGCGGGTCTTCGTCGAAGTCCTTGGAATAGGCGTAGCCGCGAACCACGGCGATGGGATAGGCACGCAGCTGTTGCAGGCTGTCAAACTGGATCGCTTCGTCCTTGCGCTTGATGAAGCGCACACGGTTGAGCAGATACTCGGCCGAGAACTGGCCGATGTGAGTGCGCTCCTCGCTGTACCAGGCGTTGACCAGCACGTCATAGCGGCCCTCGCCGATGCCCAGCATCGCCCGGGCCCAGGGCACCTGTTCGAAGTCCGAGGCATAGCCGGCCCGTGCCAGGGCCGTGCTGACGATATCGGTCGCCAGGCCACCATTGATCAACGTGGAGTCGGTAAAGGGTGGCCAGCCATCGGCGACCAGACGCAGCTTTTGCGCGCAGGCCTCGTAGCTCAGTAACAACAACCCGATCAATGCAAGAGCTCGATGCAATCGCGGCATGCCAAACGTCCTTGACGGGTTCAAAGCCCGGTTTGTTTTTAGCCGAAACTCAACAGGCATCCTCAGACACCCGGTCCTAACATTAGCTCATTGGAACCGCTGCGCAGCGCTGTCACAAAGATTACACAAAGACGACAACGCCGCGACAGAGGAATGATGGCATTTTGGTATTTATCACAGATTTTCCGGTCGACCGAGAAAGAGACTTCCGGGCCAAGCACGCTTAATATCGGCATCAGGTTCTTCAGGAAATTCAAAAAAATGGATATCGAGTGGGTCTGTAAACATCACAGTGACCTGAGCAAGGAACAGCTGTATGCCATCCTCAAATTGCGTGCCGAAGTGTTCGTTGTCGAGCAGAACTGCGCCTACCCGGATGTTGACGGCCTGGACCTTGAAGGCGACACGTGCCATTTGATGGCCTGGCAGGACAACCACCTGATGGCCTACCTGCGCCTGCTCGACCCGCACTCGCAAAACAGTGACGTGGTGATCGGGCGCGTGATCATCGCGCCGCAAGCGCGCGGCCAGGGGCTGGGCCACACGTTGATGGAACAGGCGCTCAAGCAGGCCGAGAAATATTGGCCCGGTACGTCTATCTCATTGTCGGCCCAGGCGCATTTGCAGGGGTATTACGGGCGGTACGGGTTTGAAGTGGTGGGTGTGGAGTATATGGAGGATGGGATTCCGCACATCGGCATGCATCGGCCCTGAGGGCGCCATCGCGAGCAAGCTCGCTCCCACAGGGATCTTCAGTGAACAACGATCAAATGTAGGAGCGAGCTTGCTCGCGACAGCGTCAGCCCAGGCAAAGCCAATATTCAGGGATACTCAAGCACCGCCTTGATCCGCGGCAAATTCCCCTCGATCCACCCCCGATCGATCGCCCCCCAATCGCGAATCCGATACCGCCCGGCATGGTTGCGAGCGCCGTCCTCTTGCTCGAACTCACAAACGATATCCAGGTCAGCCAGCGCGGCGATGGTGTCCTGGGCAGTGCGCCGCGGCATGCCGGTGGCCTCGGTGAGGGCCGGGACGTTGCTGGCGACACCGCTGTCGATCAGGTAAGCCACGTACAAGCGACGGTAGAAGCTGGTCTTGGTCTTGCTGACATCCATTCGGTCATTCCTTGTGGGGTTGCAGGTCCCGCCAGGTCAGGTACACCCGCAGGTCGAATTCCAACTGGTGATACCCCGGCAGCATGTGCTCGCAGAGTTGGTAGAACGCCTTGTTGTGGTCCGACTCCTTGAAGTGCGCCAACTCGTGCACCACGATCATCTTCAGGAACTCGGGCGCCGCGTCCTTGAACAACGCAGCGATGCGGATTTCCTTCTTGGCCTTGAGCTTGCCGCCCTGCACCCGCGACACCGCGGTATGCAGGCCGAGGGCGCGGTGGGTCAGGTCCAGGCGACTGTCGAACAGCACCTTGTCGATGGCTGGCGCGTTACGCAGGTACTGCTGCTTGAGGTCCAGCGCATAACCGTACAGAGCCTTGTCGCTCTGGATCGGATGTCGGCCCGGATAGCGCTGTTGCAGGTAATCGCCCAGTCGGTCCTGGGCGATCAATTGCTGCACTTGGGCTTGCAGGGCGGCGGGGTAGGCCTGGAGGTATTTGAGCGCGGTCATCAAGGGGCAACACAATCACAAGAGGCCGCCAGTGTAGCGAATTCAAGCCTGCACCGCGCTCCAGTCGAACGGCGTGGCGAAGGCATCGGTGTCTTCGGCCATCAAGGGCCGCGCCACGAGGAACCCCTGCACGTACTCACAGCCATGGGCCTGCAGCCACTCATATTGCTCGCGGGTTTCCACCCCTTCGGCGATCACCCGCAAGCCCAATTGTCCACACAGGTCGATCACCGAGGCGGCCAACGCGGCATCCCGGGGCGATCCCGGTACGCGGGCGATCAAGTGCCGGTCGAGCTTGAGGGTATCGAGCTCAAGGTCACGCAGATGCGTCAGCGAACAGGGCCCCGAACCAAAGTCATCCAATGCAACCCGCACTCCGAGGTGACGCAGCAGTCGCAGTTGCTTGTGGGTTTCATCGGGATTGCGCATCAGCGCATCCTCGGTCACCTCCACCTCCAGTTGCCGGGGCTTCAAGGCATGGCGCTCCAAGACCTGGCGCAACTCGGTCACCAGGTTGGGCATGCCGAACTGGGTGCTACTCAGGCTCACCCCCAACACCAGGTCGTCAGCGAACAAGCGTTCCCAGACTTTGCGCTGGGCGGCGCTGCGATGATAAATCCAGCTGCCCAGCCGGCTGATCAACCGCGCCTCTTCCAGCAAGGGCAGGAACAGGCCCGGCGGAACATCACCGACGCTGGGGTGCTGCCAGCGCAACAGCGCCTCGAACCCGCGGATCCGCCCATCGATGATGCTTACCTGCGGCTGGTAGACCATATTGAAATCGCGGTTCTCGATGGCCGAGCGCACGCTCTCTTCCAGCATCAGCCGTGAACGGGCTCGACCGTTCATTTCATGATCGTAAAAACGGTATTGCTGGCGGCCGGCACGCTTGGCTTCGTACATGGCGATGTCGGACGCCCGCAGCAACCCATCGAGATTGGCGCCGCAATCCGGGTACGTCGCGATGCCGATGCTGGCCCCCAGTGCGACATCCATGCCTTCGATCTGCTGGCAGATTGCGACTCGCTCGATGAGTTTCTCGGCGATCTTGGCCGCTTGCTCGGGGAACTCCAGGTCCAGCAGCGCGGTGAACTCGTCCCCGCCCAGCCGCGCCAGGATATCGAACGGACGCAGGCACGCCTTCAACTGTTCCGACACCCAGCGCAATACCCGGTCCCCGGCATCGTGCCCCAGCGAGTCATTGACCCGCTTGAAGCCATCGAGGTCCAGGTACAGCAACACCCAGTTGCTTTCCAGGCGCTCGCTGCGCATCAACAGGTTTTCGGCGGTCTGGTAGAACCCCCGGCGGTTGAGCAAACCGGTCAGCGGGTCCGTGACAGCCTGGTATTCGAGTTGCTGATGCAAGTGGCGAACCACGGACATGTCCTGGAGTGTCACCACCATCGCCTTCTGCTCCGACGGCAACGGCGCACAGGACAAGGCCACCGACACCTGCTGGCCGGGCGCCGTGCGCAGGACCGCGTCATGCAATCGCCAGGTTTCACCCCGACGATAGACGTTGTGGATATCGGAATCGAGCCACTCGGGGATATGCGGTTTCTGCAGGAAATCCAGGAACGGCATGCCCTGCAATTGCTCGGCGGTGGCATTGAGCAAGCGGCAGGTAGAGGGGTTGGCGAAGCGGATACAGCCATTCTCGTCCACCACCAGGATGCCTTCGGCGGCGTTGTCCAGCACCGAGGCATTGAAGGCCCTGGCCGCTTCGAGATCCTGGCTCAGGCGCTGCAAGGCCCGGCGATTGCGCTGGTGCTCGAGCAGCGCCTGGACCTTGGGCTTGAGGATTTGCGGATCGAAGGGTTTGAACAGGTAATCCACGGCGCCACTGGCGTAGCCCTTGATGACCGCGTCCTGGGATTGCTCGTTGGCCGTCAGGAAAATGATCGGCGTGAGCCGCGTGCGCTGGCTACCGCGCATCAGGCGCGCCACTTCGAAACCGTCCATGTCCGGCATCTGCACATCCAGCAGAACCAGGTCGATGTCGTGTTCAAGCAGCAGGTTAAGCGCCTCGACCCCCGAGGACGCGGTCATGACTTGCCAATCCTGACGCTGCAACAAGGCTCGCATGCTGAGCAGGTTTTCAGGGTAATCATCAACAATCAAAAGGACAGAGCTGTCTTCGCCGAGCGGTGGTTGCGCGCATTCCATGCTGCTTCTCTTATCGGGCGCCACGTCCGTTTTTACGTAGCAAAGCGGACAAATACTGTCCCCTCACTCTAGACCGGGATTGTGAAAAGCAGTAGGTGTCAACGCGCCATCATCCAGGCAAAGCCCGAAATAGCCGACTAACGGTCACCCTCCTCGGGCACAAAAGCTGCACAGACAACTTCGACGGACAATTGACGTCAGCCATCCGCCGAAGGGTTGCCAGCCAGTTTCTTCCGTCGCTCACCCGTACGCCCCGAAAAGACCGGCCTAGAGCCTTGCTTTGTGGTGTGCAGCTTTTTCATCGAGTGACATAGGATCCCCGCCATGATCGATCTCTCAACCTGGAACCTGAGCATCCCCGAAGGCAGCCCTCCGGCCACCATCGAAACCTCTCAACTCGTGCAAGGGTTCCAGGACCAGTATTTCCACTCCGATTCCGGCACGGTTTTTTTCTGGGCACCGGTGACCGGCGCCACGACCACTAATGCTATTTATCCGCGCAGTGAACTTCGTGAAACCTATAGCAACGGCACCTTGCGCAATTGGCTGTACCCAGCGGCGGACAACAAGCTGGCTGCCACCCTGGCCGTCAGCCAGGTGCCCAGCACCGGCAAGGTCGTGATTGGTCAGATCCATGCCAAGGACAGCACCAGCCCCATGGTGAAGCTGGAATACCAATATAAAACCTACAGCTCCACCGGCAACATTGTCGCCAAGGTACGCATGCGCCCGGACGATGAAACAGGCCAGGTCATCACCATCGCCACGGGCATCAAACTGAATCAATCCTTCTCTTACCTGATCCATCTCAGCCCCGCAGGCGTCCTGACCATCAATGGCGCGGGTTACCAGTGGAGCTCCCCCATCAGCTCCACTTGGAGCGACAAGCCGCTGTACTTCAAGGCGGGCGTGTACGTGCAGGACAACACCGGTTATCCCACCGAAGGCGGAACCGTGACGTTCAGCCTGCTGGATATCGATCACATCTAGGCGCTTTGCGTGACGCCAGGGCAGCAACGGAATGCTGCCCGCCCAACGCGACACTATCGATGCGCCATAGTTCAGATCTAGCTCAAAACTGCCGACTAACGGTCACCCATCCAGGCATAGATGCTGCAATTGACATATTCGACGGACAATTGACGTCAAACATCCGCCGGATGGTTACTCAAAAAGACCCCTTCCTGCGTGATCAACACATTCCAAATGCTCGGAGTAGAGCCTCCCGCTTTGGTACTCAGCACTTTTACGCCCGTTACGCAGGATCCGACCATGATCGATCTCAACACTTGGAACTTGAGCATTCCCGAAGGCAGCCCCGCCACCACCATCGAAACGCCTCGGCTGGCCCAAGGGTTCAAGGATGAATATTTCCACTCCGACACCGGCACGCTGTTCTTCTGGGCGCCGGTGACCGGCACCAAGACCGCAAACGCGATCTACCCACGCAGCGAACTGCGCGAAACCTACAGCGACGGCACCCTGCGCAACTGGTTGTACCCGGCGGCGGACAACACCCTGCGTGCCGCCGTCAGCGTCAACCAGGTGCCCAGCTCCGGCAAGATCGTGATCGGTCAGATCCACACCAAAGACAGCACCAGCCCCATGGTGAAACTGGAGTACCAGTACAAAACCTACAGCTCCACCGGCAACATCGTCGCCAAGGTGCGCATCCGCCCCGACGACGAAACCGGTCAAGTCATCACCATCGCCACCGGCGTTAAGCTCAACCAGAGCTTTACCTACATGATCCACCTCAGCCCGAAGGGCGCACTGGGCATCAGTGCGGCAGGCTACAACTGGAGAACCACTGTCGACCCTACCTGGAAGGTCAAACCGCTGTATTTCAAAGCGGGCGTCTACGTTCAGGACAACACCGGCTACACCACCGAAGGCGGCAAAGTGACGTTCAGCCTGCTGGAAATCAAACACGCCACCCTTTGAGCGCTCCCCCGCCCGCATTAGCAGCATGGAACGCTGCTATCGACCCACCTTCGAAGCACCCATTCAGGGTGTTTTTTTGTCCGCGCGTGGCGAAAGAGTCAAATAGCCATCGCACAAGGTTCCGAAAAAAATCGGAATAGTCGACCAACGGTCGTTTGTCTCGGGCACAAAAGCGACAAACGCAACTCTGACGGACTGTTGACGCCAACCCTCCGCCAGACGAACGTGCCAAACATTCGCCTGCACCCCCTTCTGGCCTCAGCAAAAGCGCGTCTTAGAGCCTCCGGCTGTGGCGTAAATCATTTCTTCTTCTCAGAAAGGATCCGAACATGGTCGATCTTGCAACCTGGAACCTGAGCATCCCCGAAGGCAGTCCGCCGAAAACCATCGAAACCCCTCGGCTGGTGGATGGGTTCCAGGACAAATATTTCAACTCCGAAGGCAGCACGGTGTATTTCTGGTCACCGGTGACCGGCACCAAGACTGAAAACGCGATCTACCCGCGCAGCGAATTGCGTGAGACCTACAAAGACGGCACCTTGCGCAACTGGCTGTACCCCGATGCCGACAACCAATTGCGTGCAAAGCTGGTCGTCAGCCAGGTACCCAGTAGCGGCAAGATCGTGATCGGTCAGATTCATGCCAAGGACAGCAGCAAACCCTTGGTGAAGTTGGAATACCAATACAAGGATGCCACCAGCACCGGGGACATCGTCGCCAAGGTGCGCATGCGTCCCGATGACGACGAAGGCCGGGTCATCACCGTCGCCTCCGGCGTGAAACTCAATCAGTCCTTCAGTTACCGGATCCACCTTGATCGTACCGGCGACCTGGGCATTACTGCGGCGGGTCGCAGTTGGTACACCACCATCAGCTCCACCTGGCGGGTCAAGCCGTTGTACTTCAAGGCTGGGGTGTACGTGCAGGACAACACTGGCTACACCAGTGAAGGCGGGAAAGTGACGTTCAGCGTGCTGGATATCGATCACAACACCTGAAATTTCACTTCCGATAATCTCGTAGGAAACCCCCTCTTGTGGCGAGGGGGATTTATCCCCGTTGGGCGTGAAGCAGCCCCCTCTTTCCGTCAGTCCCACCGCATGTGCCGACTTTACGGCGGCTACGCCCCCGAGCGGGAGCAAGCTCCCTCGCCACAGGGGGTTGTGGGCGTCCTACAGGTCGATTTTGGCTTCGAAAATCTCCTCTATAGTTCGGCTTGTCTGCTGGCTTTGGTCAGTGGGCAAGGGTTTCGCAGCCCGACAGAGAACAATGACTTTGCACCGCAAAATGAAAACTCAGGCAAAATTGCCGACATTCATTTTATGGCGGTTGCGCGTGGGAGGCCTTTGGGTCTGCCGGGTTTGGTCATTCTCGGTCTGCGAACCCGCGCGTAGCTGCCACCCACTTTGTTTCGCAGCAAAAAAGGTGGCAATTCTTTTTCTATAGGGAATTTCATCTATGACCACGCATCAATCGATTAACCGCTTCACGCCCTTGACCCCGATCGCCACCACACAACCTGTGCTGTTCATTGACAAGACTGCCCCGCTAACAGAGCTTCACGCCTGCGCCAGCGAACGCCTGCATGCGACCCTCGATTACCTGACGCTCATGGCCTGCGCCACCCTGCGCGATTCGGCCGCCAGCGACTTCAATACCCTCACCAATGTTGCTCGGATCCTGGTTCAGGATGTCACCGACGTGTTCGGCGTCATTGAACAGCGTGGGCTCGAAGACCAATAAAGCCCTCCCGGTGGGAGATGATCCCCTGTGGGAGCGAGCTTGCTCGCGATAGCGCTGGGTCAGTGATAGGGATGTTGGCTGACACAGCGCTATCAGGATCTGTGTGTATATCCGTTTTCTTTGCAACGGCCGCTTATGGTTTCGCCCTTACGGCGAGTCACTTTCGAAAAGCCCGGAAGCCGGCCCAGTCGAAAGTAACCAAAGCGCTTCTGCCCCACCACTTGGTGCCTCGCCCAGGCTCGGCATGCCTGAACGAAGGCATTGCTCCGTGGGCCCGCCGCGAAGGGCCACCCATGGCCCAGCGCGGCTAACCCGGCATCCATGCCGGGTTGCCCACTCCACAATGCCTGCGTTCGGCCAGCGTGGTTAACGGGGCGCCGAGTTCAAGATCCTTTCCGAGGCGGCCTAGTAGCCGACCTGGCTCTCCCAGTCGTACACCCATCAGATCTGTTTGAGCAGGACCTGTGGGAGCAAAGCTTGCTCGCGAGGCGGCCTGACAGCCGACCTGGTTCTCCCGGTCGTACATCCATCAGATCTGTTTGAGCAGGACCTGTGGGAGCAAAGCTTGCTCGCGAGGCGGCCTCACAGCCGACCTGGCTCTCCCGGTCGTACACCCATCAGATCTGTTTGAGCAGGACCTGTGGGAGCAAAGCTTGCTCGCGATAGCGATCGATCAGCTTGCATCAGCGCTGGATGTGCCACTGTCTTCGCGAGCAAGCTTTGCTCCCACAGATCTGACAGGTGTACAACCGCAAGAGCCAGGTCGGCTGTCAGGCCGCCTCGCGATGGACGTTGATCTCAGGCGCCCCGTCAACCATGTGTCCGGTCCGTACAGCGCTCTTCCAAAAGTGAACCGCTGTAAGGGCGGAACCATAAGCCGCCGTCACCCAAAAAACGGATATACACCCAAATCCCAAACATAAAAAAACCCGCATCACTGCGGGTTTTCTCACAACGCTAAAGCCTCAGTTGACCTTGGCGTTCAACTCACCTTTCAGATACCGCTGATACATAGCCTCCAGAGAGATCGGCTTGATCTTGGAAGCATTACCCGCAGTACCAAACGCCTCATAACGCGCAATACACACATCACGCATCGCAGTCACGGTCGCACCGAAGAACTTACGCGGATCAAACTCGCTCGGATTGGTCGCCATCAAACGACGCATCGCACCAGTAGAAGCCAGGCGCAGATCGGTATCGATGTTGACCTTGCGCACGCCGTACTTGATACCTTCGACGATTTCTTCAACCGGCACGCCGTAGGTCTCTTTGATGTCGCCACCGTACTGGTTGATGATCGCCAGCCACTCTTGTGGAACCGAGGAAGAACCGTGCATCACCAAGTGGGTGTTGGGGATGCGCTTGTGGATTTCCTTGATGCGGTCGATCGCCAGCACGTCGCCGGTTGGCGGCTTGGTGAACTTGTAGGCGCCGTGGCTGGTGCCGATGGCGATGGCCAGGGCGTCGACCTGGGTCTTCTTGACGAAGTCCGCGGCTTCTTCCGGATCGGTCAGCATCTGGCTGTGGTCCAGCACGCCTTCGGCGCCGATACCGTCTTCTTCACCAGCCATGCCGGTTTCCAACGAACCCAGGCAACCCAGTTCGCCTTCCACCGACACGCCGCAGGCGTGGGCCATGGCGACGGTCTGTTGGGTGACGCGTACGTTGTATTCATAGTCGGTCGGGGTCTTGCCGTCTTCGCCGAGGGAACCGTCCATCATCACCGAGCTGAAACCCAGCTGGATGGAGCGCTGGCAGACGTCCGGGCTGGTGCCGTGGTCCTGGTGCATGCACACCGGGATGTGCGGAAACTCTTCGATCGCAGCCAGGATCAGGTGACGCAGGAACGGCGCGCCGGCGTATTTGCGGGCACCGGCCGAAGCCTGGACGATCACCGGAGAGTCAGTCTTGTCAGCGGCTTCCATGATGGCGCGCATCTGCTCAAGGTTGTTGACGTTAAAGGCTGGAACGCCGTAGCCGAACTCGGCTGCGTGGTCCAGCATCTGACGCATGCTGATAAGTGCCATTGTGTCTCTCTCCCGGTCGAGGGTCGTTAATCGTGCCAGCCTGCCGGAGCGGCGGCGGCTATTCAAGTCATTGCGGATCGGGGGTCGGCCCGAGCTGCGTGTTCGGTATCGCTAAACCCAGATACTGACGCAATCCCTGTGGGAGCGAGCTTGCTCGCGATGAGGGTGGCACATGCAACATCACTGTCGCCTGATACACCGCTATCGCGAGCAAGCTCGCTCCCACATTGGTTCTGTTCCAGCCTCTGGATCCGTGTGGATCAATCTTGTCACTCGGCCTTGCAGCCACGCCCAATCAAATCATTGGTGGCGACCCAATACACCAGGCCTTCCTCACCCTTGACGTGAAACGCCAGCATGTCATCGCTGTACAGTGAACCTTCAGCACCCGGCTCAAGCTTGAGGCGATAAACCTTATCGGCGCCGCCCAGGCGAACATCGACTTCCTTGTGGGCGGTGTCGGTGTAGCGCCAGAGCACTTTGGCCTCGCTGTCACAGGTCCAGGTCGTCCAACCTTCAACAGGTTCGGACGTGTGCAAAAAGTCCAACTGCGCACAACCGCCCAGCAATGCCAACGCCACGACGGCGATCAAGCCTTTCATCCGTGTTCCTCGACTGACGGCACACGCCGCCAGCCATGAGTTAAGAGTCAGACCCGTCAAGGACAACCATGTTCCTTGGTCGGGGTTTGCGTCTCGTATTTGTCCAGGCCGTCCGGTCCGGAACGCTTGTTCAGCACCGGGTTGGTCTCGGCCTGCCAGTCGGCCTGATAACAGCCGTCTTCAGGCGCCGACGTGCCGGGTTGCGGGGCCGGAGCCTGCGGGCCGCTTGAGCAGGCCACCAGCATCGTCGCCGCCAACAGCAACGGGATCGTCTTGACCATCAGAACACTCCTTTGCCTGGTCAATGCAGCTTCAGGCCTTGGCCCGGCTTTCCAGGACTTCCACGGCAGGCAACACCTTGCCTTCGACGAACTCGAGGAATGCGCCGCCACCGGTAGAAATGTAGGATATCTGCTCGGCCACGCCATATTTGTCGATCGCGGCCAGGGTGTCGCCACCACCGGCGATGGAGAACGCAGCGCTGTCGGCGATGGCCTGGGCCAGCACCTTGGTGCCGTTGCCGAACTGGTCGAACTCGAACACGCCGACCGGGCCATTCCACAGTATGGTCTTGGAAGATTTCAGCAGTTCGGCGAAGTTGGCTGCGGTTTGCGGGCCGATGTCGAGGATCATGTCGTCCTCGGCTACGTCATCGATCAGCTTGACGGTGGCGGTGGCGCTTTCAGCGAATTCCTTGGCCACGACCACGTCCACCGGCAACGGTACGCTGACCTTGGCGGCGATTTCCCGGGCGGTATCCAGCAGATCCGGTTCGTACAGGGATTTGCCGACCGGGTGACCCGCAGCGGCGAGGAACGTGTTGGCGATGCCGCCACCGACGATCAACTGGTTGCAGACCTGGCTCAGACTGTTGAGCACGTCCAGCTTGGTGGAGACCTTGGAGCCGGCGACGATGGCAGCCATCGGCTGGGCCGGGGAGCCCAGGGCCTTGCCCAGTGCGTCCAGCTCGGCAGCCAGCAACGGGCCTGCGGCAGCGACTTTGGCGAACTTCGCCACGCCATGGGTCGAACCCTCGGCGCGGTGGGCGGTGCCGAAAGCGTCCATCACGAACACGTCGCACAGGGCGGCGTATTGCTGGGCCAGTTCGTCAGCGTTCTTTTTCTCGCCCTTGTTGAAGCGCACGTTTTCGAACAGCACGACATCGCCGGCCTTCACGTCCACGCCGCCCAGGTAGTCAGCGACCAATGGCACTTCGCGGCCCAGGGCACGGCTCAGGTAATCGGCCACAGGCTTGAGGCTGTTTTCCGCCGAGAACTCGCCTTCGGTCGGACGGCCCAGGTGGGAGCAGACCATCACGGCCGCACCTTTTTCCAGGGCCAGCTTGATGGTCGGCAGCGAAGCCAGGATACGCGCGTCGCTGGTGACAACACCGTCCTTGACGGGGACGTTGAGGTCTTCGCGGATCAGTACGCGCTTACCTTGCAGATCGAGGTCGGACATCTTCAACACGGTCATGGGTCGCAATTCCTGGGTAACTGTTTAGAGAGCAGGTTTTTTAGAAGCGGTTTGCAGGTAATGCTCGGCAACGTCCAGCATTCGGTTGGCAAACCCCCATTCGTTGTCGAACCAGGCCAGGATGTTCACAAGCCGCGGCCCGGAAACACGGGTCTGGCTGGCATCGACGATGGCCGAATGTGGGTCATGGTTAAAATCACAACTGGCATGAGGCAACTCGGTGTAGGCCAGAAGGCCTTTGAGCGGACCGCTGGTGGCGGCTTCGCGCAGGATCCGGTTGACCTCGGTGGCGTCGGTATCGCTCACGGTCTGCATCGTAATGTCGAGACAGGACACGTTGACCGTCGGCACCCGCACGGCTTTGGCCTGAATTCGCCCCGCAAGTTCCGGCAACAGCCGTTCGATGCCGCGCGCCAGACCAGTGGACACCGGAATCACCGATTGGAACGCCGAACGGGTGCGGCGCAAGTCCTCATGATGGTAGGCGTCGATCACCGGCTGGTCGTTCATCGCCGAGTGAATGGTGGTGATCGACACATATTCCAGGCCAATGGCTTGGTCCAGCAGGCGCAACAGCGGCACGCCGCAGTTGGTGGTGCAGGACGCGTTGGACACCAGCAGCTCTTCGCCGGTCAGGCAATCCTGGTTCACGCCATAGACGATAGTGGCGTCCACGTCCACTTCACTGGCCATTGGCTGGGAGAACAGCACCCGTGGCGCGCCGGCAGCGAGAAAACGCTGGCCGTCTTCGCGGGTGTGGTAGGCGCCGGAGCATTCGAGCACCAGATCGACGTCCAGGGACGCCCAGTCGATGCCTTCGGGGGTGGCACTGCGCAGGACCTTCACGCAGTCGCCATTGATATGCAGACAATCGCCCTCGACCCGCACTTCGCCGGGGAACCGGCCGTGGGTGGAGTCAAAGCGTGTCAGGTATTCGATGCTGGCCATGTCGGCCAGATCATTGATCGCCACAATTTCGAAACCGGCCTTGGCCCCTCGCTCGAACAACGCACGCAAGACGCAACGACCTATCCGGCCGTAGCCGTTGAGTGCAACTTTGTAGGGACGCGGTTGGGGCATGGGGGGTTCTCTGACCAGAGTGAATCCATGGAGTACAGCGCTGAATGTTCCGCAGTCATCGCGGGCAAGCCTTGCTCCCACAGACTGGCACTTTCCCAGTGGGGGTATGCACATCCTGTGGGAGCAAGGCTTGCCCGCGATAGCGTCAGAACAGGCAATACATGCCTGGACTTAGTCTTCCAGCAGCTCTTCAGCCTGACCCAGGATGTTTTCCAGGGTGAAGCCGAATTCCTCGAACAGCGCCGGCGCAGGTGCCGATTCGCCGTAGGTGGTCATGCCGATCACGCGGCCTTCCAGGCCCACGTACTTGTACCAGTAATCAGCGTGAGCAGCCTCGATGGCGATCCGCGCACTGACCTGCAGCGGCAACACCGCTTGCTTGTAGCCAGCATCCTGGGCGTCGAACACGCTGGTGCAAGGCATGGACACTACGCGTACGTTGCGGCCCTGCTCGGTCAGCTTGTCGTAGGCCTGGACGGCCAGGCCGACTTCGGAACCGGTGGCGATCAGGATCAGTTCAGGCTCGCCGATGCAGTCCTTGAGCACGTAGCCGCCGCGAGTGATGTCACCGATCTGGTCGGCATCGCGGTTCTGGTGCTGCAGGTTCTGGCGGGAGAAGATCAGCGCCGACGGGCCGTCGTTACGCTCGATGGCGTACTTCCACGCCACTGCCGATTCCACGGCATCGCATGGGCGCCAGGTGTCCAGGTTCGGCGTGCAACGCAGGCTCGCCAGTTGCTCGATCGGCTGGTGAGTCGGGCCGTCTTCGCCCAGGCCGATGGAATCGTGGGTGAACACATACAGGATGCGTTTTTTCATCAGCGCCGACATGCGCACGGCATTGCGGGCGTATTCCATGAACATCAGGAAGGTCGCGCCGTAAGGCACCAGGCCGCCGTGCAGCGCCACGCCGTTCATGATCGCGCTCATGCCGAACTCGCGAACGCCGTAGTACATGTAGTTGCCGCTGGCATCTTCAGCGCTGACGCCTTTGCAGCCTTTCCACAGGGTCAGGTTGGAACCGGCCAGGTCGGCCGAACCGCCCAGCAGCTCCGGCAGCAATGGGCCGAAGGCGTTCAGGGTGTTCTGGCTGGCCTTGCGGCTGGCGATGGTTTCGCCCTTGGCGGCGACTTCAGCGATGTACGCCGAGGCTTTTTCGGCGAAGTCGGCCGGCAGCTCGCCGCTGAGGCGACGCACCAGCTCGTTTGCCAGTTCAGGGAATTCGGCGGAATACGCGGCGAAACGCTGGTCCCATTCGGCTTCGAGCGCGCGGCCTTTTTCCTTGGCATCCCACTCGGCATAAATGTCGGCCGGGATTTCGAACGGGCCATGGTTCCACTTCAACGCGGCGCGGGTCAGGGCGATTTCCTCGGCACCCAGCGGCGCGCCGTGGCAGTCTTCCTTGCCTTGCTTGTTCGGCGAGCCAAAACCGATGGTGGTCTTGCAGCAGATCAGGGTCGGCTGGGCGCTTTTGCGGGCGGTCTCGATGGCGGTCTTGATCTCTTCCGGATCGTGGCCGTCGACATTGCGGATCACCAGCCAGTTGTAGGCTTCGAAGCGCTTGGGGGTGTCGTCGGTGAACCAGCCTTCGACTTCGCCATCGATGGAGATGCCGTTGTCGTCATAGAAAGCGATCAGCTTGTCCAGGCCCAGGGTGCCGGCCAGGGAGGCGACTTCATGGGAAATGCCTTCCATCATGCAGCCATCACCCAGGAATACGTAGGTGTGGTGGTCGACGACGTTATGACCTGGGCGGTTGAATTGCGCTGCCAGGACTTTTTCCGCCAGGGCAAAACCCACGGCGTTGGCCAGGCCTTGGCCCAATGGACCGGTGGTGGTTTCCACGCCTGGGGTGTAGCCGTATTCCGGGTGGCCCGGGGTGCGGCTGTGCAGTTGGCGGAAGTTTTTCAGGTCATCGATCGACAGGTCGTAGCCGGTCAGGTGCAGCAGCGAGTAGATCAACATCGAGCCGTGACCGTTGGACAGTACGAAACGGTCACGGTCGGCGAAAGCTGGGTTGCTCGGGCTGTGCTTGAGGTAGTCGCGCCAAAGCACCTCGGCGATATCCGCCATACCCATGGGGGCACCGGGATGGCCGCTGTTGGCTTTCTGCACGGCATCCATGCTGAGGGCACGAATGGCATTGGCACGCTCACGACGGCTGGGCATCGCTGTTCTCCTGCGGGTATTGAATCGAGAATGAATAAAAATGGAACTGAAAAAAGGCGAGCATTTTCCCTCACCCACCCACCCCGGGGCAATGACAGATAGTCATCCTTGGGCGTTTTTCCGGTGGATAAAGTCGCATTCGCCAGGTGAAACCTTTCCGCTGATGGCTTGTAGAGTCAAGCACAGGTTGGGAAGTGCCATTTATCCAGCAATATCAAAACTTTTTGATATTGAACTTGCGATGATCGAAACCCCTCACTAGACTGCCGCACTATGAACTTACCTGCGCCTTCCATTCGCCATGACGACTGCGATGAGCTGGCGGCCCTTTGCAAGGCCGGCGGCGATCCGTTGCGGCTCAATGTATTGCGCGCCCTGGCCAACGACTCGTTCGGCGTGCTGGAGCTGGCGCAGATCTTCGGCATCGGCCAGTCCGGCATGAGCCACCACCTCAAGGTCCTGGCCCAGGCTGACCTGGTGGCGACCCGCCGCGAAGGCAACGCCATTTTCTATCGCCGCGCCCTGCCCCACACCGACCTGTTGGGCGGCAAGCTGCACACGGCGCTGCTGGACGAAGTGGACGCGCTGAACCTTCCGACGGACGTACAGGCTCGCATCGCCCAGGTACACGGGCAACGGGCCGCCGCCAGCCAGGATTTTTTCGCACGGGTCGCCGAGAAATTTCGCGCCCAGCAAGACCTGATCGCCGGGCTGCCGCAATACCGCGAAAGCGTCGTGGCGCTGCTCGACAAACTAAGCTTCGAAGCCACGGCCACGGCGATTGAAGTCGGCCCCGGTGATGGTGCTTTCCTGCCGGAGCTGGCGCGGCGTTTCAGCCAGGTGACGGCGCTGGACAACAGCCCGGCCATGCTCGAACTGGCGCGCCAGGTGTGTGAACGCGAGGCCCTGGCTAACGTCAGCCTGCAACTGGCCGATGCTCTGGATGGCATGAGCCTGCAGGCCGACTGCGTTGTCTTGAACATGGTGCTGCATCATTTCGCCGCGCCGGCCGATGCACTCAGACACATGGCCGGCATGCTGCAACCGGGCGGCAGCCTGCTGGTGACGGAGTTATGCAGCCACAACCAGAGCTGGGCCAGGGAGGCCTGCGGCGATCTCTGGCTCGGATTTGAACAGGACGACCTGGCCCGCTGGGCCACCGCTGCGGGTCTCGTGCCCGGGGAAAGCCTCTATGTAGGCTTACGTAATGGTTTCCAGATCCAGGTTCGCCACTTTCAGCGGCCGACTGGCGACACTCACCAACGGTAACTTGTAGGAAAACATCGAGATGAGCGAATACTCCCTTTTCACCTCCGAGTCCGTGTCTGAAGGGCATCCGGACAAAATCGCCGACCAGATTTCTGATGCGGTGCTGGACGCCATCATTGCTGAAGACAAGTTCGCCCGCGTGGCGTGCGAGACTCTGGTGAAAACGGGCGTGGCGATCATCGCCGGCGAAGTCACCACGTCGGCCTGGGTCGACCTGGAGCAGATCGTCCGCGACGTGATCCTGGGCATTGGCTACAACAGCTCCGACGTCGGCTTCGACGGCGCGACCTGTGGCGTGATGAACATCATTGGCAAGCAGTCCCCCGACATCAACCAAGGCGTTGATCGGGCCAAGCCTGAAGACCAGGGTGCCGGCGACCAGGGCCTGATGTTCGGCTACGCCAGCAACGAGACCGACGTGCTGATGCCGGCCCCGATCACCTTCTCGCACCAGTTGGTTCAACGCCAGGCCGAGGCCCGTAAATCCGGACTGCTGCCTTGGCTGCGCCCGGACGCCAAGTCCCAGGTGACCTGCCGTTACGAAGGCGGCAAGGTGGTGGGTATCGATGCCGTTGTCCTGTCGACCCAGCACAACCCAGAAGTGTCCTACAAAGACCTGCGCGAAGGCGTGATGGAACTGATCGTCAAGCACGTGCTGCCTGCCGAGCTGCTGTCCAAGGACACCCAGTTTCACATCAACCCGACTGGCCAATTCATCATCGGCGGCCCGGTGGGCGACTGCGGCCTGACCGGTCGCAAGATCATCGTCGACAGCTACGGCGGCATGGCTCGTCACGGCGGCGGCGCGTTCTCCGGCAAGGACCCATCGAAGGTTGACCGTTCGGCGGCCTACGCCGGCCGTTATGTCGCCAAGAACATCGTCGCCGCCGGCCTGGCCGAGCGCTGCGAGATCCAGGTTTCCTACGCCATTGGCGTGGCCCAGCCTACGTCGATCTCGCTGAATACCTTCGGCACCGGCAAGATCGGCGATGACAAGATCATCAACCTGGTCCGTGAAGTGTTCGACCTGCGTCCGTACGCCATCACTACCATGCTCGACCTGCTGCACCCGATGTACCAGGACACTGCAGCCTATGGCCACTTCGGTCGTACGCCGCAGACCAAGACCGTGGGTGACGATACCTTCACCACGTTCACCTGGGAAAAAACCGACCGCGCCGACTCCCTGCGCGCCGCTGCCGGCCTGTAATACCCGCGTGTAAAGAAAAGCCCCTGGCGACCGGGTCGCCAGGGGCTTTTTCATGCCAGGCTCTTGAGGCGAGAGAATTTATCTGTGGGAGCAAGGCTTGCCCGCGATGAGGACAACGCGGTCCCTGCGGTAACGAGGTGCCTGTATCGCGGGCAAGCCTTGCTCCCACAAAATCCCCTCGTCATGGCGCTCAAGTCCGCCGCGCCACCAGCAAAAACGAAGCCGCACTGGCCAGCAGTCCCGCACACATCCGATTGAACAGGCGCTTGCCACTAGGCCGGGCGAACAGCCGTCGCGCGTAAATGCCCATGTAGCAATACAGGCCGATGGCGATGCACTCCAGTGCCAGGAACAAACCTCCCAGCACGGCAAATTGTTGGGTGACGGTGCCTGTACGGTCGACAAATTGCGGCAGGAACGCGGTAAACAACAGGATCGCCTTCGGATTGCCGATCGCCACCAGGAACTCCTGACGCGCCAGGCCGGCCCGGCTCATCGACGCGACCGCGGCTTCACTGCCGGCCTCAGGCTGGGCCCGCCACAATTGCACGGCCAAATAGAACAGGTAGCCGGCACCGACGAGCTTGATCCCCAGGAACAGCAACTCCGAGGTGTGCAGCACGGCGGTGAGCCCCACCGCTGCCAGGGCGATCATGATCGCAAACGCCAGCAATCGACCAATGCCGCCACTGCACGCCCGGACGAAGCCATAACGCGAGGCGTTACTGATGGATAGCAGGTTGTTCGGCCCCGGCGCCATGTTCAGCGCAAAGCAGGCCGGGATGAAAACAGCGAGCGTCGACAGTTCCATCGGGAGCATTCCAGGCAGCGGCGAATCGAAAGCCCATTCTGCGCCGGCCGTTGATGAGGGCAAGACACAGTTGCACGGCTAAATCGCCTCGCACTGTACCGCCGCGATTTTGCCACCAGGCCCCGCAAAATCCGGTAACGCTCCGGGCCTCGCAACTTCCGGGACGGTGGCTAGCCTTCAGTACTCAACCAAGCAAGGATGCTTCGATGCCACCGTTTTTGTATGCACTCGCCTGTCTTGTCTTCATTGCCATTCCTGCGCTCGCCGCGCCCTGTCCCGACTGGCCCACTGAACGCGCCCGGGCCGAGATCGCCGCGCTGCAACAGCAAATCGACACCTGGGACGACGGCTATCACCGCCTCGGTCAATCGCCGGTGGCCGACGAACTGTATGACCAGTCCCGCGCACAGTTGGGCCAATGGCGCCGCTGCTTCAACCTCGCGGCACCCGACGATCCGCTGCGCTCAACGGGCGGAAAGGTTCCGCACCCCGTGGTCCATACCGGCCTGGAAAAGCTGAAGGACGCCGACGCCGTGGGGGCCTGGCTGCGCGGTCGGGAGGACGTCTGGGCCCAGCCGAAAGTCGACGGTGTGGCGGTAACCCTGGTCTATCGCAAGGGTCGCCTGCATCAGGCAATCAGCCGTGGCGATGGCGTCCAAGGACATGACTGGACCACGAATGCGCGCAAGATCGGCGCCATCCCCCAGCGACTGCACCAGTCCGTAGACCTGGTCGTCCAGGGCGAGTTGTACTGGCGCCTGGAGGCCCATGTCCAAGCCAGCAGCGGCAGCGTGAAGGCCCGCGGGACCATGGCAGGCTTGATGGCACGCAGCAATTTGACGGTACACGATGGGGTGTATATCGACCTGTTTGTCTGGGACTGGCCGGAAGGGCCGGACACCCTGCCCGAGCGAATGGCCGCGCTGAACGCCTTGGGCTTCGCTGACACCCTCGACTACAACCAACCTGTGCGGACATTGGCCGATGCCGAGCAGTGGCGCGATCACTGGTACCGCACGCCGCTGCCATTCGCCAGCGACGGAATCGTCCTGCACCAGAGCCGCCGCCCACCCGCCGACCGCTGGCAGGCCAGGGCGCCGTTCTGGAGCGTGGCCTGGAAATACCCGTATGCCCAGGCGCTGGCCGAAGTGCGCAAGGTGCACTTCAAGGTCGGTCGCACCGGACGCATCACCCCCGTACTGGAGCTTGAACGCATCCGACTCGACGACCGGTGGATTCGCCGGGTAAGTGTCAGTTCCCTCAAGCGTTGGGAAGAGATGGACATTCGCCCCGGCGACCGTGTCGCTATCAGCCTGGCCGGGCTGACCATCCCACGGCTCGACAGCGTCGTGCTGCGCAGCGTCGAGCGGCAGAACCTCAACGTCCCTGCGGAAACCGATCATCACTTCTTGAGTTGCTGGCAACCGACACCCGGCTGTGAAAGCCAGTTCCTCGCGCGACTGGGCTGGCTCAGCGGCAAACAAGGGCTTGCCCTGCCCCACGTCGGCCCCGGCACCTGGGAAAAGCTGCTGGCCGCCGGACGACTCGACGGATTGCTGGATTGGATGACCCTCGATGCCGCCGAGCTTGCTAACATTGCCGGCTTCGGCGAACACAGCAGCACCCGCCTGCTCGCCAGCCTGCACAGCGCCCGACAACGCCCGTTCGAGCAATGGCTCAAGGCCCTGGGCCTGCCGCCCGCTGGTGAGGCCCGGCTGGAGGGGCCGTGGCAGGCGCTGGCCGAGCGCAGCACCGAACAATGGCAAGCCGAGGCCGGCATCGGACCGGGACGCGCCGCGCAACTGAGCGCATTTTTTCGCGACCCGCAGGTGCTGGCCTTGAGTGACGTATTACGCACTGCCGGGGTCGACGGTTTTTAATCCGGGCCCTGTGCGGTTGAACCCAAGGGGCAAGCATGCGTTCCAACAGCGCATCTGTACCGACCGCTCGCGATTTTTTACGGAGTTGCTATGAATTTCCTGTCCCCCGTTGCCCTGCTGGTCTTATGCAGTGCCATGGCCGCCCCCTTGATGGCGGACGAGCAAGCCCCGGAGCTCACCGGTTGCGCGGCCAAGCGCCAGGGCATCATCAACCAGATCGAACTGGCCAAGTCCCGTGGCAACCAGGACCAGCAGGCAGGCCTGGAAACCGCGTTGGACGAAGTCACCAGCCATTGCACCGATGCGTCCTTGCGCAAGGAGCGTGAAAACAAGGTGCTCGATGCCAAGCACGAGGTCAGCCGGCGTCAGGCCGACCTGGAAAAGGCCATGAAAAAAGGCGACGCCGAGCGGATCAACAAACGCAAGGACAAGCTGGCAACCTCCCGCAAGGAACTGCAGGAAGCGGTGGACGAGCTGGACAAGTGAACATTGAAAAGATCGCAGGCTCCTGCAGGATGAATGCGATCCCCTGTAGGAGCCTGCGATCTTTCAAGATATGTCAATGATCCCGAAACTCCTTATGACAGGCACTGCACGCATCCTCGACCTTTTGCACCGCCGACCCCAAGTAACTGGCCTTGTAGGGTTGGACGTTGCTGGCGGTCACCAACTCACCGGTGGCGGCTTCAAGGTTGCGGGCCATTTCCTGGAAACGCGCCTGCTTTTGCCAGACCTCATCCCGGGCGCTGGTGTGGTCTTGCTCGCGCACTTGCGGGAAGTGCTTCCACGGCT
The DNA here is from genome assembly GCF_018325865.1 of Pseudomonas sp. St386. Taxonomy (NCBI): domain Bacteria; kingdom Pseudomonadati; phylum Pseudomonadota; class Gammaproteobacteria; order Pseudomonadales; family Pseudomonadaceae; genus Pseudomonas; species Pseudomonas sp. St386. The sequence continues at coordinate 6,367,022 of NZ_AP021900.1, forward strand.
CATGGGAGAGTTGATCCAGTTGCGCCGCGCCTTCGGCAAATCGTGGGCCATCGAACGGGACTCGTCCACGCAACATGCCGCCCAACTCTTCGTTGGTCTTGAGCATCTGCTTGAAGATCGCCTTGCGCTGGCCAAGGGGAGAATTGGGATCGACGCCGCCACAGGCGGATAACATCAGGCAGGCCAGTACGGCCATGGAAAATCGTTTTACAAACATCTTGGCCTCGGGGCAGGAAACGGCAGTTAGTATCCTCGGGTCATCGGTAAAGACCAATGGCCCTATCAACAATACGGGTTGTTCGAGCGCCTGACAGCGTTCGAATGACTGCAAAGGAAATCTTCATGAACAGCCGCATCAAGACCTGGCACAAAGGCCTGGCATTGACCCTACCGCTGATCGCACTGTTGGCCGGTTGTAATCGCGGCGAAAAGGTCGAAGAACCTCAGACCCACGCCCTCGCCACCTATGTCAGCGCACCGTGGGAGGCGTTGCCGTCGGTGTCCGATGCAGACCTGCTGGCCGGTTTCGGCTCCTGGCGCAGTGCCTGCACCCGACTCAAGGCCGATGCGACCTGGGGCCCGACCTGCGCGGCAGCGGCCAATGTGCCGCAAACCCCACAGGATGTACGCAATTTCCTGAAACAGAACCTGGACGTCTATGGCCTGCGCTCGGGAGACAACAGCCCCAACGGCCTGATTACCGGCTACTACGAGCCGGTCTACCCCGGCAGCCTCACCCAGACCGCTACGGCGAATATCCCGGTCTACGGTGTGCCGGAGGACATGATCATTGTGTCGCTGGACAGCATTTACCCTGAACTCAAGGGCAAACGCCTGCGTGGCCGCCTCGAAGGCCGCGTGCTCAAGCCATACGACGACGCGGCCACCATCGAAACCAACGGAGTAAAGGCGCCGGTCATCGCCTGGCTGACCGACCCCATGAACCTGCAATTCCTGCAAATCCAGGGTTCGGGACGCATTCGACTCGCCGATGGCCGCCAACTGCGCATCGGTTATGCCGACCAGAACGGCCATCCTTACCGCCCCATCGGGCGCTGGCTGGTTGAACAGGGCGAGCTGAAGAAAGAAGACGTGACCATGGGCGCCATCAGTGCCTGGGCCAAGGCCAACCCGAACCGTATTCCCGAATTGCTGGGCAGCAACCCCAGCTACGTGTTCTTCAACCGTAACCCCGACAGCAACGAAGGCCCGCGAGGCTCGCTGAATGTACCGCTGACAGCCGGCTACAGTGTGGCGGTGGACCGCAAGGTGATTCCGCTGGGCAGCCTGCTGTGGCTATCCACCACGCGCCCCGACGGCAGCACCTTGAACCGGCCCGTCGCCGCCCAGGACACTGGCGGTGCAATTGCCGGCGAAGTGCGGGCGGACCTGTTCTGGGGCACGGGCGAGGCGGCCGGACAACTGGCCGGGGACATGAAGCAACAGGGCCAGATCTGGATGCTCTGGCCCAAGGGCATGGCGTTGCCGCAAGTGCCGCAGGTGGCGAATGCGGTGACCGCCAATCCCTAGGGCCCCGATCGCGAGCAAGCTCGCTCCCACATTGGATCGGTTGTGTACACAAAATATGTATTCACCGAGATTAACTGTCGGAGCGAGCTTGCTCGCGAAGAGGCCAGCCAAAACGCCAAAAATCCGAAATCAGGCTCAGACCGAAACGAAGAAGAAACTCAAGACCAACCCCACCCCCACGAACCACATCAGCGAACGTAGAATCGCCCAGTCAGCCAGGTAGCAAATGATGTAGAGCAGGCGACTGGTGATGAACAGCACTGCCAGCACATTGATGGTCACCAGCTCGGCATTGCCGGCCAGGTGCGCGACAATCACGGCGGCGGCAAAAAAAGGGCTGATTTCAAAGCTGTTCAGTTGCGCGGCGTATGCCCGCCGAGGCGCACCTTCGAGTGAGTCCAGAAAGTCCCGAGGGTCGTGGTTATCTGCCAGCCTGTATCGTCCACCGATCTTGGCAATGGCGACACACAGGTAAGGCAGGAGAAAGGCAATCAAAATACACCACAGGGCAACCGTCATTGACGCAGTTCCTTCTTTGAGTTTTATAGAATATCGCAAGTCCAGCGCCGGTCAGGACTTCATCACCAGCATGCCAACCAACACCAGCCCGCAGGCTAAGAGCCGCGGCAAGCCGAAAGGTTCTTTCAAGTAACGCATGCTGAACAGCACCACCAGGATCACGCTGATCTCCCGCAGCGCCGCCGCTTCGGCGATCGAGCCCAGTTGCATGGCCCACAGCACCAGAGCGTAGCTGAACAATACGCAGAATCCGACTGCCAACCCCAACCGCCACTGCTCACGCCAGAACCGCATGAAGGCCGGCCGCTTGCTCACCAGCGCCAGCAACGGGAACGGCCAGGCACTGAACAGCGTGACCCAGACCAGGTAATCCAGCGGATGGGACCAGCGCCGCAAAGCGTGACCGTCGATAAAGGTGTAGCAACCGATGCACAGGCCGATCAGCGCCACCACCGGCAGCATCGACCAGGGCAGCCGCTCGCCACCACCGCCCTGCCACAACAGGCAAAGCATGCCGAACGGGATCAGCAAAATGCCGATGACCTGCTGGGTCGCCAGGGTTTCACCAGCGAACATAAATGTCAGGGCCAGCACCACCAGCGGCGACAGGCCGCGCATCAGCGGATAGACCAGCCCCAGGTCACCGACCCGATAAGCCTGGATCAGCAAATAGCGGTAGAGCAGCTCGAACGCCGCCGACGCCAGGATCCACGGCCAGATCTCCAACGGCGGCAAGGCCACGAAACCCAGTGCCAACGCGACGAACAGCAAGGCGACGCTGTCCATGCACGCCACCACCAGCAAACGCTCGCCACTGAACTTGATCAGCGTATTCCACGCCGCATGCAACAGCGCCGCGACCAACACCAAGGCCGTTGCAAGCACGGCACGCTCCTTGTCTTGTCCCCCGCCCGTAGGAGCTGCCGAAGGCAGCGATCTTTTGATCTTTCACTTCAGACTCAATTGTCAGTGGAAAGATCGCAGCCTCGTTGCACTCGACAGCTCCTACGATCATCGGGCTCATGAATTGATTCGCTATCGTTTATACTGCAAGCCGACCACGCCGCACTCAGTTGCGCATACACCTATTCCAATAATCTCGCTGTTGCCCCGCTCATTCGAATGGGGGCGCCGGCATGCGTATGCCTGATCAGAGCGTCAAGACTACAGACAGAGACCTTGCGCATGCCACTCGCCTTGCTTGCTTTGGCCGTCGCCGCTTTCGGCATCGGCACGACTGAATTCGTCATCATGGGCCTGTTGCCCGATGTCGCCCGGGACTTGGCCGTGAGCATTCCCCAGGCCGGACTACTGATTACGGGCTACGCCCTGGGCGTGGTGTTCGGCGCGCCGATCCTGGCGATTGGCACCGCCAACATGCCACGCAAGGCCACGCTGCTGGGCATGACCCTGATGTTCATCCTCGGCAACGTGCTCTGCGCCCTGGCGCCGAACTACGCCACGCTGATGGCCGCCCGGGTCATTACTGCGCTGTGCCACGGAGCGTTCTTTGGTATCGGTTCGGTAGTGGCGGCCGGGCTGGTGGCGCCGAACAAACGGGCCCAGGCAATTGCCATGATGTTCACCGGCCTGACCCTGGCTAACGTGCTGGGCGTGCCGTTGGGCACGGCTTTGGGGCAATACGCCGGTTGGCGTTCGACGTTCTGGGCGGTATCGGTGATCGGCGTGATCGCCGCCATCGCCCAATGGGTCTGGCTGCCCAGGGAAATCCCCATGGACAAAGCCAACCTGGCCAGCGAGTTCAAGGTGCTGGGCAAGGTCAACGTGTTGCTCGCCCTGGGCATGAGCGTGCTGGCCTCCACCAGTTTGTTCAGCGTGTTCACCTACATCGCGCCGATCCTGCAGGACATCACCGGTGTCAGCCCACACGGCATCACCATCATGTTGCTGTTGTTCGGTGTCGGCCTGACAGCGGGTAGCTTCCTCGGCGGGCGTCTGGCGGACCGGCGCCTGCTGCCTTCACTGGTGGCCATGGCCCTGGCCGTGGTGCTGGTGTTGGCCGCGTTCAGCCAGACCAGCCAATCGGTGATTCCGGCGGCGATCACCCTGGTGCTGTGGGGGATCTTCGCCTTCGCCCTGTGCCCGATCCTGCAACTGCTGATCATCGACCAGGCCTTTGAGGCGCCGAACCTCGGCTCGACCCTGAACCAGAGTGCCTTCAACCTCGGCAACGCGGCGGGAGCATGGATTGGTGGGTTGGTCGTCGCCAGTGGTGCCGACCTGGCGGACTTGCCGTGGACCGGGGCCCTGATGGGCGGGCTAACCGTACTGGCCGCGCTATATTTTATTTATCGCCAGCGTCATCTCGGCGCTGCGGCAGGCCTTGCCGACTGAGGGGCGTATTGGTCTCGCTGCGCACCTGTGCGTGGCTGATCAGCGCAAAGATGAAACTGCCGCCGATGATATTCCCCGCCAACGTCGGCCCGGCAAACACCATCCAGAAATCCGCCCATGACAACTGGCCGGCGAACACCAGGTACGACACTTCGGCCGAGCCGACGACGATGTGAGTGAAATCCCCGAGCGCCATGAGGTAGGTGATCAGGATGATGATCCACATCTTGGCGCTTTCCATGGACGGGATCATCCAGACCATGGTGGCGATCATCCAGCCGGAGATGATGCCCTTGGCGAACATCTGGCCAGTGTCGTTCTCCATGACCTTGCGCCCGATCTCCAGGAAAGCCTGGTCGGTGCGCTGATCGAAGATCGGCAAGTGCAGCATCACATACGCCACCAGCAAGGTGCCGCACAGGTTGCCCACCAGCACCACGCCCCAGAGCCGCAACAGCCGGCCGAAGTTGCCCAGCGTGGGTTTGCTCATGATCGGCAGCACGGCGGTCAGGGTATTTTCGGTGAACAGTTGCTGGCGGGCCAGGATCACCGCGAGAAAGCCGGCGCAGTAACCGAAACTGGCGATCACCTTGAAGCCTTCGTGGTCCGGCAGCCGGGAGTTGAGCAATCCCATTGCCATCAGCGACAGGCCCATGGTCAACCCCGCCGCCAGGGCCGACCACCAGAGCGCGGCGATACTGCGCTCCAGCTCCTGGTTGCCCTGGGTGCGGATGATTTCGTGCAGCACCGCAGCCCGCGGCGGCTGGTTGCGGTCGACTTCATGCTGCTCCTGAGCCGAAAGGTCAGGGGTCTTGCCTTCTTCATGGGTGTCCATACAGCTCCTGAACCGGTGGCGTGATGTACCTACGACACGTGGCGATCAGCGCTGTTCAGTTACCTCAGCCTGAAACCGCTATCGCGAGCAAGCTCGCTCCCACAGGGAGACGGCGGTGAGCACAAATCCCGTGAACACACCGAAATCAATGTGGGAGCGAGCTTGCTCGCGATAGCAGCGCCGTCGATCTCACTCGACGACAGCATCCTTGAACTGATCCTTGACGTACTTGATCTCGGTCCGCCCGTGAGGCGCGGGCAGGCCGTCTTCGCCGAGATTGACGAAGACCATCCTCTCCACGGTCAGGATGCTCTTGCGGGTGATTTTGTTGCGCACCTCGCAGGTCAGGGTGATGGAAGTACGGCCAAACTCGGTGGCGGTGATGCCCAGCTCGATGATGTCGCCCTGGCGCGAAGCGCTGACGAAATTGATTTCCGAGATGTACTTGGTGACCACGCGCTGGTTACCGAGCTGGACGATGGCGTAGATCGCCGCCTCCTCGTCGATCCAGCGCAACAGGCTGCCGCCGAACAGCGTTCCGTTGGGGTTGAGGTCTTCGGGCTTGACCCATTTGCGGGTGTGGAAATTCATGATCACTCCTGAGTGTCTGGCCGTTGGATTGCTGCATCATGGCAGACCGCACGGTCAGGCTCTACGTCGCGGGCCCTATGACAGTCATCGGCATTTTTGATTTGCCGACAGAAACCCTTTTGGAAGATCCGATTAGCCCGTTATAATCGCCACCGCTTTACCTCGGTCCACCCTTTGGACCGTTCCCGCCACCTGTCCGAGGGGCGCTGCAGCAGGCTCGACCTGTCAGGCTCGGATGGGGCGTTGTTTGTACGGGGGCTCCCCGCACGGACACTAAACGCACAACGGCGCCCATTCGCATACATTACGAATGGAGGCTCTTCATGAGCGCTGTTATCACGCCTGCCGATTTTACCGACTACAAAGTCGCCGACATGTCCCTGGCTGCCTGGGGCCGTCGCGAAATCATCATCGCCGAATCCGAAATGCCAGCCCTGATGGGCCTGCGCCGCAAGTACTCTGGCGAACAGCCATTGAAGGGCGCGAAGATCCTCGGCTGCATCCACATGACCATCCAGACCGCCGTGCTGATCGAAACCCTGGTTGCCCTGGGTGCCGAAGTGCGCTGGTCGTCCTGCAACATCTTCTCGACCCAGGACCAGGCCGCTGCCGCCATCGCCGCCGCCGGTATCCCGGTATTCGCCTGGAAAGGCGAGACCGAGCAAGAGTACGAGTGGTGCCTGGAGCAGACCATCCTCAAGGATGGCCAGCCGTGGGACACCAACATGATCCTCGACGACGGCGGCGACCTGACCGAACTGCTGCACAAGAAGTACGCAGCCGTGCTGGAAAACGTCCACGGCGTGACCGAAGAAACCACCACTGGCGTGCACCGCCTGCTGGACATGCTGGCCAAGGGCGAACTGAAGATCCCGGCCATCAACGTCAACGACTCGGTAACCAAGAGCAAGAACGACAACAAGTACGGCTGCCGTCACAGCCTCAACGACGCCATCAAGCGCGGCACCGACCACCTGTTATCGGGCAAGCAGGCGCTGGTGATCGGCTACGGTGACGTGGGCAAGGGTTCGGCCCAGTCCCTGCGTCAGGAAGGCATGATCGTCAAGGTGTCCGAAGTCGATCCGATCTGCGCCATGCAGGCCTGCATGGACGGTTTCGAGCTGGTTTCGCCGTTCATCGACGGGATCAACGACGGCACCGAAGCCAGCGTCGACAAGGCCCTGCTGGGCAAGATCGATCTGATCGTGACCACCACCGGCAACGTCAACGTCTGCGATGCCAACATGCTCAAGGCCCTGAAGAAGCGCGCCGTGGTCTGCAACATCGGTCACTTCGACAATGAAATCGACACCGCTTTCATGCGCAAGAACTGGGCATGGGAAGAAGTGAAGCCGCAGGTCCACAAGGTGCACCGCACTGGCACCGGCAGCTTCGACCCACAGAACGACGACTACCTGATCCTGCTGGCTGAAGGCCGCCTGGTTAACCTGGGCAACGCCACCGGCCACCCAAGCCGCATCATGGACGGCTCGTTCGCCAACCAGGTCCTGGCCCAGATCTTCCTGTTCGGCCAGAAATACGCCGACCTGTCGCCGGCCCAGAAAGCCGAGCGCCTGACCGTGGAAGTACTGCCCAAGAAACTCGACGAAGAAGTGGCCCTGGAAATGGTCCGCGGTTTCGGCGGCGTGGTCACCAAACTGACCAAGCAACAGGCTGACTACATCGGCGTCACCGTCGAAGGCCCGTTCAAGCCGCACGCTTACCGCTACTAATAGGCGCCCTTCCCTTTGGGGGCAGGCCTGTGGGAGCAAAGCTTGCTCGCGATGCAGACACCTCGATCCAGCTATCGGACCGAGGCGATGCCAATCGCGAGCAGGCTCGCTCCCACATAAACCCGCTCCCACAAGGGATGTGCGAGCCTCTCCGGCTTACGAGCTTCCAAGGATATGACCATGTCCCAAGACCGTCGCTACAGCTTCGAGTTCTTCCCGACGAAGACCGATGCTGGGCATGAAAAACTGATCGCCACTGCCCGTCAGCTGGCCAGCTACAACCCCGACTTCTTCTCCTGCACCTATGGCGCCGGCGGTTCGACCCGTGACCGCACCATGAACACCGTGTTGCAGCTCGAAAGCGAAGTCAAAGTCCCAGCCGCTCCTCACCTGTCTTGCGTGGGTGACAGCAAGGACGACCTGCGCAGCCTGCTGACCCAGTACAAGGCCGCTGGCATCAAGCGCATCGTTGCCCTGCGCGGCGACCTGCCGTCAGGCATGGGCATGGCCAGCGGCGAGCTGCGCCATGCCAACGAACTGGTGAGCTTCATTCGTGAAGAAACCGGCGATCACTTCCACATCGAAGTGGCTGCGTATCCGGAAATGCACCCCCAGGCGCGCAATTTCGAAGACGATCTGCGCAACTTCGTGCGCAAGGCCAATGCTGGCGCCAACAGCGCGATCACCCAGTACTTCTTCAACGCCGACAGTTACTTCTACTTCGTCGAGCGCATACGCAAGTTGGGCGTCGACATTCCTGTGGTGCCGGGAATCATGCCGATCACCAACTACAGCAAGCTGGCGCGCTTCTCCGACGCGTGCGGTGCAGAAATTCCACGCTGGATCCGTAAGCAGCTGGAAGCCTACGGCGACGACGCCTCCAGCATCCAAAGCTTTGGCGAGGAAGTCATCACGCAAATGTGTGAGCGTTTGCTGCAAGGCGGTGCACCGGGGCTGCATTTCTATACCCTTAACCAGGCCGAACCCAGCCTCGCGGTATGGAACAACCTCAAGCTGCCACGCTGAATGATGCATGTGGTGGCACAAAAAAAGGCCTTGGCAAACACCAAGGCCTTTTTCATTCAGTGATCGCAACGGCCCGCCCCCTGCAATGCGCCGCATCGGTGAGCGCGCCGAGCCATCCATGAACACTGGAGGCGGGCCACCAGGGCGCAGGCCAGAGCGCTCTAGCTATTTGATGAGCTCTCGTCGTAACCTCAGGCCATGCCCGTCATTGTCCAGCTGCTGACCACCCTTCTTCTCTTGTGCCTGAGCATGACTGCCCGGGCCGAGAAGTTGCGCATTGTCACCGAACCCTGGGCGCCGTATGTCTACGAAGAGAACGGCAAGATGCTGGGCCTGGACTACGAAACCACGGCCATCGTGTTCAAGCGCCTGGGTATCGACGTGGAATGGCAGTTCCTGCCGTGGAAGCGCTGCCTGGTGATGCTGGAGCAGGGGTTGGCGGACGGTGCGCTGGACATTTTCCACAGCGATGAGCGCGATGCCATGCTGCTTTACCCCAGCGAACCGCTGTCGGACGTGGAGTTTGTGATGTTCTACGCCAATGCCCGGCCCCATCCGTTTCGCACGCTCGATGACCTGGGCGGCCTGACCATCGGCACCTCACCCGGTTATCTCTACAGCCAGGCCTTCAGTGAGTCGACCCTGTTCACCCGGGAAACAGCGCCGACCCACGAAGCCAATTTCGGAAAGCTGCAGCTGGGACGCATCGACCTGCTCATCACCGACCGCAGGGTGGGCCGACATGTGCTCGAACAAATGCAGTTGGGCGACCAGATCACCGAAAACCCGATGGTCGTGAGCCGTCAAAGCCAATACCTGGCGGTGCGGCGCAACGCCGGGATGGATTTGCTGGTGCAACGCTTCAGTGCCGAACTCAAGCGTTTCAAGCGCGAACCCGCCTATGCCGAACTGAGCGCCCGCTACGGCGCCGGCCCAGTGGCCGAGGTCATCTCGCCCGGGCCGGGTCAACGTTGAAATAAACCGTTGAGCAGCAGGAAAGCGGCGCACGGCGTTTGCTCTGTTATACTCCGGCCTTCCCGCCAGGCTCACGCCCGGACGCCCGGCCTTGCAAAAGGCATCCCGACACCGCTACAGCGCCGCCTACGGCCCGCGCGAGCCTTGTCCGGATCCGCCTTCTTGGCCCGGCAGGACCGGACGGGATGACGTCTTCTTGTTGAACGTCATTCGCGCCAGGCAAGACTATCCCATTGGGCCAGGCCCTCACTAAAACAGGATTACTCATGTCCTTTGCTTCCCTCGGTCTCTCCGAGGCTTTAGTCGGCGCCATCGAAGCCGCCGGCTATACCCAGCCTACCCCGGTGCAACAGCGGGCCATTCCCGCCGTGTTGCAAGGTCGCGACCTGATGGTCGCGGCGCAGACAGGTACTGGTAAAACCGGCGGTTTCGCCCTTCCGATCCTGGAGCGGTTGTTCCCCAACGGTCACCCAGACAAATCCCAGCGTCATGGCCCGCGCCAACCGCGCGTACTGGTCCTGACCCCAACCCGCGAACTGGCAGCCCAGGTACACGAGAGCTTCAAGGTCTACGCTCGCGACCTGAAGTTCGTCAGCGCCTGCATTTTTGGCGGTGTCGGTATGAACCCCCAGGTCCAGGCCATGTCCCGTGGCGTCGATGTACTGGTTGCCTGCCCCGGTCGCCTGCTGGACCTGGCCGGCCAGGGCAGCGTCGATTTGTCCCACGTGGAAATCCTCGTGCTGGACGAAGCCGACCGCATGCTCGACATGGGCTTTGTCCATGACGTGAAGAAAGTCCTCGCTCGCCTGCCCGCCAAGCGTCAGAACCTGCTGTTTTCGGCGACGTTCTCCAAGGACATCACCGACCTGGCTGGCAAGCTGCTGCACAACCCGGAGCGCATCGAAGTCACGCCTCCGAACACCACGGTCGAGCGCATCGAGCAACGGGTTTTCCGCCTGCCGGCCAGCCACAAGCGTGCCCTGCTGGCGCACCTGATTACCGCCGGTGCCTGGGAACAGGTCCTGGTGTTCACCCGCACCAAGCACGGCGCCAACCGCCTGGCCGAGTACCTGGACAAGCACGGCCTGCCGGCTGTGGCAATCCACGGTAACAAGAGCCAGAACGCCCGCACCAAGGCCCTCGCCGACTTCAAGGCCGGCGAAGTGCGCATCCTGGTGGCCACCGACATCGCGGCCCGTGGCCTGGACATCGACCAGTTGCCTCACGTGGTCAACTTCGAGCTGCCAAACGTCGATGAAGACTACGTGCACCGTATCGGCCGTACCGGCCGGGCCGGTCGTTCGGGCGAAGCGATCTCGTTGGTCGCACCGGACGAAGAAAAGCTGCTCAAAAGCATCGAGCGCATGACCAAGCAGAAAATTGCCGACGGCGACCTGATGGGCTTCGATGCCAGCACCATCGAGGCCGAGAAGCCTGAAGTGCGCGAACGTCCGGACGTGCGCAATCCGCGCAATGCCCGTGGCCCACGCGGCGACGGTCCGAATGGCGGCGGTGGTGGCGGTGGCCGCAAGGACAAAGGCAAGGACAAGGGCAAGGAAAAACCGGCCAGCAATAGCAATGGCCGTGGCGAACGCCCAGCCCGCGAGCAGAAGCCTCGCGAAGGCACGCCAGCTCGTGAACAGCAGCGTCCAGCCCCACGCGCCGCAGCCGATCGTGCCCCGGACGAGTTCCTGGACGACGATATCGATAACTTCGGTAACCGCGTCGACTACGTGCCACAGCAGAAACCGGCCCAGGGCCGTGGTCGCCGCCCGGGTGCCCCGGCACAGGGTGCAGCTGCAGGCGCGCCGCGCAGCGGCCAGCCACAAGGTCGCCAGAATGGGCCGCGCAACAGCAACGGCTCGTCCACCGGTACGCCACCGGCCAAGCGCAGCGGCCCACGCAACGGTGCCCCGCGTGACGGTCAGGCCCGTCGCGACGACACCCGCCCGCGCCGTCCGGCCCGTGACGACCAGCCTCGCCAGGAACCCGCCGTGCAGAACCCGCGCAGCAACCAGCCGAAGATCGTGCACAAGGAATCGAAAGCCGATCGCTTCCCGACGCCTGAACAGCTGGATCAACTGCCAAGCCGCCCACGGGGCGAAAAACCGGCATTGCTGACACGCAATCGCTGAGTTTTTCCAAGCCTTGAAAAATGCCCCAGGTCTCGCGACCTGGGGCATTTTTTTGGCCCAACACAATTCCAAATGTGGGAGCGAGCTTGCTCGCGATAGCGGTATGTCAGTCAACATCAAGTCGACCGGTAAGACGCCATCGCGAGCAAGCTCGCTCCCACAGGGTTCTCCGTGTTGCCCGAATCCGGGTAATAAAAAACGCCCCTGATCGCAAGACCAGAGGCGTTTTTTGTCAGGCGCGAAGGTTACTTCGCTTTGACACCTTCAAACGAGATGTACAGCTCAACGGCGTCGGATTGTGGCCCCAGGTCCATCATCTTGCCGAAGTCGGAACGCTTGATGCTGGTGGTGCCCTCGAAGCCAGCACGGTAGCCGCCCCATGGATCCTTGCCTTCGCCCAGGAACGTGGCCTTGACCACGATTGGCTTGGTCACGCCGTGCAGCGTCAGGTCACCCGTCACGTCTGCAGTGTCTTTGCCATCAGCGTTCTTGCCGGTGGACTTGACGCTGGTGGACACGAACTTGGCATCGGCAAACTTGCCTACGTCCAGGAAGTCCTTGCTGGCGATGTGCTTGTCGCGCTCGGCGTGGTTGGTGAACACGCTGGCGGTACGTACGTTGAACTCGATCTTGCTGGCCTCAGGCTTGGCGGCGTCAAAGCTGAACTTGCCGTCGATGTCCTTGAAGGTACCGGTAATGTAGCTATAGCCCAGGTGGCTGATCTTGAAGTCGACGAAGGCGTGCTGGCCTTCCTTGTCAACTACGTAGTCAGCAGCCATGGCCTGGCCGGCCGACAGCAGGGCAGAACCGATTGCCAGGGCGGCGAGCGTCTTTTTCAACATGCTTTCTATTCCTTTGGAGTCGAGGTTGAACATCAGGCTTGGCGCCCCAGCATTCGCTTGAGGGTCGCGTCACGGTCGATAAAGTGGTGTTTCAATGCTGCCAACGCATGAAGGCCGGAGAAAATTACCAACGCCCACGCCAGGTAGAGGTGAATCTGGCCAGCGACGTCTGCCTGATCGGGCAGTCCGGACACCAGCGCGGGTACTTCAAACAAACCAAACACCGGGATCCCGACACCGTCTGCGGTGGAAATCAGGTAACCGGCAATCATCACGGCGAACAACCCGAGATACAGTGCGCTATGACCGAGCTTGGCACCGGCGCGGGTCAGGCGGCCATAGGTCGGCAGGGTCGGTGGCGGCGGGCTGACAACGCGCCAGATCACCCGCAGCAACATGACCGCCAGCAGCATCAGGCCAATGCTCTTGTGCAGGTCCGGTGCGTCTTTGCGCCAGGTGCTGTAGTAATCCAGGCCAACCATCCACAGGCCCAGGGCGAACAACCCGTACACCACCAGCGCAACGCCCCAGTGCACAGCGATACTGACCCAGCCATAGCGAGAAGAAGAGTTGCGTAGCTGCATTGCTCATTTCCTGTAAAAACTGCGATCAAGACTAGCGAGTTATCTATCGATTTAAAGCGGAAAATTTCGCTTTGAAATATCGAGAAATACGATCATCAGTCTGGAAGGGGTGGGTTAAGGAAAGATTAAAACCGATACAAGGCGTTATATCAGGAAGGGCCTCATCGCGAGCAAGCGCGCTCCCACACTGGCCGAGCGCAATCCCTGCGGGAGCGAGCTTGCTCGCGATAGCGGTTCTACAGGCAAAAAAAAGCGCGGCTGACACGCCGCGCTTTTTTCTATCACCAAGCCTTACTGAGCCTTGGTCTCAGTCGCCGCCGGTGTTGTCGCTGCCGGCTTGGCCGCCGGTTTCTTCGCCGGAGTGGCTTTCTTCACTGGCGCTTTTTTAGCCGGAGCCTTGGCGGCTGGTTTTTTCGCCGCTGGTTTGGCCGCTGCTTTCTTGGCTGGCTCAACCTTCGCCGGGGCTGGTGCAGGTGGTTCCACCGGTGCCGGCGCAGGAGCGGGTGCAGGCACTGGAGCAGGCGCTACCGGTTCCGGTGCCTTGACCGGCTCTGGCTTCTTGTCATCATCCGAGCCACCAAACAGGTTGGTGAAGAAGTTGCCCTTCTTCGCCGCTACCGCACCCGCCGCTGCTGCCGTTGCAACTGGTGCGACCTTGGCCGGCTCGAACGACTTGCCCGCCGCCAGGTCTTCAACCTGGCTGGCGGCCCGTTGACCGCTGCGCAGCGCGCCTTCAAGGGTGCCGGGATACAGGGTGTCGGTGTGTTCACCGGCAAAGGCTACGCGCTGCAATGGCTTTTCCCACAGGCGCCAGTACTTGCTGATCTGGCCCGGGCCAAAGGCCAGGTACGCACCGCCCATGGACGGGTCGGTGCTGTAGCGGCGGATTTCGTAGCCGGTGAACGCGCCACGGGCCTGTGGATAAAACGCGTGCAGACGGATCAGCACCTGATCGACCATCTGCTTGTCGCCGAAGGCCTGCATCACCCGGGCGTTGTCGCCGGACAGGTTGATGACTACGTTGGCACCGCCCTTCAAGGCCGGTTCGATCCACATCATGCCCAGGCCGGCATTGCTGTAGATCTCACCCGACATGCGCGCCTTGCTGTCCCAGACCGGGGTCTTGAACTTGAGCATGATCTGGTCGCGCCAGCCGTAGTTGGTGCCCTTGATCGCGCCTTGGTGCTGGGCGTCCAGGGCCGGGGTCAACTGGATCTTGTTCAGCGCCCGCAGCGGCACCGCCAGCACCACGTAGTCAGCCTGATAGCCAACGGCGCCAACCTTGACAGTCACCCCGTCCTTGTCCTGGGAGATGGCCGACACGGGCGAATTGGTCTTGATGGTTTTCAGTTGCTTGACGAACGCCTGGGCCAGGACCGGGCTACCGCCGAGCAGGCGCGAGGCCCGCAGGTCGCGGTCGGACACGCCGCGATAGACGCGATTCTGCTGGGCGAAATACAGCAGCGACAGACGCGAAGGTTCGTCATAACGGGTGCGAATCTCCTGGTTCACCAACTGCCGCGCCGTGGCCGGCAGTTGCAGACGGTCGAGCCAGTTGGACACAGTGATCTGGTCCAGCGCGTGCAGTGTGCTGGTCGCCGCCGGGTTCTGCGGGTCTTCGATGGAGCGCGCCAGGTCGTCCAGGGTGGTTTCGTAGCGCTTGAGGGCTTCGGCGGTGGCCGGCTGTTTGGTCGCCAGGTCCGCGGCGGTGAAGTAAGTGCCGTCGATCAGATAGCTGGGGGTACGCACGAACTCCGGCGCCGGCGTGGTGCTCAGCTTGAAGGTGGAGACGTACTTGTTCAGCACCGGCTGGGTCTTCTCGTTGCCGATCCACTCGCTGGTGGCCATGCCCGAACGACCGCCCAGGTCCGGCTTGGCTTCCAGCAACGTCACGAGCCAGCCTTTGTTCTGCAACTCATAGGCCGCCGTGAGCCCCGCCAGGCCGCCGCCGATGACGATGGCCGTCGGTTGTTTGTCCTTGGCCAGCGCCGAAACGCTGAACAGCCCTATCATCACCAGCGCACAGGCGCGCAGCCAACCAGCAGACATTCAACGAACTCCGGATTAAAACGTAGGAAATTTCAGTTTTCGAGCCAGGCGGCTCTCGGTTTTTCGAGCCAGTCGGCTCAGGGAACGGCGAAGAATACGTCAGCCATCAAAACGCCGCCAGCGACGTCTATCGCCTCGTTCAAAGTAGTGGGAATGACACAATGGGTTGTCCGCGGGGCCGCCATTGCATAGGCTTGCGCGATTGTTTTGCCCGCGCCCGCCGCGAGCCGCCTCGAGGAGACTGTAAATGGGCCTGAATAACCAGTGGATGCAACGCGACCTCGCGGTGCTATGGCATCCCTGCACCCAGATGAAAGACCACGAACAGCTGCCGCTGATCCCCATCAAGCGCGGTGAAGGCGTGTGGCTGGAAGATTTCGAAGGCAAGCGCTATCTCGATGCCGTCAGCTCCTGGTGGGTCAACGTGTTCGGCCACGCCAACCCGCGCATCAACCAGCGCATCAAGGACCAGGTCGATCAGTTGGAGCATGTGATTCTCGCCGGCTTCAGTCACCAGCCGGTGATCGAGCTGTCCGAGCGCCTGGTGAAGATGACGCCCGAAGGCCTGACCCGGTGCTTCTACGCCGATAACGGCTCGTCCTGCATCGAAGTGGCGATGAAGATGAGCTTCCATTACTGGATCAATCGCGGCCGGCCGGACAAGAAGCGCTTCGTCACCCTGAGCAACAGTTACCACGGCGAAACCATCGCGGCGATGTCGGTGGGCGATGTGCCGTTGTTCACTGAAACCTACAAGGCCTTGTTGCTGGACACGATCAAGGTGCCGAGCCCCGACTGCTACCACCGCCCCGAAGGCATGGGCTGGGAAGAACATTCACGCAACATGTTCGCAGCCATGGAACAGACCCTGGCCGAGCACCACGACACGGTGGCGGCAGTGATCGTCGAACCGCTGATCCAGGGCGCCGGCGGCATGCGCATGTACCATCCGGTGTACCTGAAGTTGTTGCGCGAGGCCTGCGACCGCTATGGCGTGCACCTGATCCACGACGAAATCGCCGTCGGCTTTGGCCGTACCGGGACGATGTTCGCCTGTGAGCAGGCCGGCATCACGCCGGATTTCCTCTGCCTGTCCAAGGCCCTGACCGGCGGTTACCTGCCGCTGGCCGCGTGCGTGACCACCGACGAGGTCTACAGCGCGTTCTACGACGACTACCCGACCCTGCGCGCCTTCCTGCATTCCCACAGCTACACCGGCAACCCACTGGCCTGCGCGGCGGCCCTGGCGACGCTGGACATCTTCGAAGAAGACAACGTCATCGAAAACAACAAGGCCCTGGCCCAACGCATGGCGAGCGCCACCGCGCACCTGGCCGACCACCCGAACGTCGCCGAAGTGCGCCAGACCGGCATGGTGCTGGCGATCGAGATGGTCAAGGACAAAGCCAGCAAAACCGCTTATCCGTGGCAGGAACGGCGCGGCCTGAGTGTGTTCCAGCATGCCTTGGAGCGTGGTGCCTTGCTGCGGCCGCTGGGCAGCGTGGTGTATTTCCTGCCGCCGTACGTCATCACCCCGGAGCAGATCGACTTCCTGGCCGAAGTGGCCAGCGAAGGCATCGACATCGCCACCCGGGACAAGGTCAGCGTGGCGGTGCCGAAGGACTTCCACCCGGGTTATCGCGACCCGGGCTGAGCCCTGAACTTCTCGTTCCCACACTCTGCGTGGGAATGCATCCCGTGACGCTCCGCGTCACATCCACAGCGGACGCAGAGCGTCCATGGCGGCATTCCCACGCAGAGCGTGGGAACGATCGAGAGAACAAAACATGAGACTGTCCCGCTTCTTCATCGACGCGCCCCTGAGCCTCGGCGACCACGAACTGCCTGAAGCCCAGGCCCACTACATCGGCCGTGTGCTGCGCATGGCCGAGGGCGATGCGGTGCAGGTGTTCGATGGCTCGGGCCAGGAGTTTCGCGGCACCCTGGCCGAGGTCGGCAAGAAACGCGTGCGGGTGCAATTGGACGAGCAGTTCGCCGGACAACCTGAATCACCACTGCGCATTCACCTCGGCCAAGGCCTGTCCCGAGGCGAGCGCATGGATTGGGCGATCCAGAAAGCCACGGAGCTGGGGGTCAGTGAGATCACGCCGATTTTCAGCGAGCGCTGCGAAGTGCGCCTCAAGGACGAGCGCGCCGACAAGCGCCTGCTGCACTGGCGCCAGGTGGCAATCAGCGCCTGCGAGCAATGCGGGCGCTCGAGCGTGCCGGTCATCCACCCGCCCCTGCTGCTGGCTGACTGGCTGAAACAGACCGAGGCCGAGCTGAGGCTGGTGCTGCATCCGGTGGCCGAGCCGCTGGTCAGCCATGACAAACCGTCGACATTGGCGTTCCTGATTGGTCCTGAAGGCGGTTTGTCGGACGCCGAAGTCGAACAGGCCAAGACCGCCGGCTACCACGCCGCCCGCCTCGGCCCTCGCGTGCTGCGCACTGAAACCGCGCCAGTAGTGGCGCTGGCAGTGGCGCAGCAGTTGTGGGGGGATTTCTAGAGTCGAATATAGAACCCATGTGGGAACGAGCTTGCTCGCGATAGCAGTGGGTCATTCAACATCGATGCTGACTGATCCGGCGCTATCGCGAGCACGCTCGCTCCCACAGGCCTACTGCACCGGCTCGCTGGTCGGCTTGGCAATGATCGCCTTCAACTCGCTGGTCATCGGGAATTCCAGGTTCAGGCCCTTGGGTGGAATCGGTTTCTGGAACCAACGGTCATAAATGTCGTTGATCTCCCCCGACTTGTACAAATCAGCCAGGGTCGCATTGACCAGCGCCAGGAATTGCGGGTCGTCCTTGCGCACCATGCAGCTGTAGATTTCCCGTGATTGCTCTTGCCCCACCACCACCCATTTGTGCGGGTCGCGGGCCTTGGCCCGTTCACCGTATAGCAACGCATCGTCCATGTAGAACGCCGCCGCCCGACCTGTCTCGAGCATCTGGAAGGATTCGCCGTGGTCCTTGGCGCTGATGATGAACATCTCGGCGTTGTTGTCCTGGTTGTAGCTTTTCAGGAAGCGTTCGTTGGTGGTGCCGGCGGTGGTGACCACGTTCTTGCCGCGCAGGTCGGCGAAGCTGTGGATGCCACTGTCCTTGGCCGTCAGCAACTGGCCCTTCACATAGATGAAACCGTAGGAAAACGCCACTTGCTTCTGCCGCTCGGCCGTCACCCCGGTAGAGCCGCACTCCAGGTCCACGGTGCCGTTCTGCACCAGTGGAATGCGGGTCTGGGACGTGACCAGGTTGTACTTCACGTCCAGTTGCGGCAACGCCAGCTGGGTCTTGATCCGCTCGACAATCTTGCCCGCCAGTTCCACCGAGTAACCCATCGGCTGGCCGCTGCTGTCACCGACGTAGGAAAACGGTACCGAAGCGTCGCGATAGCCCAGGGTAATGCTGCGGGTGCTGGCGATCTTGCCCAGTGTGCCGGCTGGGGGTGCTTCATTGGCATGGGCCTGGACGCTTAACAACAGGCTCAGGGTGCAGCCGATCAACGTGATTTTTTGCATTGTTATTCTCCGTTGGGTGGGTCAGGCGGCGCGGGGCGTCAGGCCCTGCAAGTCGATGGAAGGCGTGTGCTGGCCGATCAGCTCGCTGAGCAAGCGAGCGCTGCCACACGCCAGGGTAAAGCCCAAGGCCCCATGGCCGAGGTTGAGCCACAGGTTACGGTAGCCGGTGGCGCCGATCAGCGGCACGCCGCTGGGGGTCGCCGGGCGCATGCCGGCCCATTCGACGGCGCGCGAGTAATCCCCACCTTGGGGGAAGGTTTCCAGGGCCTGGCGCTTGATCAGGGCCAGGCGCTTGGGGTCCGGCGTCGGGTCGAAACCGACGATGTCCACCATCGCCGCAACGCGCAGCTGTTCGCCGATGCGCGCGTAGACGACCTTGCGGTCATAGTCGGTGATGCTCAACTGCGGTGCCCGATGCTGTGGGCCAATGGGCACGGTCAAGCTGTAGCCCTTGAGCGGATACAGCGGCATCCGCACCCCGGGCAATGCAAGCGCCGCGCTGCGATGGCCGGCGGCAATCACCAGTTGCTCCACCGGCAGCCGCTGACCGCCCAGCACAATGGCCTGCACCGCACCGTCGACGTGTTCGATGCCGCTGACCGGGTGCCCCAACAGGAACTCGCAGCGCCCCGAAGCTCGCAAACGTGCCGCCAATTGCTGGCAGAAGGCATGGCAATCGGCGACCTCCTCAGCCGGCGTGTAGACCCCGCCCACGTACGGCACGCCGGCCAGGGCCGGTTCCAGGTTCGCGCACTCGATGGGGCCAAGCACCTGCTGGTGGGCACTGTCCAGCAACCCCTGCCGCGCACGCTGGAAATGCCTCGCGTCGCGAAACGTCACTAGCTTGCCGTTGCGCCGCCAGTTGAAACCGTCGAGGCGGTCTTGCTCGCGCCAGTCCTGCAAAGTCGCCTGGCTCAACAGCGCCAGGCGCAACAGGTGGGCGCCGTTACGCCGGTTGACCGAGGTCCGGCAGGCGCCGATGAACGCGGCCATCCAGCGCCACTGCGCCGGGTCCAGGCGCGGTCGCAATTTGAGCGGCGAATCACCGCGCAGCATCCATCCCAGCGCCTGCCAGGGCACCCCGGCGTCCGCCAGCGGGGTGACGTAGCGATAGGACAACTGGCCACCGTTGGCGAAACTGGTCTCGCTGCCCAAGGTCTCCCGGGCCTCCACCAGCGTCACGTCGACGCCGTCGCGCACCAGCGCATAAGCCGTCGCCAGCCCGACCACGCCACCACCGATGATGCAAACCCGCTGTGCCATGTCCATCTCACATCCGTTTTCAGTGGCTTGAGGTTAGGGCCAGGTGACAGGCCTCGAACAATGAATAAAGATGGACTCCCTATAAACAAAGGTTATGGGCTCGCCATGCGTCTTCGCCATATCGAGATATTCCAGGCCATCCGCCAGGCCGGCTCCATCAGCGGTGCGGCCCAACTGCTGCATGTTTCGCAACCGGCGGTGACCAAAGTGTTGCAGCATGCCGAGCAGCAATTGGGGTTTGCGTTGTTTCTGCGGGTGCGTGGCAAGTTGCAGGCCACGCCTGAGGCGCTGGAGCTTGAGCGCGAAGTCGATAAGGTCAGCGAGAGCCTGCAAGGTGTCCGGCGCCTTGCCCAGAGCCTGCGGCGCGAGCCGGGCCACAGCCTGCGGATCGGCGCGACACCGGCCCTGGCCCTGTCGCTGCTGCCTGCGGCGGTTCATCAATGGACACAGCGTTATCCGGACATCGCCTGCGAATTGTCCAGCGCCCACAGCCGCGAACTGGTGCAGAACCTGTTGATGCGCGAAATCGACGTCGCCCTGACCCTGCAACCGCCCGATCATCCGGGACTCAAGGCCCAGGCCCTGGCCAGCGGTGTGCTGGTGGCCCTGGCGCCGAGCGGGCATTGGACCGACGCACAGGTGGGCCGGCCGATGCCCTTGCAGGCACTGGCCGGTGCACCGTTGATCGGCCTGTCCAGCGCCGACCCGCTGTCGGCCAGGCTGGACGGCTATCTCAAGGCCGTGGAACCGCCGCCGCGTATCAGCATCGCCGTACAGACGTATTCATTGGCCCGGGCCATGGTCGAGTCCGGTGCCGGGCTGGCGGTGATCGACCCGTTCACTGCCCTCGGTGCCTCGAACACCCGCACGGCCATCCGGCCGTTGTCGCCACCGCTGCCCATTTCCCTGTATGCCGTGACCCGGGCCAACGAGGCGCCGGTGCACACCCTCGGCGCGTTGCTGGACATTTTCGCCAGCCAGGCCCAGGCGCAACTGGATCACCTGTTCGCGGTGGCGGAACGTCGTTAGAGCACGTAGAGCAGGATCGCCACGAAGTGCAGCAAGCTGCCGGCGATCACAAACAGGTGCCAGATCCCGTGGGCGTGGCGCAGCCGGTGGTCGAGGGCGAAAAATATGATGCCCACGGTGTACAACACGCCGCCCGAGGCCAGCCAGGCAAATCCGGTGCTGCCCAGGGCCGCCAGCAGCGGCTTGACCGCCACCAGCACGATCCAGCCCATCACGGCGTAGATGACGATCGACAGGATCCGCGCTTCGGAACGCGGCTTGATCTCCTGCAGGATCCCGATCAGCGCCAGCCCCCAGACGATCCCGAACAAGGTCCAGCCCCACGGCCCGCGCAGGGTCACCAGGCAAAACGGCGTATAGCTGCCGGCGATCAGCAGGTAGATCGAAAAGTGATCGACCTTCTGCATGATGGCTTTTTTGCGACCGCGCACGCTGTGGTAAACCGTCGAAGCGCTGTACAGCACCAGCAGGGTGAACCCGTAGATCGCCACGCTGACGATCTTCCACGGATCGCCCGCCATCCCGGCAATCACCAGCAACCACACCGCCCCGATAAAAGCCGCCACCGCCCCGACCAAGTGCGTCCAGGCGTTGAGTCGTTCCCCGTGATACATCCAGTCCCACCTCACATTCCAGAACAGACGCCAAGGCTCAGGCCTGGCGCGTCAAAGTGCAATGCTTTGCTTGCTGTGGAAGCAAGGCTAATGATCGTTCCCACGCTCCGCGTGGGGAATGCAGCCGGGGACGCTCCGCGTCCCGAAGCGGACGCAGAGCGTCCCTTGAGGCATTTCCACGCAGAGCGTGGGAACGATCTACATCCCAAGACCGATTGGGGCACAATCGGGCAATACGAATAAGAGTCCGCCCCATGCTGATCGACGAAGAATTGACCCTGAAGAAACTCGAGGTGTTCCTGGCCTTCATGCGCACCGGCAACCTGGCGCGGGCGGCGGCCGAGTTGCAGACCAGCAACGTCAGTGTGCACCGGGCCATTCACTCGCTGGAGAGCGCCCTGCGCTGCCCGTTGTTCAAGCACGAAGGCCGCAACCTCACGCCGCTGGAAAGCGCTTATGTGCTGGAAGAACGGGCGCAGAAGCTGATCCAGGACGTGGTCGAAAGCGTACGCCTGACCCGCGAAGCCGCCGGCTTCTCCGCCGAACGCTTCAAGCTCGGCTCGCTGTATTCATTGACGGTCAAGACCGTGCCGCAACTGATCATGGGCCTGAAGATCCGTCGCAGCGAGCTCAATATCGACCTGATCCTGGGTTCTAACATCGACCTGCTGTACAAGCTCAAGAACATGGAGGTGGACGCGATCCTGATCTCCCTGGACGACAGCGTGAACGACCCCGACTGCGAGCATATCGAGCTGTTTTGCGACGACATCTTCCTCGCCACACCGGCCGACTCACCCTTTGCCCAACGCACTGAAGTCGATCTGGCCGAGGTGCGCGACGAGACGTTCATCACCCTGACCCAGGGTTTTGCCACGCACCAGGACGGTATCCGGGTGTTCAAGCAGGCGGGGTTCGAACCGAAGGTGGCGATGCAGGTCAACGACATCTTCACCCTGCTGAGCATGGTCAGCTCCGGGGTGGGCTATGCGTTGTTGCCGGGGCGAATTGCGGCGGTGTATGAAAACCGGGTGAAATTGATCCCGTTGCAGGAAAGGTATCGGCTACAACAGCGCATTGGCGTGGTGTTCCTGAAAGCCAAGGAGCGTGATCCGAATTTGCTGGCGCTGTTGGCCGAGTGTCGGATGTATGCCAATCGCCAGGTTTGACACCGTGTTGCCTTCATCGCGAGCAGGCTCGCTCCCACATTGGATCGGTGTTCACAAATCCCCTGTGGGAGCGAGCCTGCTCGCGATGAGGACAGCCCGTTCAGCGCAAATTCAAAGCCCTACCCCATCAACCCCCGCATGATCAGAAACAACAACGAAGGCCCCAACAAGCACCCAAGCGCCGTATAGAACGCCGCCGTCAGGCAGCCATACGGCACCAGCTTCGGATCGGTGGCCGCCAGCCCGCCGGCCACGCCGCTAGAGGTGCCCATCAAGCCACCGAAAATCACCGCACTGCGTGGATTATTCAGGCCAATCATCGGTGCCACGAACGGCGTCGCCACCATCACCAGGATCGCCTTGATCAACCCGGCGGCAATGGACAGCGCCATCACTTCGGAACTGGCACCAATCGCCGCCCCGGTCACCGGCCCGACGATGTAGGTCACCGCCCCGGCGCCAATGGTGGTCAGGCTCACCGCATCGGTGTAACCGAAAGCCATCGCGACCCCGACGCCAGCAATGAACGACGTACCGACTCCGACAAACAGCGCCAGCACCCCAACGAAACCGGCGCGCTTGAGTTCTTCGATACTCACGCCGAACGCCGTGGCGACGATGGCAAAGTCCCGCAGCATCGCGCCGCCGAGCAAACCAATCCCGGACAGCAGCGGAATGTCCACCACGCCCTTCTGCCCGCCGGTCATTGCCCCGCCAATGTAGGAAAGCACCAGCCCCAGGAGAATGGCGATGGCCGAACCATGCAGGCGACCTTTGGTGAACGTGTTGCTGATCCAGTAGGACACCCACATGGTGATGCCGACAATGGCGAAACCGCTGATCAGGCCGTAGCCGGTGATCACTTTCATCATGGATTCGTACATGGCAATCACCCGACCGTCTTAACGGAAACGTCGGCCTGAGGCCCTTTGTTGCCAATGCGCACCAGCACCGGCACCAACGCAAAGGCAATCACCACCGCCAGGGTTCCGGCCAGGATCGCCATCGGCCCGCCCTTGAGCGCGCCGTAGACGTTTTGCTGCGCCGCCATCGCGACCACAATGGGGATGTAGACCGCGCTCCAGAATTCCACGCCGGCCTCGGATTTGCCCTTGAACAGGCCGCGCTTGCTCAGGTAGCTGCCCAGGCCGATCAACAACAGCATCGCAATGCCGACGCCGCCGACGTTGGCCGGCACGCCGATCAATTTGCCCAGCAGCTCACCGATAAAAATACCCGCCAGGGTACAAAAGGCCAAAAATGCCACACCGTAGATAATCATTGTTGTAGTCCTCAAAGTGCATCGTCGAAGTTGTTGTTTTTGTGCTTCGCCAGCTTGAGTCGGTGGTTTAGGGTTGGCGGTTTCCCTCCTCACGCAACAGCGCCTGCAAGGTGTCGAGCCGGGCGCCGTCGAAAGCCATGACAGTGCCCTGCTCGAACACCCGGCGCGCCAGGGCGGTCAGCACCGCACCGGGCGGCAGTTCGATCTGTAGCCGCACACCGCGTTCGTAAGCGCTTTGCACGGTACCGCGCCAATCCACCACGCGGCACATGTTGAGCGCCAGGTCGTCGCGCAAGGCCTCGGTGTTGATCACCGGTCGCGCGCGGCTACCGCTGAGATAACCCAAGGCTGGTGCTTTCAACGGCACGTCGGCAAATGCCTGGGCCAATGCCCGGGCCGGTGCTTCCAGCAACGGGCAATGGGACGGCACGCTCACCGCCAGCCGACAGGCCTTCCCGGCACCCAGGCTTCGCGCCTGCCTGGCAACGTTATTCATGGCCTCGTCACTGCCGGCGATGACCACCTGATTATCCGCGTTGATGTTGGCCAGGTAGACCGGGGTGCGGTCGCTGTGCACCTGCGCCAGCAACGCTTCCACTGCCGCAAGGTCCAGGCCGATGATCGCGGTCATGCCATAGCCTTGCGGATACGCCCGCTGCATCAATTCGCCCCGCAGGCTGACCAGTCGCAACGCATCCTCGAACCCCAGCGCCCCGGCCACCACCGCCGCTGGATAAGCGCCGATGGACAGTCCCGCCACGTAGTCCGGCGCAGGCGCCTGTTCCAGCAATCGCCGCGACGCTGCCACGCCGGCAATCAACAGGCACAGTTGCACGGCGCGGGTCGATTGCAGCGCCTCGGCACTGTCCAACTGCAAGACGTCCTCACCAAGCACGTCACCCGCCTCGTCGAGGACTTGCGGCGCCAGGCCGTGGAGCATGCCCACGCGCTGCGCACCCTGGCCGGGAAAGACGAAGAGGCTGCTCACGCGACTTGCTCCAATGAAGGCTGCCAAGGATCGTTCACCAGCCGTGCCTGCACATCATCCTTGAGCAGGACACGCCGCGACGAACCCGCCCACTCGCGCAAGGCGACGGCACCGCAGGGCGTTTGCAATTGCATATCCACGGCGCAAACCGAGGCATCCAGTTGCGCCAGCAATTCCCTGGCGTGGAGACGATCGAGAAAATGCGGCACCCGCAGAATCAGATCCAGGTCGCTGCGTTCATGCAACGCCTCGATACTCGTGGCGAGCTCGAACCCGGCGCTGCCACTCACCCCCCAGGCCCAGCCACTGGCATCGAGCTGCGGACGCAGGCGGGACAGCGCTTGCAGGGCTGGCAAGTCGCGAGTCGACGCAACGTGACAAAGGTCTTCCGGCCTGACGCGACGGGAAATCGCAGCAATCGCCATCGACGTTGCATAACGCTGCTCGCGCGAACGCCCGCGCACGCCGACCGCGATTTGACCCGGGGCCGTCAGCGAGCGCCGGACCACCACCGGTTGACCGGCGGCAATCGATTCGAGCACCCATGCCGGCGCACCCGCAGGCACCTGTTCCGGGGTCATCCCCCAGAGCAGGTCATGGGCCAGATATGTATTCACCACTGTGCTCTCAGCAACTGGCGTACGGTGCTGGAAGCCGCGCGATGGGTCGCACCGAGGCGACTGCTCAAGTCGCGAGGCGCAGCGGCCACATCGTTGATCGCCTGTTGCAGGCAATCCGTCACCCGGGCCAGATCAGCCGCCGTCGGTTGCTCGATCTGCTCCGCCGACAAGGTTTCCCACAGCAGACCCAGGCTGGCAAAACTGTCGATGTCATAGGCCATCGGTGGCACGCTGGCGGCCAAGGCCTCAAGCTCTTCGACACTGCGCAGGGTGACTCGCGCCGCCGAGGCCTTGCCCATGGCGTGGACCATCACCCCCGGGTCGCGCAGCGCAATCAGGCGGTTGGCCTGGTAGCCGTGGGCCAGGAACGCCCCGGACATGGCCTTGCCCACCAGCAAACCGATCACCGGATGCCCGGCCAGTCGCGCACGGGCATAGCTGTCCGCCGCACCGGCCAAGGCCTGATGAATGCCCAGGGCTTCTTCACGCCGCCCATAGGCCTGGCTCGGTACATCGACAACGGCGATCAGCGGACGCTTGTTGACTGCATCGCGGTCGGCGTCGATGGCGTCATCCACCGCTTTAGCCAAACCCCAGCCCTCCAGCAAACCGACTTCGCCATTGCGAGCACGGGGAAAACGACTGTCGGGATCAGCCACCACCGCCAGCAGGCGCACGGTTTGCTCGCCCAGCCTGACGTCAGCGACTTTCAACGAAGCCGGCAGGCCTTCCAGCGGTTTGGCGTCGCCAGCCAAGGCCTCGAACCAGCGCAAGCCTCTCAATGAATAGGCACTCATGGGCGTTCTCCCTGATACAACTGGCGAACCGTGGCCGGTTCGATTTGCACTTCAGTGTCCAAGCGGGCCAGGCGTTGCAGGAACAGCTCGGCCTGGCCGCTGCGGTGTTGCGCGGGAACGCCCAGGTGCAGCAACTGGCCGACCTGTTGACGGATCTGCGCCACATCATCGGCGACGTAACGATCCACCAACCCACTGGCGAACCGTTGCTCGCCGCCGGTCAGGCTCCAGATGAACGGCCGGTCGCGGGAGTCGTATTCGTCGATCCCGGCCTCCTGTTCGATCACTTGTGGGCCGTTCAGGCCCAGCCGCGCTTCCTGGGTCACCAGCAGATAACTGCACAGCCCGGCGGCGATGGACATGCCACCAAAACAGCCGACGCTGCCGGCCACCACGCCGACCACCGGTTGGTATTGGCGCAGGTCGACAATCGCCGAATGAATCTCGGCGATCGCCGCCAACCCGAGATTGGCCTCCTGCAAACGCACGCCGCCGGTTTCCAGCAGCAATACGGCACGGGTCGGGATGCCCTTGCGGTTGTCCTCCGCGGCCAGTTCCAGCGCACCGGCAATCTTCGCCCCGCCGACTTCGCCGAGGCTGCCGCCCTGGAACGCGCCTTCGATGGCGGCGATCACCACGGGCAGGCCATCGAGCGTACCCTTGGCGATCATCACGCCGTCATCGCTTTGCGGCACCACGCCCTGGCGCAACAGCCATGGCGACATGATCCGCTGGAACGGGTCGAGCAATTCGCGAAAAGTGCCGTCATCGAGCAAGGCCTTGGCCCGTTGCCGGGCACCGAGTTCGACGAAGCTGTGCTTGTTGAGCAACGCTGCACTGTCAGTCATGGCCGATCTCCTCGAAACCTTGCTCCAGGCGCAAACGCACCACGCCGGGGGTGGCGCCGAAATCGTGGATGTCGATAGACAAGGCCGGCGGTGTCTGGCCGTCGAACATGCGGGCGAACAGGTGCTGCCAGCGTTGTTCACTGCCGTTGACCGAGGTCTGCACCTGGATGGTCAGCTTGCCTGCCAGGCCGGGTTCGATCAGCACTTCCAGGTCGCCCGAGCCGACGCAGCCCACCAGCGCCCGCCCCCGTGGCGGCTGCCCGGCAGGGAATTCAAAGGATAAGGTTTCCATCAGCACACTCCTGGGAAGAGGCCATCGCCGCGCTCGATACGATCGAGGAACAGGCAGGCGGCGAGCAGGTCGGCAGCGCCGCCAGGCGAGGCGTTCAAGGCAATCAGTTGTTGGTCCAGCGCGTGCAATTGGCGACGACCGCCCAGGCTCGCACTGCCACCGGCATCGAGCACCGCCTTGGCGCCCTGTTGCATGGCCTGCAAACCCGGCTCGCCGGCGCGATAGAGCACGCAGGTATCGGCCAGGGTGGTCATGATCGCCAGCAAGGCATCGAGCCGGGCGTTCTGCTCTCCCGCGCCCGCCGCGCGACTGCGCTTGAGTTGCGGCAGGCCCAGGCCAGTCACCGCCGGGAACGCCAGTTGCGCTTCTTCCCGGGCACCGCGTACGCCGTAGCGTTGGGCTACCTGGGCGCCGTGGCTCAAGGGTTGGGGCGCATAGCGGTCGTTGAGCAAGGCCAGGCGGGCAGCGCGTAGAGCGACGGCGCTGGCGGCACTGGATTCAGGTTCCAGCGCCGTTGCAGCGACCAACAGGCCCAAGGCCCAGATCGCACCCCGGTGTGTGTTGACGCCGCCAGTGGTAGCGAGCATCGAGGCTTCCCCCTCACGGCCGATGCGCCCGAGGGCTTCGCGTAGCGGCAAGCCGATCTCGCCACAGTCGAGGGCGGCTTCGGCCATTTCCCTGAACGCCGGCCACAGCGACAGTGCCGAGGCGTGCATCAGGCCCAGGTGCAGGTCGGTGTGGGCGCCATTGCCACGACGATCCACCAAGGCCGGTTTAGGCGAGAGGTCGGCTTCGTCGATCAGCGCGTCCACCGCCATATCCGCCAGGTGCTCGGTCAAGGACAGTTTTTTCGGTTGCAGGTTGAAGGCGTGCATTTACCAGCTCCTGAACTTGGCGGGCGGGTTGTAGAGGCCACCGGACCACTCCACCAGGTCGGCCACGCTCTTGGCCGCGAGCAACTCGCGGGTGGCGTCGGTGCGGCGAATACCGAGGTCTTCGGGCAAGGCGATCAGCCCTTCGCGGCGCATGCGCGCGGTGTCTTTCGGGTCATGGCGCAGGCCAATGGCAGTAACGCCGGCCACCGCAGCAATCATTGCCTGGCGCTCTTCCAGGGAGCGGGCCTTGTACAGGTAGGCGATGCCCTCTTCGGTGAGCAAATGGGTGACGTCGTCGCCGTAGATCATGATCGGCGCCAGGGGCATGCCGGCTTTCTTCGCCACGTCCACCGCGTCGAGGGTTTCGACGAAGGTCGGTTTACCGCCCTCCTGGAACGTCTCGACCATCTGCACCACCAGCTTCCTGCCGCGCTCGAGCAACGGCGCCTCGCCATCGCCGTGGCGCATATCGAGCCAGGCTGGCGTGCCGTGACGACGACCGCGCGGGTCATGGCCCATGTTCGGCGCACCGCCAAAGCCGGCCAAGCGGCCACGGGTCACGGTGGAGGAATGGCCGTCGCCGTCCACTTGCAGGGTGGCGCCGATGAACAGGTCCACCGCGTATTGCCCAGCCAGTTGGCAGACCATGCGGTTGGAGCGCAGCGAGCCGTCGTGGCCGGTGAAGAACACGTCCGGCCGGGCGGCAATATAGTTCTCCATGCCCAGCTCGGTGCCAAAGCAATGCACGCTTTCGACCCAGCCGCTTTCGATGGCCGGGATCAGGGTCGGGTGCGGATTAAGCGTCCAGTTGCGGCAGATCTTGCCCTTCAGGCCAAGGGATTCGCCGTAGGTCGGCAGGATCAATTCAATCGCGGCGGTGTTGAAACCGATGCCGTGATTGAGGGACTGGACGTTGTGTTTTTCGTAGATCCCGCGGATCGCCATCATCGCCATCAGCACATGCACAGGCTTGATATGGCGCGGGTCGCGGGTGAACAGCGGCTCGATGTAGAACGGCTTGTCGGCCACCACCACGAAATCGACCCAGGACGCCGGGATGTCGACTCGCGGCAGGTCGCTGACGTCATCCACCAACTGGTTGACCTGAACAATGACGATACCGTCGCTGAAGGCCGCCGGCTCGATCAGCGCCGGTGTGTCTTCGGTGCTGGGGCCGGTGTAGATATTGCCAGCGCGGTCGGCCATGAAACCGGCCGAGAGCACCACGTTGGGAATCAGGTCCACCACCAGCCGGGCATAGAGTTCGATGTAGGTATGGATCGCGCCGATTTCCAGCAGGCCATCTTCGAGCAACTGGCTGATGCGCAGGCTCTGGGTGCCAGCAAAGGAAAAATCGAGCTTACGGGCAATGCCGCGCTCGAACAGATCCAGGTGTTCGGACCGCCCGACGCTGGGCATGATCATGTGTAAATCGTGCAGCTTCGAAGGGTCGACTTTCGCCAGGGAGCGGGAAAGGAAGTCCGCCTGCTTCTGGTTATTGCCCTCCAGCACCACACGGTCGCCGGGCAGAATCAACGCCTCCAGCGCCGCGACGATCTTGTCGGTGGGCAGCACCACACCGTCGGCAAGCCCCTTCACCAGCCCGAGACGCCGCTGCTTTTCGCTGCGCCGCCGCGTCCAGCGCGAGTCGGGGGATATTGTTGTTGTCATGACCACTCCACGGGTTCGCTGTCGTGGGGCTCACCTTAGGAGTGTTGTGGCGCGGGCATCAATCAAGCTCGACGGCGGATCGTTACGGTTGGAGTAATGGTTGCCGGATTGGTACGAACCTTTGTGGTAGCGAGCAAGCCCGCACACAATTGGATTGGGGTACACCTGCAATCGCAGGTCGGCTGTCAGGCCGCCTCGCGAGCAAGCTTTGCTCCCACAGGTCCTGCTCACACAAATCTGGTTGGGGTACACCCGCAAGAGCCAGGCCGGCTGTCAGGCCGCCTCGCGATGGACGTTGATCTCGGCGCCCCGTTAACCACGCTGGCCGAACGCAGGCATTGTGGAGTGGGCATCCCGGCATGGATGCCGGGATAGCCGCGCTGGGCCATGGATGGCCCTTCGCGGCGGGCCCACGGAGCAATGCCTTCGTTCGGGCATGCCGAGCCTAGGCGAGGCACCGAGTGGTGGGGCAAAGCCTTTTTGGTTACTTTTTTGGCGTCTGAAAAAAGTGACCCGCCGTAAGGGCGGAACCCTAAGCAGCCGTTACCGCAGCAATGGATATGTACCCGATCAACAAAATTTTGGCCAGCTGTCAGGCCGCCATCGCGAGCAAGCTCGCTCCCACATTGGGAATTCGTATGCCTCAGGGTTTGTGGGGCTGAATCAGGCCCGCAGCCATCACCAACTCCTCCAGTGCCAACAAATCCGGCACTTTCGCCACGTGTTCCCCAACTTGCACCGCCGCCTGTTCCAACCCGCACAGCGGCACGTCGACGTAGCTCAACTGGCTGTCGAGCTTGTAGGAGCGTGGGATGCCTTGCACCAGCAGCGCTATGAAACGCAGCTCCGGCCGTCCGCCGAGGGCGTTGAGCACGACGATGCGCACTCGCTCGCCAATCACGGTCTTCTGGCCGCAGGCCGACTCGAAGCTCAGCAACGGGATTTGCCGTTCACGCCAGCTCACCCAGCCCAGGAACCACGGCGGGGTGTCCATATCGAATACGCTGCTCTGGTAGTCGATCAGTTCGGCCACGGCCACGTTGGGCAACACCAGATGCCGGTCAGCCAATGGCAACAACAGGCCGGTGAGTGGGCTGGTGCGCGAGTGAAGATGCAGGTCATGCATGGGTTTTGCTCCAGTACGCGATGCTGTCGAGCAGCACCGATTCCTGGTACGGCTTGCCCAGGTAGTCGTTGACGCCGATGGCCATGGCACGGTCGCGGTGTTTCTGGCCGGTGCGGGAGGTGATCATGATGATCGGCAAATGCGCCAGGCGCGGGTCGTTGCGCACTTGCGTGGCCACTTCGAAGCCGTCCATGCGCGGCATCTCGATGTCCAGCAGCATCAGGTCCGGGGCGTGCTCGGCCAGCAGCGCCATGGCATCCACGCCATCCTTGGCGGTCAGGACGTGCATGCCGTGGCGTTCCAGCAGGCGACTGGTGACCTTGCGCACGGTCACCGAGTCGTCCACCACCAGCACCAGCAGCGGCCGTTGCGATTCGCCCTCGCCTTCTATCGGCACTTGGCGGCGCGGGACCTGGTGGGGCAAGGCGCGGATCGGCGCGAGCAGGTCGAGAATCAACACCACCCGGCCGTCCCCCAGGATCGTCGCCCCGGACAGGCCCTGTACCGCCGAGAACTGCGGGCCGAGGCTCTTGACCACGATCTCCCGGGTCCCGGCGGTAGCGTCCACCTGCACGGCGACGTGCCGCTCGTTGCACTGCACCAGCAGCACCGGCAAGGGCTGGCTCTGGCCCAGCAGTTTCGGCCGGGCGCCGGTTTTCAATAGCTCACCGAGGTAGCACAACTCGTAACGCTGCCCGGCATAGGTGTAGGTCGGCGGGTCGAGCTGGTAATAGCCGTCCAGTTCGGCGGGCAACACCCGGACAATGCTCTCGATGGTGTTCAGCGGGATCGCGTATTGGTCTTCGTGACAGTGCACCATCAACGCCCGGTTCACCGCCACGGTAAACGGCAGGCGAATGCGGAAATTCACGCCCTGCCCCGGCGTGGAATCGATGACCATGCTGCCGCCCAGTTGCCGAACCTCTTCGTGGACCACGTCCATGCCGACACCGCGCCCGGATATCTGGGTGATTTTCTCGGCCGTGGAAAACCCTGGTTGCAAGATGAACTGCAGCACGTCGCGCTCGCTGATGTCGCTGTCCGGCGCCAGCAAGCCACGTTTGATCGCCTTGTTCCGCACAGCCTCCAGCGGCACCCCGGCACCGTCGTCGCGGATGTCGAAAATGATGTCGCCGCCTTCCCGGGACAGATCGAGGCTGATACGTCCTCGGGCCGGCTTGCCGGCGGCGATGCGCACGTCAGCCGGCTCCAGGCCGTGGTCGACGGCGTTGCGCAGCATATGTTCAAGAGGTGCAGCCATGCGCTCCAGCACGTTACGGTCCATCTCGCCGTCGGCGTTGCCGACCAGGAATTCCACGTCCTTGCCCAGCTCCTGCGCCACTTGCCGGACGATGCGCTTGAGCCGTGGCAGCATGCGCTCGAACGGCACCATGCGCGTACGCATCAGGCCTTCCTGGAGCTCGGTGTTGATACGCCCCTGCTGTTGCAGCAGGACCTCGGCATCGTGATTGCTGCGGTCGAGGGTTTCCTTGAGCTCAAGCAAGTCCGAGGCGGACTCGAACAGTGCCCGGGACAACTGCTGCAACTGGGAGTGGCGGTCCATCTCCAGCGGGTCGAACTCTTCATAGCCCAGGCGCTCGGCCTCCACCTGTTGCCGGCTGAGAATCCGCCCCTGGGTTTCGGTATCCAGGCGCCGCAACTGATCGCGCATGCGCTCGATGGTGGTTTCCATTTCGCCCAGGGCCACGCGCCCGTCGTTGACCTGCTGTTCGATACGCCCACGGAAGATCGACGTTTCGCCCGCCAGGTTCACCAGGTCGTCGAGCAGTTCGGCGGATACCTTGACCATGTCCGCACCGTCGCCCGCTGCGCTGGGGTCCGGTCTTGCAGGCGCCGCAGGCGGGCTGACGATGGGAGTGGGCACCGGTTCCGGCGCCGAGACAGCCTGCGGTGCAGCATTCTCCTGGGGATGATTCACCGCCTGGATCTGCGCGATCAGTCGGTCCGCCAACGGGCACGGGTGGCCTGCGCGTACTGCATCGAGCATCTGCGCCAATCGGTCATGACTGCTTTGCAACAAAGTGAACAGCGCCGGGGTCGGCTGAAGCAGGCCTGCCGACAGGCCTTCGTAGAGATTTTCCAACTCGTGGGCCAGGTCGCCGATGGGTCCGATTTCCACCATGCGCGCACCGCCCTTGAGGGTGTGCAAATCCCGCAGCAAGGTTTCCACGGCCTGGCGATTCGACGGTTCTTCCTGCCAGCGCAGCAGCGCCGCGCCCGAGCTGTCGAGGATGTCGAAGCCTTCTTCAAGGAAGATTTCCAGCAACTCGGGATCATGGCCGGCGCCGTCGGCCTGGGCCGCTGCGCTCGTCTCGATGGCGTTCGGCTTGTCCTGGCGGAACCGTCGAATGGCGTCGATCAGCGCAACGGGATCGCCCAACGGCTGGCCCTGTTGCAACTGCCCGAGCAACAGGTCGAGGCGTTCGTGGCTGCTGGCAAGCAGTTGCGCCAGTTCCTCGCTGTAGCTGTAGCGGCGGTCCACCAGTCCTTCGTAAAGGTTTTCCAACTCCTGGGCCAGGTCGCTCACCGGCCGGATGTCGGCCATTCGCGCACCGCCCTTGAGGGTGTGCAAGTCACGTTGCAGCGAGGACAGCGGTGCGCCGTTATCCGGATCGGCCAACCAGCGTTGCAAGGCCTGGGCGGCGCTTTCGAGGATGTCTTGGGCTTCTTCGAGGAAAATCGCCGCGAGGTCATCTTCCATCGAGGTATCGACGGGCGCGTCACGCTCCATTTCCGCCGTCGCGTGGCCCAGTTCGCGGATGCTCAGGGTGCGGCTGCCGTCGCTGCGGATCAGGCCGGTGGCCGATGGATCAAGGCTCTCCTGAAGCAAGCGACGCAGGGCCTGTACCCGCTCGGGCTGCGGATGCACATGCTGCCCGGCCGCCAGCTCATCGAGCATATCGATCAGCGCTTCATGGGCGCGCTGGGCTTCCTGGAAAAATTCATCGCTGACCGCCAGGCTGCTTTCCTCTACCGCACCGTAAAGGTCGAGCAAGGCTTCGCAGAGTTCGTCCACCGGGTGCAAGTCGGCCAGGTGCGCGCCTTCGCCGAGGGTGGTCAGCTCATCGAGCAGCGCACTCAGTTCCTGGCCTTCGCCGGGGTGCTGCTGCCAGCGCTGCAAGAGGCTTTCGGCGTCCAGCAGGATGTCCATGCCCTGGGCTAGGAAGTTGTTGATCAGTTGTGGGTCGCGCTTGGTCCGCAGCGCTTTGTCCGGCGCGCTGTTGGCGGCGTGCAGACGCTCGGCCAGCAGGGCCTGGGCGCGCTGGATCAGATCCTCGGCGCCAGGGATCGCTGCCAGCGGCTCGCTGTGCAACTGGCGCAGGCCCCGGCGCAGCAGCCCTTCGGCTTCCAGCAGCAATTCGACCTCATCCAGATCGAGGGCAATCAGATGCGCCCGGTATTCCCGGGCCAGCTCATCCATCGCCCCGGCCAGCTCGGCGATCGGCAGCACGCCGGCCATCGACGCGCTGCCCTTGAGCGTATGCAAGGCCCGCTGCAACTCATCACTGGCCTGCAGGGGCAGGTGGTCGGCCGACTGATCGAGAAAGCGATTGAGGCTGGCGAGGTGGCCCTGGGCTTCGCTGTCGAAGATCTTCAACAGCAGCGGATCGAGGGCGGCCACGTCCTGCTCGTCTTCATCCTTCTCATCGCCGCCCTTGGCCAGGACATGCGCGCGGGCGGCCAAGCGGTCGACGTCGTCGCGCTGGCGCTGGTGATTGGCGGCGAATTCGGCCACCAGGGCCGGCAACAACTGCACCGTGTCCTCAATCAACTGACGGACCGAGGCCTGCGGCTCGACGCTGCGCTCCAGGACCCGGTTGAGCAGGTTTTCCACGGCCCAGGCCAGTTCACCCAGCACCAGCGCCCGGACCATCCGGCCACTGCCCTTGAGGGTGTGGAAGGCCCGGCGCAGTTCGCTCAGGGCGCCGTGGTCGTCGGGATGCGCACTCCAGCGCGGCAGGTATTCACGCAGGACGTCCAGCACCTCGCCGGTTTCCTCGAGGAAGACCTCGCGCAACTCATCGTCCACCGGACTTTCATCCAACGGTGGCGGCAACAGGCTGCCCGGGGTGCTCTTGGCTGGCGGATTGACCGCCGAGATCGGGCTGGCCAGCACCTCGGCCAAGGATTGCACCGTCTGCGGGTCGTCCCATTCCTGCAAGTCCTGCATGACCTGGGCTTCGTTGGGGCTCAATACATCGTCGAGCACCGGCACCCGCGCTTCGTCAGGAAAATAACCGAGCGCAGCCAAGCTCCGCTCGACCCCGTCGAGCAACGGCTCGCCGGGGGTTTCCGGGTCCTCGCTCAAGCGCTCCAGGTAGTATTCGAGACCGGTGATCACGTCAGCCAGGTGGTCGAGTTCTTCCCAGCCCGGCTGGGCCTGATCCAGCAGCAGATGCTCGCGGATGAAACCGTTGCAAGCCTCCACCAGGCTGGCGGCACGACTCAGGGGAATCATCGCCAGCGCGCCACGCACCTGGGTCAGCAACGCCGGCAAGGGCTGCAGTTGCTCGCGGTTCCAGTCCGCGTCGATGTAGTCGACGATCATGTCCTTGGCCTGTTGCAGGCAGGTGTGGGCTTCCTTGATGACGATCTGGTGGATCTGGGTCAGGTCGGTGGTGGGCAGGTGGGTGTCTTCGCGGCTCTCGGGCTCGACGGTGCCGACCATGCCGGCCAGCGTCGCCTCGACGTAGAGCAAGGCCCCGGCGACGTCCATGAGGGTCGCGTCATCCGGCTTGCGCTGGCCCTGGGCGAGGCTCAGGACCACGGCCAGTTGATCGATGATGACCTTGCGTGGCTGGCCAAAACCGAGCACCGCCAGGGTGTCGGCGATCTGCCGCAGCGGCGCCAACAGGCTGTCCAGCTCCGAGGCGTGCTGGCGATCGCTGCGCACGAACAGGTCCAGGCGCTCCTTGACCCGCACCAGTTCCTCGCACAGCGCGGCAAGCACCGAGCGCATGGCATCGCGGTCGGGCCCGGCCAGGCGCGCGCGTTCTTCGTCGACCATGGCGCTGTCGGGCAGCGCGTCGTCCAGTGAGTAGCGTTCTTTCATGATCTGCATCTGCCCGCTGGGATGTTCGGCCTTGGCAATATAGAACAACAAACTCTTGAGCAGGTGGGGCGGTGCCGGCTGATTGATGCCTGGCATGCCTTGGTCCAGCAGGCGCTTGAGTTCCTTGTCGGCTTCCTTGAACAGGCTGCGCAGCGCCGGGCTGTTGGCGATACGTCCGTCACGCATGCCTTCGACCAGCGCCGAGGCCACCTGCCATAACGCATTGAGCGGCGCCCCAGTACACAAGGTTTCCAGGCGATGGAAGACCTTGGCCAGGTAACCGAGGTGGGTTGCGTCGTCCTGTTCGCGCAGCAGGCCCACCAGGGCCATTTGCAGGGTCTGGCGCAATTTGCGCAAGGTGTTTGGCAGGTCAGCGGGTTCGAGGCGCTGCAAGGCCTCGTCGCTGAGCGGCGCAATATCGGGCAACTCGGGGCTGAACAGACTGGTTTCCGACAACAGGCTTTCGCCCCGGGCACTGCGCAGGTCGTTGATCAAGGGCAGCACCACCAGCGGCAGATCGCGACGGGCACCTTGTACGCGGTCCAGGTAGATCGGCAACTGCCCCAGGGCCTGGCTCAACAGGCTGATGGCTTCGTCGCGATGGGTGACGCGGTTGTCCTGCAGGGCGGCGCACAGTTGCTCCATCTCCTCGGCCAGCAGCGCCGCGCCGTAGAATTCGACCATCTGCAGGCCGCCGTGGACCTGGTGAATGCAGGCCAGGCATTGCCCGAGGGCGTCCGACGCCTGCGGATCGTCCACCAGGCGGTTGAGGGCCAGATGAGCCTGCTTCAGCGTTTCGGCAATCTCGCCCTTGACCCATTCCAGGGCCACATAGTCGTGCCGATCACCCATAACCACTCCAATCAGGAGAACACAACACGCCCGCGGGGAAGGGATTTACCTGTGGGAGCAAAGCTTGCTCGCGATGCAAACACCTCGGTTCCCGAAGAACCGCGTTATCTTCATCGCGGGCAAGCCTTGCTCCCACAGAAACCTCCTCGCCACAAAAAGCCTTTTCCAACGGATGGATCCGGTTGGTCACCCCTTTTCCTCATCGCCAGCCGCTGCCGCCGGCAACGTGAACCCCGACACCGAACGACGCAGCTGGCTGGCCATTTTCGCCAGGTTGCCAATGCTCTCGGCAGTGGCGGTGGAACCGGATGAAGTCTGCGAAGTGATCTGCTGGATCACGTTCATGGTCAAGGAAATCTGCCCCGCCGAGGTGGTCTGTTGCTGCGCCGCATTGGAAATGCTCTGGATCAGCGCCGCCAGGGTCTTGGACACGCCTTCGATTTCTTCCAGGGCAACGCCGGCGTCCTGGGCCAGTCGCGCACCGCGCACCACTTCGGTGGTGGTCTGCTCCATGGAAATTACCGCCTCGTTGGTATCGGCCTGGATCGCCCGCACCAGGGTCTCGATTTGCCGGGTCGCCGCCGAAGAGCGCTCGGCCAGGCGCTGTACTTCATCGGCCACCACCGCGAACCCGCGCCCGGCATCACCGGCCATGGACGCCTGGATGGCGGCGTTGAGGGCCAGGATGTTGGTCTGGTCGGCGATGTCGTCGATCAGGCTGACAATGTCGCCGATTTCCTGGGATGACTCACCCAGGCGCTTGATGCGCTTGGCGGTGTCCTGGATCTGCTCGCGAATGTTGTCCATGCCATGAATGGTGTTGTGCACCACCTCGTTGCCCTTGTTGGCAATCTCCACCGACCGCTCGGCCACCGCCGACGACTCGGCGGCATTGGCCGATACCTGGTCGATGGACTGGGCCATTTCATTAATTGAAGTCGAAGCTTCGGAAATTTGCTGGGCCTGGTGCTCGGAGGCCTGGGCCAGGTGCATCGCCGTGGCCTGGGTTTCCTGCACCGCAGCGGCGACCTGGCCGGCGGTGAGGTTGATGGTCGCCACCAGGTCGCGCAGTTGGTCCACCGAGTAATTGATGGAGTCGGCGATGGTGCCGGTGAAGTCCTCGGTGACCGAAGCAGTGACGGTCAGGTCGCCATCGGCCAGGTCTTCGATTTCATCCAGCAACCGCATGATCGCGTTCTGGTTGCGCTCGTTCTTTTGTGCGGTTTCGTGCAACTGGCGGTTGGTTTCGCGGACCATCACCAGGCCAATCAGGATGATCGACATCAGCGCCAGCAAACCCAGCACATAGCCGCCGATGGTATTGACGGAACGCCCGCCGGCGAGGTTTTCGAAGGCCGTGGCCAGGTGCGAAGCCTCGTCGAGCAGGGTCTGCGACAGGTTGAAGATGTTGCCGGCCGATTCGCGGACCTTGAACAGCTCCGGGGAGGTCTCGAGGATTTCGTCCACCGAACCGGAGACGAACTCGAAGAGCTCGCTGATTTCGCTCAGGCGTGCCCGGGCATCGCGGTCCTGGACCTGGGATATCTTCAGGGCCGGGTCACCTTGCAACATGCCATTGAGCACCTGGCCAAAACGCGCGGCGTCGCGACCGAAGGTGTCGGCGGCCTGGCTGGCGTTTTCGTCCCCCGCCAGCACGGTATTCACCGCGCCGAGGATCCGCTCGGCCAGCAGCGACTGGCGCTGGGCCATGGCCACCTGGGCGGCCGGCGCGCCGCGTTGCAGCAGGATCTCGACGACTTTTTCGTACTCGACCTGCAACTGCGGCACGGTTTCGGCCAGGGTCGCCGCCACCTGGTGCAGCGACAGCACGGTCTGTTCGCTGGAGAGGATGGCATCGGTGTTCTTTAGCAGGCGCTCCCAATCCAGCTGCACGGCGCGCATCTGCGGACGCAGGGTGGCCGGCGCAGGGGGCAGGCCGGTGACCGGGTCGCCCTGTTTCAGGGAGCCCCAGCGCTGGGCGAAGTCATTGCGCGCATCGCTCAGCAGCTTGAACGCCGCGGGCTTGCCGGCGGCGGCCTCGGTGGCGTTCTTGGCGATGCGCTGGGACAGCACCCGCAGCTCGCCGGCATGGCCGATGTACTGTTTGTCATAGGTGGATTGGGTGTTGAGGTAAGCGAAGTTGGCGAACAGCAGCATGATGAAGACGATCAGCGCGACGAACAGCACGATGATCTGCGAACGACTGCGCGACGCTTCCAGTGGCTTGCCTGTTTTTGCTTTGATCATCGGTTCTCGCCTGTACTGCCCAATCCAACTTACAGCTATTGACTGTAAGCAAGCCTTTGTCGTGCAGCCTGCTCAACCAGTGCGGCTCTGTGGGAGCAAGGCTTGCCCGCGATGAGAACGACACAGTTTTCTCGCCAACCGAGGCACCGCCATCGCGAGCAAGCTGTGCTCCCACCGGCTCGCTCCCAGAGGGGGCCTGCGCTGCATCTCGTTAAATCGCCACATCCATGAACCCCGGCGACCGCGCCAGGGCAAACGGGCTGAACACTTGCCACTCGCGCTCACCGCCAAACCGGCCCTTGACGAAGGCCGCTTCCGGGCCGTCGAGGTCGTCCACCAGCGTCGGTTCCAGGCTGTCCTGGGCAAAATGCTGCAGCCCAAGGACCTCGTCCACCAACAACCCGGCGAACACCTCGTCGTGATCCACCACCAACACGCGCCGCTGCTTGCGCACGGTCGACAGCTCGTGGCCAAAGAACCCGCACAAGTCCATCAACGGCAACAAACGCCCGCGCAGGTTAGCCACTCCACGCACCCACGGCTTGACCCCGGGCAAATGCGTGTGACGTGGTTCGTGCAGCACTTCGCTGACTTCACCCATCGGCGCTACGTACCAGTGCTCGCCCAAGCGAAAGCCAATGCCGCTCCAACCGGCGCGATGGGTCGGCTGGGAGGGCAGGTCCGCCCCCAGCAACCGGCAACGCCGGTCGATCTGCAGCAGCAGTTCGAATGCGGTCAGGGATTGGCTCATGGCCGCACCGTCAGCCCGCCAGCACTTTGTTCAGGGTCGCGATCAGGGTTTCTTCGTCCACCGGTTTGGTCAGGTAGTCCTTCGCCCCTTGGCGCGTACCCCAGACCTTGTCGGTGTCCTGGTCCTTGGTGGTGATGATGATCACGGGGATGTGGCCGGTGTCCGGGTCCTTGGTCAGCTGGCGCGTTGCCTGGAAACCGTTGAGGCCGGGCATGACGATGTCCATCAGCACCGCATCGGGTTTTTCCTGGCGGGCCAGGGCCACACCATCGGCGCCATTCTCGGCTTTCAGGACCTGATGGCCGTGCTTTTCCAGCATGCCGGTCAATTTATACATTTCAGTCGGCGAATCATCGACGATCAGAACTCGTGCCATGGTGTTCCCCATTTTCTTGTTGACCCCAGGCCCGTTGGCCAAGTGTCATTAATGTGCCTGGTGCGGCTGGACAGCGGCAAAGCCCGGAACATGGGCCTGTATCGCGCCCAGCAGTTCTTCCTTGCTGAACGGCTTGGTCAAAAACTGATCGGAACCGACGATGCGTCCCTTGGCCTTGTCGAACAACCCGTCGCGAGACGACAGCATGATCACCGGCGTGGCCTTGAACGCGCTGTTGTTCTTGATCAGGGCACAGGTCTGGTAGCCATCAAGGCGCGGCATCATGATGTCGACAAAAATGATGCCCGGATGATGGTCGGCGATCTTGGCCAGGGCATCGAAGCCATCGACGGCCGTGATCACCTCGCAGCCCACGTTGCGCAGCAGGGTTTCGGCGGTGCGGCGGATGGTCTTCGAGTCGTCGATGACCATGACCTTCAAGGCGCTGGGTTGCTGCTGCGTGAGATGCTCTGCCATTGCCACTGCGAACCGGTTTTTAACGCGTAAGTGTGATCGACAGCGCAAACCCTTGATGTTCAAGGCCCGCACGTCACATGGCAGCCTTTTTAGCACAGTCTCCATCGCCGATCTATCGGCCGCTCGGCGCGGTGGTTTTTCCTTGACCGCCAATCTTCCGGGCGCCACTCTGACGCCACTTTTTCACGCCAATATGTGCCCATCACATTTCGAGGAACCAAGCCATGAGCGTACGCGTCGGCATTGTCATGGACCCTATCGCCAGCATTTCCTATAAAAAGGATAGCTCGCTGGCCATGCTGCTGGCCGCTCAGAAGCGCGGCTGGGAGCTGTTCTACATGGAACAGCGCGACCTCTACCAGGCCGAAGGCCAGGCTCGGGCGCGAATGAAACCGTTGAAAGTCTTCGCCAACCCCGAGAAGTGGTTTGAGCTGGGCACCGAGAGCGACGCGCTGCTGAGCGACCTGGACGTGATCCTGATGCGCAAGGATCCGCCGTTCGACATGGAGTTCGTGTACTCCACCTACCTGCTGGAACAGGCTGAAAACGCCGGCGTGCTGGTGGTCAACAAGCCCCAGAGCCTGCGCGACTGCAACGAAAAGCTGTTCGCCACGCTGTTCCCGCAATGCACGCCGCCGACCATCGTCAGCCGTCGCCCGGACGTGTTGCGCGAATTTGCCGACCATCACGGCGACGTGATCCTCAAGCCTCTGGACGGCATGGGCGGCTCCTCGATCTTCCGGCACACCGCTGGCCACCCGAACCTCTCGGTGATCCTGGAAACCCTGACCTTGCACGGCAAGCAGCAGATCATGATCCAGGGTTACCTGCCGGCCATCGTCGATGGCGACAAACGCATCCTGATGATCGACGGCGAACCGGTGGACTATTGCCTGGCGCGCATCCCGGCAGCCGGCGAAACCCGCGGCAACCTGGCGGCTGGCGGGCGTGGCGAGGCGCGTCCGTTGACCGACAAGGATCGCTGGATCGCCGCCCAGGTCGGCCCGACCCTGCGCGAAAAAGGCCTGCTGTTCGTGGGCCTGGACGTAATCGGCGAGCACCTGACGGAGATCAACGTCACCAGCCCGACCTGCATCCGCGAAATCGACAATGCCTTTGGCACCGACATCGGTGGCATGCTGATGGATGCCATCGATCAGAAGCTCAAGGCTCGTTGATCCAGATCTGCTGAAGGAAACCCACATTGCGTTATCATGCCCGGCCTGAAAAAAACGCGATGTTGGTTTCCTTGTCATGACACTCCCGTCCGATCTGCCCCAAGAGCTCGCCCATCGTAGCGTGCGCCCGGCTGATCGCCTCGGTTTTACCCTGTTCCTGGCGGCGTTGATCCACCTGGCCCTGCTGCTGGGCGTCGGTTTTGCCACGGTCGAGCCCAAGCAGATCAGCCAGACCCTGGAAATCACCCTGGCCACCTTCAAGAGCGAGACCAAGCCCAAGAAGGCCGACTTCCTCGCCCAGGAAAACCAGCAAGGCAGCGGCACCCTGGAAAAAAAGGCGATCCCCAAGACCACCGAGATCGCGCCGTTCCAGGACAATACGGTGCAGAAAGTCACCCCGCCGCCAGCGGCCAAGCCCGAAGTGCAGGAGACGGCGCCCAAGGCAGCCGTGACCACCGTGGCGCCGAAGCCGAAAAAGGCCCCGGTCAAGGAAGAGGTCAAGCCTGATCCCAAACCCAAGGCCCCCGAACCCACCTTCGACAGCTCACAGTTGTCCAGCGACATCGCCAGCCTGGAGGCCGAACTGGCCCAGGAGCAACAGCTCTACGCCAAGCGCCCGCGCATCCACCGCCTGAGCGCCGCCTCGACCATGCGCGACAAGGGCGCCTGGTACAAGGACGAGTGGCGCAAGAAGGTCGAGCGCATCGGCAACCTCAACTACCCCGACGAAGCCCGGCGCAAACAGATCTACGGCAACCTGCGGCTAATGGTCTCGATCAACCGTGACGGCTCGCTGTATGAAGTGCTGGTGCTCGAGTCTTCCGGCCAGCCGCTGCTGGACCAGGCGGCCCAACGGATCGTACGCCTGGCCGCACCGTTCGCGCCGTTTACCGGGGACTTGTCGGACATCGACCGGCTGGAAATCATCCGCACCTGGAAGTTCGCCCGCGGCGACAAGCTCTCCAGTAACTGAACCGCCGCCGAGCCCTGCAGGCTCACCCCAGATCGAATGTGGGAGCGAGCTGTCTGGGAGCAAGGCTTGCCCGCGATGAAAACGCCGCAGTCTCTTGAGGACCGCAGCGCCTGGATCGCGAGCAAGCTTTGCTCCCACACAGCTCGCTCCCACAGGGGATTGGTGACAGTCTCAGGCATTTCCCGGCTTGTCAGTTCGCCCCCGCCCCGCCACACTAGCGCCTATGAAAAACGTCAGCCCCACCTACCTCAAGCATCACTTCCTGATTGCCATGCCGCACATGGCCGATCCGAATTTTGCCCACACCTTGACCTACATCGTCGAGCACACGGCCAATGGGGCCATGGGGCTGGTAATCAATCGCCCGCAGGAATTGAACCTGGCGGACATCCTGGAGCAGTTGCGCCCCGAAGTGGAACCGCCACTCTTGTGCCAGCATGTGCCGATTTTCATCGGCGGCCCGGTGCAGACCGACCGCGGTTTCGTGCTCCATCCGTCGGGCCCCAAATATCAGGCCACCGTGGATCTGGACGGGGTGTCGCTGTCCACCTCCCAGGACGTGCTGTTCGCCATCGCCGACGGCGTCGGCCCTGAGAAAAGCCTGATCGCCCTCGGCTATGCCGGTTGGGAACCCGGGCAACTGGAAGCCGAACTGGCCGACAACGCCTGGCTGACCTGCCCGTTCGACGCCGACATCCTGTTCAACACCAGCAGCGAATTACGCCTGGAAGCGGCGGCCAGCCGGTTGGGGGTCAACCTCAGCCTGCTCACCAGCCAGGCAGGACACGCCTGATGGCCCTGCGCTTGCTGCTGGGCTTCGATTACGGCACCAAACAGATCGGCGTAGCGGTCGGCCAGGTCATTACCGGCCAGGCCCGCGAGTTGTGCACCTTGAAGGCGCAGAATGGCGTTCCGGACTGGAACCAGGTCGAAGCGCTGATCAAGGAGTGGAAACCCGATGCCGTGGTGGTCGGCCTGCCGCTGAACATGGACGGCACGCCCAGTGACATGTGCCTGCGCGCCGAGAAATTCGCCCGCCGGCTCAATGGCCGCTACAACCTGCCCTTCTATACCCATGACGAGCGCCTGACCACCTTCGAGGCCAAGGGCGAGCGCCTGGTGCGCGGCGGGCAGAAAGGCAGTTACCGCGACAACCCGGTGGACGCCATCGCCGCCGCCCTGCTGCTGCAAGGTTGGCTCGACGCCAACGCCGCCCTGTTCGAAACCTGATTTTTTGAAAGCGCCGCCAAGGCGCTTTCTCTTAGCGATAGACCGCGCCATTCACCACCGGCCCGGGAACCTGAAGGAGCCAG
Organism: Pseudomonas sp. St386; assembly: GCF_018325865.1. Taxonomy (NCBI): domain Bacteria; kingdom Pseudomonadati; phylum Pseudomonadota; class Gammaproteobacteria; order Pseudomonadales; family Pseudomonadaceae; genus Pseudomonas; species Pseudomonas sp. St386. Next base: position 6,411,532 of record NZ_AP021900.1, read on the forward strand.
CATGAGCCTGCCCAATCCTGCCGAACTGATCAGCCAGATGGCGATTCGTCTCAAGGCACACCTGGAACACCGCGGCATCAGCGACCCGCGCTACATCGGTATTCGCACCGGTGGCGTCTGGGTCGCCCAGGCCTTGCTCGAAGCACTGGGCAGCCAATCGCCGTTGGGCACCCTGGACGTGTCCTTCTACCGCGACGATTTCAGCCAGAACGGCCTGCACCCACAAGTGCGCCCCTCAGCCCTGCCGTTCGAGATCGAAGGCCAGCACCTGGTGCTGATCGACGACGTGCTGATGAGCGGCCGGACCATCCGCGCCGCCATGAACGAACTGTTCGACTACGGCCGCCCGGCCAGCGTGACACTGGTGTGCCTGCTGGACCTGGACGCCGCCGAGCTGCCGATCCGGCCGAACGTGGTCGGTGCGACGCTGACGCTGGCCGCCCACGAGCGGGTCAAGCTCTCCGGCCCGTCGCCGCTGCAACTCGAACTGCAAGACCTTGCCCTTTAACTGCCCTTGTAAGAGTCCATCGCGATGACGCCTCTCGAAACCAAGCGCCCGCTGCAGCTCAACGATCAGGGCCAGCTGCGGCACTTCCTGTCCCTCGACGGCCTGCGCCGCGAGCTGCTGACGGAAATCCTCGACACTGCCGACTCGTTTCTCGAAGTCGGTGCCCGGGCGGTGAAGAAAGTTCCGTTGCTGCGCGGCAAGACCGTGTGCAACGTGTTCTTCGAAAACTCCACCCGCACCCGCACCACCTTCGAACTGGCGGCCCAACGGCTGTCGGCGGACGTGATCACCCTCAACGTGTCCACGTCCTCGGCGAGCAAGGGTGAAACCCTGCTCGACACCCTGCGCAACCTCGAAGCCATGGCCGCCGACATGTTCGTCGTGCGCCACGGCGACTCCGGCGCGGCGCACTTCATTGCCGAACACGTCTGCCCGCAAGTGGCGATCATCAACGGCGGCGACGGCCGTCACGCCCACCCGACCCAGGGCATGCTGGACATGCTGACCATCCGTCGGCACAAGGGCAGCTTCGAAAACCTGTCGGTGGCCATCGTCGGCGACATCCTGCACTCGCGGGTGGCCCGCTCGAACATGCTGGCCCTCAAGACCCTCGGCTGCCCGGACATCCGCGTGATCGCGCCGAAAACCCTGCTGCCCATCGGCGTCGAGCAATACGGCGTGAAGGTCTACACCGACATGACCGAAGGCCTCAAGGATGTGGACGTGGTGATCATGCTGCGCCTGCAACGCGAGCGCATGACCGGCGGCCTGCTGCCCAGCGAAGGCGAGTTCTACCGCCTGTTCGGCCTGACCACCGCACGCCTGGCCGGGGCCAAGCCGGACGCTATCGTCATGCACCCGGGGCCGATCAACCGCGGCGTGGAGATCGAGTCGGCGGTGGCCGACGGGCCGCACTCGGTGATTCTCAACCAGGTGACTTACGGCATCGCCATCCGCATGGCCGTGCTGTCCATGGCCATGAGCGGGCAAACGGCCCAGCGCCAATTCGACCAGGAGAACGCCCAGTGAAGCTCAGCATTCTCGGCGCACGCGTGATTGATCCAGCCAGTGGCCTGGATCAAGTGACTGATATCCATATCGATGCCTGCAAGATCGTCGCCCTTGGCGCGGCGCCGGCCGGTTTCGTCGCGGTCGAGACCCTCGACGCCCAAGGCCTGGTGGCCGCTCCCGGCCTGGTGGACCTGAACGTCGCCCTGCGCGAACCGGGCTACAGCCGCAAAGGCAGTATCGTCAGCGAAACCCGGGCCGCCGCTGCCGGTGGCGTGACCAGCCTGTGCTGCCCGCCGCAGACCAAACCGGTGCTGGACACCTCGGCCGTGGCCGAACTGATCCTCGACCGTGCCCGCGAGGCCGGCAACACCAAGGTCTTCCCGATTGGCGCACTGAGCAAGGGCCTGGACGGCGAGCAACTGGCCGAACTCATCGCCCTGCGTGACGCCGGTTGCGTGGCGTTCGGCAACGGCCTGAACAGTTTCCGCAACACCCGTACCCTGTGCCGCGCCCTGGAATACGCGGCGACCTTCGGGCTGACGGTGATCTTCAACTCCCAGGACCACGACCTGGCCGAAGGTGGCCTGGCCCACGAAGGTCCGACCGCCAGTTTCCTCGGCCTGCCGGGCATCCCGGAAACCGCCGAGACCGTGGCCCTGGCCCGGGACCTGCTGTTGGTCGAGCAAAGCGGCGTACGCGCCCACTTCAGCCAGTTGACCAGTGCTCGCGGTGCGGCACTGATCGCCCAGGCCCAGGCCCGCGGCCTGCCGGTGACCGCCGATGTGGCGCTGTACCAGTTGATCCTGACCGACGAAGCGCTGATCGATTTCAACAGCGTCTACCACGTCCAGCCGCCACTGCGCACCCGCGCCGACCGCGATGGCCTGCGTGAGGCGGTGAAGTCCGGGGTGATTTCGGCCATCTCCAGCCATCACCAACCCCATGAACGCGATGCCAAGCTGGCACCGTTCGGCGCCACCGAGCCGGGCATCAGCAGCGTCGAACTGCTGCTGCCGCTGGCCTTGACGCTGGTGGAAGACGGTCTGCTGGACCTGCCGACCCTGCTGGCGCGCCTGAGCGCCGGCCCGGCCCAGGCGCTGCAACTGCCGGCGGGGAAACTCGCGGTTGGCGCCGCGGCGGACCTGGTGCTGTTCGACCCCGCCGCCTCCACCGTGGCCGGTGAAGCCTGGCGTTCCAAGGGTGACAACTGCCCGTTCCTCGGCCATAGCCTGCCGGGGGTGGTGCGTTACACCCTGATGGATGGGCGGATCACACACCAGGCCTGAAAAACTGCGTCGCTCTCATCGCGAGTAAGCTCGCTCCCACAGGGATCTTTGGTGAACACATGCCCCGTGAACACCTCGATCCAGTGTGGGAGCGAGCTTGCTCGCGATGCAGGCGACCCGGTCTTACTGAAAAGCCCCACGCTTCTGCGCATTACGAATCGACACCTGATCATTCAGCGTCCAGAAGTCATACAGAACCCCCAGGAAAAACACCCCGCCGGTCAGCAGGTAGAGAATCCCGCTGAGCCATTTGCCCTGGTACATGCGGTGTACGCCCAGCACCCCGAGAAACGTCAACAGAATCCACGCCACGCTGTATTCGATAGGCCCCGGGGTGAAACGCAGGTCCGCTTCGCGATCCATGGCCGGAATCAGGAACAAGTCGATCAGCCAGCCAATGCCCAGCAGGCCGAAGGTGAAGAACCAGATCGTGCCCGTGACCGGCTTGCCGTAATAGAAACGATGGGCACCGGTGAAACCGAAAATCCACAGCAGATACCCAATGACCTTGCTGTGAGTATCGCGGATTGCATCCTGCTGATAGCTGTTCATGAATGGCCTCTTTTGCCTCGATAGATAAATTTTTTCGGAGTTTTTGTGACTTTTTCGTGTCCAGCCGACAAGCGGTCCTCGGCGACTCGAGCCGGCGAAAGCCCCGTGGTATAGGGGTTCTGTCAGACAATCAGGTCAATTTGTCGCATTTTGCTGGGTTTTGCGCTGCGTTTCGAATCGACAAACGGCCTCGGAAACGCAAAAAAAGCTGTTATAAAGTTGCGCGCCAACCTTTAAGAGCCTTGCCTAATGCGTCCATTTTTCAAGACATGGCTAACCATTTGCCTATTATTGCCACTGGCCGCCCACGCCACCAATCGTGAGCAACGTCTTCCCAACGTCAACGGCTATACCCCGAAATCCCATGTTTCTGCTTCCTTGAGCAAGAACAAGCCAGGCGCCCAGCGCGTGAGCACAGCCAACAGCAAGCTGGTCCCGCCGATGGCGACCAAAGCGAGCAGCAATGTGTTGAGCCGCGCCGTGAATGTACTCGGCACACCTTATCGTTGGGGCGGCAGTAGCCCAAGTAAAGGTTTCGATTGCAGCGGACTGGTGAAATACGCCTTCAACGACGCTACCTTCGACCTTCCGCGCACCTCCAACGCCATGGCCGCCGGTCATGGCGAGAAAGTCGATCGCAAGGACCTCAAGCCCGGCGACCTGATCTTCTTCAAGCTCAAGAGCCGCCGGGTCAACCACGTGGCCATCTACCTGGGCAACGACCGCTTCATCCACGCCCCGCGCCGTGGCAAGTCGGTGAGCATCGACACCTTGAACAAGCCGTACTGGGACACTCACTACGTGGTGGCCAAGCGCGTGCTGCCGAAAGAGCCGGGTGCGATGCGCGTGGTTCAGCGCTGATTCCGGCACTTTTGCTGTAGCTGATGACCTCATCGCGAGCAAGCTCGCTCCCACACTGGATTTCCATTCGCTGAAAGTCCTGTGGGAGCGAGCTTGCTCGCGATGAGGCCTGCAAAAGCAGCACCCCTCTAGAAGTTATCCGGCGTACGCGCCCGCTCCCGCGCATGTTCGCGGCTGATCAGTCCCTTGTTCACCAAGTCCTTCAGGCACATGTCCAGCGTCTGCATCCCCAGCGAACCGCCGGTCTGGATGGCCGAGTACATCTGCGCCACCTTGTCTTCGCGGATCAGGTTCCGGATGGCCGAGGTACCCAGCATGATTTCATGCGCCGCGATCCGGCCGCCGCCGATTTTCTTGACCAGCGTCTGGGAAATCACCGCCTGCAACGATTCCGACAACATCGAGCGAACCATGGACTTCTCGTCACCAGGGAACACGTCCACCACCCGGTCGATGGTCTTGGCCGCCGACGTGGTGTGCAGGGTGCCGAACACCAGGTGCCCGGTTTCCGCGGCGGTCAGCGCCAGGCGAATGGTTTCAAGGTCGCGCATCTCCCCCACCAGGATCACGTCCGGGTCCTCCCGCAGGGCCGAACGCAGGGCCGTGGAGAAACCCTGGGTGTCGCGGTGCACCTCACGCTGGTTGATCAGGCATTTGCGCGGTTCGTGAACGAATTCGATAGGGTCTTCGATGGTGAGGATGTGATGGTGCTTGTGGCTGTTCAAGTAATCGATCATGGCCGCCAGGGTGGTGGATTTGCCTGACCCGGTCGGCCCGGTCACCAACACCAGCCCACGAGGCGCCTCGGTCACTTTGCGAAACACCTCGCCCATCCCCAGGTCTTCCATGGTCAGGACTTTCGACGGAATGGTCCGAAACACCGCCCCCGCACCGCGATTCTGGTTGAAAGCGTTGACCCGGAACCGCGCGACGCCCGGTACCTCGAAAGAAAAGTCAGTCTCCAGAAACTTTTCGTAATCTACTCGCTGCCGGTCGTTCATGATGTCGTAGATCAGTTCATGAACCTGCTTGTGGTCCAGTGCCGGCAGGTTGATGCGCCTGACATCGCCATCGACGCGGATCATCGGTGGCAGCCCGGCGGACAGGTGCAGGTCCGACGCGCCCTGCTTGGCGCTGAACGCCAGTAACTCAGTGATATCCATAGCGCTCCTCAATTCCAGTAGAATGCCGCGAACCTCACCGCTGGCGCTTCTTTATGTCCACGATAGCAGACAACATCGCTCAGGTTAGTTCGCGCATCCGCGCTGCGGAGCAGGCCGCCCAGCGTGCCGAACACAGTGTCAAACTGCTGGCCGTGAGCAAGACCAAACCCGTCCAGGCCCTGCGCGAAGCCTATGCTGCCGGCCTGCGGGACTTCGGCGAGAACTACCTGCAAGAAGCCTTGGGCAAACAGCTCGAACTGACCGACCTGCCCTTGATCTGGCACTTCATCGGCCCCATTCAATCGAACAAGACGCGCGCTATCGCCGAACATTTCGACTGGGTGCATTCCGTGGATCGCTTGAAAATTGCACAGCGCCTGTCCGAGCAGCGCCCGGCCGACTTGCCACCGCTGAATATCTGCATTCAGGTCAACGTCAGCGGTGAAGCCAGCAAATCCGGCTGCACCCCGGCGGACCTGCCCGCCCTGGCCAACGCCATCAGCGCCCTGCCCCGCCTGAAACTGCGCGGGTTGATGGCGATTCCCGAACCCACCGAAGACCGCGCCGCCCAGGACGCCGCCTTCGCCGCCGTTGAACGCCTGCAAGCCAGCCTGGCGCTACCGCTGGACACCCTTTCCATGGGCATGAGCCACGACCTTGAGTCGGCCATTGCCCAGGGCGCCACCTGGGTGCGCATCGGTACTGCCCTGTTTGGTGCCCGCGACTACGGTCAATCCTGAAACATGGCCGACTCATCTCTTTATAAGGACCTGTCATGAGCAACACGCGTATTGCCTTCATCGGCGCCGGCAACATGGCCGCCAGCCTGATCGGCGGCCTGCGGGCCAAGGGCCTGGACGCTTCCCTGATCCGCGCCAGCGATCCGGGCGAAGAGACCCGCACCCGGGTGAGCGCCGAACACGGTATAGAAACCTTCGCCGACAACGCCCAGGCCATCGACGGCGCGGACGTCATCGTGCTGGCGGTCAAGCCGCAGGCGATGAAAACCGTCTGCGCGGCCCTGCGCCCAAGTCTCAAGCCTCATCAACTGGTGGTGTCGATTGCCGCCGGCATCACGTGCGCCAGCATGAACAACTGGCTCGGCGAGCAGCCGATCGTACGCTGCATGCCCAACACCCCGGCACTGCTGCGCCAGGGCGTCAGCGGCCTGTTCGCCACTTCCCAAGTGTCCGCTGCACAACGCCAGCAGGCCGAAGAACTGCTGTCGGCTGTCGGCCTGGCACTGTGGCTGGACACCGAACAGCAACTGGACGCCGTCACCGCCGTCTCCGGCTCGGGCCCGGCGTACTTCTTCCTGCTGATCGAAGCCATGACCGCCGCCGGCGAGAAACTCGGCCTGCCCCGGGAAACCGCCGCCAGGCTGACCTTGCAGACCGCCCTCGGTGCCGCGCACATGGCGGTGTCCAGCGACGTCGATGCCGCCGAGCTGCGCCGCCGCGTGACCTCGCCGGCCGGCACCACCGAAGCGGCCATCAAATCGTTCCAGGCCGGGGGCTTCGAAGCCCTGGTGGAAAAAGCACTCGGCGCTGCCGCGCACCGCTCGGCCGAAATGGCCGAACAACTGGGCCAATAAGGAGCCATTCATGATTGGATTGAACACTGCAGCGGTCTACGTGCTGCAAACCCTCGGCAGCCTGTACCTGCTGATCGTGCTGCTGCGCTTCGTGCTGCAACTGGTGCGCGCCAACTTCTACAACCCGCTGTGCCAGTTCATCGTCAAGGCCACCCAGCCACTGCTCAAGCCGCTGCGTCGGATCATCCCGAGCCTGTTCGGCCTGGACATGTCGTCGCTGGTCCTGGCGATCCTCGTGCAACTGGCGCTGATGGCCCTGACCCTGCTGCTGACCTACGGCACCACCGGCAACCCGCTGCAACTGCTGATCTGGTCGATCATTGGCGTGACCGCGCTGTTCCTGAAGATTTTCTTCTTCGCCCTGATCATCAGCGTGATCCTGTCGTGGGTCGCGCCGGGCAGCCATAACCCGGGCGCCGAACTGGTGAACCAGATCTGCGAGCCGGCCCTGGCGCCGTTCCGCCGCATCCTGCCGAACCTCGGTGGCCTGGATATCTCGCCGATCCTGGCGTTCATGGTGCTCAAGCTGATCGACATGCTGGTGATCAACAACCTGGCGGCGATAACCATGATGCCGGAAATCCTGCGCCTGCTGATCTGACCCACGTGAGCTACTTTCGCTGGGATGGCGACGACCTGATCCTGGAGTGTCACCTGCAACCGGCAGCCCGCAGCGATGATTTCGCCGGGCTGCACGGTGACCGCCTGAAGATCCGCCTCACCGCCCCGCCGGTCGAAGGCAAGGCCAATGCGTACCTGATGGCGTTCCTGGCCAAGGCGTTTGGCGTGTCCAAGAGCCAGGTCAGCCTGGTCAGTGGCGAATTGAACCGGCAGAAACGGGTGCGCATCCATTCACCGAAGAAACTGCCGGAGTTGCCGGGCCTCGTCCGGCCCACCTGATCCGGCTTGGATCGGGGGCATAGTTAACCCTGTGGCGAGGGAGCCTGCTTCCGCTGGGTGGCACCTGTAGGAGCTGCCGGAGGCTGCGATCTTTTGTTTTGATCTTTCGCTTTGGCCCCACGGTACACAGGGGAAAGATCGCAGCCTCGTTGCACTCGACAGCTCCTACAGGGCCGCTTCGCGCCCCAGCGGGAGCAAGCTCCCTCGCCACAAAAACAACGGCGGACAATCAGCCGCACCTTTGCTTGCCGCCTGCCACAGCGGTCTTTAGACTTACGCCTCATTTCAACGCGAGCAGGGTCGATGCCAGCTGCCTTTCCCCCCGATTCCGTTGGTCTGGTGACGCCGCAAATGGCGCATTTCAGCGAGCCCCTGGCCCTGGCCTGCGGCCGTTCGTTGCCAGCCTATGACCTGATCTACGAAACCTACGGCACCCTCAATGCCACGGCGAGCAATGCCGTGCTGATTTGCCATGCCTTGTCGGGGCACCACCACGCCGCCGGCTACCACAGCATCGACGACCGCAAGCCCGGTTGGTGGGACAGCTGCATCGGCCCGGGCAAGCCCATCGATACCAGCAAGTTCTTCGTGGTCAGCCTGAACAACCTGGGCGGCTGCAACGGTTCCACCGGCCCCAGCAGCCTCAACCCGGACACCGGCAAACCTTTCGGCGCCGATTTTCCGGTGCTGACCGTGGAAGACTGGGTCCACAGCCAGGCGCGCCTGGCCGACCGCCTCGGGATCGGCCAGTGGGCAGCCGTGATCGGTGGCAGCCTGGGAGGCATGCAGGCCCTGCAATGGACCATCACCTACCCGGACCGCGTGCGCCACTGCCTGGCAATCGCCTCGGCGCCCAAGCTGTCGGCACAGAACATCGCCTTCAACGAAGTGGCGCGCCAGGCGATCCTCACCGACCCGGAGTTCCATGGCGGCTCGTTCCAGGAACACGGCGTGATCCCCAAGCGCGGGCTGATGCTGGCGCGGATGGTCGGGCACATCACCTACCTGTCCGACGACTCCATGGGCGAGAAATTCGGCCGTGGCCTCAAGAGCGAAAAGCTCAACTACGACTTCCACAGCGTCGAGTTCCAGGTCGAAAGCTACCTGCGTTACCAGGGTGAAGAGTTCTCCGGGCGCTTTGACGCCAACACGTACCTGCTGATGACCAAGGCACTGGACTACTTCGATCCGGCGGCGAACTTCGACGATAACCTGGCGAAAACCTTCGCCAACGCCACCGCCAAGTTCTGCGTGATGTCGTTCACCACCGACTGGCGCTTCTCCCCGGCGCGCTCGCGGGAGCTGGTGGACGCGCTGATGGCCGCGCGCAAGGACGTCTGCTACCTGGAAATCGACGCGCCCCAGGGTCACGACGCCTTTTTGATCCCGATCCCGCGCTACCTGCAGGCGTTCGGCAACTACATGAACCGTATAACGCTGTGAGGACGCCATGAGAGCCGATCTGGAAATCATCCAGGAATGGATCCCCGCCGGCAGCCGCGTGCTCGACCTGGGCTGCGGCAACGGCGAACTGCTGACCTGGCTGCGGGACAACAAGCAAGTCAGCGGCTACGGCCTGGAAAACGACCCGGACAACATTGCCGAATGCGTCGCCAAGGGCATCAACGTCATCGAGCAGGACCTGGACAAGGGCCTGGGCAACTTTGCCAGCAACAGCTTCGACATCGTGGTCATGACCCAGGCGCTGCAAGCAGTGCACTACCCGGACAAGATCCTCGACGAAATGCTGCGGGTTGGACGCCAGTGCATCATCACCTTCCCCAACTTCGGCCACTGGCGTTGCCGCTGGTACCTGGCGAGCAAGGGCCGCATGCCGGTTTCGGAGTTCCTGCCCTACACCTGGTACAACACGCCGAACATCCATTTCTGCACCTTCGAGGATTTCGAGGCGCTGTGCCGCGAGCGTGAAGCCAAGGTCATCGATCGCCTGGCCGTGGACCAACAGCACCGCCACGGGTGGGCCAGCAAGCTATGGCCTAATCTGTTAGGTGAGATAGGCATCTATCGGGTCAGCAGCCCAGGCCTTACCGATTATCAGGTCGCGGTGTAAGCCCCCGGCCTTACCAGGAGCACGACATGAACCGTCTAGCGTTGTTTCTCATCACCGCTTGCCTGAGCGTTGGCGCCATGGCCGCCGACGTTATCAAGGGCGAGCGCAAGGAAGTGTTCGGTGATATCACCGTGCACTACAACACCTTCAACTCCACCTTCCTGACACCGGACATCGCCAAGGCCGCCGAGCTGATTCGCAGCAAGCAACAAGGCGTGATCAACATCTCGGTGCTCAAGGATGGCAAGCCCTTGATGGCCCAGGTCAGCGGCACGGTGAAAGACCTCACCAGCCAGAGCGTCCCGCTGCAATTCAAGCAGGTGAGCGAGCCAGGCGCGATCTACTACATCGCCCAGTATCCGGTGGATCAACAGGAAGTCCGGACCTTCGAAATCAAGGTGCAAACCGGCGACAAGATCAACACCATCAACTTCAACCAGGAACTGTTCCCGGGCCAATGATCAACTTCACCCAACTCGTACTGGCCAGCCACAACGCCGGCAAACTCAAGGAACTGCAAGCCATGCTCGGCGGGTCGGTGCAGTTGCGCTCGATTGGCGAGTTCAGCCAGGTGGAACCGGAAGAGACCGGCCTGTCGTTCGTCGAGAACGCCATCCTCAAGGCCCGCAATGCCGCACGCATCTCGGGCCTGCCAGCACTGGCCGACGATTCCGGGCTGGCCGTGGACTTCCTGGGCGGCGCGCCAGGCATTTACTCGGCCCGCTACGCCGACGGCAAAGGTGACGCGGCGAACAACGCCAAGCTGCTCGACGCCCTCAAGGACGTGCCCGAAGCCGAGCGCGGCGCTCAGTTCGTGTGTGTGCTGGCCCTGGTCCGCCATGCCGATGACCCATTGCCGATCCTCTGCGAAGGCCTGTGGCACGGGCGCATTCTCACCGAAGCCAGCGGCGAGCACGGTTTTGGCTATGACCCGTTGTTCTGGGTGCCGGAGCGCAATTGCTCCAGCGCCGAGCTGGGGCCGGTGGAAAAGAATCAACTGAGCCACCGCGCCCGCGCCATGGCCCTGCTGCGTCAACGCCTGGGCCTGCAATGATCGACGACACTCCCGCACCGCTGATCCATGGCGGTGTACAAACACCTCGGGCGCCACTGCCAGTGCTGCCGCCCCTGGCGTTGTACGTCCACATCCCGTGGTGCGTGCGCAAATGCCCGTATTGCGACTTCAACTCCCACACCGCCAGCCCGCAGTTGCCGGAAGAGGAATATGTCGACGCCTTGCTGGCCGACCTCGACCAGGATTTGCACGCGGTTCATGGTCGCCCGTTGAGCTCGATCTTTTTCGGCGGCGGCACCCCGAGCCTGTTCAGCGCCCAAGCCTTGGGGCGATTGCTCAAGGGTGTGGAAGCGCGGATACCGTTCGCCCAGGACATTGAAATCACCCTGGAAGCCAACCCCGGCACCTTCGAGCAGGAAAAATTCGTCGCTTACCGGGCCTTGGGCATCAATCGCCTGTCCATCGGTATCCAGAGTTTCCAGCAGGCCAAGCTCGAGGCCCTGGGCCGGATCCACAACGGCGACGAGGCGGTGCGCGCCGCCGGCATGGCTCGCCAGGCCGGTTTCGACAATTTCAACCTGGACCTGATGCATGGGCTGCCCGACCAGTCCCTGGAAGACGCCTTGAGCGACCTGCGCCAGGCCATCGCCTTGAAGCCGACGCATTTGTCCTGGTACCAGCTGACGCTGGAGCCGAACACGGTGTTCTGGAACCAGCCGCCGACATTGCCCGAAGACGACACGCTGTGGGACATTCAGGAAGCCGGGCAAGCCTTGCTGGCCGAACACGGCTACGCCCAATACGAAGTCTCGGCCTACGCCCAACCCGGCCGGGCGGCGCGGCATAACCTCAACTACTGGAGCTTCGGCGACTTCATCGGCATTGGTGCCGGCGCCCACGGCAAGCTCAGCCATCCGGACGGGCGCATCGTGCGCACCTGGAAGACCCGCCTGCCCAAGGACTACCTCAACCCGGCCAAGAGCTTCCAGGCCGGCGAGAAAACCCTGGCCAACGAAGAGCTGCCGTTCGAGTTCCTGATGAACGCCCTGCGCCTGACCGCGGGCGTGGAAGCGCGGCTGTACCCGGAGCGCACCGGGCTGCCCCTGCAAAGCCTGGCCGAAGGCCGGCGCGAGGCCGAACAAAGCGGGTTGTTGCAGGTCGAACCGACACGTCTGGCGGCCACCGAGCGCGGACAGCTGTTTCTCAACGACTTGCTGCAGACATTTCTGAGCTGATCAAAACAAGGAAATCGAATGGATCTGGTACTCGACCTGTTGGCCACCGTGTCCCGCTGGAGCCGCAGCAACCTGTCGGAAATCTCCCTGGCATTGGTAGGCTGCCTGTTGGTGCTGTTTGGTGCCGACATCAAGGGCTGGGTCGAACAACGCCTGGGCAGCATCGCTGGCGCCTTGCGCGTCCCGCTGATCGCCCTGCTGTGCATGATCGGCAGCGGCGCGGCACTGATCTACGCCACGCCGTGGGTCGTTCGGGGCTTGAGCCAGTTCAACAACTACAGCCTGGCGCCGGTGTTGTTGGTGGTACTGGTGTTGATAGGCGTAGTCGCGGATCGGCGCTGAGCCGAAACACACCGCCAAACACATGTGGGAGCAAAGCTTTGTGGGAGCAAGGCTTGCCCACGATAGCAGCGCCTCGGTACCCACTTGAAACCCGAATTGCCTGCATCGCGAGCAAGCTTTGCTCCCACAAAGCCTTGCTCCCACAGAAGCTCAGTCCCACATTGAGCATCGCGTGATGTTTAAGCCAACTTCTCGAACTTCAAATCCCAAACCCCGTGCCCAAGGCGTTCGCCTCGGCGCTCGAACTTGGTGATCGGCCGTTCAGCCGGGCGTGGCACGCACTTGCCGTCTTCGGCCAGGTTGCGATAGCCCGGGGCGACGTTCATCACTTCCAGCATGTATTCGGCGTAGGGTTCCCAGTCGGTAGCCATGTGCAACACACCGCCGACCTTCAACTTGCTGCGCACCAGTTCAGCGAACGACGCCTGGACGATACGGCGCTTGTGGTGGCGGCTTTTGTGCCAAGGGTCCGGGAAGAACAGCATCAGCCGGTCGAGGCTGTTATCGGCCACGCAGCGACTGAGCACTTCGATGGCGTCGCAATCGTAGACCCGCAGGTTGGTCAGCCCTTGGGTCAGCACGCCATTGAGCAGTGCACCGACGCCCGGACGATGGACTTCCACCCCGATGAAATCCTGCTCCGGCGAGGCGGCGGCCATTTCCAGCAACGAATGGCCCATGCCGAAGCCGATTTCCAGCGAGCGCGGGGCCGAGCGGCCGAAGACCTGGTCAAAATCCACCGGTGCATCGGCCAGCGGCAGGACAAACAGCGGCGCGCCCTGCTCCAGGCCGCGCTGCTGGCCTTCAGTCATGCGCCCGGCGCGCATCACGAAACTCTTGATGCGGCGGTGCTGGCGCTCTTCGCCTTCTTCCGGCAGGACCGGCGTGTCGTTCGATTCAGTCATCAATGGCTCTTACTTGATCAGACCATCCAGCGGCGAGGAGGCGCTGGCGTAAAGTTTTTTCGGCATGCGGCCAGCCAGGTACGCCAGGCGACCGGCGACGATGGCGTGCTTCATGGCTTCGGCCATGAGGATCGGCTGCTGGGCGTGGGCGATGGCCGAGTTCATCAGCACCGCTTCGCAACCCAGTTCCATGGCGATGGTGGCGTCGGAAGCGGTACCGACACCGGCATCCACCAACACCGGGATCTTGGCTTCTTCCAGGATGATCTGCAGGTTGTACGGGTTGCAGATCCCCAGGCCTGTGCCGATCAGGCCGGCCAGCGGCATGACCGCGATGCAGCCGATTTCCGCCAATTGACGGGCGATGATCGGGTCATCGCTGGTGTAGACCATCACGTCGAAGCCTTCCTTGACCAGGGTTTCAGCGGCCTTGAGGGTTTCGATCACGTTGGGGAACAGGGTTTTCTGGTCCGCCAGCACTTCCAGCTTCACCAGGTTGTGGCCGTCGAGCAGCTCACGGGCCAGGCGGCAGGTGCGCACGGCCTCGATAGCGTCGAAGCAACCGGCGGTGTTCGGCAGGATGGTGTAGCGGTCCGGCGGCAGGATATCCAGCAGGTTCGGTTCGCCCGGGTTCTGGCCGATGTTGGTCCGGCGCACGGCGACGGTCACGATTTCGGCGCCCGAGGCCTCGATGGCCAGGCGGGTTTCTTCCATGTCGCGATATTTGCCGGTGCCTACCAGCAAACGCGACTGGTAGGTACGACCGGCCAGGACGAAGGGCTTGTCGCTACGAACGATGCTCATGGGAAATCCTCTGTTGGGGTGAGGTTCTTGCGAAATGCTGCGAAACCGAGGCGACTAGCCGCCGCCAATGGCATGAACCACTTCGACGCTGTCGCCATCGTTCAACGTGGTTTCGGCGTGCTGGCTGCGCGGGACGATATCCAGATTGAGTTCCACCGCGACGCGGCGTCCGGTGAGTTCCAGACGGGTCAGCAGGGCCGCGACGGTTTCACCGTCGGGCAGATCAAGGGGTTCGCCGTTCAACTGAATGCGCATGCCGGATGCCGCCATCATTTTTAGGGGCTGGCATTCTAGCCCGATCAGTCTGGGCGACCCAAGCCATTCGTCATGAAATGGACCGCCCGGTCAGCCCAGCCGCCAGGCGGCAAGCCCCAGGCACACCCAGCCGATCAGGAACGCCACACCGCCCAACGGCGTGATGATGCCCAGCTTGCTGATGCCCGTGAGGGTCAGCAGGTACAGGCTGCCGGAGAACAACAGGATGCCGACCACAAATGAAACCCCGGCCCAGGTGACGATGCGGCCGGGAATGTGTGTGGCCAGCAGCGCAACGCCCAGCAACGCCAGGGTGTGCACCAGTTGGTAGGTGACGCCGGTGTGGAAAATCGCCAGGTATTCGGCGCTCAGGCGGCTTTTCAGGGCATGGGCGGCAAATGCCCCCAGCGCCACGCCTGTGAAGCCGAAAAAAGCGGCCAGCATCAGAAAGCTACGCAGCATGAGAACTCCAGTCAGACTCGATGGACAGGGTCTGTATAATGGCCCGCTCGACGGGTTCGGCCAAGCCATCTCTATGCTGCGTTTATTATTTCGACGATTCCTTAAAGCCCTGCTCTGGTTCGCCGTTGGCAGCGTTGTGCTCGTGCTGTTGTTTCGGGTGGTACCGCCGCCGTTCACGGCGCTGATGATCGAGCGCAAGGTTGAATCCTGGTTCGGCGGCGACCCCATCGACCTGCAACGCACCTGGCAGCCTTGGGACCAGATCTCCGATAGCCTGAAAGTGGCGGTGATTGCTGGCGAAGACCAGAAATTCCCCGAGCACTGGGGCTTCGACATCGGCGCGATCCAGGCCGCGTTCGCCCACAATGGGCGTGGCGGTTCGATTCGCGGCGCCAGTACCCTCAGCCAGCAAGTGTCCAAGAACCTGTTCCTGTGGTCGGGCCGCAGCTGGCTGCGCAAGGGGCTGGAGGCCTGGTTCACCGCACTGATCGAAGTGTTCTGGCCCAAGCAGCGGATCCTTGAGGTGTACCTCAACAGTGTCGAGTGGGATGACGGCGTGTTCGGGGCCGAAGCCGCAGCACGACATCATTTTCGCGTAGGCGCCGACGCCTTGTCCCGGCAACAGGCCAGCCTGCTGGCGGCGGTCTTGCCTAACCCGCGCAAATGGAGCGCCGGCCGGCCGAGCCCCTATGTGCTGCGGCGGGCTGGCTGGATTCGTCAGCAGATGAGCCAGTTGGGGGGCGACAGTTATTTGCTGGAACTCAACAATTCGCGGCGAGCGCCTTGGGCCCAGTAGCTGCAACACTGAAGCCCCACCTGTGGGAGCGAGCTTGCTCGCGATAGCGGCGGGTCAGCCACATTGAAGTTGACTGATCTACCGCTATCGCGAGCAAGCTCGCTCCCACAGGGGATTGCAGCGCACAAACAAAAACGCCCCGATCATCACTGATCGGGGCGTTTTTTATGGCCGCTATCGCAGTCAGGCGGCGATCGACACCTTGAGCTTGTTCATCGCGCTCTTCTCAAGCTGACGAATCCGCTCGGCCGACACGTTGTACTTCTGCGCCAGGTCGTGCAGCGTGGCTTTTTCCTCCGCCAGCCAGCGCTGGTAGAGGATGTCGCGGCTGCGCTCGTCCAGCACTTCCAGGGCTTCGTGCAGGTTGGTGTTGGAGTTGTCACTCCAGTCGGCGTCTTCCAGTTGACGCGCCGGGTCGTACCGGTGGTCTTCCAGGTAGTTGGCCGGCGATTGGAAAGCGCTGTCGTCGTCCGCTTCGGCGGCCGGGTCGAAGGCCATGTCATGGCCGGTCAGGCGACTTTCCATCTCGCGCACTTCCCGAGGCTCTACGCCCAGGCTTTCGGCGACACGGTGGACTTCTTCGTTGTTCAGCCAGGCCAGGCGCTTCTTCTGGCTGCGCAGGTTGAAGAACAGCTTGCGCTGGGCCTTGGTGGTCGCGACTTTCACGATGCGCCAGTTGCGCAGGATGAACTCGTGGATTTCCGCCTTGATCCAGTGCACCGCAAACGACACCAGGCGCACACCCATTTCCGGGTTGAAACGCTTGACCGCCTTCATCAGGCCGACGTTGCCTTCCTGGATCAGGTCGGCCTGGGCCAGCCCGTAGCCGGAATAGCTGCGGGCGATATGTACGACAAAACGCAGGTGGGCGAGCACCATCTGCCGAGCCGCCTCAAGATCCTGCTCATAATAGAGACTCTCGGCCAGTTCACGCTCCTGCTCGGGGGTCAGCAATGGAATGCTGTTGACCGTGTGCACATAGGCCTCCAGGTTCGCACCCGGGACCAGAGCATAAGCAGGTTGCAAAGAAGTGGTCATACGAAAAAACCTCCGACTCACATAACTCGTGCAGTTCAGCACTGCGAAAATTGACCGGGAACCCTAGGACAAGTTCCCACAAAAACTGAAAGGTCAATACACGCAAAAAAACACTTATTTTGGCGCAAGCTCACGCAAGTGGCGTGCGACCGCAATCCATGCACCGATATAACCCAACAGCACCGCGCCAAGCAAGAGCGACAGACCGTCGGCGACTGGCACGCCGGCCAGCGAGAAATCACTGCCGTACAAACCGGCCAACCCTGTTACCGCATCGTTCAGCCAGTCCAGGCCGAACGCCAATACACCCCAGGACAGAATCCCGGCACCGAAGCCATACAGCGCGCCCATATAAAGGAAGGGCCTGCGTACATAACTGTCCGTACCGCCGACGAGTTTAATCACTTCTATCTCGGTGCGGCGGTTTTCAATATGAAGACGAATGGTATTGCCTATCACCAAAAGTAATGCAGAAACCAGCAGCACCGTCAGACCGAAGACAAACCGGTCGCCGAGCTTGAGGATCGCCGCAAGACGCTCGACCCAGACTAGATCAAGTTGCGCCTGTTGTACCTTCGGCAACTCGGAAAGTCTTTGTCTTAATGCTTCAAGGGTCGGTTTGTCGACCTCATTCGGCGTCACCAGCACCACGCCCGGCAGCGGGTTCTCCGGCAGTTCCTTGAGGGCTTCGCCCAGGCCGGACTGCTGCTGGAATTCTTCAAGCGCCTGCTCGCGCCCGATGTATTCGGCATCGGCCACGCCCGGCATGGCCTTGATCTGCTCGCGCAACGCCTGGCCTTCGCCGGGGCTCGCGTCCATCTGCAGGTACAGGGAAATCTGCGCCGCGCGCTGCCAGGAGCCGCCCAGGCGCTCCACATTGCTTAGCAATAATGACAGGCCCATGGGCAGGCTCAGGGCAACCGCCATCACCATGCAGGTAAAGAAGCTGCCGATGGGTTGCTTGCCCAGGCGCCGCAGGCTGTCCAGCAGGCTGGCGCGATGGCTTTCGATCCAGGCGCGCAGCAGCGTGGAAAAGTCCGGGCCGTCATCATCGTCGCGTTTTTTCTTTTGCGGCTGCGGATCGGAGGCCTTCGGGGCCACGCGTTCGGCCACTTTCGGGCTGCGAGTAGCACTCATACACCCGCCTCCCCGTCACCAATCAGGCGTCCGCGCTGCAATGTGAGCATGCGGTGACGCATACGTGCGATCAATGCCAGGTCGTGACTGGCAATCAGCACACTGGTGCCCAGGCGATTGATGTCTTCGAATACGCCCATGATCTCCGCAGCCAGGCGCGGGTCGAGGTTACCGGTAGGTTCGTCCGCCAGCAGCAAGGCCGGGCGATGGACGATGGCGCGGGCGATGCCGACGCGCTGCTGTTGACCGGTGGACAGGTCGCCCGGGTACAGGTCGGTCTTGTCCGACAGGGCCACGCGCTCCAGGGCCGAGTCCACGCGCTTGATGATCTCGGCCTTGGACAACCCGAGGATCTGCAACGGCAACGCCACGTTGTTGAACACCGTGCGATCGAACAGCAATTGGTGATTCTGGAACACCACGCCGATCTGCCGTCGCAGGTAGGGAATCTGGGCATTGCTGATGGTGCTCAGGTCCTGGCCGGCCAGCAGCAGTTTGCCGGTGGAGGGCCGCTCCATCGCCAGCAGCAGGCGCAGCAAGGTACTTTTACCGGCGCCGGAATGGCCGGTGACAAACAGAAACTCGCCCCGACGGACCCGAAAGCTCAGCTCATGCAAGCCGACGTGACCGTTCGGATAGCGTTTACCGACCTGCTCGAAACGAATCATGAATGCTCCCGTTCGGCAAACAGTGCCTGGACAAAGGGCTCGGCTTCAAAGGTGCGCAAGTCGTCGATGCCTTCACCCACACCGATATAGCGAATGGGCAGACCGAACTGCTTGGCCAGGGCGAAAATGACCCCGCCCTTGGCGGTGCCGTCGAGCTTGGTCAAGGCCAGCCCGGTCAGTTCGACGGTCTGGTTGAATTGCTTGGCCTGGTTGATGGCGTTCTGGCCGGTACCGGCGTCCAGCACCAGCAGCACTTCGTGGGGTGCGTCGGCGTCGAGCTTGCCGATCACCCGGCGCACCTTCTTCAACTCTTCCATCAGGTTGTCTTTGGTGTGCAGGCGACCGGCCGTGTCGGCGATCAACACATCGATGCCACGGGCCTTGGCGGCCTGCACGGCGTCGAAGATCACCGAAGCGGAGTCGGCGCCGGTGTGCTGGGCAATCACCGGGATCTTGTTGCGCTCGCCCCACACTTGCAGCTGTTCGACCGCAGCCGCGCGGAAGGTGTCGCCCGCCGCCAGCATGACTTTCTTGCCTTCGAGCTGCAGCTTCTTGGCCAGCTTGCCGATGGTGGTGGTCTTGCCAGCACCGTTGACGCCGACGACCAGGATCACGAACGGCTTGTTCTGCGAGGCGATCACCAGCGGCTTTTCAACCGGCTTGAGCAGACTGGTCAGCTCGCCTTGCAGGGATTTGTACAGCGCATCGGCGTCGGTCAGTTGCTTGCGCGCGACCTTCTGGGTCAGGCTCTGGATGATCACCGAGGTGGCCTCGACACCGACGTCGGCGGTCAGCAGGCGGGTCTCGATATCTTCCAGCAATTCGTCGTCGATGACTTTCTTGCCCAGGAACAGGCTGGCCATGCCTTCGCCGATACTGGCGCTGGTCTTGGACAGGCCCTGCTTGAGGCGGGCGAAGAAGCCGACCTTGTTTTCCTCGGCGCTACGGACGGGCTCGACGGGGGCGACGGTTTCCAACAGGGCAGGTGCCGGCTCGGGCGCGGCTTGCGCAACCTGGGATGCGACAACGGCGACCGGCGGCTCAATGACAGCGTCGACGACTGGTGCCTCGACAATCTGCGGCGGCGCTGGAATCGGCGGGGTGATATGGGGCGTCGTTTCCTCGACCAGCGCGACCGGCTCTTCCGCCACCGGCAAGGTCAACCAGGGGGTTTGCTCGACGGGCGGGGTCAGCGGTTGCTCGGCCACCGGCTCAGCAACGGTCTCAGGCTCGACCGGTTGCAGCACCGGCTCGGCAATCGGCAGGACGATGGGCGCGGTTGCTTCGACCACTGCCTCGGCGGCGGGCTCAGGCAGCGGTTGTGGCTGTTCGACGACGGTTTCCTGCGGCTTCTTGCGCAGCCATCCGAACAGGCCTTTTTTCTCGCCAGCCGCAGCTGGGGTCTTCTTGTCGTCGTTGGAACCAAACATGGAGGACGGCTATCTCACGGTAGCGAAGCGCCACAAGGGCGCCTCGGTGATAAATATTCAATGCTGAACAGACTGCGTTTCATCCAGCTTGTTCACGCGCAACATTTTGTCGAGACGTCCCAAGGACACCCCAAAGTCGATTTTTTCGAAGGACTGGTACGGCATCATCGGCGAAAACGCTGGGATCAACGGGCAAACCCGACATTTCTCCGGGGAACCCAGACAACCCCGGGCCGATAAAAGGCCCGATAGGCGTGGCCGCCAGTAAAACGGACCGTTATCCTAGCACCCTCTCGCCCGCCGACGCTAAGACCTAGCGGGCAACCCAACAGGTTTAAACACGAATGAATGCTCTTGCCCGCCGCGCCGCAGGCCTGCTGCTCAGCACAGTTTGTCTGCCCTTTTCAGCCTTGGCTGCCGACCCACAACCCACCCACGAATTTACCCTCGACAACGGCCTGAAGGTCGTCGTGCGCGAAGACCATCGTGCGCCGGTGGTGGTCTCCCAGGTCTGGTACAAGGTTGGCTCCAGCTACGAAACGCCAGGCCAGACCGGTTTGTCCCACGCCCTTGAGCACATGATGTTCAAGGGCAGTGAAAAAGTCGGCCCCGGCGAAGCGTCGCTGATCCTGCGCGACCTCGGTGCCGAAGAGAACGCCTTCACCAGCGATGACTTCACCGCCTATTACCAGGTATTGGCCCGCGATCGCCTGGGCGTGGCTTTCGAACTGGAAGCCGACCGCATGGCCAGCCTGCGCCTGCCGCCGGAGGAGTTCAGCCGCGAGATCGAGGTGATCAAGGAAGAACGCCGCATGCGCACCGACGACAAGCCCATGTCCAAGGCCTATGAGCGCTTCAAGGCCATGGCTTACCCGGCCAGCGGCTACCACACGCCGACCATCGGCTGGATGGCCGACCTGGACCGGATGACCGTCGAGGAGCTGCGTCACTGGTACGAGTCCTGGTACACCCCGAACAACGCGACCCTGGTGGTGGTCGGCGACGTGACGCCGGACGAGGTCAAGTCCCTGGCCCAGCGATATTTCGGCCCGATTGCACGGCGCGCGGTGCCGGTCGCGAAAATCCCCCTGGAGCTCGGCGAACCCGGCGAGCGCCAGATCACCTTGCATGTGCAAACCCAACTGCCCAGCGTGATGCTGGCCTTCAATGTGCCCAGCATCGCCACCGCGACGGACAAGGGTTCAGTCAACGCGCTGCGGCTGATCTCGGCCCTGTTGGACGGTGGCTACAGCGGGCGGATCCCGACGCAGCTGGAGCGCGGCGAAGAGCTGGTGTCTGGTGGTTCGTCGAGCTACGACGCCTACACCCGTGGCGACACGCTGTTCACGTTGTCGGCGACGCCCAACACCCAGAAAAACAAAACCATCGCCCAAGCCGAAGCCGGCCTGTGGCGCTTGCTTGAACAGTTGAAAACCACCGCGCCGACTGCCGAAGAGCTGGAACGCGTGCGCGCCCAGGTCATCGCCGGCCTGGTCTATGAACGCGACTCGATCACCAGCCAGGCCACCGCCATCGGCCAGCTGGAGACCGTCGGTTTGTCCTGGAAGCTGATGGACACCGAACTCGCTGAACTGCAAAGCGTGACCCCGCAAGATATCCAGAAGGCAGCCCAACTGTATTTCACCCGCTCGCGCCTGAGCGTTGCGCATGTCCTGCCCGAGGAGAAAGCTCATGAGTGAGCGCAAATCACGGCGCCCGGTATTGATCGGCCTGGCGCTCATCGCCCTGGCCGGCTCCCTGGCGTTCTATCTGTCGCCGACCACCGACGTCACCGCCAGCCAGGCATTGGATAACGCCAAGTCCGGCAACAAGCTGCAATCATTGGCGGAACTGGACGGCAAGGCCCCCAGCCACCGCCAGCTCGACGTGCAAACCTGGAAAACCGCCGACGGCGCCAAGGTGCTGTTCGTCGAAGCCCGCGAATTGCCAATGTTCGACCTGCGCCTGACCTTCGCCGCCGGCAGCAGCCAGGACGGCGACGCTCCCGGCCTCGCACTGCTGACCAACGCCATGCTCAACGAGGGCGTGGCCGGCAAGGACGTCAGCGCCATTGCCCAAGGCTTCGAAAGCCTCGGTGCCGATTTCGGCAACGGCGCCTACCGGGACATGGCCGTGGCGTCCCTGCGCAGCCTCAGCGCAGCCGACAAGCGTGAGCCGGCATTGAAGCTGTTCGCCGAGGTCGTCGGCAAACCGACCTTCCCTGCCGACTCCTTCGCCCGCATCAAGAACCAGATGCTCGCCGGTTTCGAATACCAGAAACAGAACCCAGGCAAACTGGCCGGCCTGGAACTGATGAAGCGCTTGTACGGCGATCATCCTTATGCCCACTCCAGCGACGGCACCGCCGACAGCATTCCGCCAATCACCCTGGCCCAGGCCCGGGCGTTCCACGCCAAGGCCTATGCCGCCGGCAACGCAGTGATCGCGCTGGTGGGGGATTTGTCCCGCGCCGAAGCCGAAGCGGTTGCCAACCAAGTGTCCGCCGCGCTGCCCAAAGGCCCGGCGCTGGCGAAAACCCCGCCACCGGTGGAACCCAAGGCGAGCATTGGCCACATCGAATTCCCGTCCAAGCAGACCAACCTGATGCTCGCGCAACTGGGCATCGACCGCGACGATCCGGACTATGCCGCCGTGTCCCTGGGCAACCAGATCCTCGGCGGTGGCGGCTTCGGTACTCGGCTGATGACCGAGGTTCGGGAAAAGCGCGGCCTGACCTACGGCGTGTACTCCGGTTTCACGGCGATGCAAGCCCGCGGCCCGTTCATGATCAATCTGCAAACCCGTGCGGAAATGAGCGAAGGCACCTTGAAACTGGTGCAGGACGTGTTCGCCGACTACCTCAAGAATGGTCCCACCCAGAAAGAACTCGATGATGCCAAGCGTGAGTTGGCCGGCAGTTTCCCGCTGTCCACCGCCAGCAATGCCGACATCGTCAGCCAGCTCGGCGCCATGGGTTTCTATGACTTGCCGCTGAGCTACCTGGAGGACTTCATGCGTCAGTCCCAGGAACTGACCGTCGAGCAGGTCAAGGCCGCACTGAACAAGCACCTGAGCACCGACAAAATGGTCATCGTCACCGCCGGCCCGAGCGTGCCGCAAAAACCGCTGCCGCCCCCCACTGACAAACCTGCCGAGCAGCCGCTCGGGGTTCCGGAGCACTAATGGCCCGCCCATCGAATTCCAGCAAGAAACCCGTGCACAACGGTGTGAACCAGTTGCGCATCATCGGCGGCGAATGGCGTAGCCGGCGCTTGAGCTTCCCTGACGCCCCGGGCCTGCGCCCCACTCCCGACCGCGTGCGCGAAACCCTGTTCAACTGGCTCGCACCCTACGTAGCGGGTGCCCGGGTGCTCGACCCGTTCGCCGGCAGCGGCGCGCTGTTTCTCGAGGCCCTGTCCCGTGGCGCCGCCATGGGCCAGGCGCTGGACGCCAGCAACCTGGCGGTCTCCAGCCTGAAAGAACACTTGGGCACCCTGCGCTGCACCGTCGGCCAGGTGCAGACCGCCGACGCACTGCGCTACCTGGACAGCCAACCGGCGACACCTTTCGACCTGGTGTTCCTCGACCCACCTTTCAACCAGAACCTGTTGCCGACGGTCTGCGCCTTGCTCGAGGAACGTCAGTGGTTGTCCGAGGATGCCTGGGTCTACACTGAAAGCGAAACCGCCCCGTCCACCCTGGGCTTGCCGGGCAATTGGCGCTTGCATCGCGAGCAGAAATCCGGACGGGTGTATTACGCGTTGTGGCAGCGTTTGGCAAAGGACATTGACTGAACGGCTGACCAGTGCATCGAGAATAATAATGATGTCCGCCGCATCTGAGCGTTTCGTCCCTGCCCCGGGCCTTGGCAACCCGCACTTGCAAACCCTGTGGGGCCCGTTATGGCGCCAGACCACCCACATCGAGCGCCAACGCGAGCGCTTGTGGCTGGAGGACGGTGATTTCCTCGACCTTGACTGGCACGGCCCCCACAGCGCCGAGGCACCACTGGTGCTGGTGCTGCACGGGCTGACCGGTTCTTCCAACTCGCCTTACGTGGCCGGGCTGCAGCAAGCGCTCGGTCGCCAGGGCTGGGCCAGTGCGGCCTTGAACTGGCGTGGCTGCTCGGGTGAGCCGAACCTTCTGCCCCGCAGCTACCACTCGGGCGTCAGCGAAGACCTGGCCGCCGCCATCGCTCACTTGCGCGCCCGCCGGCCCTTGGCGCCGCTGTTTGCGGTGGGTTATTCACTGGGCGGCAATGTGCTGCTCAAGCACTTGGGGGAAACCGGCCGCGACAGCCAGTTGCAAGGGGCGGTGGCGGTCTCGGTGCCGTTTCGCCTCGACCAGTGTGCCGATCGCATCGGCCAGGGATTCTCCAGGTTCTACCAGGCGCATTTCATGCGCCAGCTCGTGGCCTATGTGCGCAACAAGCAACGCCAGTTCCAGCACGACGGACGCCACGAAGGCCTGGCGACTCTCGCGGCGCTTGGCCCGTTGGAAAACATGCGCACCTTCTGGGACTTTGACGGCCGGGTGACCGCGCCGCTGCACGGGTTCTCCGATGCAGCGGATTACTACCGCCGTGCCTCCAGCCGTTATTTCATGGCCGGTATCAGCACGCCGACCCTGGTTATCCAGGCCGCCGACGATCCTTTTGTGTTTCCTCACAGCCTGCCAGAGCCAGGCGAATTATCCGCCTCGACCCGGATTGAACTGCACGCCCAGGGCGGGCATGTGGGGTTTGTCGACGGAACCCTGCGGCGCCCGGGGTACTACCTGGAGCGGCGGATTCCCGATTGGCTGGCCAGCCTGGCGCACGACTGAGCGTGATGGTTCATGACCAATACACATCCCCTGTGGGAGCGAGCTTGCTCGCGATAGCGGTGGGTCAGCGACATTGAAGTTGACTGTCACACCGTCTTCGCGAGCAAGCCCGCTCCCACATTGGTTCCGGGTGTTTGTTATTCGCCCTTCGCCACGCCCCGCTGGGGGTCATTGATCCACTCACTCCACGAGCCAGCATACAGCCGCCCCAACGGGTAGCCTGCCAGGCACAAGGCAAACAGGTTATGACACGCCGTCACGCCGGAGCCGCAATAGGCCACCAGGTCAGTGGGCGAGCGCTCGCCCAGTTTTTCGGCGAAGCGCTGCTTGAGCTGATCGGCCGGCAAGAAGCGGCCATCGGCGCCCAGGTTGTCGGTGAACGCCGCGCACTGGGCGCCCGGGATATGCCCGGCTATCGGGTCGATGGGCTCGACTTCACCTTTGAAACGCGGCAACGCCCGGGCATCCAGCAGGGTCATGTCCGCTTGGCCAAGGCGTTGGTGCAGCGCTTGGGCGCTGAGCACCAAGCTCGCATCCGGTGCCCCGCTGAAGGTCCCGCGACTGTTCTGCGGCGGATCCAGGCTCAAAGGCAAGCCAGCGGCGTGCCAGGCCTTGAGCCCGCCGTCGAGGATGTACACGCCATCGCGCTTGCCCAGCCAGGCCAGCAACCACCAGGCCCGCGCGGCATAGGCGCCGGGGCCGTCGTCGTACAGCACGACATCGCTATCGTTATCGATCCCCCAGGCCTTGAGGCGCTCGATCAATGCCCCCGACTCCGGCAGCGGATGACGTCCGGTCACACCTTTGGTCACCGGCCCGCTCAGGTCGCGCTCAAGGTCCGCGAACGCTGCACCGGCGATGTGGCCCTCGGCATAACTGCGCTGACCGTAATCGGGGTCTTCCAGGGCAAAACGGCAATCGAGGATGACCAGCCCAGGCTGTGATCGCCGCTGTTCGAGGGCTTGAGGGCTGATGAGTCGCGCAATGGGCATGATGAGCTCCTGTGGCTAAGTCGGGGATCGGTCCTACTGCCCTTCCTCCAGGGTCTGGGCCAGGGGGACGTAATACTCTTTGAACAGTGCATCCACTTCTTCGCGGGCCTGATCGGTCACGAAACCGGCCTCCAACACCAGCACCTGATACACGCCACGCTTGATGGCCTGCTCGCTCAGGTGGCTGAAGTTTTCCCGCGTGGTGCACAGGAACCGCACCCAGGACGTGAGGATGATCCAGGCATTGAGGGTCAGGGACTCGATCTGCACCCGGTCCATCTTCAGGATGCCGGCGGCAACGAAGCCTTCATAAATAGCGGTGCCGTGGATCAGGCTGCGCTGGGAAAACCGTCGATAGCGCGCCGCAAGGTCCGGATCGCTGTCGAGCAGATGTTCCAGGTCCCGGTGCAGGAAACGGTAGCGCCACATGGCTGCCAGCAGCTCCTGCAAATAGAAGCGCTTGTCCTCCACCGTGGCCGCACGGCCCTGGGGCGGGCGCAAGAAGCTGTCCACCAGGTTCTCGTATTCACTGAACAACACGGCGATGATCGCCTGCTTGTTGGGGAAGTGGTAATAGAGGTTGCCTGGGGACATGTCCATGTGGGCGGCAATGTGGTTGGTGCTGACGCTGCGCTCGCCTTGCTGGTTGAACAGCTCGAGGCTGTTTTGCACGATGCGCTCGCTGGTTTTCATTCGTGGGGCCATGGTTTGGGCTTTAATTCGACGAAGGCATTGATCGGCATCTTACGACCTATCGGTCACAGGAAAAACCCATCGCCGTTACGGATGCCATTGACTTTCTAGAGTATAAGCTCTAGAAAACATCCACTCTAATAATATCCGGTGCCCGACGATGCCTGCCGACGTTGCCTACCTGCACGAGTCTCAACAACAACTGGACGAGCTGCGGTCGCTCTTCGATGCCCAGCGCCAGGCCTACGCCGCCCATCCAATGCCCCCGGCCGAACAGCGCCGACAATGGCTCAAGGCACTGCGCGAGGTATTGAGCAACGAACGACAAGCCTTGATCGACGCCATCAGCCAGGATTTCAGCCACCGCAGCGCCGACGAAACACTGCTGGCCGAGTTGATGCCGAGCCTGCACGGGATCCATTACGCCAGCCGACATCTCCAGGGTTGGATGAAACCCTCCCGGCGCAAGGTGGGCATGGCCTTCCAGCCGGCATCGGCCAAAGTGGTGTACCAGCCGCTGGGCGTGGTCGGGGTCATCGTTCCGTGGAACTACCCGCTGTTCCTGGCCATCGGGCCGCTGACGGGAGCGCTGGCGGCGGGCAACCGGGTGATGCTCAAGCTCAGCGAATCGACACCGGCGACCGGCTTGCTGCTCAAGCAACTGCTGGCCCGGGTCTTTCCCCAGGACCTGGTCTGCGTGGTGCTTGGCGAGGCTGAGGTCGGCATGGCGTTTTCCAAGCTGCCCTTCGATCACCTGCTGTTCACCGGCGCCACCAGCATCGGCAAGCATGTCATGCGCGCCGCTGCCGAAAACCTGACCCCGGTCACCCTCGAGCTGGGTGGAAAGTCGCCGGCCATCGTGTCGACCGATGTGCCGCTCAAGGACGCCGCCGAACGCATCGCTTTCGGCAAGACCCTGAATGCCGGGCAAACCTGTGTCGCCCCGGACTACGTGCTGGTGCCACAGAATCGCGTCGGCGAGTTCGTTGAGGCGTATCGCGAGGCGGTTCGCGGGTTTTATCCGACCCTGGCGAACAACCCGGACTACACCGCAATCATCAACGAACGACAGCTGGCGCGACTCAACGGCTACATCAGCGACGCCACCAGCAAGGGCGCGCTGCTGATCGAACTGTTCGACCAGGGCCAGGACCGCCGCATGGCCCACAGCCTGCTGCTCAACGTCAGCGATGAAATGACCGTCATGCAGGACGAGATCTTCGGCCCGTTGCTGCCCATCGTGCCCTACGAGCATCTGGACCAGGCGTTTGCCTACATCAATCAGCGACCCCGCCCGCTGGCGCTCTACTACTTCGGCTACAACAAGGCCGAACAGAATCGCGTGCTCCACGAAACCCATTCCGGAGGCGTCTGCTTGAACGACACGCTGCTGCATGTCGCCCAGGACGACTTGCCGTTTGGCGGCATCGGTCCCTCGGGAATGGGGCATTACCACGGGCATGAGGGCTTCCTGACCTTCAGCAAGGCCAAGGGCGTGCTGACCAAACAGCGATTCAACGCCGCGAAGCTGATTTATCCGCCCTACGGCAAGCCTTTGCAGAAACTGATCCAGAAACTGTTTGTCCGCTGACGCGTCTCTTCCCGGGTAATCAAAATAATGAACCCAAGCCTCACCGATACACCCGCGCTGTCACGGCGCGGCCTGCTGAAGTTCAGCCTCGGCGCCAGCGCCTTCCTGGCCACCGTCGGTGTGGGCGCCAGCCTGAGCGGTTGCTCGCCAAGCCAACCGGCCAATGGCCTGGCGGCCCTGCGCGACAGCGACCTGCAATTTTTACGCAGCGTCATCCCCGTGATGCTGGATGGCGCAGTGGCCGTCGGACAGATTACTGCCGCCACTGACGCGACCCTGCGAAGCCTGGACAGCAGCCTGGCCCACCTGTCCCCCGCCATGCTCAAGCTCACACGCCAGCTGTTCGACGTGCTCACGCTGGGCATTACCCGCGGGCCGCTGACCGGTGTCTGGGGCTCGTGGGAAAACGCCAGCGCCGATGACATCCGCCAGTTCCTTGCGCGGTGGGAAAACAGCTCGCTGGACCTGCTGCGACAGGGCCATAGCTCATTGCTGCAACTGGTGATGATGGCCTGGTACACCCAATCCGAAGCCTGGGCGCATTGCGGCTATCCAGGACCGCCCAAGATTTGAACGCCAGTGAGATCCTGTGGGAGCGAGCTTGCTCGCGATTGCGGTGTGTCAGTCAATACAGTTGCTGATGATCCGATGCCATCGCGAGCAAGCTCGCTCCCACAGGGGTACCGCAAACTCATAACAATAAGAGAGCCCTGAACATGCCCGTACCCGATCCCTTCCGCGAAGGCCTGGCCCGTGGCTGGACCACCTACAACGGCGCGCAGCTGACCCAGGACCTGACCCTGGAAGCGGACGTGGCCATCGTCGGCAGCGGTGCTGGCGGCGGCACCACTGCAGAAATTCTCAGCGCCGCAGGCTACCGCGTGTTGCTGATCGAGGAAGGTCCGCTCAAGACCAGTCATGACTTCACGCTGCTCGAAGACCAGGCCTACAGCAGCCTGTATCAGGAAGGCCTCGGGCGCATGAGCAAGGACGGCGCCATCACCATTCTCCAGGGCCGGGCCGTCGGTGGCACGACGCTGATCAATTGGACCTCCAGCTTCCGCACGCCCGACCAGACCCTCGACCACTGGGCCGCCGAGCACAACGTAAAAGGCCACGGCCGCGCTGAAATGCTGCCCTGGTTTGCGCAGATGGAACAACGCCTGGGCGTGGCGCCGTGGCTGATTCCGCCCAATGCCAACAACGACGTGATCCGCAAAGGTTGTGAACAATTGGGCTACGCCTGGCACGTCATCCCGCGCAACGTACGCGGCTGCTGGAACCTGGGCTATTGCGGCATGGGCTGCCCGACCAACGCCAAGCAGTCGATGCTGGTCACCACCATCCCGGCCACCCTGGACAAGGGCGGCGCGCTGCTTTACCTGGCGCGGGCCGAGCGTCTGACAATCAAAAACGATGCCGTCATAGGCCTCGAGTGCCAAGCCATGGACGAACGTTGCGTGGCACCGACCGGCCAGCGCATAACCGTCAAGGCGCGGCATTACGTGCTGGCGGGCGGCGGCATCAATACACCCGCGTTGCTGCTGCGCTCCGATGCGCCAGACCCGCACGAACGCGTGGGCAAGCGCACCTTCCTGCACTTGGTGAACATGTCCGCCGGGCAATTCGACGAGGTCATCAACCCGTTCTACGGCGCGCCGCAATCGATTTATTCGGATCATTTCCAATGGCAGGACGGCACCACCGGCAAAATGTCCTACAAGCTTGAAGTCCCGCCCTTGCACCCGGCCCTGGCCACCACGCTATTGGGCGGGTTCGGCCCCGAGAATGCCTTGCACATGTCCCGGCTGCCCCATACCCACGCCATGCTGGCGCTGTTGCGCGACGGTTTTCATCCGGACAGCCCCGGCGGCAGCGTCCAATTGCGCAACGACGGCACGCCCGTGCTCGATTATCCCGTTACGCCGTATGCCTGGGATGGCTTGCGCCGGGCCTTCCACAGCATGGCCGAGATCCAGTTTGCCGGCGGCGCCAAGGCGGTCATGCCTTTGCACAACGATGCCCGCTACGTAAAGACCCTGGCCGAAGCCCGCACACTGATCGACGGACTCGACCTGGCCTTGTACCGCACACGCCTGGGCAGCGCCCACGTGATGGGCGGTTGCGCCATGGGTGAAGATCCGAAAACCGCCGTCACCGACAGCCTTGGCCGCCATCACCAACTGGGCAATCTGTCGATCCATGACGGCTCGCTGTTCCCCACCAGTATCGGCGCCAACCCGCAATTATCGGTGTACGGGCTGACCGCGCAATTGGCGACGGCCCTGGCCGAACGCCTGAAAAATCCATGAATATCCGGATTATTCGCACCGTCTATAGTGCTTTCTTACGCAACAGCCGACTTGGCCGACCGAGAAGGCTGCGATACCATCCGACTCCCCAACGGACTCCCGCCAGGACGACGCGATGAACCGAGTGTTGTACCCAGGTACCTTCGACCCTATTACCAAGGGCCATGGCGATCTGGTCGAACGCGCCGCGCGCCTGTTCGACCATGTGATCATTGCCGTCGCCGCCAGCCCGAAGAAAAACCCGCTGTTCCCGCTGGAGCAACGTGTGGAACTGGCCCGCGAGGTCACCAAGCACCTGCCCAACGTGGAAGTGGTCGGCTTCTCGACGCTTTTGGCGCACTTTGCCAAGGAAAAGAACGCCAATGTGTTCCTGCGCGGCCTGCGTGCGGTCTCGGACTTCGAGTACGAGTTCCAACTGGCCAACATGAACCGCCAACTGGCACCGGACGTCGAGAGCCTGTTCCTGACGCCGTCGGAGCGCTATTCCTTCATTTCCTCGACCCTGGTCCGGGAAATCGCGGCGTTGGGCGGAGATATCACCAAGTTCGTCCACCCGGCCGTGGCCGATGCGCTGACCCTGCGCTTCAAGAAATAACCCGCGGGCTGCGACCCGCTTCGCAGCCCGGCACAGCGCAGTCCATCGCGCCCGCGTGCACTGCGCTCGCCAATGCGGCACAATTGCGCCCATACGTTTTTCATATGCCAGGGCCCAACGCCCCGGCAGGAGCCTGCATGTCCCTGATCATCACCGACGACTGCATCAATTGCGACGTCTGCGAACCTGAATGCCCGAACGAGGCCATTTCCCAAGGCGAAGAGATCTACGTCATCGACCCGAACTTGTGCACCCAGTGCGTCGGCCATTACGACGAACCCCAGTGCCAGCAGGTCTGCCCGGTGGATTGCATCCCTCTGGACGAGGCTCATCCGGAAACTGAAGAACAGTTGATGGCGAAGTATCGCAAGATTACTGGCAAGGCTTGAGCCAGGTAGTTCTTTAGCGTCTGTACCGGCCTTATCGCGAGCAGGCTCGCTCCCACAAGGGATTTGCTTAGGACACAGACCATGTGAACTCAGTAGATCCCTGTGGGAGCGAGCCTGCTCGCGATAGGGCCAGCAGCTACACCATAAATGCACATACCTGACGACTACTCCTGCCGCTCAAACCCCTCTCCAATACACCCCAGGCACCGCATAAACGTGGCCTTCGCCGGGTCCACCACCAGCGCCTTGCCCGCATCGCCGACCCCGCCGCCCAGCGCGGTAAAGGGCAACGACACCACGAATGCTCCGGCGCCAATCACTGTGGCGGCCAGCAGCAACGGACGGGCGATCAGCAGGTCGCCGATCATGGCGAAGGCCGGCGGGTTCTGGATGGTGTAGCGCGGGTCGCCGCTGCCGTCGCTTGCCAAGGCAGGCAAACCGACACTCAGCAGCAGCGCGAGAACAACAGGTCGAAACAGCTTCATCGGGCGATCCTTCGGCTAAATCAGTACGAAAGTGGCCTGTGTGGCTAGTTCTGTTAGTCAACTTCGGCGCCAGAAGTCCATATCCTGCGTTGCTGTTCCTCGCCATAGCGGGCTATGACTCGTCACAGCGCCTTGGCTATGGACTTCTGGCATCCGAATTTGAGCTAACGAACTAGCCACACAGGCCACTTGACTATAGACCGTAGGACAAATCAGCTCTGACAGCGTGGACACCAGACGCTCGCACGCTGGCCCAGGCGGATTTCCCGCAGCCCCGTGCCACAGACTTTGCACAGCTCCCCGCCCCGTCCGTAGACGAACAGTTCCTGCTGGAAATAGCCAGGTTGGCCGTCCCCGCCGATAAAGTCCCGCAGCGTGGTGCCACCGCGCTCGATGGCATGGGCGAGGATGCGCTTGATCTCGATCGCCAGCTTCAGGTAACGCGCCCGGGAAATGCCTCCGGCGGCCCGGCGTGGGTCGATCCCGGCGGCGAACAGGGCCTCGGTCGCGTAGATATTGCCCACCCCCACCACCACCGCGTTGTCCATGATGAACGGCTTGACCGCCATGGAACGCCCTCGCGAAAGCTGGAACAACCGTTCGCCATCGAACAGGTCGGTCAACGGCTCGGGACCCAGGCGAATCAACAGCTCGTGATTGAACGGGTCAAGGCTCCAGAGCATCGCGCCAAAACGCCGAGGGTCGGTGTAGCGCAAGGCCAGGCCGGACTCCAGCTCGATGTCCACGTGCTCGTGCTTGGCGGCCGGCATGCCGACCTCCACCAAGCGCAGATTGCCGGACATGCCCAGGTGGCTGATCAACGTGCCGACCTCGGCATTGATCAACAGGTACTTGGCCCGCCGCTCCACCTGCACGATGCGCTGGCCCGAAAGCCGCACGTCGAGATCTTCCGGGATCGGCCAGCGCAGGCGGCGGTCGCGGACCACCACGCGGCTGACCCGCTGGCCTTCAAGATGGGGCGCGATTCCGCGACGGGTGGTTTCGACTTCCGGCAGTTCTGGCATGAGGTTCTCGAGTCAGGCGAAGCCCCGCACTCAACGAGTGGCGAGGTCGCGAATTTCCTGTTTCTGGGTCTGGAAGTCGTATTCCGACAACCCGATGTAATCGAGCACAAGGCTCCCGACACTATCCCACTCGTGATCTTCGGCCTGATTGCCGAGCACCCGGTGGGACGCACAGATGTTCTCGGACATCTTCAGGATCGCCAGCAGGTTCTTCAACTGGCTGTTGTTGCGTGAAGACTCGTCGCTGAAGATCGCCAGGGCATTGTGGTGGTTGGCGATGGCCTGGCTGACGTGATCCGGCAGGCGCCAGGATTTGGAGGTGTAGTAACCGACCACGGCATGGTTGGTGTTGAACTCACGATTCTCGGTGTCCACCACCCGGCACTCGGCGCTGGCATTGGCGTAGGCCTCTTCCAGCACGCCCATGTAGTTGGGGAACTGCTTGAGCATCAACGGCACGCCGCAATCGTGGAACAGCCCCAGCGCATAGGCTTCGTCACCGTTCTCCAGGCCGACGCGCTTGGCCAGGGTCAGGCAAGTCATCGCCACATCCTGGGCGGTATCCCAGAAGCGGTTCAGGGTAACGATGGCGTCGTCGTGCAGTTCGCCCTTGATCGACTGCGCATTGATCAGGTTGATGATCGAACGGCTGCCCAACAGGTTCACCGCGCGCTGGATCGAGGTGATCTTGTTGCGCAGGCCGTAGTACGGCGAGTTGACGATCTTGAGCAAGGCCCCGGAAAGGCCCGGGTCGTGGGAAATCAGCTTGGCGATGGTCTCCAGGTCCGGGTCGGGCATGTACTGTTCCATCTGCAGATCCACCATGATCTGCGGTTGGGGCGGCACGCTGATGCCTTGCAAGGACTGTTGGATCTGTTCGGCGGAAAGTTCTTTGGACATGAGTACACACTCCGGTGTCAGGCGGGGATTCTAACCCTTAAAGATGGATCCGATACACCGCCGGGTAGATCGGCGGAACTTTCCTTCAGGCATCGGCTTCGGACTTTACAGGGCCGACAGCCAAGCCTGCATTAAGGCTTGAGTCGGCAACCCCGCCACTCAGCTTGAGGAGATTTTTCATGCCTGGCTCCCTGAACAACAAACGTGTCGCCATCCTCGTGACCGACGGTTTTGAACAGGCCGAACTGACCGGCCCCCAACAGGCGCTGGAACAGGCCGGCGTCAAGGTTGACATCGTTTCGGCCCGCGAAGGCCAGGTCAAAGGTTGGAACCATGACCAGCCAGCCGACGACTTCCGGATCGACCTGACCTTCAAGGCCGCCAATGTCGAACAGTACGACGCCGTGGTGCTGCCCGGTGGCGTGCAGAACTCCGACACCATCCGTATCGACGTCGATGCCCAGAAACTGGTCAAGGGCTTCGAGGCGGCGGGCAAGCCCATCGCGGTGATTTGCCATGGCGGCTGGCTGCTGGTGTCGAGCGGGTTGGTCAAGGGCAAGACCATGACCAGCTACAAGACCCTCAAGGATGACCTGGTCAACGCCGGCGCGAACTGGGTCGATAAGGAAGTGGTCAAGGACGGCACGTTGATCAGCAGCCGTCAGCCCGATGACATTCCGGCGTTCAACCGCGAGCTGATCAGCGCGTTGTCCGCCTGAAGCCTGCCCGATACCGTGGTGAGGGAGCACGCTCCCCCACCACATGTCCACCACAAGCCCCGCCAAGGTTGCAACACGGTATACTCCCGCTCTTTTTTCCGGAGCGACGTCATGTCCCTGCCTAGCCTGCGCCTCAAAGCCAACGCCGACCGTCGCCTGCGCGCCGGCCACCTGTGGGTCTACAGTAACGAAATCGATGTAGCCGCCACCCCGCTGCACGGCTTCAAGGCCGGCGACCAGGCCATCCTCGAAGCCGCCGGCGGCAAGCCGCTGGGCATCGTTGCGATGAGCCCCAACAACCTGATCTGCGCCCGGCTGCTGTCCCGTGACGTGAAGCTGCCGCTGGACAAGTCCCTGCTGGTGCATCGCCTCAACGTGGCGTTGTCCCTGCGCGAGCGACTGTTCGACAAACCGTTCTATCGCCTGGTCTACGGTGATTCCGACCTGTTGCCAGGCCTGGTGGTCGACCGTTTCGGCGACATCCTGGTGGTGCAGATCGCCTCTGCCACCATGGAAGCCCACAAGGACGACGTGATCGCCGCCCTGACCCAGGTGCTCAAGCCCAGCGGCATCCTGTTCAAGAACGACTCCGCGGCCCGTGACGCCGAAGGCCTGAACCGCTACGTCGAGACCGTGTTCGGCCTGGTGCCGGAATGGGTCGCCCTGGAAGAGAACGGCGTGAAGTTCGAAGCGCCGGTCATGGAAGGCCAGAAAACCGGCTGGTTCTACGACCACCGCATGAACCGCGCACGCCTGGCCCCGTACGCCAAGGGCAAGCGTGTACTGGACCTGTTCAGCTACATCGGCGGCTGGGGTGTGCAAGCCGCAGCGTTCGGCGCCAGCGAAGTGTTCTGCGTCGATGCCTCGGCCTTTGCCCTCGACGGTGTCGAGCGCAACGCGGCGTTGAACGGCTTCGCCGAGAAGCTGACCTGCATCGAAGGCGACGTGTTCGAAGCCCTGAAAGAGCTCAAGGCCAGCGAAGAACGTTTCGACGTGATCGTGGCCGACCCACCCGCTTTCATCAAGCGCAAGAAAGACCTGAAAAACGGTGAAGGCGCCTATCGCCGCCTCAACGAACAAGCCATGCGCCTGCTCAGCAAGGACGGCATCCTGGTCAGCGCGTCGTGCTCGATGCACCTGCCCGAAGACGACCTGCAAAACATCCTGCTGACCAGCGCTCGCCACCTGGACCGCAACATTCAACTGCTCGAACGCGGCGGCCAGGGCCCAGACCATCCGGTACACCCGGCCATTGCCGAAACCCGCTACATCAAGAGCATCACCTGCCGGTTGTTGCCCAACAGCTGAGGCCGGGCGGGGCCAGGGCCGTAGCGCTGTGCCCCGCAGACTCCAATTGCATCCTGATCGCAGCCTTGGCTGCGATTTTTTTTGCGCGTTTGAATAAGTCTGTAGGAGCTTCCCCACGCAATTACCAGAGCCTTCCTACTCCATCTCCCCCGCGCCTGGCCGGCATGACGCATTAGGATTGAAAGCGACCCTCAGGTACGTCTTGGAACTGTTCGATGACTGATCCGCAAAACCACCTGGCCGCCCGCAAACCTGCCACCGTCGGCCTATTGCTGACCCTGACATTGCTCGGCGTCTTTCTTTATTGTCGGCGGGCTAACCAGTGCCGTGATCAGCCTCACCCCGCTGGACTTACAGCTGGCCCTGGCCCTCTGCCTGATCCTGCTCAGCCTGCTGGGGCTGGCACTCAATGCCCTGGTCCGGCATCGCTACCGCGGGTTGTTGGCCGACTGAACCCTGCCAGTCGTCATCCCGCACACGACATTGGCGTCCGATCAGCGTTTTGCGTCATTTCATCCTGGCGCCAGCGGTGTAGAATCGCGTCATTCATCGCCATTCATCCCCGGCGGGTTTATGAGCTCATGCTGAGGCGCGCAGCGATCCTGCAAAGTCATCAGCCACTTCCGGACACACGGCCAAACCCGGGTGTTCCAGACGTCGACAGAAGCTCACTTCCCCATTGATACCTGATAAGTACCTGATTAGCCGCCCGGAGTGCTCCATGCCTGATTACCGCTCGAAAACATCCACCCATGGCCGCAACATGGCCGGCGCTCGTGCCTTGTGGCGCGCCACGGGGATGAAGGATGACGACTTCAAGAAGCCGATCATCGCCATTGCCAACTCCTTCACCCAGTTCGTACCGGGTCACGTCCACCTCAAGGACCTCGGCCAGCTGGTTGCCCGGGAAATCGAGCGCGCCGGCGGCGTTGCCAAGGAATTCAACACCATCGCCGTGGACGACGGCATCGCCATGGGTCACGACGGCATGCTCTATTCGCTGCCGAGCCGCGAGATCATCGCCGACTCCGTCGAATACATGGTCAACGCCCACTGCGCCGACGCCATCGTGTGCATTTCCAACTGCGACAAGATCACCCCGGGCATGCTCATGGCCGCCCTGCGCCTGAACATCCCGGTGATCTTCGTCTCCGGCGGCCCGATGGAAGCCGGCAAGACCAAGCTCGCCAGCCACGGCCTCGACCTGGTCGACGCCATGGTCATCGCCGCCGACTCCAGCGCCTCTGACGAGAAGGTTGCCGAGTACGAGCGCAGCGCCTGCCCGACCTGCGGTTCGTGCTCCGGCATGTTCACCGCCAACTCGATGAACTGCCTGACCGAAGCACTGGGCCTGGCCCTGCCGGGCAACGGTTCGACCCTCGCCACCCACAGCGATCGCGAACAGCTGTTCCTGCAGGCCGGCCGGACCATCGTTGAGCTGTGCAAGCGCTACTACTTTGATAACGACGAGTCGGTGTTGCCGCGTAACATCGCCAACTTCAAGGCGTTCGAAAACGCCATGACCCTGGACATCGCCATGGGCGGTTCCACCAACACCATCCTGCACTTGCTGGCCGCTGCCCAGGAAGCCGAGATCGATTTCGACCTGCGCGACATCGACCGCCTGTCCCGTCACGTGCCGCAACTGTGCAAGGTCGCGCCGAACATCCAGAAGTACCATATGGAAGACGTGCACCGTGCCGGCGGGATCTTCAGCATCCTCGGCTCCCTGGCCCGTGGCGGCCTGTTGCACACCGACCTGCCGACCGTGCACAGCAAGACCATGGCCGAAGGCATCGCCAAGTGGGACATCACCCAGACCACCGACGAGGCCGTGCATCACTTCTTCAAGGCCGGCCCGGCGGGCATTCCGACGCAAACCGCGTTCAGCCAGTCGACCCGTTGGGAAACCCTGGACGACGACCGTGAAAACGGCTGCATCCGCAGCGTCGAACACGCGTATTCCAAGGAAGGTGGCCTGGCCGTGCTGTACGGCAACATCGCCCTGGATGGCTGCGTGGTGAAAACCGCCGGCGTCGACGAGTCGATCCATGTGTTCGAAGGCAACGCGAAGATTTTCGAAAGCCAGGACAGCGCCGTGCGCGGCATCCTCGCTGACGAAGTGAAGGCCGGCGACATCGTGATCATTCGCTACGAAGGCCCGAAAGGCGGCCCGGGCATGCAGGAAATGCTCTACCCAACCTCCTACCTGAAGTCCAAGGGCCTGGGCAAAGCCTGCGCCTTGCTGACCGATGGCCGGTTCTCCGGCGGCACCTCGGGCCTGTCCATCGGCCACGCTTCTCCGGAGGCAGCCGCTGGCGGCGCCATCGGTCTGGTGCGGGACGGTGACAAGGTCCTGATCGACATTCCGAACCGCTCGATCAACCTGTTGATCAGCGACGAAGAACTGGCCGGGCGCCGCGTCGAACAGGACAACAAGGGCTGGAAACCGGTGGAAGTGCGTCCACGCAAAGTCACCACGGCCCTCAAGGCCTACGCCCTGCTCGCCACCAGCGCCGACAAGGGCGCGGTGCGTAACAAGGCAATGCTCGACGGCTTGTAAGCGTCTACAGCGACAATAAAAATGCCCCGCCAAGTGCGGGGCATTTTTATTACGGGAAACACAGAACACCAACCACCACATGTGGGAGCGAGCTTGCTCGCGATGGCGGCGTATCAATCAACAGTGAGGTTGAATGTGACGCCCTCATCGCGAGTTCAAGCTCGCTCCCACAGGGGGGTGTGGGTCTTACTGGATGTCTTCGGGCTTGACGATCACCCAGTTCTTGTCCGCGGTCACCGTCAGTCCTTCCTTGGCCTGGGCGGCAGCGTGCTTGGCCATCATGCCGTTAATCTGGGTCATGTATTTGTCCTTGCGGTTGACCCACAGGTGGATGCCGCCCTTGGCTACGTCCACATCGTGGAACAGCATGTAACCATCGCTGCTGGGTGTGTCGCCGCCCACCAGTACCGGTTTTTTCCATTCGTCGATGTACGTCAGGATCGCTGCGTGCTTGCCGGCCATCCAGGTCGCCGGGGTCCACAGGTAAGGCGTGTACTCCAGATCGAGGTTGGCCTTCTCGTCATATTTGCCGGCAGTGATCTGCTTGCGCGCGGTGGTCAGCTCGCCGGTCTTGCGGTCCTTGAGCAGGGTGGTCACGCCGATCACGTTCTGCGGCTTGAGGTTGTAGCCGTACTTCGGATCGGAGGCGACCATGCGCACCAGTTCTTCGGAAGCGGCGGTCATGACATAGACCTCGATGCCGTTTTCCATCAGCTTGTTGTACAGCTCGGCCTGGCCGGTAAAGACTTTCGGCGGGTTGACGTTGTACTGGACCACCTTGTCGCCGTCGTAATACGTGGTCGGCACTGGCTTGCCGGACGCCATCAACTCGTCGACATAGCCCTTGAGCTCCTTGAGGGTAAAGCCGGAAAACACCTGGGCCACCCATGGGTAGCAGACCATGTCATCGACTTCGCACAGGCGGTAGTAGTAGCTGAACAGGCTTTCCTTGTGGTCGGCGGTGTCCTTGAACGGCATCAGCTTCAAGGACGGGTCCAGGGTTTCCCGGGTGATGAGGCCCTTGTTTTCCATGAACGGCAGCAACGACTCCTCAAGGTCGTAGCGGTAACTGGTGTTGTCCATGTCGAACACCGCGTAGTTACCCTTGTTGGCGTTGGCCGCGATCATCGTCTCCAGGGCCTTGGCTTGTTCCGCCGGCCAGTGTTTGAGATCGGTGGCGAGTGCCTGGCCGGCGAGACCAAGGCTCAAGGCGACAGCGAGAAAACGAGGTGCGAGTTTCATCGGCATTTCTCCCGGGTTCAAAAGAACTCGACGCTAACAAATGCTTGTGACAGTCCTCGCCTACCCGCGACCGCTTGCGTCTTGATTGCGCCAGCGACATATCCGTAAACGTCGCTGCCTTATTCCATAAACGACAATCTACATGCGTTTTTAGTATTAATTCATTAGTTATCAGGCTGTTAGGCTTCCCGGCTCACAGTCGCGGCTTCGGGCGACTGGCACGTCTTATCGGAGTCTCTTTTGATGAATCTGCCTTTGATCCTCAATCTTCTGGTGTTCCTCGCCTTGCTGTTCGGCCTGGCACAAACCCGTCACCGCACCTGGAGCCTGGCGAAAAAAGTGCTGCTGGCACTGGTGCTGGGCGTGGTGTTCGGTCTCGCTCTGCACACGATTTATGGCGCCGGCAACCCGGTGCTCAAGGCCTCGATCGGTTGGTTCGACCTGGTGGGCAACGGCTACGTGCAGTTGCTGCAAATGATCGTGATCCCGCTGGTCTTTGCCTCGATCCTCAGCGCCGTGGCCCGCCTGCATAACGCCTCGTCCCTGGGCAAGATCAGCTTCCTGACCATCGGCACGCTGCTGTTCACCACCGCCATCGCCGCGCTGATCGGCATTGGCCTGACCAACCTGTTCGGCCTCACCGCCGAAGGCCTGGTGGCCGGCACCCAGGAACTGGCGCGCCTGCAAGTGATCCAGAGCGACTACGCCGGCAAGGTCGCCGACCTGAACATCCCGCAATTACTGCTTTCATTCATCCCACAGAACCCCTTTGCCGACCTGGCGCGGGCCAAGCCGACCTCGATCATCAGCGTGGTGATCTTCGCCGCGTTCCTCGGGGTCGCGGCGTTGCAGTTGCTCAAGGACGACGTGGAGAAAGGCCAGAAAGTGATCAACGCCATCGACACCCTGCAAAGCTGGGTGACGCGCCTGGTGCGCCTGGTGATGAAGCTGACGCCGTACGGTGTGCTGGCGCTGATGACCAAGGTGGTGGCCGGTTCCAACCTGCAGGACATCATCAAGCTCGGCAGTTTTGTCGTGGTGTCGTACCTGGGGCTGGGCCTGATGTTCGTGGTCCATGGCCTGCTGGTGTCCGCTGCCGGGATCAACCCGTTGCGCTTTTTCCGCAAGATCTGGCCGGTGCTGACCTTCGCCTTCACCAGCCGCTCCAGCGCGGCCACCATCCCGTTGAGCATCGAAGCCCAGACCAGCCGCCTCGGCATTCCACGGGCGATTGCCAGCTTCAGCGCCTCGTTCGGCGCCACCATCGGCCAGAACGGTTGTGCCGGCCTTTATCCGGCCATGCTGGCGGTGATGGTCGCGCCGACTGTGGGCATCAACCCGTTGGATCCGGTGTGGATCGCGACGCTGGTGGCGATCGTGACGTTGAGTTCGGCCGGGGTGGCCGGGGTCGGTGGCGGCGCGACATTCGCCGCGCTGATCGTGCTGCCGGCCATGGGCTTGCCGGTCTCGCTGGTCGCCTTGCTGATTTCCGTCGAACCGCTGATCGACATGGGCCGTACGGCGTTGAACGTCAGCGGCTCGATCACCGCCGGGGCGATTACCAGCCAGGTGATGCAGCAGACTGACAAGGCGTTGCTCGATGCCGAGGAGCATGGGGAGTTGGTGCACGCTTGATTGCCCTGATACCTGTGGGAGCAAGGCTTGCCCGCGATGAAAGCGACGCGGTATTCCATGGATCGAGGCGCCCGGATCGCGGGCAAGCCTTGCTCCCACAGGCATTGCTCACACAGGGCTTACAGCTTCTCCCACACCTCAAAGCTATAGGCCGGTTTGTCCCCTTCGGCCGGATTCGGCTGGTTCGAAACCAGCGTCCACTGGCTCGCATCAAATGCCGGAAACCACGCATCCCCTTCCGGGCTCAGCGCCACGCGGGTCAGGTACAGTCGATCCGCCTGTTCCAGGGCCTGGGCGTACAGTTGGGCACCGCCGATCAACATCAACTCGTCGACGCCTTGTTCCAGTGCCCACGCCTCGGCCCGCGCCACCGCAGCTTCCAGGGTGGAGAACACTTGCGCGCCCTCCAGCACCAGGCCCGACTGGCGGCTGACCACGATGTTCAGGCGTCCCGGCAGCGGTCGACCGAGGGAATCCCAGGTCTTGCGCCCCATGATGATCGGCTTGCCCAGAGTGGTGGCCTTGAAGTATTTGAAATCCCCCGGCAGGTGCCAGGGCATGCTGTTGTCGATGCCGATCACACGGTTTTCACCGAGGGCTGCGATCAGGCTTAAAGGGAGAGTTTTGTTCATGGCCGCGAGGATACCAGAGGCTCGGCGTACCCCGACAGGCATCACAGCGGTTATGCTCAACCCTCATTCGAGCAACGGAAGCACTCGTGACAGTACTGCAAAACCTCTGGTTGACCGAGACGATACGCCTGCGTGAAGAACACGCCGGCCCGCTCGAGGACCAGGAAGCCAATCGCCTGGCCCGTGCAGCCGGCGGCGACTTAGCCACTCGCATCCGCCACCGTGCCCGCTGGCTGGCCGAGCGCGATGGCCTCACCGAGGCCCTGCGCCATTGGCTGCAAGGGGCGCGCCTGGCGCTGATCGCATTGGCGCTGCTCGCCGTCATCAGCGGCGCCGGCCTGGGCTTTGCCGCACTTGGCAACGGGCAGGCAGCGGTCAATGTGTTCTGGGCCTTGGGCAGTCTGCTGGGGCTGAACCTGATCCTGCTCATCGGCTGGGCCCTGGGCCTGATATTCGCTGGCGAGCAAGGTGCCACGCTGGGACGCCTGTGGTTGTGGCTCAGCGAAAAACTCGCCCGCGACGCCAAGGCCGCCCAACTGGCGCCGGCCCTGCTGCTGTTGCTGCAACGGCACAAACTCAATCGCTGGGCCCTCGGCGTGCTGGTCAATGGCCTGTGGCTGCTGGCGATGCTCAGCGCGCTGGTCATCGTCCTGCTGCTGATGGCGACCCGGCGCTATGGCTTCGTCTGGGAAACCACCATCCTCGGCGGCGAGACCTTCGTCGCCATGACCCAGGCCCTCGGCGCGCTGCCCGCCCTGCTGGGCTTCAGCGTGCCGACGGTGGAAATGATCCGCGCCAGTGGCGATTCCGCCCTGAACATCGAGAGCGCGCGCCAGGCCTGGGCTGGCTGGCTGGTCGGTGTGCTGCTGGTCTATGGCCTGTTGCCGCGCCTGGGCCTGGCACTGCTGTGCCTGTGGCGCTGGCGTCGCGGCCGCGCCACCCTGCGCCTGGACCTGAACCTGCCGGGCTACGCCCAATTGCGTGAACGGCTGATGCCCAGCAGCGAGCGACTGGGCGTCAACGACACCGCCCCCGCGCAACTGCATCCCATCGAAAATGCTGTCAGTGCAATAAATAGCGACGGCGCACTGCTGGTGGCAATCGAGTTGGACGACCGGCCCTGGCCGCCCAAGCTGCCCGAAACCGTGAAAAGCGCCGGCATTCTCGACAGCCGCGAGTCGCGCCACAAACTCCTCGAACAGCTGTCGCGCTTTCCGCCGGCACGCCTGGCTATTGCCTGCGACCCACGCCGTTCGCCGGACCGCGGCAGCCTGGCGCTGATCGCCGAGCTGGCCCGCAGCGCCAGCGCCACCCGCGTCTGGCTGTTGCAGGCGC
Source organism: Pseudomonas sp. St386 (assembly GCF_018325865.1). NCBI lineage: Bacteria > Pseudomonadati > Pseudomonadota > Gammaproteobacteria > Pseudomonadales > Pseudomonadaceae > Pseudomonas > Pseudomonas sp. St386. Next base: position 6,454,805 of record NZ_AP021900.1, read on the forward strand.
CGCCCGGCGAAGCGCTGGACGCCGAGCGCCTGGGCGACTGGCACACCGCACTGCAACAGTTGCAGTTGCCCTTCGCCGACTGCATGCCCTTGAACTGGCTGGAGACCGGCCATGACTGAGCCCATGAAGCCGCTGAAGCTGGCCGTGGTCGGCCACACCAATGTCGGCAAGACCTCGCTGCTGCGTACCTTGACCCGCGACGTCGGCTTCGGCGAAGTGTCCCATCGCCCGAGCACCACCCGGCATGTCGAAGGTGCGCGCCTGTCGGTGGACGGCGAAGCGCTGCTGGAGCTGTACGACACGCCGGGCCTGGAGGACGCCATCGCCCTGCTCGATTACCTCGAGCGCCTTGAGCGACCTGGCGAACGCCTCGACGGTCCGGCGCGCCTGGCCCGCTTCCTCGAGGGCAGCGAGGCGCGGCAACGCTTCGAACAGGAAGCCAAAGTGCTGCGGCAACTGCTCGCCAGCGACGCCGGGCTTTATGTGATCGACGCCCGGGAGCCGGTGCTGGCCAAGTACCGCGATGAATTGGAAGTCCTTGCCAGTTGTGGCAAGCCGCTGCTGCCGGTGTTGAATTTCGTCAGCAGCGCCCACCATCGCGAGCTCGACTGGCGCGAAGCCCTGGCACGACTGGGGCTGCACGCCCTGGTACGTTTTGACAGCGTCGCCCCGCCCGAGGACGGCGAGCGACGTCTGTATGAGAGCCTCGCGCTGTTGCTGGAAAGCGCCCGTGGGCAACTGGAACGCCTGGTCGCCGATCAACAGGCCCAACGCCTGGCCCGCCAGCAGAGCGCGGCGCGCTTGATCGCCGAACTGCTGATCGACTGCGCCGCCTGCCGACGCAGCGTCGCCAGCGACGCCGAACTGGAACGCGAGGCCATCAGTGAACTGCGCAACGCGGTGCGTCAGCGCGAGCAGCGCTGCGTCGAGGCTCTGCTCAAGCTTTACGCTTTTCGTCCCCAGGACGCCGCCGCCAGCGATCTGCCGCTGCTCGACGGGCGCTGGGGCGATGACCTGTTCAACCCCGAGACCCTCAAGCAACTGGGCGTACGCGTCGGTGGCGGGATCGCGGCGGGCGCAGCGGCCGGGGCCGGCGTCGATTTGCTGGTGGGCGGCCTGACCCTTGGCGCCGCTGCCCTGGCCGGGGCCATTGTCGGCGGCACCCTGCAAACGGCCCGCAGCTATGGCAACCGGCTGATGGGCAAGCTCAAGGGGCAACGGGAATTGACGGTGGACGACAGCGTGCTGCGCCTGTTGGCCCTGCGCCAACGCCAACTGCTGCAAGCCCTCAACCAGCGCGGCCATGCGGCAATGGACAGCATCCGCATCGCCACGCCCCAGGACAAGACCTGGCGCGAGGGCAAGCTACCCGAAACCTTGAACAAGGCGCGGGCGCATCCGCAATGGTCATCCCTGAATACTCAACCGCGATTGAGCCAGGCAGAGCGCCAGGAGCTGATTGAGCAGTTGGCTGAGCAGCTATAACCCAGTAGCAAGCGATTTTGTGGGAGCAAGGCTTGCCCGCGATGAAATCGATGCGGTCTTTCAGAGACCGAGGCGCCTGTATCGCGGGCAAGCCTTGCTCCCACAGAGAGTTCCTTGCCGCTGAGAACTGCGCGGCTCAAGGTTACTCGTTGTTCAGGGCCTTGAGGGCCGCCGCCGCTTCAGGCAACTCCAGCTCACTGAACACCTTCACGCCATGCCGCTTGAGCAACGCCGCCGTCACGCCTTCGCCGCTGACTTTCACACCGCTGAACGTTCCGTCATAGGTCAACAGGTTGCCGCACGACGGGCTGTTGGCCTTGAGCACGGCGATGCGGATGCCGTGTTCACGCACCCGTTCCAGCGCTTGATACGCGCCCGACAGGAACTGCGCACTCACATTCTCGCCGTCGGTAGTAATCACCGCCGCCTGACCGTCGAGCACTTGCCCGCCCTGCCCGCCAGGAATCTCCGCCGCCGCCCGAGGCGTAGGCAAGCCGCCGGCGACTTCCGGGCACAGCGGTACGATCCGGCCTTCGTCGAGCCATTGCTGAAGTTGATCGAACGGCCCGCTGGCGCCGCCGTCGTAGCGCACGCGATGCCCGAGCAGGCAGCGACTGACCAGGATCTTTTCCATCTCAGAACAACTCGTTGCCGCGACGGCGGAACCAACCGGTCAAGGACAGGCGATCGCGCGTGGCCGGCAGTACTTCATGGGGAATGTCCCCCGACAGGAACACCACCAGGCAACCGCCAATGGGCACCACGTCCTGTTCGAGGCTTTCGTCCAGGTACATGCGCAACTGGCCGCCGTGTTCCGGCAACCATTCGTCATTGAGGTAGAGCACCGCCGACACCATGCGCCGGTCGTCATCGCGGAAGCGGTCGACGTGCCTGAGGTAGAACGCGCCGGGTGGATAGAGGGCAAAGTGACTTTCGAAGTCTTCCAGGCCCAGGAACAACCCGCGATTCATCGCCTCGCGCAGGCTGTCCATCAGCGCCAGGTAATGGTCGCAGGCTTGCGCCTGGCCGGGTTCGATCCACTGGATGTGATCACCCCGGATCCCTTCGCGGATCTCCGAGAACGGCCCGCGCCCGACCGCTGCCGGGGCCAGTTCGCCCTCGGCGGCCCGCTGGCGGCATTCGGCCGCCAGGGCGCGGGTCAGCGCATCCGGCAGGAAGAGGTTCTGCTGCGACCAGCCGTGCTCGGCCAGATCGTCGACGATACGTAACAGCAGCGGGTGATCAGAAGGTATTTGCATGGCGCGCATAGTATGCCTGTGCCTGCAAAACCGACAGCGCCACGCAGCGGGTTCGCTGCGTCAAATAGCACCGCAGTACGAACTTGATACGAATTCTCGACAAGACCCCACACCCCACGGAGAATAGTCGGCTGCTGACAGGAGTCCCTATGCGCCGTTTGCTTTTCTCACTGTTGATGTTCTGCGTTTTGCCCGCCTGGGCAGACAGCTACGACCAGTTGTACAAGGTCGCCGGCTGGCCGGAACAGCGGGCGCATTTCAATGACGCCTTGAGCGCCGCCCAGCAGCGCTATCAGAGCAGCCTGCCGCCGGCGGTGTTCCAGGCCCTGGTGAACAACAGCAATCAACGTTTCGCCTCTCAGGCCATGGACCAGCGGGCCGAGGCGCAGATGCGCAAGAATCTGCGTGACCCCAGCCCGGCCCTGAGCTTTTTCCAATCACCCCTGGGTCGCAAGGTCGTGGCGGCCGAGTTGCTGGCGACCCGGCGTGATCAATTGGCGAAAAACGCCAAGGGCCTGCCGAAGATGCCAGCCAGCGACAACCGCCTGTTGATCATCGGCCACCTGGCCCAGGCCCTGCCCGCCCGCGAGGCCGGCGCCGAAGTCAGCCTGGCGATCGCCGGCGTGGCGGCCGACAGCCTGAGTTCGATGATCCCGGGACTCTTGGGCGGCGGCCAGGCCCAGGGCATGCTCAACGGCCAGCGCCAGCGGTTAATGGAACAGATCGGCGCGGACCTGAACAACACGCTGCTGTACGTCTACCGTGACCTGACGGATACCGAGCTGGAAGAGTTCGCCACCTTCGCCGAATCGACCGAGGGCCAGGCTTATTATCAGGCGGCTTTGGCGGCGATTCGGGCGGGGTTGGCGGTGGGGCAGAATCTCGGGCAGTAGTTCAGCGCCGCCATCGCGAGCAAGCTCGCTCCCACATTGGATCTAGCAGCTCAATACCCTGTGGGAGCGAGCTTGCTCGCGATAGCAATAACCCAGTCACCGCCGAACCCGGCTCATCCGCTTCGTCAGAAAACCAAACATCTCCTGCCGCAACGCCAGCGCCTCATTCGCCAAATGATGGCGTCCCTCGGGCAACATCAACACCTGCGGCCGATCGAACTTGCTGCGCAGCACTTGCAGGTTGTGCGCCCAATCCACCGTCATGTCCGCCTGGCCCTGCACGATCAATGGTTGGCGCGGGCTGCTCGGGGCGGCTTCGATACGCTTGATCCATTGCCCCAATGCACCCACCCAGGCGGTGGGCAGGCGCAGTGGTTGCAGCGGGTCGGCTTGCAGGAACGGCAGGAAGTCCGGGTCGGTGGAGTTCTCGCTGAAGCGTCGGGCAATCCCCTTCACGAAGGGCTTGAGCAGGTAATAACTCAGGCGCGACCATCCCCAGGCCCGCGGCCGCACCAGGGGCGACAGCAGGATGACCTGGCCCTGCGCCGGGCTCTGCGCACCCTGGTTGAGCACGTGATCGACGACGATGGCCCCGCCGGTGCTTTGCCCGCACAGATGCCAGGGTTGCGGCAGGTCCAGCGTCCCGGCCTCGGCCAACAGGCCCTGCAACGCGGCCTGGTATTCGGCAAAATCCCCGATGCTGGCGCGCTCGCCACTGGATAGCCCGTGGCCCGGCAGGTCCCAGGCGATCACCGCGAACTTCTGCTCCAGGGCCCACTCGATCAAATGGCGATACAGCCCCATGTGATCGTAGTAACCGTGGAACACAAACAAGGTCGCCACGGCCTTTTCCGGCCACCAGACCTGGCTGACCAGCTCATACCCACCCACCTCGAAACGCCCCAATCCCTTGCGCACGCTGCGCTGGGGAAAGTCCAGGCCATAGAACCGCTGGTAGGCCTGGGCTTGCTCGGACAGGGCTTGCCACTGGGCCAGCGGTTGCAGGCTGGCACGCAGGAGATCGGGGTCGAAAGTGGCAGGCATCAAGATTTCCAGGCATAGGCGCATCGCGCGAAACAGACTTTGTAAGCCTGCGATATTCATCTGTCGCGGCAGGCATGGCAAGCTACGCGGCTTCAGAGGATCGACTCCATGCGCCCGTCCCACCGCACGACCTTGCTCGCCAGCCTGCTCGCCCTCGGATGCGCCGTCGTATTGTGGATGGCCTACGACTGGTTCCAGGGCCGTTTCCTGCGGGCTTTCAGCCAACACACCGCGGTGTTTTCCGGCGACCCGCTGCGCCTGCCTGCCGATCTGGCCGGTCCCGGTGCGATACGTCTGGTACATTTCTGGGACCCGGCGTGCCCGTGCAACGTCGGCAACCAGCAACACCTTTCCGAGCTGGTCGATAAATATGTACCGCAAGGCGTCGAGTTTTATGCGGTACAAAAAGCCGGCAGCCAAGGTCAGTTGCCAGCCACATTGAGCCACTTCAAAACCCTCCCGACGCTCCCCGGTTCAAGCCAGATTCCTGCAAGCCCGGCCGTAGCGATCTGGGATCGCAGCGGCAAACTGGCGTACTTCGGCCCCTACAGCGAAGGCCTGACCTGCAACTCGAGCAACAGCTTCATCGAGCCGATTCTCGAGGCGTTGAGTGTCGGCCGGGAAGTTAGTGCGACTCACACGTTGGCGGTCGGCTGTTATTGCCCATGGTCGGTTTCGAACTGACGAATTAACTACAACACGTATTGTCAGCCGCCTCTAGGCTGACGCCACTAAGTTATGCCTAGTGTTTGCTTTTAGAGCTCTTGCTCAAAGTAAGGGTCTGGGCTGAACCGTTTGTCGGATCCAATTTTTCCAAACGGCGCCATTACCGATCCTTTTCGGCCTGTGCCCCATGCCAGACGGGTTGTGCAGGGCAATTGAGCTCCGTTGACCGTTTAGCTGAATCGATTAACAGCGGCCGTGCCAGCATGAACTTTTTTTTAATCTCTTCTCTAAACCTCGTGACCAGCAAAATGTTCATTACCAGTGCAGTCGCGCGGCGGCGCTAACTAGAGGAAGTTTCACACGCCTTTTCATCGTTCAACTTGTCGACCCTCCTAACCAAACAAGAAATGGAATCGTCAGTGATGCAAAAGCTGCTATGCGCTGCACTTTCCAATCCCTATAAAGAAGATGCCCTCAACCTTGAGGCGTTCGTCCAAAGCGTCGCTCCGCTCATGATCGACGTGTTGCTGCGCGGCGAGACGGGTACCGGTAAAGACACGCTGGCAGAAAAGATCCATCGCATGTCCGGCTGCTCCGGCAAGTTCGTTGCCATCAACTGCGCCGCCATTCCCGAAACCCTCGCCGAGAGCCAGCTTTTCGGGGCCAACACCGGCGCGTTTACCGGGGCCAACCAAAATCGCGCGGGGTTCGTCGAAGCCGCGCATAACGGCACGCTGTACCTGGACGAAATCGACAGCATGCCGTTGGGCCTGCAAGCCAAGCTGCTGCGAGTCCTGGAATCCAGGACGGTCCAGCGCCTGGGCTCGACCCAGAGCATCCCGGTGAACATGCGAGTGATCGCCTCCGCCCAGTGCCCGCTGGGAGAAATGGTCGAACGTGGTGAGTTTCGCAGGGACCTTTATTTTCGCCTGAACATCATCAGCCTCAAGCTGCCTCCACTGCGCAGCCGCAAGGAGCGCATCGTGCCGCTGTTCCAGTCGCTGGTGCGCCGGGAGGCCCAGGCACTTGACCGGCCCTACGTCGCACCGTCGCCAGCGCTGTTGCGCCAACTGCTCGGCTACGCCTGGCCTGGCAACATCCGCGAGCTGCAATCCGCCGCCAAACGATACGTGCTCGGCTTGCCGGCACTGCCCCGCGCCGAGCAACTGGAACACAACAGCTCGACGCTCAAGTTGAAAGAGCACCTGCAGCAGTTCGAAAAAATCCTCATCGAGGACTGCATGCGCCGCCACCATCATTGCATCGACAAGGTCATCGCCGAACTGGGTATCGCCCGGCGCACGCTGTATTACCGGATGAAGTGCCTGCAAATATCGACGAGTTGAGTGGGATCGGTGGAACCGTTTACACAACGGTCGCCACTTAACCATCGAGACGTTCACGATCGTCTTGCCATTCCACAACCCGGAGATACGACTATGAGTTTTGGTGGAGCTTCTCTCGCCGCTTCCACGGCTGCCATGCAGCAGATGGACGCGACCTCGGCTGCGATGACAACCATGAAATCCCAATTCGACCAGAAAAAACTGGTCGCCGACACCATGAACGCAATCGCGGCAGGGTCGATGGACACCGCAACCAAAGCCATCACCGCCATGGGGGAGGCCTCGAAAAACATACGATTCTGACCCTCTCGCTTCAGCCCCGCTCCGGCGGGGTAACTTCAAGCGCGATGCGAGGAGGCCCCTATGCACATCGACTTGCCAGACAGCCTTCGTGCCCAGAGAGACCTGCCCCATGACGAGTCCACGCGGCGCCCCGCCCCTACCCCGCCGGGCCTGGCGAACGTGGTCGCCGAGCATCTGGCACTGCACGGGACCGGCGACCGATTGAGGGAGTCGCTCGTCCAGTGGGGCGCCGAACACGGTTCGACGGGCGGACAGTCGCGGTTCGGCTGGCCCAGCCCCCAGGACAGATTGGCCGCAGAGACCGACGACCCTTTGCGACTGGTCCTGGAAGACATCCTGGAGGAGATCAACGGTGGCACCGGTTCCAATCTCGACGTCGACATCGATGATGCCTATTCCAATGAAGACCTGTTCAACGATCTGGCGCAGATGTTCGCCCATCGCCGGCAGCCCATCGGTGACAACGATGTCGACAGCCAAAGTGATTTCGGCAATGCCAACAACCCCTTCTGTGGCGCGCTGTTCGGCGCCTGGGAGATGGAGGGTGATCACGCCACGCGGCGCAGTCGTCATGACGCGAGCCTGTCGCTGCTGCTCAAGATCATCGCGGTCCTGGGCCGCAGGAAACTGCTGACGCTGCTGGACATCGAGGAAGGTGACGGCCAGGCGCGGTATGAACCAGACGACCAGGACCTGTTGTTCGAGATCGCCGCGTTCATGGACCAGCACCCGGCGCGCTATCCCCCACCGGCGACCCCCGACGCAGAACGCTGGACATGGACCGAACGCATTGCCCGCGGCACAGCGCTGGATGCTCGCGAAACCCGGTTGTTCCAGCTTGCCCTGGAAGAGCTGGACTTCGCCCTTGCCCGCCTGGCCGGCCAGCAGCCCCCGCTGCGCCAGCGTACCCGGCGCAACCGGGAGGAAATCGAGTTTCACCTGAGCGTCACCGGTAGCGCTCGCAACGTCTTGAGGCTGATGTGCGCCTGAAGGCACCCGCCCTTTGAAACTGACACTTTGAAGCAAGCCTTTGAAACAGGAGAAACGCCATGGACGTACAAGCCATCGACCCCAGCAACCTCGCCTCCACCGCTGCCAAAACCAGCGCCAAGCCACACGCGAGCGCCGAGACCAGCGATGTCAGTTGGTTCAACGCGCAAATGCGCGACAAAGCCCCCGCCCCGGACAGTGAAAACAATGTCGCCGCAAGAATCATCGATTCGTTGTCGAGCCGCTCCGGCGAATTGCAGCGACTGGACGATCGCGCCAACCGGGACATGCTCAAGGCCATCCGCACCGCCGACCCGAAAGACATGCTGCAGTCGAACCGCTCGTTGTCATCCTTCCACCTGGAAAGCCTGATGACCGCGAAAATCGTCAGCAAGGGCTCCCAGGCAATCGAGAAGCTCACCAATCTTCAGTAAAGGGAAAGCCGGTCATGTCCATGCGCGCATTCTCAACACTGTTGCTGTGTCTGCTGCTCACCGGTTGCGATGAACGGACGGCGCTGCACAGCCATCTTTCCGAGCAGGATGCCAACGAAGTGATCGCCGAATTGGCGAACAAGAACGTGGAAGCGAGCAAGCAGGTCGATAAAGACGGGCTGACCGTACTGGTCGAGCCTGCCGACATGAACAGCGCCGTCCAGGTACTCGAGGCCGCCGGCCTGCCGCGTCGCTCACGCTCCAGCCTGGGGGAGATCTTCCGCAAGGAAGGGGTCATTTCCACGCCGATGGAAGAACGTGCCCGCTACATCTATGCGCTGTCCCAGGAGCTCGAATCGACGCTTTCACAAATAGACGGCGTGGTGCTCGCCCGGGTCCATGTGGTCCTGCCGGAACGGGTGGCCCCGGGTGAGCCGGTCCAACCCGCATCGGCCTCGGTGTTTATCAAGCACACCAATGCCCTGGACCCCGACAGCATTACCCCGCGCGTGCGCAACCTGGTCGCCAGCGGGATCCCCGGCATGGCCGATGCTACCCAGAACCCGACCAAATTATCGGTGGTCTTCGTTCCCGCCGCACCGTATCAGGAGCGGCGCAAGATGGCGTATTTCGGCCCGTTCCTCATGCAGGCCGACGACATCGGCTATTGGCGGGCGGTGACCGTGACGGCAAGCATCACCTTGCTTGCCATCCTGATGGGCGTCTTGTATGGCCTCTACCGGCTATGGCGCCAAGGCGTGTTAGTGCTGCCACGACTTCTCGATCGCAAGTTCAGCAAACCAGCCAGGACGCCCGCCGCCCCCCAAAGCAGCGCGACACCTGGGCTGTTCGCCGTGAAAAACCCGGGGACCAAACCCGACAGTAACGGGACCGCCGCATGACGGCGGAAATTGCATGGGTTCGCTGGTGGAGCCTCGCGTGGCGCGAAGCAGACCGGGGCTGGTATTCGCCGGCGCTTGGCCTGCTGACCGCGCCACAGATCGACGTCCTCGCCCGAGGGCAACATGCCGCGCTTGCCCACAGCTTCGGTATGACGCCATGCACGCCACCACCACCCAGCCCGGCGCTGCAATCGCTGTTCTGCGGCACGCCCCGGACCTTGGCCCTTGCCTGCGAATTGGTGGCGAACACTTGCGCACCGTTAACGGCAACACAGGCACTTTCGGCGCAGGACCGGGCCTGGTGCGAGCGCACCGCCAGAGCCCTGCGCCCGGGGCACTGGCTCGAACAAGACCAGGATCCACTCGCCCTGCTGCGCGCATGGCTGGACGAACGGGCCTGGGAACGCGCGCGCCTGGCGTTCCCACGCGACAGAATCATCGCCATCGAATCGGCGCCAGCCCCTCAACCGCCAGCCGCCAAGCTGAACACGCTTTGGCAGTCCGCCTGCTGGAAAGCTGAGCAAAGCCTGGCACCCTCGGCCCCTATCCAAACGGAGAGACACGATGCTCGCTCGGCGTTCGCTTGAACTGCGCCCCGATGGCCAGGGCCTGTCGCAGCCCTACATCGCGCGCGAAACCCTGGTTGATTGTGCCCGCGCACAGGTCGTCCTCGAACAGGCCCAGGCGCAGGCGGGGCAATTGCTTGAACGCGCCAACGCAGAGGCGGACGCGACCGTGCTCGAGGCTCAAGCGCAATTCTGGGAAAAGGCCGAAACCTTGCTCGCCGCATGGGACACCCAGCGTCAAGCCATGTGGGAGCGGATCGAGAGCAGTGCTGCACATTTGGTCAACGAGGCCCTGGGGACGCTGTTGAACGAGGTCCCGCAGCAGGCACGCATCGATGCGCTCGTCCGCCAACTGGCGTCGCGTCAGGACGACCCGATCAGCGCCACCCTTCGCTGTCATCCTGAAGACCTGGCAAGCCTGACCCGGAGCCTGGGCACCGACAGCCGACGCCCCTGGACGCCAGTGGCCGATGCCGACATGGAACGACATCAACTGAAGCTGGAAACACCAGGCGGTACATACCAGCTCGACTGGCCCACCGCCGTCGAGGCCCTGCGTCTGCCCGAACCACAAAACATCACCGCAAGCTGACCCTCCGCCATCGCGAGCAAGCTCGCTCCCACAGGGGATTTGGGGTGACTGCGATGCCTGTGAACACCCCGGAAAAAACTGTGGGAGCGAGCTTGCTCGCTCCCACAAATGGATCGAAGTACGACCGGGAGAGCCAGGTCGGCTACTAGGCCGCCTCGCGGCGGACGTTGATCTCGGCGCCCGGTTAACCACGATGGCCGAACGCAGGCATTGCGTAGTGGGCACCTCGGCATGGATGCCGAGGTAGCCGCGCTGGGCCATGGATGGCCCTTCGCGGCGGGCCCACGGAGCAATGCCTTCGTTCGGGCATGCCGAGCCTAGGCGAGGCACCGAGTGGTGGGGCAAAGCCTTTTTGGTTACTTTTTTGGCGTCTGAAAAAAGTGACCCGCCGTAAGGGCGGAACCCTAAGCAGCCGTTACCGCAGCAAAGGATATGTACCCGGTCAAAGAAATCCTGTCCGGATACTAAGGCCACCATCACCCCGTCAGTTTTTTTCCTCATCCGCGCGGAACCGCCAACGGCATACCCACCACTCACACCGTGAACATGCCTAGCCCAGAGGAACCGCCCATGTCTTCCGCCGATGCCGTCCAGCGCCGCCTCGACACCTACTTCCAACGCGCGACCGACAACGTCAACAACGCTGCGATGAACGCAGCAGAAAGTCAGTCACTCGACGACATGCACTCATTCGTGACCAGCATGAACGGCATGTCCGTCGCGGTGAACGCAGCCACTCAACAGACCACGGCCCATCACAACCTCGCCAAGGCGATCATCGATGCAATGCCATGAGCTGCGCACACAGCTCACCCGCTGGAGCGCCAGCGTCGATGGCCCGGAGCACTTCACCGTTGTCATCGACGATGGCGACGCAACGTTCAGCAAGCTCGAAGAGGGCCTGCTGGTATCGGTCGAGCTGAGCGTCCCGGCGACACGCGAGGTGGCTCTGGAAGACCTGCTTCGGCTGGCGCACCCAAGCCTCTCGCGATTTCCCGGCGCGCTGGCCCGTTCGCCACAAGACGGCCGGTTGTGGCTACTGGCGCAACTGCCGCCGGACAGGCACATCGACGACTTGATCGAGGTGCTCGAAGCACTGCTCAACCAGCGTGACACCTGGCAATCGATTCTCAATAAAGACCAACGAGCCGTTGCCGCGCCAGTGGCGCGACGCCTCTCGCACTCTCACTTGCTCGGAACAGGAATCCGTCATGCCTAACAGGTGGCTTGCACCGTACCGCTTGATGACCGCAGGCAAAGTACACCTTCGCCAGTTGATCGCACACCGCTGGACGGGACCTTCGCTGATCGCGCTGGCGCTGACCGGTGCACTGGGTGCTAGCCTGCCGGCACAGGCGGCAGTCCCGACCGACTGGAAGAACACGCCTTACGCCTATGACGCCCAAAGCACGCCGCTGGCCAAGGTACTCGGCGACTTCGCCAATACCTTCGCGGTGCAGTTGGTGATCGATGGCACCGTGAAAGGCACCGTCGACGGCCGGATGCGCGCCGAAAGTCCCCAGGCGTTCCTCGACAGGCTCGGCCTGGAAAATCGCTTCCAGTGGTTCATGTACGGCAACACCTTGTACGTCAGCCCCTTGCAGAACCAAGACTCCACGCGCCTGGAAGTATCCGCCGATGCCGTCCCGGACATGAAGCAGGCCTTGACCGACATCGGCCTGCTGGATCCGCGTTTCGGCTGGGGTGAATTGCCCGACGAAGGCGTGGTCCTGGTCTCCGGCCCGGAGCGCTACGTGCGCCTGGTGGCGCAGTTTGCCGAAGTGCGCAAGACACCCGAAGAGAAGCAGGAAGTGATCAGTTTCCCGCTGCGCTATGCCACCGCCGCCGACCGCAACGTCAAGTACCGCGGCGAAACGCTGGTCATTCCCGGGGTCGCCAGCATCCTGAAAGGTTTGCTGGAAAGTCGCAGCGCCGTGTCGGGGGGCATGCAGACGGCCTCTCCACAGGCGTCGTTCCAGAACATGCAGAACCAGCAGTCCATGACCATGGGCAATATCGAACAGTTGGCAATGAACGGCATGGGTCGTCCGAACACCAGCCGCGTACCATCCGGCGCGAACAGCGGTGCAGGCGGCCGGGGCAAGATCCGCGTCGAAGCCGACGTGCGCAACAACGCGGTGCTCATCTACGACGCCCCCAAGCGACGGGAAATCTACACGCCGCTGATTCGCGATGTGGACGTGCCGCGCAAGCTGGTGGAAATCGACGCGATCATCCTCGACATCGACCGCACCCAACTGGCCGAGCTGGCCTCGAACTGGAACGTCGAGAGCGGCGACCTGATCGGCGGCGCCTCGATGATTCGACCTGGCGCCAGCTCGACGGTGTTCATTCAGGACTACGGCGATTTTTCCGCGCAACTGCGGGCCCTGGAGGGCCGTGGCCTGGCCTCGGTGGTGGCGAACCCGTCGGTACTGACCCTGGAGAACCAGCCGGCGGTCATCGACTTCAGCCGGACCGAGTACATCTCGGCCATCGGCGAGCGTGTAGCCACTGTCGAACCCATCACGGCAGGCACCAGCTTGCAGGTCGTGCCCCATGCCATCGAGACCGGGGGCCGCAACCAGATCCAGATGTCCCTGGAAATCGAGGACGGCCGTATCGAACCCTCGGAGGTCGGCCAGCAGACGCCCAGCGTGCGCCGGGGCGTAGTCAGCACTCAGGCTGTCATGGGGGAAAGCCGGTCATTGGTGGTAGGCGGTTTTCATACCGAAGAGACCGGCGACAACCTCGAACGGGTGCCATGGCTGGGTCGCATCCCGCTGATCGGGCCGCTGCTGTTTTCCTCGACCACCCGCGAAACCAGTCGCCGCGAGCGGGTGTTCATCCTGACGCCGCGCCTGATCGGTGACCAGGTCGACCCGGCCCGCTACATCTCCGCCCTTGACCGCGAACAGGTCGACAGCGCCATGGCCCGCCTGGAAGAGCGTCGCAACGGCACCCGCCCCGTCGGTCGTATCGAGGTCAGCGACGTGCTCGCCCAACTCGCCGACGGCAACATTCCGGCCACGTTCAAGCAAGCCCCATCGATTCCCTATTCGCCCGACACATTGTGCGCGTTGCAACCCGGGCTATCGCTGGACGCCGCCCGGGCCCAATGGTTCGCCGGCCCCGATTACGGCATCGCCGTGGGCGTGATACGCAACGACGATCAGCGGCGCTTGCGTTTCGACGAGGCAAGCTGCGGCAGTCGCTGGACCCTGGCCACCTCCGCCTGGCCGAAGGTGTGGCTTGAGCCCGGCGAGGAAACGGAAGTGTTCGTGGTCATGAAACAACCCACGCACACGCCAGGCGGCGAGCGCCCTTCTCTTCTGCAAACCAGCGCGAGGACCCTGCCATGAGTCGCACGCCACTGCTGCTCGTTTTATTGCTGAGCCTGCCGGTGTTCGCCGGCTGCGCGAACCGCTCGGGTTGCCAGGGCGATGCCTGCAGCCGCGCCGAACCGGACAACGGTCGGCTGGTGATCTGGTGGTCACCCGGTATGCGCGGCGGCCTTGGCTCCCCCGAACACCCACTGGACCATTCGGTCGTCCCATTGGAGAACTGAAACGCTATGTCTTTTTCGGTACACAGCGTAAGCACTCGCCAGGCCTTCCAGAAGAACATCATCGCCGGCATCGCAACGTATTGGGAAATAGCCCCAGGCATTGAGTTCTGTCTGCGACGCGAGCCTCACAGCGTGGGGCTTGCCTTACAAATACAAAGCCAGGCGCTGCGTGCAAACCAGATCCAGCATGCCCTCGAACGGCGTTTCGCCCACCCGACCGACTACGCGCAGTTGTTCGTATTTCTTGATCCGCAGCGAGCACTCGTGGTCTGGCAGGCGCTGCCGGACTCGTCGATATCCATTGAACTGCTCGATGAAATCCAGTCCCGGCAATTGTCACTGCTGGGCCTGGAAGACCTCGACGACTACTCAGCCACGTATTGAGGAAAACACAGTGATTCATACAGGCTTTATTCAGGGAGGTTTTCCATGACCGTCGCACCGCTTGCCCAGCGCTTGATCTCGGCCCTCGCGGAACATCTGCATGCGGACTTGCAGTTGGAAGGTGGCGTGTGCGCGCTGTATGACGCGAGCAACCGCGAAGCCGTGGTCATCGAGCTGCCCGGTCACGGCGATGTCGCCATCCTCCATAGCTCGATCGATGTACCTGCCCACGCGCCCGGTTTGCACAAGCGCTTGCTGGAACTCAACTTTCGCTTGGATCTGCTCGGCGGCAGTTGGCTGGCCCTGGATGACAAGAGCAGCGTTCGCTTGTGTGCCCATTGCCCACTGGCGATGCTCGATGAGGTGCAGTTCTGCCATTGGGTCGTGGGCTTCATCGCCCAGGTCGGCGACGTTCGGGCGCGCTTGGCGGTGCCTGCAACGCCGGGCGGTCCGCGTCCGGCGTCGCTCAACATGAGCCGCACCCGATTGGGATAGGCACCCGTGGCCTGGAATTACTACCGCGGGACTCTGTAGGAGCTGGCGAAGCCTGCGATCTTTTGATCTTTCGCTTGAGATTCAAGTGTCTTTGAAAAGATCGCAGCCTCGTTGCACTCGACAGCTCCTACACAGGGTTATGCAGGCTCATCGCTTTATCGAAGCTTCATCGCCTCGCCACCCTCCTGCATGACTTTCCTTGCGCTGTCCATGAAGCCCTTGGTGACCTCCGTCACCGTATCGCTCATCAGCTTGGCCATGTCGGCGGAGCTTTTAACGAGCAACATGGCGCTCTGGCGTTCCTCCATGCCCATTTGCAGCTGGAACTGCTTTTCCATCAACTGCTTCTGACGGGTTTCCATCTCGCTCATGAAAGAGTCCGGTGTGCGGCTGGGCGTTTGCGCGTCATCCAGCGGTTGCGTGTCATTCGGTGCCGCCGTGTGGTTGGTGTCTCGCGTTCGGGTGCGGCCGCGCTGATGCACCGCCGGTGGTGTCGAGGAAGAACGTCCCCGATCATGCAGGCTCTGGGTGCCTTCGCGCTGCTGCGCCTCACGGGGTCGTTGGCTCAGCGAGGGTGAGCGCGATGGCGATAAGCTGTCGGTGCCCCGCAGGGCACCTGTGCCCCCTAAGGGGCTCGTCAGGGGTCTGGGTTCGGGCATGGGAATCCTCCACGAGTCGATGTCTGTGTGGTGGGCACTGTCGGCAGGCCGGTATCCTCCGGACGAGCCTGGCTCATTCCCTGAGTGGCAAGCGCGTGCGCATCGGTTCCATCGACCTCAACGCTGGTTCAACTCCGGAATCTCGATGACCTCGCCCTTGGCCTCGTCATCCAGTTCGCGCAACACCCGATAAATGTGGGCAACCGCCTGGAGCGTTTCCCGAGGGATATAGGCGCCGACGTCTTCACGGTAGATCGTGCGCGCCAGCCAGATGCACTGGATAACCGGAACCCGCGCCACCTTGGCCCGCTCGATCAGCGCCCGGGCCTCGGCATCGACACCTTTGACGATCAACTGCGGCAGCGGCGTTTCCTCGGGGCGATACAACAGCGCGACGGCAAAGTGGGTGGGGTTGACCACCAGCATGTCGGCGTCTTCCACCGGTTTGGTCTCTTTGTTGACGGGCTGGTCGACCAATTGCCGGGCCAGGCTGCGGCGATGCATTTTTACGTGGGGGTCGCCTTCCATTTCCTTGAACTCTTTGCGCACCTCTTCCTCGCTCATGCGCAGGCGCTTGGCGAAGAAATATTTCTGCAGGCCGAAATCGAGAAGCGCCAGCACCAGCAACACGCCCAGGCAGATGTGCATGATGTGCCGAAACAGACTGGCCAGCCCGCGCCAATAGCTGTTCAGGTCGCCGTTGACCAGATTGATCAACGACCCGAGTGCAGGCAGGGTCACCAGATAAATCACGGTGCCGATAAACACGGCCTTGACCAGTCCCATGAACAGGTTGATCAGCGCCTGTCCGGAGAACATCTGCTTGGCCTGGTTCATCGGGTTCAAGCGGTTCGGGTCGGGCTGAAGGGCCTCGGGGGCAAACAGGAAACCGAACTGTATCCAACCGGCCACCAGGCGCGTGACGATCGCCAACCCCACGGTCATCAAGGTGAAATTGAGCAACACGCCACCGGCATGAGCCAAGGTCTCCTCGAAGGCACGCACGAAATCGACATCCAGCCGATGCAGCGGGAATGTCACCATGTCTCCCAAGGCCTGCATGCTGTCGTCGGCCTGGGTCAACGCCACTTCGGTGATCGCCGCAAGCACCAGCAGGCTGCTCAAGTCCTGGCTTTGGCCGACCTGGCCCTTGTTGCGCGCGTCGCGAATCTTCTTTGGCGTCGCCCGCTTGGTCTTTTCTCCACTGTCTTCGCTCATGCCCGAAGCCCTCCTTCAGGGTGACGGCAACAACAGGTGCAGCAGATGCCGGATTTCGCCATAGCGACCAAGACGGCCCGTCATCGCATCCCACAGCGTGGGCAGGTAGAACAGCAGGAAGCCCAGGCCGATCAGACTCTTGGCCGGCATGGCGAGGACGAACACCTGCAATTGCGGGCTATACAGGCTGAGCAACGCCAGGCTGAACTCCACCAGCAACAGCAAGCCGATAAAGGGCGCCGCATAGAGCATCATGTGCATGAACATTTCGCCGAGCAGCCCAAGAAACACGCCGAAGCCGTCCGCGCCAGGCAATGGAAACCAAACGGTTGGCGACCACACCAGGTAGCTGTCCCAGATCACCTGGGTCAACGTGCCAATGCCCAGGGTGGTGACCAGCAGCAAAATCGTCATCTCCTTGAACAGCAGGCCCAGGGGCGTGGTGTCGCTGCCGAGCGCCGGGTTCAACTGGCCACCAATGAGCGCACCGCGCTGGTTGTCCAGCAAGGCACCCACCGACTCGTACAACCAGAACGGCATCGCCAGCAGCACCCCGAGCAAGAAGCCCAGCACCAGCTCCTTGAACATCAACCCGGCCAGCGACAGCCAATTGACCTGGGCGTCGATCAGCGCCTGGCGAATACCCGGCGCCGGCAACATGCCCAGGGCAAACACAACGGCATGGCGCGGCAAGCCTCGCAGGTGTTGGAAGCAAAATACCGGGACCAGGTATGCGACCGGGTAAATGCGCGCCATGCCAAGCGCGATCGACAGCAGCAAGTCGAAATACGGGCCGAAAGCCTGGGCCGTCATCAGGTGTTGGCCATCATTTCGAATGCCCGGCGCAGCAGTCCCAGCAACTCCACGCCGATCCAGCGCCCCGTGACCAGCAAGGTCAACCCGACCGCCACCAGCTTGATGCCGAAGGGCAAGGTCTGGTCCTGGATCTGCATCAAGGCCTGCACCAGGGAGGTCAGCACACCGACAATCACCGCCACGATCAAGGGCGGCGCGGAGAGCAGGACCACCAGCAACATGCCTTCCTTAAACAACGTCAGCGCGTCCATCGCACATCCTCAAAGATAGGAATAGAAGAGGCTGTCGAGCAATTGCGTCCAGCCCTGCACGAGGACAAAAATCAGCAGCTTGAGCGGCAACGAAATGGTCATGGGCGCGACCATCTGCATGCCGAGCGCCAGCAGCAGGTTGGACACGATCAGGTCGATGACAATGAACGGGATATAGATCAGGAATCCCATCTGGAAACCGGCCTCGAGCTCCGACAACATGAAGGCCGGGATGAGCAGCATCAGGTCATCGCGGCTGGCCTGCTCGGCGCGTTCCTTGGGCCACATCCGCTGGGTGTTTTCCAGCAAGTGGGCGAGGATGTCCGGGTTGGTATTGCGCGACATGAAGGCCTGCAACGGTTTTATCGCGTTCAAGGCAGAGCCTTGCAACGCCTCGGTATTGCTGAAATCCAACGGCCGTTCTTTCACCTGTTCGGCGATGTTGTGGCCCACCGGCGCCATGATGAACAGCGTCGCGGCCAGGGCAATGGCATACAAGGCCATATTGGGTGGCACCTGCTGCACGCCGATGGCGTTACGGGTGATGGTCAACACAATGGCTATCTTGAGAAAGGCGCTGCAGATGATCAGCAGCAAGGGGACCAGCGAAATCCCACCAATGAACAGCGCCAACAGAAAGGGGTCGACCCCCTGGAAGCTCATCCAGCCACATCCACGTGAGCGATTTGCAGACCCAACCGGCCATCGACCTCGACCAGCTCACCATGGGCCAGGGCACGTTCGCCATAGAACAGCGCCGCTGTCCCCGGTGCCACGCCTTGCACTTGCAGCACCGCGCCGGGCGCCAGATTGCGCAGCTCGCCCAAGGTCAGCTGCAAATGACCGCAGCGTATCGTCAGCGCCAGCGGCAGGTCGTCGAAGCGCTCGGGGACTTCGGCCGCGACCGGCTCCGTCATCGGCGCTTCCTCGGTGTCAGCGGCGGCATAGGCCGACTCCGGGTGCTCGGCCGCCTCGGCGGCTTGGGCGTCAGGTTCGTAGCCGGTGCTATCGTCCCAGTCCGGCGTCAGGATGTCGGTGTCGGCGGTGGTGCTCATAACGGTCTCCTCCAGAGCGAGCAAGGTCAGGCGCAACGGCGCGGCACGGCTGTGAACCCGCACCTGCAAACAATGCCGGCCCAGGCGAATCAGCCCTTGGCCGGATGAATCGAACAGAGCGGTTTGCGGCACCAACACATCACCGGGGCGCAACGTCGCCAACTGCCCGGCGGCCAGCGCCAGGTGTCCCAGTTCCAACGGAACATGCAGCACGAAGCCCGCGATCCCTGGCGCTGCCGGCCGCTGCCAAGGCGTAGCGCGAAGCAGCCCCAGCAGGGTCGCACCGGTCATTTCCAGATGGCTCGTGACGCGGGCCGCGCCCACCCTCACGTCGAGCCGGCAGGCAATGCCCTGCACCGCGGGCCCGGCCGCTGGTTTGATAAAACCGAATGCCTGGCGCAGGGGCTCGCCCAGGGTTTGCTGGAACAGCGACCAGAACCACGCGTCATCCGGTCCGGGTTCGGCAGGCAGGACCACCGGGCATTCACCGAACAGACTGAGCACCGCGCCGGGCTCGTCCAGGGTAAAGACACCATGGGCACACGCCAGCACACACGGCGTCCCCCCAGCGGTGCCACCCGGGGTCAGTTCCAGCAGGCCCTCCTCGCCCGCCACCTCGAAGGGCAACCGGACGCCAATGCCTAATAGTCGCCGGGCGGTGGCGTCCTCGCTGCCTACAGTCGGCAGCGCCAATGCATGGACGGTCATGTCGCGCGAACCTCTTCTTCCCGCGCCACACGCACGCTCACCGGCTGGCCCAGGCTTTGGGTCAGTGCCTCTTCGAGACGCCCGGATCGACTCGACAGCCGCGCCTGTACGTCGACACTTTCGCTGCTCAGGCCGATGTCCCACCCGCACGCCTCGCCTAGCCGCCGGGCGGATACCTTTATGCGGCCCAGGTTGGGAAGATGCAGCAACAGGTCCAATTGCTGGTCGAGCGTGGCACGCAAGCGTGGCGTGAGCTGGTCGACAAACGCCTCCTCTTCACCGCCCGGAAGATTCACCAGGCCCGACAGCGAACCGGTGCCGGCGCTGTCATCCTGCGTGCCGCCCCGTGGCGCATCGACCCATTGGCGGAACCAGTAACCGTCACTGCTTCCTGCCGTCATGTCGGGGTCACGCCCGGTGGCAGGGGCGGACTCGCGTGCCGCCGGACGGCTTGCCCGGCTCACCTGGGCAGGCGGTTGCTCATACGCCCGCGGCGGATGCCGGACGGGGGTCGCCGAGGGATTGCCGTGCGGTGTCGGCGCACCGCGCACGCTGCGTTCATTCATCGCTGGGGGTCTCCACCAGGCACTCCATCATTGCGCTGAGCTTTTCCAGATCTCGCCGGCGCCCTTGTAGCTGCTGCTGGGCAGCGGCCGTGTGCTGTGCCTGTTGCGCCTGTTCATCGTCCAGTGCCTGCACTGCCCGCGCTTGCTCGGCCAGCTCGCCGATCAAACGACGTTCCTGGGTACTCCAGGCGTTCAGTTCGCACACGCTCAACGCCCGGCCACGGTGCTCGCCGTACAACGCCTCGCGCTGCACCACCTGCTGCTCACGAGTCGCCTGCATCTGCGCGCGCGCGGCGGCAACCGCGGCTTCGCGCTCACGCAAAAGCTCACGCTGCTGGCGCCACGCCCGCTCGGCTTGCGCTTCGCGGTGGCGGCGTATCGGCGCCAGGGCGTCCAGATCAGCCCGGGACATAAGCGGTCAACTGCTGCAGGTGGGCGAGCGTGGACGCAAACGGCTCCGGCTCACGCAGGTCCTGGCGCAGAAAGGCGTCCAGGGCCCCTCGCGACTCCACCGCCAGGTCGGTCAAGGGGTCGGCGCCGGCCTGGTATTCGCCCAGGCGCAACATCAATTCGATTTGCTCATAGGCCGACAGCAATCGACGCAGATTGATGCCCGCCCGCAGGTGCTCCGCCTCGGCCACGTTGGCCAGGGTTCGCGACAGGCTGGCCAGCACATCGATTGCCGGGTAGTGGCCGCGTTCCGCGAGCTTGCGTGACAGCACGATGTGACCGTCGAGCAGCGAACGCACTTCATCCGCCACGGGATCGTTCATGGAGTCCTGCTCGATGAGCACCGTATAAAAAGCGGTGATAGCGCCCTCGTTGGTCAGGCCGGCCCGCTCGACCAGACGCGGCAGCAAGCCGTAGACCGACGGCGGCAAGCCACCGCGCCCCAACGGCTCGCCAGCGGCCAGGCCGATCTCACGCTGGGCCCGGGCGAAGCGGGTCAGCGAATCGATGAGCAGCAGCACGCGTTGGCCCCGGGCCCGGAAACCCTCGGCCAATGCCGTGGCGGTGAATGCCGCGCGGGCGCGTTCCATGCTGGAGCGGTCAGAGGTGGCGCACACCAGCACCGCGCGGGCCCGCAGTTCATCATCCAGCTCATGATCGAGAAATTCGCGCAGTTCGCGCCCACGCTCGCCGATCAGGCCGAACACGATGACATCGCAGTCAACGTTCCGGGCAATCTCCGCCAACAGCGTGGTCTTGCCACAACCGGCGCCGGCGAACAGCCCCACACGCTGGCCTTCACCGAGCGTCAGCGGGCCGTCGATGGCCCGTACGCCGGTCATCAAGGGCCGTTGGATACGCGGTCGTGCGGTGGGTGCAGGCGCCTCGCCAATCACTTCCGAGGCATGCAGTACATGCGGGCCGGCGAACGCCCCCGTCCCGCCGTCCAACAGAGGCCGGCCGAAGCCATCCAGCACCTGACCCAGCAGCTCCGGTCCCACGCACACCCGATGCGGCATGCCCAGCGGCTCCACCGCCGCACCGACCCGGATCCCCTCCAGGCCGCCCAGGGCGCTGAGCAGGGCATCGTGCTGGTCGAAGCCGACAATCTCGGCGAGCAGCGGCTCGCGTGTGTCGCGCTCGACCCGGCAGAGGTCGCCGATCTGCGCCCCCGGCAGTCGGCACTGCAGCAAGATGCCGCTGACCCGCTGCACCCGCCCGCGCACCATGACCGGCGCGAAGCGACGCAAGTGCGCCAATTGCCCGGCCTCCCAGGCCTCCAGTCGCGCGATGGCCGCCTGCGTCATCACCAAGTGACCTCGTAGCGTTGGTCGCCCTCGAAGGTGACTTTGCCGCTGTCGATGGCAGTCAAGCGCAGGCCATCGATCTGGTCACCCAGGAACAACCGACGTCCATCGGCCGTGACCACATGACCATGCTTGCCGCCCACGATCTGGGCGATCTGAAACGGCAGCTTCGTCAGCCGTTCCTTGACGTTGGCCGTGATCCCGACCGGCGTTTCGTAGCGGTCGTGGAAGCGCTCGATCAGCCGTTCGACCATCGCCAGGCGTTGACGCGGCAACTCGCCCACCAGGACCAGCCGGTCGCCCTGGCTCTCGACCCGCACACCGGCGCCCAAATCACGTTCCTGGAGCATGCGATCAAGCTCCAGGCGGACCGCCTCGACATTGTCCAAGGCCACCTTGCTCTGCTTGAGCTGCTGGGCCGGGCTGCGCGCCACGGTTTGCGCCGGCTGGCTGGTAAAGGCCCAGGCGCTGGAGGCAACGGTGATCACCGCTGCGGCAATGGCCAGGCGCTTGGGCCACGACGGCCGTGTCGCGGGCTTTAGGGTTTCCCGTTCCGCCGCCAAGTGCGCGGCGTCATCCAGCGCCGCCTCTTCGGGCCAAGGCTGATCGGCCGGGGCCAGGCACAGCCAGACGCCTGCCACGGCAAATGGGGCATTGCTCTGCAAGGGCTCGGCCGCAGCCCAGGGCTGGCCTTGTCCATCGCAAACCGTGCCCTCCAGCAGTTCCAGCAGCCACTGGCCCTGCACCTGCCGCAGGCCCACGTGACGCCCACAGATGCCCGGATCGTAAAGCGCCAGGTCGGCATCCTCGGCCGCCCCGACCACCCATTGCTCGCCAACCAGCGGCAACGCCGCACCTCGGTGCAGACCACTCAAGACTCGCAGTTCGAACATGGTCAATTCCTCAAGGGGCGACAGATGCTCGCCCACGGTCCGGTTATACGACGGGGCACCGGCGGCCCCCGTCCTCTGTCACAGCCAGGCCATCGAACGCACCTGGATTTGCATCGTTACGTGGGGACACCGCTGCTGGCGTGCCAAGACAAGCCCCTCACGCGGCATCCTCCATCCGTAGTTTTTCCTGCTCGAGGTCAAAGCGCCCCAGCACGGTGACCTGGGCGTTGCTGTGCAGCTCGCTGAAGGCGAGTACAGGCACGTGATTGAACTCGTCGCGCAACAGATCGCGCAGCGGCGCCCGCAAGTCTTGCGCCACCAACAGCACGGCCACGCGCTTGGCGCGCAACGGGAAACCTTCGCGCAACTGCATCACCAGGGCGCGGGTATGCAGGCTTTCCAGGGCAAAGAAGGTTTCCGTCTGGGTCTGGCGCAACGCGTCGCGCAGCAGGCCTTCGGTTTCCGGCGTCAACAACCACACGTGCAGGCCGTTTTCGTCGCGGTACTGGTGATAGATCTGCGACTTCAGGGCGATGCGCGCGTAGTCGGTCAGCGCACCGACGTCACGCTCATGCTGCCCATGCTCGATCAACGACTCGGCGATCAGGCGCACTGCACGCAGCGGGACGCCTTCGCCGGCCAGGCGCTGGAGCACGGCGGCAAACCGCGCCAGTGGCATGGTCCGCTGCAGCTCCTGCACCAGCTCTGGCTGACCTGCTTCGAGCCAACTGAGAATCGACTTGCTTTCCTGAAGCCCCAAGAATTGCGGGCCCGTGGCGAACATGGCGCGGCTCATCCGCTCCACCAGCAACTCGGCAGCCGGCACCGCCTCCACGCGTTCGTCCGCCAGCAGCGGATCGTCAGGCGTCAGCCATAGCCACTGCTGCTCGTCACGCACCTCGTTGCCGACCAGCCCGTCGCGCGGTTCGAACGGCAGCGGCCCGCGCGCCACGGCAATACGCTCACCGAAGGTTGCCCGCAACATCGGCACCTCATGCACACAGAAGCGGAACTCGTCGTCTTCCAGCAGCACGCTGTATTCGATCTCAAAGGGCGGCAAGGTCAGGCCAAAGCCGGCCACCAGCGCGTTACGCTTCTTGCGGATCGCCTGGATGACTTCCTCGGCGGCCGCATTGCCTTCCATGGCTTTGGAAAACTGCAAAAGAAAGGCGCGGGTCGGGTCGAAGCTGCGCAGGTCTTCAGCACCATTGTGTGCGGGAGCCACGACCTCCGCTGGTTGTTTGCCCTGGCGTACCTGCCGTGCGCGCGAGTACAGCTGAACGATGCCGGCGGTGCCGGTGATCAAGGCGATGACGATGAACACCAGCGTGGGCATGCCGGGCAAGGCCGCAAAACCGAGCATCCCCACCGAAGCGATCACCCAGGCCTTGGGTTCGGCGGTCAATTGCTGGGCGATTTCCTTGCCGACGCTGCTACCCGCTGGCTGCCCTTCCGGCGACACCCGGGTGATGATCATGCCCGCAGTAAGGGAAATCAGCAGTGCCGGAATCTGCGCGATCAGACCGTCACCAATGGTCAACACGGCATACAAGTGCATCGATTCGGACGCGCCCATGTCGTGCTGCATCATGCCGACCGTAAAGCCGCCTATGAGGTTGATCACCACGATCACCAAGCCTGCGATGGCGTCGCCCTTGACGAATTTCATCGCCCCGTCCATCGCACCGAACAGCTGGCTTTCCTTGTTCAGCTCCTCGCGGCGCCGCCGAGCTTCAGTGACATCGATCAGGTTGGCGCGCAGGTCGCTGTCGATGGACATCTGCTTGCCCGGCAGCGCATCCAGCGTGAATCGCGCCGCCACTTCGGCGACCCGCTCCGAGCCTTTGGTGATCACCAGGAAGTTGACCACCGTCAGAATGAGGAAGATGACCAACCCGACCGCCAGGTTGCCTCCCACCACAAAATTGCCGAACGCCTGGACGATATGACCGGCGTCGCCCTGGAGCAGGATCAATCGGGTGGTCGCCACCGACAATGCCAACCGGAACAGCGTGGTCAGCAGCAGCACCGCGGGAAACGAGGAAAATGCCAACGGCCGCGGCAGGTACAGCGAGATCACGATCAGCAGGCAGGAGATACAGATGTTGATCGCGATCAGCGCATCGACCACCGGGGTCGGCAAGGGCAGGATCAGCATGAACACGATGCCGAGCACCACGAACGCCCCGACCACCTCGATGCGCCGCACCGCTTCGTTGGCGACTTTGTTCAACAGGGCGATCATGAGCGCGCTCCAATCACCGGGGCAGCGGTCTGGCATCGGGGCTCGCCACGGGAGCGCTCATCGAGCAGCACCAGCAGGTTCTTCAGCGCTGTCTGTCGGCTTTTGCTATCGCGCCAGAGGGGCAGCGGCAAACGCTTGAGCAAGGGGTACAGGCCGTTCAGGGAGACCAGTTGGTCCCGCTCCTCTTCTCCACCCAATTCACGCCCGATACGCCGTACTTCCGCCGCCGACAGGCCACTGCTGACAAACCCCAGCATGCGCTGGAGCAACAGCACGGCCGTGAGCTGGCTGGCCGGGCAACTGTAGGCCAGTTGCTCGAGCAAACGGCGGCAGCTGTGCAGGACACTGCCCAGTTGCGTCGAGGCGGCCAGGCCGATCAACAGCGTGCGCAACAAGGCGGTAGGACGTGATGGTGTGTGCGCAGCGATGTCGTCAGCCAGTGCCCGGCGCATCATGTCCAGCCCCGGCACGAATGCCGCCTCGCCGAACAGACCAAGCAACGCCTGCATCATGGTGGGCAACGACTGCTTGAGCACCACGGTGTCGTAATAGAGTCGCCGTACCGCCTGGCGCAGTTCAGGATCGCCCCCCGCAGCGCGCAAGGCCTCGGCGATGTTCATGCCCGCCTGGATCTGCGCGCCATAACGCTCGCGCAACAGCTGCAGGTAGTCGCGAGCACGCTTGGCCTCGACGAGACGACCTTGCACTTCGGCCTCGCGCAACGCTTGCTGCAGGATCAGGTCGGTACGGGCCGGGTCACCACCGGTGGACTGCACCACCTCTTCAAGCACTGGCTCGCCACGCAGCAACAAACCAGCCTGGGCGGCCATTGCCCCCAGGCTCTGCTTGCCTGGGTGGCCAAGTTGGTCGTACCACTCCTCCAATTGCTCACGCGTCTCGACCCGCGTCTGACCCACTTCGCTACGAGCATTGCGGATGCGCCGCTGGCTCAGCGCCTTGGTATTGCGCTCCACGTGATGGCTGAAGGTCATGCCGACCTCCTCCATCGAATTGGACTGCACGGCCTGGAACGACTCGACAGGCGTGCCTATGCCCACGACGGCCGAAACGGCCTGGGCAAGGTTGGCGGCAATATGCGCATTTGTCGGGGCTTCTACTTTCATGATGGCCGTGAGCGTGGTTTCGGACGCTCAGTGGGTGGCGGCGATTCAGCATTCAGTTCCATCACGGTGATGACCTTTTCTGGCCGATTCCAGTGGGTTGGCCACAGGCCTCTTCCCGAGCGTTTGCTCGGTGCAATTTCATGCAGTGGGACTTGGGACGCCTGTGCATGACCTTGCACAAATAGAGCAAAAGCACTAGATAAAAATGCTTGTTTATCAATTGGATAACTCGTTAAACGGGCTTGGCACAGGTCCTGCTGATGGGAGGAACGTCGACATGTGGATCGACGCTATGGAACCTACCCAGAGGGATTTATTGATGAACAGCCTGAATCTCATGGCCCCACCGCAAACCTCCCCGGCACCCACCGGTGCGCCAGGCATCTGCTTCGGCGAGGAACGCAAGCTGCGTCTGTTTGTGCAAAAACGTGTACTCAATCAAGACGACGCCGATGACATCATCCAGCTCACGTACCTGGAAGCCTGGCGCAACCAGCAGAAGTTCAAAGGGCTGGCAAAGCAGGACACCTGGTTGTGCGGCATCGCCCTCAACCTGATCCGCAACCATTTCCGCCGCTTCTACGCGCAGCCGCCGCTGACTACTTTCGACGAAAGCGAGTTCCACGAGTCCAGTGACGACATTGACCTGAGTGAACTGTGCGACAACCGTCGGCTGTTGGACCGTACGCTGTTAGCCATGGACGCGCTGTCCAAGGACATGCGCGATACTCTGTGGACCGCCGTCGATACCGAGAGCAGCTACCGCGATGCCGCCGAACGTCTGGGCGTCCCCATTGGCACCGTACGCTCAAGGTTGTTTCGTGCGCGTGAACAACTCAAACGAAGCGTCTATGGAGAAGCCCGGCCATGACCAATAATCGCTTGAACAGCCGGCCCGACCTGCCACGTGGCGTGCGCCGCTACACCCCCGACGACTTGCCGGTGATGACAGATATCTTCAACGAAAGCGCTCTGGGAGGTACCAGCTCCCCCGTGCTCAGAGCGTTTTCCCTGAAGGAAATGACGTTTTTCGTCGACTGCTTCGTCAAAGAGGGTGATCCGATCTACGTGCTCGAACGCGCTGGCGAAGTCGTTGCCTGGTTGATCGTCAACCGCTTCTGTTGGGGCGCCCAGGCCTGCCGATTGACCGGTGAAGTGTCGATCTACGTACGCGGCGACCACATTGGCAGCGGCGTCGGCATCCGCCTTGGCCAAGCTGCGGTGGTGTTGGCCAGGCAGTATGGTTTCGAGACGCTGGTGGCCTGGATCATCGAGCACAATGAGGCCAGCAAACGCGGCGTACAAGGGCTTGGCGCGACCCAATGGGGACGCTTTCCAGGGATTGCCCGGTTCGCTGATAACCGTGCGGACGTCGTGCTCTATGGACTGCACCTGACGCCAGGCGACACGGCATCCACCACCCTTTCAGCGCCAGCGCAAAACAAGGAGACCAGCCTGGTGTAAATCCACGGCTCGTCCGGCTGGACAGTCGGGCGAGCCGCCTCTTTTTTCGGCATGGGCCTGCGCTCATTCGAGCCGATGCCATTTTTTGCACAGCCCTCACAGCCCCCGCTGTTCAATCGATAAACCCGTGACGAGGGAGCTTGCTCCCGCCGGGCTGCGCAGCAGCCCCTTTTTCATGAACACCTCAGCCCACCGACCAACACACCGGCAACGCCTCCGGCCCCCTGAAGTTGGGCACATAGCGCCAGCGTACGGCGCCGGGATCGACCGCCAATTGCAGCCCAGGGCAGCACCGAAGAAGTGTGTTCAATGCAATTTCCAATTCCTGCCGGGCCAACGAGGCGCCCAGGCAATAGTGCGTGCCTTTACCGAACGACATGTGCGGGCAGGCCGGGCGAGTGATGTCGAGCGTGTCAGGATTTGCACACAGCGCTTCGTCACGATTGGCCGAACCCACCACCGCGATCAGCAGTTGCCCGCGCAGCAAACGTTGTCCCGCCAGTTCGGTGTCCCGGGTAACGAAGCGGACCATGGCCCGCTCCACCGAGGAGTCATAGCGCAGAAACTCCTCGACCGCGCCAGGCATCAACGCCGGCTCGTCACGCAATCGCGCCAGCGCCTTCGGATGCTGCACGAGCATGTGCACCGCATTGGCGATCATCGATGCCGACGTTTCGTGCCCGGCGATGATCAGCAGCGCGATCATGCTGCACAGCTCACTTTGGCTGAGCATGCTGCCCTCTTCCTCGACCTGCGCCAGCGCCGAAACCAGGTCATCGCCCGGCTGTGCTCGACGCCGGTCGATCAGCGCGAGCATGTAGCCCGCGAATTCGTTGTAGCAACGCTGCAACTCGCTCAGGTCGTGCCCCACCTGCTGGACGATCATGTGGGACCAACGGCGGAAATCGTCACGATCTTGTGCGGGGACGCCGAGCAGCTCAGCGATGACGGTGATCGATAAGGGGAATGCATATTGGCCCACCACGTCCATTTGCCCGCTCGACCGCACGGGCTCCAGCAAGGTCTCGGCGATCTGTTCGATACGCGGCCGCAGGGCGTTCACCGCCTTCAAGGTGAACGCCTTGTTGACCAGGCGACGCAAGCGGCGATGACTGTCGCCATCGCGGTTGAGCATGTGGTCGTTAAGAAATGCGATGGATTGCTCACCGCCGAGCATCGCAGCGAACTGCGCATCGATCCGCGACGGGTCACGGGCGAAGCGCTCGTTGTCCAGCAGCACCTCCTCGACTTCCCGAGCGCCGGTGACGTACCACATCGGTAGCTGCCCTTCGGCCTGGCTGAAGAACACCGGGGACGCTTGGCGCAGCGCCGCATAATGCCGGTAAGCCTCGCCGCGAAACGCGTCGCTATTCAAATCAAGGGTACGTTCGTAAGCCATGAACACTCTCCAGGGGCATCAATCATTGCTCCTGAGTGGCAGGGCTCGCCAAAAAAGATCCCTGTGGAAGCGAGCTTGCTCGCGATGGCGGTGTATCAGTCACTTCAATGTTGGCTGACGCACCGCTATCGCGAGCAAGCTCGCTCCCACATGGGGTCTACCTGTCGGTGAACCGTTTGCACGGCCACGGTCACTCAAAGGAAACACCAACCCGTATGTGGAGCTGACATGACGCGTGCACTTGCTATCCATGGCCAATGCGACACCCGTTTCGAACCGGTCAAAGCGGCGTTTATCCAGCTGATGCAAAGCCCCTTCGAACGCGGCGCCGCCCTTTGCATCCAGATTGACGGCGAAATCGTTATCGACCTGTGGGCCGGCATTGCCGGGCCGGAGCCGGACAGCCATTGGCAGCGCGACACGCTGCTCAATCTGTTTTCCTGCACCAAGCCCTTCACGGCGGTGGCGATCATGCAACTGGTCGGCGAAGGACGCCTGGACCTGGACACGCCGGTCTGCCAGTACTGGCCCGAATTCGCCAACGCCGGCAAAGCATCCATCACTGTGCGCCAGGTGCTTTGCCACCGCGCCGGGCTGCCGGCGCTGCGCACGCCCCTGGCACCGGAAACCCTCTACGACTGGCACACCATGACCGACCTGATCGCCGAGGAAACTCCCTGGGCCGCAGCCGGAGAACAGCAAACCTATTCACCCTTGCTGTTCGGCTGGATCCTCGGTGAACTGCTTCGCCGGGTGGATGGCCTGACGCCGGCGCAAAGCATTCACCAGCGAGTGGCGATGCCGCTCGGGCTGGACTTCCACCTCGGCCTGGACGACGCGACCATCGCACGCTGCGCCTACATGGCACGGACCAAAGACGAGATCGACGACGAAGCGTTTGGCCGGGTGCTGACGGACGTGCTCAACGAGCCGACCGCCATGAGCACACTGGCCTTCGCCAACCCACCCATGGTGCTGGGGCGCAGTAACGAGGCGGGCTGGAAACGCATGACCCAACCGGCGGCCAACGGGCACGGCAATGCTCGCAGCCTGGCGGCGTTCTACACCGGCCTGCTCGATGGGCAACTGCTGGAGTCACCGCTGCTCAACGAAATGTTGCGCGAGCACAGCGCCGAATACGACCCGACCATCCAGACCCGAACGCGTTTCGGCCTGGGCATCATGCTCAACCAGCCAGACGTGGCGAACGGCAGTTATGGCATGGGCAACGAGGCGTTCGGCCACATGGGCGCCGGTGGCACCATCGGGTTTGCCGACCCTGAACGCGGCGTGGCATTCGGCTTCGCCTGCAACACCATTGGCTCCTACGTCTTGATGGACCCACGCGCACGCGGCCTGGCCAATGTCGCGATGGGCTGCCTGTAGGCCCTGGATGATCAGCTCAATGCTATTCATTTAAGCGAAAGATCAGGTTGTGGGGAGTTGTGGAAGATCGTTCCTCACGCTCCGCGTGGGAATGCCGCCAGGGACGCTCCGCGTTCCGCTTCTGGAAGCAACCGGCTCACACCCCTGGCGGCACTACCACCTCCGCCACTTGCGGCTCGGCCGTATCGGTATCGGGTGAGGCAACCACTTGTTCTTCGCTACCGGCCACGCGGGGCAGCGCGGCCTTGGCGATCATGTCCGGCTGGGCCAGCAACCTGTGCGACGCATCCAGGGGCATCAGCAAGCGTCCCCTGGCCCGGCCACGCACGGCAGGGTTGAGCATGCGCAACTCTCGCTCATGAACACCGGACAACTGTGCCAGGTGCGCCAGGTCCACGGGCTGCGCCAAGGCGACCATCTGGAAATACGGCTGGTCGGCGATGGGCGCCAGGCTCACGCCATAGTCGGCGGGCGTATTCACCAACTGCGACAGCGCCAGCAGCCGCGGCACATAGTTCTGGGTCTCGCCGGGCAACGACAGGTTCCAATAGTTGGTCGCCAGGCCGCGGGCGCGATTGCGCGTGATCGCGTCGCGTACGCGCCCCTCCCCGGCGTTGTAGGCGGCCAGCGCCAGCAGCCAGTCGCCGTCGAAGTAATCGTGCAGGTAGGACAAATAATCCAGGGCGGCCCGCGTCGATGACGGAATGTCCCGGCGCTCGTCATAGTCCCCCGCTGCTGCAATTGATAACGGCGCCCCGTGGCGGGAATGAATTGCCAGAGGCCCAGGGCCTGGGCAGGCGATTGGGCGTTCGGATTGAACCCGCTCTCGATGGCTGGCAACAGCGCCAGTTCCAGCGGCATGTTGCGCTTGTTCAGTTCACCCACGATGAAGTGCAAGTAACGGCTGCCGGCGCGCCCGGTCTGGGTGAGAAAAGCCGGGCGATCCATCAGCCAGCGGCGCTGCTCATCGATGCGCGCCACACCCTGGGTCTTGGCCTGCAAGGAAAAACCCTGGCGCATGCGCGTCCACAGGCTGCCGCCACCGTTTTGCGGGGATGACTCGCTGATCTGGATGATCGTGTCCGTAGGCGCCGGTTCAAGCCAGCGCAGTTGCGAGCGGTAAGGCTCGTTGGCGAACGGATCGCCGATGGTCAACTGCGGTTCGAGGTGCTGGCAGCCATACAGCAAGGTCCCCATGGCCAGCATGGACAACCCTTTAGGGACGAATCGAAGGGCCGGCAAAGGTGCAAGTGATCGGGGCATGGGCGGTCAACCTTGAATGAGGTGGCGCCATTGGGTGGCAGATCACCGGACAGCGGTTCCACGCCGATCACCTCGATCATCGCCATCGGACGGCAGCGGCGTGCAGTTGGAACCGAAATGCCGCAGGTGTCACTCACCATGGGCAGCAGGCGCTCGTCGGCGCCTGGATGACAATGCGAGGTCACTCATGGCGTCACCCACCTATTGCAAGCTGATCGATCAGCTCTGCGAACTCACAATGATTCCTACCCCGTCAGCGTTCTACGAGCAGGCGAACCTGTCGGTCAAGGATGTGGACTTTTCCCTGAAGCACACCCCTGGCGTGGGTGAGGGAGACGTCTTTATCTACTGCAGCTTCGGGCCATTGCCGGTGGCGAATCGGGAAGCGGTCCTGCAACGGCTGCTGGAAACCAACCTGTACCTGCTGAGCGGCGCGTTCTGCCCTTCCCTGTCCTACAACCGCGACAGCGAACAGGTGATCCTGATCGGCCACGTCCCCCTGGAAACCCTCACGGCCGAGCGCCTGCTCGGGCTGATGGGCGGTGCCGCCGACATGGCGCTGATTTGGCGCGATGGCTACTTCTTCGACGGCGCCAACCCAAACGACACCGCCAAGACCGCCCAGCACAAACCCACCCCCCGTAGCACCGGGCTCAACAGTGCCCTGTCAATCTAGGAGAGCACGACATGCCAGATTTATCAGTAGGACGAAGCACCAGCTCGGCGGCGTTGCACCAGCAGGACGATCGGATCACGCCGGTGGGAACCAGCCTCTCGGGGCAGGTTCGGCCCTCCACGAATCCCCTGGTGCCTTATCACTTCGAAGGACAGGCGTCCGACAAGACCCAGCAAACACTCAGGACCAGGCAGCAGCGCCTGACAGGACTGGTCAACAGCCTCGGCAAGAAAAACCCTGAGAGCGACCCCATCGGCTATGCACGTGAGCATATGAGCCTGGAGGGCAAAGTATTGGGCTACGCGCCAGGCACAAGTTATCAAGATGTACAGAAGCATCTCGCCGAACTCGGCGGCACGCCGCACCCGATGCTGTCGGGCCACGAAGAAACCGAAGCATTCGTCAAGGACTTCAACGAGTACCTGGGCAAGAACGAGGATGACAGGAAAGAGGACGGCGGTTTCAAAGCCGTCTGGGACAAACACTGCGAGCGCATGGGTAATACCCTTGGTGCCTATCATTCGTTGTGCCAGGAAGTCATCGATAAAACCCGGAAGGGAACGATCGCCAACTGCTGCAAAATAGCCATGAAGCCTTCCGCGGTTATGCCAAAGGTGTCATGCAAGCCATGACGCAAGACATGCCCACGCGCTTGAACACCTTCATGGAAAGCCGAATCGAGCACGCGCAAAGTGCAGCGACCAACGAGAGCCTTTCCCAACCCGAACGAGACCAGGCGAAAGATCAACTGGGCCAGTTGCGCGAAGTCCAGGGGGAGCTTGGCGAGTTGCTCAAGACCGATGACGACAAGCCGAACACGCCAAGCGAACTGGCAACGGCGACGAAGAAAAACGAGGTGCTGGATACCGCGCTGAAGAACGTCGCACGCCAGGACTATGTCGCCGACCTCAAGACCAAGAGCGGCTTTGTAACCGGCCTGGCGGTGTTCGCCGGGGCTGGGATCCCGCAGGGAGTGGCGTCTGCGGGCCACTTTGGCGCAATCACTGCGTCGATTGATGAAAAAATGGCGGACGCCTCCTACGGCAAGCATGTCGCGGCGACCTCGACTGTCCTTGGCGCCGCTCACAAGGTGATCAGCGACGGCATCCGCCCATTCGTCCAGGTCGTCGTCGACAAGACCATCGGCGCCGGCCTGGAAAAAGTCGATCCGATGTCGGTCTATCCCAAGGCCTTGCAAGTCGTCACGCAGGACGGACGTCGGGTCGAGAACGCTGGACGCGATGCCCTCAACCTCACACAGGAGCAAAAGCGCAACGACTTCAAGCTCAAACAGAACGCGAACAACTTTGGCACCATGAGTGGTGACTTCACCGGCTACCTCGCCTTCGGTGCCGCCCATGCTGTGCGCGATACCATTGATCAATTCACTTCGGTAAACGCCGGCGGCATCGTCGCCCGCACG
Organism: Pseudomonas sp. St386; assembly: GCF_018325865.1. Classification (NCBI taxonomy): domain Bacteria; kingdom Pseudomonadati; phylum Pseudomonadota; class Gammaproteobacteria; order Pseudomonadales; family Pseudomonadaceae; genus Pseudomonas; species Pseudomonas sp. St386. The sequence continues at coordinate 6,488,635 of NZ_AP021900.1, forward strand.
ACGGCCTCCGCAGTGGGCGGCACCTTCATGGCGGGCGGCCAGGCAGTGGCGAAATATGCGCAAACCCACGGTGACGAGGAGATTCCCACCTACCGGGTGACAAAGGAAAACCGCAACTGGAGCGAACTGTTACCCAAGGCGTTTTCCGAAGCGACAGGAAAGCTCAACCCGATCAGCATGACCAACGTCAGCGACTACGCCAACCGGATCGTTGGCGTAGGCGAAGGTGTCGCCATGCGTACAGCCGTGGGGGACGCAGCCGCGGTGGGTGAAAACCCGGAAGTGCGGGAAAAAATGGAGCAAATTGTCACAACCTTCTTCTCCTCCGGCCTGACGCTGCTTCCGTTCTTTGCCAACAGTGTGGCGGCACCGCTCGAAAACAAGGCGCTGAGCGGCAAAGACGACCTGACCAAACGAGCAAACGTACCGCTGCAGAACGTGACAAGTCCAAACCGAGACGGCCTGCCCCACACCCAGCCGGAAGGCTGGCGGCGCGACCTCGAAAATACCTACCACGTGACCCGCGGCCTTACCCAGGTCGTTCCGCAAACCGCTATCGCGGGGCTTAACCTGGGTACCGAATGGGCCCAGAGCCTGGCACCGAGGCCCAAAAAAGCCTCTGGCGATGACATTCAACTGGCAGAGCGAGGCGAAGCGCGGCCCCAGGGCGGACCGTCCAACGAACCTGCACCCACTACCCGGCCAAGCTGATGAAACCGCCGGGCCATCGTTCGATGGCTTGACGATCACCGGTTGAAACGCCCTCCTACGCCGGTCGCAGGAACCTCCTGTGGCCGGCCCTCGCGACACACGCCGACTCATATCCCTTTGCGCTTCGACGACGGCCAACGTGATTGCCGTGCCGATCGACGATAGCCTTCCGATTCAAGGCGCCGGCCTCCAAAGCCCAGCCACTGCCCGAGATCGTCCACCGCCTATACTCCCGCCCGCGAAGCGACTTGGAGAAAATCCCTCCGACGGACGATGCACCGGGAAGCAGCCATATGCTAAACAGGGAATCAACAGCGGGACCATGGAGCCGCTGTCACCAGAATAAGGAATCACCATGAAACGCACCCTCATCGCCTTCCTGTCATTGATCGTCACCGCGATCATCGTCGCGGGCGGCTACCTCTACAGCAAGCAGCCCACCCGCCAGGGCACGGTGCAGCTGCAAGGGCTGCATGGCTCGGTGACGGTGCGCTACGACGAACGCGGTGTGCCGCATATCCGTGCCGAGAACGAAACCGACCTGTACCGCGCCCTCGGTTATGTCCATGCCCAGGATCGGCTATTCCAGATGGAGATCATGCGCCGCCTCGCCCGTGGTGAGCTGGCCGAGGTGCTGGGGCCGAAACTGCTCGACACCGACAAGCTGATGCGCAGCCTGCGGATCCGCGAGCGTGCCGCGGCCTATGTGACCGAGCAGGACCCACAATCCCCGGCCTGGATCGCCATGCAAGCCTACCTGGACGGCATCAACGCCTATCAGGACAGCCACACCCGGCCCGTGGAATTCGATGTGCTAGGCATTCCCAAGCGCCCCTTCACCGCCGAAGACACCGTGAGCATTACCGGCTACATGGCCTACAGCTTCGCCGCGGCCTTTCGCACCGAACCCCTGCTGACCTACGTGCGCGATGTCCTGGGTGCCAACTACCTGAACATTTTCGACCTCGACTGGCAGCCTCAGGGCGTGCTGGCCGAAGGTCGCAAGGGCGGCCTGCCGCTGGCGGCCGCCGACTGGAAAGACCTCAATGCCCTGGCCCGCCTGAGCGAGCAGGCCCTGGCTGATAACGGCCTGCCGCAGTTCGAGGGCAGCAATGCCTGGGCGGTTTCCGGCAGCCGCACCCACAGCGGCAAGCCGTTGCTGGCGGGTGACCCGCACATCCGTTTTTCCACACCTTCGGTGTGGTACGAGGCGCACTTGTCGGCCCCGGGGTTCGAACTCTACGGGCAGTACCAGGCGCTGCTGCCCTTCGCGACGCTGGGCATGAACCGCGATTTTGGCTGGAGCATCACCATGTTCCAGAACGACGACCTGGACCTGATCGCCGAGAAGGTCAACCCGGACAATCCCGAACAGGTCTGGTATCGCGACAAATGGGTGGACATGACCCGCAGCGAACAGCAGATCGCGGTCAAGGGCCAGGCGCCAGTGACGCTGGTGCTGCGCCAGTCGCCCCACGGTCCGATCGTCAACGACGCCCTCGGCGCGAATGCCGGCAAGACCCCGGTCGCCATGTGGTGGGGATTCCTGGAAAGCCGCAACCCGATCCTCGAGGCTTTTTACCAGCTCAACCGCGCCGACACCCTCGCCAAGGCCCGTGGCGCTTCGGCCAAGATCCACGCACCGGGGCTGAACGTAGTGTGGGCCAACGCCAAGGGGGACATCGGCTGGTGGGCCGCCGCGCAATTACCCAAGCGGCCGGCCGGCGTGAAGCCCGGCTTTATTCTCGATGGCAGCAGCCCGGAGGCGGAAAAGGAAGGCTTCTATCCGTTCACCAGCAACCCGCAGGAAGAGAACCCGGCGCGGGGCTACATCGTCTCGGCCAATTTCCAGCCGGTGCCGGCCAGCGGCATCGAGATCCCGGGTTACTACAACCTCGCCGACCGCGGCCAGCAACTCAACCACCAACTCAGCGACAAGCAGGCGAAGTGGGACATCGAAACCACCCAGAAACTGCAACTGGGCACCACCACCGCCTACGGCCCTCGCCTGCTCGCGCCTTTGCTGCCGGTGCTGCGTGAAGTGGTCAGCGACCCACAGGAACAAAAATGGGTGGAACAACTGGCTCAATGGCCGGGCGATTACCCCCTGGACTCCACCAGTGCCACGCTGTTCAACCAGTTCCTGTTCAATCTGGCCGACGCGGCCCTGCACGATGAACTGGGCGATGGCCTCTTCGAAACCGCGCTGTCGACCCGGGTGATCGACGCAGCCCTTCCACGCATGGCGGCTTCAAAGGATTCACCGTGGTGGGATGACCGCACAACCCTTGGCACGGAGACCCGTGCCGATACCGTGAAAAAGGCCTGGGACAAGAGCCTGGCGCACCTGAAGGTCACCTTCGGCGACGATGCCACGCAATGGCAATGGGGCAAGGCCCACACCCTGACCCACGGCCACCCGCTGGGCCTGCAAAAGCCGCTGGACCGGATCTTCAACGTCGGCCCGTTCGCCGCACCGGGTACCCACGAGGTGCCCAACAACCTCTCCGCCAAAATCGGTCCGGCGCCCTGGCCGGTGACCTACGGGCCTTCGACGCGGCGCATCATCGACTTCGCCGACCCGACCCACAGCGTCACCATCAACCCCGTCGGCCAGAGCGGCGTGCCGTTCGACAAGCATTACGAGGACCAGGCCGAGGCGTACATAGAAGGGCTATATCACCAGGCGCACCTGGCCGAGGAAGAAGTGACGGCCAATACCCATGGCACCTTGAAACTGTTGCCGGCACGGGCGCCCTGAAGCGGGCGCGCAAGTCTTTTTCATCGCCACCCGGGCTTGATCGTCATTGATGGTCAAGACTACAAGGGCGCAATCCCGCCTTTCCCACTAGGAGTCAACGCTATGTTCAATAACTGGTCCGAGCTGCTGCCTACCATCAAGAGCGCCTTTGGCGCCCTGGGCAAAAGCAATCCGAAGATGGTCAAGGCCTACATGGCCCTGGACGAAGCCGCGGCTGAAAACGACGTGCTCGACGCCAAGACCCGTGAGCTGATCTCCATCGCCGTCGCCATCACCACGCGCTGTGACGGTTGCATCGGCGTACACACCGACGCCGCCATCAAGGCCGGCGCCACCCGCGAAGAAATCGCCGCCACCCTCGCCACCGCGGTGTCCCTGAACGCGGGCGCGGCCTACATCTACTCCCTGCGCGCGCTGGAGGCCCATGACGCGTTGAAGAAGTGAAGGGCCAATACCTGCCCACCGCTATCGCGAGCGAGCTCGCTCCCACATTGGATCTGCGTTTGGCCGCGGATTTATAGGCAACCCAAAAACCTGTGGGAGCCGAGCTTGCTCGCGATGGCGGCCTGACATTCAACCTCTTCATCGACTACCACACCGCTTTCGCGAGCAAGCCCGCTCCCACATTGGATCTGCGTTTGGCCGCGGATTTATAGGCAACCCAAAAACCTGTGGGAGCCGAGCTTGCTCGCGATGGCGGCCTGACATTCAACACTTTCATTGACTGCCACACCGCTTTCGCGAGCAAGCCCGCTCCCACATTGGATCTGCGTTTGGCCGCGGATTTATAGGCAACCCAAAAACCCTGTGGGAGCCAAGCTTGCTCGCGATGGCGGCCTGACATTCAACACTTTCATTGACTGCCACACCGCTTTCGCGAGCAAGCCCGCTCCCACATTGGATCTGCGTTTGGCCGCGGATTTATAGGCAACCCAAAAACCTGTGGGAGCCGAGCTTGCTCGCGATGGCGGCCTGGCATTCAACATTTTCATTGACTGCCACACCGCTTTCGCGAGCAAGCCCGCTCCCACAATGGGATTTGCATTCGGCGCGGATTTATAGGCAACCCAAAAACCTGTGGGAGCCGAGCTTGCTCGCGATGGCGGCCTGACATTCAACACTTTCATTGACTGCCACACCGCTTTCGCGAGCAAGCCCGCTCCCACATTGGATCTGCGTTTGGCCGCGGATTTATAGGCAACCCAAAAACCTGTGGGAGCCGAGCTTGCTCGCGATGGCGGCCTGACATTCAACACTTTCATTGACTGCCACACCGCTTTCGCGAGCAAGCTCGCTCCCACAATGGGATTTGCATTCGGCGCGGATTTACAGGCAACCCAAAAACCCTGTGGGAGCCGAGCTTGCTCGCGATGGCGGCCTGACATTCAACCTCTTCATCGACTACCACACCGCTTTCGCGAGCAAGCCCGCTCCCACATTGGATCTGCGTTTGGCCGCGGATTTATAGGCAACCCAAAAACCTGTGGGAGCCGAGCTTGCTCGCGATGGCGGCCTGACATTCAACACTTTCATTGACTGCCACACCGCTTTCGCGAGCAAGCCCGCTCCCACATTGGATCTGCGTTTGGCCGCGGATTTATAGGCAACCCAAAAACCCTGTGGGAGCCAAGCTTGCTCGCGATGGCGGCCTGACATTCAACACTTTCATTGACTGCCACACCGCTTTCGCGAGCAAGCCCGCTCCCACAGGTTTAGACCGATGCGGTCTCTGCCCTGCGTACTTCCGGTTGTTTCCAGGAGTCGGCGGCGCTTTCTTCGATCGCTTGCTGGATCGCCCGCTTACGGCTTTCTTCGGCGCGGCGGCTGAAGTACCAGACCAGGAAAGTCACCAGCGACACCGCCAGCAGGATCAGGCTCGCCACGGCGTTGATTTCCGGTTTTACCCCCAGGCGTACCGCCGAGAACACTTCCATCGGCAAGGTCGTCGAGCCAGGGCCGGAGACGAAGCTCGCCAGTACCAGGTCATCCAGGGACAGCGCGAACGACATCATTCCCCCGCCGCCAGTGACGGTGCGATCATCGGGATGGTGATCAAAAAGAACACCTTCCAAGGCCGCGCACCGAGGTCCATCGCCGCTTCTTCGATGGACAGGTCCAGCTCACGCAAGCGCGCCGAGACCACCACCGCCACATAGGCCGCGCAGAACGTGGTGTGGGCGATCCAGATCGTGACGATGCCACGCTCCTGAGGCCAGCCAATCATCTGGGCCATGGCCACGAACAGCAGCAACAGCGACAGGCCAGTGATGACTTCCGGCATCACCAACGGCGCGGTGACCAGGCCGCCGAACAGCGTGCGGCCCTTGAAGTGGGTGATGCGAGTCAGCACGAAAGCCGCCAGCGTACCCAGGGCCACCGCGGCAATCGCCGTGTAGCAGGCGATTTCCAGCGAGCGCAACACCGAACCCATCAGCTGGCTGTTGTCCAGCAGGCCGACGTACCACTTGATCGACCAACCGCCCCACACCGTCACCAGCTTCGAGGCGTTGAACGAGTAGATCACCAGAATCAGCATCGGTGCGTAGATGAACAGCAAACCCAGCACCAGCATCAGGCTTGAAAAACTGAAGCGCTTCATTCCTTGCCCTCCATTTCTTTGGCCTGACTGCGGTTGAACAGGATGATGGGCACGATCAGGATCGCCAGCATCACCACCGCCAGGGCGGATGCCACCGGCCAGTCACGGTTGTTGAAGAATTCCTGCCACAGCACTTTGCCGATCATCAGGGTTTCGGGGCCGCCCAGCAGTTCCGGGATCACGAACTCACCCACCACGGGGATGAACACCAGCATGCAACCGGCGACGATGCCGTTCTTGGACAGCGGCACGGTGATTTTCCAGAAGCTGTTGAAGGTGCTCGAACCCAGGTCCGACGCGGCTTCCAACAGGCTGGGGTCATGCTTCACCAGGTTGGCGTACAACGGCAGGATCATGAACGGCAGATAGGAGTAGACGACCCCGATATAGACCGCCAGGTTGGTGTTGAGGATTTGCAGCGGTTCGCTGATCCAACCCATGCTCAGCAAAAAACCGTTGAGCAAACCGTTGTTGCTGAGGATGCCCATCCACGCGTAGACGCGGATCAGGATCGCGGTCCAGGTCGGCATCATGATCAGCAGCACCAGCACTGTCTGCATCTCTTTGCGGGCATTGGCGATGCCATAGGCCATCGGATAACCGATCAGCAGGCACAAGACGGTGCTGATCAGCGCCATCTTCAGCGAGCCAAGGTAGGCGGCAATGTACAGCTCGTCCTCGCTCAGCATCGCGTAGTTGGCGAGGTTGAGCAGCACCTGCAGCTTCTGGTCGACGTAGCTGTAGATCTCGGTGTACGGCGGGATGGCCACGTCGGCTTCGGCGAAGCTGATCTTCAGGACAATGAAGAACGGCAACATGAAGAACAGGAACAGCCAGATGAAGGGCACCCCGATGACCAGTTGGCGGCCACCGGGCGTTATTCGATCGAGTCGGCGTTTGAGTTTGCGCAGGTTCATGAGCGAAGCACCACGCCGCTGTCGTCTTCCCACCAGACGAATACCTGGTCGCCCCAAGTCGGACGCTGGCCGCGGCGTTCGGCGTTGGCGACGAAGGACTGCACCAGCTTGCCGCTCGGCAACTCGACGTAGAACACCGAGTGGCCACCCAGGTACGCGATGTCATGGACCTTGCCGCTGGACCAGTTGTTCTCGCAGGTCGGTTGTTCGGCGGTGACCAGCAGTTTTTCCGGGCGGATGGCGTAGGTCACCGACTTGTCCTGCACCGAGGTGCTGATGCCGTGGCCCACGTAGATGTTGCGGTCCAGGTCCTTGCAGGTCAGCACCGCGTGGCCTTCGGCGTCGTCCACCACTTCAGTCTCGAAGATGTTGACGTTGCCGATGAACTCGCAGACCAGCCGGCTGGTCGGGGTTTCGTAGATGTCGATCGGGCTGCCGATCTGGGCGATCCAGCCCAGGTGCATGATCGCGATGCGCTCGGCCATGGTCATGGCCTCTTCCTGATCGTGGGTCACCATGACGCAAGTCACGCCAACCCGCTCGATGATCTCCACCAGCTCAAGTTGCATTTGCGAGCGCAGCTTCTTGTCCAGGGCCCCCATCGGCTCGTCGAGCAACAACAGCTTCGGCCGCTTGGCCAGGGAACGGGCCAGGGCCACGCGCTGGCGCTGGCCGCCGGAGAGCTGGTGTGGCTTGCGCTTGGCGTACTGGCTCATCTGCACCAGCTTGAGCATTTCAGCCACGCGGGCATCGACCTCGGCTTTCGGGATCTTGTCCTGCTGCAAGCCGAAGGCGATGTTCTGCGCCACGGTCATGTGGGGGAACAAGGCGTAGGACTGGAACATCATGTTGATCGGCCGCTCGTAGGGCGGCATGTCGGTGATGTCCACACCGTCGAGGTAAATCCGCCCTTCGGTGGGCCGCTCGAAACCGGCCAGCATGCGCAGCAAGGTGGATTTGCCCGATCCCGAACCGCCGAGCAAGGCGAAGATCTCGCCTTTCTTGATTTCCAGGGACACATCGTCCACGGCAATCGTCTCGTCGAACTTCTTCGTGACCCGGTCGATTTTGACCAACACCTGCTTGGGTGTCTGGTCGCCCTCGAGGGCTTTCTTATAGGCGCCGGAGGCAACTGCCATTTACGAAACTCCCACAGAATTTGCAGTTCGCCCCACGCGGACGAACCTAAGAGTGTTGACGTTATTTACCCGACTTGACCTTGGTCCAGCTGCGGGTCATGAGTCGTTGGATCTTGGGGGGCAACTCGGAGTTGACGTAGAGCTTGTCGACGACCGCTTGCGGTGGGTACACCGCTTCATCGGTGCGCACTTTCTGGTCCATCAGTTCGCCAGCCTTCGGGTTCGGGTTGGCATAACCGACAACATCGCTGACCTGGGCGATGACCTCAGGCTTGAGCACATAGTTGATGAAGGCATGCGCTTGCTTGACGTTGGTGGCGTCACGCGGGATCGCCAGCATGTCGAACCAGAGATTGCCGCCTTCCTTGGGGATCACGTAGGCGATTTCGACGCCCTTGCCGGCTTCACTCGCACGGGCGCGGGCCTGGAAGATGTCGCCGGAGAAACCGGCGGCCACGCAGATCTCGCCGTTGGCCAGATCGGAGATGTACTTGGAGGAGTTGAAGTAAGTCACGTAAGGCCGGATCTTGAGGAGCTGGGCTTCGGCCTTCTTGTAGTCTTCAGGGTCTTCGCTGTTGGGGTTCAGGCCCAGGTAATTGAGCATCGCCGGGATCATCTCGTCGCCCGAGTCGAGGAACGAAACACCGCAGCTGGACAGCTTCTTGATGTTTTCCGGCTCGAACAGCATGGCCCACGAATCGATCTTCTCGACGCCCAGGACTGCCTTGATCTTCTCGACGTTGTAGCCGATGCCGTTGGTGCCCCACAGGTAAGGCACGGCGTACTGGTTGCCTGGGTCGTTCTTTTCCAGGCGCTTGAGCAGCGCAGGGTCGAGGTTGGCGTAGTTGGGCAACTGCGCCTTGTCGAGCTTCTGGAACGCCCCGGCCTTGATCTGCTTGCCCAGGAAGTGGTTGGACGGCACCACCACGTCGTAACCGGTACGCCCGGCCAGCAACTTGCCTTCCAGGGTTTCGTTGGAATCGAACACGTCATACACCGGCTTGATGCCAGTGGCTTTTTCGAAATCCGCCAGGGTGGTCTCGCCGATGTAGTCCGACCAATTATAAATATGCACGGTGGAGGCAGCCTGGACGCTGACGGCGAGCGTCAGACCGGCGCCGACCAGCAAGGCGTTACGTAACAAAGAAAAGACTGGCACGTGGAGGTCCTCTTAAATAGTTGGGCCCAAGTTGCCCCCGTTACTTGGCCAAGAGAGGCCCTGCAACAAAACCGGCGCGCAACTTACCCTCGATAAACCGATCCAGCAAAACTTTTAGTTATTTAATTGCTCCTGTTGCCGCCGCCGCGATGGCAGCGACAACAGGAAGATGCTTCAGGCCGGCTTATTTACCGGATTTGATCTTGGTCCAGCTGCGGGTCATGATCCGCTGGGTCGCGGCGGGCAGGTCGGCAATCGCGTAAAGCTTGGCTTGCACGTCTGCCGGCGGGTAGATGCCCGGGTCGCTGGTGATTTCCTTGTTGACCAGCGGCGTGGAGGCCGCGTTGCCGTTCGGGAAGCTCACGGTGTCGGTGATTTCAGCCATGATTTCCGGCTTCTGCAGGAAGGTCATGAACTTGTAGGCACCCTCGACGTTCTCGGCATCCTTGGGGATGGCGACCATGTCGAAGAAGCTGCCAGCACCTTCCTTCGGAATGTTGTAGCTGACTTTAACCTTGCCGCCGGCTTCGGCAGCACGGGACTTGGCCTGGTAGATGTCGCCCGAGTAGCCGACCGCTACGCAGATGTTGCCGTTGGCCAGGTCGGAGATGTACTTGGAGGAGTGGAAGTAGCCGATCGAAGGACGGATCTTGAGGAACAGCGCCTCGGCTTCAGCCAGTTGTTTCTTGTCCTGGCTGTCGGTCGGGTAGCCCAGGTAGTGCAGCGCCACCGGGATCATCTCGGTCGGCGAATCGAGGAAGCTGATGCCGCAGGATTTCAGCTTGGCCGCGTTTTCCGGCTTGAACAGCAGGTCCCACGAGTTGGTCGGCGCGTCGGCACCCAGGGCCGCCTTGACCTTCTCGGCGTTGAAACCAATGCCGATCGAACCCCACATGTACGGGAAGGCATGTTCGTTGCCCGGGTCGCTCACCGAAACGGCCTTGAGCAGGTCGGTGTTCAGGTTTTTCCAGTTGGGCAACTTGGACTTGTCGAGTTTCTGGTAGACCCCGGCCTTGATCTGCTTGGCCAGGAAGTTGTTCGACGGCACCACGATGTCATAACCGGACTTGCCGGCCAGCAACTTGGCTTCCAGGGTTTCGTTGCTGTCGAACACGTCGTAGACGACCTTGATCCCCGACTCTTTCTCGAACTTGGCGACGGTATCCGGCGCAATGTAGTCGGACCAGTTATAGACGTGCAGCACTTTGTCGTCCGCCTGAACAGCGCCCGCCATCACGCCCATCAGGGACATGGCGAGGAGGGTCTTGCCAGCTATCTTCATACCTAATGCCTTCATGAAAAAATGCTCCAGTTATTCTTCTTAGCCACAGTTCAGTAGCCGGCTCGCGGGCAACTTGAACAGCCGGTAGTCTGGCAAGTTACAGGCCAGGCTTTCAACACAAGCCCAGCCTTTTATTCTCGCTGGGCGAGGCCCTTGCAGGCACCTCGCTCAGAGCCTAGCACTTAGCCTTGCAACGCACTGAGCGTCAGGTCCAGGCACTGCCGCGCCTTGGTCACCAATTCATCAATCTCGGCCTTGCTGATCACCAGCGGCGGCGCAATGATCATGGTGTCGCCCACCGCGCGCATGATCAGCCCGTTATCGAAGCAGAACTGCCGGCAGATCATGCCCACGCCCTTGCCTTCGTAGCGCTTGCGCGTGGCCTTGTCCTGAACCAGCTCGATCGCCCCCAGCAAACCGACACCGCGCACTTCACCCACCAGCGGATGATCGTTCAGTTCCCGCAAACGCTTCTGCAAATAGGGTGCCGTTTCAGCATGGACGCGCTCGATGATCTTTTCGTCGCGCAGGATGCGGATGTTTTCCAGGGCCACTGCCGCGGCCACCGGGTGACCGGAATAGGTAAACCCGTGGTTGAAGTCGCCGCCTTCATTGAGCACCGCGACCACGTCGTCACGCACGATCAGCCCGCCCATGGGGATGTAGCCGGAGGTCAGGCCCTTGGCGATGGTCATCATGTGCGGTTTCAACCCGTAATAGTCGGTACCGAACCACTCACCGGTACGACCGAAGCCACAGATCACTTCGTCGGCCACGAACAGGATGTCGTACTTGGCGAGGATTTCCTTCATGCGCGGCCAGTAGCTGTCCGGCGGCACGATCACGCCGCCAGCGCCCTGGATCGGCTCGGCGATGAAGGCACCGACGTTGTCCACGCCGAGCTCCAGGATCTTTTCTTCCAACTGGTTGGCCGCCCACACGCCGAACTCTTCGGGGCTCATGTCGCCGCCTTCGCCGAACCAGTAAGGTTGGGCGATGTGGACAATGCCCGGGATCGGCAGGTCGCCCTGCTCGTGCATATAGGTCATGCCGCCCAGGCTCGCGCCGGCCACGGTCGAACCGTGATAACCGTTCTTGCGGCTGATGATGACTTTCTTGTTCGGCTGGCCCTTGATCGCCCAATAGTGGCGGACCATCCGCAGCATGGTGTCGTTGCCCTCGGAGCCGGAACCGGTGAAGAACACGTGGTTCATGCCTTCAGGGGCGATGTCGGCGATGGCTTTGGACAATTCCAGCACCGGCGGGTGGGCGGTCTGGAAGAACAGGTTGTAGTACGGCAGCTCGCGCATCTGTTGGCTGGCGGCATCGGCCAGTTCCTCGCGGCCATAACCGACGGCCACACACCAGAGGCCGGCCATGCCGTCGAGGATCTTGTTGCCTTCACTGTCCCAGAGGTAGACACCCTTGGCGTGGGTGATGATGCGCGGGCCTTTCTCTTTGAGCTGCTTGAAGTCACTGAACGGCGCCAGGTGGTGATCGTTGCTCAGGGCCTGCCATTCACGGGTTTGCGGGTTGTTGCGGGTCATGCCAATTCTCCTTTTATCGGTGAGGGCGAAGCTGCCTGAAGCAGCCTCGCCCGGCGCTTCAGACGGCGAAGAGCAGGAATTCCCGCTCCCACGAACTGATGACGCGCTTGAAGTTTTCATGCTCGGCCCGCTTGACCGCGACGTAGCCTGTGATGAATTTCTTGCCCAGGTATTTCTCGATGGTGGTGCTGTTTTCCATGCGTTCCAGGGCGTCTTCGATGGTCAGCGGCAAACGCAGGTTGCGGCGTTCGTAGCCTCGGCCCACCACCGGCGCGCTCGGGTTGATGCCTTCGACCATGCCGATGAAGCCACACAGCAGGCTGGCGGCAATCGCCAGGTACGGGTTGGCGTCGGCGCCCGGCAAGCGGTTTTCCACCCGCCGGTTCTGCGGCCCGGCATCCGGCACACGCAGGCCCACGGTGCGGTTCTCTTCGCCCCACTCCACGTTCACCGGCGCCGACGTGTCCGGCAGGAAGCGGCGGAACGAGTTGACGTTGGGGGCGAACAGCGGCAACAGCTCGGGGATGAATTTCTGCAGGCCACCGATGTGGTGCAGGAACAGATCGCTCATGGTCCCGTCTTCATTGGAGAAGACGTTCTTGCCGGTTTCCTTGTCGATGATGCTCTGGTGCAGGTGCATCGCACTGCCCGGCTCGCCGGTCATGGGCTTGGCCATGAAGGTGGCAGCCACGTCGTGCTTGAGTGCCGCTTCGCGCATGGTGCGCTTGAACACCAGGATCTGGTCGGCCAGGGACAGGGCATCGCCATGACGGAAATTGATTTCCATCTGCGCCGTGCCGTCCTCGTGGATCAGGGTATCGAGGTCCAGTTCCTGCAGTTCGCACCAGTCGTAGACGTCTTCGAACAGCGGGTCGAATTCGTTGGCCGCTTCGATCGAGAATGACTGGCGGCCGGTTTCCGGGCGCCCGGAGCGGCCAATGGGCGGTTGCAGCGGAAAGTCCGGGTCGTCGCTGCGCTTGGTCAGGTAGAACTCCATTTCCGGCGCGACGATCGGCTGCCAACCCTTGTCGGCGTAGAGCTTGAGTACTTTCTTGAGCACGTTGCGCGGCGACAGCTCGATGGGGTTGCCCTGCTTGTCGTAGGCGTCGTGGATGACCTGGGCAGTGGGCTCGATGGCCCAGGGCACAAGGAAGACTGCGTTCTCGTCCGGGCGACAGATCATGTCGATGTCGGCGGGGTCGAGCAGTTCGTAATAGATGTCGTCTTCGACATAGTCGCCCGTAACGGTCTGGAGCAGAACGCTCTCGGGCAGGCGCATGCCTTTCTCGGCAATGAACTTGTTGGTCGGCGAGATCTTGCCCCGGGTGATACCGGTGAGGTCGCCAATCATGCATTCGACTTCTGTGATCTTGTGGTCTTTCAACCAATCGGTGAGCTGGTCGAGGTTGTTACTCATAAATGCCTCTAGGCGTGAGTTTCCTGACTGCTATTAGTCGTCAGGCGTTGTTTGACGCATCGGCGTCGCGTTGTGTTGCCCTTGCTCGGCAGGCATCGCCAAATGCCTGGAAAATCGCAAGGTAGCGCGGGTTAGAGCTTACCTCCCATTCGGGGTGCCATTGCACACCTAAAGCAAAAGCCTTGCCTTCTGGCACTGAAATAGCCTCGATCAGCCCATCGGGGGCCACCGCTTCGGCCCGCAACCCAGGTGCCAGGCGCTCGATGCCTTGGCTGTGGATCGAATTGACCTCTATCAGCTGGGGCAGCCCCAGGCCTGCCAATACGCCGCCAGACTGGATATGCACGGCGTGGGCAGGGCCGTATTGAACATCCACCGCTTGAGTATCGTCTTCACGATGATCGATGAACGTTCCGACTTCATGAACTTTCTGATGCAGGCTGCCGCCAAAGGCTACGTTCATCTCCTGGAAACCTCGGCAAATGCCCAGCACCGGGATGCCCGCCTCGACAGCGGCGCGGATCAGCGGCAAGGTGGTGGCGTCCCGTGCAGGATCATGAGCAGTGCCTGGCGCACTGGGCGGGCCCTGGTAATGAAAAGGTTCTACATTGGAAGGAGAGCCGGTAAAGAGAATGCCGTCCAGAGCGTCCAGAATATCGGACGGTGGGAGCAGATCCGCCAGGGACGGGAGCAGCACGGGCAGGCCCTTGGCGGCTGTCGCGACAGCCCGGGAATATTTATCGCCACTGATGTGATAAGCATGCAGACCAATCTGCCTGGAGCAGGTGGTGACGCCGATTAACGGCAGGCGAGACATGAAGCACCCCGGTATTATTGCTGTTATGGGTTTGAATCGAGCTTAGCCTTGTTCATTTTTTTACACAACACCCCCGTAAAAAATACAACACGGCCCGCTCAAGCCCGCGGGCGCCAAGACCCTTAAAGGGAAAAAAACGCCCTAAATTGCCTCAAAAAAGCCCTGAAGGTGCTTTTTTAGGGCAAAAAAGGCCCTGCTTGACTTCGGCATGCCGTTCGGGTTGACTGGCTTTCGAAGAGATCAATGATTGATATTTTTAACAACAAAGGTGTTGCATCATGTCGGTACCCCCGCGTGCCGTTCAGCTTAACGAAGCGAACGCGTTCCTTAAGGAACATCCTGAGGTTCTGTACGTTGACCTTCTGATTGCGGATATGAATGGTGTGGTGCGCGGCAAGCGCATAGAACGCACCAGCCTCCACAAGGTTTACGAGAAAGGCATCAACCTGCCGGCCTCTTTATTTGCCCTGGATATCAATGGCTCTACGGTGGAAAGCACCGGCCTGGGTCTGGACATCGGCGATGCCGACCGGATCTGCTATCCAATCCCTGACACCCTGTGCAACGAGCCTTGGCAGAAGCGCCCCACTGCGCAACTGTTGATGACCATGCACGAACTCGAAGGCGAGCCTTTCTTCGCCGACCCGCGTGAAGTCCTGCGCCAAGTCGTGACCAAGTTCGATGAACTGGGCCTGACCATCTGCGCCGCATTCGAGCTGGAGTTCTACCTGATCGACCAGGAGAACGTGAATGGACGCCCACAACCGCCCCGCTCGCCGATCTCCGGCAAACGCCCGCACTCGACCCAGGTCTACCTGATCGATGACCTCGACGAATACGTCGATTGCCTCCAGGACATTCTGGAAGGGGCCAAGGAGCAAGGCATTCCCGCCGACGCCATCGTCAAGGAAAGTGCCCCGGCGCAGTTCGAAGTGAACCTGCACCACGTGGCCGACCCGATCAAGGCCTGCGACTATGCGGTCCTGCTCAAGCGTCTGATCAAGAACATCGCCTACGACCATGAAATGGACACCACCTTCATGGCCAAGCCTTATCCGGGCCAGGCGGGTAATGGTCTGCACGTCCACATCTCGATTCTTGATAAAGATGGCAAGAATATTTTTGCCAGCGAGGATCCCGAGCAGAACGCCGCACTGCGTCACGCGATCGGCGGTGTGCTCGAGACCCTGCCCGCGCAGATGGCTTTCCTCTGCCCGAACGTCAACTCCTACCGTCGTTTCGGCGCACAGTTCTACGTGCCGAACTCGCCGACCTGGGGCCTGGACAACCGCACCGTGGCCTTGCGCGTCCCTACCGGTTCGGCCGATGCCGTGCGCCTGGAACACCGCGTCGCCGGCGCCGATGCCAACCCCTATCTGCTGATGGCCGCCGTGCTGGCGGGCGTACACCATGGCCTGACCAACAAGATCGAGCCCGGTGCGCCGGTGGAAGGCAACAGCTACGAGCAGAACGAGCAAAGCCTGCCGAACAACTTGCGCGATGCCCTGCGCGAGCTGGACGACAGCGAAGTCATGGCCAAGTACATCGACCCGAAATACATCGATATCTTCGTAGCCTGCAAGGAGAGCGAGCTGGAGGAGTTCGAACACTCCATCTCCGACCTCGAGTACAACTGGTACCTGCATACCGTGTAAGCGGGTTGCAGTAAAAAAATAACGCCGCGGCCCTTAAAGGGGTGCGGCGTTTTTTATGGATGCTGGTTGGATGGCCGCCTTCGGCGGATCGCGAGCAAGCTCAGCTCCCACATTGGATCTGTGGTAACCACCTGAGCCAGGTTCATCACAGTTCCTATGGGAGTTTTGGTGAATCACCTGAGCCAGGTTCATCACAGTTCCTGTGGGAGTTTTGGTGAACCACCTGAGCCAGGTTCACCACAGTTCCTGTGGGAGTTTTGGTGAACCACCTGAGCCAGACTTATCACAGTTCCCTGTGGGAGTTTTGGTGAACCACCTGAGCCAGATTTATCACAGTTCCCTGTGGGAGTTTTGGTGAACCACCTGAGCCAGATTTATCACAGTTCCCTGTGGGAGCAAGGCTTGCCCGCGATGACGACCTGGCAGACAACACAGGACCCGACTCGTACAATGCCCGGCAGCCCCGCAGGAGACGTCCATGACGCGCATCGCCACCCCCCGCAAACCCCGCGCACGCAGCCAGGCCCGGATCGACACCATTCTTGATGCCGCCCGTACGCTGCTTACCGCCGAAGGCGTGGCCAGCCTGTCGATCTACAGCGTCGCCGAACGTGCCGGGATCCCGCCTTCTTCCGTGTACCACTTCTTCGCCAGTGTCCCGGCCCTGCTCGAAGCCCTGACCGCCGACGTCCACGCTGCCTTTCGCGCCTGCCTGCAAGCACCGATCGATCATGCGGCGTTGAACCACTGGCACGACCTGTCACGGCTGGTGGAGCAGCGCATGCTCACCATCTATAGCCAGGACGCCGCCGCCCGCCAACTGATCCTGGCCCAGCACGGCCTGACCGAAGTCACCCAGGCCGACCGCCAGCACGACCTCGAGCTGGGCGACCTGATGCATAAGGTGTTCAACCACCATTTCGAACTGCCGACCTTGCCCAGCGACGTCGACGTGTTCGCCCTGGCCATGGAACTGGGCGACCGCGTCTACGCCCGCTCGGTACAACAACACGGCCAGATCACCCCGCGCATGGCCGAGGAAGGCATGCGGGTGTTCGATGCGTACCTGGGGCTGTATCTGCCACCGTATCTGCCCAAGCGCTCCGCTTGATCGTTCCCACGCCTAGTGTTGATCGTTCCACGCTCTGCGTGGGCATGCAGCCAGGGACGCTCCGCGTCCCCAAGAGCCGAACGCGGTGCGTCCGTAGAGGCATTCCCACGCAGAGCGTGGGAACGATAAGCCCCGAAGGGCTCACGCCGTCCGGGGCTGTGGGTCAAGCATCGCTCACAACTTGGCGATAGACACCTCGGTGGATTTGACGAAGGCGATCACTTCGCTGCCGATCGCCAGTTCCAGCTCCTTGACCGAGCGGGTGGTGATGACCGAAGTGACGATGCCCGACGCGGTCTGCACGTCGATTTCCGACAACACGTCGCCTTCGACGATTTCCTTGATGGTGCCTTTGAACTGGTTGCGTACGTTGATGGCTTTGATAGTCATGGTGTCGATTCCTGTCTGGATGAGGTTATTGCGCCCAACGCAATTGCGTGGGCAAGGGTGAAACGGGTTCCGGTTCCGGCGGTTGGCCGGGCAAGGACAGCACACGGTTGAGGACTTCGGTTTCCAGGCTCGCCAGGCGATGAGAGCCGCGAACCCGTGGGCGTGGCAGGTCGATGGGCAGGTCGAGACCGATCTGGCCGTCCTCGATCAGGATCACCCGATCGGCAATCGCTACCGCCTCGCTGACGTCGTGGGTCACCAGCAACACCGTGAAGCCGTGCTGCTGCCAGAGGTTTTCGATCAGTTGCTGCATCTCGATGCGGGTCAGTGCGTCCAGCGCCCCCAAGGGTTCGTCGAGCAGCAGCAGGCGTGGCTGATGAATCAGCGCGCGGGCCAGGGCCACTCGTTGTTTCTGCCCGCCGGACAGCGCCGCCGGCCACTCATGGGCACGGTCGGCCAAGCCGACGGCTTCCAGTGCCTGCAGCGCCTGCGGGCGCCAGTTGCCCTTTAGTCCAAGGCCGACGTTGTCGATGACTTTTTTCCAAGGCAGCAAACGCGCTTCCTGGAACATCAACCGCGTGTCCTGTTGCGCGGCACTCAACGCTGCCGAGCCCGCCAACAGTTGCCCATCGGTAGGCTGATCGAGACCGGCCAGCAACCGCAGCAAGGTACTTTTGCCACAGCCACTGCGACCGACCACGGCTACGAACTGCCCGGCCGGGATATGCAGGTCAATGTCGCGCAACACCTGGCGCGTGCCGAAGGTTTTTTGCAGCTTGCGCACTGCCAGCGGGATGCCACACAGCAGGCGCGGAGGTTGTTGGGCGGTCATGCGGCACCTCCCTTGTTCACTTGGTAGGCCGGGTGCCAGCGCAGCCAGACCCGCTCAAGCCCACGGGCGGCAAGGTCGGCCAATTTGCCCAGCACGGCGTACAGGAGAATCGCCAGCACCACCACATCGGTCTGCAGGAACTCCCGGGCATTCATTGCCAGATAACCGATGCCGGCGCTGGCCGAGATGGTTTCCGCCACGATCAGCGTCAGCCACATGAACCCCAGGGCAAAGCGCACGCCCACCAGGATCGAAGGCAAGGCGCCCGGCAGGATCACCTGGCGAAACAGGCGCAAGCCAGACAAACCGTAGCTGCGGGACATTTCCACCAGCGCCGGGTCGACGTTGCGAATGCCGTGGTAGGTGTTGAGGTAGATCGGGAACAACGTGCCCAGCGCCACCAGGAAAATCTTCGCCGACTCATCGATGCCAAACCACAGGATCACCAACGGAATCAGCGCCAGGTGCGGGATGTTCCGGAGCATTTGCACGGAACTGTCCAACAGGCGTTCGCCCCATTTCGACAAGCCGGTGATGAAGCCCAGGGCCAGGCCGATGCCACCGCCGATCAGAAAACCCACCGCTGCGCGCCAACCGCTGATCGCCAGGTGCGTCCAGATCTCGCCGCTGCGCACCAGATTGACCCCGGCCTCGATCACGGCCACGGGTGCCGGCAGGATCCGCGTGGATAACCAACCGGCCGATACCGACAGTTGCCATACCGCCAGCAACAGCAGCGGCACCGCCCAGGGCGCGAGGGTATGGATGATTTTCTTCATGGCCGCCTCAGCTCTGGGACGCGGCTTTGGGAAGAATATCGTTGGCGACCATTTCACCGAACGGGCTCACATAGCCCTGGCTCTTGGGCAACTCCGGGCGCTCCACGTCCAGGTGGGGGAACAGCAGTTCCGCCACGCGGTAGGACTCTTCCAGGTGTGGATAACCGGAGAAGATAAAGGTGTCGATGCCAAGATCGGCGTATTCCTTGACCCGCGCCGCCACGGTCGGGCCATCGCCCACCAGCGCCGTACCGGCACCGCCACGAACCAGGCCGACGCCGGCCCAGAGGTTGGGGCTGACTTCCAGCTTGTCGCGACGGCCACCGTGCAGGGCGGCCATGCGTTGCTGACCCACCGAGTCAAAGCGCGCCAGGGACGCCTGGGCACGGGCAATGGTGTCGTCGTCCAGGTGGGAAATCAGCCGGTCGGCCGCTTGCCAGGCTTCGGCGTTGGTTTCCCGCACGATCACATGCAGGCGGATGCCGAAACGTACCGTGCGCCCCAATTTCGCAGCCTTGGCCCGTACTTGTTCGATCTTTTCCGCCACGGCTGCGGGCGGCTCGCCCCAGGTCAGCACCATTTCCACCTGCTCGGCTGCCAAGTCCTGGGCGGCTTCCGACGAGCCACCGAAATACAGCGGCGGACGCGGTTGCTGGATCGGTGGATAGAGCAGCTTGGCGCCCTTCACACTGATGTGCTCACCATCGTAATCCACGGTTTCGCCTTCCAGCACCCGGCGCCAGATGCGGGTGAATTCCACCGACGCCTGGTAGCGTTGCTCGTGGTCGAGGAACAGGCCATCGCCGGCCAACTCATCCGGGTCGCCACCGGTCACCAGGTTGAACAACGCACGTCCGCCGGACAACCGGTCGAGGGTCGCAGCCTGGCGCGCCGCCACCGTCGGAGAAATGATCCCGGGGCGCAGGGCAACGAGGAATTTCAGGCGCTGGGTCACCGGAATCAACGAAGCGGCCACCAGCCAGGAGTCTTCGCAAGAACGCCCGGTGGGGATCAGCACACCGCCGAAACCCAGTCGATCCGCCGCCTGGGCGACTTGTTGCAGGTAACCGTGATCGACGGCGCGGGCGCCTTCGGCAGTGCCTAGGTAATGGCCGTCGCCGTGGGTAGGCAGGAACCAGAAAATATTGAGGCTCATGGAGTGGTCTCCTAAGGGATCGAATTACTGCGCGTTCGCAACGGCCGCCGGCGGCGTCCAGATCACGTCCTTGATGCTCAAGGGTTTGGGAATCAATTTGAGCTGATAGAAGCTGTCGGCGATTTTCTGCTGCGCCGCCACCACCTCCGGCGTGAGGAACAACGCCCCGTAGCCTTGGCGCTTCACCGCCGTCAGGGTGATGTCCGCCGGTAGGCCAAGCAGAGGCGAGACTTGCTTGGTCACGTCGTCAGGATTGGCCTTGGACCACTCCCCCACTGCGCGCACTTCTTCCACCAGCGTCGCGATGACCTGGGGATTTTTTTGCGCATAGGGTTTGGTGGCGAGGTAGAACTGGTGGTTGTCGACGATGCCTTTGCCGTCACGCAGGGTGCGCGCCTGCAACTGCTGTTCGGCGGCAGCCTGGTACGGATCCCAGATCACCCAGGCGTCGACGCTGCCCCGCTCGAACGCGGCGCGGGCGTCGGCCGGAGGCAGGAAAACGGTCTGGATATCGGAATACTTCAGGCCAGCATCCTCCAGCGCCCGTACCAACAG
Organism: Pseudomonas sp. St386; assembly: GCF_018325865.1. Taxonomy (NCBI): domain Bacteria; kingdom Pseudomonadati; phylum Pseudomonadota; class Gammaproteobacteria; order Pseudomonadales; family Pseudomonadaceae; genus Pseudomonas; species Pseudomonas sp. St386. Next base: position 6,509,462 of record NZ_AP021900.1, read on the forward strand.
GTAGTGGACATTGGAGCCTTTGTTCAGCACGACTTTCTTGCCCTTGAGGTCTTGCACCGACTGGATCGCCGAGCCTTTGGGCACCAGGATCGCCTCGCTGGTGGGCGCCGGTGGTTCGTAGGCGACATAAAGCAGGTCGGCGCCTGCAGCCTGGGCAAACACCGGTGGGGTTTCACCGGTCACGCCAAAGTCGATGGAGCCGACGTTCAAGCCTTCAAGCAGCTGCGGGCCGCCGGGGAACTCGGTCCATTGCACGTCCACGCCTTGGGCCGCGAGGCGTTTTTCCAATGTTCCCTTGGCCTTGAGCAGCACCAGGGTGCCGTATTTCTGATAACCGATCCGCAAGGTCTCGGCTTGAGCTTGAGTAATGACGCCGAGGGACACAGCCGCAGCAAACAGAGCGACCAGCCCGCGACGCAAAATGACAGTGCGCATGGCGCCTCTCCTTTTTGCTGTGGGGTTTTGGCTGCACCTGCTGGGCCGTTGGCGGCTGAGTAAGGTGAGTTGAATCAGGGTGTTCGGGGGTCAAATGCTCCAGCGAGCACTCAACAAACGTTCGTTCAATACACTGGGGTCCAGCGGCCTGGGCCGACGGGCCATGGCGCTGAGAAACTGTTCCAGCGCCTCGTCCAGACGCTGCTGCAGAGCCGGTGCCAATTGCGCCTGGGCGTTGCCTTCGCCATAAGCGATCTGGCTGTCTTCGGCAAAGATCCCGTGGAGCATTTCCTGGGCCTTGAGCGCCGACAACACTGGCTTGAGGGCGTAATCCACCGCCAGCATGTGGGCGATGCTGCCGCCGGTTGCCATCGGCAACACCACTTTATGAGCCAGGGCGCGTTCAGGCAGCAGGTCCAGCACGGTCTTCAGCGCACCGGAAAAAGACGCCTTGTACACCGGCGTGGCAATCAACAGGCCGTCGGCATTTTCGATCTGCTGGAGCAGGTCGATCACCTTCGGGCTGTCGAAACGGGCATGGAGCAGATCTTCGGCCGGAAAATCGCGCACCTGATAGCTCACCACTTCCACACCTTGCTGCTGCAACCAGCGTTGCGACCGCTCCAGCAGCACCCCGGAGCGGGAGCGTTGGCTGGGACTGCCACCGAGTGAGACGACCAACATGCCTGCTATTCCTTAACTGTCACGTGCGATTCGCGGTGGGCGATCTCGCTGTATGGGTCAAACCATAACAGGGGATCAATATATCTTTAAATCATATTTATTCATTTGGTTATGCAGTTTAGAGATATGAAGTTCACTCTCTTTAAGCAATAAAAAAAGGCCGTCGAAACGGCCAAAACCCTTGGTGCACAGAAATCCCCTGTGGGAGCGAGCTTGCTCGCGATAGCGGTGTATCAGTCGACATCGACGTTGGCAGATCCGACGCCATCGCGAGCAAGCTCGCTCCCACAGGTTCAGGTCGGGTGTGCGTCAGCGGTTGGGCTGCGGGGTCAGGCGCAGGTAAGGTTTCACAGCGCGATAGCCCTTGGGAAAACGCTGCTTGAGTTCCTCTTCATCCTTGAGCGACGGCACGATCACCACTTCATCACCGTCCTGCCAGTTGGCCGGGGTGGCGACTTTGTAGTTGTCGGTCAATTGGAGGGAGTCGATCACCCGCAGGATCTCATTGAAATTGCGCCCGGTGCTGGCTGGGTAGGTGATGGTCAGGCGGATCTTCTTGTTCGGGTCGATCACGAACAAGGAGCGTACAGTCAAAGTGTCGCTGGCGTTGGGATGGATCAGGTCGTACAGATCCGACACCTTACGATCGGCATCAGCCAGGATCGGAAAATTGACCACGGCGTTCTGGGTCTCGTTGATGTCCTCGATCCACTTGTGGTGCGAGTCCACCGGGTCGACCGAGAGGGCAATGGCCTTGACGCCGCGCTTTGCGAACTCGTCCTTGAGCTTGGCGGTCAGGCCCAACTCGGTGGTGCACACCGGGGTGAAGTCTGCCGGGTGGGAAAACAGCACGCCCCAGCTGTCGCCGAGCCATTCGTGGAAGCGAATCTTGCCGGCGCTGGAATCCTGTTCGAAGTCGGGGGCGATGTCGCCGAGTCTGAGGCTCATGGTGCGGCTCCTGGATGAGGTTGTTGTGAGCCCAACTTTGCACCGGTTTCGTTTGCTTTAAAAAGAATAAATATCCATTTATCTAGATCGATAGTGAATATAAAAAACTGTTCACTGGCGCGATTCCGCATACCGGCACAAGATCGCCAGCGAGGTTCGAGAAGGCCTCGAGTTGCTGAAAAGAGGAGAAGTTTCGAGGAGGGCTACAGGGGTGGGCCTGACTCGAAAACGCAAAAGCCCCACCCGGCGTGTAGCCGGGTGGGGCTTTTTTTGCTTTGTGTTCACATTACGGAATTATTGACGCGATTTCAGGACGAGCGGCTACGATAGGCAACATGAACACTAAAGCATTGTTGACTCATCTGCAAAACCAACTCTCTGGTCTGCTGGCGGTTTACCTGTTTGGTAGCCATGCACAGGAAACCGCCGGGCCTGGCAGTGATGTCGATATAGCTGTGCTCTGGACCGGTCAGGTCGACCCCGTGTTGTTATGGCAGCTTTCCGGGGACTTGGCGGATATAGCCGGATGCCCAGTGGATCTGCTTGATTTACGTGCGGCAACGACGGTGATGCAGTATCAGATCCTGACCCGTGGTCGGAGGCTCTGGGCTAGAGACGTACAGGCGGGGTTGTTCGAATGTTTTATCCTCAGCGAAAAAACCGCTCTCGACGAAGCTCGGGCAGGCCTGTTCAAGGACATTCACGAAAAAGGCATCGTGTACGGTCGATGATGTACTGATTCAATAAAGCGGCGTGTATTGAGCGTTGCATCCCCCGGATACGGGAGGAATACAAGACGGATCCCACTACCTGACCCAAAACGCAAAAGCCCCGCCCGGCGTGCTGCCGGGCGGGGCTTTTTTTACTTCGCTACGTCTTACATGAAGTTGTAAGTGTAGTTGAAGATCAGGCGGGTCTGATCCTGGCTGTCGCCTGCACCACTGCTGCGGTAAGTACCCTGACGCAGGGTAGTGCCGAAGCCTTTCAACGCACCTTGCTGGATTACGTAATCCACACGCATGTCGCGTTCCCACTCGGAGTAATCGCTTCCACCAGCAGTGGCGGATTTGACGTCGTCACCACGCAGGTAGGCAACCGAGGCTTTCAGGCCTGGAACGCCCAGGGAAGCGAAGTCGTAGGAGTATTGACCGAACGTGGTGTTTTCACCGGCACGGACAAACCCGTTGATCATGCTGTCGGTGAACAGGTAGAAACTCGCACCACCGGCACCTTCGGGACGACCGTTGCCGTTCACCACGTTGCCCTGGTTCAGGTATACGAAGCCACCGTCATCACCGACTTGCTGGTGACCCAGCAGGAAGGCGCTGCCGCCCAAGGTGTAAGTGAACATGGCGCTCCAGGTCTTGTTATCGACCTCGCCCGCATGCTTGGCATAACCGCCGTTGTTGTTGAACTGATAACCCGCGTCGCCGTTACGGCCGTCCGAGCTGCTGTCGAAGTAGCGCAGGTCGGTCTTGAAGGATTGACCTTCGCTGATCGGGAAAACGTGTACCGCACCCAGGAAGTGCTGCTTGTAGTAATCCTGCAGGTTGGCGTAGTAGTACTGCAGGGTCAGGTCTTTGGTGACCTTCCAGTCTGCACCGCCAAAACGGAACTGGTTGCTGTCCTGGGTACCGCCCGCCACTGCCAGGCCGGTGCTGTTGCTCGATGCACGGCCTGTTGCGTGTTCCAACTGACCAGCGTTGAAAGTGACGTTGTCGATTTCCTTGGAGGTGATGGTGCCACCTTCAAAGGTCTGTGGCAGCAGACGGCTGTCGTTGGCAACCAGGATCGGCAGGTTAGGCGCCAGGGCGCCACCCAGGTGGGCCTCGGTCTTGGAGAACAGCGCCTTTACGTTGCCGGACAAACGGCTCCAATCATGTACCGCCGAACCATCAGTATCGGCTGGCATATAGGAACCGTTGTTACGCCCGTCCCCCCATCGAGACGAATACCCACCAGCGCCTGAGCGTCGATACCGAAGCCAACAACACCTTGCGTGAAGCCGGACTTGTAGTCGAACTTGAGGCCGGTACCCGTTTCGCGCAGGTCCTCTTTGCCCGTCTCACGGTTATCGTTATTGAAATACAACGTACGAGAACTGACAGACGCCTTGCTGTCCTCGATAAAACCAGCGGCGCCTGCCTGCTGCGCCAGAACCCCAACAGCCACGGCCAGGGCCAAGGTGGACTTGTTCATGCTTCGCTCCTCTCGTTTTCTAATTCTTGTGTGTCTTTGGTTCCGGATCGAACGCCCGGATCCCGCGGATGCGCGATTAGCGCCAGACCGTGACTGACAAGTCAATCGTAACCATTTATGACTACGACTATGGTCTAACCCCTCTACACCGGACCGCAGGATAATGGATTCTTTATAATTCCAAAAAGAATTGTTTCAACAGTTTTCAGCTCGTTTCGACATATGAGTGCCATCACAGCACCATCAGGCCGTGACATGACTTATCGGCGACGCAGGAAATTACTGAACGATGATTCGTCGGGGATTTACGAGGCCCGCGAATTCTTGGTGACGAGCTGTGTTTGCGCGCCTCCTGCGCCTTCGATTCCTGTTCACGACCGCTCGCGCATGCCGCGATCTTGACGCGTTCCAGACTAGCTGCTCATTGTCTGAAATCAAGAAGATCGCGGCAGAGCAAGTTTTCCGACGGCGGCCTACAAGGATTTTTCGAAGATTTTCGAATTGCGCTGGTAGTTGTAGAGCGAAGCCCGCGCCGCCGGCAGGCGCTCGACACTGCTGGGTTCAAAGCCACGTTCACGGAACCAGTGGGCAGTCCGGGTCGTCAGCACGAACAGCGTCTTGAGCCCCTGGGCGCGGGCCCGGGTTTCGATCCGCTCCAGCAGTTCATCGCCACGGCCACCGTGGCGGTATTCCGGGTTCACGGCCAGGCAGGCCAGCTCCCCGGCGTCCGAATCGGCGATCTGGTACAACGCCGCGCAGGCGATGATCATGCCTTCGCGCTCGACCACGCTGAACTGCTCGATCTCGCGCTCCAGCACTTCGCGGGAGCGACGCACCAGGATCCCCTGCTCTTCCAGCGGGCTGATCAGGTCCAGCAGGCCGCCAACATCCTCAATGGCCGCTTCGCGTACCACCTCGAATTGCTCCTGGGCCACCAACGTACCGCTGCCATCGCGGGTGAACAGTTCGGTCAGCAGCGCACCGTTCTCGGCATAGCTGACGATATGGCTGCGCGCCACCCCGCCACGACAGGCCTGGGCCGCCGCGTCCAGCAGTTCGGCCTGATAGTCGCTGCCCAGGCGTTGCATATGGCCCGGAACCTGTTGCGGGCGCAATTCGCGAACCAGCCGCCCGTCCTCACCGATAAGCCCCTGCTCGGCACCGAACAGCAGCAGCTTGTCGGCTGCCAGGTCGATGGCTGCCCGGGTGGCAACGTCTTCGCAGGCGAGGTTGAAGATCTCGCCGGTGGGCGAATAACCCAACGGCGACAGCAGCACGATGGAGCGTTCGTCCAGCAGGCGATTGATACCCTTGCGATCGACCCGGCGCACTTCACCGGTGTGGTGATAATCCACGCCCTCGAGCACACCGATGGGACGCGCGGTGACCAGGTTGCCGCTGGCGACCCGCAGCCGCGAGCCCTGCATGGGCGAGGACGCCATGTCCATGGACAGGCGGGCCTCGATGGCGATGCGCAACTGGCCGACCGCATCGATCACACACTCCAGGGTCGCGGCATCGGTGATGCGCATGCCGTGGTGGTAATGGGGAGTGAGGCCCCGTGCAGCGAGGCGGGTCTCGATCTGCGGACGCGAACCATGGACCAGCACCAGGCGCACGCCGAGGCTGTGCAACAGCACCAGATCGTGGACGATGTTGCCGAAATTAGGGTGTTCCACCCCGTCGCCGGGCAGCATGACGATGAAGGTGCAATCGCGGTGGGCGTTGATGTAGGGCGAAGCGTGACGAAGCCAATTGACGTACTCGGGCATGAACCTGGACCTGTAATAAATAACAGCCAAAAAAAGACGAAACAGAACGCACAACGGGCTGGTGGTTATCGTCGGAACAGGCTTGGCGACACGCGCGCTCTCCTCATGTGATGAATACGGCCCCGCAAGGGGGCAATTTAACCGACCGTGGCCGGTGTCAGGCAGTAATGACCAATCAATTGTTGCAACAGCTGTACGGTAGGTTGCAAACGTGACATTTCAAGGTACTCGCCCGGCTGGTGAGCGCAGGCGATATCGCCAGGGCCGAGCACCAGGGTTTCACAGCCAAGGCGCTGAAGATAAGGCGCTTCGGTGCCAAACGCCACTGCTTCGGCACGATGGCCGGTGAGTCGCTCGGCCACCCGTACCAGCTCGCAGTCTTCGGCCTGCTCGAAGGGTGGCACTTCGGGGAACAGCGGTGCGTAGTCGATCTTGACTTTATGGCGTTCGGCGATAGGGTTCAGCTTCTGTTGGATCGCCGCCCGCAGCACTTGCGGGTCCATGCCCGGCAAGGGGCGCAGGTCGAATTCCATGGAGCATTGGCCACAGATGCGGTTGGGATTGTCGCCGCCATGGATGCAGCCGAAGTTCAGGGTCGGTTGTGGAACGGTGAACTGCGGGTTACGGAACTCACGTTGCCATTGCAGGCGCAGCCCGCGCAATTCGCCCATGGCATCGTGCATGGCTTCCAGCGCGCTGTGGCCCAGGCTCGGATCGGAGGAATGGCCGCTGCGCCCGAGAATGTCGATGCGCTCCATCATCACGCCCTTGTGCAGGCGAATCGGCCGCAGGCCGGTCGGCTCACCGATCACCGCCGCACGCCCCAATGGTCGCCCGGCATCGGCCAGGGCCCGGGCGCCGGCCATGGAGCTTTCCTCGTCGCAGGTCGCGAGGATCAGCAGCGGTTGCTTGAACGGTTGGTCCAGCAGCGGCTTGACCGCTTCAATGACCAGGGCGAAAAAGCCCTTCATGTCACAGCTGCCCAGGCCCACCCAGCGGCCATCGACCTCGGTGAGCTTCAGCGGATCGGTCTGCCACAACGCGCCGTCGAACGGCACCGTGTCGCTGTGACCAGCCAGCACCAGGCCGCCGGGGCCGCTGCCAAAACTGGCCAGCAGGTTGAATTTGCCAGGGCTGACCTGCTGGATATCACAGCAGAACCCCAGCTCAGTGAGCCAGCCTGCCAGCAGCTCGATCACGGCACTGTTGGACTGGTCCAGCCCAGGCTGGGTACAACTGACCGAAGGTGCGGCGATCAGGGCAGCGAATTGATCTTTCATGGACGGCAAAGGCATCGCTGACTCCGGGCTTACAGATTGACGTTCATCATAGAACCATCTGGACCCAGGAATAAACCTAGGGCGAGTGAGTCCTGTACACTGCACGGCCTTGGCAGCCACACCTTCCCCGGCTGCACACCCGATCCCTGGATTTTCCGGCCATGCAGAAAGAAACCGAAATCAAACTCCGCGTCAGCCGCGAGACCCTGGCAGCCTTGCGCGAGCATCCGCTGCTGAAAAAACGCAACAAGAGTGGCTGGGAACGCCACGAACTGATGAACCAGTATTTCGACACGCCGGAGCGTGACCTGGCCCAGGCCAAGGTCGCCCTGCGCCTGCGTCGCGACGGCGAAGAGGTGATCCAGACCCTCAAGACCCGCGGCCAGAGCGTCGCCGGCCTGTCCGAGCGCAACGAGTACGATTGGCACCTGCCCAAGGCCAAGCTCGACCTGAAGAAGCTCGACGGCGAGTGCTGGCCCGAGGCCTTGGCCGAACTGGACAAGAAAACCCTCAAGGCCATCTTCACCACCGACTTCGTTCGCGAACGCGCTGAAATCGCCTGGGGCCGTGGCAAAAGCAAGGTGGTCATCGAAGCCGCCCTGGACCTGGGCCATGTGGTGGTGGGCAAGCAGAAGGAAGAAATCTGCGAACTGGAGCTGGAACTGCGCGAAGGCGAACCCGCCGCCCTGCTGGAACTGGCCGCCGAGCTGGCCGCAACCCTGCCCTTGATGCCTTGCGACATCAGCAAGGCCGAGCGTGGCTATCGCCTGTATGACGCGGGCAGCTACGCCCTGAGCCTGCCGGCCCCGCAACTGACCGCCGAAACGCCGCTGGATGACGCCTTCGCCGCGCTGAGCTGGCATCTGCTCGGCAGCAGCCAACGCCTGGCCGAGCAATACCGTTTCAACGGCCACTGGCGCTTGCTGCAGGACTGGGTGGAAAACCTCGCCGAACTGCGCGCCCTGCTCAGCAGCCTCGGCCAGGCCGCGCCGCGCCAATCGACCCACGACTTGCGCCTGGCCCTGGACGCGTTGCTGGAAGACTGGCGCCCACTGGTCCAGGCCGGCCTGGATGACGAAGACGTGCGCAAGGCGGCACCGGAACAGTTCCTTGAAGAGCTGCAAGACCCGCGCTGGGGCCTGTTTTCCCTCAACACTTCCCGCTGGCTGCTGGCGCGCAGCTGGGCCGCCGAGCGCAACACCCGTGGCAATCGCCAGGGCGCGGCGCAACTGGGCAGCTGGCTGCCGCGCCTGCTGGGCGAAGAATCCTCGTCCCTGCAATTGCAACGCTATCAGCAACAGCCGGAAGACCTGGCCGAGCAACTGCCGCGCATCGAACGCATCCAGGCCTGGCTGCACCATGCCCGCCATGTACTGGAGATCCCGGAAATGGATCGCCTCTACGGCGAGCTGAACAAACTGGCGCAACTGGCCAACCAACCGATCACTGATGAAACGCTGGATGCGCGCAAGCAGCAGGCGATTGCGGTTTACCAGAATCGGGCCTGGAAGACTTTACTGCGTCTGTGATGCCGCCATCGCGAGCAAGCTCGCTCCCACAGAGGTTCAGTGTTGTACACACATGTTGTGGCCACTGAAGATCAACTGTGGGAGCGAGCTCGCTCGCGATGAGGCCAGCAAAAACACCGCAGAAACAAGCTCAACGCACCACAGGCAAACTCGTCGTCGACTTGATCTCCGACAGCGCCACGATCGAGTTCACTTCCTGGATCCCCGGCACCATCGACAGCTTTTCGAAAAAGAATCGCTCATACGCCTCGATATCGGCGGTGACGATGCGCAGCAGAAAATCCACCGACCCCATCAGCACGTAACACTCCAGCACTTCGGGGAAGCCGCGGATCGCCTCGGTGAATTCGGTGAAGTTCGAACGACCGTGGGCGTTGAGTTTGATTTCGGCGAAGATCTGCGTGTTAAGGCCGATTTTCTTGCGATCCAGCAGAGTCACCTGGCCGCGAATGATGCCCTCCTCCTTCATCCGCTGGATCCGCCGCCAGCACGGCGATTGAGACAAGCCGACCTGTTCGGCGATCTGCGCACTGGACAGCGAGGCATCCTCCTGCAGCAGCGCCAGTATCCTGCGGTCGTAGCTATCCAGTTCACTGTGCATGATCAAACCCGAAATGATTGATTTATAGAATCAAGCGATTCAAAACATCGCCATAATCACTCATCTTAGATAAGAAATACCCCAGCTCGCATGTAAATATTTCTCCCGCCACCAAGGAGACCGAACATGCCCCCACTCGAAGCCGTTGCCATAGCCCCGCCCCGCGCCGACGTCTGGCACGCCGCCAATACCCATTGCCGGGTGCAGTACCAGATAGTGGCCGAAGCCGAGCCGGACTTGCTGTGTCGGGCGTTGAACCTGTTTGCCTTGCAGGGCCTGACGCCGCAGCAGGTTCATGTCGAGCGCCTTGGCGATGTGCTGGCGCTGGACATCGTCATGGATGGGCTGAGCTTGCACCGTGCCCAGGTCATCGCTGAAAAATTACGTAACCTGATCAGCGTCTGTTCGGTGGACCTGCAAGACGCTGATATTGCGCACGTTGGGCCGGCCCAAGCCGTCTGTTGAACGCCCATGGGCAAGAACTGGTAACGCATTGGTCGGGTAGTGGCCCAACGGTCTACGGGGTCGGGACTATTCTTTTGCAGACCGAGCGAGGACGCCGAAGCGTCTGTATCGCGGCTTTGCTGCAATTGTCCAATAGGAACCCGCATGTCCACCAAACACGCCACTCAGGACCGCTGGCTGGACCTCAACGATCTGCTGCGCCAACTGGTCACCCAGGGCCTCATCAGCCAGGATTCAGCCGAAACCGCGCTGAACGCCCGCCGACGCCACAGCGCCAATAGCCAGTTGCATCCGCTGGAGTTCATCGCCAACCAGCATCTGGACGACCTCAGCCGGCCCGGCAAGCGCCTGGACCTGGAGAACCTGACCCTGTGGCTGTCCCAGCAGGCCGACCAGCCCTACATGCGCATCGACCCGTTGAAAATCAACGTCGCGGCCGTGACGCCCTTGATGTCCTATGCCTTTGCCCAGCGCCACAAGATCCTTGCGGTGGCGGTCGATCGTGACGCCGTCACCGTCGCCAGCGCACAGCCCTACGTCAACAGCTGGGAAGCCGACCTGACCCACGTGCTCAAGCTGCCGATCAAGCGGGTGATCGCCAACCCGGTGGACATCCAGCGCTTGAGCGTGGAGTTCTATCGCCTGGCCAAATCGGTCAGCGGCGCCACCGCGGTCGATCAGCAGCCGAGCAACCTGAGCAATTTCGAACAGTTGCTCAACCTGGGGGCCAGCGACCAGGAGCCGGACGCCAACGACGCCCACATCGTCAACATTGTCGACTGGCTGTTCCAGTACGCCTTCCAGCAGCGCGCCAGTGATATCCACATCGAACCGCGCCGCGAGCAGGGCACCGTGCGGTTTCGCATCGACGGGGTGCTGCACACCGTCTATCAGTTCCCGCCGCAGGTCACGATGGCAATCGTCAGCCGTCTCAAGAGCCTGGGGCGGATGAACGTCGCGGAAAAACGCAAACCCCAGGACGGCCGGGTCAAGACCAAGACCCCGGACGGTGGCGAAGTGGAGTTGCGCCTGTCGACCTTGCCCACCGCGTTCGGCGAAAAAATGGTCATGCGGATCTTCGACCCGGAAGTGTTGCTCAAGGACTTCGACCAACTCGGCTTCTCCGCCGACGACCTGCGTCGCTGGCAGGACATGACCCGCCAGCCCAACGGCATCATCCTGGTGACCGGGCCCACCGGTTCCGGCAAGACCACCACCCTCTACACCACCCTCAAGAAACTGGCGACGCCGGAAGTGAACCTCTGCACCATCGAGGACCCGATTGAAATGGTCGAGGCCTCCTTCAACCAGATGCAGGTCCAGCACAACATCGACCTGTCCTTCGCCGCCGGGGTGCGGGCGCTGATGCGACAAGACCCGGACATCATCATGATCGGTGAGATCCGCGACCTGGAGACTGCCGAGATGGCGATCCAGGCGGCGCTCACCGGGCACCTTGTGCTGTCGACGCTGCACACCAACGACGCGCCGAGCGCCATCAGTCGCCTGCTGGAGCTGGGTGTGCCCCATTACCTGATCAAGGCCACCGTGCTCGGGGTCATGGCCCAGCGGCTGGTGCGCACGCTGTGCCCTCAATGCAAGGCCCCGCTGACCCTGGATGAAGACGACTGGCAAACCCTGACGCGGCCCTGGCAGGCGCCGCTGCCGAGCAATGCCCAACAGGCCGTCGGTTGCCTGGAGTGCCGCGACACCGGTTACCGCGGCCGCGCCGGCGTCTACGAAATCATGCAACTGACCGACAGCGTCAAAGCCTTGATCCACCCCGACACCGACCTGCTGGCGGTACGCCGCCAGGCATTCAAGGAAGGCATGCGCAGCCTGCGACTGTCGGGGGCGCAAAAGGTGGCGGCGGGCTTGACCACGGTCGAGGAAGTGCTGCGGGTGACGCCGCAGAGCGAGCAGAAGTAGTTGTGGCGGCACCTGTGGCGAGAGGTTCTGGGAGCAAGGCTTGCCCGCGATGAAAATGACGCGGTCTCCCGGGGAAGCAAGGCGCCTGCATCGCGAGCAAGCTTTGCTCCCACATAGCGAAGATACTGGCCGCGTGCCCTACACTCAGGGCTCGCAGGTCCATCTCAATTCGCACAGGGAACCGTCATGCAGATCGGTAGTGTACTTTTACTTTTCATCGGCCTCGTGGTCGCCATCCTGTTCATGGGGTTCAAGGTCGTGCCCCAAGGCTACCAATGGACCGTCGAGCGGTTCGGCCGCTACACCAACACGCTCAAGCCCGGCCTGAATATCATCATCCCGGTGATGGATCGCATCGGGCGCAAGATCAATGTCATGGAAAGCGTACTGGACATCCCGCCCCAGGAAGTCATTACCGCCGACAACGCCACGGTGCAGATCGACGCCGTGTGCTTCTTCCAGGTGGTCAACACCGCCCAGGCTGCCTACGAGGTCAACAACCTCGAGCACGCCATTCGCAACCTGCTGCAAACCAATATCCGTACCGTGCTGGGGTCCATGGAGCTGGACGCGATGCTGAGCCAGCGCGACGGTATCAACGAAAAACTGCTGCGCACCGTCGATGAAGCCACAGCGCCGTGGGGCATCAAGATCACCCGGATCGAGATCAAGGACATCAGCCCGCCGGCCGACCTGATGGCCGCCATGTCGGGGCAGATGAAAGCCGAACGCATCAAGCGTGCCCAGATCCTCGAAGCCGAGGGCCTGCGAGCGTCGGCGATTCTCACCGCCGAAGGCAAGAAGCAGGCGCAAATCCTCGAGGCCGAGGGCAGCCGCCAGGCCGCGTTCCTGGAGTCCGAGGCCCGCGAGCGCCAGGCACAAGCCGAAGCGCTGGCCACCCAGGTGGTGTCCCAGGCGATTGCCGACGGTAACGTCCAGGCGGTGAACTACTTCGTCGCGCAGAAATACATCGATGCGCTGGGCAAACTGGCTTCGGCCAACAACAGCAAGGTAATCCTGATGCCACTGGAAGCCAGCCAGGTCATCGGTGCGGTCGGCGGCATTGGCGAGATCGTCAAGGCCACCTTCGACAGCAAGAAAGCCTGAGGCGCGCGTATGTGGATGTTCCTGCAACACATGTCGTACTGGGACTGGCTGGCGCTGGGCGTCATCCTGCTGATCCTCGAAGTGTTCGGCGCCGGCGGCTACTTGCTGTGGATCGGCATGGCCGCCGCGGCAGTCGGCGTGCTCACGTTCATCCTGCCGCAGATGCCGTGGGAGCTGCAGTTCCTGTTGTTCGGCCTGTTCGCCATCGCGACGGCACTGTACTGGTGGCGACGCCAGCGCAGCGCGGTGCGCCAAAGCGATCAACCGCACCTGAACCTGCGCGGGCAAGAGCTGATCGGCAAGGTCTTCCAGGTTCATGAAGCGATTGTCGATGGCCGCGGCAAGATCAAGGTGGCCGACAGCGTCTGGCTGGCCAAGGGCCCCGAGTCGTCCGTGGGCACGCGGGTCAGGGTGGTGGCGCAGGAAGGCGCGGTGCTGCAGGTGGAGCGGGCTGACTGAGAGGTCATGGAACTGAATAGAGGCGCAGGTAATCCAACGTCATAGTTAACCCAGTGGAGTCACCTATCATGCGTCTCAAACTTGCTGTCGCTACCCTAGCCTTGCTGTCTCTTCCTGTTGGCTCGGCAATGGCCGACACGTTTTGGCGTAACGTCATCTCATCCGGTGCGACCACCGGTTCCACCTACCTGACCTTCAAGGATCACAAGCTGATCGTCGCCGCCCAGGACGACGCCGGCAGCTTCGTCGCCAGTGATGGCGGTATTCGGGGCCCTTACCTGGAAGCGGCGATGCAGAAAGTGCGCGCCGACAACCCAGGCCTGCAAGCCACCGACATGGAACTGGCCAACGCTATCCTGGCGAAAAACGCCGTCGCCCAGGACTGATTCCCGGCCAATACAAAATGCCGCTCGATCGAGCGGCATTTTTTTTGCCCGGTGAACACCCCAAGGCTGTCCCAACCCTTGTGGGAGCGAGCTTGCTCGCTCCCACAAGTGCAGTCGTCCTTATTCGCCGATAGCGGACTTGTAGCCTGCCGCATCAAGCAACTTGCCCACCTCGGCCTTGTCGCTTGGCTTGAGCTTGAAGATCCAGGCGCCATACGGATCGGAGTTCAGCAGCTCCGGCGAACCGCTCAGCTCTTCATTGACCGCGATCACTTCACCTGCAATCGGGGAATAGATATCGGAAGCCGCTTTGACCGACTCGACCACACCGGCCTGGTCACCTGCGCCAAAGACCTTACCGACTTCAGTCAGCTCGACAAATACCACATCGCCCAAGGCTTCCTGCGCATGATCACTGATGCCCACGGTGACGGTACCGTCAGCTTCCAGGCGTGCCCACTCATGGCTTTCGGCAAAACGCAGTTCGGCAGGGATATCACTCATATTCTGTGTCCTCAAGAGAAGTGTCAGCGGCCAGCGGCCCGCCGCAAAAGGTTAGATCAGGGTTTTGCCATGGCGGACGAAGGTCGGTTTGACCACCCGTACCGGATACCACTTGCCGCGAATTTCTACCTCGGCACGGTCGGCGGTAGCCATCGGAACACGTGCCAGGGCAATCGACTTGCTAAGCGTAGGAGAAAAACTACCACTGGTGATCTCCCCTTCGCCAACATTGGCGATGCGGACCACCTGATGGGCGCGCAAGACACCCCGCTCTTCCAGCACCAGCCCGACCAATTTGTGCTGCACACCGCTGGCAAGCTCGGCTTGCAGCGCACTGCGCCCGATGAACTGACGGCTCGCCGGTTCCCAGGCGATGCTCCAGGCCATGTTCGAGGCCAGGGGCGAAACGTCCTGGTTGATGTCCTGGCCGTAGAGGTTCATGCCGGCCTCCAGGCGCAAGGTATCGCGGGCGCCGAGGCCAATGGGCGAAATACCGGCCCCTACCAGGTCGTTGAAGAAACTCGGGGCTTCCTGGGCGGGCAGGACGATTTCCAGGCCATCTTCGCCGGTATAACCGGTCCGGGCGATGAACCATTCGCCGTCGGCGCGACCTTCGAAAGGCTTGAGTTGCTGGATGATCTGCCCACGCGGTTGCGTCACCAGTTCGGCAATCTTCTGCCGGGCCTGGGGGCCCTGGATCGCCAGCATCGCCAGTTCGGGGCGCTCATGCAACTGCACGTCGTAGCCACCGAGCTGTGCCTGCATCCAGGCCAGATCCTGATCGCGGGTCGAGGCGTTGAAGACCAACCGATAACCGTCCTCGACACGATAGATGATCATGTCGTCGACGATGCCGCCGCGCTCATTGAGCATCGCGCTGTACAAGGCACTGCCTGTGTCCTGCAAACGATCGACGTCATTGGCCAGCAAACGCTGCAACCAAACCTTGGCCTGGGGGCCGGCGACATCGATCACGGTCATGTGGGATACATCGAACACTCCGCAGTCGCGACGCACCTGATGGTGTTCTTCGACTTGCGAGCCGTAGTGCAAAGGCATATCCCAACCGCCAAAATCGACCATCTTCGCGCCAAGGGCGAGATGAAGGTCATACAGAGGCGTACGCTGTCCCATGGGTTTCTCCTTCCGGGCTTGGCGAAGGTGCGGACGGGCACTGCATAACGCGAACGTCTGAAAAAAGGAGTTTTCTGACGTTCTCAGTTGCCCGGTCCGACAGACGGACCGCACCGAATGCCGCGCATTGTAGCCGCATGAGGTGGGACTGACACCTAGCTGTTTCGATGGGCCGAACGTCGTATCAATCCGATGACTGGCAACAACCCCACCAGTACCAACGTCAGCGCCGGCAGCGCGGCCCGGGCCCACTCCCCTTCGCTGGTCATCTCGAAGATCCGCACCGCCAGCGTATCCCAGCCGAACGGGCGCATCAGCAGGGTCGCGGGCATTTCCTTGAGCACGTCGACGAACACCAGCAACGCCGCGCTCAAGGTGCCGGGCAACAGCAACGGCAGATACACTTTGAAAAACAGTCGTGGCCCACTGACCCCTAGGCTGCGTGCAGCCTCGGGCAAGGACGGACGAATTCGCGCCAGGCTGCTCTCCAACGGACCGTAGGCCACGGCCAGGAAGCGCACCAGATATGCCAGCAACAGCGCCGACAGGCTACCCAGCAACAACGGCTTGCCTGCCCCACCGAGCCAGCTCGACAGCGGGATGACCAGCTCACGGTCCAGGTAGCTGAATGCAAGCATGATCGATACCGCGAGCACCGAACCGGGCAAGGCATAGCCCAGGTTCGCCAGGCCGACGCCGGCACGAATCGGACGGGTTGGCGCCAGCCGTCGGGCGAACGCCAGCAGCAAGGCCACGCAAACGGTGATCAGCGCGGCCAGGCCGCCCAGGTAGAGGGTGTGGACGATCAGCCCGGCATAACGTTCGTCCAGGTCGAAACGACCGCGTTGCCAGAACCACACCACCAACTGAAGCACCGGAATGACAAAGGCACAGGCGAACACCAGGAAACACCAACAGCTGGCTGCCACGGCCTTGAGACCGCGCAACGTATACAAAGCCTTGGCTCGGGGACGCTCGTTGCTGGCTCGGTGGGCACCGCGGGCCCGGCGTTCGCCGTAGAGCACCAGCATCACCGCCAGTAACAGCAGGCTGGCCAGTTGGGCTGCGCTGGAGAGACTGAAGAAGCCGTACCAGGTCTTGTAGATCGCGGTGGTAAAGGTGTCGAAGTTGAACACCGATACCGCGCCGAAATCCGCCAGTGTCTCCATCAGCGCCAACGCCACGCCCGCACCGATGGCCGGCCGGGCCATCGGCAGCGCCACGCGCCAGAACGCCTGCCACGGCGACTGCCCGAGCACCCGTGCGGCTTCCATCAAGCCCTTGCCCTGGGCCAGGAATGCACTGCGCGCCAGCAGATAGACGTAAGGGTAAAAGACCAGCACCAGCACCAGGATCACCCCACCGGTGGAACGGACCCGGGGCAGGCGCAGGCCGCTGCCGAACCATTCACGCATGAGTGTCTGCACGGGGCCTGCAAAGTCCAGCAGGCCAACGAAGACAAACGCCAACACGTAGGCCGGAATCGCAAACGGCAGCATCAACGCCCAGTCGAGCCAGCGTCGCCCGGGGAATTCACACAGGCTGGTGAGCCAGGCGAGACTGACACCCAGCAACGTCACCCCGACACCCACGCCAAGGATCAACGTGAGGGTGTTGCCCAGCAAGCGCGGCATTTGCGTGTCCCACAAGTGGGACCAGATCTGTTGGTCGATGCTCTGCCAGGACAGCAGCAAGACGCTCAAGGGCAACAGGACCAGCGCGGCAATGGCAAAGACCAGGGGGTACCAACGGCGTTGGGCGGGGTGGGCCAAGGGGTGCTCTCGTTTAAATGATGATGCCCGCGCATTCGCGCGGGCACCTATCTTACAACCGCCACAGGGAGCCGTGCCTGAGTTGGATTAATTCCAGCCAGCGCGATCCATCATGCGTATGGCTTCGGCCTGGCGTTTACCCGCGACTTCCACCGGCAGGGTATCGGCCTTGAACTTGCCCCAGGCCGCCACTTCCTTGGACGGCTCGACTTTCGGGTTGGCCGGGAATTCCTGGTTCACGTCGGCGAAGATGCTTTGCGCTTCTGGCGTGGTCATCCACTCCACCAGCTTCTTCGCAGCGTCCGGATGCGGTGCATGCTTGGTCAAGCCAATCCCCGAGAGGTTGATGTGCACGCCACGGTCGGCCTGGTTCGGCCAGAACAGCTTCACCTTCAGGTCCGGCTTCTGCTGGTGCAGGCGGCCGTAGTAGTAGGTATTGACGATGCCGACGTCGCACTGCCCGGCGTTGATCGCCTCAAGCAGCGCGGTGTCATCGGAGAAGACGTCGGTGGACAGGTTCCGGACCCAACCCTTGAGGATCTCCTCGGTTTTTTCCGCACCGTGGGTTTCGATCAGGGTGGCGGTCAGCGACTGGTTATAGACCTTCTTCGACGTGCGCAGGCACAGGCGGCCCTCCCACTCGTCACCCGCCAAGGCCTCGTAGGTGCTCAGCTCACTGGGTTTGACCCGATCAGTGGAGTAGACGATGGTCCGCGCCCGCAGGCTCAAGCCGGTCCAGGCGTGGGAAGAGGCGCGATATTGGGACGGGATGTTGGCGTCGATCACCGGCGAGGTGAACGGTTGGAGGATGCCCATCTGCTCGGCCTGCCAGAGGTTGCCGGCGTCGACGGTGAGCAGCAGGTCGGCGGTGGCGTTCTCACCCTCGGCCTTGATCCGCTGCATCAGCGGCGCTTCCTTGTCGGTGATGAACTTCACCGACACGCCGGTCTTCCTGGTGTAGGCATCGAAGACCGGTTTGATCAGTTCGTCTATGCGCGAAGAGTAGACCACCACCTCATCGGCGGCCTGGGCGGCAGTGGCACCGATCAGGGTCAAGGCGAGGGCGGACAGCAGGCGCTTGGGTGCCGACATGGTAGCGGTCTCTGGATTGTGAACGAAGCGCAAATGATAAGGACTCACATTTGGCATCTCAATCGAACAATGGCTGGACACATTTCCAAATGTTGCAACTTTGAGATGCGCAGTGTTTTTGCGTCTGCCATCGCGGGCAAGCCTTGCTCCCACAAAAGCTCGTCCCACATTGCACACCTGTGGGAGCAAGAGCTTGTGTGGGAGCAAGGCTTGCCCGCGATGAGGCCATAAGCCCCAACCCACCTCTCAGGCCTTGGCCAGATCCGGCAAATCCCCAATCAACCCCAGCGCCTCGCGCACAAACAACGCCTTGGCCTCGGGCATGCGGTCCACCAGCTTCAACCCGGTATTACGCAACCAGCGCACCGGCAATGGATCGGCCTGGAACAAGCGCTCGAAACCTTCCATCGCCGCCATCAACGCCAGGTTATGGGGCATGCGTCGCCGCTCGTAGCGGCTCAGCACCTTCACGTCCGCCAGTCGTTCGCCACGCCCGGCCGCCTGCAACAGCACTTCGGCCAGCACGGCGGCGTCGAGGAAGCCCAGGTTCACGCCCTGCCCGGCCAACGGATGAATGGTATGGGCCGCGTCGCCGATCAATGCCAGCCCTTCGGCCACATAGCGCTTGGCATGTCGTTGGCGCAGCGGCACGCACAGGCGTGGGTCGGCACTCAGTACCGTGCCGAGCTGGCCTTCAAAGGCCCGTTCCAGTTCGCTGCAGAATTGAGTTTCATCGAGCGCCATCAAGCGCTGCGCTTCACCGGGGGTGGTGGACCAGACGATCGAGCACCAGTCGTGCCGGCCGTCACGCTCAAGTGGCAGGAACGCCAGCGGACCGTTGTCGGTGAAACGCTGCCAGGCCGTCATTCGATGCGGCCGGGCGCTGCGCACGCTGGTGACGATGGCGTGGTGCAGGTAATCCCATTCCCGCGTGGCAACGCCGGTCAGGCGACGCACGGCGGAATTCGCGCCGTCAGCCGCGATGACCAGGGGCGCGCGCAACGTACGGCCATCGGCCAGGGTCAGCAGCCAGTCGTCACCGGAACGACGCATCTGTTCCAGCCGGGCATTGGCCAGCAGGCCCAGGTCGCAGTCATGCAGTCGATCCAGCAAGGCGTCCTGCACAACGCGGTTTTCAACGATGTGCCCAAGCGCCTCGGCGTGCAGGCTGGCGGCCGAGAAATGGATCTGCCCGGTGCCGCTGCCGTCCCAGACGTGCATGTCGGTATAGGGGCTGGCGCGCCGGGCGGTGATGCCGTCCCAGACGCCCAGGCGATCGAGGATCCGCTGGCTGGCCGTCGACAAGGCACTGACCCGGGGTTCGAACGCGGCCTGGGGGTCGAAGGGTTTGACACTCATCGGGCTGCCGTCGAGCAGCAGCACTTGCAGGCCACTGCCCTGCAACGCCAGCGCCAGGGCGCTGCCGACCATACCGGCGCCGACAATCAGCAGATCTGCACGCAATTCCATGCTCTAAGCCTGTTTTGCTGGCGACATCGGTCGCCCATGAAAAGAAATGACAGCCCCGGCCTCAAGCATCGGGACGCGTCCCCAGCCCCATGGCCTGACGGGCGAACCAGCGCTTGGCCGGCGGCAGCAAGTCGAGGCCCAACAGGCCGAGGTTACGGCCCAGGGACACCAATGGCAGGTTGCTGGCGAACAGGCGCGTGACCTGGTCGGAGAAGCCCACGGTCAGGACCTGATCCATTCGCTGGCGCTCGCGATAGGCTTGCAACACGGCAAAATCCCCAGGCTCGCTTTCGCTGTCGAGCAGGGCATCGGCCAGGGCCTGGGCGTCGCGCAGGGACAGATTGAACCCCTGCCCGGCAATCGGGTGCAGGCTGTGGGCGGCGTTGCCCAGGATCGCCAGGTGCGGACGGACCTGTTCTTCGGCCTCCACCAGCGCCAGCGGGTACAGATGTCGTACGCCCACCTGTTTCAGGGTGCCCAGGCGATAGCCGAACACGCCCTGCAATTCACTTAGAAAACTGCGCTCGTCGAGGGCCGCCAGCCGTTGTGCGTCCATGCCCTGACGGGTCCAGACCAGCGCGCAACGATTCTCCGGCAGTGGCAACAAGGCCATCGGGCCGTCATCGGTGAAACGTTCGAAGGCCATGCCGTTGTGGGCTTCGCTGGGGGTGATGTTGGCGATCAAGGCGCTCTGGTCGTAGGGTCGACTGCGCACGCCGATACCCAACTGCTCGCGCAGGCTGGAGCGGCCGCCATCAGCCAGTACGGCAAGGTCGCATTCCAGGGTGGTTTCGTCGTCCAGGGTCAAGCGATAACCGCCGACCAGCGGCTCCATGCGGGTGACCTGCGCCGGGCAGCGCCAACTCACCACCTCCGGGTCCAGGCCTTGCCACAGGCACTGGCCGAGCCAGGCGTTTTCCACCACGTAGCCCAGCGCCGGCACGCCCTCTTCCATGGCCGACAACCGCGCCGTGGAAAACCGCCCGCGGTCGGACACATGGATCTGTTTGATCGGTTCGGCGCGGCGGGAAATCTCCTGCCAGACACCCAGGCGTTGATAAATCTGCCGGGCACCGTAGGACAATGCCGAGGACCGGGCGTCGTAGCTTGGCTGCCAGGCATCGCCGGGGGCAAAGGGCTCGATCAGCATGATCTTCCAGCCCCGGGCCTTGGCACCGGCCTGCAGGGCCAGCGCCAGGCTCGCGCCGACCAGGCCGCCGCCGACGATCGCCAGATTGACCCGGCTCATGCCACTTGCGTCCGGGCAGCGGCCATCAGGGCCTCGATGTCGGCGACCGTCTTCGGTACGCCGTGGCTCAGGATTTCACAACCGGTTTTGGTCACTACCACGTCATCCTCGATGCGCACGCCAATGCCGCGCCATTTTTTCGCTACGCTGCGGTTGTTCGGGCCGATGTAGATGCCCGGCTCCACCGTCAGCGTCATGCCGACCTCAAGTACCCGCCACTCGCCGCCGACCCGATATTCGCCCACGTCATGCACGTCCATGCCCAGCCAGTGGCCAGCGCGGTGCATGTAGAACGCCCGGTAGGCCTCGCTGGCGATCAACGCGTCCACCTCACCCTCCAGCAGGCCAAGGCGCACCAATCCTTCGGTAATCACCCGCACCGTCGCTTCGTGAGCCTGGTTCCAGTGTTTGTCCGGCGCAATCTGGGCGAACGCGGCTTCCTGGGCAGCCAGCACCACTTCGTAGATCGCCTTCTGCTCGGGTGAGAACTTGCCACTGACCGGCCAGGTACGGGTGATATCGCTGGCGTAGCAGTCGATTTCACAGCCTGCGTCGATCAGTACCAGGTCGCCGTCCTTGAGCAGCGCGTCATTCTGCTGGTAGTGCAGGATGCAGCTATTGCGCCCCGCCGCGACGATCGAACCATAGGCCGGCATCTTCGCCCCGCCCTTGCGGAACTCATAGTCCAGCTCGGCTTCCAGGCTGAACTCATGCAGCCCCGGACGCGCCGCCTGCATCGCCCGAATGTGCGCCTGGGCGGAAATCCGCGCCGCTTCGCGCATCACTTTCACTTCTGCCGCCGATTTATACAGGCGCATGTCATGCAGCAGATGATCCAGGGCAACGAATTCGTTCGGCGGCTGGGCGCCGAGGTGGGCCTTGGAGCGAATCACGTTGATCCACTCCATCAGGTGCCGGTCGAATTCCGGGTTGCTGCCCATGGCCGAATACACCCGGTCGCGGCCTTCGATCAGGCCCGGCAGGATGTCGTCGATGTCGGTGATGGGAAACGCGTCGTCGGCGGCGTAGTCACGGATCGCCCCTTCCTGGCCGGCGCGCAGGCCATCCCACAACTCACGTTCGGCGTTGCGTTCGCGGCAAAAGAGGATGTATTCGCCATGGGCGCGGCCCGGCATCAGCACCAGCACCGCCTGCGGCTCGGGAAAGCCGCTGAGGTACTGGAAGTCGCTGTCCTGGCGGTAGACGTGCTCGACGTCGCGGTTGCGGATCGCAACGGCGGCGGCGGGCAGGATTGCGATGCTGTTGGGTTCCATCTGCGCCATCAGGGCCTTGCGGCGACGGCTGTATTCCGATTTCGGGATATGAATCATGGGCAGACGGTGTTCCCTCTAAAAATTAATGCAAGGACGGCTTGGGGGCCGCTGCATCGGTTTTCTTGGTCTCGGTGAACAGCAGCAATGGCGCGACCCGCAGGTACTCCATCACTTCCATGTAGTCGCTTTCGCCGTCATCGGACTCTTCCAGGGCATCCTGGACCTGGGAGATCGCGGCCAAGTCCTGCAACACTTCCTTGGCCTCTTCGCTCAAGGCGTATTCGCGACGGGTCAGGCCGAAGCCGGCGAGGAAGCCCTGGCACCATTGGCCCAGCGCAGCGGCGCGGTCGGCCAAGGGGGCGTCGTCAGTGGGCAGCAGCAGGACGACGGTCATGTCGTCGCTGGTCAGCTCACCCTTGACCATTTCCTGCAGGCCGATGAGCGCGTTGCGGACGTTGTCCGCCGGCTCGCCTTCCAGCAGTTCGGCGGCGTCGGCCAACCAGCCGTCGGCATCGAAGCCGGCACCGGCGCAGCTGCGACCGAGCAGCAGGCCATGCAGTTCAGCAGGCGAGACAGGATGACCGCTGGTGCTCAGCAGGGTGGCGAATGCTTGATACGGGGAATTCTGAATGGGCATGGGCAGCTAGGCGCCAGACGGCGCTATGTCTAGAATGGAGGCCTTGTATCCTACATCGACAGACTCGCCAAGACTATCAGAGGCTGTGCGACCCATACCCTCCATCAGACACAATCTTCAGTGGACACAATGGAAGACACCGACCTGCAAGCGCTGATGGCCAGACTCGAACTGCTAATTGACCGGGTCGAGCAACTTAAGAGCCAAAACGGACTCCTATTAGCTCAGGAAAAAACCTGGCGCGAGGAACGCGCGCACCTCATTGAAAAAAACGAAATCGCCCGGCGTAAGGTCGAATCGATGATTTCGCGCCTCAAGGCCCTGGAGCAAGACTCATGAGTTCAAGCAATAGCGTTACCGTGCAGATCCTCGACAAAGAATATTCGATCATCTGCCCCCAGGAAGAGCGTAGCAACCTGGTGAGCGCCGCCCGTTACCTGGATGGCAAGATGCGCGAGATCCGCAGCAGCGGCAAAGTCATCGGTGCCGACCGCATCGCCGTGATGGCCGCCTTGAACATCACCCACGACCTGCTGCATCGCCAGGATACACCGGACCTGCAGGTCAGCGGCTCGACCCGTGAACAGGTGCGCGACCTGCTCGATCGGGTGGATCTGGTGCTCGCCACCGATCCAGACGTCAGCAAGGGCTGATTCGCGAGGCTGCCTGGGGTATACTCGCATCACTCCCTGGGGTGCTTGCCAGTTGGTGATGTCCCTGAGCCGATACGCACAACCACGGGGGTTGCACGTTGGGGCCGGTGTGCATGTCCGCTTGACGGAAAGCCTTAACGCCCCCTGCAACTTCCACCTTGAACTTTCGGGTTCAAGGGCTAAGCCGACAGCGGTTCATCCGGGGAGCCTGACTCCAGACAATGCCAGTCCATGCGGACTGGCATTGTCGTTTCTGGCGCCGGCATTTCTGGGCAGCCTGTTTTGCGGTTACGCTGTGACATCGCCACTGCGTGAAGCACTGATATGACCGAACCTGCGCTGCTGCCCCGCCCGCAACTTCGACGCCTGCTGCGCCAGGCCCGTCGCGCCCTGACGCCCGCCCAGCAACGGCAAGCCGCCCGCGGGCTGTACAAGCAACTGGCCCAGCATCCGCTGTTTCGCCGTGCGCGGCACATCGCCCTGTACCTGCCCAACGACGGCGAGATCGATCCGCGCCTGCTGCTGCGCGCAGCCCAACGCCGGGGCAAGGCTACTTACCTGCCGGTGCTCAGCCCGTGGCCGCAGACCAAGATGGTGTTCCAGCGCATCCACCCCGGCGAAAAAATGCAGCCCAACCGGTTTCGTATTCCTGAACCGCGCAAGAACCTCGCCCGGCAACGCAAGGTCTGGACGCTGGACCTGGTGCTGTTGCCACTGGTGGGGTTTGACGATGCGGGAGGTCGATTGGGCATGGGCGGCGGCTTTTATGACCGCAGCCTGGCGTATCTGGCGCGACGCAAGCAGTGGCGCAAGCCGACGCTATTGGGGCTGGCCCATGAATGCCAGAAAGTCGAACGATTGGCGCAGGCAAGCTGGGACGTGCCGCTGCAGGGAACGGTCAGCGACAGGCAATGGTATATCGCGGGGTAGACGCCGCGGTCATCAGCGGCGCCAGGAAAGCGGGTTCAGCGTTTGAACGATGACGCGGGTTGGGTGATTTCCACCGGCGCGTCGGTCTTGTTGGCCCACAGGCTTTGAGCGTAACCCGTGGTCACGACACCTAGACCGAACAGAATGACCAAGATCCACAACAAATCCGGTTTGCGTTTCATCGATTGCCCCCCTCAAGGCATATCACACACGATGACAGCAGCGGTTTTCTTATTGGCCGTGCAGCAGCGTCAAGCTTGGAAGGCCGGCATTTTGCGGCAACCGGCCCCGACACGCAAACTCTGGCGTCAACCGACTGTCGGTTTGTCATAAAATCGCTGAACTATTTTTTTCAACACCGCCAAGGAGTAGCAATCATGGCCTATTGGCTGATGAAGTCCGAGCCCGACGAATTATCCATCCAAGGCTTGGAAAAGCTCGGCCAGGCACGCTGGGACGGGGTTCGCAACTACCAGGCGCGTAATTTCCTGCGGACCATGGCGGTGGGCGACGCGTTCTTTTTCTACCACTCCAGTTGCCCCGAGCCAGGCATTGCCGGGATCGGCCGGATCGTCCGCGCGGCCTACCCCGATCCGACAGCGCTGGAACCCGATAGCCATTACTTCGACCCCAAGGCCGGCCCGGACAAAAACCCCTGGACCGCGATCGACGTAGCCCACGTCGAAACGTTTCCCCACGTGCTGAAGCTCGACTACCTCAAGCAACAGACCGCGCTGGCTGAAATGCCACTGGTGCAGAAAGGCTCGCGACTGTCGGTGATGCCTGTCACGGCCGAACAGTGGGCAGCAGTGATTGCCCTGCGCTGATCGCCGATGAGTTGATGGATATCAAGCTGGATCGGTCATTGATCCCGCAGACTTCGATGCTATAGCCGCAGGATGCCGGACATGTCGACGAACCATCGTACCTCGCGTTTTTTTGCCTTTGCCTTGATGACCGTGTTGCTGGCCGCCGGCGGTTTCGGCTACTGGAAGTCACGCCACGATCGCCTGCCGGAAGGCTTGAGCATGGGCAACGGCCGCCTGGAGGCCACCGAGGTCCAGATCGCCAGCAAGACGCCCGGACGCCTGGCCGAAGTTCATGTCGACGAAGGCGACAACGTCATCAAGGGCCAAGTGCTGGCGCGCATGGACACCCGCACCCTGGAGGCCCAGCGCAATCAGGCCGAGGCCGAAGTCGTGCGTGCCCGACAGAACCTTGCCGCCACCGAAGCCAACGTACAGTTGCGCCAGAGCGAACAATTGCTCGCTCACCAGGAACTCAAGCGGACCCAGGAACTGTTCAAGCGCGGTTACGCCAGCGGCCAGGTCATCGACCAGCAACAAGCCCGCGTCGACACCGCCAACGCTGCGGTCAACGCCGCTCGGGCCCAGGTATCGGCGGCGAATGCGGCCATCGGCGCGACCCTGGCCCAAGTGGCGCAGCTCACCAGTGAAATAGATGACAGTACGTTGCGGGCGCCACTCGACGGCGTGATCCAGTTGCGCCTGGCCGAGCCGGGTGAAGTGCTGGGCGCCGGCGGCCGGGTGTTGCTGATGATCGATCCGAATGACCAATACATGAACCTCTACCTGCCGGCCTCGGTGGCCGGAAAACTGGCAGTGGGCAATGAAGCGCGCCTGCTGCTCGACGCCCTGCCCGAGCGACCGCTGCCGGCCAAGGTCAGCTTCGTCGCGGCCAAATCCCAGTTCACCCCGAAAGAAGTCGAGACCCGTGATGAACGCCAGAAACTGGTGTTCCGCGTCAAAGTACGCCTGACCCAACCCGGCGAAGTGCCCCAGGCCAAACCCGGCATGCCCGGTGCCGGCTATGTACGCACCGCCCCCATCGACTGGCCGGCCAACCTGCAATGAGCACCGCCCTCGACGAGGCATTGCACGCCTCGGGCATCGAGCATCGCTACGGCCAGCAGGTGGCGTTGAGCGATATCGCCTTCAGCCTGCCCGTCGGCACTCGCTGCGGCCTGATCGGCCCGGACGGCGCCGGCAAGTCGAGCCTGCTGGGGCTGATTGCCGGAGTGAAGAAACTCCAGCACGGCCAACTGGACGTGCTCGGCGCCTCGATCGACGACCGACGCCATCGCAACACCCTCTACCGACGCATTGCCTTCATGCCCCAAGGGCTTGGGGGCAACCTTTACCCGGACCTGTCGATACGCGAGAACATTCGCTTCTTCGGCACGCTGTTCGGGTTATCGCGGGCAGACTGCGAACAACGCATGGGCACTTTGCTGCTGGCCACCGATCTGCAGCGTTTTGCCGATCGTCCGGCGGGCAAGCTGTCCGGCGGCATGAAGCAGAAGCTCGGCCTGTGTTGCGCGCTGATCCATGAACCGGACCTGCTGATTCTCGACGAACCCACCACCGGCGTGGACCCGCTGTCCCGGCGGCGCTTCTGGGAACTGATAGAAGACGTGCGCCGACAACGCCCGCAACTGACCCTGCTGGTCGCCACCGCGTACATGGAAGAGGCCGAACAATTCGAGCATTGCCTGATGCTCGACAACGGTCGCTTGATCGCCAAGGGCCTGAGTGCGGAGCTGGCCAAGGTCACCCCGGACGGCAAGCTCGATTCGGCCTTCACCCATTTTCAGGGCGACAGCGGCCGCGATGCCGAGCCGCTGGTGATCCCCCCCAGGAGCGCCAACACCACCGACATTGCCATCGAAGCCCACGACCTCACTTTGCGCTTCGGTGATTTCACCGCCGTCGACAACGTCAGCTTCGCGATTGGTCGCGGCGAGATCTTTGGGTTCCTGGGTTCCAACGGTTGCGGCAAGACCACCACCATGAAGGTGCTGACCGGGCTGATCCCTGCCAGCGAAGGCAGTGCCCGGCTGCTGGGCAACCCGGTCAACGCCAAGGACCTCGCCACCCGCAAGCGGGTGGGTTTCATGTCCCAGAGTTTTTCGCTGTACGGCGAACTGAGCGTGCGCCAAAACCTGGAGCTGCACGCCAAGCTCTTCGACCTGCCCACGACGGACAGTCGCCAGCGCATCGACGAACTGATCCAGCGCTTCAATCTCCAGGCGCTGGCGGACCAGCCTTCCGGCTCGCTGCCACTGGGCCTGCGCCAACGTTTGTCCCTGGCGGTGGCAGTGTTGCATCGCCCGGAAGTGCTGATCCTCGATGAGCCGACCTCGGGTGTCGATCCGGCTGCGCGGGATGATTTCTGGCGGCTGTTGATCGAGTTGTCTCGCGAACAGGGCGTGACAATTTTCCTTTCCACCCATTTCATGAACGAGGCCCAGCGCTGCGATCGCATTTCGCTGATGCACGCCGGCAAGGTCCTGGCTTGTGACACGCCGGCGGCCTTGCAGGCGCAGTTCAACGGCCAGACGCTGGAAGCCGCGTTCGTCACCTGCCTGGAGAAAGCCCAGGGCGAGACGCAACAAGACGCCGCTCCCGTGACCCTCGACAGTGCCGACGCCCCCCGGGACCGGCGCGGCCTGAGCCTCGGTCGCCTGTGGGCCGTTGCCAGCCGGGAGGGCAAGGAGCTGCTGCGCGACAAGGTGCGGATGGCATTCGCCTTGCTGGGCGCCTTGTTCATGATGGTGGTCTTCGGCTTCGGTATTTCCCTCGATGTGGAGAAACTGGCCTTCGCCGTGTATGACCAGGATCAGAGCCCGCAAAGCCGTGCCTACCTGGAAGCGTTCCGCAGCTCGCGCTACTTCGAGGAGCAGCCGATCATCCGCGACGCGAAGGAGCTGCATCGACGTTTGCAGCGCTCGGAGATCAAGCTGGCCCTGGAAATCCCCCCTGGGTTTGGACGTGACCTTTACGCTGGCCGCCAGCCGACAGTGGGCGCCTGGCTGGACGGCGGCATACCGTTTCGGGCCGAGACCAGTCGCAACTACGTCCAGGCCGTGCACCAGGCCAACCTTGAGCAACTGGCCGAACTCAGCAGCCGCGCACCGAACCGGCAACCCGGCGCGACGCTGGAGACGCGCTTTCGCTACAACCAGGACGTGGTCAGCGTCAACGCCATCGGCCCTGGGGTCATGGCGCTGATCCTGGCGTTCATTCCGGCCATGTTGACGGCGCTGGGCATCGTGCGGGAGAAGGAGCTGGGTTCGATCACCAATTTCTACGCCACGCCGCTGACCCGCCTGGAGTTCCTGCTGGGCAAACAAGTGCCCTACCTGGCGGTCAGCCTGATCAACCTGGCCCTGCTGACAGCGATGAACCGCTGGCTGTTCGGTGTGCCGTTCAAGGGCAGCGGCCTGACGCTGGCGGTGGGCGGCCTCCTCTATGTACTGGCGACCACCAGCATGGGGCTGCTGATCTCGGCGTTCACCCGCACCCAGATCGCGGCGATCCTCGGCACCATGATCATCACCAGCCTGCCGACCATCCAGTTCTCGGGGCTGATCGTGCCGCGTTCGTCCCTGGACGGCGCGGCCTCGGTGATGGGCCAGTTGTTTCCCGCCGGTTATTTCCTCGATATCGCCGTCGGCACCTTCACCAAGGCCCTGGATCTGCGCCAGCTATGGCCGCAATGCCTGGCGCTGGGCGGGTTTTTCCTGGGTTTCACCGGGCTCAGCCTGATCATGCTGAAAAAGCAGGAGGCCTGATGCACACGCTTTCACATATCTGGCGTCTGGGGCTCAAGGAACTGACCAGCCTGCGGTACGACTCCGTTCTGCTGCTGTTTTTGGGCTACGCCTTCACGGTGGCGATCTACATGCCGGCCGCCGGTTCGGTAATCGGCGTCCACAACGCCAGTGTCGCAATAGTGGACGAAGACCAGAGCCATCTCTCGCGCCAATTGGCCCAGGTCCTGCAACCGCCGGAGTTCCAGAACCCGGTGGCCCTGCCCTATGCCGAACTGGACAAGGTCATGGACAGTGGCCGCTACACCTTTGTCATTAATGTGCCCGCCAACTTCCAGGCCGACCTGCTCGCAGGACGCGAACCGACGCTGCAACTCAACGTCGACGCCACGGCCATGAGCCAGGCGTTCATGGGCGCCGGCTATATAGGACGGATTTTCCAACAGGAACTGACGACCTACGCCGGCCAGGCACAAACGAGCGAAGCAACACCCGTGAGGCTGACCACGCGTTCGCTGTTCAATACCAACCTGGAAGGTGGCTGGTTCCTGGCAGTGATCCAGATCGTCAACAACATCACGATCCTGGCCATCATCCTGACGGGGACCGCGCTGCTGCGCGAGCGCGAGCACGGTACCCTCGACCACTTGCTGGTGCTGCCGCTGACGGCATTGGAAATCATGCTGGCGAAAATCTGGAGCAACCTGCTGGTAGTGGTGCTGTGCACCTGGGCGTCGCTGGAAATCATCGTCAAGTTTGCCCTGGGCGTACCTCTCGCCGGCTCCATGGTGCTCTTCCTGCTGGTGACCGCACTCTACCTGTTCGCCAGCACCTCACTGGGCATCTTCCTCGCCACCCTCGCTCGTTCGACGCCGCAGTTCGGTTTGCTGGCGATCCCGGTCATCATCCCGATGCTGCTGTTGTCGGGCGGCAGCACACCGCTGGACAGCATGCCGCAATGGTTGCAATGGGTGATGCAAGGCTCGCCCTCGACGCATTTCGTCAGCCTCAGCGCGGCGATCCTGTTCCGTGATGCCGGCCCTGGCGTGATCTGGCCGGACCTGCTGGCGCTGGCGGCCATAGGGCTTTTGTTCTTTGCAATCGCCCTGGCCCGGTTTCGGAAAAGCCTGGCGTCTTGACGAAAAAAAGCAGCCTTGGGCAGCGCCAGGAGATCCGGGCACTGCCAAAGGCTGCGATCGAGCCGGTTTACTGAATGATCAGGTTGTTGAACAACAGGTCATCGACCATCGGCTTGCCGGTTTCGTCGTTCATCACCTGCTGGGTCTGCTTCAACGCTTCCTGGCGCAGCTTTTCCTTGGCTTCCAGGTTATTCATGGCCTCGGTGGTCTGCTGGGCGAACAGCGCCACCAACTGGTTGCGAATCAACGGCTCATTGGCCTTGACCGCCGCCGCAGCAGCATCTCCCGTCACACGCAGGGCCACATCGGCCTTGTAGACCCTCAGCTTCGCCGAACCGTCGAGCCCATAGTTGCCAACAAAGGGTGGGCTGAGGGTGATGTAGCTGACCTTCGGCGCCTCACCTTCCTTCGCTTCCTTGCCCTCTTCGGCCATCGCTGCCACAGGCAGCGACAGGGCCAGCATCAACATGATCCACGCTTTCACAATTGATTCCTCATCCGGTTTGCGGCCCAGCATACCGCCCCGCCGTTCAAGCACAAGCTTATAGCCGGCTATCAGGGCAGGGCATGCTCGTTGACCCGTTGTCTCTCACACCTACACTTATCGGCCATCACTCCCAAAGGAATAGCCCTGATGAAAGCCGTGCTGTGCAAAGAATTCGGCCCCGCCGATTCGCTGGTGCTGGAAGACGTCGCCAGCCCCGTCGCCAAGAAGAACGAAGTGCTGCTGGAGGTGCATGCCGCCGGGGTGAACTTCCCTGACACGCTGATCATCGAGGGCAAATACCAATTCAAGCCACCCTTCCCGTTTTCCCCAGGTGGCGAAGCCGCCGGCGTGGTCAGCGAAGTGGGAGAGAAAGTCAGCCACTTGAAGGTTGGCGACCGGGTGATGGCGCTGACCGGCTGGGGCAGCTTTGCCGAACAGGTGGCGGTACCTGGCTACAACGTGTTGCCGATTCCTGCGTCCATGGATTTCAACACCGCCGCCGCCTTCAGCATGACGTACGGCACCTCGATGCACGCCCTCAAGCAACGGGCCAACCTGCAACCCGGCGAAACCCTGCTGGTGCTCGGCGCATCCGGTGGTGTCGGCCTGGCGGCGGTGGAGATCGGCAAAGCCATGGGCGCCCGGGTGATCGCTGCCGCCAGCAGCGCAGAGAAACTCGCCGTGGCGAAGGCTGCTGGCGCCGACGAATTGATCAACTACAACGAAACCAGCCTGAAGGATGAAATCAAGCGTCTCACCGACGGCCAGGGTGCCGATGTGATCTACGATCCGGTGGGTGGCGACCTGTTCGACCAGGCCATCCGCGCCATCGCCTGGAACGGCCGGTTGCTGGTGGTCGGCTTCGCCAGCGGACGCATCCCCGAACTGCCGGTGAACCTGGCCCTGCTCAAGGGCGCCGCCGTGGTGGGTGTGTTCTGGGGCTCCTTCGCCCAGCGCCAGCCTCAGGACAACGCCGCCAACTTCCAGCAATTGTTCGGCTGGTTTGCCGAGGGCAAGCTCAAGCCGCTGGTGTCGCAGGTGTACCCGCTGAGCAATGCGGCACAAGCCATCAATGATCTTGGCCAACGCAAGGCGGTCGGAAAAGTGGTGATTCAGGTTCGCTGATTGCTTACCTGAATTGTTTTATACCGGGCCGTAACCCTACGACCCGGTTTCGCCATTCCCACACCGCCCTTCAGTTATACCTGAGCGACATGTTCATAAAAGAACACAACATCTCCAACATTCCTGCTTTTTTGTTGATGCGAACCGATGCTATTTTCGGTAACGAAACTGTAACATTCGCATCCGCAGTCAAAACAAGAAATTTGGAGCTCTTGAATGTTTGCTTTCTTTCGCCCTGCCGCACATCAGGCTCCATTGCCTGAAGAAAAAATAGACAGCACCTATCGACGCCTTCGCTGGCAGATTTTCGCCGGGATTTTCATTGGGTATGCGGGTTACTACCTGCTACGCAAGAACTTCACCCTGGCATTTCCGGATCTGATCGCCCAAGGCTATACAAAAGGCCAACTGGGGGTGGCGATGTCGGCGATCGCGATCGCCTACGGCCTTTCCAAGTTTTTGATGGGCATCGTGTCCGACCGCTCCAACCCTCGTTACTTCCTGCCCTTTGGCCTGATCGTGTCCGCCGGCGTCATGTTCGTTTTCGGTTTCGCACCGTGGGCAACCTCCAGCGTGACCATGATGTTCATCCTGTTGTTCATCAACGGTTGGGCCCAAGGCATGGGTTGGCCACCTAGCGGGCGCACCATGGTCCACTGGTGGTCGCAGAAAGAACGCGGCGGTGTGGTTTCGGTATGGAACACCGCCCACAACGTCGGCGGCGGCCTGATCGGTCCACTGGCGATACTTGGCATGGGCTGGTTCAACGACTGGCACAGCAAGTTCTACGTACCGGCAGCGGTGGCGCTGCTGGTCGCTGTATTTGCCTTCATTGTCATGCGCGACACGCCGCAATCGACGGGCTTGCCACCCATCGAGAAGTACAAGAACGATTACCCGGAAGGCTACGATGCCAGCCACGAAGAAGAGTTCAGCGCCAAGGACATCTTCGTCAAATACGTGCTGCGCAACAAAATGCTCTGGTTCATCGCGCTGGCCAACGTCTTCGTCTACTTGTTGCGCTACGGCATCCTGGATTGGGCGCCGACCTACCTTAAAGAGGTCAAGCACTTCAACTTCGACAAGACGTCCTGGGCTTACTTCCTGTACGAGTGGGCCGGCATTCCCGGCACGCTGCTGTGCGGGTGGATGTCGGACAAGATCTTCCGGGGCAACCGTGGCCTGACGGGCATGGTGTTCATGGCATTGGTGACCGTTGCGACGATCGTTTACTGGCTGAATCCGCCGGGCAACCCGATGGTCGACATGATCTCGCTGTTCGCGATCGGCTTTCTGATCTACGGTCCGGTCATGCTTGTAGGCCTGCAGGCGCTGGAGCTGGTGCCCAAGAAAGCGGCGGGCACGGCTGCCGGCTTTACCGGTCTGTTTGGTTATCTCGGTGGTTCGGTCGCGGCCAGTGCCATGATGGGCTACACGGTGGACTATTTCGGCTGGGATGGCGGTTTCATCCTACTGGTTGTCGCCTGCCTGCTGGCGATGGCCTTCCTCGCGCCAACCCTGTGGCACAAGCAGATCGCCAGTCAGAGCCGCGAAGCGGTCGCCTGATCCAGCGCTGATTTGCAGCGCTTGAGCCGCGCCTCCAGATTCCGGTCTGGCATGGCGTGGCTGCGCAGGGCGTGGATGGTCTGCTCGACATAATCGCGAGTGGTGCCGTAACGCCCACAGGCGCTTTCAAATACCTGGCTCAGCACATGGTCCGGCAGGTTGCCGGCATAGCTGGGCAGGTGTCGCTCCAGCACGAACCCCAAGGCTTGCACCCGGCTGCCATCCTCGAGACGGCAACTGAGCCAGTGCGGGCGATAGGACGGGACCGGCATCTCGCGTTGCCACAAGGCAAACAGCGAGTCCTCGAGATTCTCCTCCGGCAATCGGTAGGCGAAACCGCTGCACGAGCCGCCGCGATCCAGCCCGAACACCAGCCCCGGCAACTCCGGTGTACCGCGATGCTCGTGGGACCACAGGTACAAACCGCGATGATAACCATGGACCCGGCCGCGCATCCGCTCCACCGCCGTGCATTCGGGCCGCCAGATCAATGAACCGTATGCGAACAGCCAGACCGGACCGCCCTGGTGGAGGCTCATGGTCAATTGCATCGAGGCGAGCAGTTGCTCACGGGTCAATTGCGGCCCCAGCTCGAGTCGTGGCGGGTACAAGGCACAGCTAATGGCGGATTCGATAGCGGTCATGGCCGGTAGCGTTTGGCTCCTCGCGGGTCAAAGAGTTCGGTCGCGCGCCGTCATGATGCTGGCGCACATAGAGATCAAGGCAAGTTGGATGCCACTCCTGCCTATGATGTTGGCATATACCTTAACGACATCTAGTGCGCACGCTAAATATCGAATAGATATATCGTCAGGCCTATAACCCTGTGGGATCAAGGCTTGCCCGCGATGAGAGCGATGCGGTCTTTCAGAGACCAAGTTGCCTGTTTCGCGGGCAAGCCTTGCTCCCGCAAAGCGGAAATTCCCTCGCCACAAAAGCAGACCTCAGGCAAATTTCAAGAGTGGCTCAAGCCCGCGGCGCATACGCAAACACGTCGGCGCGCATTTGATGGGCGTCCATGCCGGCTTCCACCAGCGCATCGAGCGTGGCGTAGATCATGGCCGGCGAGCCGCTGGCGTAGACGTGCACGCCGGAAAGATCGCTGATGTCCTCGCACACGGCTTCGTGGAGCATGCCGCAGCGCCCTTCCCAGCCGCACAAGTCGCTGACGACTTTATGCAGGAACAGGTTCGGCAGTTTTTTCCATTCGTCCCAATGCTCGATTTCATAGAAATCTTCCGGCCGCCGCACACCCCAATACAGATGCACCGGGTGCTTGAAACCCGCTGCCCGGCAATGCTCGATCAGGCTGTGCATCTGCGCCATGCCGGTTCCGGCGGCGATCAACACCAACGGTCCGTCCGGCAGTTCGGACAAATGCGTGTCGCCAAAAGGCATCTCGATACGCACGCTGGGGTTGCGTCGCAGTTGCTCCAGCAGGGCTTGTGCACTGCTTTCGCGCACCAATACGTGTAATTGCAGCTCGCGCCCCGAATGTGGTGCCGAGGCCAGGGAGAAGGCCGATTTTTCGCCGTTTTCCCGTTCGATCATCAGGTACTGCCCGGCGTGATAGCGCGGCGGCTTGCCGGCCGGCGCACGCAGGTGCACGCGCCAGACATCGCCCCCCACGTCGGCGCACTCGACCACCTGGCACGCCAGGTTGCGTACCGGTAGCTCACCCGGCGACAGCACGCCATCCCACAACACCACGCAGTCCTCCAGCGGCTCGGCGATGCACGTGAAGATCTCACCATGATCGCGCACCTCGCCCGCCTGCTCCACGCGGCCTTCCACCAACAACGCGCCACAGACATGGCAGTTGCCGTTACGGCAGCTTTGCGGGCATTCATAGCCCAGGCGCCGCGCGCCATCGAGAATCCGCTCGGCGGGCCGGATCTCCAGCACCGCCCCGGAAGGCTGCAAGGTTACACGCATCAATCTATTCCTAACTGATTCCAGATGGCATCGATCCGTTGGGTAACGGCCTCATCCTTGACGATAACCCGGCCCCACTCACGGGTGGTTTCACCGGGCCATTTATGCGTGGCATCGAGCCCCATCTTCGACCCCAGGCCGGACACCGGCGAGGCGAAGTCGAGGTAGTCGATCGGCGTATTCTCGATCATCACCGTGTCGCGCTTGGGGTCCATGCGCGTGGTGATGGCCCAGATCACGTCGTTCCAGTCCCGTGCGTTGATATCGTCGTCGGTGACGATAACGAACTTGGTGTACATGAACTGTCGCAAAAACGACCAGACACCGAGCATCACCCGCTTGGCATGCCCCGGATACGACTTCTTCATGGTCACCACGGCCATGCGATACGAACAGCCTTCCGGCGGCAAATAGAAATCGGTGATTTCCGGAAACTGCTTCTGCAGGATCGGCACGAACACTTCGTTCAACGCCACCCCCAGAATAGCCGGCTCATCGGGCGGACGACCGGTGTAGGTGCTGTGGTAAATCGGCTTGATCCGATGGGTGATGCGCTCGACGGTGAACACCGGGAAGCTGTCAACTTCGTTGTAGTAACCGGTGTGGTCGCCGTACGGACCTTCATCAGCCATTTCACCAGGATGGATCACCCCTTCGAGGATGATCTCGGCGGTGGCCGGCACTTGCAGGTCGTTGCCGCGGCATTTCACCAGCTCGGTGCGGTTGCCTCGCAACAGGCCGGCGAACGCATATTCGGAGAGGCTGTCGGGCACCGGCGTGACGGCGCCGAGGATAGTCGCCGGGTCCGCGCCCAGGGCCACCGACACCGGGAATGGCTGGCCGGGGTGTTTTTCACACCACTCACGGTAGTCCAGCGCACCGCCCCGATGGCTCAGCCAGCGCATGATGACCTTGTTGCGGCCAATCACCTGCTGACGATAGATGCCCAGGTTCTGGCGATCCTTGTTCGGGCCTTTGGTAACGGTCAGGCCCCAGGTGATCAGCGGCCCCACGTCGCCCGGCCAGCAGGTCTGCACCGGGAGCATGGCCAGGTCGACATCGTCGCCCTCGATCACCACTTCCTGGCAAACCGCGTCCTTGACGACTTTCGGCGCCATGGAAATGATCTTGCGGAAAATCGGCAGTTTGGACCAAGCGTCCTTCAGGCCTTTGGGCGGCTCGGGCTCCTTGAGGAACGCCAGTAGCTTGCCGATTTCGCGCAGTTCGCTGACGGCTTCGGCGCCCATGCCCATGGCCACGCGCTCCGGCGTGCCGAACAGGTTGCCCAAGACCGGAATGTCGTAGCCCGTCGGGTTTTCGAACAACAGCGCCGGGCCTTTGGCCCGAAGCGTGCGGTCGCAGACTTCCGTCATCTCCAGCACTGGAGAGATCGGAACCTGGATGCGTTTCAACTCGCCGCGCTGCTCAAGCTGCTGCACGAAATCCCGAAGATCCTTGAATTTCATTGAGATGCCACCCCGAAAATAGGCGTACATCCTACCTGCTCTAACGTCCAAACAGCAGCCCGAGCATGCATGGCCGCGATCAATTGTCAGTCGTACCCAGCAGCATTGGGGTAAACAATGGACTCAGCCGGGCGCTGCCAAGGTCAGATAGATGATCCTCGTCCCTGTACTGAGAATAGCCGTTGACCTCTATGCTGCAGATTTGACCCGAACACATCAGCGGGGTCGGGTCGATGACATGCACACCCGGATCGGCAGCGCTCATCGAATCGAACAAGGCACTTAGAAACCCCTGGCGTGCCAAGTGTTCCTGGAGTGGACGCCCCAACCCCTCGGCTGAACGCCCGACACGGGCCAGGCTGGTCAATCGACTGATAGCCCCCTTGCGCTGCAACGGGACTTCCTTGAACAACCACACTTGCACGCCCGCCTCCCTCAACATTGCCACCCGTGCCTTGAGCGCCGTAGCCATACGCGCCTCGGCCTCGACCCTGTTGTCACGAGGGTTGAGCAACACCTTCTTGTCGCCATCCTCGCGACCGTAGACGTAAAGACTCCAATTGGAAGCCAGCACCACATCCTTGATCTGCAGGCGGCGAACCTGCTCCATGGTGTTTTCGTTAAAATCCCTGCAACGCTGACGCAGATCGTCGCTCAGGATCGGCGGGCAGGCGCTCATGCTGTAGAGCCATACCGGGCGCCCCTCACGTGTGGCGTTATCTTCAATCGCCGGCAATAACGCCGCGGCATGGCTGTCACCCCAGAACAGTTGAGTCGCCGGGGTTTCTTTGTTCCCGCCAATCAGGCACGCCTTGTCCAGACTCTTGTCCGAGGTCACCAGCATGCATTCCATCTGCCCGGCCTTCCAATCCAGCGCCTGCGCATATTCCAGCGCCTTGCCGGTAAGGCGTTGTGGAAAGCCATCCGCCGAACGCACCACCGAGCCTGTCACCGCCAGGGCAACCATCGCCAGCAAGCCTCCTACCAACACAGGTTTGCGTCCGGGCAGCAAGCGTTTCTCACGAAACGGAAGTTCGACGAAGCGCCAGCTCAGCCAGGCAAGACTCAACGCCAGCAGCATCCAGCCCAGCGCCTCCAGATGCTCGATACCGTCGATGGAAACAGCATTGGCATAGACATAGACCGGCCAATGCCACAGGTAAAGGGAATAGGAAATCAAACCAATCCAGACGAGCACCCTGGCACCGAGCAGTTGAGCGACCCAGGTCGAACCCTGCGCCCCGGACCAGATCAGCGCGGTGGCGCCGAGAACAGGCAGTAGAACGGCCCAACCCGGGAACGTCGTGGTCCTGTCAAAGGTGAAAACAGCCAGCAGCACCGCCGCCAACCCGGCCACACCCGCCAACTGATAGAGCCACGGCCTCACAGCGTGTCTGGAGGTGGGCAATACCGCGAGCATCGCACCGCACAACAGCTCCCAGGCACGTGTCGGCAACGAGAAAAAAGTGACGTCAGGCTTGCGGTCGATGTAAGCGATGTTCAGCCCGAAGGAAATCAGCAAGACCGTAAACAGCATCCAGCGCCAATGACGGACATGACGCATCAACACCACCATCAGCAACGGAAAGAAAATGTAGTACTGCTCCTCGACAGCCAATGACCAGGTATGAAGCAGTGGCTTCAGGTCAGATGCCGGCTCGAAGTAGCCGTCTTCACGCATGAACAAGATGTTTGAAATGAACAGCGACTGATAACGAACCGTCCGGCCAAGTTCCGAAAAGTCCTTTGCCGTCAGCAGCGCCCAGCCCAATGCCAAGGTTACCAACAGCACCAGGCTCAAAGCCGGAAGGATACGTCGCGCACGTCGGGCCCAGAAATCGACGAAGCTGAAACGCTGCGCACTGATTTCACGGAACAGGATGCTGGTTATCAGGAACCCGGAAATGACAAAGAAGATATCGACGCCGACAAAGCCGCCGCTGAACGTGCTGAAGCCGAAATGAAACAACACCACCGGGATAACAGCCAAGGCCCTCAAGCCGTCGATATCACGGCGATTGCCAAACGTGTGCATAACGCTCCTTGCCTTGAAATATACAATGCCAACAGCAAGGACACTGCCGGCCTTTAAAAGTGTCGATTTTGATACAAACTTCAGCAAAAAAAAGAGCGCCCCTATTCAGGGCGCTCTTTTTTTGAAGCGTTGCTTCGTGTTACTTGCGTTTCATCGACAGGAAGAACTCGTCGTTGGTCTTGGTCGTCTTCAGCTTGTCGACCAGGAACTCGATGGCGGCGACTTCATCCATCGGATGCAGCAGCTTGCGCAGGATCCACATGCGCTGCAACTCGTCGTCGGCGGTCAGCAACTCTTCGCGGCGTGTGCCGGAACGGTTGATGTTGATGGCCGGGAATACACGCTTCTCGGCAATACGGCGATCCAGAGGCAGCTCCATGTTGCCGGTGCCCTTGAATTCCTCGTAGATCACTTCGTCCATCTTCGAACCGGTTTCAACCAGCGCGGTGGCGATGATGGTCAGCGAACCGCCTTCCTCGATGTTCCGCGCGGCGCCGAAGAAACGCTTCGGTTTTTCCAGCGCGTGGGCATCGACACCACCGGTCAGCACCTTGCCGGAGCTCGGGATCACGGTGTTGTAGGCACGGGCCAGACGGGTGATGGAGTCCAGCAGGATCACCACGTCCTTCTTGTGCTCGACCAGGCGCTTGGCCTTCTCAATCACCATTTCGGCAACCTGCACGTGGCGGGTCGGCGGCTCGTCGAACGTCGAGGCGACCACTTCGCCGCGCACGGTGCGCTGCATCTCGGTCACTTCTTCCGGACGTTCGTCGATCAGCAGCACGATCAGGTGAACTTCAGGGTTGTTACGGGCGATGTTGGCCGCGATGTTCTGCAGCATGATCGTCTTGCCCGCTTTCGGCGGCGCCACGATCAGGCCACGCTGACCTTTGCCGATGGGTGCGCACAGGTCGATGACACGACCGGTGAGGTCTTCGGTGGAACCGTTGCCGGCTTCCATCTTCATGCGCACGGTCGGAAACAGCGGGGTCAGGTTCTCGAAGAGAATCTTGTTTTTCGCGTTTTCCGGACGGTCGAAGTTGATCGTGTCGACCTTGAGCAGGGCGAAGTAACGCTCGCCTTCCTTCGGAGGGCGGATCTTGCCAACGATGGTGTCACCGGTGCGCAAGTTGAAGCGACGGATCTGGCTCGGCGAGACGTAGATATCGTCTGGGCCGGCGAGATAGGAAGCGTCTGCGGAGCGAAGGAAGCCGAAGCCGTCCTGGAGAATCTCCAGCACGCCATCACCGGAGATTTCCTCGCCGCTTTTCGCGTGCTTCTTGAGCAGGGAGAAAATCACGTCCTGCTTGCGCGAACGGGCCATATTTTCTATGCCCATCTGTTCGGCCAATTCGAGCAGTTCGGTAATCGGCTTTTGCTTGAGTTCAGTCAGATTCATATAGGAATGACGTAATCATTTATGGAGGGGGGAAATTAAGCTTTTGGCTTAATGAGGCCGCGCCGCGGAGAAGGCGACAGGATCGCGTACTTATTCGAAAGGAGAGCGTCGGCGACGGCTTGCAGGGGGCAATGGAGAAACCAGTGCGGGGCCGAATGTACCACCTGGGTTTGCAAGCGTCTAGCCCCGAATAACGAAAAAGCCCCGCGATTTGCGGGGCTTTTCCAGTGGCATTCGGCGCTTAGATGTTGGCGTCGAGGAAAGCAGCCAGTTGCGACTTCGACAGCGCACCCACTTTGGTGGCTTCGACGTTGCCGTTCTTGAACAGCATCAGGGTCGGGATACCACGTACGCCGTGCTTGGCCGGAGTCTCCTGGTTTTCGTCGATGTTCAGCTTGGCAACGGTCAGCTTGCCTTTGTAGGTCTCGGCAATCTCGTCCAGGACCGGGGCAATCATTTTGCAGGGACCGCACCACTCAGCCCAATAGTCGACCAGTACCGCGCCTTCGGCCTTGAGTACGTCAGCCTCGAAGCTAGCGTCGCTAACGTGTTTGATCAGATCGCTGCTCATGGAAATCTCCGGGGTTGTCAGCAAAAAAACGTGGCCCATCATAGCGGCCCTTCCCGGGTTCAGGAAGCCGCAGTTGATTGAGTCTCGCTATGGCGGTCGATGGCTTTGGGTATGGCCGAGGTCACGAAGCCGCGGGGGCGACGAAGGAAATCCCGGTACGCAGTGCAGCGTTACGTACATGTTCCTGCATGGCTTTTTGCGCAGCGCCTGAAGCCCGACGAGCCAGGGCGCGAAGGATCTTGCGATGCTCCTGCCAGGTTTCCATCGCACGCTCCGCCCTGATGAACGGTAGTTTCTGGCTTTCCAGGAAGATGTCGGCGCTGGCAGTAAGGATGCTCAGCATCGCCTGATTGCCGCTGGCCAACAGGATTCGCCGATGAAATTCGAAATCCAGCCGCGCGGCGGCGTCGAAATCGCCGATCTTCAGTTCACGGCGCATGGCTTCGACATTGTCTTGCAGCGTGTCCAGCTCATCGGCGCTGAGGGTCACCGCCGCCAACCCCGCCGCGAAACCCTCCAGGGCGTAGCGCAACTGGAAGATATCCACTGGCGAGGCCTGGGCCGCGAACGGCCAGCCCGGCGCCGATTCGCTGCGCGGGGCCTCTACCGGGGCCTGCACGAACACCCCCTTGCCCGGCTGCACGCTGATCATGCCCAGGGCACTGAGGGATGACAGCGCTTCGCGCAACGATGCCCGACTCACCCCCAATTGCAGCGCCAGGTCCCGTTGCGACGGCAACGCATCGCCCGGGCCGAAGCCTTCATCGACAATCAGTTTGCGGATGGCTTGCAGGGCCACTTCAGGAACGGCGCGAGCGATGGAATTCATGATTTTTAAGACGAACCGGGCCAGTGAGCGGCTAGTTGTAAAGCTATTCGCCGCGCCCGGCAAGTCGTGCCCCAGCAGGGTTCGGCGACAAATACCGACGCTCGATAACGGTGCGAAAAATGCCACGACTGTTCAGACCAGTAAGACCGCTCCCCACCAGCAAAACCGTGGCTTGGCCCGCTGAAAAGTCGCCTTGGCATGGCCTGTGCTCTGTCCGAACGCAGAAATCACATCACCGATTGCGGAGATTCGCCATGATTCAGCGTTGCAGCGCCCTGCTCACAGCCCTGTTTGCCAGCCTGATGCTCTGTCAGCTACCCGCCCACGCCGATGGCCTGGAAGACGTGGTCAAGCGTGGCACCCTCAAGGTTGCCGTGCCCCAGGACTTCCCTCCATTCGGTTCGGTAGGCCCGGACATGAAACCCCGCGGCCTGGACATCGACACTGCAAAACTGCTGGCCGACCAGCTCAAGGTCAAGCTTGAACTGACGCCGGTCAACAGCACCAACCGCATCCCCTTCCTGACCACCGGCAAGGTCGACCTGGTGATTTCCAGCCTGGGCAAGAACCCGGAGCGGGAAAAGGTCATCGACTTCTCCAGTGCCTACGCGCCGTTCTACCTGGCCGTGTTCGGTCCGCCTGACGCCGCCATCAACAACCTGGACGACCTCAAGGGCAAGACCATCAGCGTCACCCGTGGCGCCATCGAAGACATCGAGCTGACCAAGGTCGCCCCCGA
The DNA here is from genome assembly GCF_018325865.1 of Pseudomonas sp. St386. NCBI lineage: Bacteria > Pseudomonadati > Pseudomonadota > Gammaproteobacteria > Pseudomonadales > Pseudomonadaceae > Pseudomonas > Pseudomonas sp. St386. The sequence goes on from NZ_AP021900.1 coordinate 6,551,835, forward strand.
AGGCACCACCATCAAGCGCTTCGAAGACAACAACTCGACCATCGCCGCCTACCTGGCCGGTCAAGTGGACTTGATCGCCAGCGGCAACGTGGTGATGGTCGCCATCAGCGAACGCAACCCCAAGCGTGTTCCAGCGCTGAAGGTAAAACTCAAAGACTCGCCGGTGTACGTAGGCGTGAACAAGAACGAGCCGGCGCTATTGGACAAGGTCAACCAGATCCTCGCCACCGCCAAGACCGATGGCAGCCTGGAGAAAAACTCCCAGACCTGGCTCAAGCAGCCGCTGCCGGCCGATCTCTGATCGTCGCTTGAGAGGCTGAGCATGGCTTATCAGTTCGATTTTCTGCCGGTGGTGCAAAACACCGAGCTGCTGTTGCGCGGCGCGCTGTTCACCCTGGAACTGACGGCCATCGGTACGTTGCTCGGGGTCGGCCTGGGCATCGTCGGGGCCGTGGTGCGGGCGTGGAACATTCGTCCGTTCGCGGTGATCTTCGGCGTGTACGTGGAGTTGATCCGCAACACACCGTTCCTGGTGCAGCTGTTTTTCATCTTCTTCGGCTTGCCGTCCCTGGGCCTGCAGATTTCCGAATGGCAGGCGGCGGTATTGGCGATGGTGATCAACCTCGGCGCCTACTCCACCGAGATCATTCGCGCCGGCATCCAGGCGATCCCGCGGGGGCAACTGGAAGCCGCCGCGGCCCTGGCGATGAGCCGTTTCGAGGCCTTCCGTCACGTGGTGCTGCTGCCGGCACTGGGCAAGGTCTGGCCGGCCCTGAGCAGCCAGATCATCATCGTGATGCTCGGCTCGGCGGTCTGCTCGCAGATCGCCACCGAAGAGTTGAGCTTTGCCGCCAACTTCATCCAGTCGCGCAACTTCCGCGCCTTCGAAACCTATGCGCTGACCACGCTCATCTACTTGTGCATGGCGCTGTTGATCCGCCAGTTCCTGAACTGGGTGGGTCGCCGCTGCCTGTACAAGAGCAGCAACGGGAGCGGCCGATGAGCGATTTCACTTTCTGGGACGTGGTGCGCAACCTGCTCACCGGCCTGCAATGGACCCTGGCGCTGTCGCTGGTGGCGTTTATCGGTGGCGGCGTGATCGGCTTGCTGATCATGGTGTTGCGCATCTCCAAGAGCGCCCTGCCCCGCAACATCGCCCGTACCTACATTGAGCTGTTCCAAGGCACACCGCTGTTGATGCAGCTGTTCCTGGTGTTCTTCGGCGTGGCCCTGGCCGGGGTGGAGATTTCCCCCTGGATGGCGGCGGCGATTGCCTTGACGCTGTTTACCAGCGCCTACCTGGCGGAGATCTGGCGCGGTTGTGTCGACTCGATTTCCCACGGCCAGTGGGAAGCCTCGGCGAGCCTGGCCCTCAACCCGCTGGAGCAGTTGCGCTACGTGATCCTGCCCCAGGCCCTGCGCATCGCCGTGGCGCCGACCGTGGGCTTTTCGGTGCAAGTGGTCAAGGGCACGGCCGTGACCTCGATCATTGGCTTTACCGAACTGACCAAGACCGGCGGCATGCTCGCCAACGCCACGTTCGAGCCGTTCATGGTCTATGGCCTGGTCGCCCTCGGCTATTTCCTGCTCTGCTACCCCTTGTCCCTCAGTGCGCGCTACCTGGAAAGGAGACTGCATGCCTCTGCTTAGAATTACCGCCCTGCATAAATACTACGGCGATCATCACGTGCTCAAAGGCATCGACCTGAGTGTCGAGGAAGGCCAGGTGGTGGCAATCATCGGCCGCAGCGGCTCGGGCAAATCCACCTTGCTGCGCACCCTCAATGGATTGGAATCGATCAACGACGGCGTGATCGAAGTCGACGGCGAATACCTCGATGCGGCCCGCGCCGACCTGCGCAGCCTGCGGCAGAAAGTCGGAATGGTGTTCCAGCAGTTCAACCTGTTCCCGCACCTGACGGTGGGCGAGAACGTCATGCTCGCACCGCAAGTTGTGCAAAAAGTGCCCAAGGCCAAGGCGGCCGTGCTGGCGCGGCAGATGCTGGAACGGGTCGGGCTTGGCGAGAAATTCGATGCCTTCCCGGACCGCTTGTCTGGTGGCCAGCAACAACGGGTCGCGATTGCCCGGGCGCTGGCGATGTCGCCGAAGGTGCTGCTGTGCGACGAAATCACCTCGGCCCTGGACCCGGAGCTGGTCAATGAAGTGCTCAGCGTGGTGCGCCAATTGGCCAAGGAAGGCATGACGCTGATCATGGTCACCCATGAAATGCGTTTTGCCCGGGAAGTCGGCGACAAGCTGGTATTCATGCACCAGGGCAAGGTGCATGAGGTGGGCGATCCCAAGGTGCTGTTCGCCAATCCGCAGACGGCGGAGCTGGCGAATTTTATCGGGATGGTCGAGCCGGCAGCCTGAGAATCTGCGTTACCGGCTCTGGCCTCATCGCGAGCAAGCTCGCTCCCACAGGATTATCGGTTGCCTGCGATTGTGCACACGACGCAGAACCCATGTGGGAGCGAGCTTGCTCGCGATTGACCGCAAAGCGGTCGCCTTTGCGTTGGCGTAAGCGGTCGATCGTGGCAGGATGGCGAGGTTATCGACCGAGACTTTTTGACCATGCCGCCATCCCAAGCCAAGAATCTGTCCCTGATCGCTGCCATAGACCTGGGCTCCAACAGCTTCCACATGGTCGTCGCCAAGGCCCAGAACGGGGAAATCCGCATTCTTGAGCGGCTCGGCGAGAAGGTCCAACTGGCCGCCGGTATCGACGAAGAGCGCAAGCTGAGCGAAGAATCCATCCAGCGCGGGCTCGATTGCCTCAAGCGGTTTGCCCAACTGATCAACGGCATGCCCCTGGGCGCGGTGCGGATCGTGGGCACCAACGCCCTGCGCGAGGCGCGCAACCGTGGCGAGTTCATCCGCCGCGCCGAAGAAATCCTCGGGCATCCGGTAGAAGTCATTTCCGGCCGTGAAGAAGCCCGCCTGATCTATCTGGGCGTCTCCCACACATTGGCCGACACCCCGGGCAAGCGCCTGGTGGCAGACATCGGTGGCGGCAGTACCGAATTCATCATCGGCCAGCGCTTCGAACCGCTGCTGCGCGAAAGCCTGCAGATGGGCTGCGTCAGCTACACCCAGCGCTATTTCCGCGACGGCAAGATCACCCCGGCCCGCTACGCCCAGGCCTACACGGCGGCGCGCCTGGAAATCATGAGCATCGAACACGCCCTGCACCGCCTGACCTGGGACGAAGCCATCGGCTCCTCAGGGACCATTCGGGCCATAGGCCTGGCTCTCAAGGCCGGCGGTCACGGCACTGGCGAGGTCAACGCCGAGGGCCTGGCCTGGCTCAAGCGCAGGGTGTTCAAGCTCGGCGAAGCGGACAAGATCGATTTCGAAGGCATCAAGCCTGATCGCCGGGCGATTTTCCCCGCGGGCCTGGCCATCCTCGAGGCGATTTTCGACGCCCTCGAACTGCAACGCATGGACCACTGTGAAGGCGCCCTGCGCGAAGGCGTGCTGTATGACCTGCTGGGGCGTCATCATCACGAAGACGTGCGCGAGCGCACCCTGGGCTCGCTCATGGAGCGTTATCACGTCGACCTGGAACAGGCCGTACGGGTCGAACGCAAGGCGCTGCACGCCTTCGACCAGGTGGCCGACGATTGGGACTTGAACGACGGGGTCTGGCGCGAGTTGCTGGGCTGGGCCGCCAAGGTCCATGAAGTAGGCCTGGACATCGCCCACTATCACTACCACAAGCATGGCGCCTACCTGATCGAGCATTCGGACCTGGCGGGGTTTTCCCGGGAAGACCAGCAAATGCTCGCGCTGTTGGTGCGCGGCCATCGGCGCAACATTCCCAAGGATAAATTTGCCGAGTTCGGCGATGACGGCATCAAGCTGATTCGCCTGTGCGTGCTGCTGCGCTTTGCGATCCTGTTCCATCACATCCGTGGCACCCAGGAAATGCCCCAGGTGGTCCTGCACGCCAATGGCGATCAGTTGGATGTGCTGTTCCCCGAAAATTGGCTGGAAGAGAACCAACTGACCCAGGCCGACTTCGCCCAGGAAGCGGAATGGCTGACCCGGGTCGGGATTGTGCTGAACATTCACTGATTATCGACTGCAACGCAGATCTCTTGTGGCGAGGGGATTTATCCCCGCTGGGCTGCGTAGCAGCCCTAAAACCTGCCTACCCGTTGGGGCCGCTTCGCGGCCCAACGGGGATAAATCCCCTCGCCACAAAAGCTAAGCCTGCCCCCAACCTTCGAGCGTTTAACGAACCGCCAACACCGGGCTGCTCAAGCGCTCGAGCAAGGTCGCCTGGGCGCTGCGCGGGTTCTGGTTGCCGGTCGGCGTGTTGCGGATGTAACGGCCATCCGACTGCAAGCTCCAGCTGTGGGTGTTGTCGGTAAGGTAGCTTTCCAGCTCTTTCTTGACCCGCAGGATCAGCTTCTTGCCTTCCACCGGGAAGCAGGTCTCGACCCGCTTGTCGAGGTTGCGCTCCATCCAGTCGGCGCTGGACAGGAACATCTGCTCCTCTCCGCCGTTGAGGAAGTAGAACACCCGCGTATGTTCCAGGAAGCGCCCGATGATCGAGCGTACGTGGATGTTGTGGGACACCCCCGGAATGCCCGGTCGCAGGCAGCACATGCCACGCACCACCAGGTCGATGCGCACGCCCGACTGGCTGGCCTTGTACAACGCACGAATGATCTTCGGGTCGGTCAGCGAGTTGAACTTGGCAATGATGTGGGCCGGCTTGCCGTCCAGGGCGAACTGCGTCTCCCGGGCGATCATGTCGAGCATGCCCTTTTTCAGGGTGAACGGCGCATGCAGCAGTTTCTTCATGCGCAGGGTCTTGCCCATGCCGATCAACTGGCTGAACAGCTTGCCGACGTCTTCGCACAAGGCATCGTCAGAGGTCAGCAGGCTGTAGTCGGTGTACAGGCGGGCGTTGGCAGCGTGGTAGTTGCCGGTGCCCAAGTGGGCGTAACGCACGATCTCACCGGCTTCACGGCGCAGGATGAGCATCATCTTGGCGTGGGTCTTGAAGCCGACCACGCCGTAGATCACCACCGCACCGGCCGCTTGCAGGCGGCTGGCCAGTTGCAGGTTGGATTCCTCGTCGAAGCGCGCACGCAATTCGATCACTGCCGTGACTTCCTTGCCGTTACGCGCCGCATCCACCAGGGCATCGACGATTTCCGAGTTGGCGCCGCTGCGGTACAGGGTCTGGCGCACCGCCAGGACGTGGGGGTCCTTGGCGGCCTGGCGCAGCAGGTCGACCACCGGCGTGAACGACTCGAACGGGTGCAGCAGCAGGATGTCCTGCTTGCTGACCACGCTGAAAATGTTCTCGCTGTTCTGCAGCAGTTTCGGGATCTGCGGCGTGAACGGCAGGTATTGCAGTTCCGGATGGCTGTCCAGGCCGGTGATGCTGAACAGTCGAGTCAGGTTGACCGGGCCGTTGACCTGATACAGCTCGGTCTCATGCAGGTTGAACTGCTTGAGCAGATAGTCGGACAGGTGTTTCGGACAGGTGTCGGCCACCTCCAGGCGCACCGCATCGCCGTAGCGACGGGAGAACAGCTCGCCGCGCAGGGCGCGGGCCAGGTCTTCGACGTCCTCGGTGTCCACCGACAGGTCGGCGTTACGCGTCAGGCGGAACTGGTAGCAACCCTTCACCTTCATGCCCTGGAACAGGTCATCGGCGTGAGCGTGGATCATCGACGACAGGAACACATAATTGTCGCCAGGGCCGCCAACGTCTTCCGGCACGCGGATGATACGCGGCAGCAGGCGTGGCGCCGGAATGATCGCCAGGCCGGAATCGCGACCGAAGGCGTCGATGCCTTCCAGTTCGACGATGAAGTTCAGGCTCTTGTTGACCAGCAGCGGGAACGGGTGCGTCGGATCGAGGCCGATCGGGGTGATGATCGGCGCGATCTCGTCGCGGAAATAGCGGCGCACCCAAGTCTTGAGCTTGGTGGTCCAGTAGCGGCGACGGATGAAGCGCACCTGGTGCTTTTCCAACTCCGGCAACAGGATGTCGTTGAGGATCGCGTATTGCCGGTCAACGTGGCCGTGGACCAGCTCGCTGATGCGCGCCAGGGCCTGGTGCGGTTGCAGGCCGTCGGCACCGGCCTGTTCACGGGCGAAGGTGATCTGCTTCTTCAGCCCGGCGACGCGGATCTCGAAAAACTCATCCAGGTTGCTGGAAAAGATCAGCAGGAACTTCAACCGCTCCAGCAGCGGGTAGGACTCGTCCAGCGCCTGCTCCAGCACGCGGATGTTGAACTGCAGTTGCGACAGCTCCCGATGGATGTACAGGCTGCTGTCATCCAGGTTGGGAATCACAATCGCCGGGGCCGGCGCGGGCTCGACGACCGCCGGGGCAGCAGGCTCCAGCGTCGGCGGTGTCTCGGCAATCTGCTCGACCACGGGCTGAGCATCTTTTACGGCAACTTCGGAGAGTCCTTCGGTATTCATCGCAAGTTCCTGGGAGGCTATTTCTGCTCTCGTAACAATTGGGCGGCGCGCACAGCAAAGTAAGTCAGGATGCCATCAGCACCTGCGCGCTTGAAAGCGGTCAAGGACTCCAGGATCACCCCTTCGCCCAACCAGCCGTTCTGGATCGCGGCCATGTGCATCGCGTACTCGCCGCTGACCTGATAAACAAAGGTCGGCACTTTGAATTCGTCTTTGACCCGGCAAAGAATGTCGAGGTAGGGCATGCCAGGCTTGACCATGACCATGTCTGCCCCTTCTGACAAGTCAGCCGCCACTTCGTGCAAGGCTTCCTGACTGTTGGCCGGGTCCATCTGATAAGAGGCCTTGTTGGCCTTGCCCAGGTTCAGGGCCGAGCCGACCGCATCGCGGAACGGGCCGTAATAGGCGCTGGCGTACTTGGCCGAGTAGGCCATGATCCGCACGTTGACGTGACCGGCCACCTCGAGGGCTTCGCGGATCGCCTGGATGCGCCCGTCCATCATGTCCGACGGCGCCACCACCTGGGCACCGGCCTCGGCGTGGGACAGGGCCTGCCTGACCAGTGCATCGACGGTAATGTCGTTCTGCACGTAGCCTTCTTCATCGAGGATACCGTCCTGCCCGTGGGTGGTGAACGGGTCCAGCGCCACGTCGGTGATCACCCCCAGCTCCGGGAAGCGCGCGCGCAGGGCACGGGTCGCGCGTTGGGCGATGCCTTGCGGGTTCCAGGCTTCAGCGGCGTCCAGGGACTTGAGGGTCGGCGGCGTGACCGGGAACAGCGCCAGCGCCGGAATGCCCAGCTCGACCCAGTGGGCGGCTTCTTCGAGCAGCAGGTCGATGGTCAGGCGTTCCACCCCGGGCATCGACGCCACCGCTTCGCGACGGTTCTCACCGTCCAGCACGAATACCGGCAGGATCAGGTCATTGGTGGTCAGCACGTTTTCACGCACCAGCCGACGAGAGAACTCATCACGACGGTTGCGACGCAGGCGGGTAGCAGGGAACAGACGATTGGCGGGGGTAAAGCTCACGGCAGACTCCTGAGCCCGTGCTGACGGGCGAGCGTGACAGTTATAAGCGCCCATTATGACGAAGACATTACAGTTGTGTGCACCTGCGTCCTGTCGTCGCAGTTATTGTCATTGTAGGAATTGTTCACGTCGAGACACATTTCGATACTTTCCTGAATGTGTCTGAAGGGTTAGGCTGCGCGTTCATTTCGCCAGCACCCAGACAATGCTCCAACAATTTCTGCATGACTTCGGCTACTTGGCCTTGTTTATCGGCACGTTCTTCGAAGGCGAAACTATCCTCGTGCTCGCAGGTTTCCTGGCGTTCCGCGGCTACATGGACATCAATCTGGTGGTCGTCGTGGCGTTCTGCGGCAGCTACGCGGGCGATCAGCTGTGGTATTTCCTGGGACGCAAGCACGGGCGCAAGCTCCTGGCGCGCAAGCCGCGCTGGCAGTTGATGGGGGATCGGGCGCTGGAGCACATTCGCCGGCATCCGGACATCTGGGTCCTGAGCTTCCGCTTCGTCTATGGCCTGCGCACGGTGATGCCAGTGGCGATCGGCCTGTCAGGCTATCCGCCGGGTCGTTACCTGTTGCTCAACGGCATCGGTGCGGCGATCTGGGCCACGGCGCTGGCCGCAGCCGCGTACCACTTTGGCGCGGTGCTCGAAGGCATGCTGGGCAGCATCAAGAAGTATGAGTTGTGGGTCCTCGGCGCATTGCTGGTGCTGGGCCTGGTCTTGTGGCTGCGCCGACGCATCAAGAATGCGCGCCTGGCCAGGAAAGTCCTCGAAGCCGAGCGCCTGGAGCAAGCCAGGTCCGGCGAGCCTACGACGCCAACCGAGTAAACCGGGTGCGGCAGCAATACAGCCCGATACCGCTGAGCAGGCTGTAGCTGAGCAGCCCGGCCCAGGCCCCATGGCTCATCACAGCGCTGGTCGGCCACAACCCGGCCAAGGGCGCCAGCCACACCAGCGGCAGGTTCGAGGCCAGCCGCAACAGCTCCAGCCGCAACGTCCACGGGCGATTCTCCAGGGCCACGCCCAACACGAACAGACCGAACGCCACCGCGCCCCAACCCAGCACCAGGGCGGCGACCGGCAGGCTGGCTTCAAGGTTCATCAGATAACTGCCCAAGGCAATGTAGGCGCAGAACTGCAGCCCCACGTACCACTGCTGACGTGCATCCAGCGGCACCTCGAATTTGCGGAACTGGCTCAAGTCCGGCTTATTCAGCGGGTACTTGGCCGAGACGTCCGCCGGTCGCCAACCGGTGGGCATGAACCAGATCCGCAGCTTGTCCCACCAACGCTCCGCCCGCCGCGCATCGGCCCATAGCTGCGCATAGAACTGCAGGTTGGCCCACAACGGATTCCAGCTCGCCAGCGGCGTGGTCACGCCGAAAATCACCGGTTCGTTAGCGTCTTCTTCCTGAAAGGTGCCAAACAGACGATCCCAAATAATGAACACCCCGCCGTAGTTGCGATCCATGTAGAGAGGGTTCTGTGCATGGTGGGCACGATGATTGGACGGCGTGACGAAGCACCACTCCAGCCAGCCGAGCTTGGGAATGTGCTGGGTGTGGACCCAGAACTGGTACAGCAGATTCAACGCCGCGACGCTGACGAAGACCGCCAGCGGCACGCCCAATACGGCGAGCGGGAGGTAGAAGATCCAGCTCAGCAGGAACCCGGTGCTGGTCTGGCGCAACGCCGTGGAAAGGTTGTAGTCCTCACTCTGGTGGTGCACCGAATGGGCAGCCCAGAGGACGTTGCGTTCATGGCCCATGCGGTGCAGCCAGTAATAACAGAAGTCGTAGAGCACAAAGGCAAACACCCAGCTCCAGGCCCGATCGGCCGGCAGCTCGATGACAGCCAGGTGTTTCAATGCAAAGGCGTAGGTCACCAGCCCCACGCCTTTGGTCAACAGGCCAGTTGTGGTCGACAGCACGCCGGTGCTCAAGCTGTTGATCGCGTCTGCCACACGATAGTGGCTCACACCCCGCCAGCGATCAGCCAGCAACTCGACGGCGATCAGCACGAAGAAGAACGGCACGGCATACAGGATGAAGTTCATGACGCAACCCGGGCATGCAAGGCAGGGAGATAGTCGGCAGATTAGGTGTAGCTGCCCGATCCCCCTATGGCAACGAGTGACAAATTAGTAGACATTTAACGCCATGAATCTGGAGAAAAGCCCATGAGCAAAAAAATTGCAGTGATCCTTTCCGGCTGTGGCGTGTATGACGGCGCCGAGATCCACGAAAGCGTGATCACCTTGCTGCGCCTCGATCAGCGTGGGGCTCACGTCCAGTGCTTCGCCCCCAACATTGCCCAGTTGCATGTGATCAATCACCTGACCGGCGAGGAAATGCCCGAGAGCCGCAATGTGTTGGTGGAATCGGCACGGATCGCCCGAGGCAACGTGAAGGACTTGCGTGAAGCCAGGGCCGAGGACTTCGACGCCCTGATCGTACCCGGCGGTTTTGGCTCGGCGAAAAACCTCTCCAACTTTGCCGTCGAAGGCGCTGGCTGCACGGTCCAACCAGAAGTCCTGGCGCTGACCGAGGCCTTTGCCGAGGCCGGCAAACCGGTCGGGCTGATCTGCATCTCACCGGCCCTGGCGGCGAAAATCTATGGCCCGGGTGTGGTCTGCACCATCGGCAACGACGTCGACACTGCCGCCGCCGTGACCAAAATGGGGGCTACTCACGAAGAGTGCGCCGTCACCGATATCGTTGAAGACCGCGCGCGCAAACTGGTCAGCACCCCGGCCTACATGCTGGCGCAGAACATCAGCGAAGCGGCTTCTGGCATCAACAAGCTGGTGGACCGGGTGTTGGAACTGACGCACGAGAACGACGCCTGACCCCACCACCACTACCCCTGTGGGAGCGAGCTTGCTCGCGATAGCGTCGGCTCAGCTACATTTGCATTGGCTGATACACCGCATCGCGAGCAAGCTCGCTCCCACAGGGGGTCGGGCAAGGCTTAAGCGATTCGGGTCAGGCGCGTCAGGATCCGATCCAGCGCATTGGCAAACCCCTGCTTGTCCCGCTCGCCATACGCCGCCGGGCCGCCGCCCATGTGGCCCTGTTCGCGCAAATCGGTGAACAGGTTGCGCACCGCCAGCCGATCGCCCATGTTCTGGGCATCGAACTCTTTGCCTCGTGGGTCCAGGGCGGCGACGCCCTTCTTCACCAACCGGTCGGCCAAGGGCACATCGCTGCAGATCACCAGCTCACCCGGCTCGGCGTGCTCCACCAGGTAATCGTCCGCCGCATCAGGGCCACTGGGCACCACGATCAGCTTCACACAAGCCAGGGCTGGCTTGATCTGCGGCTGACCAGCCACCAGCACCACCTGGAACCGGCGCTTCAAGGCGAACTTGACCACCAGGTCTTTCGCGGCCTTGGGACAGGCATCGGCGTCGATCCATACGCGCATTGAATGGTTTCCTCTAAATTAAAATGCATCGCGGGCAAGCCTTGCTCCCACAAGCGAGTGCCGACTGTGGGAGCAAGGCTTGCCCGCGATTATGAGCGCAGCGAATGGTTTTCAGGAAACCTGGAGCCGACGCTTCTCCACCACCCAACTGCGCCCATACAGCACCACGATCGCCAGGATCGCCACCACTTGAGCGGCCAGCGAATAGGCGTCGGCATGAATGCCCAGCCAGTCGAAGTCGAAGAACGCCACCGGATGGGTGCCGAAGATCCCGGCTTCCTGCAACGCCTTCACGCCGTGACCGGCGAATACCACCGACAGCGCGCACAGCAACGCGGCATTGATACTGAAGAACAGCGCCAGCGGCAGTTTCGCCGAGCCGCGCAGGATCACCCAGGCCAGCCCCACCAACAACACCAGCGCCGTCGCGCCACCGGCCAGCACCGCGTTGTGCCCGGCAGGGCCCGCTTGCAGCCACAGGGTTTCGTAGAACAGGATCACTTCGAACAGTTCGCGGTAGACCGAGAAGAACGCCAGGATCGCAAAACCAAAACGCCCACCGCCGCCCACCAGGCTGCTCTTGATGTAGTCCTGCCAGGCCGCTGCGTGGCGACGGTCGTGCATCCACACACCCAGCCACAGCACCATCACACTGGCGAACAACGCCGTCGCGCCTTCAAGCAGCTCACGCTGGGCACCGCTGACGTCGATCACATACGCCGCCAGCCCCCAGGTCGCCAGGCCGGCCAACAGCGCCAGGCCCCAACCGGCGTTGACGCTGCGCACGGCCGACTGCTGGCCGGTGTTGCGCAGGAACGCCAGGATCGCCGCCAGCACCAGGATCGCTTCCAGCCCTTCGCGCAGCAGAATCAGCAACCCGGAGATGTAGCTCAACGACCAGCTCAAGCCATCGCCGCCCAGCAAGCCGGCTGACTCCTTCAACTTGGCCTTGGCCGCGTCCAGGCGCTGTACCGCCTGCTCGATTGGCAAACCGTCCTGCAAAGACTGACGGTAGGCCATCAGGGACTTTTCGGTGTCCTTGCGCACATTGGCGTCGACGTTATCCAGCGAGCTTTCCACCAGCTCGAAACCTTCCAGGTAAGCGGCTACCGACAAATCGTAGGCCTGGTCGTGGTCACCGGCACGGTACGCCGCGATGCTTTTATCCAGGGTGGCCGCCGTGTAGTCGAGCAACTGCGCCGGGCCACGTTGCACCTGCGGCGGCTGGGCGCGCTGGGCACGGAACGTCGCCGCCGCTGCCGGGCCTTGCGCGGCGAGGACTTCGGCCGGGGTCTGGCGCGCCAGGTCAGCGAGGTTGAAGACCTGTTCACCTTTGGCAGCGGCCGGGTCGGCGCTGAAGCTGGCGATGTAGGTCGCCAGGTCCCAGCGCTGACGATCGTCGAGCTGATCGGCGAAGGCCGGCATGTCGGTGCCTTCGATACCCATGCCGACGGTGTTGTAGATCGCATAGAGACTCAGGCGATCCAGGCGCTGGGCGTCCCGCATGTTGGCGGGCGGCGGTTCCATGCCGACACCGGCAGGACCGTCGCCGGCACCGTTGGCCCCATGGCACACCGAGCAATTCTGGGCATACAGCGGCGCGCCGCGGGAGGGATCGGGGGTAATCACCGGCGCCTGGCTGACTTCATATGCCACCGCCAGCTTGGCCCCTAGTTGCCGCGCCAGGCGCGCGACGTCGCCACCGTCCTGGCGCTGGGTGATCGCGCTGCGCAAGGTGTCGATACCCTGGGTCAGTTCAGCCTTTTCCGGTTTGGCCGGCAGCCCGGCGATCAACCCTGCCAGCACCTGGGTGAATTCCAGCTGCTCGCGGTATTCCCCGTCCTCGATGACTTTGCCTGCCTCGACCGTCGCCGGGTAGTCCGCACCGATGTAATCCAGCAAATGCAGCGCCTGGGGGGCGCCCTCGACGGTGTCGGCCAGCAGCGAGGTGCTGCACAGCGCAAGCAATGGCAGTACAAGCCAGGCCAGGAAACGGAACGGCGCAGTCATGAATGACTCTCGATTGGTAATAAGAAGTAACACATTGTTCACTTCCAATGACTTTGGCTCAAGAGCCGATGTGCTTTGACGGCACATTTTCATCGGATTCCTGCTTTGGAGGTGATGTCACAAAAACAGCATTTCGAGATTGAAAAGCCATTACATAGCCAAGCGCCATGTTTATAATCGCGCCGCCTTCTTATTGTTCGATGGCATAAAAGCTCCTCTTCTTATGAGGAACCGACAGCGTCCCGACGTTTGTCCGTGGGATCGCTCCAGCCCGACCCGCAAACCCCGGCTGTTACTCAGGGAAGAAATGTTCATGGCATCCCGTGCCGTTTTTTCGGTCGCCCTCGGTGCGATCACCTTGTTGTCCGGCTGTTCAGCCTTTCGCAACTACGACAGCGAATTGGCCCAGACCAACCAGCAGTTGGCTTCCGGCAACGTCGACGGCGCATTGACGCTGCTGGAAAAGAACAACACCAGCCAGGACAAGGACCTGCTGTATTACTTCGAAAAAGGCGAGTTGCTGCGCGCCAAGGGCGACCTGTCTGGCAGCCAGACGGCCTGGACCAGCGCCGATCAACAGGTTGGCCAATGGGAGGACGCGGTCAAACTCGACACGGCCAAGTACCTGGCCCAGTTCGGCAGCTTCCTGGTCAACGATAAAGTGCGCCGCTACGAAGGCTACGATTACGAAAAGGTCATGCTGACCACGCAGATGGCGCTGAACCTGCTGGCCGTGAATGACTTCGACGGGGCGCGGACCCAGATCAAGAAGACCCACGAACGCGAAGCGGTGATCGCCGACCTGCGGGACAAGGAATACCTCAAGCGCGAGGAAGACGCCGAGAAACAAGGCGTCAAGACCGAATACAAGGACCTCAAGGGTTACCCGGTGGCCAGCCTCGACGCCCCGGAAGTGGTCAGCCTGAAAAACAGTTACCAGAGCGCGTTCAGCCATTACCTGGCCGGCTTCGTCTATGAAGCCCTGGGTGAAAAGGACCTGGCCGCACCGGGTTACCGCAAGGCCGCCGAACTGCGCCCCAACACGCCGCTGCTGGAGCAGGCCCTGCTCAACCTCGACAAGCCTGCCACCAAGAACGATGACAGCGACATCCTGATCGTAGTGCAGAGTGGCCTGGCACCGTCCCGGGACTCGATCCGCATTCCCCTGCCCTTGCCGATCAGCGGCAACGTGGTCATCACGCCGTTGTCGTTCCCGCTGATCAAGCCTGATACCTCCACGGCCACCTTCAGCCAGATCGGTGTCGACGGTCGTCAGTTGGACCTGACCCAGCTCAACAGCACCACCGCCATGTCCCGCCGCGCCCTGCGCGACGACATGCCGGGCATCATCCTGCGCACCACCGTGCGCGCCGTCACCCGTGGCGTGGCGCAAAAGCAGATCAACGACACCAATCCCTTGGCCGGCCTGGCCGTCGGCCTCACCTCGGCCGTACTCGAAGGTGCCGATACCCGAACCTGGCGCACCCTGCCCGACTACACCCAGGTGGTGCGCCTGCGCCTGAAGAAAGGCGAGCACCAGGTCACCTTGCCAAGCTCGGTGGGCGGCTCGGTGGTCAAGGTCACCGTCGACCAGCGCTATCAGGTCATCAGCCTGCGGGCGGTGGGTAACCAGGTGTTCGCCGGTGGCCTGGCTGCCCAAGTGATGCCAAGCGCCAACCCGACCGCCCTTGCCCTCAAGCAACCTTAAGAACGGAGTCTTGTTCACATGCGTTTAAAACTGATCGCCGTCGGTGCCCTGGCCTTGCTGGCCGGGTGCGCCACCCCACCGCCACCGGAGCCGGGCAGCGCCGCCAGCAAGGTCGTGGCGATGGGCAAGACCAAAAACATCGTGGTCGGCGCCATGCGCGTGGCCCGGGAAAACGGCTACATGACCGTCAACGTGCAGCTGAGCAACACCAGCTACAACAACAAGACGATGTATTACCGCTTTGCCTGGCTGGGGCCGGAAGGCTTTCCGATCGCCGAGGAAGAAACCTGGAAAAGCCTGACGCTGTACGGTGAACAGACCAGTTTCCTGCCGGCCATCGCACCGACACCCAAGGCGGTGGATTTCCGCTTGGAAATCAATACCCCTTGAGCCTGAGCCATAGGAGCTGATGTAGGCACTGTGTAGGAGCTGACGAGTGCAACGAGGTTGCGATCTTTCCCCAGACACTTGAGTCGCAAGCGAAAGATCAAAAGATCGCAGCCTTCGGCAGCTCCTACAGTGCGCAGCCAGCGGGGATAAATCCCCTCGCCACAAAACCTTTTATACAGTTATTGAGAGCACCCACATGTTCGTACGCATCTCCTCCCTCGCCCTTGCCGCCTTGCTGGTCAGCGGCTGTGCCAACAACTCGCCGGTCCTGGGCAACAAGAACATCAGCTACGGCGACACCAAGGCCGTGGAAACCGTGACCAACGAGTTCGGTTCCACCGACCTGCAAATGATCGCCGAGTCCATGACCCGCTCCCTGGCCCAGTCCGGCATCCTGCAGGGTCGCCCGGTTGTCCAGGTCTATGACGTGAAGAACAAGACCAGCGAATACATCGACACCCGTGAAATCACCACCAGCATCAAGACCCAGCTGATGAAGACCGGGGCTGCCCGTTTTGCCAGCGACAACACCGCCATGGACAGCCAGGTCGACCAGCTCAAGCTGCAGAACCAGAGCGGCCTGTACAAGAAAAGCACCGTGGCAAAGACCGGCAACATGATCGCTGCCAAGTACCGTCTCGAAGGCTCCATCAGCTCGATCGTCAAGCGCAGCAGCGACTACAAGGACGTCTTCTACAAATTCAGCCTGCAATTGATCGACGTCGAAAGCGGTCTGGCCGAGTGGATGGACGAAAAAGAAATCCGCAAGACCACGGAGCGTTAAGCCATGCGCACATGGATAGGCATCATGGCCCTGGCCTGCGCATTTGGCGCGCAGGCGGCCCCGAAAGTCGCAGTGACCGACCTTGCGTACCAGGAACGGGTGGAGGAATACATCCACACCGTTTCAGCGCAGAGCAACTTCCAGGCGAACCCTTACAGCGCCAGTGCTTCCTCGAGCTACGACGAGATGGAAGCCACCAGCAGCTACATCGAGCAGGGCGAACTGCGCAAGTTCACCGGCGACATCAAGGGCGAGATCCTGCGCAGCGGGATGTTCCAGCTGACCCAGGGCACGCCCCACACCGCGGCGTCCACGGGTGACGTCTATGACGTGATCAAACGCATCAAGGCCGGGAACTTCAAGGGCGCCGACTACGTGCTGTTCGGCACGGTGTCTGACATCGACTTCACCCGCGACATCAACGAGCTGGCCAATACCGACAGCTACTCGGCGGTGCTGGCGCTGACCCTGGTGGCAGACTTCAGCCTGATCAACACCAAGACCTACGAAATCACCTCGGCCTTTACGGCCATGGGCGAAGGCCAGGACACCAAGCTGTTGAACCACCGGGACGTGCACATCAGCCTCAACCGCCCGCGGGTGGTGCGCGATGTGTCCAAGGCCCTGGGGGAAGACGTGGCGCGGCAACTGAGCGAACAGCTCGGCGGCCCGAGCTACCAACAACCCAGCGAGCCGGTGCAGCGCAACAACCTGCCACGGGATACGGCGCCGGTGATTTTGCGCTGAATCACTGAGCGAATGCTCTGTGGCGCAGAGGTCTTGTGGGAGCAAGGCTATGTGGGAGCAAGGCTTGCTCCCACAAAGTAACCTCGCCACGGGTTTTGTTTTACGCCGCAGCCTTGCGAATCGTCGCCAGCAAACCCGCCGCGCCAATGAACATACCCGCGAAGGCACGGTTCATTCGCCGTTGCTGTTTCGGGGTGCGCAACAACCGCAGGACTTTGGACGCCAGCCCGGTGTACCCGGCCATGACGATGAGATCGACCACGACCATCGTTACACCCAGGATCAGGTATTGCTGGATCAACGGGGCATGGGGATTGATGAACTGCGGCAACACCGCCAGCATGAACACCAGCGCCTTGGGGTTGCTGATGTTGACCAGGAAGCCGCGAAAAACCAGCGCCAAGGGCTTGCCGATGGGCCGCGGGCCCGTATCGTCGGTCATTTCACCGGGAATGGCTCGCCACTGTTTGACCCCCAGGTAGACCAGGTAGGCCACGCCGAACCATTTGATTGCATAGAACGCAGTGGCCGACGCAGTGAGGATCGCGCCAACACCGGCGGCGACGATCACGATTTGCAACGCCAGGCCCAATTGCAGGCCCAAGGCGTTCCAGTAACCGCGCCAGAAGCCGTAGCGCAAGCCACTGGACATCGATGCAATGGCACCGGCACCAGGGGAAAGACTGATCACCCAACATGCGGCAAAAAACGCCAGCCATGTTTCCAGCAACATTGCACACCTCAGCTCGGATTCATCGAAACGACTAAGCTAATGCGCCGCCAGGCCGTTGACCACCGTTTTTTGCGCAAGCACTTAAGCCGGCTTGAACACCGTGGCAAGGGAGCTTGCCCCCGCTGGGCTGCGCAGCAGTCCCTTACTCGACGAAACCACCCACCGGAAACGCCTCGCTGCCGCGCCAGCGCCGCACCGAACGCTGGAAGAACAGGCTGTTGGGTACTTGCACCATGGCGCTGCCGGTGCCGAGTTCCTCGGGCTCGATCAGTGTGGTGTACAGCAGATTGATCGCCACCACGCGTCCCTTGATGCCGGGCTTGTCGGTGGTGTCCACCAACTCGACCACATCGCCCAGGCGAAACGGTCCGACGGTGTAGATCAAAACGGCGCAGAACAGGTTCGACAGCACGCTCCAGATGGCAAAGAACGCCACCGCTGCCACCGCGACGAAGCCCGACAATGCGGTCCATAGCACCGTGGCCGAGACGCCCAAGCGCTCGAGCACCACCAGCACCGCAGTGCCCATGATCAGCCAGCGCAGCACACCCCGCAGGATAATGACCAGTTGGGGTGGGAACGGGTAACGCTCACCCAGGCCGGTAAGGGCCCGCGCCACGACACGCTGCGCGACATAACCGGCCAGCAGGATCAGCAGGATTTGCACACCCAGCCAGATCGGCTCGATCCACATGACGGGTACAGGCAACGCCAACGCTTCCATCAGGACAACGCCTCCAGCTCCGCTTGCAGGTTTTCCAGCAGTTCCAGCGCTTGCATCCACGCCTCCTCGAGCTCCGCTTCCCGAACCTTCAGCTTGGCCTGCTCGGCCAGCAAGTCGCGCAACTCATCTTTGCGCGCCGCCTCGTAGAGACCACTGTCGCCAAGGCTGGTTTCGATCTTCTGCAGTTTTTCATGCAGCTTGCCCAGCTCGGTTTCGAGCTTGTCGGCCTCACGCTTGTGCGGCGCCAGTTGCTGGCGCAATGCGGCGGCGGCCTGCCGTTGGGCTTTCTTGTCGGTCTTGTCCGGGTTGACCGGCGTGCTGCTGACCGGCGCGTTGCGCTGACGGTATTCCACCAGCCAACGGGCGTAGTCTTCCAGGTCGCCGTCGAATTCCTCGACCTTGCCATCGGCCACCAGGAAGAAGTTATCCGTGGTGCTCTTGAGCAAATGCCGATCGTGGGACACCACCAGCACCGCGCCACTGAATTCCTGCAAGGCCATGGTCAAAGCCAGGCGCATCTCCAGGTCCAGGTGGTTGGTCGGTTCGTCGAGCAGCAACAGGTTTGGCCGGCCCCAAGCGATCAACGCCAGCGCCAGGCGCGCCTTTTCGCCACCGGAGAAATTCAGCACCGGCTCGTCGATGCGCGCCCCGCGGAAATCGAAACCGCCGAGGAAATCCCGCAGAACCTGCTCGCGCTCGGTCGGCGCCAGGCGTTGCAGGTGCAACAGCGGGCTGGCCTTGGAATCCAGGGAATCGAGCTGATGCTGGGCGAAGTAGCCGACCACCGTGTTCTCGCCCCGGGTGAGACGCCCGGCCAGTGGCTCGAGTTCACCGGAAAGGTTCTTGATCAGGGTCGACTTACCGGCACCGTTAGGGCCCAGCAGACCGATCCGCGCACCCGGGGTCAGTTGCAGCTTGACCTTCTCCAGCACGGTCTTGTCGCCGTAGCCCAGGCGCGCGTCGGACAGGTCGATCAACGGGCTGGAAATCTTGGTCGATTCGCGGAAGACAAAATCGAACGGCGAATCGACGTGGGCCGCCGACAACTCTTCCATCCGCTCCAGCGCCTTGATCCGGCTCTGGGCCTGGCGCGCCTTGGTGGCCTGGGCCTTGAAGCGGGCGATGTAGCTTTCCATGTGCGCACGTTGCGCCTGTTGCTTCTCGTAGGCCTGCTGTTGCTGGGCCAGGCGTTCGGCACGCGCACGCTCGAAGGCGCTGTAGCCGCCGCGGTACAAGGTGAGCTTGCGCTGATCGACATGGGCCACGTGATCCACCACCGCGTCGAGGAAATCACGGTCGTGGGAAATCAGCAGCAGCGTGCCCGGGTAACTCTTGAGCCAGTCTTCGAGCCAGATGATAGCGTCGAGGTCCAAGTGGTTGGTCGGCTCATCGAGCAACAGCAGATCCGAAGGACACATCAAGGCCTGGGCCAAGTTCAGGCGCATCCGCCAGCCACCGGAGAAGTCCCCGACCTGGCGATCCATCTGCTCATTGGTAAAGCCCAGGCCGGCGAGCAATTTGCGCGCACGGGCATCGGCGGTGTAGCCGTCGGCACTGTCGAGTTCCGCGTGCAGGCGGGCCTGTGCGGCACCGTCGTGGGCCGCTTCGGCCGCAGCCAGGTCACGTTGCACCTGGCGCAGGCGCAGGTCGCCATCGAGCACGTAGTCCACCGCCAGGCGCTCGAGGGTGTCGACCTCCTGGCGCATGTGGGCGATGCGCCAATCGGACGGCAACAGGCAATCACCCGAGTCCGGGTGTAGCTCGCCTCGCAGCAAGGCGAACAGGCTCGATTTGCCGGCGCCGTTGGCACCGATGAGGCCGGCTTTGTGGCCGGCGTGCAGGGTCAGCTCGGCGTCTTCTAGCAGACGTTGCGGGCCACGCTGTAAAGTCAGGTTCTGAAGTCGGATCATAATGGCGGCGGAGTCTACCAGCTTCGCTCGCAACTGGCGCGAGTAGCACGATGTCCCCAGACCTGTGGAGCTTTTCCCTCGACCTCTATGCCAAGCCTGGCGTAGAGCCCGCCTGCCTGGCGTCGCAAGACGCGGGCGCCAACGTCTGCCTGCTGCTTTGTGGCCTGTGGCTGGCGCAGCGCGGCGTGGCCTGCAATGAACACAGGCTGCAGCAGCTTCGACTATTGGCCGAGCCGTGGGATGCCGAGGTGGTGCAGCCACTGCGTACGCTTCGCAGCCAATGGAAAACCAGTGCCCTCCAGGACACGGCACTCAATGACCTGCGCGAGCAAGTCAAACAACTGGAGTTGGCAGCCGAACGGCAATTGCTGGAACGATTGGAAGCACTGGCCAAGGATTGGCCTGGGATACAACAGAACGATTCAGCGCAATGGCTGCAAGGGCTGGCGGCGAATGCCGGGCCAGCGAGCCGCGACGCGCTGCATCAGCTGCGCGTCGCGGTGTCCGGCACTTAGGAAGCGCTGGTTGGGGTGCTGCTGGTGCTCGGCGCAACGGCGGCGGATGGGCTGGTCGCCGCAGCCGGAGTGCTGGCGGTTGGAGCCGGTGCCGCGGTCGGAGCCGGAGCCGCTGGCTTGGCAGCTGGCGCAGTCGCAGGTTTTGCAGCGACTGGCTTTTTCACGGCCGGTTTCGCTGCGGGCTTGGCGGCTGGTTTGGCGGCAGCGGGCTTCGCGGCGGCTGGTTTGGCAGCCGTTGGCTTCGCAGCAGCAGGCTTGGCCGCAGCCGGTTTGGCGGCGGGTTTAGCGGCGGGTTTAGCCGCTACTTTGGCGGGTGCTTTGGCAGCGACTGGCTTGGCAGCCGTTTTCGCAGCAGGCTTGGCCGCAGCCGTTTTGGTTGCTGCTGGTTTGGCAGCAGGCTTGGCGGCAGCAGGTTTTGCAGTGGCTTTTACCGCCGCTTTGGCAGCAGGTTTAGCGGCAGCGGTTTTCGTCGCGGCAGGTTTGGCTGCAACTTTTGCCGCAGGTTTGGCGGCTGGTTTAGCAGCAGCTTTCACAGCAGGCTTGGCGGCAGCAGGTTTAGCGGCCGCCGTTTTTGCGGCAGGCTTGGCCGCAGCTTTGACGACTGGTTTTTTTGCCGCAGGTTTTGCAGCGCTGGCAGCGACCGGCTTGGCAGCAGGCTTGCTGGCAGCTTTGGCCGGTGCTTTGGCCGCAGGCTTGGCAGCGACTTTGGCCGGAGCTTTTGCCGCGACGGGTTTAGCCGCCGGCTTCTTGGCCGATACAGCGACAGGCTTGGCAGCACGAAGCGTCAGCGCCTTGCCTGCGGCCTCCTGCACGCGACCGACACCCTGGGCCAGTTTCAGGCTTTCCTGGGCATCACGCTTGAGTTGCAGAATGTAGGTGCGGGTCTCGGACTGACGATCCTTCAAGGCATCGAGCAGGTCTTCGAGTTCTTTCACGACATCTTTGGCCTTGGCTTGTGCCTTGGCCTTGCCAGCGGTGGCTGCGTCTTGCAATTTGGTGCGCGACTTGTGCAGTTTTTCCTGCGCTTTGCCGCGTTGTTTTTCAAGTTTGGCGAGCAGTTTTTCAGCATCAGCCAGGGCTTGGGAGCAGGCATTTTCCAGATGTTCGAGCAGGCTGCCCGAGAGTTGTTGGAGCAAGTGCAACGGAGTGTTTACAGGCTTCTTGGTGGCCGACATGGTTTACCTCCTGACTGACGTGAGTGCGGCTCATACTAGACCTCTGCTTCAACCGCCGCTAGGGCATGTTGACAGTACACAAGACGTTGCGTTGCAAGAGACGAAAAATCTTCTGCGCCAGTGCCTTGGCAATCCACCTCTATAGATATCGGCACTGGCATAATTCCTCGATTCGAGGCCGGAGAGCACACATGTCGCGTCACCTGTTTTTATTCCTGTGCATGGCTTGCTCCACGGTCCAGGCCGTTGAAAAAACCAACGCAAACGATGCCCACGATTTGGCTTACAGCCTGGGCGCAAGCCTTGGCGAACGCCTGCGTCAGGACGTGCCGGACCTGCAGATCAAAGCCTTGGTCGAAGGCTTGCAACAGGCCTACCTGGGCAAGCCGCTGGCCCTCAAGGATGAACGCATCGAACAGATCCTCGCCGAGCACCAGGCACAACTGAATTCGCAATCGACGACGCCGCAGATCGAAGCCGCGTTGAAAACGGAGCAGAAATTTCTCAACGAAGAAAAGAACCGTCCCGGCGTCCAGCAACTCGCAGACGGCATCCTGCTGACCGAGATCAAGCCAGGCCACGGCGCGAAAGCCGGCCCTCACGGCAAAGTCCAGGTGCTGTATACCGGTCGATTGCCGGACGGCACCGTATTCGATTCCAACCACCAGGCACAGTGGTTCAACCTCGACAGCGTGATTGACGGTTGGCGCAGTGCATTGCCGCAAATGCCGGTAGGCGCAAAATGGCGGCTGGTGATTCCGTCGACCCTGGCCTATGGCGCCGAAGGGGCGGGAGATGTGATCCCGCCGTACACGCCACTGGTGTTTGAAATCGAATTGCTGGGCGCGACGACCTGACGCGGGCCCAATAAAAAACGGTGCGCAATGCGCACCGTTTTTTCATGACCGCGAAACCCTCAGGCCTGGACCGCAGCTTCTTCCTTGTGAGCGTTGTGCAGCACTTCGATCAGGCAGTCTTCCAGTTCGAAACGTTCATGCAGCAAGCCGCCCAGCTCCTTGAATTTTTCCGCTACGCACTTGCCTTCATCGCAGAGGTCGTTGAACGCCAGCAGCTTTTCGGTGATGACATCGATGCGCGGGTAGATCTGCTCGGCCAGTTCCAGGCCGCGCTTGTCGTTGAAGGCCTTGGCCTCGCCCGTCAGTTGTTCGTAGATCTCGAAATGACCGGCAGACACATAGTCGACCAGCACACCGCAGAATTCCTGCAAGGGTTTGCGGCTTTCGCTCAGCGCTTCAGGCTTATCGCCGAGGGCATCGTAGGCCCGAACCAGTTCGTGACGCTCCTGCAACCAACGATCGATCAGCAGATGCACCCCACCCCAGCGTTCCTGAGCATTCTGACAACTTTCGAGCATGGTGATTTCTTCCCTTGTGAGTCATGCCACTCGCAGCCTGTGCACGCCTGATGATCAGGGACAAGCCAGACACAACATGATCGAGCGGCACAATTCCAATAACACGTGCGGGCCAGATTATGCCCGCACGACAATGGCTTCAAGGTACGCAGGAGATAAAGTTCATACAAGTGTTTAATCCACGGCCCTGAGCATCTGCGACGTATCGCCGCTGAGCGGTCGTACCAGAGCACTCCAGGCAAGGCGCAGCAGTAGATAGGCCATCGCGCTGGACACCGCGAGAAAAAACAACAGGCTCCATTCGGGGATACTCAGGTCGAACAGCGTCCAGGTGATGTTCGCGCAATCGACCGCGCCGTCGAGGACGCGATGCAACGCGCACCACCACGAATCCATCAGCTTGGGCTGGGCAATACAATCAGGAAACGGCTCGAACGAATGGCTTTGCATCAAGACCTGACGCCATGCCAGGGTCATTCCCCCCGTCGCAAAAACCAACCCTGCCGCGCCATAGAAGAGACTGCCTCTTTGGCCTGGACCGTGTACGCATGCCACAAGGCTGTTCACCAGGAGCAGCATCAGACACAACCGCTGCAAGACACACAGGCTGCAAGGCGTCAGGCCGACCGAATATTCCAGATAAGTGGCGATGCCCAAAGCCAGGGCTGCGGCGATGGAAGCCATGAAAAACAAGAAGCGTGAGCTGGCCAAAGACATGGCGGTTCCGTAACAGAAGAGACAAGCAGTTACGGTAGAGGAAAGCCCTCGGGCCTTTCAAGGCAGGCCCGCGCAGACACTTCACCAGGGATGTAGGGAATTCCCGACAGGCCAAAGAGGATTCAGCGCGATGGACTGTAGGACTTTACTGATGGCATGACCAAAGCCCCAAAAACAAACGGGTATCACCAGTGGGAGCAAGGCTTGCCCGCGATGAAGACGACGCGGTCCTTCAGAAACCGAGGCGCCTGTTTCGCGAGCAAGCTTTGCTCCCACCCGTACAGGCGCGCCACAATGACTCATCTCAAGTGGACAACACCTGGGCCGGAACCGGCAACGGCGCGGCCAGCAGGCGCTCGTCCAGCAGCCCCAACCCCTCCTGAAACAACTGGTTGCTGCGCTCGGCATCCCCCAGTTGCGCCAGCAATCGCGCCAGTTCAGCACAGGCTTCGGGATTGCGTTGGACGCGCAGGCTGCTTTCCAGATAGTCCCGCGCCTTGCCCCACAAACTGCTCTGCAGGCATAGGCGCCCCAAGGTCAGCAACAGGCTTGGATCGACCGGATGATCCTTGAGCCAGCCTTCGGCCGTTTGCAACTGGCGGACCGGATCATTGCCCCGGACCAACCCATACAAGCGCGCCAGATGGCTGTCATAGTGACGCTTGAGCGCACTTCGCAGTACTTCTTCGGCCTCGACCTGGGCCCCCAACTGGCGCAACTGCTCGGCATAGGCCAGCACCAGCGCCGACTCCTGGCGCTGCGCGGAGGTCAGTTGTTGCCAGGCGCGATTGAGCGACTGCAAACCGACGCTGCCATCCTCCTCACGGTGGGCTGCCAGGGTGAGATTTTCGCCCCAGGCACGACGCTCCAGTTCCGCCAGTTCAGCCGGTGGCAGGACCTTGTCCTTGCGCAGCTCCGGCAACAGTCGGATCAATGCCGACCAGTCGCCGCGCTGCTGATGCAGTCGTTGCAGTTGGCGCAGGACCTGGACGTTATGGGGATGACGCTCATGCATGGCCTGCAGCGTGGTCAATGCGCCGTCCGTGTCGCCTCGGTCCGTCTGCAGTTGTGCGTGCGTCAGGGCAATGGCCAACTCCGCCTGGGGCTGACGCTCCAGGGCGCGTTCGAGCAAACTGTCGCTCTGTTCGTAGAGACCTTGTTCGTTGGCCGCACGGGCGGCACCGAGGTAATACAGCAGCGGCTGGCGCTCGGCTTCGGCGGCACGATGCAGGTGTCTTTGGGCACTGGCCCAGCGACCTTCGGCCAGGTCCAACTGGCCGTGCTCGATCGCCACTTGCACCCGCCGGCTGCGGTTGCGCCGCGACCACGGGTTGACCACACCACTCGACGTAGTCACCAGCCCAATCAGCGCCCTCAGGCCTCGCCATAGCAGCCAGAGCACCGCCACCAGCGCCAGGGTGACCCACAGGCCGGCTTCATAACGGAAGTTCTTGTACGCCACCAGCACGTAACCCGAATGCTCGGCAATCGCCACGCCCAGCAAGGCAGCAGCAGCGATGACCACGAACAGAATCACGTAGAGACGCTTCATGGCGTGGCCTCCTGCGCGCCAGGCGCGGGCAGCGGCTTGACCGATTCCTGGGCATTGAGGTTGCGGCGCTCAAGGTAAGCCTGGACGCTGCTCAGCGTACCCGTCAGGTCCGGGGTGACCACCGTCACCGGCTGCTTGGACAGCTCGACCACGCGCTCGAGCATGATCTTGCTTTGCGGGTTGTCCTGGTTGAAGTTGTTCTTCAACACGTCCCGAGCCTCGGTCAGCGCCTGGGTGTAGACCGGCGCCTGACCATTGAGGGCGGCCCATTGCGCCTGCTCCAGCGCCAGGCTCAAGGCCAGGCGCACTTGCACCAGGCTTTGCCCGGCCAGCAGCGGACGGACATTCTCATCGGCGTTGAAGTCGATACGGATATAGCGCGAGATCTGGTCCCACCACTGCGCCCAACGACTTGCGCCATCGCCGTCGGCGGTCAGGCCCAGCAGGGATTCACCTCGGTCCTTGTACTCGGGCGCCAGCTCGGTCAGCTCCAGGACCTGGTCACGCAAGGCGCCCAGTTGCAGGAACAGCCCGGTGCGATCCGGTTGCTCGGTGCTGCGCAACGCGGCGAGGGTCTTGGCCAGTTGCTCGCGGGCGGCGAACGAACCGGGGTCGTTCTGCTCGCGCAGGATTTCGTCAGCCCCCTGGACCAGCGCCTGGGCACTGTTGATGTCTTGCAGGGCGGAAAGACGCAGGCTAGCCAGGCGCAACAAGTGCTCGGCCTCCGCCAGACGCCAATCCTTGCGGCTGGCACCGAGCACGGTTTCCAGGCGCTGGTTCAGGTGCTGCTGATCACTTTGCAACTGAGCCACCAGGCGCCGCCGATCCTCCAGCTCTTCGGCCGGGGGCAATTGCGCCAGGCGTTCGCTCAGGCGTTGCTCGTTGAGCTTGAGGCTCTGGGCCTGGTCATTCAGTGCCTGGACCTGGGCGGACTGCTGCTGGTTATTGGTTTGCAGGTGACGCACCTGCCACACGCCCCAACCGCCCACGGCCACGCCGGCGGCGCCGAGCAGCAATGCAACAATGGCCAACCCGTTGCCGCGACGCGGCGCCATCGGGGGCGGAGTTTCAACCGGCGCATCGATCGCTGGCTGGTCTAGATCTTCTTTTGGCAAGGCTGTTTCGCTCACGTATCCATCCTTTGCATTAGAAAACGGCACGGAGTGTTCCCGTAACGCCGCCAGCAAAGCCGCGGCATTGGCGCCACGACAATCCACAACTGTTCGGGCCCCGGCGGCACGCGCCATCTCGGCAACCCTTGGGCTTGGAACAAACAACGGTAACCGCGCCAGGGCCGGCCACGCATCGCCGGCCAGCCGCTGCAGATGCTCGAAGCCCTGCCCACTGCTGACCACCAGTGCGTTCAAGCGTTCCGCTTCGACTTTCGCCGGCAACGCCCCTTCGCCGTAATCGGGCAAGTGGCGGCGGTACAATTCCAGATAATCGACACTAGCACCTTGCTCGCGCAAACGCTCTGCCAGCAAGCCACGCCCGCCCTCACCCCGCACGATCAACACCTTGGGGTCGGGCCGCGCAACAGCCTGGCGCAAGACCAAGTGTTCCAGCAAGGCTTCGCTGTCATCGCCGTTATCGGGATAAAACACCGTGAGGCCGGCATCGACGAGAATCTGTCCGGTGGCCGCACCCACGCTGAACCATGGTTGGTCTGGAGGTTGGGGCCAGTATTGGTGCAGCAGCTCGACGCACAGGCGTGCGGCCGGTTTGCTGACGACGATCACGGCAGAGTATTGGTCCAGCGCCTGGAATATCGCCCGCCCGGCATCGGACAGCGGGACCGGCTCGATATCCAGCAAGGGCAGGCTGCTGCTGTAGACCCCCGCTTCGGCCAGGACAGCCGCCAGCGCCGACGACTCGTCCGCCGGCCGGGTGAGCAGCAGCCGCCAACCCGTCACGTGTGGCCGGCCTCGCCGTAGACCGCCTTGAGAATGTCGGCGGCGCCCTGGCTCAGCAGGTCTTCGGCCACCCGCACGCCCAACGCCTCGGCATCGTGGCGCGGCGCCCGGGCTTCGGCGCTGAGCAGCCGGCCACCGTTGGGATCCCCCACCAGCCCGCGCAACCAGACCTGTTCGCCTTCCAGCACGGCGTAACAGGCGATCGGCACTTGGCAACCGCCATTGAGGTGTTTGTTGAGAGCGCGTTCGGCGAATACCCGCGTGGCGGTGTCTTCATGGTGCAGCGGCGCCAGCAAGGCGTGGATGTCGCTGTCGGCGCTGCGACACTCGATGCCCACCGCCCCTTGCCCACCGGCCGGCAGGCTGTCGTCGACGCTGATGGCCGAGGTGATGCGATCTTCAAAGCCCAGGCGGATCAGGCCGGCGGCGGCGAGGATGATCGCGTCGTACTCACCGGCATCGAGCTTGGCCAGGCGCGTATTGACGTTACCGCGCAGGAAACGGATTTGCAGGTCCGGACGGCGAGTCAGCAACTGTGCCTGGCGACGCAGGCTGGAAGTGCCGACCACGCTCCCGGCAGGCAGAGCTTCAAGACTGGAGAACGTGTTGGAGACGAACGCGTCGCGTGGGTCTTCCCGCTCGCAGATGCAAAACAGGCCCAGGCCTTCGGGGAAGTCCATGGGCACGTCTTTCATCGAATGCACGGCGATGTCGGCTTCGTTGTCCAGCAACGCGGTTTCCAGTTCCTTGACGAACAGGCCCTTGCCGCCGATCTTCGACAGCGGCGAATCCAGCAGCTTGTCACCGCGACTGACCATGGGCACCAGGGTCACGATCAGGCCGGGATGGGCCGCTTCCAGGCGGGCTTTGACGTATTCGGCCTGCCAGAGGGCCAAGGCACTTTTACGGGTGGCGATGCGGATCTCGCGAGGGGACATGGATCAATCCGTACTTAAAAGATACGGCAGATAATAACAGCTCAGCCAAAACCGCTTTGATTTGAATCACGACCCCAAGGCCTCCCTGGCCGCCAAATCCTCGAAATGAAACGCATGGAACGCCTTGGACCGCTGCATTAAAGCTGCTGCATCATTTTGCGCACGCCGGCCACGTGCCGTCGGCTGACAATCAGCGCATCGCCATTGAGGCCCTTGAGGAACAGTTGGAAATGCCCAAGGGGGGTGCGTTGCAAACGCTCGATCCGCTCGCGGGCCACGAGGGCGTTGCGGTGGATGCGTACGAAACGTTCGCCGAACTCGTCTTCGAGGGCCTTGAGTGGCTCATCCAACAACACCTCGCCACTCTCATGACGCAAGGTCACGTATTTGTGGTCGGCGATGAAATAGACCACCTGGTTCAATGGGATCAGCTCGATGCCTTTGCGGGTGCGCGCACTGATATGGCTGCGCGGGCCGCTACCGCTTTCGGCGGCCGGACGGGTCAGCGCCGCCAGTTGCACGCGGTTGGGTCGCTCGGCCTTGCGCAAGGCTTCAAGCAACGCCTCGGCCGCCACCGGCTTGACCAGGTAGCCCACGGCACCGGCCTGCAACACCTCGGGTGGGAAATCGTCCCGGGTGGTACAGAACACCACCGCAGGCGGCGACTCTCGTTCGCACAACTTCGCCGCAACCTGCAGACCGTCCAGGCCAGGCATGCGAATGTCGAGCAGCACGATATCCGGCTTGTGGCTGTCAATAAGGGCCAATGCCTCTTCGCCATTGGTGGCGCTCGGCTCCAGGACACTGTAACCCTCGAGCTCGCCAACCATTCGGCTCAGGCGCTCGCGGGCCAGTGGTTCGTCATCAACGATCAGGACATTCATATTGCGCTGGATTCCTGCGTGAGTCTCGCACAAGGATAGCGTAGACAGGGGAAGTGACATCCGTCACGGCGATCCACGCTAAGACTCGTTCGAGGGCCAAAAAGTGCCGCGCGGCGGTTGCCTATCTTTACCAGCGCTTGCCGACCGATGCCCGAGGCCCGTTGTCGCACGGCGTCGCCGTAGGGATTGTTAACTGTCGATCTGACCAATATGAGCACCCCCTTCTTATCTATATCCGCTGCGCCATGGGTAAAAAAAGCAAAAGTCCTACAGTCCACTGTAGACGGTTGCCGCGACGATATTGCTCAATCGAAAAATATCGTTGCGGGAAAACCCGGTTGGATCCCAGGCTTGCATCGAAAAAACCTGCCGACCAGTGCCAGCGCCAGTCCCGGCAACCCTGCTATCATCCGCCGCAGCCTTTAACCGCTACTTTTTCCACAGCCGATCACGAGCGAATTCATGAGCACTGACAAGACCAATCAGTCCTGGGGCGGCCGCTTCAGTGAACCCGTCGACGCCTTCGTCGCCCGCTTCACCGCCTCCGTCAACTTTGACCAGCGCCTGTATCGCCACGACATCATGGGCTCGATCGCCCACGCCACCATGCTGGCCAAGGTCGGCGTGCTGACCGATGCCGAGCGCGACAGCATCATCGACGGCCTGAAGACCATCCAGGCTGAAATCGAGGCCGGCCAGTTCGACTGGCGCGTCGACCTTGAAGACGTGCACATGAACATCGAAGCGCGCCTGACCGACCGCATCGGCGTGACCGGCAAGAAACTGCATACCGGCCGCAGCCGCAACGACCAGGTCGCCACCGACATCCGCCTGTGGTTGCGCGATGAGATCGACCTGATCCTGGCCGAAATCACTCGCCTGCAAAAAGGCCTGCTGGAGCAAGCCGAGCGCGAAGCCGAGAGCATCATGCCGGGCTTCACGCACCTGCAAACCGCCCAACCTGTAACGTTTGGGCATCACATGCTGGCCTGGTTCGAAATGCTCAGCCGCGACTACGAGCGCCTGGTGGACTGCCGCAAGCGCACCAACCGCATGCCCCTGGGCAGCGCCGCGCTGGCCGGCACCACGTACCCGATCGACCGTGAATACACTGCGCAGTTGCTGGGCTTCGACGCCGTGGGCGGCAACTCGCTGGATAACGTCTCAGACCGCGATTTCGCCATCGAATTCTGCGCCGCCGCAAGCATCGCGATGATGCACCTGTCGCGCTTCTCCGAAGAGCTGGTGCTGTGGACCAGTGCGCAATTCCAGTTCATTGACCTGCCGGACCGCTTCTGCACCGGCAGCTCGATCATGCCGCAAAAGAAAAACCCAGACGTGCCGGAACTGGTGCGGGGCAAGAGTGGCCGGGTGTTCGGCGCATTGATGGGCCTGCTGACCCTGATGAAAGGCCAGCCGCTGGCCTACAACAAGGACAACCAGGAAGACAAGGAACCGCTGTTCGACGCCGCCGACACCTTGCGCGACTCGCTGCGGGCCTTCGCCGACATGATCCCGGCCATCAAGCCCAAGCATGCAGTGATGCGCGAAGCGGCCCTGCGCGGCTTTTCCACCGCCACGGACCTGGCCGATTATCTGGTGCGCCGTGGCCTGCCGTTCCGCGACTGCCATGAGATCGTCGGCCATGCCGTGAAGTACGGCGTGGACAGTGGCAAGGATCTGGCGGAAATGAGCCTGGACGAACTGCGCCGGTTCAGCGACCAGATCGAACAGGACGTGTTTGCCGTGCTGACCCTCGAAGGCTCGGTCAATGCCCGCGACCACATCGGCGGCACCGCGCCGGCGCAGGTCAAGGCAGCTGTGATACGCGGCCAGGCGTTGCTCGCCAGCCGCTAAAAGCATCGCGAGCAAGCTCGCTCCCACAGTGGCTCTTCAATGAACACATATTTTGTGAACATGTAGAGACTCATTGTGGGAGCGAGCCTGCTCGCGATGACTCACTTCAAAACACCACGAAACTCACTTCTTGGCGGCAATCATCGCCAAAAACGCCGGCATCGCCGCCTCTCTATCCGCCGCAATCCGCTGCACATGCGGATTTTGCTCCAAGCGCTCCATCAGCGCCTTGGCCGCCGGCATGTCTGCCAGCAGGTCGATATCGAACAACTTCCTGCCCACTTGGCAGGCCGGCGAGACACTGTAGAAAAAATACAGATCGGCAATGGTCAGACTATCGCCCGCCACGTAGGGTGCGAATTTGCCGTGCCGACCGAGCGAGGCGAACCCCTGCCGCAATTCGTCTTTGCTCTTTTCCTT
Organism: Pseudomonas sp. St386; assembly: GCF_018325865.1. Classification (NCBI taxonomy): domain Bacteria; kingdom Pseudomonadati; phylum Pseudomonadota; class Gammaproteobacteria; order Pseudomonadales; family Pseudomonadaceae; genus Pseudomonas; species Pseudomonas sp. St386. The sequence continues at coordinate 6,583,099 of NZ_AP021900.1, forward strand.
GATGACATCGGGCACCGTCATGCCGAAAAATGCCTCGGCAAAGCAAGCCCGCGCCGGCAGCTCGATGTACAACTCGATCTCCCTGCACAAGGCCAATACCTGGGCCCGCTCGAACGGGTCACTGGGCAGCAGGGCCTTGCCTGGTTGGGTTTGTTCGATGTACTCAAGGATCACGCTGGTTTCGTTGATAAACCCCTGCTCGGTTTTCAACACCGGTACCTTCCCGCGCGGGCTGATGGCCCACGCTTCGGGGGTCTGGTTGGGGTAGAACGGCACTTCTTCGAAGGGCAGGCCCTTCTCCAACAGCGCCAGTTTGACCATGTTGTAATAGTTACTGACAGAGAAACCATAAAGCTCGAGCATTACAAAGCCTCCAGGCCGTGCGGGGTTGGCAGCCTTGGGTTATAGACCGCCGGGGCATTTCTTGCCAGGCGCATCACGCCGCTGAATGCAGGTAAACTGGCGACCTTTCTCCCAGGAGCCAGCCATGAGCGAGCCAACCGACATCGACAACGACGAAGAAGAATTCGTCGAGAGCACACTGATCCAGGCCATCGAAAACCAGATCGAAAGTGACAATCCGCCTGCGGCCAAGGCCACTTTCAACAAGTTGACCCTGGTCGGTTATGAGCGCGAAGAAATCCTCAACCTGATGGCCCACGTGCTGGCGGTGGAGATCGATGCGATCCTGGAAGAAGATCGCCCGTTCGATACCCAGTGGTACGAAGCCGCATTGCGCGCCTTGCCTGAGTTGCCGCCGGAAAAGAACTGAACGGCGCTTGTGGCGAGGGAGCAATCCCCTCGCCACAAAAAAATGCTTTAAACAAAAAAAGCATGACACTGAGACTGGACAGCCCGGCCGAGTGCGCTCACCTTAGTGACGCTGTCGACCAAATTCCTAGAAAGTCTGGAGTCCTTATGTCGCTTACCCCTGAGCTGGTTGCCGAACTGGAAATCCTTGCACTCTTCAACCTGGACAGTTCCCAGGAAGGCCTGAAAATTCATCAGACCGCTGCCCCTAAAGCGATTGCCGCTGCCCAACGCCTGTTCGAAAAAGAACTGATCACCCAGCCCGACGGTGGTTACCTGACAAGCCTGGGCCGAGATGCCGCCCAAAACGTACAAACCGTCCTGACGATACTCAGCGTGCAAGAAGCCGCCTGATCCCCCCTGCCGCCCACGGAAATCTCCTTTACGGGATTTCCGCAGGCGCACGGGTGCCCTGCGAAAAAAACTGGCACCCGAATTCTGCTTTCAGCTTAAGAATTCCCAAGATCGGGCGCTAACCTGCCATCACCCCCCACGTTCGACGCCGCGAGCCGGTTTGAGCTGACATGACCCGCAATCACGAAATACGCCCCGATCTGGACGAGGGAATCGACCGCAAGGTCTTGAGCCAGTTGCGCGCACGTTTTCTCAAGCTCAACTCCGTGCGGATGGAACGCGCCCTCGAAGGCCTGTCGCCGCGCCAGCAAGGCGTGCTGACGTTGCTGCCGCTGTTCTTCCACGTCAACCATCCGCTGCTGCCCGGCTACGTTTCCGGCAGCACGCCTGCCGGGCTGTCGAACTACGAGCCTGACGCCAATATCCTTGCCGAAGCCCAGCGGCTGACCCGGTCGTTTTCCTACAAGCCCCGGCACGGCAGCAACCCGCCACGACCGATCCTTGGTCTGTTCCTGATGGGCAGCCTCGGCACCCTGGCCCAGGCCGACCAGAGCGACATGGACGTTTGGGTGTGCCACGGGCCGGACCTGAGCGACGACGAACTGGCCGAGCTGCGCAAGAAATGCCAGTTGCTGGAGATCTGGGCCGCGACCCAGGGCGCCGAAGCCCACTTTTTCCTGATCGACCCGGCGCGTTTCGTACGGGGTGACCGGGACAACCAGCTCAGCTCCGACGATTGCGGCACGACCCAGCATTACCTGCTGCTGGACGAGTTCTACCGCACCGCGATCTGGCTGGCCGGGCGCACGCCGATCTGGTGGCTGGTGCCGGTCTATGAAGAAGAGAACTATGAACAGTACACCCATACACTGATGTCCAAGCGTTTCATCCGCGCCGACGAAACCCTGGACCTGGGGCACCTGGCCTACATTCCGCCGGGCGAATTCGTCGGGGCCGGGCTCTGGCAGTTGTTCAAAGGTATCGAGTCGCCCTACAAGTCCGTACTCAAGCTGCTGCTGACCGAGGTCTATGCCAGCGAACACCCGAATGTTCGCTGCCTGAGCCTGCGCTTCAAACAGGCCGTGTTTGCCAATCGCCTGGACCTCGAAGAGCTGGACCCGTACATGCTGGTCTACCGCCGTATCGAGGAATACCTCAATGCCCGCGGCGAATCCGAACGCCTGGAGTTGATCCGCCGCGCGCTGTACTTGAAGGTCAATCGCAAACTCACCGGCCAGGTACGCAGCAGCGGCTGGCAACGGGTACTGCTCGAACGACTGGCCCGGGAATGGGGCTGGGACCAGCGTCAACTGGCGCTGCTGGACAGCCGCAGCCAATGGAAAGTCCGCCAGGTCAGCCACGAGCGACGGGCCCTGGTCAACGAACTCACCCACAGCTACCGCTTCCTGACCCAGTTCGCCCGCACCGAGAAAACCGTCAGCCTGATCAACAAACGCGATCTCAACGTGCTTGGCCGGCGGCTGTACGCAGCCTTCGAACGCAAGGCCGACAAGGTCGAGTTCATCAACCCTGGCATTGCGCCGGACCTGGCCGAAGACACCCTGACGCTGGTCCAGTCACCCAACAAGAAAGAACCGGGGCAGAACCAGTGGGCGCTTTACAACGGCAGCCTCAACGCCCTGGAGTGGGAGAACTTCGCGCCGATCAAGCGCTGCCGCGAGCTGCTGGAACTGCTGACCTGGTGCCATCGCAACGGCGTGATCGACAGCAGCACGCGCCTGGCGCTGCACCCAGGCGACAGCGACCTGAGCGAGTTCGAACTGTTCAACCTGCTGGGCAGCCTGCAACAGTCCATCGCCCTGCCCCTGACCACGGTGGATGAAGCACAGTTGCTGCGCGCCAGCGTGCCCAGCGAAGTGCTGATCCTGGTGAACGTCGGCGTCGACCCGCTCAAGCACCACCGCGACCTGAATATCCTGATGACCACCGAGCGCACCGACTCGCTGAGCTATGCAGGGGTCCGGGAAAACCTGGTGCTGACCCTCGACCAGGTCACGCTCAACAGTTGGAATGAGGTGCTGGTCAACCGTTTTGACGGCGAACACGCCCTGCTCGACTGCCTGCGCGATTACCTCAACGACCTGCCCGTCACCCAGCACCAGCCACGCTTGCAGGTGCGCTGTTTCTGCCACAACCGCGCCCAATTCATTGCGCGGCGCGTCGAAGAAGTCATCGACACGGCGCAGACCCTGCTGCTGAGCAGGCTCAATCACCGCTATCTGCTTCAGGTCCAGCAGCACTATCACGTACTGGAACTGGTGCCCGGCCAGGTCAACCACGTGGCGCTGGGCAGCCTGTCGGCGCTGATGGATTACCTGGGCGAGGAACTGACGGCATACAGCCCCTTGCACCTGGACCCGATGGCCCTGGAGGACCACGACCTGGCGCTGATCCTGCCCATGGGCCAGCCCGAGTGCATCCAGGTGTTCTACCGCGTCGACGAAGACGAGGCCGATCTGTACGTGCTCGACGAGTTCAACGCACTGTGGCAACAACACGTGCCTTATCACGACGAACAAAGCCTGCTGGTGCCGCTGCAACGCTTTTTGCAATCGGTGCTGTACCGTCGCGACGCCCTGCTGCCGCTGGATGCCGCCCAGCCGCTGACCCTGGAAACCCTGTACTACCAGCTATTGCCCTCAGGCAGCGGCCGGGCGCGACGGATCGAAGCGCGGCAAGCCCCGCAGATGCTGGTCAACAAGCCGTTCTATGATGTGCAGGCGATCATCGGCAAAGCGGCGCACGGGCAGGTGCATGTCACCCTGTACTGCGATCAGCAGGAGTTTTCCGAACTGGAGCATGGCGACCAACTGTTCCGCGTGGTCGCCAGGGAGATCGTCGAACAGCGCCGCGAAGCCCAGCGCTATCGCTGCTACATCACCGACCTGGACCTCTCGGGCCTGGTGGGCGACGGCGCCTGTTCAAGCAATTTGTACCTGCGCTACAAGGCCGATCTGGAACGCGCCCTGAACGAGGCACTGAACCAGGTCTGAGACGGGTTCAGAACGCGCAGTCGCCGCCATTGACCGGCTGCGACTCGACCTCCAGCAGCGTCAGCTTCAGCGTCTTGCCGCCCGGGGCCGGCCAGTCGATGTGCTGGCCGACCTTCAGGCCCAGCAACGCACTGCCCACTGGCGCCAGGATCGAGATCCGGCCTTCGTCGGCATTTGCGTCCTGTGGATAAACCAGCGTCAGGTGATAGTCCTTGCCGCTGCTTTCTTCGCGACAGTGCACGCGCGAGTTCATGGTCACGACATCGGCGGGCACTTCTTCGTGGCCCACCACGTTCTCGGCGCGATCCAGTTCGGTTTGCAGCGCAATCACGCCCGGCAGCGTTTCATCAAGGCTGTCGATCAGGCGTTCCAGACGCTGTACGTCCAGACGGGTAAGGGTGATGGAAGGTGTGGTCATGATCCTGGCAGACTCCTTTCTTCTGCACAAAAAAAGCAAAACCCCGCCACAAAAAGGCGGGGTTTTCACGGACCTCGATGGATTGAGGCGTAACCGGACACTACCACAGCTCAATAAATAAACAACCCGGGCCAAATCTACCCACTGTCATGGGGAGCAGAATTACTGTGGCGGGGGATTGTGGGAGCAAGGCTTGCCCGCGATGAATACAGCGAGGTCTCTCTGGAACCGAGGCGCTTGTATCGCGAGCAAGCTTTACTCCCACAGGGTTGCTAGGCAAGCCTTGCTCCCACGCAGCGGGCGATCACACCAGAGATTTGCGTTTAGCCGCCTCGGCACAGATGACCCGCCGGCGCTCGTCGTCGGCCGAGCGCCATTCGCGGATATCTTCCACGTGGCGCAAACATCCGAGGCAGACCTTCTGTTCATCCAGCTTGCACACGCCCGTACACGGCGACGGCACGGCCGGGCTGACGTTGCTGTAGAGCGGTTTGGATGGCCGTTGCGGGGCGGTCTGGCTCACGCCGTCACAGGCCTTCGAAATCGAGTTCCACGCCCGCCTGCTGCTTGACGATGCGCTCGAGCATTTCGCCCAGTTGCTCTTCGCTCTTGTCGCACATCCAGCGTTCGCTTTCTTCGTCGTAGTCGAAGTGAAAGCCACCGGAGACCGCCGCCAGCCACAATTGCCGCAACGGCTCCTGGCGACTGAAAATCAGCTGGCTGCCGTTCTCGAACTTGACGGTGAGCACACCGGCAGAGACTTCCAGGTCAATGTCCAGGCCACTGTCATCGAACACATCCTCCAGCGTTTGCTGGGTCGCATCGACCAGATCGTGGAAACGGGCTTCAGTCAAACTCATTGCGGCAACCTCGAAAATGTCTGCTCATGCTCAAGCGCCGCAAGATACGGACGCTTCCCGGCGATTGCAAAGGATATACCCACTGACGACCACCAGCGCCGCCGGACGGGCGCCCCGTTGCATAGGCAAGCTGACGGGTGGCCGGTATACTCCGGCGCAATTAAAGCATTTTCAAGGATTTCGCCATGAAGCGCCTGATCTCTTCCCTTGCTGCGCTCGTCGCGGTTGCCTGCCTCGTGACAGCCTGTGGTCAAAAAGGTCCGCTGTACCTGCCTGATGACAGCAAGTCCCCTGAAGAACAGGCCAAGTCGTCGCAAGCCAAATCCCACTCGCACGACACCCACACCACCACTTACTAAGGGAACGCCATGGACGCTTTTAACTACCGTGGCGGGGAGCTGTTCGCGGAAGGGGTTGCCCTGTCCGCGATCGCCGAACGTTTCGGCACGCCGACCTATGTCTATTCCCGCGCCCACATCGAAGCCCAGTACCGGACGTTCGCCGATGCCCTCGAGGGCATGCCGCATCTGGTGTGTTTCGCTGTAAAAGCCAACTCCAACCTGGGTGTGCTCAATGTCCTGGCGCGTCTGGGCGCCGGTTTCGACATCGTCTCCGGTGGCGAGCTCGAACGTGTGCTGGCCGCTGGTGGCAGCGCCGACAAGATCGTGTTCTCCGGCGTCGGCAAGACCCGTGAAGACATGCGCCGTGCCCTGGAAGTTGGCGTGCACTGCTTCAACATCGAATCCACCGACGAGCTGGAGCGCCTGCAAATCGTCGCCGCCGAGCTGGGTGTCCGCGCGCCGATCTCCCTGCGCGTGAACCCGGATGTCGACGCTGGCACCCACCCGTACATTTCCACCGGTCTCAAGGAAAACAAGTTCGGCATCGCCATTGCCGACGCCGAAGACGTGTACGTTCGCGCCGCCCAGCTGCCGAACCTGGAAGTATTGGGTGTCGATTGCCACATCGGCTCGCAACTGACCACCCTGGAACCCTTCATCGATGCCCTCGACCGCCTGCTGGCGCTGGTCGATCGCCTCGGCGACTGTGGCATCTACCTGCGCCACATCGACCTCGGTGGCGGTGTCGGCGTGCGCTATCGCGATGAAGAGCCGCCACTGGTGGCCGACTACATCAAGGCCGTGCGTGAGCGCCTCGACGGGCGTGACCTGGCGCTGATGTTCGAACCGGGCCGCTACATCGTCGCCAACGCCGGCGTGCTGCTGACCCAGGTCGAGTACCTCAAGCACACCGAGCACAAGGATTTCGCCATCGTCGATGCGGCCATGAACGACCTGATCCGCCCGGCGCTGTACCAGGCCTGGATGGACGTCACCGCCGTGCGCCCTCGCGATACCGCTGCGCGCAGCTACGACATCGTCGGGCCGATCTGCGAAACCGGTGATTTCCTGGCCAAGGGTCGGGAGCTGGCGCTGGAAGAAGGTGATCTGCTGGCCGTGCATTCGGCCGGTGCCTACGGGTTTGTCATGAGTTCCAACTACAACACCCGCGGCCGCTGCGCCGAGGTGCTGGTGGACGGTGATCAGGCATTCGAAGTGCGTCGCCGCGAGACGGTAGCCGAGTTGTTTGCCGGCGAAAGCCTGCTGCCGGAGTAAGACCATGCTGCTGCGTTTTACCAAGATGCACGGCCTGGGCAATGACTTCATGGTCCTCGACCTGGTCAGCCAGCACGCGCACATCCTGCCCAAGCACGCCAAGCAATGGGGAGACCGGCACACCGGTATCGGTTTCGACCAGTTGCTGATCGTCGAGGCACCCAATAACCCGGACGTGGATTTCCGTTATCGGATCTTCAACGCCGACGGTTCGGAAGTGGAGCAATGCGGCAATGGCGCGCGCTGCTTCGCCCGCTTCGTGCTGGACAAGCGCCTGACCGCCAAGCGGCAGATCCGCGTCGAGACCAAGAGCGGCATCATCGAACTGGATGTGCGCAGCGACGGCCAGATCGGCGTCAACATGGGCGCTCCGCGCCTGGTACCGGCGGACATCCCCTTCCAGGCACCAGCCCAGGCCTTGAGCTATCAGGTGGACGTCGATGGCGCCACGGTGGAACTGGCAGCGGTTTCCATGGGCAACCCCCACGCCGTGCTGCGCGTGGCCGATATCAACAGTGCCCCGGTGCATGAGCTGGGGCCGAAAATCGAGCATCATCCGCGCTTCCCCGCGCGAGTGAACGTCGGTTTCCTGCAAGTCATCGACCGCCACCGCGCACAATTGCGCGTCTGGGAACGCGGTGCCGGGGAAACCCAGGCCTGCGGTACCGGCGCCTGTGCGGCCGCAGTCGCTGCGATCAGCCAGGGGTGGATGGATTCGCCGTTGTTGATCGACCTGCCCGGCGGGCGTCTGTCCATCGAATGGGCAGGCCCTGGCCAACCGGTGATGATGACCGGCCCGGCAGTGCGCGTATACGAAGGACAAGTTCGTCTTTGAGTGAGCCAAACCCATGACCGACCAGCCACAGGTTCCAGCCCCACAGCCCGACGAATCCCCCAGCCTGCCAGAAACCGCAGCCGTGGCGGCTTACCTGGAAGCTCATCCGGACTTCTTCGTCGAGCATGAAGAACTGCTTGCGACGATGCGCATCCCCCACCGGCGCGGCGATACCGTGTCGCTGGTGGAACACCAGATGAAAATCCTGCGCGAGCGCAACATCGAAATGCGCCATCGTCTTTCGCACCTGATGGACGTGGCCCGGGACAACGACCGACTGTTCGACAAGACCCGTCGGCTGATCCTGGCCCTGATGGACGCCAGCACCCTCGAAGACCTGGTCATGAGCGTCGAAGACAGCCTGCGCCAGGATTTCCAGGTGCCCTTTGTCAGCCTGATCCTGTTCGGCGACAACGCCATGCCGGTGGGCCGCTGGGTGACCCACGCCGAAGCGCAGACGGCCATCGGCGGCCTGCTCACGGAAGACAAAAGCGTCAGCGGCAGCCTGCGCGAGCATGAGCTGGACTTCCTGTTCGGCGAAGAACAGCGCAAGCAGATCGGCTCCACCGCCGTCGTTGCCATCGCCCATCAGGGCGTGCACGGCGTGCTGGCCATCGCCAGCCGCGATCCGCAGCACTACAAAAGCTCGGTGGGCACGCTGTTCTTGAGCTACATCGCCGAAGTCACCGGCCGGGTGCTGCCACGGGTTGCCGGCTCGCTGCGCTCGGTACGCTGATAATGGAACGACAGCTGGACGCCTACTGCGAACATCTGCGCAGTGAGCGCCAGGTGTCGCCCCACACGCTGTCGGCCTATCGCCGCGACCTGGAAAAAGTGCTGGGCTGGTGCCAGAAGCAGAACATCGGCAGCTGGGCGGCCCTGGACATCCAGCGCTTGCGCAGCCTGATCGCCCGCCTGCATCAACAAGGGCAATCCTCCCGCAGCCTGGCGCGCCTGTTGTCCGCAGTACGCGGCCTGTATCACTACCTCAACCGCGAAGGATTGTGCGATCACGACCCGGCCACCGGCCTGGCACCGCCCAAGGGCGAGCGCCGACTGCCAAAGACCCTCGACACCGACCGCGCCCTGCAACTGCTCGAAGGCGCCGTCGAGGATGACTTCCTGGCCCGGCGTGACCAGGCGATTCTCGAGCTGTTCTATTCTTCCGGCCTGCGGCTCTCCGAGCTGACGGGGCTTAACCTGGATCAACTGGACCTGGCCGATGGCATGGTCCAGGTGCTCGGCAAGGGCAGCAAGACTCGCCTGCTGCCCGTCGGCCGCAAGGCCCGTGAAGCCCTGGAGCAATGGCTGCCGCTGCGGGCGCTGACCAACCCCGCCGACGACGCGGTCTTCGTCAGCCAACAGGGGCGGCGCCTCGGCCCGCGGGCGATTCAGTTGCGGGTCAAGGCTGCCGGCGAACGGGAGCTGGGACAGAACCTGCACCCGCACATGCTCCGACACTCCTTCGCCAGCCATCTGCTGGAGTCCTCCCAGGACCTGCGCGCCGTTCAAGAGCTGCTGGGGCACTCGGACATCAAGACCACCCAGATCTACACCCACCTGGATTTCCAGCACCTGGCGACGGTCTATGACAGTGCCCATCCCAGGGCCAAACGCATCAAGGGCGACGAATCATGACCATCGAACTGATCACTTTCGACCTGGACGACACCCTGTGGGACACCGCCCCGGTGATCGCCAGCGCCGAAGCCATACTCCGCCAATGGCTGACCGATAACGCGCCGAACCTGGGCGGCGTGCCGGTGGAGCATCTTTTTTCGATTCGCGAGCAAGTATTGCGCGAAGAACCCGGCCTGAAGCATCGCATCAGTGCACTGCGCCGACGCGTGTTGTTCCGTGCCTTGCAGGAAGCCGGCTACGACCAGTGGCAAGCTTCGGAGCTGGCGGACCAGGCCTTCGAGACGTTCCTGCACGCCCGTCATCAACTGGAGGTTTTCCCCGAGGTGCAACCCACCCTGGAGATCCTGGCCAATCACTTCGCCCTCGGTGTGGTCACCAATGGCAACGCCGATGTGCGGCGCCTGGGGCTGGCGGACTATTTCAAGTTCGCCTTGTGCGCCGAAGACATCGGCATCGCCAAGCCTGACGCCCGACTGTTCCACGAAGCCCTGCAACGCGGCGGCGCCACGGCGCAAACCGCCGTGCACATTGGCGATCACCCGGGCGACGACATCGCCGGCGCCCAACAGGCCGGCCTGCGCGCTGTATGGTTCAACCCGACAGGCAAGCCCTGGAATGCCGACCATGCGCCGGACGCGGAGATCCGCAGCCTGACCGAACTGCCGGGGTTATTGGCAGGTTGGCATAGCCAACGCTGAACCCCGCCCGGTAGCCACTATAGCCCTCTGTGGGAGCGAGCTTGCTCGCGATGACGGCGGCATATCCAACATCAATGCCAACAGACCCACCGCTTTCGCGAGCAAGCCCGCTCCCACAGGGACTGCGCCTGGTCTGGGAATGGAATCGCACCCATGAAAAAGCCCGCAGCGACGGCGGGCTTTTTCAGCAAGCAATGAAGCCGATACTCAGATAGGGCGGCTGCCGTACTTGTTGTCAGGCTTCTTGGGCGGATCAGCGACCACGTTGGCCTCCACTTCCTGCACCTTACCGCCCCTGGCCAGGAATTCCTCCATGGCCTTGGCGAGCGCATCACGCTCCTTGTTCTTGGCCTCTACGCTCGGCAACTCGTCGACCGAAACGGCCGCCTTCGCCTTGCCTTTGGCGGTAGGAACCGGAACATCGGCCCCATCGTCGTCGGCAACGTCTTCCGCCGCCGCTTCAAGGCCTTCTTCGGTCTCGTCTTCGTCGCCTACTTCGAGGTCGTCGTTTTCCAGATCATCGTCGCTCATGTTCTACCTCATGACTTGCGAAAAGCAGATTAGTTATAGCCCAGCTTCGCCATCTGTTCGAAGGCTGCCAGAAAAAATTCAACATCCGCCGGCAATCAGCGGTTACGCCCCATCACCGTACAAGGTGGCGAGGACTTTACGAGCACCGCCGTGATCACGGTGCTCGCCCAGATAAACACCTTGCCAGGTACCCAATGCCAGCCGTCCCGCCGTGACCGGCAGGCTGATCTGGCAGCCGAGCACACTGGCCTTGAAGTGCGCCGGGAGGTCGTCCAGGCCTTCGTCGTTGTGCTCATAGTCGGCGGTTCCTTGTGGGATCAACCGATTGAAAAATCGTTCGAAGTCTCGACGTACCGCCGGATCGGCGTTCTCGTTGATGGTCAACGAGGCCGAGGTATGCTGCAGCCACAGATGCAACAGACCGACACGACACGCCTGGAGTTCAGGCAGGCCGGCAAGCAACTCGTCCGTCACCAGATGAAAGCCCCGGGGCCTTGCCCGCAGGGTTATCAGCGTCTGTTGCCACATACAGATCTCCGCACGTTCGGCGCGCATTCTAGCGCGCTCTGGGAAAAAACAAAGGGCCTAATATTCTTGCTTCGGTGTAAGCCTTTGGCGGTATAAAAACCTGTGTCGCATCCACAACAAAAGGCGTCGGAAAAACCGCTGCACCTTGTGAGCAATGACAAATTCCAGACAAAAAAATGCCCGGCGAACCGGGCATTTTTTTATTGCGTGCGCTTACAGGTTGTAGCCACGCTCGTTGTGCTGGGCCAGGTCCAGGCCCACGGCTTCTTCTTCCTCGGTGACACGCAGACCCATGACGGCGTCCAGGACCTTGAGGATGATGAAGGTGACGATCGCGGTGTAGACCACCGTGAAACCCACGCCCTTGAATTGAATCCACACTTGCGCACCGATATCGGTCACGGTGCCGAAGCCACCCAGGGCCGGTGCTGCAAACACACCGGTCAGGATCGCGCCGAGGATACCGCCGATGCCGTGTACGCCGAAGGCGTCCAGGGAGTCGTCGTAGCCGAGCTTGCGCTTGAGGGTAGTGGCGCAGAAGAAGCACACCACGCCTGCTGCCAGGCCGATGACCAGAGCGCCCATCGGGCCCACGGTGCCGGCAGCCGGGGTGATAGCAACCAGGCCCGCCACCACGCCCGAGGCGATGCCCAGTGCGCTTGGCTTGCCGTGGGTGATCCACTCGGCAAACATCCAGCCCAGCGCCGCCGCAGCGGTCGCGATCTGGGTTACCAGCATCGCCATGCCGGCGGTGCCGTTGGCCGCGACAGCGGAACCGGCGTTGAAGCCAAACCAGCCGACCCACAGCATGGCCGCGCCCATCAGGGTGTAACCCAGGTTATGCGGCGCCATTGGCGTGGTCGGGAAGCCTTTGCGCTTGCCCAATACCAGGCACGCCACCAGGCCTGCGATACCGGCGTTGATGTGCACCACGGTGCCGCCAGCGAAGTCCAGCACGCCCCAGTCCCACAGCAGGCCGCCGTTACCGGACCAGACCATGTGGGCAATCGGTGCATACACCAGGGTGAACCACACGCCCATGAAGACCAGCATGGCGGAGAACTTCATCCGCTCGGCAAATGCGCCGACGATCAGGGCCGGGGTGATGATGGCGAAGGTCATCTGGAAGGTGATGAACACTGCTTCAGGGAACAGCGCCGCCGGGCCGGTCAGGCTGGCTGGCGTGACGCCTGCCAGAAACGCTTTGCCGAAACCGCCGATGAAGGAATTGAAGTTGACGACGCCCTGCTCCATGCCGGTGGTGTCGAACGCAATGCTGTAGCCATAGATGACCCACAGGATGCTGATCAGACCGGTAATGGCAAAGCACTGCATCATCACGGAAAGAAGGTTTTTCGACCGAACCATGCCGCCGTAGAACAGCGCCAGGCCAGGGATGGTCATGAACAGTACAAGAATCGTGGCCGTGAGCATCCAGGCGGTGTCGCCGGAGTTCAGGACTGGGGCTGCCGCTTCTTCTGCCATGGCCAGGCCAGGCATTGCGAAGGACAACAGGGCTCCTAGCCCTGCGAATTTACGCAGAGTCATATTGTTTTCTCCTGGGGCGTTGGGTTTGGCGGCTTAGATGGCGTCGGTATCGGTTTCGCCGGTACGGATGCGGATAGCCTGTTCCAGATTGACCACAAAGATCTTCCCGTCACCGATCTTGCCGGTGTTGGCGGCCTTGGTGATTGCCTCGATCACCCGATCAAGATCCTTGTCGTCAATGGCGACATCGATCTTCACCTTGGGCAGGAAATCGACCACGTACTCCGCGCCGCGATACAGCTCGGTGTGACCTTTCTGCCGACCGAAGCCTTTGACCTCAGTAACGGTAATGCCCTGCACGCCGATCTCGGACAACGACTCGCGCACGTCGTCCAACTTGAACGGCTTGATGATGGCAGTGACTAGCTTCATGAAACTTTCTCCCGAATTGGTGGACTTGCCCCAGGAAAACAAACCCGACTCAAGTCTAAGCGCAGTGCCTGGCTTTGTAACGCGTCGTCGGCCCAAGTTGCCCGACAGGTGCCAGTTAACCGATCCTGACGAAACTCCCCGTTCCGCCTGCTGCACTGCATTCGTCACAGCGACTGCATCAGTGCATGGGTCATCAGCCTCTAAGCAGAAACCTTGCCATCTGCACCAAACCCTCTGATTTCAGTCTCTTGGCCACCTGCTCGACGTGCGTTGCGCCAAGAACCGCAGCGATACGCACAACAACAGTGCAGCCACGCCCGGGCCCATGCGCGAAAAGCGTGCATCCCTGGCTTGCGAATTGACTATAGACACTGCGTGATACACTGCCCGCCATTGTTTTCAGGACACCTGCCATGCTTGCGCCCAAAGACCTCCTCGACGCCCTGAGCGGCCACGCCTCCCGCATCTTGAGTGGCGACACGCCGCTGCCCAAAAGCGAAATCGAAAGCCAGTTCAAGGCCCTGCTGCAAAGCGGCTTCAGCAAACTGGACCTGGTAAGCCGGGAAGAATTCGACAGCCAGATGGTTGTGCTGGCCCGGACCCGGGCGCGGCTCGAAAGCCTGGAGGCCAAGGTTGCCGAGCTTGAGGCAAAGATGAGTCCACCTATCGAATAACGAGTGTCCCCGTAGAACTGCCGAGAGCAGCGATGTTTTAAGTTGCTGCAGCCGTTTTGGGGTCTGGCGCTGGTGACCACCTTACTTGACGAACACATCAGCCGCGGCATGCTCGGGATGGCTGTGACGATGATTGTTTACGTGGCCGGGGCGAAATAATTCTGCTGGTAACCACTGGTACGGCGCTTCGAGTTGGCTCAGTTGAAAACCGGAAACGCGCCACTCCTTGGGTCCACTCCAATCTGGTGCCGCTGCTCCCATTCCTTCCCCTTGTACCCAGTGATCAGGAAAACCTTGATGCCGGCGTAGTTGTGCCCGTAGTAACTCATGACGCATTGACGCACCATTGCAAAGCCGTCAGCCCTGTCGCGATGTACCGGCATGGTCACCATGTGAATTTCGGTGGGAATGGTATGAAAACTCTCGAGTAGCGTATCAACATCTTTCCTGACAAGCGGGCTGGGTGGGATGTGCGCCAGTCCTGCTTTTCCTGGCGACCATACAGAAAGCATCGTGCACCAGGAGGCCGAGTCCGACCATAGAACGTCGTTTTGCTCAACGCGCGAATACCCCGTATCGACGTACGTGTAGTGCAGATTGCGAATGGCGGGGACGCTGCTTTTCCAATAATTTCCGTCCAGCGCCCCGGGAGGCTCCAGCGGCCTATTGCTCCGCTCGCCATCGGGTATCAATCGGCTAATCGACCGTTCAGGCAAATCGCGTCTGACGCAGTTTGTCCATCCGCTTGTATCAGCAGTTGTCAAGGTTATTTCCGGCATGCGCCTCTCCTATTTCAGGGAGCAGAGAAATTTCGTCTGAGTTATTTTTAGCAGACAACTTCCTTACTCGCCTGGGGTTGGGGAGGCGCTTTGCACGCTGGGTAGGATTGGCGGAGGGCCCTATCGGTCTAACTATCTCGAAAAGGTCAACAAGTGGAGGTAGTCGCGATGTTAACTTCATAAATTGTGGCGCTGGTATTGATCTGCGACCTGTGCTCATCGGAGTTTCTCGACGACATCAAGCTTCTCCGCCTCGCTGATCGGACCTCGCTCTAGAGTCTGGTCGGTGTAAAACGAATGAATTGGACTTTCGTGAGAAAGACTTCATGCCGACTGCTCAACCACTCGGTCCGGAGTCGACGCCAGCGGCAGCACCAGAATAAACAGCGCGCCCCTGCCCGGCCCGGCGCTCTGCACGGTCAGATCGCCGCCCATCTCGTGCGCAGCCAGAATGCAGCTGTGCAGGCCAAAACCGTGGCCGTCGACACGCGTGGTGAAACCGTGCTCGAACACCCGCGCAAGATTGTCCTGCGATATCCCCTCGCCATTGTCCTCGACCTCAACTCGCACGCGCCCCTCGTCAACGACCTTCAGGCGCAGGATGATCTGCGGCGGCCGGTTCGCCCCGGCATCCAGCGCCTGCTTCGCGTTGTTGATCAGATTGACCAGGATCTGCAGCACTCGATGCTTGTCCAGGGGCATTTGCGGAACATCGCTGAACTCCTTGATCAGCGTGATGTGGTGGCGGGCCAGGGACACATCGCAAATGCGCACGACATCCTCGACCAGTTCTCGCAGCGAACCCGGCTCCAGCACGCTGGCGTTGCCGGCGTAGGATTGCTGGGTGGCGACGATTTCCTTGATGTGGTCGATTCTGCGGGTCAACTGCGCCAACTCGGCGATCATGCCCTGCTGCTCGACGGCCAGCGCGTCGGCCAGCTTGTCGAGATAGTCCGGTAGCGCGCGACCTTTCGGGTCGCTGCTGATGAAGTCACCGAGGTCATCGGGATGCTCCTTCATCAACTGGGCTACCTTGGCCACCCCTGGCCCCTTGGAGGTGTGCACCTTCTCGTACAGGACCTGGGCTGACACATTGACACTATTGAGCACATTGCCCACGTTGTGCAGCACATTGGTGGCGATCTCTGCCATGCCGGCGCGGCGCGCGGTGGTGACCAGTTCAGCCTGGGCCTCGCGTAACTCGTCGTTGACCTTGGCCAATTGCTGCGGGCTGGGGATCTTCAGGGCCGCCGGCACCAGCCGGACCAACAGGATGGCGGTAATCACCGAGGCAATCGCGGTGATCACCTTGACCAGCGCTGTCAGCCAGTAATAAGGCTGCCAGATGGTCAGGATCTCCATCACATGGCTGGTCCCGCAAGCCAGGATAAACACGCCAAAGGCCGCGAGCATCCAGTCAAACGGCACGTCCTTGCGCTTGTGGATAAAGTACAAAAGGGTGAAGGGGATGGTGACGTAGGACAGGGCGATCAAGCCATCGGCGATCACATTGGTCCACAGCAGATCCGGACGCCACATGTAGCAATGCCCGTGGGGCATGAAGCGCTTGTCGGTTAACAGAGCCAGCAGATCGTTCATGGCTACTTCCTCGCTGTGCCGTTGATACCGCCAAGTGCCGACTGGGCAAATCGCAGTCTAGCAGAGGGCCCTTTCCGGGCATTTTGCGTGGCCAGGTGAGGCGGTGATATCCGCTACCGCATCACGCCTGGCGCCCCTCGGCTGTCACTTGCCCTCGAAACATCCTGCCAAATTTTCTCCCTTCAATTTCCCCGCCCAAGTTCATCCCCACGACTAATCTTCCAGAGCCGCAGGACGCGGCGCCCTATTCACTCAAGGAACGATTCATGTCGCTTGCCATCGTCCACAGTCGCGCCCAAGTAGGGGTCGAGGCTCCTGCCGTTACCGTTGAAGTCCACCTGGCCAATGGCTTGCCGTCGCTGACGATGGTTGGCCTGCCGGAGGCGGCGGTGAAGGAAAGCAAGGATCGGGTGCGCAGCGCGATCATCAATTCGGGGCTGAATTTCCCGGCACGGCGCATCACCCTGAACCTGGCGCCGGCGGACCTGCCAAAGGACGGCGGGCGCTTCGACCTGGCCATCGCCTTGGGGATCCTGTCGGCCAGCGTGCAGGTGCCAACCCTGACGCTGGATGACGTGGAATGCCTGGGTGAACTGGCATTGTCCGGCGCGGTACGACCGGTGCGCGGGGTATTGCCCGCAGCGCTGGCGGCGCGCAAGGCCGGGCGCATCCTGGTGGTACCGCGGGCCAATGCCGAGGAGGCCTGCCTGGCCTCGGGGTTGAAGGTGATCGCCGTGGACCATCTGCTCGAAGCGGTGGCGCACTTCAATGGGCACACACCGGTCGAGCCTTTCGTTTCCAATGGGCTGCTTTCGGCCAGCAAGCCCTACCCCGACTTGAACGAAGTACAAGGCCAGGCCGGGGCCAAGCGGGCCTTGCTGATTGCCGCCGCGGGGGCTCATAACCTGTTGTTCAGCGGGCCACCGGGCACCGGCAAGACGCTGTTGGCGAGCCGCCTGCCGGGGCTGTTGCCACCGCTGGCCGAGAGTGAGGCGCTGGAGGTCGCGGCCATCCAGTCGGTGGCCAGTTGCGTGCCGTTGAGCCATTGGCCGCAGCGTCCATTTCGACAGCCGCACCATTCGGCTTCCGGGCCCGCGCTAGTGGGTGGCGGGTCAAAACCGCAACCGGGGGAGATCACCCTCGCCCACCATGGCGTGCTGTTTCTGGATGAACTGCCGGAATTCGACCGCAGGGTGCTGGAGGTCCTGAGAGAGCCGTTGGAATCTGGGCACATCGTGGTTTCTCGCGCCCGTGACCGAGTACGCTTCCCGGCGCGCTTCCAGTTGGTGGCGGCGATGAACCCCTGCCCCTGTGGATATCTTGGCGAACCCAGCGGCCGCTGCTGCTGTACACCGGACATGGTGCAGCGCTACCGCAACAAACTCTCCGGCCCGCTGCTGGACCGCATCGACCTGCACCTGACCGTCGCCCGGGAAGCAACGGCGTTGAACCCCAGGAGCGAATCCGGAGACGATACCGCCACGGTCGCCGAGCAGGTGGCCGAGGCCCGGGAGCGTCAGCATAGACGCCAGGGCTGCGCCAACGCCTTCCTCGATTTGCCGGGGTTGCGTCAGCATTGCAAGTTATCCACAACCGATGAAACCTGGCTGGAAACCGCCTGCGAACGGCTGACCCTGTCGTTGCGCGCCGCCCACCGCTTGCTCAAGGTCGCCCGGACGCTGGCAGACCTGGAGCAAGCGGCGTGTATCCGCCGCGAACATCTGGCCGAAGCACTGCAGTATCGGCCGACTAGCTCCTGAACCGCCTTATGGTTTGCTCAGGTCCACCAACGGCGTTTCCCGCACCTCGGTTTTCTGACCGTTCTGGATGGTATCGATGCGCTTGAGGGCCTTATCCACAGCGCCCTTGTCCGCCAACAGGCTGTAGTGGATCTGGAACTGCTTGTGTTCTTTCGGTGCGATGGTGGGGACCAGACCCAAGGGGCGCTGATACCGACGGTTATAGGAAAAACTGGTGCCTGGCTCCAGACCGGTCACGTAGCCCTGGCCTTGGGTGTCGGTGTTTTTCCACAGGGAGAACACCGGAAGCGTGCTGGTGTTGAATCCCACTGACACACCGAGGCTACCGGCCTTGTTGTGCAGCACGGTGAGTGTGTCGCCCTTGGCGTCGGCGTATGGCACGACGTTGTAGACGGTTTCGTCGTAATCCTTGGTGGGACCCCGGTAGGTTTGCCAATCGGACAAATCGCCCTTGGCCTTGTCGTTGAACGGCGAGACCTGCTTGACCGGTGCCACGAAACGGGCGCCCTGCTCCAGGAACGGCGTGCTGAAGTTGCTGTGGTAGAGCGCCTGGTACTCCTTCGGATAGTCACCGTTGTTGGTCAGCGTGTCGCTGAGCGCGAACGTCACGCTGCCGGGCTCGGTGACCAGTTCGGTCTGCACCGAGAAGTCGACCTTCTTGAACGCCTGCTCCTTCAACTCGCCGCGCAGGGTGATGGCGTAAGGCGGTTTTTCATCAATGTGCAACGTGACTTTGTTGGCTGGAATGTTGGCGGCGCGGCCATGCAGGGTCAGCAGCTCACCGTTGTCCATGCCGGGATGGCCGACCCACTCGTAGCCGCAACGGGTGACCAGCTCGTTGAAACCTTCGAGCCAGCCCAGCCCGCCTCGGCCGTTGAGTTCGATGAACGCCGGATTGACCACCTCCTTGACGGGCGAATCCCAACCCATGCGCACATTCCCGACCGAAGCCTGCAGCACGTTCATGCCACGGGTCGGTACGACTGACAGCTTCAGGGTGCCATTGTCGATGTCGACGATGCTGACGCCTTCCTGGCGGCCGCCGTGCAGGGTGCGCATCGTCACGGAAAAGGGTTTGCCGGTCTTCACGCCGAGTTGCTGGCTGGTGATTTGCCAGGGTTGAGCGGCTTTATCCGTATCCAGCAGGACGTAGTCCCAAGCCATCGCATGGGAGGCAGCGCCCAAGGCGCCAAGGGTGATGAGGAGTTTGAGCGGAGTCATGGTCACGACCTTTTATTGGAGTTGTGCGGTTTTTATAGACTTGAAGAAACGTTTCAGCAAGCTTAAAAACAGCAATATTCCTAAAAAAGAAACGACACCAGGGTGGTAGCTTTTGCGGGAGCGAGCTTGCTCGCGATAGCGGTGGGTCAGATTGAGATGATGTTGGCCGGGAAGCCGTCATCGCGAGCAAGCTCGCTCCACAGGGGTGTGGGGGAACTTGCTCGTGACGGGACGCCTCAGCGGAACCGATCAACCTCTTGGCGCAGGTCCTGGGCCAGCTTTTCCAGTTCCTTGGCGGTGAGTGCCAGGTTCGAGACCACTTGGCGCTGTTCGCTGTTGGCCATGGCGATGCTTTGCAGGTTGCTGCTGAGCAGGGTCGCGGTGCTGCTTTGTTCCTGGGTGGCGGTGGTGATCGCCGCAAATTGCTGACCGGCCGAGCGGCTTTGCTCGTCGATGCGGGCCAGGGCCGTGGCCACGTTGGCGTTGCGCGACAGGCCTTCCTGCATCAACAGGTTGCCCTGCTCCATCGTGCTGATGGCATTGCCGGTTTCCTGCTGGATGCTGTTGATCATGCTGGAAATTTCGTCAGTGGCCTGGCGGGTGCGAGAAGCCAGGCTGCGGACTTCATCGGCCACCACGGCGAAACCACGGCCCTGCTCGCCTGCGCGGGCAGCTTCGATGGCGGCGTTCAAGGCCAGCAGGTTGGTCTGCTCGGCGATCGAGGTGATCACACCCACGATGCCGCCGATTTCCTGGGAACGCTGGCCCAAGGTATTGATGACCGTGGCCGTGCTGTTCAGCGCACCGGCAATTTGTTCCAGGGATGACGATGCTTCGTCCATCGAGGTCCGGCCAATGCGGGTTTGCTGGGCGTTTTCCTGGGCCAGGCGCTCGGTGTTGCCCATGTTGTCGGCAATGTTCAACGAGGTTGCGCTGAACTCTTCCACTGCGCCGGCCATACTGGTGATTTCGCCGGATTGCTGTTCCATGCCTTCATACGCCCCGCTGGACAACCCGGACAGCGCCTGGGCACGGCTGTTGACCTCCTGGGAGGCCTTGCGGATGTGCTCGACCATGGTCGACAAGGCCTGGCTCATCTGGTTGAAGGCACGGGCCAACTGACCGATCTCATCATGGCTGGACACGTTCAGGCGCACGCTCAGGTCACCGGCGCCCAAGGCTTCGGCCTGGCGTACCAGATCGCCGAGCGGTGCGAGTTTGCTGCGCAGCAACCACATCGCCGAGCCGACCGCCAACAACATCGCCAGCAGGCTGCCAATGGCCAGTTGCGTACCGACGCTCCAGGTCACGGCGCGAATCTCGGTTTTGGGCATGCTCGCCACCACCGCCCACGGCCCACCTTCGAACGGTACGGCAACGCTGTAGAAGTCTTCGGCGGTATCGGTCCAGAACGCGCCCTTGCCCGGTTTCTTGACCAGGCCAACGATGGTCGTGCTCGCCTGGTCCAGCGCCTGGACGCCGGCCGGTGGCACCAGCCACTTGTTTTGTTCGTCCAACAGCGCCAGGGAACCGGTCTGGCCGATGCGGAAGCGTTTGAGGTTCTCGAACTGCGCGTTCTGCGCATCGGTGTAGTCGAAGCCTACGTACAGCACGGCAATGATCTTGCCGCTGCTGTCGCGTACAGGCGTGTACTGCGACATGTAGTAACGTCCGAACAGCAAGGCTCGACCAATGTAACTCTGCCCGCTGACCACCGGACCATAGGCAGGGCCGGCGCGGTCGAGCACGGTACCAATGGCCCGCGTACCGTCCTGCTTGGTCAATGACGTGCTGACGCGGATGAAGTCGTCGCCACTGCGCACGAAAACCGTGGCAACCCCGGCGGTCATCGTTTTGAAGTCATCCACTTCCTTGAAGTTGTTGTTCAACACTTCGCTGCCCAGGCTCAAGCCTGGGGTTTGTACGCCCGCCACCGTCACTGGCTGGTCCGGATGCACGCTCAGGCCCGCGCTGAAGCGTTTTTCGAACAGACCGGCCAACCGCTGGGTGCTCTCGCGCAGGGTGCTGTGAAAGGTATTGAGCTGATCGGCCATCAGGCGCGCTTCGCTGGCCAGGTGTTCTTCACGGGTGGCGAGGTTGGCAGCATCCAGCGAACGCAGGGCAAAGACGGTACTGCCGGAGATCACGACCGCCAATATCACAGCGAGGGCAAGGCCTAGCTGTGAGGCGATCCGGGCACGGGGTTGAGACATGACGGCTCCTGGCCGAGAGACCGGATCATCCTGATCACGCTCGCACGCTCGGCATTCTATTCGGGTGAGGTGTAAGTTGACCTTTCTGAACGAAGGTTCCATCCTCACAAATTCGGCGGCAAAGCCAAATACTTGAGCGGTTCGCAAGGATTAATGCCAAGTGGCTAGCACACCAACTGCAACGTTTCAGCCCAAACGCTGCACGTCGGGTAATTGCATGGCCTTCACCTCACCCTGGAGAAAGTCGCTAAGCCGGCGCAAACGTTCACCTCCCGGTCGGGTTTTCGGCCAGACCAGATAATAGTGTTCACCGCTGGCGACAGCCGTCGGCCATGGCAGGCTCAGGCGTCCCTGGGCGACATCCTCGGCCACCATCAACAGATCACCCATGGAGACCCCATAGCCACGTGCGGCCGCGATCATGCCCAGCTCCAGGGTATCGAACACCTGCCCCCCTTGAGCGAGACCTTGTCGGACAGGCCCATGCGTTGCAGCCAATTGCGCCAGTCCCGGCGATCGGGCGTGGGGTGCAGCAGTTCAGCGCTGGCCAACCGCGCCACATCCCAGGGCTGGTCGTTCAACAGGTTCGGCGCGCCCACCGGGATCAATTCCTCGGGAAACAGCAAACTGGCTTCCCAATCCGCCGGAAAATGCCCGTTGCCCAGCAATACGGCGCAATCGAAGGGCTCGACGTTGAAGTCCACTGAATCGATGTCCATCCAGGCACTGGTCAGTTGTACCTCGTTGCCAGGCTGCAAGTGCCGGAAGCGACTCAAGCGCGCCAACAACCAGCGCATGGTCAGCGTGGAAGGCGCCTTCATGCGCAGGATGCCATCCTCGCCATGCAAAGTGTGACAGGCCCGCTCCAGCGCCATGAAGCCCTCACGTACGCCCGGCAACAGCAACCGCGCCGCCTCGGTCAATTGCAGGTTGCGGCCGCTGCGCAGGAACAGCCGACAGGCAAAGTGATCTTCCAGCGTGCGAATGTGCCGGCTGACGGCGCTCTGGGTGATCGACAGCTCTTCAGCGGCGCGGGTGAACGAGCTGTAGCGCGCCGCGGCTTCGAATGCCCGCAGCGCATAAAGAGGAGGAAGACGACGAGACATCGCAAAAGCTCCATGGCGTTGTTTGCAAACCCTACCAGAAACGCCTCCAGCATGAGTTTTAATCATGCCAGCGATCTTTTTTATCCCTTTGTGCAATCCGCCGAGAGCGCCGAGAATCGTTGCTTTACTGCCTTGTTTGAACATGGAGCGTGATGATCATGCAGCATCCAGTGCGTACCGAACTCTGGGCCATCCTGCGGCTGGCGGGGCCGTTGATTGCCTCGCAGTTGGCGCACATGCTGATGGTGCTCACCGACACCGTGATGATGGCGCGCCTGAGCCCCGAAGCCCTGGCCGGCGGCGGGCTCGGGGCGGCCACCTATTCGTTCGTGTCGATCTTCTGCATTGGCGTGATCGCCGCGGTGGGCACCCTGGTCGCGATCCGCCAGGGCGCAGGCGATGTCGAAGGCGCCACCCGGCTGACTCAGGCCGGGTTATGGCTGGCCTGGCTGATGGCGCTTATGGCCGGGTTACTGTTGTGGAACCTCAAGCCAGTGCTGCTGATGTTCGGCCAGACCGAAACCAACGTGCTGTCCGCCGGACAGTTCCTGCTGGCGCTGCCGTTCGCCCTGCCTGGCTACTTGAGCTTCATGGCCCTGCGCGGCTTCACCAGCGCCATCGGCCGGGCCACACCGGTCATGGTGATCAGCCTTGGCGGCACCGTGGCCAACTTCCTGCTCAACTACGCGCTCATCACCGGTATGTTCGGCCTGCCGAAACTCGGCTTGATGGGGATCGGCCTGGTCACGGCCATCGTCGCCAACTGCATGGCCCTGGCACTGGCCTGGCATATCCATCGGCACCCGGCCTACCGTGCCTACCCATTGCTCGATGGCCTGTCGCGGCCCAATCGCCAATACCTCAAGGAACTGTGGCGCCTGGGCCTGCCGATTGGAGGCACCTACGCGGTGGAGGTCGGGCTGTTTGCGTTCGCCGCGCTGTGCATGGGCACCATGGGCAGCACGCCGTTGGCAGCCCACCAGATCGCGCTGCAAATCGTCTCGGTGGCGTTCATGGTGCCGGCCGGGATGTCCTACGCCATCACCATGCGCATCGGCCAGCACTACGGTGCCGGGCAACTGCTGATGGCACGCCTGGCCGGTCGGGTCGGGATTGGCTTTGGCGCGGCTGCCATGCTGGCGTTCGCCATGGTGTTCTGGCTGCTGCCCCATCAATTGATCGGCTTGTTCCTGGACCACGACGACCCGGCGTTCCGCGAGGTGATCAACCTGGCGGTGAGCCTGCTGGCCGTGGCGGCGTGGTTCGAGCTGTTCGATGGCACACAAACCATCGCCATGGGCTGCATTCGCGGGCTCAAGGACGCCAAGACCACCTTCCTGGTGGGCCTGGGTTGCTATTGGCTGATCGGCGCGCCGGCGGCGTGGTGGATGGCGTTTCACCTGAACTGGGGGCCGACTGGCGTCTGGTGGGGCCTGGCCCTGGGGCTGGCCTGCGCGGCCGTGAGCCTGACTGCGGCGTTTGAATGGAAGATGAAGCGGATGATTCGCAGTGAGCCCGGGCGGCGGCGTTTCGAGGCCATCCAGGCCGATTGAGATGTATCCCCCTGTGGGAGCGAGCTTGCTCACGATAGCGGTGTGTCCGTCAAAATAAATGGGACAGACCGATCGCCATCGCGAGCAAGCTCGCTCCCACAGGATTTTGTGTCAGCTGATTTCCAGCATCGATTGCTGATCACCTTCGAAGGTCAAGTACTCAACCAACTCCGGCAACGGCAACGGCTTGCTGATCAGGAAACCCTGCACCTGATCGCAACCGAAGCCGCGTAGCAGGTCCAGTTGCTCCTGGGTTTCCACACCTTCGGCCACCACTTCCAGGTTGAGGTTGTGCGCCAGGTTGATCATCGCGTGCACCAGTTTGCGGTTCTCTTCGCGCTGCTCCATGCCACCGACGAAGCTCTTGTCGATCTTGAGCAAGGCGATCGGCAGGCTGTTGAGGTGCACGAACGAGGAGAAGCCGGTGCCGAAGTCGTCCAGGGAGAAGCGCACTCCCAGGCGGCCCAGGGCATCCATGGTCTGCTTGACCAGCTCGCTGCGGCGCATGACGGCAGTTTCGGTGAGTTCGAACTCCAGCCATTGCGCCTCGACACCCCGCTCGGCAATCAGCCGGCTCAAGGTCGGCAGCAACTGGCTGTCCTGGAACTGTCGGAACGACAGGTTGACCGCCATGTGCAACGGCGCCAGCCCCCGCTCGCGCAGGGCCTGCATGTCCCGCAGCGCCCGGGAAATCACCCAATAGCCCAGCGGCACGATCAGGCCGCTCTGTTCGGCCAGCGGCACGAACTCACTCGGTGGCAGCAAGCCACGTTCGCCGTGACGCCAGCGTACCAGCGCTTCGAGGCCGACAATGTGGCCGCCATCGAGGTTCAGCCGTGGCTGGTAATGCAGTTCCAGCTCGTCACGGCGCAGTGCCCGGCGCAGTTCGCTTTCCAGGTCGGCGAGGCTGCGGGCATTGCGATTGATGCGCTCGTTGAAGATATGAAAGGTGCAGCCCTGGGTGCTCTTGGCCTGCTGCATGGCGATGTGGGCGTGCCACATCAGCGGATCGGCACCGGCCTGGGCGCGAGCGTGGGCAACGCCCAGGCTGCAGCCGATCAGCAGGCTTTCACCATCCACCCAATAGGGTTCGGCCAAGGCTTCGGTAATACGCTCGGCCATCCACTCGGCCCGCTGTGGTGCGCGGCGGGTGTCGATCAGCAGGGCGAATTCATCACTGCCCAACCGCGCCAATTGATCGCCGGCCTCGAGCGAGCCCTTGAGCCGCGACACCACTTGCAGGATCAAGCGGTCACCGGCCTGGTGGCCGAGGGCGTCGTTGGCGTGACGAAAGTTGTCCAGGTCCAGGTGACCGAGCGCCAGGCCACGGCCGTCGTTTTCCGCCAGGCGCGCCGCCAGCAGCGTCTGGAAACCCTGGCGATTGGCGATGCCCGTCAATGGGTCCTGTTCGGCGAGGCGCTGCAAGGTGTTTTCCAGCACGCCGCGTTCGCGCACATGGCGCAGGCAACGACGCAGGGTCGCGCTGTCGAGGACATCGCGCACCAACCAGTCGCTGACACCGTCGGGGGCAACCGCCGGCTCGTGCTCAAGCAACAGGATCGTCGGCAGGCTGCAACGGCCCGGCGCCGGCTGCAATGCCGCAACGGTCAGCAACACCGCGTTGCGATTATCTTCGAACAGGCTGCTGACTGACTCCCAGTTCGGGGCGCTGATCAACACGACCGAGGGCCCCAAGGGCGCCAGGCACTCGCGCAATATTGCTGACCACGCAGGCTCTTGGGCCAATAACAGCAAACGCAAGGGTTCGACAGGCGTTGACAAGCTGACTCCCTAGACTCTGCAAGGTGGTAGGCGCCGGGCATTATGACGCGCCGATGGGCAATGACCAATGCCAATGGTTCTCAAACACGCGGTTTTGGTGGTTTTTTTCCCCTCAAATCCTGCGCTGGACGCAATTGGCCCCACATCCTGCGTGAAAGTAGCAGAAGCGGCAAATGACAATGCGCTGTGCGTCACAAGTCGGACAGAGCAGCACAATTCTCTGAGCCTGTTAAAATGCCGGCCCATTTCGCAAACGACTCCCTGACTCTGTCATGTCCCGACTCAATCCCCGGCAGCAAGAAGCCGTGAACTATGTCGGCGGCCCTCTTTTGGTGCTCGCCGGTGCAGGCTCCGGCAAGACCAGCGTAATCACCCGAAAGATCGCGCACCTGATCCAGAATTGTGGCATCCGCGCCCAGTACATCGTCGCCATGACCTTCACCAACAAAGCCGCCCGGGAAATGAAGGAACGGGTCGGCGGCCTGCTGCGCGCTGGCGAAGGCCGCGGCCTGACGGTCTGCACCTTCCACAACCTGGGCCTGAACATCATCCGCAAGGAACACGCGCGGCTGGGCTATAAACCGGGCTTCTCGATTTTTGACGAGACCGACGTCAAGGCCCTGATGACCGACATCATGCAGAAGGAATACTCGGGCGACGACGGCGTGGATGAGATCAAGAACATGATCGGCGCCTGGAAAAACGACCTGATCCTGCCGCCCGAGGCTCTGGAAAACGCCCGCAACCCCAAGGAACAGACCGCCGCCATCGTCTACACCCACTACCAGCGCACGCTCAAGGCGTTCAACGCGGTGGACTTCGACGACCTGATCCTGTTGCCGGTCAAACTGTTCCAGGACCACGCCGACATTCTCGAAAAATGGCAGAACAAGGTCCGCTACCTGCTCGTGGACGAATACCAGGACACCAACGCCAGCCAGTACTTGCTGGTGAAGCTGCTGATCGGTACGCGCAACCAGTTCACCGTGGTAGGCGACGACGATCAGTCGATCTATGCCTGGCGCGGCGCGCGGCCGGAAAACCTGATGTTGCTCAAGGAAGACTATCCGTCGCTCAAAGTGGTGATGCTGGAGCAGAACTACCGCTCCACCAGCCGCATCCTGCGCTGTGCCAACGTGCTGATTTCCAACAACCCCCACGAGTTCGAGAAACAACTGTGGAGCGAGATGGGCCACGGCGACGAGATCCGCGTGATCCGTTGCCGCAACGAAGACGCCGAAGCCGAACGCGTCGCCATGGAAATCCTCAGCCTGCACCTGCGCACCGACCGGCCATACAGTGATTTTGCGATCCTGTACCGCGGCAACTACCAGGCCAAGCTGATCGAGCTGAAACTGCAGCATCACCAGATCCCTTATCGCCTGTCGGGGGGCAACAGCTTTTTCGGACGCCAGGAAGTGAAGGACCTGATGGCCTACTTCCGCCTGATCGTGAACCCGGACGACGACAACGCCTTCCTGCGGGTGATCAACGTGCCGCGCCGGGAAATCGGTTCGACCACCCTGGAAAAACTCGGCAACTACGCCACCGAACGCAAGATCTCGATGTACGCCGCCACCGACGAAATCGGCCTGGGCGAACATCTGGACAGCCGCTTCACCGACCGCCTGGCGCGCTTCAAGCGTTTCATGGACAAGGTTCGCGAACAGTGCGCCGGGGAAGATCCGATTTCGGCGCTGCGCAGCATGGTGATGGACATCGACTACGAGAACTGGCTGCGCACCAACAGCTCCAGCGACAAGGCTGCCGACTACCGCATGAGCAACGTCTGGTTCCTGATCGAGGCGTTGAAGAACACTCTGGAAAAAGACGAAGACGGCGACATGACGGTCGAGGACGCCATCGGCAAACTCGTGCTGCGCGACATGCTCGAGCGCCAGCAGGAAGAGGAAGACGGTGCCGAAGGTGTGCAGATGATGACGCTGCACGCCTCCAAGGGCCTGGAATTCCCCTACGTATTCATCATGGGCATGGAAGAAGAAATCCTGCCGCACCGCTCCAGCATCGAGGCCGACACCATCGAGGAAGAACGGCGCCTGGCCTATGTCGGGATTACCCGGGCCCGCCAGACGCTGGCCTTCACCTTCGCCGCCAAGCGCAAGCAATACGGCGAAGTGATCGACTGTGCCCCCAGCCGCTTTCTCGATGAACTGCCGCCGGATGACTTGGCCTGGGAAGGCAACGACGACACGCCGACGGAAGTCAAAGTCGTTCGCGGCAACAGTGCCCTGGCCGATATACGCGCGATGTTGAAGCGTTAGAATCGACTACTTTTTTTCACCAGGTTGTTTACCCAATCCAGACGCTGAAGGCGTCACCAGAGGAGGCTTCATGGAAGCCCTGCACCAGAAAATTCGCGAGCAAGGTATCGTGCTTTCCGATCAGGTCCTGAAAGTCGACGCGTTCCTGAACCATCAGATCGACCCGCAGTTGATGAAGCTGATCGGCGATGAATTTGCCGCGCTGTTCAAGGACTCGGGCATCACCAAGATCGTTACCATCGAAGCCTCAGGGATTGCCCCGGCAATCATGACCGGGCTGAACCTGGGCGTACCGGTGATCTTCGCCCGCAAGCAACAGTCCCTGACCCTGACGGAAAACCTGCTGTCGGCCACCGTGTATTCGTTCACCAAGAAAACCGAAAGTACCGTCGCCATCAGCCCGCGTCACCTGACCAGCAGCGACCGAGTGCTGATCATCGATGACTTCCTGGCCAACGGCAAAGCCTCCCAGGCGCTGATCTCTATCATCAAGCAGGCCGGCGCCACCGTCGCCGGGCTGGGGATCGTGATCGAGAAGTCATTCCAGGGCGGTCGTGCGGAACTGGATGCCCAGGGCTATCGGGTTGAATCCCTGGCGCGGGTGAAGTCGTTGGCCGGTGGGGTCGTGACCTTTATCGACTGACCCTGTGCCTCCTGTGGGAGCGAGCTTGCTCGCGATAGCGGTCTGTCAGACACATTTTGTGTACCAGATTCACCGCTATCGCGAGCAAGCTCGCTCCCACAGGGGTTTCAGGTGGGTCGCCAAGGCGCAGTCGCCTTGAGCCCCGCCAGCAACAACCGTTGAAACAACTCATCCTTCAGCCCTTCAGGGCTGGCCAGCTGCATCCGCTCCAGATGCCCGGCAAACTCCCATGGCTCCGGCGCATCGAGCGCGGCCTTGCCCAATTCCAGGATCTCGGTGAGTTTGAACTTGCTCTTGAGCCAGTTCAGCGCCCGCAACAGGTCCCGCTCGACCTCATCGAAATCACACCCCAGGGGGTATTCGGGAAACAGGTTCGGATGGCGTGCCTGGATCGCCTGCAAGCGTTCCGATGTGTTGTCGGCGAAGCGCGGATCGAGGCGGAAATCCTTCGGCAATTTGCCGGCGGTTTGCGCCTGCTCGATCAACCCGGGCTGGAAGCGTGAATCGCTGATGTTCAACAACGCCTCGATCACCGCGGCGTCGGTCTTGCCTCGCAGGTCGGCAATGCCGTACTCGGTCACCACGATGTCGCGCAAGTGCCGGGGAATCGTGCAATGGCCGTACTCCCAGACGATATTCGAGCTGATCTCGCCCCCGGCCTCACGCCAACTGCGCAGCAGCAGGATCGAACGCCCGCCCTCCAGCGCATGGCCCTGGGCAACGAAGTTGTACTGCCCGCCCACGCCGCTGAGCACCCGCCCGTCTTCCAGTTGATCGGCCACCCCGGCCCCCATCAGGGTCATGGTGAAGACCGTGTTGATGAAGCGGGCGTCGAGGCGCTGCAGGCGCTTGAGCTGTTCCTGGCCGTACAGCTCGTTGATGTAACTGATGCGCGTCATGTTGAATTCGAGAAGGCGGCTTTGCGGCAACTCGCGCAGGCGCTCATAAAAACTGCGCGGCCCGAGGAAGAATCCGCCGTGTATGCAGATGCCGTCGGGTTGCGCCGCCTCATCGAGGGTGCCGGCGTTGGCCCGCTCCTGGGTCGGAACGTCGGGGTAGACCTTGCGCCGGATGATTCCGGCCTCGGCCAGCACCAGCAAACCGTTGACGAACATCTCACTGCAACCGTACAGCCCTTTGGCAAACGGCTCGAGCCCACCTTCACGCTCGATCAGTTGCGCCCACTGGCTAAGGTTCAGGTCCGTCAGCAACGCCTGGTAACCGGCGTTATCGGCCTGGCGTGCGAGCAGCGCCGCCGTCAGCGCATCGCCCATGGCGCCGATGCCGATCTGCAGCGTCCCGCCGTCGCGCACCAGGGTACTGGCGTGCAGGCCGATCAGATGATCCTGGAAGCCCACCGGCATGTTCGGCGTGGAAAACAACGTGTGGCTGTCCTTCTCGTCGATCAACAGGTCGAAAGCGTCGATGCCGACTTCCGCGTCGCCGGGCATGTAGGGCAAATCGTTGTGCACCTGGCCGACCAGGAGGATGGTCTCCCCGGCCGCCCGCCGCTTGGCGATCATCGGCAGCAGGTCGAGGGTGATGTCCGGGTTGCAGCTCAGGCTCAGGCGATCCGGATGCTCAGGATCGCTCGCCACCAGTTGCGCCACCAGGTTCAAGCCGGCGGCGTTGATGTCCCGGGCGGCATGGCTGTAGTTGCTGCTGACATAGTTCTGCTGGGCCGAGGCACTGTGCAACAGGCTGCCGGGCTGCATGAAGAACTGCTCGACCCGAATGTTGGGCGGCAGGCTGTCCTGATGCAGGTCGGCCAGGTAATCCAGTTCGGGATAGTCGCCGAAGACCCGTTCGACAAAGGGCTCGAGGAAGCGCTTCTGCAGACCATCGCCCAGTTTAGGTCGGCCCAGGCTCAAGGCCGTGTAGATGGTCAACTGTCGCTCGGGCAGTTGTGCAATGCGCCGGTACAGCGCGTTGGCGAACAGGTTGGGTTTGCCCAGCCCCAGGGGCATGCCAAGGTGAATATGCGCGGGCAGGCGCTCGAGCACGTCATCCACCGCCTGTTCGATTGAACACAACTGCACCATCGGACCCTCCTGGACATTCCATGAATGTGGGTTGGACCGAGCTTGCCGCGTCTTGGTTGCGATGAACAGCCCTGGAAAAACCCCAGGCACAAAAAAGCCGCTCGTAAGCGGCTTTTTTGCGCAAGATATCGGCGTATTACAGGCCGGACATCTCTTTGATGGCGCCCTTGAGGTCGTCATCCGAGCAATCGGCGCAAGTACCTTTAGGCGGCATGGAATTGATGCCGGTAATAGCCTTGGCCAGGATGCCGTCGAGGCCGCCCTGGTGATCGGCGCGCTCTTTCCAAGCCGCCTTGTCACCGATTTTCGGCGCACCCAGCAGGCCTGTACCGTGGCAAGCGTTGCAATGCTTTGCAATCACGTCAGCCGGCTTCTTGGCACCACCCGCGCCGCCAGCGGCAGTGGCAACTTCCATGCCTTTGCATTCTTTCCCCTGGACGCAGACCTGGCCAACGGGTTCGAGGCGCTTGGCGATTTCGTCGGTGGTCGCCGCTTGGGCACTGACTGCCCATAGGGCCAATACGGTTGCTGGTGCAGCCAGCATTTTCATAATTAGGTTCACGCGTACACCCTCAATGGTGGCTAGTCACGCCTGCGGCCACGGTTTGCAGGCGGGCGCAAGTATAGCGGTAAGCCCGTCACACTGAAACAACCCCAAAGTCGCAAGGGTCTTGTTTGCAGTGACGACTCGTTCCCTGGGCGCCTTTGCCGTGCGGGGCCGGCGCCGCTTTTTCTAGAAATTGGCCGGTGTGGCTGCGCTGATCAGTCGCGCCGGCACGTCGAACGGATTACGGAAACGGTGGGGCTTGGTGCTTTCGAAATAGTAGCTGTCGCCGGCTTCGAGCACGAAGGTTTCGACACCGACCACCAGTTCCAGCCGCCCTTCCACCAGGATCCCGGTTTCCTCGCCCTCATGGGTGAGCATCTCTTCACCGGTGTCGGCGCCAGGCGGATAGATTTCGTTGAGGAAGGCAATCGCCCGGCTCGGGTGTGCCCTGCCCACCAGCTTCATGGTCACGGCGCCGTCGGAGATGTCGATCAGTTCGTTGGCTTTATAGACGATCTGAGTCGGTTTCTCCTGAAGGATTTCTTCGGAGAAAAACTCGACCATGGACATGGGAATCCCGCCAAGGACCTTACGCAGCGAGCTGATCGAGGGGCTGACGCTGTTCTTCTCGATCATCGAAATAGTGCTGTTGGTGACACCCGCGCGCTTGGCGAGCTCACGCTGGGAAAGGCCTTTGAGTTTACGAATGGATTGCAGTCGTTCACCGACGTCCAATGCTGGAGCCTCCAGGGAATCAGGTTGTGAGGAAAGTGAGCGTTATCATGGCGACAGCGTTCAGTATTTACAACACTTTGACCCGAATCCTGTTCGGTGAAGCGACTTTCGGTAGCTGACGCCGCGCGTCAATGCCCGGAATAGAGCCGTGGCACCCGCCGCAGGTTGCAGAAAATCTGATAAGGGATCGTGTCGGCGGCCTTGGCAACGTCGCTGGCAAGGATGTTCTTGCCCCACAACTCCACGGTCGAGCCGAGCCCGGCCTGGGGGACATTGGTCAAGTCGACACACAGCATGTCCATCGACACCCGTCCGACCAGTTGGCTGCGCTGCCCATCCACCAGCACCGGTGTACCGGTGGGCGCCTGGCGTGGGTAGCCGTCGGCATACCCCATGGCGACCACGCCGACCCGGGTCGGTTGCGTGGTCACAAAACGGGCACCGTAGCCCACCGGTTCGCCAGCGGGTAATTCACGCACGCAGATGATCTTCGACTCCAGGGTCATCACCGGTTGCAGGCGCGAGGCGACGGCGTTGGGCTCATCAAAGGGCGTGGCCCCGTAGAGCATGATGCCCGGGCGCACCCAGTCGCTGGGTATCTGCGGCCAACCCAGCACGGCCGGTGAGTTGCGCAGGCTGATCTGCGCCACCAGGCCCTGGCGGGCCTTGTCGAATATCGCCAGTTGCTCAGTGCTGCTGGGATCGTGCAGTTCATCGGCACGGGCGAAGTGGCTCATCAAGACAATCTTCGCCACCTTGCCGCTGGCGAGCAGGCGACGGTAGGCCGCCTGGTAATCCGCCGGATGCAGGCCGACCCGGTGCATACCGGAATCGAGCTTGAGCCAGACCGTGATCGGCTGGCTCAATGCGGCTTTTTCAATCGCTTCGAGCTGCCACAACGAATGCACCACGCACCAGAAATCGTGCTCGACGATCAACGGCAACTCACTGGCCTCGAAAAAACCCTCCAGCAGCAGGATCGGCCCTCGGATCCCACCAGCCCGCAGTTCCAGGGCTTCTTCGATGCAGGCCACGGCGAACCCGTCCGCCGTGTCCTGCAGCGCCTCGGCGCAACGCACCGCGCCGTGCCCGTAGGCATCGGCCTTGATCACCGCAAGGGCCTTGGCCCCCGTGATTTCGCGGGCCAATTGGTAGTTGTGACGCAGGGCTTGGAGATCGATCAGGGCACGGGCAGGACGCATGGCGGCAGGCTTCTAGGCGGTCATGAATAAAAAACCGGTGCTGGCTGACAGCATGAACCACCAACAGCACCGGGAGAGGGATCGTTTGGGCCGGTATTTAAGGCAACGCGGCCACGACGGACAGCTCCACCAGAATCTCCGGTTCGCACAGCTTGGCTTCCACCGTGGCACGGGCCGGGGCGACACCCTTGGGCAACCATTTGTCCCAGACGGCGTTCATGCCTTCGAAGTGGGCCTCGATGTCCTTCAAGTAGATCGTCACCGATAACAAACGATTCTTGTCGGTTCCGGCCAGGTCCAGCAAGCGCTCGATATTGGCCAGGCTTTCGCGGGTCTGCTGTTCAATACCGGCGTTCATGTCGTCGCCGACCTGTCCGGCCAGGTAAACGGTGCCGTTGTGCACGACAACCTGGCTCATGCGGTCATTGGTGAGCTGGCGCTGGATTGACATGTTTTGCAGACTCCTGGTGTTTGCTGCCATAACGGGAAATATCGAGGCCTTCGGCGCTGATCTGCGGCTTTTTCTTCGCCATCAGGTCGGCCAACAGGCGACCGGAACCGCAGGCCATGGTCCATCCGAGGGTGCCATGGCCGGTGTTCAGGAACAGATTCTTGAAGGGCGTGGCCCCCACGATTGGTGTGCCATCCGGGGTAGTCGGGCGCAAGCCGGTCCAGAAACTGGCCTGGGCCAGGTCGCCGCCCTGAGGATAAAGGTCGTTGACGATCATCTCCAGGGTTTCGCGCCGGCGTGGGTTGAGGGACAGGTCAAAACCGGCGATTTCCGCCATGCCGCCCACGCGAATGCGGTTGTCGAACCGGGTGATCGCGACCTTGTAGGTTTCGTCGAGAATGGTCGAAGTCGGCGCCATCGCCGGATTGGTGATCGGCACGGTCAGGGAGTAGCCCTTGAGCGGATACACCGGAGCACGGATCCCGAGAGGCTTGAGCAGTTGCGGTGAATAGCTGCCCAGGGCGAGGACGTAGCGGTCGGCGGTTTCCAGCTTGCCGTCGATCCAGACACCGTTGATGCGATCACCGGCGAAGTCCAGGCGCTGGATATCCTGGCCGAAGCGGAATTGCACACCGAGCTTCTCGGCCATTTCCGCCAGGCGCGTGGTAAACATCTGGCAGTCGCCGGTCTGGTCGTTCGGTAGGCGCAAGGCGCCGGCCAGAATATCGGTGACATTCGCCAGGGCCGGTTCAACCCGGGCAATGCCCGCGCGGTCGAGTACTTCGAACGGCACACCCGACTCTTTCAGCACGGCGATGTCTTTTGCCGCGCCATCGAGCTGGGCCTGGGTGCGGAACAGCTGGGTGGTCCCCAGGCTACGGCCCTCGTAGGCAATGCCGGTTTCGGCGCGCAGCTCGTCGAGGCAGTCACGGCTGTACTCGGACAGGCGCACCATGCGTTCCTTGTTGATGGCATAGCGGCTGGCGGTGCAGTTGCGCAGCATCTGTGCCATCCACAGGTATTGGTCAATATCGGCAGTGGCCTTGATCGCCAGCGGCGCGTGGCGCTGCAGCAGCCACTTGATGGCCTTGAGCGGTACGCCCGGCGCGGCCCACGGCGAGGCATAACCCGGCGACACCTGGCCGGCGTTGGCGAAACTGGTTTCCATGGCAGGCGCCGGCTGACGGTCGACCACCACCACTTCAAACCCGGCACGGGCCAGATAATAAGCACTGACGGTGCCGATGACGCCGCTACCCAAGACCAGAACGCGCATGTTGATGCCCTCATCGCGGATAACCGCTGACGTTTGTTGTACATAGCTTTGATGGTCGCAGTGTAAAAAAGATTAGCCAGTGCTTTTCACTATATAAACGCCTATATTTGGCGAGAATTCTCGGCAAAAACCCTTTTCACGGAGGCGCATCACCTGTGCGTACCAACACCCAGACCAAACGTGAGCTGGACAAGATCGACCGCAATATCCTGCGCATTCTCCAGGCGGACGGGCGCATCTCCTTCACTGAGCTGGGGGAAAAGGTCGGCCTCTCCACCACGCCCTGCACCGAGCGGGTACGGCGCCTGGAGCGCGAGGGCATCATCATGGGCTACAACGCCCGGCTCAATCCGCAGCACTTGAAGGGTAGCCTGCTGGTGTTTGTCGAGATCAGCCTCGACTACAAGTCCGGCGACACGTTCGAAGAGTTCCGACGCGCCGTGCTGAAACTGCCTCACGTGCTGGAATGTCACCTGGTGTCAGGGGACTTCGACTATCTGGTGAAAGCACGGATTTCCGAGATGGCTTCGTACCGCAAGCTGCTGGGGGACATCCTGCTCAAGCTGCCCCATGTGCGCGAATCCAAGAGCTACATCGTGATGGAAGAGGTGAAGGAGAGCTTGAACCTGCCGATTCCGGATTGATGACGGTTTCCAAGGCAAGGGTCGTCTGGACGGCCGCTTTCGCGAGCAGGCTCGCGAAAGCTGCGACTCGGTATTTCAGACCGCTAGACCAACACCTGACGAGTGCTGGCCATGTATTCATGAATCTGCTTCTCGACCCGCGGATGGATCAATTCCACCGGCCGCCGTCCATTGGGACACGGCAGGGTCGCCGTGGTGCCGAACAGCCGGCAGATCAGCGGGCGCTCGTCGTAGACGGTGCAACCGTTGGGCCCCAGGTGCACGCAGTCGAGCGCTTCCATGGCCGCGTCCTGTTCGGCCCGGGTCTTGCGGGGCAAACGGGCCATTTCCTCCGGCGAGGTGGTTACCGGACCACAGCAGTCATGGCAGCCCGGTACGCACTCGAACGAGGGAATCTGCTGGCGTAGCGTGCGGATTTTTTGACTGTTGCAGCTCATTGAGGCGATTACCGAGGGAGATGGTCCAGGATTCTGCCTTAAAAGTCGCGCACCAGACAGCGCCAGCCGACCGGTGTTGCCCAGTAAGGAATCGCCAGCTTATGCTCCGTAAAATTTCTCAAACACAAAAATCAGGATTACGCACATGAACGCCCGTGTTCAGCAACCTGTCCCGAGCCACGCGCACGCCGCCTCTTATTACGCCGCCAGCAGCCTGCCGCAACCGGACCATCCGCTGCTGCAGGGTGAATTGCGGGCGGATGTCTGCGTGGTCGGCGGCGGGTTCTCCGGGTTGAACACGGCGATCGAACTGGCCGAGCGCGGCATGAGCGTGGTGCTGCTGGAAGCGCACCGGATCGGCTGGGGCGCCAGCGGGCGCAACGGCGGCCAATTGATTCGTGGCGTCGGCCATGGCCTCGATCAGTTTGCGCCGATCATCGGCGCCGAGGGCGTGCGCCAGATGAAGCTCATGGGCCTTGAGGCCGTGGAGATCGTCCGACAGCGCGTCGAGCGTTTCCAGATCCCGTGCGACCTCACCTGGGGCTATTGCGACCTCGCCAACAAGCCCAGCGACCTGGAAGGCTTCGCCGAAGACGCCGAAGAACTGCGCAGCCTGGGTTATCGCCATCCGACCCGACTGCTGCAAGCCAACGAAATGCACAGCGTCGTGGGTTCGGATCGCTACGTCGGTGGGTTGATCGACATGGGCTCGGGGCATCTGCATCCGCTGAATCTGGCCCTGGGCGAAGCCGCCGCCGCGCAACAGCTGGGGGTCAGGCAGTTCGAGCAATCAGCGGTCACACGTATCGACTACGGCCCTGAAGTGAAGGTGCACACCCAACAGGGCTCGGTCCGCGCCAAGACGCTGGTGCTGGGCTGCAACGCTTACCTCAATGGACTCAATCCGCAACTGGGCGGCAAAGTGCTGCCCGCCGGCAGCTACATCATCGCCACCGAACCCTTGAGCCAGGCCCAGGCGCAGGCGTTGTTGCCACAGAACATGGCGGTCTGCGATCAACGTGTGGCGCTGGATTACTACCGGCTTTCGGCGGATCGACGCTTGCTGTTTGGCGGGGCCTGTCACTATTCCGGCCGCGACCCACAGGACATCGGCGCCTACATGCGCCCAAAGATGCTCAAGGTCTTCCCGCAACTGGCAGATGTGAAAATCGATTATCAATGGGGCGGGATGATTGGCATCGGCGCCAACCGTTTACCGCAGATCGGCCGGCTCAAGGATCAGCCTAATGTGTATTACGCCCAGGCCTATTCCGGCCATGGGGTGAATGCCACGCACCTGGCTGGCAAATTGTTGGCAGAAGCCATCAGCGGGCAGCACAGCAGCGGCTTCGATCTGTTCGCCCAGGTCCCGCACATGACCTTCCCTGGCGGCAAGCACCTGCGCTCGCCGCTGTTGGCGCTGGGGATGTTGTGGCATCGGTTGAAAGAGTTGGTTTAAAAGAATTCACCACGACTGACAACGCTATCGCGGGCAAGCCTTGCTCCCACAGGCCATTTCAATCTGTGGGAGCAAGGCTTGCCCGCGATAGCCGTCTCAGGGCCGGCACCACTTCAAAGCCGCCAGAACGGCCTGAGCCCCTCCTCCAACGCCTGCGCCCGAGTCAGCCCGATATCACGCAACTGTTCGGGTGTAAGTTCCAACAAGGCTTGGCGTGTATGCAGACGATGCCAGAACAGGGCCCAACGGCTCAGGCCGGACGGGGGATTGCGCAACATCGCACTACGCAGCCCCTTCTCCTGCCCTGCCGCCAGTTCCTGACTGTGTAACGTCAGCCGCACATCGCTCAAGCCGTTCATTTTGATCGCTCCTGTTTACTTGGGTAGCCAGAGGTTTCATGATGCGCGGACGGTCAAAAGCAATACAGATTCAACTCATTTTTTTTATAAGCATACAGATTCGGTATTTCCAGCACTGAATTGTCATTTTCCACCCCAACTGTATCGGTTGCAGTGATCCATCTCATCGGGAGCGCACCATGACCCTCTACGTGAACCTCGCCGAATTGCTCGGTACCCGCATCGAACAGGGCTTCTACCGCCCCGGCGACCGGCTGCCATCAGTGCGGGCATTGAGCACGGAACATGGTGTCAGCTTGAGTACGGTGCAGCAGGCCTATCGCGTGCTGGAGGACAGTGGGCTGGCGATGCCGAGACCCAAGTCCGGCTATTTCGTACCCGTGGGCCGCGAACTGCCGGACCTGCCGGTGGTAGGCCGTCCGGCTCAGCGCCCAGTGGATATTTCCCAGTGGGACCAGGTGCTGGAGCTGATCCGCGCCGTACCGCGCCCGGACGTGGTGCAACTGGGACGCGGCATGCCGGATATCAATTCGCCGACCATGAAACCGCTGCTGCGCAGCCTGGCGCAGATCAGCCGCCGACAAGACATGCCCGGCCTGTATTACGACAACATCTACGGCAACCTCGCGCTACGTGAGCAGATCGCCCGGCTGTCGCTGGACTCCGGCTGCCAGCTGGGGCCCAACGATTTTATCGTCACCACTGGCTGCCATGAGGCCCTGTCGGTCAGCATCCGCGCCACCTGCGAACAAGGCGATATCGTCGCGGTGGACTCACCCAGTTTTCACGGGGCCATGCAAACCCTCAAGGGCCTGGGCATGAAGGCTTTGGAAATCCCCACCGACCCGCTCACCGGCATCAGCCTGGATGCCCTGGAACTGGCGCTGGAGCAATGGCCGATCAAAGCCATACAGTTGACCCCCAGCTGCAATAACCCGCTGGGCTACATCATGCCCGACGCCAATAAACGCGCGCTGCTGACCCTGGCACAGCGCTTCGACGTGGCGATCATCGAAGATGATGTGTATGGCGAGTTGGCCTACACCTACCCTCGCCCGCGCACCATCAAGTCCTTCGATGAAGACGGCCGCGTCCTGCTCTGCAGTTCTTTTTCCAAGACCCTGGCGCCAGGGCTGCGTATTGGCTGGGTCGCGCCAGGCCGGTATCTGGAGCGGGCGCTGCACATGAAATACATCAGCACCGGCTCCACCGCGCCACAACCGCAGATCGCCATTGCCGAATTTCTCAAGGGTGGGCATTTCGAACCCCATTTGCGCCGGATGCGTACGCAATACCAGCGCAATCGCGACGTGATGATCGATTGGGTCAGCCGCTATTTTCCATCGGGCACCCGGGCCAGTCGCCCGCGGGGCAGCTTCATGTTATGGGTCGAATTGCCCGACGGTTTCGACACGCTGAAGCTCAATCGGGTCCTGCTCGACCAAGGCGTGCAGGTCGCTGTCGGCAGCATTTTTTCGGCATCGGGCAAGTACCGCAACTGCC
This sequence comes from Pseudomonas sp. St386, assembly GCF_018325865.1. Lineage (NCBI taxonomy): Bacteria > Pseudomonadati > Pseudomonadota > Gammaproteobacteria > Pseudomonadales > Pseudomonadaceae > Pseudomonas > Pseudomonas sp. St386. The sequence continues at coordinate 6,622,591 of NZ_AP021900.1, forward strand.
TGCGGATGAACTACGCTGCCAAGCCAACGGCCCAGATCGAAGAAGCCGTGCGCAAGGTCGGAACCGCCGCTAGCGCGCTGTTGAACGAAACCCAGCGCGACGTCGTCTGAACTTTACCCAGGGAAGCAGCACTCAACAGCCGATCAACGTGAACAAGCGGAACGATCCTACGTGAGATCCAGACCGATCCTGCCTGCGCTGCTGTTAGTCGTCTCACTGCTGAGCGGCTGCGCCAGTCTTGATGTCACCCGCGAGCCCTCCCAGGCCTTACCAGCCGCCGAATCTTCGTTCGGCCGCTCGGTCCAGGCCCAGGCTGCCGCCCATGAAGGGCGCTCGGGCTTTCGGCTACTGTCGGACAGCACCGACGCGTTCATCGCCCGGGCCGAGTTGATTCGCCACGCCCAAGGCAGCCTGGATTTGCAGTACTACATCGTCCATGACGGCATCAGCACGCGGATGCTCGTGGATGAATTGCTCAAGGCCGCCGACCGGGGCGTGCGCGTACGGATCCTGCTGGACGACACCACCAGCGATGGCCAGGATCAGATCATCGCGACCCTCGCCGCTCATCCGCAGATCCAGATCCGCCTGTTCAACCCGCTGCACCTGGGACGCGCCACCGGCGTGACCCGCAGCCTTGGGCGCCTGCTCAACCTGTCGCAGCAACACCGCCGGATGCACAACAAACTGTGGCTGGCGGACAACAGCATGGCCATCGTCGGCGGTCGCAACCTGGGCGATGAGTATTTCGACGCCGAACCCAACCTGAACTTCACCGACATCGACCTGCTCAGTGTCGGGCCAGTGGCCGAACAATTGGGGCACAGCTTCGACCAGTACTGGAACAGCGCCCTGAGCAAACCCATCGAACAGTTCCTGTCCCATCGCCCCACGCCCAAGGACCTGGCCAACAGCCGCCTGCGCCTGCAAGAATCCATGGAGCAGACCCAAAAGGAAAATCACGCGCTCTACCAGCAATTGACCGCCTACAAGACCCAACCGCGCCTGGACACCTGGCGCGACCAGTTGATCTGGGCCTGGAACAAGGCGCTGTGGGACGCGCCCAGCAAGGTGCTGGCCAAGGACGAGCCGGATCCGCAGCTATTGCTGACCACGCAATTGGCGCCGGAACTGACCGGAGTCAGCAAAGAACTGATCATGATTTCCGCCTACTTCGTCCCCGGTCAGCCAGGTTTGGTCTATCTGACCAGTCGCGCCGATGCCGGCGTGTCGGTGAGCCTGCTGACCAACTCCCTGGAAGCCACCGACGTGCCCGCCGTGCACGGCGGCTATGCGCCGTACCGCAAAGCCCTGCTGCAACATGGTGTACGCCTGTTCGAGCTTCGCCGACAACCGGGCGACAAAGGCAGCAGCCCTCACCTGTTCTACAGCAAGTCCTACGGCCAATCGGACTCCAGCCTGCACAGCAAAGCGATCATCTTCGACCAGCAGAAATCGTTCATCGGCTCGTTCAATTTCGACCCGCGTTCGGTGCTGTGGAACACTGAAGTCGGCGTGCTGGTGGACAGCCCTGAACTCGCCGGCCAAGTGCGCGACCTGGCCTTGCAGGGCATGGCGCCGGCCCTGAGTTATCAGGCCAGGCTGGAGGATGGAAGGCTTGTATGGACCACCGAAGACAACGGCCAGACGCACGACCTGGACCGCGAACCGGGCAGCTGGTGGCGCCGGTTCAATGCCTGGTTCAGCACGACGGTCGGGTTGGAGCGGATGCTGTAGGTCTGCACAAACCTCTGTGGCGAGGGGTTTTCAAGCGGTTTGGGTGGTCCCGAATGCCCCTTGGCGCAACAACAGGATCACCAGGCCAAACGCCCCTGCCGCCATGAACAAAGGCAGCGCATGCCCGCTGATCCACTGGCTGCCCGCTCCTGCCGCCAGTGGGCCGATCAGGCAACCAAGGCCCCACAGTTGCGCGACGTGGGCGTTGGCCCGCACCAGCGCATCGTCGCGGTAACGCTCGCCGATCAGGATCAGCGACAACGTGAACAAACCGCCAGCACTGGCGCCGAACAGCACCCACAGCGGCCAGATCAACAAAGTATCGATCAAAAGTGGAACCGCCAGGCTCGACAACGTCAGCACCACCGCACAGCCCGTCAACAGCGCCCGGCGAGACACGCGATCGGCCAGCGCGCCGATGGGCAACTGCAACAGGGCATCACCGACCACCACGGTGCTGACCATCGCCAGCGCTATGTCGGCGGTGAAGCCCTGGCGCAGGCAATACACCGGCAGCAACGTGAGGATCATGGCCTCGAACGCGGCGAACAACGAGACCGCCCAGGCAATCGCCGGCAAGCCTCGGCAAAACGTCCACAAGTCGCCAAACGTCACGCTGCCAGCCTCGCTGCTCGGTGCACCGCTACGGCCCAGCAACAGCAAGGGTGCGCTCAGCAGCAAACCGACACCCACCCAGAACCCATAGTCATGATCGGTCCCCAGCGCACCCAGCAGCAGCGGGCCGGACAACTGGCTCAGGGCGTAGCTGCTGCCGTACAGCGCCACCAGTCGCCCACGCCATTTCTCAATGACCAGTTGATTGATCCAGCTTTCACCGAGAATGAACACCAGGGTCAGGACCACGCCAATCACCAGGCGCAGCAGCAACCAGACCGGATAGCTGGGCAACAGCGCCAGCAACCCGATGGAGACCGCGCCGCCCCACAGGCACAGGCGCATCAACGCCGCCGTGCCAAACCGCGCCGCCAGCCGGCTGGACATCTTGGCCCCGAGCAGCACCCCCACGGCCGGCATGGCGGCCATCACGCCAATGGCGAACGAGCCATAGCCCCAGCCCTCCAGGCGCAGCGACACCAGCGGCATGCTCACGCCCAAGGCCAGGCCGACACTCAGGACAGACGCCAACACGGCGAAATAGGTCGCCCAACGCATTTCCACGCTCCTGTGGAGGGTTATCAATCTCAACCATCCCCCAAAACACTGTGGGAGCGAGCTTGCTCGCGATGACGGCGCAACATTCAACAAAGTCGTCGACTGTCATACCGCTATCGCGAGCAAGCTCGCTCCCACAGGGGGGATCAGCGCTGCATGAGACCCCGGACAGGATCCGGGGCCCCCATTGTCAGAGCTTGATCCAGGTCGACTTCAGCTCGGTGTATTTGTCGAACGCATGCAGCGACTTGTCGCGACCGTTGCCCGATTGCTTGAAACCACCGAACGGCGCGGTCATGTCGCCGCCGTCGTACTGGTTGACCCATACGCTGCCGGCACGCAGGGCCTTGGCGGTCAGGTGGGCCTTGGAGATGTCCTTGGTCCATACCGCCGCGGCCAGGCCGTACGGCGTGTCGTTGGCGATCTCGATGGCCTGCTCGGCGGTGTCGAAAGCAATCACCGACAACACCGGGCCGAAAATCTCCTCCTGGGCGATTTTCATCGCGTTGCTCACGCCATCGAAAATCGTCGGCTCGACGTACGTACCGCCCGTTTCCTCAAGGATGCGCTTGCCGCCAGCCACCAGTTTGGCGCCGTCGCTGTGCCCGGCCTCGATGTAGGACAGCACGGTGTTCATCTGCTGGGTATCGACCAGGGCGCCCACATTGGTGGCCGGGTCCAGCGGGTTACCTGGCTTCCAGCCCTTGAGGGCTTCGATCACCAGTGGCAGGAACGTGTCCTTGATGGAACGCTCCACCAACAGCCGCGAGCCGGCGGTGCAGACTTCGCCCTGATTGAAGGCGATGGCGCTGGCGGCGGATTCGGCGGCGGCTTGCAGGTCCGGGGCATCGGCGAACACGATGTTCGGGCTCTTGCCGCCGGCTTCCAGCCAGATACGCTTCATGTTGGATTCGCCGGAGTAGATCATCAGTTGCTTGGCGATCTTGGTAGAGCCGGTGAATACCAGCGTATCGACGTCCATATGCAGGGCCAGGGCCTTGCCGACGGTATGGCCATAGCCTGGCAGCACGTTCAGCACGCCTTTCGGAATACCGGCCTCGATCGCCAATGCGGCGATGCGGATGGCGGTCAACGGGGATTTTTCCGACGGTTTGAGCACCACCGAGTTACCGGTGGACAGCGCTGGACCGAGTTTCCAGCAGGCCATCATCAACGGGAAGTTCCAGGGCACGATAGCGCCCACGACACCCACCGGCTCACGGGTTACCAGGCCCAACTGGTCGTGCGGCGTGGCCGCCACTTCGTCGTAGAGCTTGTCGATGGCTTCGCCGCTCCAGCTCAAGGCTTGGGCCGCGCCGGGAACGTCGATGTTCAGGGAGTCACTGATCGGCTTGCCCATGTCCAGGGTTTCGAGCAGCGCCAGTTCTTCGGCATGCTGCTTGAGCAGGCCGGCAAAACGAATCATGGTGGTTTTGCGCTTGCTGGGTGCCAGGCGCGACCAGACGCCGGAATTGAACGTGGCACGGGCGTTTTCGACCGCACGCTGGGCGTCGGCAACGTCACAGCTGGCGATCTTGCCCAGCAGGCGGCCATCGACCGGGCTGAGGCAATCGAAGGTTTCGCCGGACACCGCATCGGTGTACTCGCCGTTGATGAAGGCGCGGCCTTCGATCTTCAGGTCGCGGGCGCGTTGTTCCCAGTCGGCACGAGTCAGGGTGGTCATGCGTGTGTCCTCCTCTTATTGAGTACGAACGCCGCGCGGTGCGCAGCGCTCAAAAGAATTCTGCCCAACCAGCCTGGTTTCGGCGCCGTTTTCGGCATAGGGCACCCGCCACCCTAAACCAGCGGCTGGTCATGTTTCAATATATTTGACACAACGCTGGCAAACGACCTTGCGATGTTCGTTTTAATAAACATAGACTCGAGGCCTTCCAAGCGATCACTGGGGATCACCCGCATGAGCATTCAGGACATCGTTGATTTCAGCCAGGCCAATACCAACGCCGAACGTTATCGCCCGGACCCGGCCAAGGTGTTCAAGGGCGATCCCGAGCAAACCGTGTTCAACCACTACAGCAGCCCCTGCGGGCAAATGAACGCGGGCGTATGGGAAGGCGCCGTCGGCCAGTGGACGGTCAATTACACCGAGCATGAGTATTGCGAGATCGTCCAGGGCGTTTCCGTGCTTCGGGACGACGATGGCAATGCCAAGACCCTGCGGGCCGGTGACCGTTTCGTGATTCCAGCGGGGTTCAAGGGTACTTGGGAAGTGTTGGAGCCGTGCCGCAAGATTTATGTGGTGTTCGAACAGAAGGCTTGAGGATTTGTGAGGCCTGGCCGGGCCTCACGGGCAACAAAAAAGGCCCGTATCTCGCGATACGGGCCTTTTTCGTAAGAAGGAAAAAATCAATTACTTGATTTTGCCTTCCTTGTAGATCACGTGCTTGCGAACAACCGGATCATATTTCTTGATCTCGATTTTGTCCGGGGTAGTACGCTTGTTCTTGTCGGTAGTGTAGAAGTGACCAGTACCGGCGCTCGAGATCAAACGAATCAATTCACGCATGATTAGCTCCCTTAAACCTTGCCATCGCGACGAAGTTCGGCCAGCACGACACTGATGCCACGCTTGTCGATGATACGCATGCCCTTGGCAGATACGCGCAGACGCACAAAACGTTTCTCTTCTTCAACCCAGAAGCGGTGATGCTGCAGGTTCGGCAGGAAACGACGACGGGTTTTGTTGTTTGCGTGGGAAATGTTATTCCCAGTCACCGGACCCTTACCGGTAACTTGACAGACTCTCGACATGCCTCAGCCCTCTAAAACCACATGCCCAACCCGGCATGGGTTGGCCGCTTAATCTCTCAGTCATTTGGCGCCAGGCGCCGCGTTTCTTTAAGGGTCTTACCGGCTACACCTACAGTGAAGGAACCGGGCCCCTAGAAAAGAGCGCTGCTTTATACCAGAAAGACCACAGCGCAACAACAGCCGATGTGATTTGTCTTCATGGCGAATCATCGACCAACCGCCCCGGGCGGCGGGGGCAGAGGCTGGCAAAGCACCTTACCGCTCGTCGCTGCATGCAGGTTTTTTTCACCGGCGGCGTTTTTTAGTCCATCAACGCGCCGGCGCAGAGTGCCGGAAAATGCAAAAAGGGGATAGTCATTTAGCGGCGAGCCCACTAGGGTAGGCCTTTTCCAGACTGCACTCGCAGATGGGCCTTCGACTTGCACAGGAAACCGACCATGCGCCTCGCTGCCCTACCATTGTTGCTCGCCCCTCTGCTGATCACCCCGCAGGCCTTGGCCGCCGCCCTGAGCGTCTGTACCGAAGCCAGCCCGGAAGGGTTCGATGTCGTCCAGTACAACTCCCTGACGACCACCAACGCCTCCGCCGACGTGCTGATGAACCGCCTGGTGGACTTCGACACCGCCAGCGGCAAAGTGGTCCCGAGCCTGGCCGAGCGCTGGGAAGTCTCCACCGATGGCCTGGCCTATGTGTTCAAGCTGCGGCCACAGGTCAAGTTCCACCACACCGACTACTTCACGCCGCGCCGTGACCTGACCGCCGAGGACGTGAAGTTCAGCTTCGAGCGCATGCTCGACCCGGCGAATCCCTGGCACAAGGTGGCGCAAAGCGGCTTCCCCCACGCCCAGTCCATGCAACTGCCAGCGCTGATCAAGAAAGTCGACGCACTGGACCCGCTGACCGTGCGCTTCACCCTCGATCACGCCGACTCGACCTTCCTGGCGACGTTGAGCATGGGTTTTGCCTCCATTTATTCGGCCGAATACGCCGATCAGTTGATGAAGGCCGGTACACCGGAAAAACTCAACAGCCTGCCGGTCGGCACCGGCCCGTTCATTTTCAGCCGGTTCCAGAAGGACGCCTCGATTCGCTACAAGGCCAACGATGCCTATTTCGGCGGTAAACCCCAAGTGGACCCGCTGGTCTTCGCCATCACGCCGGATGCCAATGTGCGCCTGCAGAAATTACGCCGCAACGAATGCCAGATCGCCCTGTCGCCCAAGCCGCTGGACGTACAAGCCGCCAAGCAAGAACCTACGCTGAAGGTCGAGCAGACCGACGCTTTCATGACCGCGTTCGTGGCAATCAACAGCCAGCATCCACCGCTGGACAAGCCTGAGGTGCGCCAAGCCATCAACCTGGCCTTCGACAAGGCCAGCTACCTGAAGACCGTCTTCGAAGGCACCGCCGAAGCCGCCAATGGCCCCTACCCGCCCAACACCTGGAGCTACGCCAAAAACCTGCCCGGCTACGCCCATGACCTGGCCAAAGCCCGCGACCTGATGGCCAAGGCCGGATTGAAGGAAGGCTTCCAGACCACTATCTGGACCCGCCCTTCCGGCAGCTTGCTGAACCCCAATCCCAGCGCTGGCGCACAACTGCTGCAGTCCGACCTGGCGCAGATTGGCATCCAGGCCGAGATCCGGGTGATCGAATGGGGCGAACTGATCCGTCGCGCCAAGGCCGGCGAACATGATTTGCTGTTCATGGGTTGGGCCGGCGACAACGGCGACCCGGACAACTTCCTCACGCCACAGTTTTCCTGTGCGGCGGTCAAGTCCGGCACCAACTTCGCCCGCTACTGCAATCCCGACCTGGACAAACTTATCAGCGCCGGCAAGACCACCGGCGAACAGGGCGTGCGGGCCAAGCTCTACGAACAGGCCCAGGCCCAGATCCAGCAACAGGCCCTGTGGCTGCCCCTGGCGCACCCAACCGCGTTCGCCCTGACCCGCAAGGATGTGCAGGGTTATGCGGTGAGCCCGTTTGGGCGCCAGGATTACTCCAAGGTCAACATCAAATAACCCCAGCCCCACAGCCCCCTTCTGTGGGGGCCTGTGGGAGCAAAGGGATTTTTCAAGCCTGATCGGGCCTACATCCACCCACGCTCCGCCATCGACAACGGCTCCCCATCGCCAACGATGAAATGGTCGAGCACCCGCACATCGATCAGCTCCAGCGCCTCCTGAAGCCGCTCAGTGAGCACCCGGTCGGCCTGGCTGGGCTCGGTGTTGCCGGAGGGGTGGTTGTGGCACAGGATCAACGCGGCGGCGTTGTGGGCCAGGGCGCGCTTGACGACCTGCCGGGGATGGACACTGGCGCTGTCGATAGAGCCGCGAAACAGCGCCTCGAAGGTCAGCACCTGGTGCTTGGAATTGAGAAACAGGCAACCGAACACCTCGTGGGGTTCGTGACGCAGCATCGATTTCAGGTACTCACGCACCGCGAACGGGCTTTCCAGCGACGTTTTTTCCCGTGCCTGTTCAGCCAAATGCCGACGGCTCATTTCCTGAGCCGCTTGCAGCTGGGCAAACTTCGCCGGCCCGAGCCCCATATGATTACTGAATGTGATCTGATCGGCTTCAAGCAGCGCGCGCAGGCTGCCAAATTGAATCAATAGTTGTCGCGCCAGATCCACCGCGCTTTTGCCCGACACGCCGGTGCGTAAAAAAATCGCCAGCAGCTCGGCGTCCGACAGACTCCCCGCCCCTAGCGCCAATAACCGCTCCCGTGGCCGCTCGGCCGCGGGCCAATCGCGAATACTCATGGCATCTCCCTGATTGTGGGCGCCGCTGTTCCGTAGCGGTCGCTGTGATATCGTAGCCCATCTTTTTTGCAGGCGATTTGCACCCTGGCAGCTGCTGCCAAGGGGTTCGCCTTGCACTGACCACTGAAATCGAAAGGCAGGCCTATGCAGCGGCTGTATCGGAAACGCATCGTTCTGGGCGTCGGCGGCGGCATTGCCGCCTACAAGAGCGCCGAGCTGGTTCGCAGGCTTATCGACCAGGGCGCGGAAGTACGGGTCGTCATGACCCGCGGTGGCAGCGAGTTCATTACCCCGCTGACCATGCAGGCCCTGTCCGGGCACCCGGTCCACCTGGATTTGCTCGACCCGGCGGCCGAAGCCGCCATGGGTCATATCGAACTGGCCAAGTGGGCCGACCTGGTACTGATCGCCCCGGCCACGGCCGACCTCATCGCCCGTTTGGCCCAAGGCATCGCCGACGACCTGCTGACCACCCTGGTGCTCGCCACCGACGCGGTGGTCGCCGTGGCGCCGGCCATGAACCAGGCCATGTGGCGCGACCCAGCCACCCAGGCCAACCTGCAGTTGCTCGAAAGCCGCGCCCTGAAAGTCTTCGGCCCGGCCTCCGGGAGCCAGGCCTGCGGCGATGTCGGCATGGGCCGCATGCTCGAAGCAACCGACCTGGCCCAGTGCGCCGCCGACTGCTTCCAGCGCCAGGCCCTGACCGGCAAGCACGTGCTGATCACCGCCGGACCGACCCAGGAAAACATCGACCCGGTGCGCTACATCACCAACCACAGCTCCGGGAAAATGGGCTTCGCCCTGGCCGAAGCCGCCGTGGAAGCCGGTGCCCGGGTGACGCTGATCACCGGTCCCGTGCACCTGCCGACGCCGGACCGGGTCACGCGAATCGATGTGGTCAGCGCCCGGGACATGCTCGCGGCCTGTGAAGCAGCTATCCCCTGCGACCTGTTCATCGCCTCGGCGGCGGTGGCGGACTACCGCCCCGAAGTCGTTGCCCCGCAAAAATTGAAGAAAGACCCTACAAGCGGCGACGGCTTGCTACTGCAAATGGTGCGCAACCCGGACATCCTGGCCAGTATCGCCACCCGCCCCGACCGCCCGTTCAGTGTCGGCTTTGCCGCCGAGACCGAACACCTGCTCGATTACGCCGCACGCAAGCTCAAGGACAAGAACCTCGACTTGATCGTCGCCAACGACGTGGCCAACCCGAGCATCGGCTTCAACAGCGAAGAAAACGCCTGCAGCGTGATCGACCGCCAGTTGCACGCCACACTTTTCGCCCAGACCAGCAAGAGCAAGATTGCCCGCCAGCTGATCACTTTTATCGCCGAACGTCTGAACCAGGTTTAATGTCATGCACGCCCTACAAGCCAAGATCCTCGACCCACGCATCGGCAACGAATTCCCGCTGCCGCAATACGCCACACCAGGCTCCGCCGGCCTCGACCTGCGGGCGATGCTCAAGCAGGACACGATCCTGGAGCCGGGCCAGACCCTGCTGATTCCTACCGGCCTGTCGGTGTACATCGGCGATCCGGGCCTGGCCGCGCTGATCCTGCCGCGCTCGGGCTTGGGCCATAAGCACGGCATCGTGCTGGGCAACCTGGTGGGCCTGATCGACTCCGATTACCAGGGCGAACTGATGGTGTCATGCTGGAACCGCGGCCAAACGGCCTTCAACATTGCCGTGGGCGAACGCATCGCGCAGTTGGTGCTGGTGCCGGTGGTCCAGGCCCACTTCGAACTGGTCGAAGAATTCGACGAAAGCCAACGCGGCGCGGGTGGTTTCGGGCATTCCGGCAGCCATTGACCGGTGGTTACAGGCCGGGCGTCCTGCCCGGCCCGTTTGTGAAGCTTGTGTTTCAGGACAAAAAATGCGCAATGGCTTTCTGCTAGGTTTCCCACCCGGAATCAATGTATTAGGCGAGCGAGGCCGGGGTAACGCTGTCTCATGGCACTTTCCCACCACGAACTCTCTGTCAAAAACGCCGTCATACCCTTCAGCTTGAGCCTGCCGATGCTAACCGTCGGCCTGTCCAGTCACTTTCCTGATAGAGCGCCCCGCCCATGAACACCCCAGCCGCATTCGCCCCGATCTTCCCTGACAGCATCTTCCGCGCCTACGACATCCGTGGCGTGGTACCGGAAACCCTTACCGCCGAAACCGCCTACTGGATCGGCCGCGCTATCGGCTCCCAGAGCCTGGCCCAGGGCGAACCGAACGTGTGCGTCGGCCGTGATGGCCGCTTGTCGGGCCCCGAGCTGGTCGAACAACTGATCAAAGGCGTTGCCGACAGTGGCTGCCAAGTCAGCGACGTGGGCCTGGTGCCGACCCCGGCGCTGTACTACGCCGCCAACGTGTTGGCCGGCAAGTCCGGGGTGATGCTCACCGGCAGCCACAACCCATCGAACTACAACGGCTTCAAGATCGTCATCGCTGGCGACACCCTCGCCAACGAGCAGATCCAGGCCCTGCACACCCGCCTCAAGACCAATGACCTGAGCAGCGGCCAGGGCAGCGTGACCAAAGTCGATATCCTTGCGCGCTACAACGACGAAATCGTCAAGGACGTGAAACTCGCCCGTCGCCTGAAAGTGGTGGTCGATTGCGGCAACGGCGCGGCTGGCGTGATCGCCCCGCAACTGATCGAAGCCCTGAACTGCGAAGTCATCCCGCTGTTCTGCGACGTGGACGGCAACTTCCCTAACCACCACCCGGATCCGGGCAAGCTGGAAAACCTCGAGGACCTGATCGCCAAGGTCAAGGAAACCAACGCCGACCTGGGCCTGGCCTTCGACGGCGACGGCGACCGCGTGGGCGTGGTGACCAATACCGGCAGCGTGGTGTTCCCGGACCGCCTGCTGATGCTGTTTGCCAAGGACGTAGTGGCGCGCAACCCCGACGCCGAGATCATTTTCGACGTCAAATGCACCCGTCGCCTGGTGCCGCTGATCAAGGAATATGGCGGTCGCCCACTGATGTGGAAAACCGGTCACTCGTTGATCAAGAAAAAAATGAAACAGAGCGGCGCCCTGCTGGCCGGCGAAATGAGCGGCCACATCTTCTTCAAGGAACGCTGGTTCGGTTTTGACGACGGCATCTACAGCGCCGCGCGCCTGCTGGAAATCCTCAGCAAAGAGAAATCCACCGCCGAAGAGCTGTTCGCAACCTTCCCGAACGATATTTCTACGCCAGAAATCAATATCCATGTGACCGAAGAGAGCAAATTCAGCATCATTGATGCACTGCACGACGCTCAATGGGGCGAAGGCGCCGAACTGACCACCATCGATGGTGTGCGGGTCGACTATCCCCACGGCTGGGGCCTGGTTCGCGCATCCAACACCACACCGGTGCTGGTACTGCGTTTCGAGGCCGACAACGAGGCCGAACTGCAGCGCATCAAGGATGTGTTCCACACCCAACTCAAACGTGTTGCACCTGATCTCCAACTACCGTTTTGATTTTTTGAAGCACTACCGGAGCCCTGAATGACCCTCGAACGCGAAGCCGCCGCCAACACCGCCAAGGTCCTGTCCGAAGCGTTGCCTTATATCCGACGCTACGTCGGCAAGACCCTGGTGATCAAATACGGCGGCAACGCGATGGAAAGCGAGGAGCTCAAGACCGGCTTCGCCCGCGACATCGTGCTGATGAAGGCCGTGGGCATCAACCCGGTGGTCGTACACGGTGGTGGCCCGCAGATCGGTGACTTGCTCAAGCGCCTGTCGATCGAAAGCCACTTCATCGATGGCATGCGCGTGACCGACGCGCAGACCATGGATGTGGTGGAAATGGTCCTGGGCGGCCAGGTCAACAAGGACATCGTCAACCTGATCAACCGTCATGGCGGTAGCGCCATCGGCCTGACAGGCAAGGACGCCGAGCTGATCCGGGCGAAGAAACTCACCGTCACCCGCCAGACACCGGAGATGACCCAGCCGGAAATCATCGACATCGGTCATGTGGGCGAAGTGGTCGGTATCAACACCGACCTGCTGAACCTGCTGGTCAAGGGCGACTTCATCCCGGTGATCGCGCCCATCGGCGTGGGCGCCAACGGCGAGTCGTACAACATCAACGCCGACCTGGTGGCGGGCAAGGTTGCAGAGGCACTGAAAGCTGAAAAGCTGATGCTGCTGACCAACATCGCCGGCCTGATGGACAAGTCGGGCAAGGTCCTGACCGGACTGTCGACCCAACAGGTCGATGACCTGATCGCCGATGGCACCATCTACGGCGGCATGCTGCCGAAGATCCGTTGCGCACTGGAAGCGGTACAAGGCGGCGTCGGCAGCTCGTTGATCATCGACGGCCGGGTACCAAATGCGATCCTGCTGGAGATCTTCACCGACACCGGCGTAGGTACGTTGATCAGCAATCGCAAGCGTCCTTAAGCGATACCGGTAAAAAAAGACCCCGCTCAACCTGGTTGAGCGGGGTTTTTTTACCCACCGATTCCCTGTGGGAGCGAGCCTGCTCGCGATAGCGGTGGATCAGCCAACATGAATGTTGAATGGAAAATGGCTATCGCGAGCAGGCTCGCTCCCACAAGGGAATGTGCAAATCTTTAAACGCCGAACTGCGCCCGATAAGCCTCAACCGCCGGCAAATGCTGCTTGAGCTGCGGATCGTCGGCCAAAAACTCCAGCACCTGGTTCAGCGACACAATGCTGATCACCGGAATGCCAAAGTCGCGCTCCACTTCCTGGATCGCCGACAGCTCACCGTTGCCGCGCTCCTGACGGTTCAGGGCAATCAGCACGCCAGCGGCCTTGGCGCCTTCCTGGGAACCGATGATCTGCATCACTTCACGAATGGCAGTGCCGGCAGTGATGACGTCGTCGATGATCAACACGTCGCCGGTCAGCGGTGCACCCACCAGGCTGCCGCCTTCGCCGTGGGCCTTGGCTTCCTTGCGGTTGAAGCACCAAGGCAAGTCGCGCCCGTGGTGTTCGGCCAGGGCGACGGCAGTGGTGGCGGCCAGCGGGATGCCTTTGTAGGCCGGGCCGAACAGCACATCGAACGGGATACCGCTCTCGACGATGGCTGCCGCATAGAAACGACCCAGTTGCGCCAGGGCGGAACCGGTGTTGAACAGGCCGGCATTGAAGAAGTACGGGCTGGTGCGCCCGGACTTGAGGGTGAACTCACCGAAGCGCAAAACGCCGCGATCGATGGCAAAGCGAATGAAATCGCGCTGATACGCCTGCATGAAAAAAAGCCTCAAATACCGCGGATTTAGCTAAATAGGTACACGGCGTGTATCATACACGCACGTGATTTTTGGGGCCATTTATGCGGATCATCAGTGTGAACGTCAATGGTATTCAGGCTGCAGTCGAGCGTGGTTTGCTCAGTTGGCTGCAAGCACAGAATGCCGACGTCATCTGCCTGCAGGACACCCGCGCCTCCGCCTTTGAACTGGACGATGCAGCCTTCCAACTGGATGGTTACTTCCTTTATGCCTGCGATGCCGAAGTCCCCGCCCAGGGTGGCGTGGCTTTGTACTCGCGGCTGCAGCCGAAGGCTGTCATCAACGGTCTCGGTTTCGAGACGGCGGACCGCTACGGGCGCTACCTGCAAGCCGATTTCGACAAGGTCAGCATCGCGACCTTACTGCTCCCTTCGGGGCAGAACGGCGATGAAGATTTGAATCAGAAATTCAAGTTGATGGACGACTTCGCCCGTTATCTGGATAAACAGCGGCGCAAACGTCGCGAGTACATCTATTGTGGCTCGCTGTACGTGGCGCAACAGAAGCTGGATATCAAGAACTGGCGCGACAGCCAACAATCTCCTGGCTTCCTGGCGCCGGAACGGGCCTGGATGGACGAGATCATTGGCAACATGGGTTATGTCGACGCCCTGCGTGAAGTCAGCCGTGAAGGCGACCAGTACAGCTGGTGGCCTGACAACGAACAGGCCGAGATGCTCAACCTTGGCTGGCGCTTCGACTACCAGCTGCTGACGCCTGGGCTGCGCCGCTTCGTACGCAGCGCCCGCCTGCCGCGCCAGCCACGGTTCTCGCAGCATGCGCCGCTGATCGTGGATTACGACTGGACGCTGACTATCTAAGTGTCGTTTCGCAGCCACAAAAAAACCGACAGCCGTGTCGGTTTTTTTTGTGGACAACCATTTCCACTGTGGGAGTGAGCCTGCTCGCGATGGCGCAGTTACATTCAACATTGATGTTGACTGACACACAGCTATCGCGAGCAGGCTCGCTCCCACAGGGGGTTACTCATCGATCGTTATTTGACCAGGCGCCAAGTAAACGGATACCGATACGGCTGCCCTTCATTGGCCTTCACGCCACCAATGATGGTCAACACCAACGCACCAATGGCCACCAGGCCGAAGAGGAAGAAGCCGATCACCACGACCATCAGCAGCAAGCTGATCGCCGAGGCAATCGCCACGGTGATCTGGAAGTTCAGCGCTTCCTTGCCCTGGGCATCGATGAACGGGTCGGACTCACGCTTGAGCTGCCAGAGCACCAGCGGCCCGATCAGCGTGCCGAACGGAATCCAGATCCCCAACAAGGCGGACAGGTGACAAAACATTGCCCATTGACGCGCCTCTTTGCTCGGCTGGGGCAGCAGGATTTGCTCATCACTCATGACGCTCTCCTTGTCTTGAAGCGGGAATCGATCAGTCAGCCAAGGCGGCCTTTTGCAGTTCGAAGATTTCGTTCATGCCTTTCTTCGCCAACTCCAGCATAGCGTTCAATTCTTCCGGCTGGAACGGCGCGCCCTCGGCAGTGCCCTGGACTTCGATGAAACCGCCAGCACTGGTCATGACCACGTTCAGGTCAGTCTCGGCGGCGGAGTCTTCCAGGTAATCCAGGTCCAGTACCGGCTCGCCCTGGTACATGCCCACGGACACAGCAGCGATCATTTGCTTGAGCGGGTCGCCACCCTTGAGGCCACCGCGCTTCTTGATCACTTTCAAGGCATCGACCAGGGCGACCATGGCCCCAGTGATGGAGGCTGTACGCGTGCCGCCGTCGGCCTGGATCACGTCGCAATCGACATACAGTGTCACGTCGCCCAACTTGGACATGTCCAGAGCAGCACGCAGCGAACGGCCGATCAAGCGTTGGATTTCCAGGGTACGGCCGCCCTGCTTGCCACGGCTGGCCTCGCGCTGGTTCCGCTCACCGGTGGCGCGCGGCAGCATGCCGTATTCGGCCGTCAACCAACCCTGGCCCTGACCCTTGAGGAACCGTGGCACGCCGTTTTCGACACTGACGGTGCAGATGACCTTGGTATCACCGAATTCGACCAGTACAGATCCCTCGGCGTGTTTGGTGTAGTTGCGGGTAATGCGGATCGAGCGAAGCTGATCGGCAGCGCGACCACTTGGACGTTTCATAGGGAATACCTGTACGGAGGACGGAAAACTGCCGAGCATTATAGAGCCGTGAATCGTCATAGGGCAGTTAAACGTCGCGCGGCTCTAAAAAGCCGGCGCGAGCGAAGCCGCGCAGAGGTCCGCCCGACGGGCTGCCACGCTTTGTCGCAAGCGCGGTTGGGGCATACGCCTCACTGCGCTACAATCCTGCGCCTTTGCTGCCCTTGGGCTTTTAATTTACAGACTCCAGGCCCACGACCACCGTCGTGCCGGCCTGCATTGCGAGGAACCTCCATGGTGCACAGCATGACCGCCTTCGCCCGCGTCGAAAAAGCCGGGGCCCAAGGCACGCTGAGCTGGGAACTGCGCTCGGTCAACAGCCGCTACCTGGAGCCGCACCTGCGCCTGCCCGAGTCTTTCCGCGACCTGGAAGGGGGTGTACGCGAGGCACTGCGCCAGGGCCTGTCCCGGGGCAAGCTGGAATGCACCCTGCGCTTCACTGAAGAAAGCACTGGCAAAGCCTTGCAAGTGGACCGCGAGCGCGCCGCACAACTGGTCGCCGCTGCCGAAACCGTCGCCAGCCTGATCAAGAACCCTGCTGCCCTGAATCCACTGGAAGTCCTGGCTTGGCCCGGCGTGCTGGTGGGCGATGCGAGCGACCCACAGGCGCTGAACGCCGAGGCGATGGCACTGTTCAATGAAGGCCTCAAGGAACTCAAGGCCGGCCGCGAGCGCGAAGGCGCGGAGTTGGCCCGGCTGATCAACGAGCGCCTGACCTCCATTGAAGAAGACGTCAGCACCCTGCGCGAACTGGTCCCGCAGATGCTCGCCACCCAGCGCCAGAAAGTCCTCGACCGTTTCACCGACATGAAGGCCGAACTGGACCCGCAACGCCTGGAACAGGAAATGGTCATGCTCGCGCAAAAGAGCGACGTGGCCGAAGAACTGGATCGCCTGAGCACCCACATCATCGAAGTTCGCCGGGTGCTCAAGTCCGGCGGTGCGGCCGGTCGCCGCCTCGACTTCCTGATGCAGGAGCTCAACCGCGAAGCCAATACACTGGGCTCCAAAGCCTTCGACCCGCGCAGCACCCAGGCGGCGGTCAACCTCAAGGTGTTGATCGAACAAATGCGCGAACAAGTGCAGAACATTGAGTAAGGCTAACGACATGACCCACAGCACCGGCACCCTCTACATCATTTCCGCGCCCTCGGGCGCCGGCAAGACCAGCCTGGTCAAGGCACTGATCGACGCCGAACCGCAGATCCGCGTCTCGGTCTCGCACACCACCCGCGCCATGCGCCCGGGCGAAGTGAATGGTGTGAACTATCACTTCGTCGACCGCGAAGAGTTCGTGAAGATGGCCGAGCACGGCGACTTCCTGGAGCGCGCCGAAGTTTTCGGCAACCTTTATGGCACTTCGCAAAGCTACTTGCAGCAGACCCTGGACGAAGGTCACGACCTGATCCTGGAAATCGACTGGCAAGGCGCCGAGCAGGTGCGCAAGCTGATGCCCCAGGCCCGGTCGATCTTCATCCTACCGCCAAGCCAGCAAGCCTTGCGCCAGCGCCTGACCAACCGTGGCCAGGACAGCGACGACATCATCGAGGGCCGGATGCGCGAAGCGGTCAGCGAGATGAGTCACTACGTCGACTATGATTATCTGATCATCAACGACGATTTCGCCCACGCGCTGGACGACCTGAAGGCGATTTTCCGCGCCAGCCAGCTGCAGCAGAAACGCCAACAGCAACGTTTCGGCAAATTATTAGCCGAATTGTTGGGCTGAACAGCCCTTCCCAAAACCGCTGCGACGGCTTTACATTGGTAGTCGCAGCGCGCCGAGGGGTTTGGTTAAAAAATCAGCGCTTCCCTAAACGCTGGTGTTTTTTTAAACTGTCGAGTCCGCTCGCCCAACCGGGCAGCGCGCATATTGCATTCGCTCCGAGGAATACCATGGCCCGCGTAACCGTTGAAGACTGCCTAGAACACGTGGAAAACCGCTTTGAGCTGGTCATGCTCTCTACCAAGCGTGCCCGTCAACTGGCCACCGGTGGCAAAGAGCCGTTGGTCCAGTGGGAAAACGACAAGCCTACCGTAGTAGCGCTGCGTGAAATCGCCGAAGGCCTGATGAGCTACGAGTTCATCGCCAACGCTGAAATCGTCGAAGACGAACCGCTGTTCGCAGCGTTCGAGGACGAGTCCAACGAGGCGGTCTAAGCCTATGCCTGGTCGACGTAGCACGGCGCGGGGTCACAGCAAACGGCAGGAGTCATCATCATGCCGAGCATAGACGCCCTCGCCGATCGCTTATCGGCCTACCTCGGCACGGACCAGGTCAATCTGGTCCGCCGAGCCTATTTCTACGCCGAACAAGCCCACGACGGCCAGCGCCGCCGCAGCGGCGAGGCGTACGTCACGCATCCTCTTGCGGTGGCGAATATTCTTGCCGACATGCACATGGACCATCAGAGCCTGATGGCGGCGATGCTGCATGACGTGATCGAAGACACCGGCATTGCCAAGGAAGCGCTGCAGGCGCAGTTCGGCGAAACCGTGGCCGAACTGGTCGACGGGGTCAGCAAGCTGACCCAGATGAACTTCGAGACCAAGGCCGAGGCCCAGGCCGAAAACTTCCAGAAAATGGCCATGGCCATGGCCCGCGACATTCGCGTGATCCTGGTCAAGCTCGCCGACCGCCTGCACAACATGCGCACCCTGGAAGTGCTGTCCGGCGAAAAACGCCGGCGCATCGCCAAGGAAACCCTGGAAATCTACGCCCCCATCGCCAATCGCCTGGGCATGCACGCGATCCGCATCGAGTTCGAAGACCTCGGCTTCAAGGCCATGCACCCGATGCGTTCGGCGCGGATCAACCAGGCCGTCAAGCGCGCCCGGGGCAACCGCAAGGAAATCGTCAACAAGATCGAAGAGTCGCTGAGCCACTGCCTGGCCATCGACGGCATCGAAGGCGAAGTCAGCGGGCGGCAGAAACACCTCTACGGCATCTACAAGAAAATGCGCGGCAAGCGTCGGGCCTTCAACGAGATCATGGACGTCTACGCGTTCCGGATCATCGTCGACAAGGTCGATACCTGCTACCGCGTGCTGGGTGCTGTACATAATTTGTACAAACCGTTGCCGGGGCGCTTCAAGGATTACATCGCGATCCCCAAGGCCAACGGCTATCAGTCGCTGCACACCACGCTGTTCGGCATGCACGGCGTACCCATCGAAATCCAGATCCGCACCCGCGAAATGGAAGAAATGGCCAACAACGGCATCGCCGCCCATTGGCTGTACAAATCCAGCGGTGACGAACAACCCAAGAGCACTCACGCCCGCGCCCGGCAATGGGTCAAGGGTGTGCTGGAAATGCAGCAGCGCGCCGGCAACTCCCTGGAATTCATCGAGAGCGTGAAGATCGACCTGTTCCCGGACGAGGTCTACGTTTTCACGCCCAAGGGCCGGATCATGGAGCTGCCCAAAGGCTCCACGGCCGTGGACTTTGCCTATGCGGTGCACACCGACGTTGGCAACAGTTGCATCGCGTGCCGGATCAACCGCCGCCTGGCGCCGTTGTCCGAACCGCTGCAAAGCGGTTCCACGGTGGAAATCGTCAGCGCCCCCGGCGCACGACCCAACCCGGCGTGGCTCAATTTCGTGGTCACCGGCAAGGCCCGCACCCATATCCGTCACGCCCTCAAACTGCAACGTCGCTCCGAATCCATCAGCCTCGGCGAACGCCTGCTGAACAAGGTGCTGAACGGTTTCGACAGCTCGCTCGACAAGATCCCGGTCGAGCGCGTGCAACTGATGCTCCACGAATACCGTCTCGAATTGATCGAAGACCTGCTCGAAGACATCGGCCTGGGCAATCGCATGGCCTACGTCGTTGCCCGTCGCCTGCTCGGCGAAGGCGAACAGTTGCCAAGCCCCGAAGGCCCGCTGGCGATTCGCGGCACCGAGGGCCTGGTGCTCAGTTATGCCAAGTGTTGTACGCCGATTCCGGGCGACCCGATTGTCGGCCACTTGTCCGCCGGCAAAGGGATGGTCGTGCACCTGGACAACTGCCGCAACATCAGCGAAATCCGTCATAACCCGGAAAAATGCATCCAGCTCTCCTGGGCCAAGGATGTCACCGGCGAATTCAACGTCGAGCTGCGGGTCGAGCTGGAACACCAGCGCGGCCTGATCGCCCTGCTGGCCAGCAGCGTCAATGCCGCCGACGGCAATATCGAAAAAATCAGCATGGACGAACGCGATGGCCGCATCAGCGTCGTTCAATTGGTGGTCAGCGTGCACGACCGTGTGCACCTGGCCCGCGTGATCAAGAAACTGCGCGCCCTGACCGGCGTTATCCGCATCACCCGGATGCGCGCGTAGCCCATTCGTTATCAGGAGTCATTCATGACCAAGACCGTTATCACCAGCGACAAGGCCCCCGCCGCCATCGGTACTTATTCCCAGGCGATCAAGGCCGGCAACACCGTGTACATGTCGGGCCAGATTCCACTGGACCCGAAAACCATGGAACTGGTGGAAGGCTTCGAAGCCCAGACCGTGCAGGTGTTCGAAAACCTCAAGGCCGTGGCCGAGGCCGCCGGTGGTTCGTTCAAGGACATCGTCAAGCTGAACATCTTCCTCACCGACCTGAGCCATTTCGCCAAGGTCAACGAGGTGATGGGCAAGTACTTCGACCAGCCTTACCCTGCCCGCGCCGCCATCGGCGTGGCCGCCCTGCCCAAGGGCGCTCAGGTTGAGATGGATGCCATCCTGGTCATCGAGTAAATAAGGCCGGCGCAGCCTCCCCCGCTGCGCCGTTTTCGTCTTGAAAGGATTCCACCATGCGCAAAGCGCTTGCTCTCTCGCTGGCAGCCCTGCTTCTGGGCGGCTGCGCCAGCGACCCTGCCGACCGTGACATCAGCGGCACCTGGATCAACCAGGCAGCCATCGACGCTGCCGCCAAGGGCGGCCCGCTTCGCGAAGCGCTGCAGGGCTATGGCCCGAACCTGGAATGGGACGTCAACACCCGGGCCGGTCAGGCGCGCTACACCAACGGTTTTGAAAACGTCGAAGGCAAATTGCTGGGCGAAGAAGACGGCGCCTGGAAAGTCGATTTCTACGGCAGCTCCGCCAGCGAACTCAAGCGCGATGGCGACCAGTTGAGCCAGGCCGCCACCGAGAACGAACCGCAGCAGGTGTTCGATCGCGCACAAATCCAGGTACCGGAAGGCGCGCCCATCGGTGCCAGTTTCGAGCGTGCGCTGTATGCCGCCTACCTGGGCGGCACCTGGAACATCGCCAGCGGCCCCGGCCAGGGCGCCACCGTGCAGTTCCAGCCCGACGGCCAGGTCAGCGGCCTGCCGGGTGCCGATCGCTACGCCTTGTGCCTGGCCGGCGATTGCGCCTCCATGAGCGGTGGCAACGACAACATCTGGCTGCAACAGAACGGCCAGGGCAACACCTGGATCTTTGCCCGCGACGGCAAGAAGCTGGAGATCTTCCAGACCGTCAACGCCGCGCTGGCCGATGAAATGCCTTCGTTCACGCCGGGCACCCGGCGATGGTTGCTGGAAAAGCAGTAAAGGATAGGGCGCTTTGAAATAACTATACGAGCGCCCTCTCCCGGCAAAGGTTCACGCGCGAGACGGGACAGGCTTTTTTCTACCCAGGCGGATCAGCTCATTGGAGAAACACAGCCCAAGGATGATCAGTAGTGCGCCCGGGTACAGGCTTTCGCGCGGCACTTCATTGAGCACAACAAATGCCAGCAGTGCGGCGAACAGCGGCTCGGTCAGCTCCAAGGCTTGCACCTGGGATGGCTTGAGGTACTCGATTGCCTTGGTGGTGCAAAAAAAACCGAGGATGGTCGGCAGCGCGGCCAGCGCCAGCAGTGCGGCAATCGCCCAGGGCGACAGCTCACCGATCACGAAGCCGTCGGCAGAAGCCGGCATCAGCAAGTACAGGCTGCCGAAGAACAGCAACTGACGAGTGAAGTGCAGCCCACCGGACACGCCCATCCGTTTCATGGCCACCGAAAACGCCCCATAGCCGCAGCCCGCCATGGACGCGAGTGCAACGCCTTGGAGCGTGAAGCCTTGCTGTAGATCGGCGCCAAAGATCACCGCGATTCCGGCGATCGCCAAGGCGGCACCCACAGTGGCGTTCGCGGTGATCGCATCCTTGAGGATGATGCGTCCGAGCACAATCGAGGAAATGGAAGCACTGGCCATCAGCATCACCACCACACCCGCCGCAGCGTAATGCCGATAGGCAGCCGTTTCGAAGTGGAACAGCACGAAGATACCGAGAAACGCGCAGATCGCCGCCTGGGTCCATTTGGCCGTCGTCGCCGGACGCTTGATAAACAGCAGCAAGGCCGAGAGCAGCAGACAACCCAGGACAGTCTTTATGACGGCGACACTGCTGGCGGTGAAACCATTGCTCATGAGCACTTTGCTGAGCACGCCTATCGTGGCGTTAAGTGCGGCGGCGGAGAGTGCAAAGATAACGCCTTTGCTGAAACTGGCTTGCATTGATGACGGTCCTTGTCGCTGTTAGGTCATTCGACGGGATGTTGGCCCACATCGACGACGCAAAAGATGACTGAAACGGTTGCGGGTGGCCTGCAGATAACTCTTGGCTTCGGCAAGCAACGGATAATGCTCGGCGAGCTCGATGAACCAAGTCAAGACCTGGAAGGTAAGAACCCAAGGACTAGCCCTTGGCGCCGAACGACATCATCGAGCACACGCCGAGCGGACCCGTGTCAGCAGCGCCCTTCCAGAATCGCCGCATACCCCTCGCGAAAACTCGGATAACGCGGCGCCCAGCCCAAGGCCTTCGCCCGGGCATTGCTGCAGCGCTTGCTGCCGGCGCGACGCACACTGGCGTCTTCGGACCACTGGGTGACGCCCATGTATTCACGCAACCAGCCCACCACCTCGGCCAGCGGCGCAGGGGCGTCGTCGACGCCGATGTAGCAATCGTCCAG
Organism: Pseudomonas sp. St386; assembly: GCF_018325865.1. Taxonomy (NCBI): domain Bacteria; kingdom Pseudomonadati; phylum Pseudomonadota; class Gammaproteobacteria; order Pseudomonadales; family Pseudomonadaceae; genus Pseudomonas; species Pseudomonas sp. St386. The sequence goes on from NZ_AP021900.1 coordinate 6,645,397, forward strand.
CACCTGGCCCTGGCGATCAGCCTCCAGCAGGAACGCCAGCAAGCCGGCGGCATCGTCGGCGTGGATGCGATTGGCGTAGAGCGGTGGGTCGATCACGACGCGATAGCCTTGGCGCACCTGACTCAACAACCATTCCCGCCCCGGCCCATAGATGCCGGTCAGGCGCACGCGGCTGGCCGGGATGCCACTGTCCAAGGCCACTTGCTCGGCTTCGAGCATCAGCCGACCGGAATACCCGCCGGCCACGGTTGGCGACGTTTCATCCACCCATTCGCCCTGCTGTTGCCCATAAACGCTGCTGCTGGACACAAACAGCAGACGCTTGGGCCGCTGCCCATGCTGCTTCAACCAGCTCAACACATTCTGCAACCCTTCGACATAAGCCGTGCGATAACCCGCTTCGTCATGGTCGGTGGCCGCGGCGCTGTACACCAGGTAATCCAGTGACCCGGTGGGCCAGTCGGCGGGGCATTGCTCGCTGAACAAATCCCCCGCCACCCCGATGACGCCCGCTGGCAGCTTCGAAACCGTGCGCCGCAGGCCATGGACTTGCCAATGCTCGGCCACTAACTGGCTGGCCAGGCGGCCGCCGATATCACCGCAGCCGGCGATCAAAACAGAAGGCGCGGACATCAAGAACTCCTCTGGCAAAGCCGCAGACTAGCCTTCGCAGGGGACGAGCGGCTAGCCATGCGACAAAAAAAGTAACTGTATTACTTTTGTTAACAAGAATTAATTGCAATAATGCCCACCACTTTTGTTCTCGGCCCACGAGGCCTGGAAGAACATCAACCTTCTTTTTCCTCTCAGGTCCGGCCAGCATGAAACGCTCTCTATCCCCCGCTTCGCCAACCAATCGACCTCGTGCCTGGAGCACGGTAGCCGCCCTGCTGTTCAGCCTGCTGCTGGCACCGGCCGCCGCATTCGCCGATGCACAGACGCCCGCCACGACCCCGGCCACCGTACCAGCTGCTGCCCAGGCACCGGCCGACCCGGCCGCTCCCGTTGCCACGCCTGTCGCCACCGAGCCGGCCCAAGCCGTCGAAGCCGACGCACCTCAAATGCTCGAAGCCGACAACTCCCTGGGCATGGCCCACGACCTGTCGCCATGGGGCATGTACAAGAACGCCGACATCATCGTGAAAATCGTGATGATCGGCCTGGCCATCGCCTCGATCATCACCTGGACCATCTGGATTGCCAAAGGCTTCGAGCTGCTGGGTGCCAAGCGTCGCTTGCGCGGTGAAATCGCCGCCCTGAAAAAAGCCACCACCCTCAAGGAAGCCAGCGTCACTGCCGCGAAGGCAGGCACTCTTGCCAACCTGCTGGTGCATGACGCACTCGAAGAGATGCGCCTGTCGGCCAACAGCCGCGAGAAAGAAGGCATCAAGGAACGCGTGAGCTTCCGTCTCGAGCGCCTGGTCGCCGCCTGTGGTCGCAATATGAGCAGCGGCACCGGCGTGCTCGCCACCATCGGCTCTACCGCGCCGTTCGTCGGCCTGTTCGGCACAGTGTGGGGCATCATGAACAGCTTCATCGGCATCGCCAAGACCCAGACCACCAACCTCGCCGTCGTCGCACCCGGCATCGCCGAAGCCTTGCTGGCAACGGCCTTGGGCCTGGTCGCGGCAATCCCGGCCGTGGTGATCTACAACGTCTTCGCCCGTTCCATTGCCGGCTACAAGGCCCAGGTCTCCGACGCTTCGGCCGAAGTCCTGCTGCTGGTCAGCCGCGACCTCGACCACCTGCCGCCCGAGCGTGGCTCGCAACCGCACATGGTGAAAGTGGGGTAATCGGCCATGGGCCTGCATTTGAAAGAAGGCGCAGACGACGATCTGGCCGAGAACCACGAAATCAACGTCACGCCGTTCATCGACGTGATGCTGGTGCTGTTGATCATCTTCATGGTGGCCGCCCCGCTCGCCACCGTGGACATCAAGGTTGACCTGCCGGCGTCGACGGCCAAGCCCTCGCCACGGCCGGAGAAACCGGTGTTCCTCAGCGTCAAGGCCGACCAGCGCCTGTTCCTGGGTGAAGACGAGGTCAAGGCCGAAACCCTCGGCGCTACCCTCGACGCCAAGACCCAGGGCAAGAAAGACACGACGATCTTCTTCCAGGCCGACAAAGGCGTGGACTACGGCGACCTGATGAGCGTGATGGACGCACTGCGAGGCGCCGGCTACCTGAAGGTCGGTCTGGTCGGACTCGAGACGGCGCCCAAGAAATGATCACGACGCGCCAAAAGCTGACGCGTTACAGCGGTAGCCTGGCAGTGGTGCTGGGCGTGCATGCGCTCGCCATCGCCCTGGCGCTGAACTGGACATCACGCGCGCCCATCGAATTGCCTCCCCAGGCAATGATGGTCGAGCTGGCGCCGGTACCCGCCCCACCGCCACCGGCACCGCCCAAAGTCGTCACACCGCCGCAACCTCCCGAGCCGGTCGAAGAACTGCCGCTGCCCAAGCTTGCCGAAGCGCCGAAGCCGGAGATTTCCGTGCCCAAGCCGGTCAAGCCCAAGCCAAAGCCGCAACCGCCCAAGCCCAAACCGGTGGAGAAAAAGCCCGAGCCGCCGAAGGAACAGCCGTCGGAGCAGAAGCCCAGCGACACCCCGCCAACCCAGTCAGTCGCCGAGAAGTCCGCGCAACCGGCGCCTGGCCCGTCGCCTGCGCAATCGGCTGCCAAGGCCAATTGGCAGGGCACGCTGTTGGCGCACCTGGGCAAGTACAAGGAGTACCCGCTCAGGGCCCGGCAGATGAACAAGGAAGGCACCAACCGCCTGCGCTTCGTGGTAGATGCCGAAGGTAACGTGTTGTCGTTCGAACTGGTGGGCAGCTCCGGCACGGACTCCCTGGACCGGGCCACCCTGGAAATGATCCGCAAAGCCCAACCGCTGCCCAAGCCGCCGGCCGAGCTGCTGACCAACGGCACCATCGAACTGACGGCACCGTTTGTGTACTCCATCGACAAGCGCCGGCGCTGACCTCAATTACCAGCCCCTGCAACAGGGGCTTGCTGTTCCTGGTAAGCGGTTTGGAGTGCAGGGCATTGGGAGCAAAGCCATCTGTGGAGCCAGGGCATCTGTGGGAGCAAAGCTTGCTCGCGATACAGGCACCTCGGTTCCAGCGAACACCGCGTTAACTTCATCGCGGGCAGGCCTTGCTCCCACAGACAATTCCACATTCTTGAATAAATCCCTGGCCACACAGACATTGGACAGTGTCACACCGCACCCCCAGTCTGATAACGTGCGTCTATCGATTGCAGCCGGTATGCTTGGCTCGCAACTTCACGGACGCTCGCCATGACCCTCACAGAATTACGCTACATCGTGACCCTCGCCCAAGAGCAGCATTTCGGCCATGCGGCCGAGCGTTGCCACGTCAGCCAGCCGACGCTCTCGGTGGGCGTGAAAAAGCTTGAAGACGAACTCGGTGTGCTGATTTTCGAGCGCAGCAAAAGCGCCGTGCGCCTGACTCCCGTAGGCGAAGGCATCGTGGCCCAGGCGCAAAAGGTCCTGGAGCAGGCCCAGGGCATTCGCGAACTGGCCCAGGCCGGCAAGAACCAGCTGACCGCCCCGCTGAAAGTCGGCGCGATCTACACCGTTGGCCCGTACCTGTTCCCGCACCTGATTCCGCAACTGCACCGGGTCGCCCCGCAGATGCCGCTGTACATCGAAGAAAACTTCACCCATGTGCTGCGCGACAAGCTGCGCAACGGCGAGCTGGACGCGATCATCATCGCCCTGCCGTTCAACGAAGCCGACGTCCTGACCCTGCCGCTCTACGACGAACCGTTCTACGTCCTGATGCCGGCCCAGCACCCCTGGACCCAGAAAAAAACCATCGACGCCGCCCTGCTCAACGACAAGAGCCTGCTGTTGCTTGGCGAAGGCCACTGCTTCCGCGACCAGGTGCTCGAAGCCTGCCCGACCCTGACCAAGGGCAGCGAAGGCGCCAAGCACACCACTGTGGAGTCCAGCTCCCTGGAAACCATCCGCCACATGGTCGCCTCAGGCCTGGGCATTTCGATCCTGCCGCTGTCGGCGGTGGACAGCCATCATTACGCCCCCGGCGTGATCGAAGTCCGCCCACTGACGCCGCCCGTGCCGTTCCGCACCGTTGCCATCGCCTGGCGCGCCAGTTTCCCGCGGCCCAAGGCCATCGAGATCCTCGCCGACTCGATCCGTCTGTGCTCCGTGGCCAAGCCGCCCGCTGGCAAGTAAGCCACGGCCATGACTGAGCTGTCGAAAGTGCCGGTCACGACACTCAAGGGTGTCGGTGAAGCCATGGCCGAGAAACTGGCCAAGGTCGGCCTGGAAAACCTCCAGGACGTGCTGTTCCACCTGCCGCTGCGTTACCAGGACCGCACCCGCGTGGTGCCCATCGGCCATTTGCGCCCGGGGCAGGATGCGGTGATCGAAGGCACCGTCAGCGGCGCCGACGTGGTCATGGGCCGTCGGCGCAGCCTGGTGGTGCGCTTGCAGGACGGCACCGGCGGGCTCAGCCTGCGCTTCTACCATTTCAGCAATGCACAAAAGGAAGGCCTCAAGCGCGGCACCCGCGTGCGCTGCTACGGCGAGGCGCGACCCGGGGCTTCGGGGTTGGAGATCTATCATCCGGAATACCGCGCCATCACCGGCGACGAACCGCCGCCCGTGGATGAAACCCTGACCCCGGTCTATCCGCTCACCGAAGGCCTGACCCAACAACGCTTGCGCCAGCTCTGCCAGCAAACCCTGACCCTGCTCGGCCCCAGCAGCCTGCCCGACTGGCTGCCCACGGAACTGGCCCGGGATTACCACCTGGCGCCCCTGGCCGATGCGATCCGCTACCTGCACCATCCGCCCGCCGATGCCGACGTCGACGAACTCGCCCTCGGCCATCACTGGGCCCAGCACCGCCTGGCGTTCGAAGAACTGCTGACTCATCAACTGTCCCAGCAACGCCTGCGCGAAAGCCTGCGTTCCCTGCGCGCCCCGGCCATGCCCAAGGCCAGGGATCTGCCGGCCCGCTACCTGGCCAACCTCGGTTTCACCCCCACGGGCGCCCAGCAACGGGTCGGCAACGAAATCGCCTACGACCTGAGCCAGCCCGAGCCGATGCTGCGGCTGATCCAGGGCGATGTCGGCGCTGGCAAGACCGTGGTCGCAGCCCTGGCAGCGCTGCAGGCCTTGGAGGCCGGTTATCAGGTGGCGCTGATGGCGCCCACCGAGATCCTGGCCGAACAACATTTCATCACCTTCCAGCGCTGGCTCGAACCGTTGGGCATCGAAGTCGCCTGGCTGGCCGGCAAGCTCAAGGGCAAGAACCGCACAACCGCCCTGGCACAGATCGCCGAAGGCGCGCCGATGGTGGTCGGCACCCATGCGCTGTTCCAGGACGAAGTGCAGTTCAAGAACCTGGCCCTGGTGATCATCGACGAACAGCACCGCTTCGGCGTGCAACAGCGCCTGGCCCTGCGGCAGAAAGGCGTGGGCGGACGGATGTGCCCTCATCAACTGATCATGACCGCGACGCCGATCCCGCGGACCCTGGCGATGAGCGCCTACGCCGACCTCGACACCTCGATCCTCGACGAACTGCCCCCTGGCCGTACACCGGTCAATACCGTGCTGGTCACCGACACCCGACGGGTGGAAGTGATCGAGCGCGTGCGCAGCGCCTGCGCCGAAGGGCGGCAGGCTTATTGGGTGTGCACCTTGATCGAGGAGTCGGAAGAATTGACCTGCCAGGCGGCCGAAACCACCTATGAAGACCTCACTGCCGCACTCGGCGAGTTGAAGGTCGGGCTGATCCACGGCCGCATGAAACCCGCCGAAAAAGCCGCCGTCATGGCTGAGTTCAAGGCCGGCGCCCTGCAGCTATTGGTCGCGACCACGGTGATCGAGGTGGGCGTCGACGTGCCCAATGCCAGCCTGATGATCATCGAAAACCCCGAACGGCTGGGCCTGGCGCAGCTGCACCAACTGCGCGGCCGCGTCGGCCGGGGCAGTGCCGCCAGCCATTGCGTCCTGCTGTACCACCCGCCGCTGTCGCAGATCGGGCGCCAGCGTCTGGGGATCATGCGCGAAACCAACGACGGTTTCGTCATCGCCGAAAAAGACCTCGAATTGCGCGGCCCCGGTGAAATGCTCGGCACGCGCCAGACCGGTCTGCTTCAATTCAAGGTGGCCGACCTGATGCGCGACGCCGACCTGCTTCCCGCCGTACGCGATGCCGCCCAGGCGCTGCTGGAACGCTGGCCCGACCACGTCAGCCCGCTGCTGGATCGCTGGCTGCGTCACGGGCAGCAATACGGCCAAGTGTGAGCACGCGCTCAGTTTTCCGGACGCGCGTACCGGACAAGCTGGTTATACTGACCAACTTGTAGGAAAACGGATACAGACCATGACAGAAGCTGCCCTCGTCCCCGAATCCCCGCACGCTCCGTCTGTTATTCGGCTGTTGCTCGAGAAATTGGGCATCGGCTTTGACGAAGTGCTCGAACGCCCCGGCCTGAACCCAGCCCGCAAAGTGCAGGCGGTGTTGCTGCACGATGCCGTTGGCGCGCTCATGGTGCTGTTTCCGCAAAGCCAGCTGCTGGACCTCAACCGCCTGGCCGAACTCACTGGTCGCAAACTCACGGCAGTGCCGACCGAACGTCTGGAGCGCATGCTCGGCAAGCACAGCTTGAGCCTGCTGCCCGGCCTGCCGGCGCTCACCAGCTCGCCCTGCCTGTACGAAGAAAGCCTGCTGCGCGAACCGAAGTTGCTGATCAACTCCGGTGAGCCGGGGCTGTTGCTGGAAGTCACCAGCGAAGCGTTCAAGACCATGCTCACCAAGGCCAGCGCCGCGACGTTCGGCGAAGCCGTGAGCAACATCACCCCCAACCTGGACCGCCCGCACGACGACCGCGCGGAAATCACCCAGGCTGTGCAGGCGTTCACCGCCCGGCGTATCCAGCAACGGCTGGAAGAAACCATCGAGATCCCGCCGTTGGCCGAGACCGCGCAGAAAATCATCAAGCTGCGGGTCGACCCGGACGCGACCATCGATGACATCACCGGCGTGGTGGAAACCGACCCGGCCCTGGCCGCGCAAGTGGTGAGCTGGGCGGCATCGCCCTACTACGCATCACCCGGCAAGATTCGTTCGGTGGAAGATGCCATCGTGCGGGTACTGGGCTTCGACCTGGTGATCAACCTGGCGCTGGGCCTGGCCTTGGGCAAGACCCTGAGCCTGCCCAAGGACCACCCGCAACACACCACGCCGTACTGGCACCAGTCGATCTACACCGCCGCCGTCATCGAAGGCCTGACCCGCGCCATGCCGCGTGCCCAGCGTCCCGAAGGTGGCCTGACATACCTGTCCGGCCTGCTGCACAACTTCGGTTATCTGCTGCTGGCCCACGTATTCCCGCCGCACTTCTCGTTGATCTGCCGGCACCTGGAGGTCAACCCGCACCTGTGCCACAGCTACGTGGAACAGCACCTGCTGGGCATCAGTCGCGAGCAGATCGGCGCCTGGTTGATGCGCTACTGGGACATGCCCGACGAACTGGCCACCGCCCTGCGCTTCCAGCACGACCCGCACTACGACGGCGAATACGCCGCCTACCCGAACCTGGTATGCCTGGCCGTACGCCTGCTGCGCTCGCGAGGGATCGGCTCCGGCCCGGACGAGGAAATTCCCGATGCATTGCTCGAGCGCGTAGGCCTGTCTCGGGACAAGGTCAACGACGTAGTCAGCAAAGTGCTCGAGGCGGAAGTGCTGCTGCGCGAACTGGCCTCGCAGTTCAGCCACGGCTGAATAGGCTCGCCCGGTCATTTGATCTTTCCCACGCTCTGCGTGGGAATGCATCCCGTGACGCTCTGCGTCACATCTCAGAAGCGGAACGCGGAGCGTCCCTGGCGACATTCCCACGCAGGAGCGTGGGAACGATCAAACATGGTCCGCTCGATTTAAGTCTTCTTAGACTTCTTCGGCTTCAGGTATTTGGTCAGCCCCTGGAACCAGATCACCAGCGCCGGGTTGCCCTTGATCTGGATCGACTTGTCCTGAATCCCCGTCATGAACGCCAGTTGCTTGTTCTTGGCCTGCATCGTGGCAAAGCCATAGGCGGCGTCCTTGAAGGCGATGGCGAACGCAGGCTCCGGGTAGGTGCCGGACTGGCTGGTGATGCGCTGGTTTTTCACGGTGAAATGCCGGGCGACCTTGCCGTCCAGGGTTTGCAGCTGAAACACCAATTCCTTGTCGCCCAACTGCTGCTGGAACGCCGGATTGGTCCGACTGGCCTTGCCCATCAACAACCCCAGCATCCACAGCAGAAAACGAAATTTCATGGGCACAGCCTCGTGATGAAAGATGAATGGCTGGCAGTTTAGCGATTCTTCGGCGTAACGCCATCATCGGATCGCTTTGGCGGAAGATAAGCTGGTTTTCGCGAAAGATGACTGCCAAGTCACGAAACCAAAAATCAAAAGATCGCAGCCTTCGGCAGCTCCTACATCGATTTCCGTAGGAGCTGCCGAAGGCTGCGATCTTTTGATCTTTTTGCCCTCCTGTTCCTCGGACATTTCCTTCAAAACGCCGGGCTGTTCATGAACTAGGCAGCGCTTACGAGCGCCGCTAACCTCTGTTCGTCATCGCAAAAAACGGTGACACGGACGTGCAAGTCCGGTACATATCGGCGCGCAACTGCTACACCAAACGGCTCATGCCCGTATTGGTGTGTTTATGGCGGCTGCGCGCGGGAGACTCTCGAGGTCTGCCGGGGTCCGATATGCCCGGTCTTGCACACCCGCGCGTAGCTGCCACCTCTTTCGGTGCAACGAAAGGTGGCAGCCTTCATTCAATTACATATCGGGTAATGCATTTATGTTCAAGGTCACTCCAAATCCGCCGCAAAGCGGCCACAAATCCCGCGTCCAAGCGCAGGAAGAAAAAAAGCTAGATGACGCCGCCACCCGCGCCCTCGACTACTACCTCAACCCCAAGCCCGACTCACCGCCCGAACCCGACAAAAACCAACTCTTCATTGTGTCCCCCCACATCGACACCGAAACCCTGCTGGCCAACGCCTCCGAAGACCTGCTCTCCATCAGCACCATCGCCGCCGACCTGGCTGACGACGTGGATGACTCACGCCGCTGCGTGGCCCTGGCGATCAGCCGCATGGCCGATGGGGTTCAGCTATTGGTTGAGCGGGCGTTGGATCATCTGGAAACCAAGGAGATGGCGACGCCTGGGGCCAAGGGGTAGCGTTCGTATTGATGCAGACTGGGCCGACGCCATCGCGAGCAAGCTCGCTCCCACAGGGGGGAGTTGGGTTGTCGCGGATACCACAGTCAACTCAAAACAACTGTGGGAGCGAGCTTGCTCGCGATAGCGGAGTGTCAGACAACATTGATACCGACTGAGCTGACGCCTTCGCGAGCAAGCTCGCTCCCACAGTTGGATCGGGGGTATGGCCGGAGAGCCAGGTCGGCTATAAGGCCGCCTCGCGAGCAAGTTTTGCTCCCACAGATCCTGCTGGAACAGATCTGACGGGTGTACGACCGGGAGAGCCAGGTCGGCTGTTAGGCCGCCTCGCGGTGGACGTTGATCTCGGCGCCCCGTTAACCACGATGGCCGAACGCAGGCATTGCGCAGTGGGCATCCCGGCATGGATGCCGGGATAGCCGCGCTGGGCCATGGATGGCCCTTCGCGGCGGGCCCACGGAGCAATACCTTCGTTCAGGCATGCCGAGCCTAAGCGAGGCACCAAGTGGTGGGGCATAAAGCGCTTTGGTTACTTTCGACTGGGCCGGCTTCCGGGCTTTTCGAAAGTGACCCGCCGTAAGGGCGGAACCCTAAGCCGCCGTTACCGCAACAACGGATATGCCCCCAAAAACAACAGTGGGAGCGAGCTTGCTCGCGATGGCGGCGGGTCAGTCGACATTAATGCCAACTGAACCGACGCCATCGCGAGCAAGCTCGCTCCCACAGGTTTTAGCTGCTGATCAGCGAGCAGCCGCCATCACTCAATCAAACATTCGGGCAAGGAACCGGTGCCCAGTCGCCCAGGTCCGGGTTTTTGCACATGCTGTTGACCTGAGTGGTACCGGCGCTAGCGACCTGCTTGCTTTCATCCTGCTTGGCCTTGGCGGTCTGCAGGGTTTTCTCGGTGGTCACCGCTTCTTTCGGCACGACTGGCAGTTCTTTCTTCTTCGCCGGCGTCACTTTCTTCTTGGTCTTGGTGCTGGTCTGCGCCACGACCGGCGTGGTATCGGCGGTAGCCACGGTCACCACGTCAGTACGCTGCACACCCACTTGCTGCAGGTCTTTCTCGTAAGCCTGGGTGTAGTTGTTCAGGTCTTCGGAAGCCTTGCCGTTGACCGCGACAATCAGGTCGTTCGACTCTTTCAGGCCGGCGACGATTTCTGCCAGGCGCTTGCGGCCTTCAGTGTCGTTGACGGTCTTGGCCTTGCGGTCGGCAACCAGTTTGCTGAACGCGTTCTGGTAGCACTGCTGCGAAGTCTTGGCGTAGGCGGTGCTGCGGTCGATGTCGGAGACGCTTTTGTTGACGTCGGCGGCGTAGGACGCGATGCGCTGGTTGTCATCGGCGATCTGCTTCTGGCGCTCGGTGTAGTAACCAGCTGCACCACCGGCCAGGGCGCCGCCCGCGGCACCGATGGCGGCGTTGCGGCCACGGTCTTCCTTATCCGCGGTCAGGGCACCCAGCAGTGCACCACCAACCGCGCCGACGGCAGCGCCGGTGACCACGGACTTGGTCATGTTGCCTTCGGTGGAGCGCAAGTGCTGCACCGGCTCGTAGCAGTTCGGGTAGTACTCGACCTTGGTGCTCGAGGCGACTTTGGAAGTCGGCGACGTGGCGCAGCCGGTCAGTACAGTGCTGAAGCCGACAGCGACCATCAGCAAGTGACGCTTGGAAACCGAAGCAAATGGTTTACGGGAGAAAAGCATAGTTGTGTTCTCGTTTAAGTGTTGACCAGCTCAGCGCGGCGCTATCGCCGCCTGAGTCCCTTCCAAGCTCGCTGACAACGAACACTCAAGACCGCTGAGCGTTCGATGCGAGCAATTCCTTCAATATCGCCGCCGGGTCGGCTCGTTTTTGCTGACGATAATCCCCGACATGACGAACGAATAACGTTGCACGCGCCACCAGGCTCTTGCCCAGTACCGGTTTGCGCTCCAATTCTTCCTTGATGCGCTGAAACTGCGCCTGGATCACGGCATCGGTGTAACGCGTGCCGGTGGCCAGGTTGTCGATATAAATCGCCACCGCGCCATCCAGCGCGCTGCGGCCGTTGTCGATGGCCGTGGCGAACAGCGTGGCGCTGGCCTCGTCCTTGGCATCCAGGGCGGCTTGCCGGCTGTTCTGCAGATTGGTCAGGCGAATGTTGTAGTTGTTGACGGTCTCGGCCACCAAGGCCGACGACTGAATCAGGTTGCCCGCCGCTTCCTCGCGCTGCTGGGCGATGAGCGAGACGTTGCGCTTGAGCTCTTCGTTGACCAGCCCCAATTCGGCTTGCAGACGCGGGTCGACGCTGGCGGCGATGATGCTGTCCAGGCGCTTGGTCGGATCGTCGGCATCGTCGATGGCATCAGTCAGCGACGCCAGCCGCCCTTCTTTCTGCCATTGGGCAAACAATTCCTTGTAGCGCGAACGCGGCGCCGACAACGCACCGACGGCCACGCGAAAACCGGTGGTTTCGTTGCTTTGCTCGGTGCCGTCGGCGGCGAACAACGGGTATTCGCGGCGCATGCCGGTGAACAGCGTGCCCTCGCCTTCCAGGTAGTTGCCGCCCTTGACCACGAAGCCGCCATAGGCGCCCTGACGGCGACCGGCGTGCACCAACTGGAAGGATTCCTGGACCATCTCGGCGGCGTTGCCGACCACGTCGAACAGGCCAATCGGGTTCGGCAGTTTGGTGCCGATGGGCATCAGCCGCGCCGCCTGGCCGGTACCACCAGCGACCTGGTTGAACACCGCCCAATCGGCCAACGGCCCGTCGCTTTCACTGCCTTCCAGGCGCCTTGGGAACAGGCGCCCTTCCAGGTCCTGACGGCTCACGGCTTGCCCACCACGAGCGGCGAATTCCCACTCGACTTCCGTCGGCAAGCGCACAAAACCCAGCCCGCCGTCTTCGGCGGAAGTACCGCGACCGCTCACCGGCAGAAGATCCTTGTGGTATTTCATCAGCCAGGCGCTGTACACCGCCGAGAAGCGCTCAGCCTCGAACTTCGACAGTTTCACCTTGGGCAAACGCCCGGCCACGCCTTGGGGCAAATCGGCTTGCAAGGTTTCGCAGGCCGGCGCCGCTTCGCCGCTGGCCAGTGACTGCGCCTGGGCCATGACCTGGGCGTATTGCCGGGCCGTGACCTCATACTTGCCGATGAAGTACAGCATCGGTTTGAGCGGCGTCTTGGCGTCGGTCTTGGGCATCAACGGCGTGATGGTCTTGTTCCAGTCCTTGGGCAGGTCCTTGAGGGTGAACTGACCGTTGATGAAGTCGCGCCGGTAGCCGGAAATGAACGACTGCTGATAGCCCGCCTCGTCTTCGCTGAACGGGTAACCGAGGCTGATCTCGCGGTCGTCCAGGGTGCCCTGGGCGAGGATGTAGACGTAGCGAAACACCATCTGGCCTTCGCACGGCAGCGGCAGGCTGACGTCGTCGGGCAACGGCTTGGGGTTGTCCAGCTTGTCCGTGCCTTCATCTGCCCAGACCAAACCGGCGAGGCTCAGCGCCACGGCGGCGCCCAATAACTTATACATCGCGAATTCCTTCACACGCCTGGATGCGCGCCACCCGCCAGCCACCACAAGCCGCCGCGACGGCACTGACGCCGAGCACGGCCACCAGGGCCAAGGTGTAGTGACGCACCAACAGATGACTGGCGTATTCACCGGGCATCTGCGCAAATAAATAATTCAGGCCCGACTGCGCGAGGCCATACAGGCCGGCACTCAACAGGGCCGCAAAGGTGGCGCTGTAGAGCGCCTGCAACACCACGAACAGCAACAGCGCCGCGGTGGAAACCCCCAGCAGGCGCAACACCGACAGCTCCCGGCGCTTACGCTCGACCGCCGCCAGGGCACCGGCAAAGATCGCCGCGAACGCGCCGGCCAAGGCCAACCCGGCGATGATCCAGAACACGATCGACAGATTGCGGCTCAGCGATTGCACTTGTGCGATGGTCTGGGCCTGGGTCGATACCAACAGGTTTTGCCCGGCGAAATACTGCCGCAGCGGCTCGACATCGCCGAGGCTGCGGGCATACAAACGAAACGCCGGGTAGACCCGTTGCCCGGCTACGCCCGCGACATCCCCCGGCCAGCCGAACGCGGGCACGGCACGGCCGTCACGGTAATCCTCCGCCGCCTCCAGCAACGCCAGCGGCGCAAACAAGCCGTCGCGGGCGAAGGCTTCCAATGGCAGCACGTGCAGCACCTGCACGCGGGTGCGCTGCGCCTCGCTGCGACCGGCCACCTGCCGGCCGAAACTGGCCTGCAACCAATCGCCGGCCTTGGCGCCGAGCTTTTCAGCGGCGGTCTGGCTGAGCACCACTTGATCCAGGCCTTGCGGCACCGGCAAATGATCGAACAAGGGATCGCTGGCCGCGGAGGGAATCATCTCGACCGTGACGACCGACGCATCGCCGCTCAAATCCGCCGTAGCGGCGATCTGCCGGGTGCGCGGCAAAGCAAAGGCCACGTCGCTGCGCTGGCTTAATTGTTCGACGAACTCGGCACTGAAGCGACCGCCGCCCAAGGGGATGATTTCCCGGGTGGCCGGGTCGTTCTGCAAGCGTTCGGTGAGGCTGCTGACCAAGCCGAACTTCAGGCCGAACAGCACCAGCAACGGCGCCACCACGGCCACCAAAGCCAACACCGAGCAGGCCGATAGCCAGGCATCGTTGCGGTAATCCTGCCAGGCCAGGGAAGCCACCAGCGCGCCGCGCATCAGCAAGCCTCCCCGAGGGTGGCGGTGACACCGCCGTCGACATCGCGACGGCAACTGATGCGCCGCACCTGCAAACCGCTGGCGCGGGCCAGCGCTTCATCGTGGGTCGCGACCACACAGCAGACGCCGTGCTCGCGCGCCTGGGCCACCAGCAACTGCATGACGCGCTCGGCGTTCAGCGGGTCGAGGGCGGCGGTCGGTTCATCGGCCAGCAGCAGGCGCGGCCCATGGGCCAACGCCCGGGCACAGCTGACCCGCTGACGTTGGCCGACGGACAAATCCGCCGGTTTCTTGTCCAGTTGATCGGCAATGTCCAACTGCCCAGCCAGGCGCGTCACGCTTGCGTCATCCTTCAAGCCCAGCAATTTTCGCGACAACGCGATGTTGCCGCGCACATCCAGGAAGCCCAACAGGCCGCCGGTTTGCAGAACATAACCCAGGTAACGACTGCGCAGCTCAGCCAAGGTGCCCTGTTGCGACGCACGCCACAATTTGGCGATGTCCAGCGGCTTGTCGGCCGGCGTGAAGTCGAACTGGCCGGCCTGATCCGGCGCCAACACCAGCGCCAGCAAGTCCAGCAACGTGCTCTTGCCGCAGCCGCTGGGGCCGACCACCGCCAGTTGTTCACCGCCGCGCAAATGCAGCCGTGGAATCACCAGGCTGTAGCGCTGGCTGCCGGCGCCCCGGCTTTTATGCACTGCGTTCAGGGTCAGCATCACGGCAGCGTCGACAATGGAACGCGGTACAAGGCGTCACCCGGCTCGGCATCGCCGAAGCGCACCCAGTTGGCGAGGTCGTTGTGGAAGGTTTCGTAGAGGCGGATTTTCGAATCCAGCTCGTCGATGAAATCTTCCTGCTCGGCCACGCTCAAGGACAGCCACAGATCCTGGGTCATGTTCAGCGACTTGCTGCGGTACGGCAGCCCTTCGAGGTACTCGCCGAGAATCCCGCCGTCGGCCAAGTTGCCGCCCTTGCGCAGGGCCGACGGGTCGCGGCTCATGTAGGCACTGGCGCTGGCGATTTCCTGGAAGAAATCCTTGGGCGAACTCTGGGTCTTGCGGGCCGCGTCGACGATCAGCTTCAGCGACTGCTGCAGGTCGTTGAGTTGCAGCTTGGTCAGCATCACGCAGACCTGGAACGCCGGCAGTGCCGGGTTGGTCAGGTCGCGGTCGGCGGTCCAGGCGCTGACCAGTTGCGGCGCCTGGCTGGCGGATTTACGCCCCAAAAAGTCCATGTGCATCGCGTAGCCGACCGCGGCCGACTTGTCGGCCAGGCTCGGCGCGGCACTCAACAGCGGCACGCTTTGCGCCTTGTTGCTGCGCACCTGATGCACCAGGTCGGCAAACACCGAACCGATCTCGTCGACGCGCTCGCCGAACTTGCGCACGTCGGCGCCCGGCACCGGAATGTACAGGTCACCGATCTGCGGGTTGGCGTCGGCGGTCAGGGTGCGGTACTGGCTCTGAGCGCCGGCATGGGTTTTCTTGCCGGCGTCGCTGAGCAGGTGCAAGGCGTAGATCTTGATCTGCTTGCCCAGTGCGGCCTGGCGCACTTCGGCCTCGTTCATTTGCGTGGCGGCAAATGGATCGTTCTTGCGCAGGGCCCCGGCGTCGGTGACCAACAGGATCAAACGCCCGCCGTAACCGGACCAGTCCATGCCTTCGACGGCTTCCATGACCCCGGCAAACGCATCTTCGTTGAACGAATGGCTCGACACCGTCGATGCCTTGACCTGACGCGCCAGCTCCATGAAGCGTTGCGGGTCGCGCCCCTGCTCCAGGGTGATCAAGGTCTTGGCGACGTATTCCAGGCCTGGAGTCTTCTTGATGCTGCTGCGGAAACCCACCATGCCGAAGCTGACACTATCCAACTCGCCGCGCTCGGCGATGCGGGTTTGCAGTTCGTGGACCACGTCGCGCACCTGGTCGATGTAGGGCTGCATCGACACGGTGGTGTCCACCACAAGCACCACGGCGGTACGGAACGCGTCGGCATTGGCGGTGGTGATCGGCGTGTTGCTCGACGCCTTCGGGGTATTGCCAGGATCGATCGACGCGACATTCAGCAACTGCACCGGCTGACCGTTTTCATCGAGGCTCTCGCGGGAATCGAAGATCGGCAACAGATAGAACTGGCTCTGCGGCACGGCGCTGGCGGCCGGCTCCAGGGCCAGCACTTGCTGGTCGTCCTGCGGGCTCTGCTGGGCCTTGAGCAACACGTTCTTGGCGGCCGATGGGTTAGCCAAGAGCTTTTCCACGTCGCCAGGCTGACGCAGGAACATCACCGGCGCACGGCCGGAACGTTCGGTGAACTTGAGCACCAGGCTCTGCTTCCAGTCGCTGACCTGGGCGGCGGGCAACCAGCCGTCGCTGCGCCCGTCAGTGGCGGCGCCGACCCGCACCCACGAACCGCCGTCGACGTCCTTGCGCTGATACACGTACAGCACGGAAAACGCCGGCAGCGCCTTGCCCGGTGCGGCGCCCGGCGCATCGGCGAGCTTCGCCCCCGGTTTGCTGAGCACGCGCTGGAACAGGGTTTTCTTGCCGGCCATCAACAGCGGACGCTGGCCACCATCGGCCTCGGTCGCCACGGGTGGCTGAGCCGGAGGGGCAACGGGTGGTTTGACCGCTGGCACTTCAGGGGTCTTCGGCGGCTTCACTTCCGGTGGCTTGACCGAGGTGGTCGTGGCCACTGGCGTCTTCACGTCTTTGCCGTCATCACCGGACAACCACCAATAACCCGCGCCACCCAACGCCAGCGCCACGGCGACCGCAACGGCAGCCAGGGCGAACACCGGCCCCTTGCGTTGCTCCGACACCGAGGATTGAACCGGCGGTTTTATCGGCGGCGCAACGGGCTTGGGCTGCGATTGTGGCGGCGGTGGTGAATAAGCCGGGCCGCTGGGAATGTCGATGGACATGGGCGTCAAACCCGCCAGGTCATCCACCGGTTTCGGCGTCTCCGGCAGTTGCAACGACAACGGTCGGATCAGCGTCGCTTCCGCCGACTCGTCTGGCAGGTTATCCAACGCCCGCAGCAACGCCGCCGCATCCGGGAAACGCTCCGCCGGATCCTTCGCCAGCAGCTTGCGCAACACGTCCTGGTAACGGCCATGGTGCACCGGCAGTTCCGGCAACGGTTCGGTCAGGTGTGCCAGGGCCGTGGACAGTGCGTCGTTGCCGGTATACGGCAGTTTGCCAACAAGGATTTCGTAGAGCACCACGCCCAGGGCATACAGGTCGGCGCGGCCGTCGATGTCTTGGCCACGGGCCTGTTCCGGGCTCATGTAGCTGGGCGTGCCGACGGCAAAGCCGGCCTGGGTGAACTGGGTGCGGTCGTCCAGGGACTTGGCGATGCCGAAGTCCGAGAGCACCGCCGTGCCATCGGCGCGGAACAGGATGTTGGCCGGCTTGACGTCACGGTGGACCAGGCCCAGCCCGTGGGCATAACCCAGGGCCGAGGCGATCTGGCGGATGTAGGTCAGGCCCTGCTCCGGCGTCAGGCCCGCGGCGATGCGTTCCTTGAGCGTGCCGTTGGGCAGGTACTCCATCGCCATGTAATACAGCTCACCGACGTTGCCGATGTCATGGATGGTGACGGTGTGCGGGTGCGACAGGCGCGCCAGCGTCTTGCCTTCGCGCAAAAAACGCTCGCAGAAGGTCGGGTCGGCCGCCAGTGCGGCGGCCATGACTTTCAACGCCACCTTGCGTTCCAGCGAACGCTGGGTCGCCAGGTACACGCTGGCCATCGCGCCTTCGCCGATCGGCCCTTCGATGTCGTAACCGGGGATGACAATGTTCAAGGTCAAGCTCATGACGGCACCTTCACAACCACCACGGTGATGTTGTCCGGCGCGCCGCGCATCAGGCCCAGGGACACCAGGCTGCTGGCGATTTCGCCGGGCTCGTCGTGGCTCAATACCTCGCGGATTTCATCGTCCTCGACGGTCTTGGTCAGCCCGTCGCTGCACAACAGGTAACTGTCGCCGGGCACCAGCAGCAGCTCGGTCAGCGCCAGGTTCAGTTGCGCCTCGACGCCAATCGCCCGGGTGACAATGTTGGCGCGTGGATGCACCCGCGCCTCGGCTTCGCTGAGCAGGCCGCTGTCCTGCAGATCCTGGACGTAGCTATGGTCGCGGGAGATGCCTTCGAGCACGCCGTCGCGCAGGCGATACAAACGGCTGTCACCGGCCCACAGGCACATGCCGCGCAGGTCGCGGGCGGCCAACACCACCACAGTGCTGCCCATCATCGTCACGCCACGGTTGGCGGTTTCTTCACGCACGGCGGCGTTGACCCGCAACAAGTCGCTTTGCAGCGCCGCGACGTATTCGTCCAGCGAACGACCCACGGCAATGCCGCGCAGGCTGTCGACGATCAGGCTGCTGACGTAGTCGCCCGCCGCGTGCCCGCCCATGCCGTCGGCCACGACCCAGAGGCCGTTTTCCGGCAGGTCCAGGCAGGCGTCTTCGTTGACCTGGCGGACCATCCCGACATGGCTCTTGCTTGCAGACTTGATTGCTTTTCCGGCACTTGGACGCATCTACACAACACCTTCTTGGCCGAGCAAAAATTGCGCAAAATCAGCCGCCGCCGGCAGTCCCTGGCAGCGCATCAACCCCGGGGCAATGCGCTCCGATCCCTGGCCCCACCACAGGCTCGCGCCTTCGCAGGCTGCCTCGGCGAGGGCGCTCATGCGCCGTTGCGGGTCAGTGGCATCGAAGCGATGCAGGCTGGCAAAGCGGCTGCTCGGCGTGCGCGGCAGGTACATCGGGCTGCCCAGGGTCTCCAGCTGTTCGTTGAACGCCTCGAAACTGGCCTCCACACTCAACGTGCTCAGCAACAGGTTCTCGACCCGCTCAAACCACTCGTCCGCACCGCCCACCACCGACGCCGGGTCCGCGTCGGGCTCCAGCAACATCGCGACAGTCAGCGGGAAATAACGGCCGACCCGGTCAATGCTCGGCATCACCACGCCGACCGCGGCGTCCGGGCCACACACACCCGGTGCGACCATGAAGCGCCACAGCGGGCTGACCAGATAGGCGTCCAGCCAGCGCTCGCCGAGGCTGGTCTGGCTGGCGAGCAAACCCGCCGCCAACCACGAATCCCACGGGCCGATAAAACTCTGAGGCAAGCCACGGCTGACGAAATCGCCGCGGCTGGCCAACTTTCCATAGAAGCCCGGTGTACTCATAGCCGCTCCGGCAGGCTGAAGCCGCTGAGCACCCGGCTCTTGAATGGGTTGAAGGCGCTGTTGGCCCGCAGCTCATAAGAGGCGCTGGCACCATCGACCCGCAGCCGCAGGTTGAAGCGATCCGGCGAGTTGCCGGCGGTCAGATCCGATTGTTCCAGCAGCCGGAACCAGGCCCACGGCCCATCCAGGGTGATGCCGGAGCGACCGCTGGACGACGGCGGCATGATCGAGATCCGCACCACGCCGATGCTGCCCGGGTTCGGCCACTGCATGGCGGTCGGCCGGCTTGGGCCGTGGTCGTAGCTCAGTTGCTGGCCGTCGAGGTCGAGCAGGAACTGGGTGATGGTCGAGTCCATCGCCACCGGCTTGAGTTCGAAACGCACCATCGGCTGCGTGCCACCGGAACGGAAGAACGCATCGCGGATGGTCGCCGCGCGCTGGAAGGTCTGCAGCACGCCAGGGGCGATGCCGAGCTTCTGCGCCGCGCCCGGCTGCCAGCGCCAGGTCGGGGTCGAGGTGTCGACGTAGGGTTGCAGGTACTTGCGGAAGTAGTTGTCCATCACCCCGCCGACGCCGAAGAACTGGCCGAAGTCATCCAGGGTCGCGTCCCGCGCACTGCCTGGCGACATCGGATAGCGCCCGGCCAGGGACTGGCGATAGATGTTCACCACTTCGCTGGTCCAAGCGGCGTTCAGTTGGTTGCGCACCCCGCCCATCATGCTGTTGGTGGTGGAGTTGACCACCGACTTGACCAGGCCCTGCACCAGCGGCGGCTGGCGTTCGGCATTAAGGCTGACGCGTGTAGCGGCGGCCGTGGCCTGGTTCTTGGCTTCGCCGAGCAAGGCGTCGCCGCTGGCACCGACCATGGCGCTGACCTGCACGTACAAAGCGTTCATGTCGGCCAGCAAACCGTCGATGGCCGCCGGCTCGCCTTCGCTTTTGCTGACGATGCTGTTGAGCTCGGCGAAGTGCGCGGTGATCGGATCATCGCTTTGCGCCGGTGCGTTTTGCGTCGCCTGCTCCTGGCCGAGCAAGCTGCCCAGGCGTTCCTTGAGCTTGTCTACACCGCCTTCTACCGGCGCACCTTGGGCAGCCAGCAGGCGTTCATCCTGTTGCAGGTCGGTTTCCTTCGCCACCGCCACCAGCAGTTTTTTCAACGGTGAGGTCGGGCCGGAAATCACCCGCAGCACATCGGCGGCCTGGGCCACGCTGGTGATCGGCACAAAGTCGATGTCGGCCAGCAAGGCGTCCCATTGGCGCAGGTAGTCCTGGAAGTACAGGCGACGCACATCGGCAGCCAGGCTGGCGACGTTCTGCTGATCGGCCTCTTCGTGGCCAAGCACCCATTGCTCTTCGGCCAGGGTGCCGGTCTGGCTCAGGCTGGTGAGCAAGAAGCCCTGGCGGTAACCCTTGACGGTGAAGAACCCGCTCAGCGGCTCGCCCAATGGCTTGCCGCTCTTGCGGCTGAACACCAGCGCCGCGTCACGCCCGGCGGCTTCGTTGATACGGAAGTCCGGGATGCCTTCGGGCAGCTTCTGGCGCTTGATCCGGTCATAGACCCGCTGGGCCACCGGCAATTGCTGCAACTGGCGGCGCAGGTCTTCGACCAGGCGAGGATCGAGGCGCGCGAGGGGCGGACGCCGCTCGAACAGCGCCTGCAAATGCGCGGTCAGGGCCTGGCGCTGCTCGGCCGGCAAATCCCGCGGCAGGCTGCGATCCCAATCCAGGGCGATCCAGGCCTTGATGAAGTCGGCATCGTAATGCTCGGTGTCGGCGAGCATCAGGTAGGCCTTCAAGCCTTCGTAGAGGAAATCCGAATTGCCGCCGCTGTGCAGCTGCTCTTCGATCCGCGTCAGCAGACGTGGCGCGAACACCGCGATCAGCAGCTTGCGGTAGACGCTGCCGGACTCGGCTTCGAGCATGTCGCCCTGGTACAAGCCCAGGCCTTCGGCCCAGCTCGGTGCGTCGTCAGCCAGGTGTTTCACGGCGTTGAGCAACGGCAACACGGCGAGGACGTCGCGTTGCGCCGGGCTGAGGTTCTGCACGGTTTGCCCCAACGGCGCGACCTTCTGGTCGACCTGGGCAATGTAGGCCTGGTTGGCGCGGTAGCTGACCCACCACAACGTGCTGACCACCAACACCAGCACCACGGTGGAGGCCAATACGCCGCGGGCGATCCACTTGCGCCGCCGCTCGACTTTCGGATCGACGCCCACCAGCCCGCGCTCGGCGAAGGCCACGGCGGTGAAGAGTTTTTCGATGAAATAACTGCGCCCGGTGCCGGTCTGGCGCGCCAGGTGCTGACGATCCAGGTTCATGCTCTGGGCCATGGAGCCGATCAGGCGGTCGATCGGGCTGCCTTCCTGGGTGCCACTGGTGAAATACACGCCACGCAGCAACACGCGCTCTTCGAAGGCGTTGGGTTTGAACACGCCTTCGAGGAAGCTTTGCAGGCAATCTTTCAAGGCGCCGAACTGCTGCGGGAAACCGTAGATCAGATCGCGCCGCGCCGGGTCGCGCTCTTGTTGCAGGCGTTCCACCAAGCGGTCGTTGAGCCGCTGCTCAAGGCCGGTGAATTCGCTTTGCAGGTGCGCCAGCGGGCTATCGCTGCTCTTGCCATCGTCCAGGGCGAAGGTCATGCCCCAGACCTGGGCGCGCTCTTCCTTGCTCAGGGTATCGAAATACTCCATGAACCCCGGCACGAGGTCGAGCTTGGTCAGCATCAGGTAGATCGGGAAGCGCACACCCAGTTGGGTGTACAGCTCCTGGATCCGCAGCCGGATTGCGGCGGCATGGGCGGCGCGCTCGGCGTCGCTGCCCAGCAGCAGGTCGGACAGGCTGATGGCGATGAACGCGCCATCAATCGGGCGCCGGGCCCGTTGTTTTTTCAACAGACCCAGGAAGCCCAGCCAGGCGGCCTTGTCGATGGTCGCGTCGCTGTCCTGGGTGGTGTAGCGGCCGGCGGTGTCGAGCAGGACCGCCTGGTCGGTGAACCACCAATCGCAATTGCGCGTGCCGCCGACACCGCGTACCGCGCCGGCGCCCAGTTGCGCGGCCAGTGGGAAATGCAGCCCGGAGTTGACCAGCGCGGTGGTCTTGCCCGAACCCGGCGGGCCGATGATCACGTACCACGGCAGCTCGTAGAGGTTGCGGCGCTCGTCACCGCCCAGCTTGGCTTTCTTGAGCAGGGCCAAGGCTTCGTCCATGCGCTGGCGCAGGGTTTCGAGCTCTTCGGCGGTGGCGATGCTGGTCGGGTCCGGTGGGGTTTGCGCGGCCAGGCTGCGCATCACTTCGGCGGCCTGACGGCGCGCCTGGATGATGCGCAGCACCCGGTAGGCGATCCATACCGCGAACACCAGGATGATCAAGGCCCAGCGGCGGCCTTCGGGCACCAGCCAATCGAGCAGCGGGCCAACGAACCAGATGATCAGGCTCAGGGCGATCAGCCCCAGCAATGGGATGACCCAGCGGGTCATAAAACTGAAAAACGCCTTCACTCGACCCCCTCCGCCAATACTGTGATTTCAACCCGACGGTTGCGCGCACGCCCCTCTGTGGTGGCGTTGGATGCCAACGGCTCGGTGTCGCTGCGGCCTTCGGCGCTGAAGCGCTCGGGCTGGCCAGTCTTGGCCGAGAGAATTTGCAGCACCGATTGCGCCCGCGCTTCGGACAACGCCCAGTTGGACGGGAACCGGAGGGTGGCGATCGGCCGATTGTCGCTGTGCCCGGTGACCAGGACCTGGCCCTTGACCTTGCGCACCGCATCGGCGATGCGCAGCATCAGCGGCTGGAAATCGTCCTTGATGCTGGCGCTGCCCGAGGCGAACAGCTCATCGCCGCGGATGGTCACCACCGAGCGGTCGACGGCGTCTTCCACGGCAATGCGGTTGGCGCGGATTTCATCGGCGAGGAAGCCGGCCAGGCGTGGGCGCTCGATCACCTTCGGTTGCACCACAGGGCGGTCGATGGTCTGCACCGGGATTTCACCGAGGAAATGAATGTTCTTGAACACCGGCTCGGCATCGGAGGCCAGCTTCATGCGCAGGCCGAACAGCAGCGCCAGCAACAGCGCCGCACCGATGGCCACGGCGATCCATGGCGGCATGAATTGCGCCAGTCGATCACGGGCCACAGTGACACCGCGCCAGTGCGGCGACAGCTCGCGCTCGTAGTCGCCACGGGCGCTGCGGATGACGGCGGCGGTGCGCTCACGCAACGCTTCCAGTTGGCTGCGACCGTCGTTCATCACCCGATAGCGCCCTTCGAAACCCAGGCACATGCACAGATACAAAAGCTCCAGCAGATACAGGCGCTCGCGCGGGCTTTGCAGGCAATGCTCCAGCAACTGGAACACCTTCTCGCCGCCCCAGGCTTCGTTGTGCACGGTGATCAACAGGCTCTGCTTGCCCCAATCGCTGGTGCCGCCCCACGGCGTGCTCAACACCGCTTCGTCCAGCGCGGTACACAAGGCGTAGCGGGCCAGCAACACATCGTTGCGTACCACACCGGCGGCCTCGGCACGCTCTTCGAACTGGCGCAGGTAGGCCAGCAGTTGTGCGCGCAGACTGGCCGGCGCCGGGTGGGCAATGGTGTTGCGCAGGCGCGTCAGCAGCGCCAGCAGCGGGCCGGCGGCGCTTTCCAGCGGGTTGAGCCCCTCGGCCTTGCCGGTCAGCACCGGCGCGGCCGGCATCGACAGCGGTGCAGGCGCAGGCGTCGGCTGTGGCCGGCCAGCGTCCGGGCGGAAGGGATCTCCACCACGGCCACCGGGCGTCGGCATGAACTGGGTACGATCGTCGTTACTCATCGCGGTTTATCCTCGGATCGCCCAGAAGGCCAGGTTCAGCCCTGGGAACTGGCCGGCGATGTGGAACGCAAAGCCGCCGGAGTTGCTCAGTTGCTGCCAGTGATCGCTGCCCCGGTCGAGCTCGTAGTAAGTGGAGCCGGCGTGGTACGGCAACTGCCGTGGCGCCACCGGCAACGGCAGCAGGCCGATGCCCGGCAGTTGCAGGTTGACCAGGTCGCGGATGTGCTCCACCGAACCGACCTTGCTCTGCTGGCCGAAGCGGCCACGCAGGGTCTCGGCCGGCACGTCGGCGCGCACCACCAGGATGAAACTGGCACTGTCGAGCAGGGTCTTGTCGGCCAGCATCGCCACGTGGATGCCGTAGGCTTTCTCGACAATCGGAATTGGCGTCGCCTTGCTGTCGATCAGCATCGACAGGGCTTCGCGCAGGGCCTGCATCACGGGCGCGTAGCTGAGCGCCAGGTCATCGTGCTGGTAAGGCGGGTATTGCTGCGGTCGGCGCCCGGACGCGGTGAACGTGGAGAACTCCCCGGCCAGGCTCACCAGCTCGCTGTAGAAACGCTCGGGATGCAGCGGGCTCAACTGGCTCAGGTGCTGGATCAGCGGCTGGGCGCGGTTGACCAGTTGCAACAGCATGAAATCGGCAATTTCCGAGGCGCCACCGGCGCCGGACGCCACTACCCGCCCGGCCAGGGCTTCGCCGCGTTGATGCAGCAGGCCCAGCAGTTCGCTGCGAAACGCCGCCAGTGGCTTGGAGGCGATCACATCCAGCAGCGGCGGGATGTAGGCGTCGTCGAGTACCAATGCACGGTCGGCGCGCTTTTCCTTGATGCGAACCACGCCGATGGCGGCGTAGTCGCCGATGCCATCCTGTTCGGTCAACAGCCGCAGCGCCCGCGAGCCGAGGGCCACCGGTGCGCGGTTTTCGAACGGTGCGTTGTCGTCACGCACTTCGCACACCTGGCTCACATAACGCGCAGCGCCGAGGTCTTCGCCTTCGTCCACGGTGTCCCGGGCGCCGGCGCGCTTGAGCGGCAAGGCCAGGTACACCAGGCCATCGCGCAGGTTGTCGTCGACGTTCAGCGGGGTTGGTGCCAGGTCATCCTGGGGAATGTTGAAGGGCGTACCGTCCGGCAACAGGCCGCGCGCCGAGATGATCGCCAGCTTGCCCTGGGCCAGCAGGCCCTGGTCGATCAGCAATTCGGAAAAACCCCAGGCGCCGGCCGACAACGGGCGGCTGCGTGCGTCGATGAGGTTTTCCAGGTAACGGTCATGCTGTTGGAAGTGCTGCGTTCCAATGAACATGCCTTCCGACCAGACCACGCGATTGTTCCAGGACATGGGGGCTCCGATTGCTTATTGGGCAGGGCTGGATGGGGGGACGACGACGGCGCTGCGCACGGCGCGCACATCGAGGCTGATCTGGTATTCGGTGTATTCGCGCGCCGGGACGTTCATCACCGTGCGCCACAGCGACTGGTCCAGCTCGCGATAGCCCACCAGTATTCCGATATGCCGCGTGGCCGGGTCGAGGTCGCGTTGCAGGCTCAGTTGCTGGCCGGGCTGGATCAGCACCTCGTCCTGGTCGATCAGGTCGGCGCCCAGCGTTGCCTGGGCCCGTTCGGCGAGGGCGAAATAATCGGCACGGCCGAAGGTCGCGGCATTTTTCAGTTCGAAAATGCGCACCCGGACCGGGGCCGGCTGGCCGGTGGCGCCGGGGTTGAGGCCGGCAATGGCGTGAAAGTGCAGCTCGATGGCGGCGGTGTCGGCCTCAGCTTCTTCGGGCTGGGGGTTGGCCGCATCCTTGGCGCACGCCGTCAGCAGAAGCACGGTGGCGACTGCGAGTAAAAACCTGGGAATCATCCTGCGTCCTCAATGACGTTTGAGCTATCCGTTGTGTGCCGATCAATCTTGTTATGGGACGACGCCGCTTAGCGGCGTCGCTGTCGCGTACTGTGTTCTTCGTAGGCGCGGCTGAACTCGCGACCGAACAGGTCCTGGAAATCCTCCTGGGCTTCCCGGGAAATGTTGCTGTAGAGCTCGGTAAACTGCTGCCAGTACTGGGCCTGTCGCGAGCCGCTGAAAATACCCGAGAGCCCACCGGGCTTGGCCATGCGCTCTTCCAGTTGCGCCGGCTCGAAACGCCCCAGCAAATGCTTGATGGCCGCTTCCACGCCGGCCATCACCGCCAGTTGGTGGGCCCGCAAGTCATCGAAACTGTCACGCACCGCCGCGTCCGGGGCCATGAACGCCTGGTTGCCGTGGCGCAACAGCAACAGCAAGGCTTCATCCACATTGGGGGCGAATTTCAGCGGGTTGTTTTCCACCGGCTGGATCATCGTCTGCTGGATGCGGAACTCACCCTTGAGGCTGCTGCGGGCGCGCAAGACATCGATCAGGCCTTCGACCATCAACCGGTAACTGCGCCCGATGCTTTCCATCTGTGCTTCGGCGTTGGCCTTGTCCAGGCGCAACTGATCGAGCCCGGCACCGCGCAGGAAGGCTTGCAGCAAATCGGGTTGGTTGGCCTCGATCGGGGTAACTGGAGCGACCGGAGCAACTGGAGCGACCGAAGCAACTGGAGCAACTGGAGGTGCGACCGGGGGCTCGACGCGGGTGACCGACGCTTCGGGCACGGGTGCCGGCGGCGGTGCGCTGATTTCAGCAAAAATGTCGACGAGCGGGGCCTGCGGGACAGGCGACGCGACCGGCTCAACCACAGGTGGTAGCGGCACCGGCTGCGGGGCCACGGGCTGCGGGGCTACCGCCACCGGAACCGGCTTATCGCTGAAGGGATCCCAGTCATCCGGAATCACCGAGGCAGACGGCGGTATCACCGGCTCCACCACGGGCGGTGGGCTCGGCCGGGGAATTGGCGTCGGCGGGCGGAAGTTGTGCTGCTCGGCCGGCACATGGTCAGGCTGGGTGGCCGGCGGGACACTGGCTGGGGTCAAGAAATCGAACAGGTCCGGCAGGGTATCCATGGCCGACCCGCCCTGGAAATGCGCAGGCGGAGCCGCTTGGATCGGCGATGGCGTATGAAGCGGCGACGGCGTATGCACCGCTGCGCCCTGGCGCCCCATCAAGGCCTCGAAACTGCTGGGCGATTCGGCAAACGGGTTGCTGTCGGTGACCGGCAGGCTGAAATCGACGCGCGCCTGGATCTCATAATCACCGATGCGGATCACTTCGCCGTCTTGCAGGGGTTCGCTGTTGCCCTTGCGCAGGCGAACACCGGCCTTGACCAATTCCACACCATTAGTACTGTTATCAGTTAAATAATAACGCCCGTCTTTGTATTGGATAACGCAATGTTTGCCGGAAACCAGGCGCTCAGGGTCCGGCAATACCCAGTCATTATCGGAATTACGGCCAATTGCCATCACCCCCTGATCCATGGACTTTTCAGAACACTGGCCTGGGGTGATCTTGTGATAACTAGTGATAGTCAAACACAGCGGCATCTTGCCTCCTTGCTGAATACTTCGCGCGCGGGCGGGAGTGAGGGTTCAGGCCCTGACTACCCGCCGGCAACCTTTGCCAACAGCCGTGAAACGGCTTTTTGCCAGCATGATTGCTGATCATAACCGGCTTGCGTGACAAAAACCCCACGTCAGTTGCCGCTTCGACCGATGGGTCGGGCAGGCTGTTAAGCCCATCACAACTGTTACAGAGGGGATACATTGGTGAAATAGCTTACCTTGACAAGCGATAAGTACTACACCAAAAATGCACAACTTCTTGAATATACATGATGGCACTTTAAGATCAGTGCAAGTCTAAAGAGCCATTACCGTCAAGGAACATGTGAGTTTCATCCGAAACTTGCGTGTGAACTGCCCGACTTTCTTCAGCGGGTGATAGGGAGATCGATCCAAGTGGATGTGCCTTTGTTGCTCGCCGCCGTTTCCGCGACTTCGCCGTGTGGTGAAGATTTGGAATATGACGCGGATTTCTTGCGCCTGGAACGCGACTCCCGGGGCCAGCCCGAACGCAGCATGGGCGATTCGATCCTGCCTGCCGAACCTCCTGAGTGGCGCAGCATCCAGCAGCAGAGCCTGGACTTGCTGCAACGCAGCAAAGACCTGCGCATCACCCATTTCCTGTTGCAAAGCTCCCTGGCCCTCGAAGGCCTGCCGGGCATGGCCCGTGTGCTGACGCTGATCAGCGAACTGCTCAAGCAGTACTGGGCCGAGTTGCATCCGCGCCTGGACGCCGAGGACGACAACGACCCCACCGTGCGCATCAATGCCCTCGCCGGCCTGACGTCCGACATCACCATTCGCTTGCTGCGCGAGAGCATCCTGGCCCGCTCGCGGACCTTCGGTGCCGTCAGCCTGCGCGCCGCCGCCAACGCCAGCGGCCTGCAAAGTTTCCCGGATGAAAACCTCGGCGCCGAACAGCTCGCCGGGGCCCTGCTCGACAGCGACCCCGAGCAGTTGGAAATCACCCGTGCCGCCCTGCTGGAAGCCCGCAGCGCCGCCGAAGCCATCGAGCAGCAAGTCAGCGACCAGGTCGGTTCCGCCCAAGGCGTGGACCTTGGCCCGCTGAAGCAACCGCTGAAGATGGCCCTGCAGATTCTCGGCCAGTTCGCCCCGCAGAGCGGCGACAGCGCCCTGTCCGATCCCGTCAGCGACGACAGCGCCGCGCCAACGGAATATGCCAGCGCGCCAAGCACGCCGCGCAACACCAGCACGAGCACCGTCAGCGGCGAAATCAACAACCGCGACGACGTGCTGCGCAGCCTGGACCGGATTCTCGCTTACTACACCCGTCATGAGCCCTCCAGCCCGCTGCCGGTGCTGTTGAACCGGGCCAAGAATCTGGTGCACGCCGACTTCGCGGCCATTGTGCGCAACCTGATTCCCGACGGCATGAGTCAATTTGAAAACCTGCGCGGCCCAGACAGCGAATAAAAAGCGAACGGATCACGCAGTCACGTCACCGGTACCCCCGATGACGCCAACACCGTCGCTCAAGCGACCAGGAGCAGCAACGTGGCGAAGCAAAGTTCTCAGAAATTCATCGCGCGCAACCGCGCGCCTCGAGTGCAGATCGAGTACGACGTCGAGCTCTACGGCGCCGAGAAGAAGGTCCAGTTGCCCTTCGTCATGGGCGTGATGGCCGACCTCGCCGGCAAGCCCGCCGAGCCTCTGGCAGCGGTGGCTGATCGCAAGTTCCTCGAGATCGACGTCGATAACTTCGACTCGCGCCTCAAGGCCATGCAGCCGCGCGTGGCGTTCCATGTGCCTAACGAACTGACCGGCGAAGGCAACCTGAGCCTGGACCTGACGTTCGAAAGCATGGACGACTTCAGCCCGGCGGCCGTGGCCCGCAAGGTCGACTCGCTGAACAAGCTGCTCGAAGCGCGCACCCAGTTGGCCAACCTGCTGACCTACATGGACGGCAAGACCGGCGCCGAAGAAATCATCATGAAGGCGATCAAGGACCCAGCGCTGTTGCAGGCCCTGGCGAGCGCGCCGAAGCCAGCACAGGACCAATGATCATGACTGACAATACAGCTCGCGAAGGCGTGCAAAACCTGGGCGCAACCGAAGAAACCAGCGAGTTCGCGTCCCTGCTGCTGCAAGAATTCAAACCCAAGACCGAGCGCGCCCGCGAAGCCGTCGAAACGGCCGTACGCACCCTGGCCGAACAGGCCCTGGCGCAGACCGACCTGGTGTCCAATGACGCCATCAAGTCGATCGAATCGATCATCGCCGCCATCGACGCCAAGCTCACCGCCCAGGTCAACCAGGTCATCCACCACCCCGACTTCCAGCAACTGGAAAGCGCCTGGCGTGGCCTGCACTACCTGGTCAACAACACCGAGTCCGATGAGCAGCTCAAGATCCGCGTGCTCAACATCTCCAAGACCGACCTGCACAAGACCCTGAAGAAATTCAAGGGCACCGCGTGGGACCAGAGCCCGATCTTCAAGAAGATGTACGAAGAAGAATACGGCCAGTTCGGCGGCGAGCCTTACGGCTGCCTGGTAGGCGACTACTACTTCGACCAGTCGCCACCGGATGTCGAGCTGCTGGGCGAACTGTCGAAAGTCTGCGCGGCCATGCACTCCCCGTTCATCGCTGCGGCATCGCCGACCGTGATGGGCATGGGCTCGTGGCAGGAACTGTCGAACCCGCGCGACCTGACCAAGATCTTCACCACCCCGGAATACGCCGGCTGGCGCTCGCTGCGTGAATCGGAAGACTCGCGCTACATCGGCCTGACCATGCCACGCTTCCTGGCGCGCCTGCCGTACGGCGCCAAGACCGACCCGGTGGAAGCCTTCGCCTTCGAAGAAAACACCGACGGTGCCGACAGCTCCAAGTACACCTGGGCCAACGCCGCCTACGCGATGGCGGTGAACATCAACCGTTCGTTCAAACACTTCGGCTGGTGCTCGCGCATCCGTGGCGTGGAGTCCGGCGGTGAAGTGGAAAACCTGCCAGCCCACACCTTCCCGACCGACGACGGTGGCGTGGACATGAAGTGCCCAACCGAAATCGCCATTTCGGACCGCCGTGAAGCGGAGCTGGCGAAGAACGGTTTCATGCCGCTGCTGCACAAGAAAAACACCGACTTCGCCGCGTTCATCGGCGCCCAGTCCCTGCAGAAACCGGCCGAATACGACGACCCGGACGCCACCGCCAACGCCAACCTGGCCGCGCGCCTGCCGTACCTGTTCGCCACTTGCCGTTTCGCCCATTACCTCAAGTGCATCGTGCGCGACAAGATCGGTTCCTTCAAAGAGAAGGACGAGATGCAGCGCTGGTTGCAGGACTGGATCCTCAACTACGTCGACGGTGACCCGGCGCACTCCACCGAGACCACCAAGGCCCAGCACCCGTTGGCTGCAGCCGAAGTGATCGTCGAAGAAGTCGAAGGCAACCCGGGGTACTACAACTCCAAGTTCTACCTGCGCCCGCACTACCAGCTCGAAGGGCTGACCGTGTCGTTGCGCCTGGTATCGAAACTGCCTTCGGCCAAGGGCGCATAAAGATTTACTGAACGGTGCAAGGCCAATGTGGGAGCGAGCTTGCTCGCGATGGCGGTGGATCAGTTGTCATGCGTATGTCTGACACTGCGCTATCGCGAGCAAGCTCGCTCCCACAGGCGATCTTCAGTGGCTTGGAGATCATCGGAACCGTTCGGCACGTGTAATTTCGCAAGGTCAGCGTCAACCAAACAATGTGGTAGAGACCACACAGGGAGAAAACATGGCTGTTGATATTTTCATCAAGATTGGCGACATCAAGGGCGAGTCCATGGACAAGGCCCACAAGGACGAGATCGATGTCCTGAACTGGAGCTGGGGCATGTCCCAGTCCGGCAACATGCACGTGGGCAGCGGCGGTGGTGCGGGCAAGGTCAACGTCCAGGACCTGTCCCTGACCAAGTACGTCGACAAGGCGTCGCCGAACCTGATGATGCACTGCGCCAGCGGCAAGCACATCGACAAGGTCAAGCTGACCGTGCGCAAGGCCGGCGGTGAAAGCCAGGTCGAGTACATGATCATCAACCTGGAAGAAGTGCTGGTCACTTCCCTGAGCACCGGCGGCTCGGGCGGCGATGATCGCCTGACTGAAAACGTCACCCTGAACTTCGCCAAGGTGCTGGTGGACTACCAGCCACAGAAAGCCGACGGCACCAAGGAAGGCGGTCCGGTCAAGTTCGGCTGGAACATCCGTCAGAACGTCAAGGTGTAATCGAACACGCCCCCGGTGCCACGCGCCGGGGGTGTTTGGTGCTTGCTCGAATCCAATTCTTTCCCACGTGGTATCTGAGTCATGGCCAAGCCTTCGTTTATCAATTTGTGGAAAGCCTATTCCGATTTGCTGGTGACCTATCCCGACGCGAAACCTTGCGACGGTCCTTGGGCAAACCAATGCGCGATTCGCATGAGCATCACGCTCAACACCGAGCTGACCGTCAAAGTCAACAAGTCCACCTATACCGAACCCAAGTGCGTCCATGGGCATGCACGAGGGGCCGAGTCATTGGCAAATTGGCTGTGGAAACATCATCTGGGTCGCCCGTTGATCCTCGGCGGAACTGCCGCGGACCGACGCAAGCTGCAAGACAAGACTGGCCTGATTTTCTTCAAGGATTGTTTCCAGCAAGTGGGAGAGGCCTCGGAAGGTCGCACCGGCGATCATATCGACCTCTGGAACCGTGGCCTAACCCTCGGGTATGACGATCCGGCCTATCGATCCCGAGCGATCTGGTTCTGGGAGCTCGTATGATCAAGACTCACTGCGCGATATGGGTGGTCTGCCTGTTGACCAGCCTGACCGCCTGTGCGCAACAGCAATCCCCGTCGACAACGGCCTCCGTAGCGGTGGAGCAGGTCGTCTCGATGGGCGGACAAACTTTGAGGCTGGAAAACGACCAGGCGCGCTGCGCGCTGCGCAAGCCCGACCAGACCCTGATGCCACTCGACTTGGCTTGGCCCTGCCAGTTCACGGTCGATCGACAGGGCAAACCTCACGTCGAGACCTTCGGTAAGGTGCCCATTGTCATCGTTGTCCATGTATCTGCTGGCCCCCATAACAATCAGGAATGTCGCTCCGAATACCGCGCCGTGCGCCAGATCAATGGGCAGCTCGAGCCCTCGGTTATCGCGCGCAACGCCAGTTGCATGCGCGGCACAGGTGACCAGAAGAATTACACGGGCCTTTTCACTTGGTAACCGAAATCGCCACCCGCGATCGCCTTCAACCGTCCCTGCTGGACCGGTTGACCGACGACGATCCGACCAACCCGAAGGAAAGCGCCGACAAGCGCGTGCTCTCCCTGACCCAATTAAAAGCCTCGGTGCTGCGTGACCTGGCGTGGCTGCTCAACACCACCTCATTGCTCAGCGCCGATGCCACGCTGCATACCCCGGCGGGCACGTCGGTGGTGAATTTCGGGCTGCCGGCACTGGCCGGCAACAGCGCGTCGAACGTCGATGTCTCGGCCCTGGAAACCTTGATCCACCAGGCCATTGCCACCTTCGAACCGCGAATCCTGCGCCACACCCTGCGAGTGCGCGCCCGAGCGACGGCCGAGATGAACCACAATGCGTTGAGTTTCGAGATCGAAGGCGATCTCTGGGCGCAGCCGGTGCCGCTGCGCCTGATGCTGCAAACCGACCTGGACCTGGAAACCGGCCATGTGCGCGTGGTCAACGCCGACCAGCGGAGACGCTCATGAATCCACGCCTGCTGGAACTGTACAACCAGGAACTGCACCACGTGCGCGAAAGCGCGGCGGAGTTCGCCAAGGAATACCCGAAGATCGCCAGTCGGCTGACGTTGTCCGGCATGGACTGCGCCGACCCGTATGTCGAGCGCCTGCTGGAAGGCTTCGCCTACCTGACGGCACGAGTGCAGCTCAAGCTCGACGCCGAGTACCCGACCTTCACCCACAACCTGCTGGAAATCGCCTACCCGCATTACCTGGCGCCGACGCCGTCGATGACGGTGGTGCAATTGCAGGCCGACCCGGACGAAGGCTCGCTGAGCAGTGGTTTCCCGCTGCCGCGCGATACGGTCCTGCGTGCCGCCCTGGGGCGTGAAACCCAGACCTGCTGCGAGTACCGCACCGCCCACGCGGTGACGTTGTGGCCGTTGCAGGTCAGCCAGGCCGAGTACTTCGGCAACCCGTCCGCCGTGCTCGGGCGCCTGGCCGCCAGCGAACCGAAAGCCAAGGCCGGCCTGCGCCTGACCCTGCGCACCGGCGCCGAACTGCCGTTCAACAGCCTGGCCCTGGACAACCTGCCGCTGTACTTGAGCGGTGCCGACGAACAGCCCTTCCGTCTCTACGAACA
This sequence comes from Pseudomonas sp. St386, assembly GCF_018325865.1. Lineage (NCBI taxonomy): Bacteria > Pseudomonadati > Pseudomonadota > Gammaproteobacteria > Pseudomonadales > Pseudomonadaceae > Pseudomonas > Pseudomonas sp. St386. The sequence continues at coordinate 6,679,159 of NZ_AP021900.1, forward strand.
ACTGCTGGGCAATGCCTGCGCGGTGTTCGCCCGCAAGCCCGGCGGCGACTGGGTGGAGCGGCTGCCGCAGGATGCGTTGCGCTCGCGCGGCTTCGACGATGCCGACGCCGCGCTGCCGGTGGTGCCGCGGGCCTTCCAGGGCTATCGCCTGTTGCAGGAATATTTCGCCCTGCCCCACCGTTTCCTGTTCGTCGACTTCACCCAGCTGAGCCGCGCGGTCAAGCGTTGCGACGGCCAGGAGCTGGAGCTGATCGTGCTGTTCGACCGTCACGATCCGAGCCTGGAAGGCAGCGTCGGCGCTTCGCAGTTCCTGCCGTTCTGCACCCCAGCCATCAACCTGTTTCCCAAGCGCCTGGACCGCATTCACTTGTCGGATCGGGTCAACGAACACCACGTGATCGCCGACCGTACCCGGCCGATGGATTTCGAAGTGCATTCGCTGAACGGCCTCACCGGCCACGGCACCGGGCCGGAGCAACCGTTCCTGCCGTTCTACGCCGTACGCGATCCGTCCCGTTATGGCCGCGACCAGGCCTATTACACCGTGCGGCGCGAACCGCGCGTGCTGTCCAGCGACCAGCGACGCAACGGCCCGCGCTCGACCTACATCGGCAGCGAGACCTTCGTCAGCCTGGTGGACAGCCAGCAAGCGCCCTATCGCCACGACCTGCGCCAACTGGGCGTGACCGCACTGTGCACCAACCGCGACCTGCCGCTGTTCATGAGCGTGGGCAACGGCAAGACCGACTTCACCCTCGCCGACAGTGCGCCGGTTGGCGCCGTGCGCTGCGTGGCCGGGCCCAGTCGCCCACGGGCCAGCCATGCCCACGACGCCAAGGCCTGGCGGCTGATCAGCCAGTTGTCGCTGAACTACTTGTCGTTGAGCGAACAAGGCCAAGGCGCAGCCGCCCTGCGTGAACTGCTGCGCCTGTACGGCGACAGCAACGACGCGGCGCTGCAGTTGCAGATCGAAGGCCTGCGCGAAGTCAGCAGCAAAGCCTGCACCCGGCGCTTGCCGATGCCTGGCCCGATCGTGTTTGGTCGCGGCCTGGAGATCACCCTGGAATTCGATGAAAACGCGTTTCGCGGCACCGGGGTGTTCCTGCTCGGCGCGGTGTTCGAGCGCTTCCTGGCACGCTACGTGTCGATCAACAGTTTTACCGAGACGGTGATCCGTACCACCGAACGCGGCGAGATCATGCGATGGAAAGCCAAGCCCGGACGTCGTCCGACCCTGTGAGTACCCTGGAAGCGATGCACCAGGAACCCTGGGAATACGATTTCTTCCAGGCGTTGCGGCGCATCGAGTGCGAATCCCCCGAGCTGCCGCGCCTGGGCCATTCCCTGCGCCTGGCCGACGACCCGCTGCGCCTCGGGCAACGGGCCGAATGCACCTTCGCCCCGGCCACCCTTGCCTCGGTGCAACCGGGCAGCGACGGTGCGCCGGCACGCCTGGAGCAATTTTTCTTCGGCCTCGGCGGACCCAACGGCCCGATGCCGCTGCACATCACCGAATACGTGCGCGAACGCCAGCGCAACAACGCCGACAGCACCAGCAAGCGCTTCCTCGATGTGTTTCACCATCGCCTGCTCAGCCTGTTTTATCGGGCCTGGGCCGAAGCGCGGCCGACGGTCAGCCACGATCGCCCGGACGATGACTATTGGTCGGCGCGCCTGGCGGCACTGAGCGGTCGGGGCATGCCCAGCCTGCTCAACCAGGGGTTGATTCCCGACACGGCGAAGCTGCACTACAGCGGCCACCTGGCAGCGCAAACCCGCTACCCGGACGGTTTGAAGGCAATCCTCGGCGAGTACTTCGGCCTTCCGGTGGAGATCGAAGAATACGTCGGCCAATGGCTGGAACTGCCCGAACGCAGCCGCGTCGGGGTCAGCGCTCATCAATTGGGCGTGGACTTCTGCCTGGGCCGCTTCGTGTGGGATCGCCAGCACAAATTCCGCATTCGCCTGGGGCCACTCAAGCTCGTTGACTACATGGGCATGCTGCCTGGCAGCCAACCGTTCAACGAGCTGGTGGCCTGGGTCGCCGAATACCTGGGCCATGAACTGGACTGGGACCTGAACCTGGTCCTGGAACAGCCCGAAGTCCCGGCATTGCAACTCAATGGGCGTTTCCGCCTGGGTTTCAATACCTGGCTGGGCCGCCCCGAAACAGATGCCAACGATTTAATACTGGCCCGGCATTACGCCGAACAGGCCAACACCTCACAGACCTCAAGGAGCCATGAGCATGGGTGAAATCAGTCGCGCCGCGTTGTTCGGCAAACTCAACAGCGTGGCCTACAAAGCCATCGAAGCCGCCACCGTGTTCTGCAAGTTGCGCGGTAACCCTTATGTGGAACTGGCCCACTGGTTTCACCAGTTGCTGCAACTGCAGGACTCGGACCTGCACCGCATCATCCGCCAGTTCAACATCGAACCGGCGCGCCTGGCCCGTGACCTGACCGAAGCCCTGGATCGCCTGCCACGGGGTTCGACGTCCATCACCGACCTGTCGTCCCACGTCGAAGAAGCCGTGGAACGCGGCTGGGTCTACGGCAGCCTGATGTTCGGCGAAAGCCAGGTTCGCACCGGTTACCTGGTGCTGGGCATTCTCAAGACCCCGAGCCTGCGCCACGCACTGCTGGGCTTGTCGTCGGAGTTCGATAAGGTCAAGGTCGAAGCCCTGAGCGAACGGTTTGACGAATACGTCGGCGACTCGCCGGAAAACGCCCTGACCGCCAGCGACGGCTTCAATGCCGGCGCGGTGCCGGGCGAAGCCAGCGGCGCCATGGCCCCTAGCGCCATGGGCAAGCAGGAAGCCCTCAAGCGCTTTACCGTCGACCTCACCGAGCAGGCCCGCAGCGGCAAGCTCGACCCGATCGTCGGCCGTGACGAAGAGATCCGCCAACTGGTGGACATCCTCATGCGCCGCCGGCAGAACAACCCGATCCTTACCGGTGAAGCCGGCGTGGGCAAGACCGCCGTGGTCGAAGGCTTCGCCCTGCGCATCGTCGCCGGCGACGTGCCGCCGGCCCTCAAGGACGTGGAACTGCGCAGCCTCGACGTGGGCCTGTTGCAGGCCGGCGCCAGCATGAAAGGCGAGTTCGAACAGCGCCTGCGCCAGGTCATCGAAGACGTCCAGGCCTCGCCCAAGCCGATCATCCTGTTCATCGACGAAGCCCACACCCTGGTCGGTGCCGGTGGCGCCGCCGGCACGGGCGACGCGGCCAACCTGCTCAAGCCGGCGTTGGCCCGTGGCACCTTGCGCACCGTGGCCGCCACGACCTGGGCCGAGTACAAGAAGCACATCGAAAAAGACCCGGCCCTGACCCGCCGTTTCCAAGTGGTGCAAGTGGCCGAGCCGTCGGAAGACAAGGCCCTGCTGATGATGCGCGGCGTGGCCTCGACCATGGAAAAACACCACCAGGTGCAGATCCTCGACGAAGCCCTGGAAGCTTCGGTCAAGCTGTCCCACCGCTACATTCCCGCGCGCCAGCTGCCGGACAAATCCGTGAGCCTGCTGGACACCGCCTGCGCCCGCGTCGCCATCAGCCTGCACGCCGTACCGGCCGAAGTGGACGACAGCCGTCGGCGCATCGAAGCGCTGGAAACCGAGTTGCAAATCATCGCCCGTGAACACGCGATTGGCGTGGTCATCGGCAACCGCCAGACCCAGAGCGAAACCCTGCTGAGCGCCGAGCGCGAACGCCTGGCCGAGCTGGAAGGCCGCTGGGCCGAAGAGAAAACCCTGGTGGACGAACTGCTCGCCACCCGCGCCACCTTGCGCGAACGCGTTGGCGTGGTGGACAGCGAAGACAACAGCGAAGCTTCTGACAACGAAAGCCACCAACTGCGCGAGAAGCTGGTGGACCTGCAACAGCGCCTGACCGCCCTGCAAGGCGAAACCCCGCTGATCCTGCCGACCGTGGATTACCAGGCCGTGGCCTCGGTGGTCGCCGACTGGACCGGTATCCCGGTGGGCCGCATGGCCCGCAACGAACTGGAAACCGTGCTCAACCTCGACCAGCACCTGAAGAAACGCATCATCGGCCAGGACCATGCCTTGCAGATGATTGCCAAGCGCATCCAGACCTCCCGCGCCGGCCTCGACAACCCGAGCAAGCCGATTGGTGTGTTCATGCTCGCCGGCACCTCCGGCGTGGGCAAGACCGAAACCGCCCTGGCCCTGGCCGAAGCCATGTACGGCGGCGAGCAGAACGTCATCACCATCAACATGAGCGAGTTCCAGGAAGCCCACACCGTATCGACCCTCAAGGGTGCGCCACCGGGCTACATCGGCTATGGCGAAGGCGGCGTGCTGACCGAAGCCGTGCGGCGCAAACCGTACAGTGTGGTGTTGCTGGACGAGGTCGAGAAGGCCCACCCGGACGTGCATGAGATCTTCTTCCAGGTGTTCGACAAAGGCGTGATGGAGGACGGTGAAGGCCGGGTGATCGACTTCAAGAACACCTTGATCCTGCTGACCACCAACGCCGGCACCGAGTTGATTGCCCAGGTCTGCAAAGACCCGCAGAACGTGCCCGAGCCGGAAGAAATCGCCAAGGCCCTGCGCCAACCGCTGCTGGAGATTTTCCCGCCAGCCTTGCTGGGCCGCCTGGTGACGATCCCGTACTACCCGCTCAGCGACGAGATGCTCAAGGCCATCACCCGCCTGCAACTCAACCGCATCAAGAAGCGCGTGGAAAGCACCCACAAAGTCGCCTTCGACTACGACGACGCGGTGATCGACCTGATCGTCTCGCGTTGCACCGAAACCGAAAGCGGCGGGCGCATGATCGACACCATCCTGACCAACAGCCTGCTGCCGGACATGAGCCGCGAGTTCCTGACCCGCATGCTCGAAGGCAAGGCTTTGGCCGGGGTGCGGATCAGCGCCGTGGACAATGAATTGCAGTACGATTTCAGCGACGCGGCCTGACCCGAAGGAGCACCGCATAACCCTGTGGGAGCGAGCTTGCTCGCGAATGCAATCTGTCAGTGCCATTGATGTTGCCTGACACACCGCCTTCGCGAGCAAGCTCGCTCCCACAGTTGTTCCGGTGTCGTCAGGCAATCAGCGGCGCAGCCATTACAACGATGAGATGACCGATGTTATTCAACCAAGCCTCACGCCTGGCCAAGATCACCAGCCCCCTGGGACCTGAGGTACTGCTGCTCAAGGACATGGGCGGCGGCGAAGAACTGGGGCGGCTGTTCAACTATGAGTTGCAGCTGCACTCGCTGGATAACGCCATCGACCTCAATCAGGTGCTCGGCAAGCCCATGTGCGTGAGCCTGCAACTCGATGGCGGTGGCGAGCGTTATTTCCATGGCATCGTGGCCCGTTTCAGCCAGAACGTCGACCAGGGCCAGTTCGCCAGTTACCAGGCCACCCTGCGCCCGTGGTTTTGGCTGCTGACCCGTACCTCCGATTGCCGGATTTTCCAGAACCTCACCATCCCGCAGATCATCAAGCAGGTGTTCCGCGACTTGGGCTTTTCCGATTTCGAAGACGCCCTGAGCCGGCCTTATCGCGAGTGGGAATACTGCGTGCAGTATCGCGAGACCAGTTTCGACTTCGTCAGCCGCTTGATGGAGCAGGAAGGGATCTACTACTTCTTCCGCCATGAGCAAGGTCGACATGTGCTGGTGCTGGCCGACGCTTATGGAGCCCACACCACGGCGCCCGGCTACGGCTCGGTGCCCTACTACCCCAAGAACGAGCAGCAGCGCGAGCGTGACCACATACACGACTGGCACCTGGCCCAGGAAGTCCAGCCCGGCTCGCTGGAGCTCAACGACTACGACTTCCAACGCCCCAGCGCACGCATCGACGTACGCTCGGCCATGCCCCGCCCACACACTGCCGGCGACTATCCCCTGTACGACTACCCTGGCACCTACGTGCAGAGCCAGGACGGCGAACACTACGCCCGCACCCGCATCGAAGCCTTGCAGACCCAGCACGAACAGGTCGAACTGGCCGGCAACGCCCGCGGCTTGGGTTCGGGGCACCTGTTCAGCCTCACCGGCTTCAGCCGCCAGGACCAGAACCGCGAATACCTGATCGTCGGCGCCCGCTACTACCTCTCCCAGGAAAGCGGCGAAACCGGCGGCGGCGCGCCGACAGCACAGTTCGAAAGCAGCCTGACCTGCATCGACGCCCAGCAAAGCTATCGGCCGCTGCCCATCACCCATCGCCCTATCGTCAAGGGCCCGCAGACTGCCTTAGTGGTGGGTCCCAAGGGCGAGGAAATCTGGACCGATCAGTTCGGCCGAGTGAAGGTGCACTTCTATTGGGATCGGCACGACCAGTCCAACGAAAACAGCTCGTGCTGGATTCGCGTGTCGCAGGCATGGGCCGGGAAAAACTGGGGCTCGATGCAGATCCCGCGCATTGGCCAGGAAGTGATCGTCAGTTTCCTCGAAGGCGACCCGGATCGGCCGATCATCACCGGTCGCGTCTACAATGCCGAACAGACCGTGCCCTATGACTTGCCCGCCAATGCCACCCAGAGCGGGATGAAAAGCCGTTCGAGCAAGGGCGGCACGCCGGCGAATTTCAACGAAATCCGCATGGAAGACAAGAAAGGCGCCGAGCAACTGTACATCCACGCCGAGCGTAACCAGGACATCGTGGTCGAGGTGGATGAAAGCCACTCGGTGGGCCACGACCGCAACAAGAGCATCGGCCACAACGAGACGGTGACCATCGGCAACAACCGCCTGCGCATCGTCAAGCAGGAGGACATCCTCTCCGTCGGCCAGCGCAAGACCGACAGCATCAGCCAGAGCTACGTGATTGAAGTGGGCGAAAACCTGCGCCTGGTGTGCGGCGAAAGCATCCTGGAGCTCAACGCCAGCGGCCAGATCAACCTGACCGGCGTACAGATCAGCTTCTACGCCAGCGGCGATGCCGAGTTCAACACCGGCGGCGTGCTGCACCTGAACAACGGCGGCGGCCCCGGAGCCACGCCGGACGGCCAGGGCGTCAAGGGCAGCATCGATGCCAACATCCAAGCCGCGTTCCCTGCACCCAAGGGCTAACCTCGAGATTTTTGCGCCATGACTTACCGCCTCAATGAATTCCAGTTCCAGCTGCCGCCCAGCGAATTGCTGGACGCGACAATCAACATCCTCAAGTTCCCCGAGCTGGGCACGTCCTTGATCGTCAGCCGCAGTTTGCTGACCGAGGGCGAGACCCTGCAAAGCAACCTCGACGACCAGCTCAAGCGCCTGGAAAAACAGGTCCAGGACCTGCGCTGCCAACCGGGCGCCACCGTGCGCGTGGGCGCCAACCAGGAAGTCGAAGCCATCGAATTGCGCAGCCAGTTCAACAAGGGCAACGAAAAGGTCTTCCAGTTCCAGTTGGCCCTGGTACTGCCCGGCACCCGCAAAATGCTTGCCCTGAGCTACGTGAAAGCCGAGAAACTGGGCGATGCCGAAGCGGCACATTGGGCAACGATCAAGGGTTCGCTGCTGTTCGACGTTCTGGCTTGATGAGCACCTTGCATGTCTGACGCACTCTGGGCCGCTCGGCTAGGCGACGCGCTGAACCACACCTCGATGATGGCCGATATCCTCGGCGGCGTCCTGGAAGTAGCCGCGAACATTGCGATCACCGCGGTAGCGACGGCTGCCGTGGTAGCGGCCACGGGCATTACCGTTGCCACTGGCGGCTTGGGTTGCTTCCTACTCGGCGCGGTGGTGGGCGCCGTGGTCGGCCTCGCCATGAGCAAGACCGGGGCCGACAAGGGGCTAAGCGACATATGCGAGGGCATCGGCAACGCCCTCTTCCCGCCCACGGTGCAGGCCAACATCCTCACCGGCTCCACCGACACCTTGACCAACAACATCCCTGCCGCCCGCGCCGCCGGAGCGATCGAGTCCCATGTCGCGCCGGCCGGCACCGAACTTGAAGCACCCGAAGCCGAACCCAGCTACCTGGACATGGCCGAGAATTTCTTCTCACAGATGTGGCGTCCCACCGTCGCCGTGCCCGCGCCCGGTGCCGTGCCCAAGCCGCTGGACATGATCATCTGCATGAAACACCCGCCGATGCCGCCGCAATTCCTGGCCGAAGGCTCGGACAAAGTCACCATCAACGGTCAGCCCGCGGTGCGCAGCGGCGACCGCAGCACCTGCGATGCGACCGTGGTGTCGGCCGGACTGATTTCCCCTGACGTGACCATTGGCGGCGGTTCGGTGGTGGTGCGCGAGATCCGCAGCGGCAAGACCCCGGGCGTCGGGCTGGCGGTCACGGCGCTGCTGATGCTAAAGGGCGGCAAGGGTAAATTCCTCAGTAACCTGCCGTGCATGTTGGTCGGCGGTGCGGCGTCGATGGCGGTCAGTAGCGCGATGGGTGCCGCGGCCAACGCCGCGATGGGCTCCTCGAACCCCGTGCACGCCGCCACCGGGGCGAAAGTGTTGGGCGATGTCGAGGAGATGGACTTCGTCCTGCCCGGCATCTTGCCGATCGACTGGCAACGCTTCTACAACAGCCGCGACGAACGCCGCGACGGGTTGTTCGGTGCCGGTTGGAGCGTGCCCTATGAGGTGCGCGTCGAAATCCTGCCCCATCCAGACGGCGGCGAAACCCTGGTTTATAGCGACGAACAGGGCCGACGCATCGACATGGGTTCCATCCCGTTGGGCGGCGCCGTGTTCAGTGCCGGTGAAGGCCTCAGCGTGCGACGGCATGCCAACGGCGAGCTGCTGATAGAGAGCGCGGACGGACTGTACCGCTTGTTCGAACCCACGCCAGCCAATGCAGCGCTGCTACGCCTGAACCAACTGGGTGACCGCAACGACAACCGTATCTACCTGGACTACGACGACAACGGACGCCTGGCGCAACTGCGTGACACCTTCGACCTGACCCGCATCGCACTGGCGTATGACGAGCGCTGGCCACAACGAGTCAGCCGGATCGACCGCCTCTATGCCGATCAACGCCGGGAAGTGCTGATGCACTATGGCTACGACGGCCAGGGCGATCTGGCGCAGGTCCGTCAGTCCAACGACCAGGTAAAACGTCGCTACGCCTACGACGCCGGGCGGCGAATGGTGGAACACCAACTGCCTACCGGGCTTCGCTGTTTCTATGAATGGGCGTTGGTTGAAAACCTGGAATGGCGCGTGGTTCGCCACTGGACCGACGCGGGCGACGCCTACACCTTCGATTACGACCTGGCCGCCGGGACCACGCGCATCACCGACGGCTTGCAGCGCATCAGCACCCGTCGCTGGGATACCCGCTATCAGATCACCGAAACCACCGACCCGTTGGATCGCACCTGGACCTTCCAGTGGAACGACGAAAGCCAGTTGCTGGGGGCGACCGATCCCAACGGCGGACAACATCAGTTCAGCTATGACGAAGCCGGGAACCTCTGCGAAACCCGCGACCCGCTGGGGCGCAGCGAGTCAACCCTGTGGCTCGAACACTGGGCCCTGCCCCTGGCTGAAACCGATGCCGCGGGAAATACCTGGCAGTACCGCTATGACGCGCGGGGCAACCGCATTCGCGAAACCGACCCGCTGGGCCACGTCACCCGCTATCGCCACGACGCCCACGGCCAAGTGGTGGAGGTCATCGACGCCACCGGCAAAAGCAAGACCATGCGCTGGACGGCCCTTGGGCAACTGAGCGAACACACCGATTGTTCCGGTTACACCACACGGTTGAGCTATTGCGAGCGCGGGCTGTTGCTCAGCAGCACCGACGCACTGGGAGAGCGGACGCTTTTCAGCTACGACGACCAGGGTCGGCTGCTGAGCAAGCAACTGCCGGACGGGCGCACCGAGCACTATCAGCGTGACGCTAGCGGACAGTTGATCGGCTATAGCGACCCGGCTGGACACACGACAAATTTCCAACACACCCTAAGCGGTCAACTGCGGGTGCGCACCGACGCCCATGGCCGCCGGGTTGAGCTGAGCTACGACAACTACGGGCGCCTGCTGGCCCTGACCAATGAAAACGGTGAGCGCTACCGGTTTGCCTGGGACGCCGCCGACCGCTTGACCGCCCAACACAGCCTGGACGGCAGCCTCAAGCGCTACGCCTACGACCCGCTGGACAACGTCACCCGCGTGGAAGCGCTCGCGGTGCCCGGCAGCACCGACCTGGACCTCTCGCCCCAAGCCCCCATCATTCATGAGCTGGAGCGCGATGCGATGGGGCGACTGGTGGCGAAAGTCACCGCAGACGGGCGCACCGAGTACCGCTATGACGCGCTCGACCAGGTCAACGCGATCACCTTCACCAGCCAGACCGGTGAAGTACAAAGCCTGGGCTTGCGTTACGACGCCCTGGGGCAATTGATTACCGAGCAAGGCTGGGCGGGGAACCTCGAACATCGCTATGACGAACTGGGCAACCTGACCCAGACGCTGCTTCCCGACGGTCGTTGGCTGAACCGCCTGCACTACGGCAGCGGTCACCTGCACCAGATCAACCTCGACGGCCAGGTCATCAGCGATTTCGAACGCGACCGCCTGCACCGCGAAGTGCTGCGCACCCAGGGGCGCCAGAGCACCCGCAGCGAATACGACCGCAGTGGCCGCCTGCGGGCCCGTCAGCGGCGGCAACAGGGTCAGTCCACGCTGCTGCCGCCCGTGGCGCAATCACTGTTTGGTTATGACGCCAGCGATCAGCGAGTGGAGCGCTTCGACAGCCAGCCCGAAGCGTCCCATCGCCAATTGCTGCACTATGACGCCACCGGCCGCATTCTCGCCAGCCAGGACAACCTTCAAGGCCAGCGTGAAAGCTTCGCCTATGACCCGGCCGCCAACCTGCTGGACGGTCTGGGCACAGGCCAGGTCGCGCATAACCGCTTGTTGACCTACCAGGACAAGCGCTACCGCTATGACGGTTTCGGTCGCATGGTGGAAAAACGCAGCGCCCGCCGTGGCGTCCAGCGTTTTCGCTACGATGCTGAACAACGCCTGGTGGAAGTGCGCAACGATAACGGCTCGGTCGTAAAAATGACCTATGACCCGTTGGGTCGACGCATCGAAAAAGCCGAGTACGACCGCCACGCCACGCTGCTCAACCGCACCCGTTTCACCTGGGATGCGCTGCAACTTTTGCAGGAACACCGCGACAGCCAGACCAGCCTCTACATCTACGCCGACGACAGCCACGAACCCCTGGCGAGGGTCGACGGCCTGGGCGAGCAACAGAAGGTCCGTTATTACCACAACGACCTCAACGGCCTGCCCGAACAGCTCTCGGAAGCCGACGGCCACACACTCTGGCGAGCCCGTTACCAAGTGTGGGGCAACACCGCCGAAGAGCTGCGCGAACCGTATTACATCGAAGAGCAGAACCTGCGCTTCCAGGGCCAATACCTGGACCGCGAAACCGGGCTGCACTACAACACCCTGCGTTTCTACGACCCGGACATCGGCCGCTTCACCACACCGGACCCGATCGGCTTAGCCGGTGGGCTGAACCTCTACCAGTACGCGCCGAACCCGGTGAGTTGGATCGACCCCTTCGGGCTGATGAAATGCTCGACGCCGCCCAAGGGTCGCAAGGTCAACCGAACGGTGTATCGCTTTGAAGAGCCGGGGCGGATCAGCACGACTTGGACCGCGCACAAGTGGAACGTCGCCTCCAGGCACCGTTACACCGCCCCCGGCCTGGGCGGTGTCTATGGCGCCAACTCACGCAAGACAGCCATGGGCGAAGTCAATCACTGGGGCGTGGACCTGTCCACACGGGTACTGGTCAGCAAGAAAGTGCAGCTCAACAACGTCCTGGACCTGACCCGGGCCGATGTGCGCAAACAATTGGGGGTCTCCCTCAAGAGCATTACCGGCGACAAGTACACCCAGACCCATCAAATCGGCGCCTGGGCCAAGGCTAATGGTTATGATGGGATCCTGGCGCCGTCGGCGCGAAACCCGACCGGCAGCAACTTGATTTCCTTTGCAGGTTTTTAAAATGGGACTGGAAGACGAATACGTCGGCGATGCCGATTGGCAGCATTTCGTGCGGTTGTACGAAGAGGACTACCTCGACGACAACGCACGCGCGCTGGCCAAGGCCATGGATGACAACCTCGACATGGCCGTCGTGCTCTACGGAAAAAGAGGGCTCAAGGAAGGGTTCTGGTGGCTGGAACAGACCGTGCCCGCCCTGGGCAACAAACGCCCGGCCGATTGCCTCAAGACCCCGAAACTGATCAAGCGCCTGAGAATGGCCCTGATGAGCATGCCGTAACCCACAAGGACACAGATGCAATGGAAGGCATCAAATTGCTTGAACCCACATTCCCCAGCCCCCCTACCCGCCTGAGCAACGTGCATGTCTGACGCGCTCTGGGCCGCCCGCCTGGGCGATGCACTCAACCACACCTCAATGATGGCCGACATCCTTGGCGGCGTATTGGAGGTGGCGGCCAACATCGCGATCACCGCCCTGGCGACCGCCGCCGTGGTCGCGGCCACGGGCATCACCGTGGTTACCGGCGGCCTGGGTTGCTTCGTCCTGGGCCTGGTGGTGGGCACCATCGTCGGCCTGGCCATGAGCAAGACCGGGGCCGACAAAGGCCTGAGCAATTTATGCGAGGGCATCGGCAACGCGCTCTTTCCGCCCACGGTGCAGGCCAACATCCTCACCGGCTCCAAGGACACCTTCACCAACAACATCCCCTCGGCCCGCGCCGCCGGCGCTGTTGTTTCCCATGTCGCACCGGCCGGCACCGAACTGGAAATGCCCGAGCCGGAAGAAGAACCCAGTTACCTGGACATGGCCGGGAATTTCTTCTCGCAGATGTGGCGCCCCACTGTCGCCTCGCCCGCCCCCGGTACGGAGACCCGGCCGGAAGACCTGGTGATCTGCACCAAGCACCCACCCATGCCACCGCAGTTCATGGCCGAAGGTTCGGACAAGGTCACCATCAACGGCCAGCCCGCCGTGCGCAGCGGCGACCGCAGCACCTGCGATGCGACCGTGGTGTCGGCCGGGCTGATTTCCCCTGACGTGACCATTGGCGGCGGTTCGGTGGTGGTGCGCGAGATCCGCAGCGGCAAGACCCCGGGCGTAGGCCTGGCGGTCACCGCGCTGCTGATGCTCAAGGGCGGCAAGGGCAAATTTTTCAGCAAACTGCCGTGCATGCTGGTGGGCGGCGCGGTGTCCATGGCCGTCAGCAGCGCGGCGAACGCGGCCGCCAACGCCGCCCTGGGTTCGTCGAACCCGGTGCATGCCGCTACCGGGGCCAAGGTGCTAGGCGGTGACGAGGACCTGGATTTCGTCTTGCCCGGCATCCTGCCGATTGACTGGCAACGCGTGTACAACAGCCGCGACGAACGCCAAGACAGCCTGTTCGGCGCCGGCTGGAGCGTCGCCTACGAAGTCCAGGTAGAAATCCTGCCCCACCCCGAGGGCGGCGAAACCCTGGTCTACACCGACGAACAAGGCCGGCCCATCGACATGGGTTCCATCCCGTTGGGCGGCGCGGTGTTCAGCGCCGGCGAAGGCCTGGCCGTGCGCCGCCATGTGAACGGGCAATTGCTGATCGAAAGCGACGACGGCCTGTACCGTTTGTTCGAACCTTCGCCAGCCAACCCTTCGCACCTGCGCCTGAGCCAATTGGGCGACCGCAACGACAACCGCATCCACCTCGACTACGACGATGCCGGACGCCTGGTGCGACTGCGCGACACCTTCGACCTGGTGCAAGTCGAGCTGATCCGCGAAGGCGAACGCGTCACCCACATCGAACGCCTCTACCCCGACCAATCGCGGGAAGTGCTGGTCAGCTACGCCTACGACGCGGCCAACACCCTCGCCGAAGTGCGCGACGCCACCGGCCAGGTGCAACGGCGCTTCAGCTACGACGCCGGGCAGCGGATGGTCGAGCACCAGTTGCCCAGCGGCCTGCACTGCTTCTACGAATGGGCCCTGATCGACGACCAGGAATGGCGCGTGGTCCGGCACTGGACCGACGAAGGCGACGCCTACCAGTTCGACTATGACCTCAAGGCGGGCATCACCCGCATCAGCGACAGCCTGCAACGCGTCAGCACCCGACACTGGAACAGCCAGCACCAGATCACCCGGTTCACTGACAACCTCGGCCAGACCTGGCTGTTCGAATGGAACGATGAGCGCCAGTTGCTCAGCGCTACCGATCCACAGGGCGGCCAGTACCAATTCAGCTACGACGACGCCGGCAACCTGCTAAGCGAAACCGACCCGTTGGGCCGCAGCGAATCCACCCTCTGGCTCGAACACTGGGCCCTGCCGCTGGTGGACACCGACGCCGCCGGCCACAGCTGGAAATACCGCTACGATCAACGCGGCAACTGCACGGAGGAAACCGACCCACTGGGCCACATCACCCGCTACCGCTACGACACCCACGGCCAGGTCGTGGAGATCATCGACGCCACCGGCAAAAGCAAAAAGCTGCGCTGGAACCCGTTCGGCCAATTGGTGGAGCACGTCGATTGCTCGGGTTACCCGACGCGCTTCAGCTACGACGCGCGCGGTTACCTGCAAATCATCACCGACGCCCTCGGCGAGCGCACCCAATTCCGCTACGACGCCCAGGGGCGTCTGCTCAGCAGCCAATTGCCGGACGGCCGCACCGAACACTACCAGCGCGACACCGCCGGCCAACTCACCGGCTACACCGACCCGGCCGGGCATACCACGCTCTACCAACACAACCGCCGCGGCCAGGTCCGCCAACGCACAGACGCCCAAGGCCGGCAGGTGCAGTTCGCCTACGACAGCTTCGGCCGGCTGCAAGCGCTGACCAACGAGAATGGCGAGAGCTACCGGTTTGCCTGGGATATCGGGGATCGGTTGATCGAGCAGCAGGACCTGGACGGCAGCGCCAAGCGCTACGACTACGACCGCCTCGACAACGTCGCGGCAGTGACGGCGATGCCCGCGCCCTACGGCACCGGCCTGGCGCTCGTTCCCGAAGCCCCACCGCCCCCCACCGTCCATCGCCTGGAACGCGACGCCGTGGGCCGGCTGATCGCCAAAGTCACCGACGATGGCCGTACCGAATACAGCTACGACCCGCTGGACCAACTCACCGCCGTCACCTTCACCGACCTGCAAGGCAACGCCCAGACCCTGAGCTTCGCCTACGATGCCCTCGGCCAGTTACTCGCCGAAAACAGCGCCGCCGGAAGCCTGCAACACCACTACGACGAACTCGGCAACCTGATCCAGACCCAACTGCCCGATGGCCGCTGGGTCAACCGCCTGTACTACGGCAGCGGCCACCTGCACCAGATCAACCTCGACGGCCAGGTCATCAGCGACTTCGAACGCGACCGCCTGCACCGCGAAGTGCTGCGCACCCAAGGGCAGATCAACACCCGCAGCGAATACGACCGCAGCGGCCGCCTGCGCGCACGGCAACGCCGTCACAGCAGCCAACCCTCGCTGCTGCCAGCGGCGGTGCAAAAACACTTCGAGTACGACCCCGCCGACAACCTCATCGGCAAACTCGACCAGCAACCCGCCGCGCAACAGCGCCAGCTCCTGCACTACGACGCCACCGGCCGCATCGTCGCCAGCCAGGACAGCCTGCACGGCCAGCGCGAAACCTTCACCTACGACGCCGCCGCCAACCTGCTGGACGGCCCGGCCCCCGGCGCCGGATTGGTGGTGCACAACAAGCTGCTGACCTACCAGGACAAACGCTACCGCTACGACGCCTTCGGCCGGATGATCGAAAAGCGCAGCGCCAAACGCGGCGTGCAGCACTTTGCCTATGACGCTGAAAGCCGCTTGATCGAGGTGCGCAACGGCGACGGCAGCGTGGTCAAAATGGCCTACGACCCGCTGGGCCGGCGCATCGAAAAAACCGAACACGACAGCAATGGTTACCCGCTGGGCGAAACTCGCTTCACCTGGGATGGCATGCGCCTATTGCAGGAAAGTCGGTACAACCAGACCAGCCTTTATCTTTATACGGATAACACCTACGAACCCCTTGCGCGGATCGATGGATACGGCGCGCATCAGAAAGTCCGTTACTACCACAACGACCTGAACGGCCTGCCAGAACAACTCACAGAAGCCGACGGCCATAGCGTCTGGCAAGCTCGCTTTGAGGTGTGGGGTAACCCCCTTCAGGAAATTCGTGAACCCTACTTCATCGAAGAGCAAAACCTGAGGTTCCAAGGACAGTACCTCGATCGAGAAATTGGGCTGCACTACAACGTTCTCAGGTTTTACGATCCCGACGTGGGTCGCTTCACTACGCCCGACCCAATAGGCTTGGCCGGGGGCCTTAATTTTTATGCCTATGCGCCCAACCCTATCGGCTATGCAGACCCTCTAGGCCTAGCAGTCGACCCGCTGATAAAACTGAAAGACCGTGGGTACACAGGCGTCACGAAGACACCCGGTGGAGGTCTCGACTATTCTGAAAGTAACGCGCTTTACAACAAAAAACCCGGCGTGAACCCAATCGTTAGAATTGAATACACCGGGGACTACGGGAAAGACTTCGAGGCCGCAAACAAGGCGGCCAACTTGAGTCAAAAAACGACGCCGTCCGGTCATGTATGGCACCACCTGGATGATTACGATCCCAAGACCAACACAGGCACGATGCAGCTCATCAAGCAAAACGCCCACAATGGCATAAGCCATAACGGCGGCGTAGCTCAATACAAAGCAGCTACAGGCAAGGCCTATACCCACCCAGCTCGTTTCAAGAGCAGAACAAAAGGAGCATCCAAATGCGGCTGACCCTCGAAGAATCCGAACGCGCCCTCTCTGTGCAAGAGTTGAATGAGTTCCAAGAAAAATTCAATGTGGAATTACCGACAGCCTTTAGGCAATTTTATCTAAAGCACAACGGCGGCGATTTGTCTGAGAGCAGTAGCGAGAATGATTTCTTGCTGGGTGGGTTCACTCCGATCAAATACGGACAAGCCCCTATCGAAACGGTCTATCGCGACTTGACGGACGACGTTCCGTTGCTAAAACAAATGATCCCCTTTGCGTACGATCACGGTGGCAATTCCTTCCTCTTATCCGTTAAGGAAGCTGACTTCGGGAATATTTACCTGTACTTGATGGATGAAGAGGATCTGGCGTTCGTATGCGAATCATTTGAGGAGTTCCTTGCTGAACTCACAGGCCAATAGAGCCGGTGGCGTCATCGCTGGACAGGCTTACCATGCTGCCTGGAAATAACCTACCCACGAGCCTGTGAAGCGATTGCCTCACGAGGCTCGCTCAGGTCTACGTATGAGTATTGGATTTCAAGAGGACGTTACGAATCCAGAGTCATCAAAAAAGAGCCGGCCGGCCCAGTTGCTCGTTGGAAAGTCGAGATTTTGAGCGAAGAAACGCGAATCGACGCAGGCGGGAACCAGACCCAGCGAGGCATTCAAGACCATGATCTTAAAAGAAATCTACCTATACCCCGACCTGGGCGAATTCAGCGACGAAATTATTCATCCGTTTCGCGACCAAAGCCGATCGATCTGCAACTTTCTTGAGCGCCACCTGAGTGCAGAAAAATTCGAAACGCCGAACTTCAAGAAAATCTGCTTTGTCGGCACCCGCCAAGCCGTCAATGAGCCCTATGTAAACTCCAGCGGCGCGCTCATCGTCAATGTCGGTCTGGACACCGAACTGTATAAAAAATGCACATCGGTCAACGAGCTCAATGAGTTCTTTATACAACTGTTGCTGGAAGGCTTGGAAAAATGCCGCCCACACATGGCCTTGCCCCTTGATCTGCTGAAAAACGCAATGGATGAGTTCCGCCGCAACCACTATAAAAACGAGTGGACCTTCAAGCAGAAAAAAATAAAAGGGTCGGACTATGTCTGCGCCCTGGAGTGCCAGTTAACCATCGACTGCTTCCTCATGAACCTTAAGGTCTTGAGGAAAGACACACCGGTACTCGACAAAGAAATTCTGCGAACCGCGCCCGACGAAATAGCGTTCGGTCCGTACCTCAAAGATCTCAAGGAAGAAGGCGGCAGAATAAAGGTCATCGACAAGTCGGGCGTGGCCTTCTACGCCACCACGGTTTCTAGCCTGGACAAGCTTTGACCGCGACCCGAGGAAGCGCCACGAAAGCTGCATCGCATCAATCATGTCACCCATAACAAACGGGCGAAATGCGTCGTTGGTGCCACGTGGAAGCGTGAGTTACCACAAAAAACTCTATTTGATATTAAGGTTTTCTTATTTAATGCAGATACATTAATGACCTCAATTAAAATTCACTCTAAATTAAAGGAATAAATCTTGGGAAATAGAAAAAAACAGCCTAGACCTATCGTGAACACTAAGAGCCCCGCTCGAACAGAGGTGCCAAAGCTATCAAAAACCGAAAGATTTTTTGCCTATGTAAAAGCTCATAAGATAGCCACCGTTGTGGTGCTGGCAATGCCCGCCACTCCATTTATCTATCAGGTGGCAGGTGATTTATCCGATGGTAAATGGTCTGGTGAGACGACGCTCTATCTGCACAGTGAACCGCTTGAAAGTGATTCGCCAGTTTATATGTTTTACGCAAGCCCTCGAATTTCAGAGTCAGAGCGCATCATAGTCCCCGTGGAAGTATCGGTATTCAATGACTCACGAAAGGCAGCGAAAAGCGTCAATCTGTCACTTAAATATGACAAAGCCACCGATCGCGACAAGCTACCTGAAAGCGCTCAGACGCACTCTGGCTCACTTGTCGAGGCAGACATATCACATGGTACAAATATAAAAGACAACTACGCATACTCAAACTATCGAATCGCACTGATGCCACCCGCAGATAAAATTTCTTTTATGGACGGTGCGTTTGCCATACCTAACTATTTAGGAAAAGACATGCCAGTCCATAGGTCGCCTGGTTCGGGGCTGGATGTCAAAATATCTCTATCTAGTGAAACTCAGTCAAAAGGCGAGTGGGACATTAGATACAGAGGGGTTATTGCTACAGACAATAAAGGAATAGAAGACTGGATCAAGCAGGACTATGGTGACTATATCGCCACTGAACTTAGGCAGAAAGAAGGATTTTGGCGTTATCTGTGGAGATGGGTCACGGCAACAAAGGTTACCGTATTTAGCTTTTCTCCTAAATATCGATATCATGAAAGTCAGAAAATTTATGTACCTCGCAAAGACCCTGAGGAATACAAAGGATATCGCTTTAGCCCTTACGCAAAAGAGTTAATTTTTGGCGTTAACTGAGCAATGCGCTTCCGAATTAGTTTTCGTCATTTTTCATTCGAACAAAGGATGTGAAATGAAACTGAATGGCCTCTAATCTTGTAGAGGTCATTTACTGCTGGTATGGGCCAATTGCTGACCTTTGTGATAGGGCAGCAACCGGCCAAAGCCGCTATACGAAAAGGGGTCAAAAAATGCTAAGGATGGGCATTACGAAGGCTTGTTTATTCTCCCTCCGCAACGCTTCCACCAAGCTACGAATCCTTGCGCCATTGCCTACAACTACGCCAGAATCCGCCCGCTTGTACGCCTTGCCCATGGCTTCTATCGTTTCCCTGCCACTGCCCTTCAATGGTCGGCTTGGCGGCCCGGTACACGAAAGGCGCAACAGCCCCCAATATGATTGCAAAGCCTCTGGCATTAGCATTCCTATGTTATGGCGGGTTGTGCAAGGATCCCTTCGGGATGCCGGGTTCCTTTCATTCCGGTCTGCCAACCTTTTGATTGACGGTACGCTTAAAGGCGAACAGTCTATCCCTGAGCGCGAAACCAGTTGCCTCTCAGCGGCGATAACTGGCGTAGGAACCCCGTCGGTCGATGGTTGGGACATCAGCGTAGGGTGAGACCTCTACACCCCTGCTTGAGGGTGTGTATATGAATATCAAGCTTAAAAATCGAGGGCTACTGTCACCAGTAGCCCTTTTCTTTGCCCGCCACAAAAGCGTGTAGCGCTTGTACAGCAGCTCGCCATGGCGGTCCCACAAAAGATTGGCGGCAGGCTCCCCATCCTTTGAGGTCCAGCCTGAACACCTTAAGGTGTATCGCGAGATAAGAAAAAACCCGCAAAACCGGCTCAAATGAAGATTTTCTTGGCGCACTGAAGAAAAACTGCGCCGAGGGCAGAAAATTAAAAGTTTTACCATGGGCTCCGCTGGTACGTGCGAGTCGAGGAGTCCTTCCGAAGATCCCTACTAAAATACGAACTGGTTCAGAGACGGCAGCAAAACTCCTATACGTGCAATACCTTAGTTCTAATGGCATGTTTAGCTGGACAGCTAAACATGCCATTAGAACTTATAATCGATCAATTTTTGATCTACCAAGACTCAGGAACAAGCTAGGATGGGCTTGAAGAACATCAAGGATTTTTACCGTACGGTTCCCCGCCCGACGCCCAATGACTGCTCAAACTCATTCATTGCTAACGAGCCGAATGCCGGAGAATGTCGCCTTCCTCTAGCCGCAGCACCACATCCCGCTGGGCGGCAAAACCGTCCAAAAAAAGCCGGAGTCTTCCTACAGAAAAACCGCTGCGCCAGCGAGCGAGAGCACGCTTCCTCGCCCCAAATCCTGGGCATTACGAAGGCTTGTTTACTCTCCCTCCGCAACGCCTCCACCAAGCTACGAATCCTTGCGCCATTGCCTACAACTACGCCAGAATCCGCCCGCTTGTGCGCCTTGCCCATGGGTTCTATCGTTTCCCTGCCACTGCCCATCAGTGGTCGGGTTTAGTAGCCCGGAAGTAGTAACGGTTGCATGAGTCTCATCAGTCAGGCATTGCCTGCACTCGATGGTGGCTGTGCGCATGGCGCCTTCGGGCGCGCCGGGATCCGTTACCTCTACCGGTCTACTAACTTGCGCACAGCTGCCTCCTTTCGTTTAGTAGCGAGATGGTTGCGGCCTACTCATTAGAGGTAACGCAACGATGTTCAAAATTACTCCAAATCCTCCTGAAACTGACTCGACGTCTACCCATTCCAGTCGCAAAAACAAAAAGCACGACGAAACCACCAAACGCGTCTTGGATCACTACCTGCTACCGAAACCGGAAAAATCCGAAGATGCATCCAAACCCGACCAGCTCTTCACCGTGGCAAAAAACGCCGACAACGAATGCCTGCTCGCCAACCTCAGCGAAAACCTCGCGTCAGCCGACGCGATGATCAGCAACCTAGCCTTCGACCTAGAAGGCCCCCGCCGCCACATCGCCCTCGGCATCCAGCAACTGATCGAACTGAGTTCTATGCTGGCGAACCGAGTGCTGGATAACGTCGATCCGCGCTAGCCGCGACACCACCACCTGTGGCGAGGGAACTTGCTCCCGCTGGATGGCGAAGCCGTCCCAAAAAAGGCTGACGCATTTCTCTGGATGAACCGGAGGAACCGCATCAACCGGTTTACGACGGCTGCGCCGCCGAGTGGGAGCAAGCTCCCTCGCCACGGATCGCCTACACCTCAAAAGCAGGCATGTAACTCGTTGCCGGCTTCGCGAGCAGGCTCGCTCTATAGGCGAAATCGTAAATGTATGCGCTTTAATGACGCAGATCTTGGGGATGCGTCATACCGGATCTTGCGCCAGTCATCGAATTCGAGGAGGATTGGTATTGATATCTCTTGGAAAATATCAGGGATACAAAAACAACAAATTTTAATAAATGGGGAGATATTAGACTGAGGCATAAATACCTCCCATTTTTTTCAAAAGTGATCTTCAATATAAGCTATTGCTTGCCTTATACCGAGCAGTTCGGTTTGAGGGCCTATCCTCACATAAAATAGCTCGTCACTCTTGCTTTGCCCCGCGACTTTCCACTTCAGAAACACGGGTCTATTACTGCGAAGACAGTTCACAGAAAACACAAACCTATCATTAATTTCTATTACCTCCGACCTGACAAACTCAGAAAACTCTGCGCCAATCGCCTCTCTGAAAACATTCCAAAAATGAAGTTGGAACTTATCATTATTAGGAAACAAATCGCCATCAATACCCAAAACATGCCCTTCATCGTTAATGCCGACTAGCAGCAGTCCACCTGAAGAGTTAAAAAATCCGGTTATTGTTTTAAGTACCGATAGCTCCATATCTCGATCTTTAGCACCAGTTCGCAGATTTACTCTCAAGGTCGATTTAAATTCGACAACATCTGTTTCACCACCTTTAATTATAGATAACAAGCTTGGGAGCCGTTGTCGTTTACTATCAAGGGCACGCTTCAGCTGCTGTGGAAGTTCAGTAATCAGATTCTCTTTGGTGACATAGTCGATAGCTCCTAATCGGAGTGCCTTGATTGTCTCTGTTTGACTACCCTCCCCAGAGACAACTATTGAAGCAAGGTTGAGATTTAATTTATTAATTTCTTGCAGAAGCCACAACCCGCCCCATCGACCTGGAGGCATTGCCAAGTCAATAAGAACAAAATCAAAAGTTTCTTTTTGTATTTTGAGTAGTGCATCCTCTCCATTAATTGCAAATTCAAAATTAAAATCGACCAACCCTAAAATTCGCACTATGCTAGAAATTACTTCCTGTTGATCGTCAGCCCAAAGAATATTTATCATAAATAGTTACCGCCACTCAGCTCTTAATTTTTGTGTACTGATGGGATCCAGACTTTAACAGTGGCCCCCGCATTTTCACCATTTGAAAAAGCTATGCTCCCACCGAGTTCCTTGGCAGTTAACATTACGGCCATGAGACCTATACCATGACCAATTTTTTTTGATGTTTTCAATGGAATGCCATTTTCCAATGCGACTAGTTGTTCTTCTTTAAATCCAGGGCCTACATCAGATATAACAAACTCCATACCCTCTAACTCTTTCTCTATGCTGTATGAGATGTAAATGTTCCCGCTACCGGTCATCGCTTCTACAGAGTTTTTAACAAGATTATTTATTAGTGCTCGTAAGCGAAGCTCGTCAGTACAGATCTCAACTTCCGAATCGCAAGGTGAAAAAATTAAATTAACCGAGCTCGGCACCCATGACCACAACTCGCTTATCAATGTTTTAATGAACATATTTATTTTTACGGGAGAAACAGTTGCTGAACCAGTTTCTGTGGATATATTCTTTACTACATTTAGTGCTGCTTTAGCTTTGTCCAAGTGGCCGCTGGCATCAGCAGCAAGCAAGTATCGTTCTCGCCCCATGCTTTTATTTTTTGCGTACTCAGAAGTAAAGCAATAGCCCAAGATGCTATTTTTTACATCGTGCAGTATAGAAGCTATTCGGTCATTTGCGGCCGTTTCATAAGGATCTTTAAAATAGTATTGCCACCAGAGCTCCAAGGATGCCTTTCTAGCGGCGCTTGTTGCAATCGAACCTATAGCGATTTTCAGAGAGCCCTCAGATGAAACTATTCTAGTTGTACCAAGTACGATCTTTAAGTCAGACAAAATTGGCGATAAAAGCACCGCCTCTTGCTCTCTTCTTGCAAGGCCTTTAATTGCTATACATAGTTCGTCATGCGCAATATCAAATTCAACGTTGATCGCACCATCCTTGGTATCCACAGCTTTGAAAATGTCGAGTAAACATAGATGCGCGCCATCGACCTCAAGGACTTCAGCAAGGGGATCTGCCTGACATGTTATGTTCGCTTCGCCTCGCCGGAGAAGTTTGAATTTCTCAACAATTTCCCCGACGCTGGTTACGACTACATCTCCGCCTTTTAAGCGAGAAATGGTTGCTTCAGAAATCAAATTTTTAAAAGCGTTTGTATTCCGTATATCGTGAGACTCTTGCAGGGGATCCGCTTCAGACAACTCCAATTCAAGATCAGCAATAGTTTTCGACAAACTACTATTTTTGTTTGAGTCTAGGCTCCTGCCAGCATGGCCGAAATACTTTACAAGACGCGATTTATTTGACTCAGACTCTAGCTCAACAAATTTATTTATTAACCCAATGAAGCGTTCGAATTCTGTAAAGGCCATACGCTTAACAAAATTTACACCTAAAAAATTTTTATTTATAAGTTTTGAAACCCTCAACGATTCATTCTTTCCTCCAGCATTGCTTGCCAAGCTAATGGAGTGTTCCACAACCCACTTTACAAAATGATACTGGCCAAGTTCAAATGCTGTAGCGGTTTCATTAGGCAAAACCGAATCAAATATATTTTTATTTTTTCGTGCGAGTTCCGACTCTAGTACAACGTTTGGCTTTCCCTCGTTGTTTTTAGAAAACTGTGTGTCCCCTTGGATATTTAGCAGGCCATCAAGATAGGCTGACTCAATTGTGATATTTGGCGTTGCGCTCCGCTGTTGATTACAAACTAACACATCAGTTTGAAACCTAACTTTCAAGCCAAGAAGTTGGCATTTCTCTTGGAATACTGACTTTACCGGGACGACCTCATCACGAGACAAGTTCATGCTTTTAGGTATAGTTACAAAGTGGTCTAAGAATATCGGCACATCACTAATCAACGTTTCTGCACACTCTAAATCTCGCCCTTTAACTAAGAACATCACGCCGAATAGCGCCTGAATAAATTCACACTTAGTCGCTTGAGTTAAATTTTTTTCTCCGTACCCTAATAAAAGTACATCACGCGTTAGCAGCTCTTCATACATCGTACTAATGCTACGCTCATTAACTAGCACCCTAACTACTTCTCGAATTCCTCCGGCTTTTGAAAGATCATCCAAACTAAAGTTTCTAATTATTGTATCGAACGCTATCCATTCAATGACAGCAGCTCCCAAAAAGGCCAAAACAGTATTGTTTTTACCTAAGATGGAGCTTCCCTTTGCTAAACTGTAGCTTCGATGAGTTAGAGCCAAGCTAACCAGAGGGGCAGACCAACTGGGCAGCTTCAGCTTTTCTACAATCACATTAATTCTACGAAAATTGATCGGTGGCGGCATTAATTTAGTTACTGAAATATAATCAATTTGGTTTTTTGCGTTTACCGACTTCTTTTTGCGTTGCCCTGGTATGGAGTATTTTTCAATAAACTGTTCTGCAGCCTGAAGTTCCGCCAAACGTTTAGATGGCCCGAAACCTTCATATTGGACGTCTAGAGCTTCGACCTTGACTTTAAAAAGCCTTGAATGTGCAGGCCCTGTTTCTTCAAGTAAAATATAACTGGGTAACTTCTTGCCAATACGTTGACAATATTCTTGAAGCTTTGTCTTGCTATCTTTTTCTGGGGCTATATCCATTGACTCTAGCGATAACAGCTTATCAACAAATTCGTTGTTTAGTCTTGTATAGCCGAAATTGTATTGAATTGATCCGATCAGCTGATTGGTAAGGGAATTATTTACTTCGACTGAGTTCTTTTCTTGCGTTGCAGCTCCGCGACCAAATCTTCCCTTGTTGGTCAACCTAATTTTTTTGCCAAGCTGCTCATAAACGCAAGCTTTTATTTTTCTTTCAGCTAAAGAGCAAGCACCAGGTTTTTTTTCAGAAACGTCTACAGCTCGACAAGCGGAGTATAAATTTATTACAGATTTTCCAAGCGATTCCCATGCATCAATTATTCGATCGTCAAGATTGTATTCTTTTAATTTTTCCGAGGCGTATTTCCTAGCCGATTTATGATGAAGCGCGGCCAACATAAAATTATTTTGTTCAATTTCGGCGGCTAGTTTTCTGATGTCATCCATGTCTACCCCAACCCTTGTAATAAATGCTGCGGATATCTTCTATTTAACTCTAAGGGCGCCCTTAATCAAAGTCTAAGCATTAAGTTGGCCAGTACCATTTTTTTCCGCATTTGGGCCCAACGATTTGCCCTTCCGAGCCAATGATGACAAGGCAACGTAGGGAGAAAAAAATCGCCTCGTAAGGAAGGCTACGGATGGACCGAGTCATTATTCTCGCCGTAATACTCTATGCACCATTGTCCTATTTTGGCCGATTCTGTTGAAAAAGTCGGCCATGGTTTCCACGGTAAAAAAGGACGCGCGTGAGATTAAAATCTTTGCATTGAGCAGAGGATTCCAGGCTCAGATCTCGCGTAGCGGCGCGCAAAAAAGGCATTTTCAGCGGTCAGTATGCAAGCGGTCTGGAAGAACCGACTTTTTCAACAGAATCGGCCGTTAGCGGTCAGATTGTTTGTCCAACCGGGCGACGTCCACTGGTCGACACCATCACCCAACACGCCGCCTGCGAGGTGGCCCTTGAGCATAAATATGGACTGCCGGACCGCCCGGCATTGCTGGCCCAACTCATCCAGACCGGTGATCACTTCATGGTCCCCAGCTACATTCCCGCTTGCTGGGCGACCTTGCGTCGCTGGCAGGAAGCGCAAATCGACGGAAGCCCGCTGGCGACAAAACGCGAATATGAGTGGATCGATCATGCACTGACGCGGATTACTCAACAGTTGCGCGCTGAAGAACGCTACCTGGCGGGACGGGGCGCGCCCAATGGGCGTAGCGAGAGCTCCATCAACATCGCGCTCATCCGTGAGGTCGACAAGATGCACAACACCCGCGCTCGCCTGGCCACGCTGCGCACCGTGTCGGTGAGCGAAAAAGACGTCTATGGGAGCTTGGCGGAACAACCCGAGCAACTGGCACACAACCTGGCCCGCTGGCAGGCACACCCGGAGAACAGGGTGGCTGAGCAACTGGCGATGGCGCCGGCCATGGATGACGATAGTGAGTTGATCCGTGGTGCTCATGGGTATGCCATTGGTAAACCCTACACGCTGGATCTTGATTCCATCATCTGATCGGCAGTTGCTCCGCCGAGCGCGAGCAAGCTTCCTTGTCATGGACTGCGTACGCCTTCAGGCCGGGGATGTACGTGCTGCCGCCTTCGCGAGCAAGCTCGCTCCCACAGAGGTTGGCGGTGGGTGTCCATTCTGTGCTCTCCTCGGGATGGTTAGCGATTGGTCTTTTGCGCTGGGTGGCTTCGTACAGACCTGCGTGCCTGGGGATAGGGCATGTCCCAAACGCGTGAGATTCGCCAGCGCACAAAAAGAACCATATAAAATAATCTGAACCACTGTTGACGATTTGGTTTCTTTAGGCGAGTATGGTTTTGCCTCCTCGACTTCCGAGGAGCGTTACCGGAGTCATTCCCATGACTGATGCTGAAAAGGCCGAAACGGTCTCCTACACGCTGCGCAATTTGAGCAGCAGCTTGGACAAGACCATCGCCGCCGTCGCCAATACGCTTGGCAAATCGAAAAACACCTTGATCCTGGAGACCTTGGAGCGGGAGTTTTACAACTACATCTCCACCTATGCCCGGTCGAATTTGCTGGTTTCGGCGATGGATGCCGAGCTGGCAAAAAAATTCGGAATCGAGATTCTTTCGGAGTGGTATGAAAGCGAGCACACCATCCAGTACGACCGCTACCTCAGCACCAAACTGAAGCTGGATAGCATCGATAAAGTGGATGCCGTATTTAAAGGGAACCTCCCATTGCTTGAACTGCGCGCCCAGCAGCTTGTAAATAAGGGTTACATGCGACTGCCACGGGGCATCTCCTTGACGTTTGCCCTGTTCATTGAGATCGCCAAGCAAAAGGACGAGGCTCTGATTCACGAGATTCGCAAAGGGCTGTTCGGAATCTCCAAGGACTTCTACGAGTCCTTGAACGAAATTCGTGCAGCCCTCTCGCTTCCTGCTATCAAGCCTGAATAGCCAGTGCCGGGACTACACCTAGGGACAGGATAAGTATTTGGTTTCAAGAAGATATTTATCCTCCACTTCATTCACCCTGCTGATTTCGTTCACCTAATGGATGAACAAGGAAATATGACGCATGCTACTCAATCACCTTAGTGAAATTACTGACAGCCAACACTACCTTGTAAAAACAAGCATTCATTACGACGAATACCTGCACTCGCTAAATAAAATCCTTAACGCTCTTCAGGCTAAAATAGGCGAGAAAAAAACCAACCGCCTCATCCGAGAAAAGTTGCAAGTTCGCGCAGGAGTATTTAACGAGAGTCAATATATACAGGCTGCTTGCGAGCTAACAGCCATGAGTGAGTTTATCGATTATCCAGATACGGCATTCGTCTACGAAGATAAAGTCACGCCGCCTAAAGACGTTGATTTCAGTGTAACTGTCAAAGGGAAAAAATATAATCTCGAAGTAAAATGCGCCTCTTACAAAGACGAAATACGCCCCGCTGACGAAGTGACTCTTACCTTTTCAAACAGAATGCCCGACAGCGCAATCCGCGAGCAGGCGCTTAGAGAAACGCGTGAGCGCTTGATGCCGCAGGGCATTACTGTTAAAGAAGGAAAA
Source organism: Pseudomonas sp. St386 (assembly GCF_018325865.1). Lineage (NCBI taxonomy): Bacteria > Pseudomonadati > Pseudomonadota > Gammaproteobacteria > Pseudomonadales > Pseudomonadaceae > Pseudomonas > Pseudomonas sp. St386. The sequence continues at coordinate 6,707,343 of NZ_AP021900.1, forward strand.
AATCTAGATAACGTGATGAAGGATTTTCTTGAGTCCACCCAAGAAAAAGTCAAACATCGCAGAACCGAAGACACCAATATATTAATTGTCTGCTGTCACGGCGAAATTGACATGCAACTGTGGCGAGGATACCTATTTGGGGAAGGTGGATTTTTTACTGAAGACAGTCCAATCGGACATGAACGGTTCGATCAAGTAGATTTCGTCCTGCTCACCAACATTTACAACAGACATTTCCAGTACTTCAATGACCCGAGGGTATCAAATCATTGGAGTCTCTCTGCTTCATTCAACCTACTGTACCCAAACAGATACTCAAAAAAAAGCATGTCCACAACGCCTGAAGGCGGGAAAAGAATTTTAGCTGAGTTAAATACAGTATTCCCCAACCACAACATAAAATTTGAAGACTACTTAAAAAACAAAAAAGATGTTCCTTCCGGAGAAAAAGAAGCGATGAAGAACATCCTCGGCGTTGCTTGGTACGCCGACAAATTCAAGACCAACAGCGTTTTTTATTTTCGACAGAGCTGAATCACGTGGCCTTACTGACCAAGATATTATCATTAACAAGCAAAACCACTTGAGCACCTATAAATGGCCACTGTCCCTGACGTTTTCATCATTGAAACACTCGCCCCTGACGATGAAGGCAACGGTCGCTTCGAAGGCAGCGTTATTTCTTCAGTCTTGAGGCTACACGAAAAAAAACCAATATACCGCTATGTCAGGACACGAGATCAGTTCGTCGAAACCGTTACAGAGTTCGGGAAGTCGGGATATCGGTACCTGCACATCTCAGCTCACGGAAACAAACATGGATTATTTACTACCAATCAGGATGAGATAAGTTATACAGATCTCGCAAAGATCCTCGCACCGCACCTGAAGAAACGTCGCCTATTTTTATCTGCTTGTTCCATGGTCCATGAAAAATTTTTATCCGCACTTTTCTCTACTACAAAGTGCATCTCAATTGTGGGCCCTCGCAAGACAATATATTTTTCGGACGCTGCAGTAACTTGGCCCGCAATTTACCATCTCATGTTTTCTGAAAATACTGAACGCATGACACGAGCGCACCTTAAAGAACAGCTAGCCCACGTCTGCGCTCTTTTTAAAATAGACCTGGCCTATTACTCCAAATCAAAAAATAAAAAACGCGGCTATACCCATAATCTCTTGCCTGACTAGCACCACCCTTCTGCCCAACCCCGCGCACACCCGCGCCAACAAGGGGCGATTTACGGTCAAACTTATTGGCCATTTCGATCCCCTTTTGGCCTCTCCTGCCGTTCTCCAAAACCCCTCACACCGCAAGACTGTGTTCCAACCGATCAGCCTTGCGGAGAACAAAAAATGCTGACGATCTATTCGGACGATCACCACCTGCACCACGGGCGCTGCGAGTTGATGGACGGGCAGTTGATGCCCTGCTTCGAGATGCCGTCCCGGGCCGATCATGTGTTGGAGCGGGTCAAGGCGCGGGCGCTGGGGCCGGTGGAGGCGCCGCAGGATTTTGGCCAGGGGCCGATCCAGCGTATCCACAGCGCGGCGTACCTGGAGTTTTTCAAAGGCGCCTGGGACCGCTGGGCCAAGTACAACCGCGACGGCGATTTGCTGCCCTTCACTTGGCCGGCGCGGACCTTTCGCACGGTCATCCCCACCAGCCTGCACGGCCAGTTGGGTTATTACAGTTTCGACGCCGGCGCGCCGATTACCGCCGGCACTTGGCAGGCGGCCTACAGCGCCGCGCAAGTGGCCCTCACCGCCCAGGCGGACATCCAGCGTGGCGCGCGCAGTGCCTTTGCCTTGTGCCGCCCACCGGGGCACCACGCCGCTGGCGATTTGATGGGCGGTTATTGCTACCTCAACAACGCTGCCATCGCCGCCCAGGCCTTTCTCGACCAGGGTCATAAGAAGGTCGCGATCCTGGATGTGGATTACCACCACGGCAACGGCACCCAATCGATTTTCTACGAGCGCAGCGACGTGTTGTTCGCGTCGATCCACGGCCATCCGGAGGCGGAGTTTCCGTTCTTCCTGGGTTATGCCGACGAGCGTGGCGAGGGCGCCGGTGAGGGCTTCAACTTCAACTACCCTTTGCCGGCCGGCTCAGGCTGGGACACCTGGAGCGCGGCGCTGGAGCAGGCCTGCGGGCAGATTCGGGGTTACGACGCCGATGTCATCGTCGTGTCCCTGGGCGTGGACACTTTCAAGGACGACCCCATCTCGCAATTCAAGCTCGACAGCCCGGATTACCTGGCGATGGGCAAGCGCATCGCGGCGCTCGGCAAGCCAACGCTGTTCGTGATGGAAGGCGGCTACGCGGTGGCAGAAATCGGCATCAATGCCGTGAACGTTCTTGAAGGTTTCCAAAGCGCCCCATGAGGAATAACAGCATGAACAGACTCAAGCGTTTAATGGCTCCAGCCGTGTGCGCCGCGCTGCTTTGCGGCGCGGTACAGGCCGAGGAGCGCACCTTGCGCGTCTACAACTGGTTCGACTACATCACGCCCAAGGCCCTGGAGGACTTCAAGGCGCAGAACAGCCAGGTCAAGCTGGTCTACGACATCTTCGACACCAACGAGGCCCTGGAGGCCAAGCTGCTGACGGGCAACTCCGGCTATGACGTGGTGGTGCCGTCCAACGTGTTCCTGGCCAAGCAGATCGAAGCCGGGGTGTTCCAGCCGCTGGACCGCAGCAAGCTGCCGAACTGGAACCACCTCGATCCCAAGCTGATGAAGCTGATCGAAGCCAACGATCCGGGCAACAAGTTCGCCGTGCCCTACATGTACGGCACCATCCTGATCGGTTTCAACCCGGACAAGATCAAGGCCGCCCTCGGCGACAACGCACCAGTGGACAGCTGGGACCTGATCTTCAAGGAAGAGAACATCAGCAAGCTCAAGCAGTGCGGCGTGGCGCTGCTCGATTCGCCGTCGGAGATCCTGCCCCTGGCCTTGCAGCACCTGGGCCTGGACCCCAACAGCAAGAAGCCGGCGGACTATGCCAAGGCTGAAGCGCTGATGATGAAGGTGCGCCCGTACATCACTTACTTCCACTCGTCCAAGTACATGGCCGACATCGCCAACGGTGAGATCTGCGTGGCGGTGGGCTACTCCGGCAGCTTTTCCCAGGCGGCCAACCGGGCCAAGGAAGCCAAGAACGGCGTGACGGTGGACATGCGCCTGCCCAAGGAAGGCGCGCCGATCTGGTTCGACATGCTCGCCATCCCCAAAGGCGCGAAAAACCCGGACGACGCCTACACCTTCATCAACTACTTGCTGCAACCGCAGGTGATTGCACCGGTCAGCGATTTTGTCGGCTACCCGAACCCGAACAAGGACGCCACCGAGATGGTCGACCCGGCGATCCGCGGCAACCCCAACCTGTACCCGACCGCCGCGGCCATGACCACGCTCTACACCCTGCAACCCTTGCCCCGGGACGCCGAGCGCGCGCGCACGCGGGCCTGGACCCGGATCAAATCCGGCCAATAAAGGCCGTTGGGGGATAAAGGCCATGGCGGGAGCAAGACCATTGTGGGAGCAAGGCTTGCCCGCGATGAAGGCCCTGCTATCTGCCAAGGACCGAGGCGCTTGTTTCGCGAGCAAGCTTTGCTCCCACCCGGTGTTGGCTGCGTATACATAGTTACCACCTGCCCCGTCCCTTGCCTCTCTAGCATGGAAACCCCGAAGCGTTCGGCTTCGGGGTTTTCATCCATCTCGAGACAGGGACAACTCAGATGACATCAGACCCTACCGGCACCGCCCCGGCGTTCAACGCGAGTATCAGGAGCACGCTGGTCAACCAACTGCTCGCAGGCCCCACCTACCCGGAAGTGGCGGCCATGCTGCTGCGCAACGCACTCAAGAAGCTCTACCCGTCACTGGATCTAGACCCGCATACCACCGTCATCGGCGAACCGGCCTGGGACATTGTTGGTGGCGAGATCGTGGCGCGCCCCACCCGCTATGAATCGCTCAGCGATTTGCTGGCCTCGCGGGTGGACCAGAGCAAACCCACGTTGTTGATCGAAGGGCTGCACTTCCTGACCCAACTGCCGATCACCGCGCCCGAGGTGCATTTGCCGGTGCGCATCGACCAGATCGGCCGTTTGATCAACGAGCTGGTGCCGGCCATGGTGCCGGCCAGCCAGGAGCAGCAACTGGCGTACTGGAACATGCCGTTCGGCAATTACGGCCCACGCTGGCATGAACTCTCCCACACGCTGCGCAAGCTCTGGGACGTCAAGCAGATCGAGGGCTGGACGGCGACTGAATGCGACATGGCCCGGCAACTGTTCCTGTACCCCGACCCACAAGACCGTAACGACAGCTACGACAGCCACGCGTATCTGGTCGACATCGAGGAGGTCGACGGCGACGAGATCAACCGCGTGAATGAAAACTCGCTGGTGGTGCTGATCGGCCTGATCGACAACAAGGAGGTCATCCTTGTGCACTCGTTGCTCAACGGTTATGAGAAGTTCGCTTCACGGCACGCGTTGGGACAAGCCCTTCCAGAACACCTGGGCACCTTGGTCCACCCGACGAAAATTCGCTGGCGGCTCTATGAACCCAGCGGCAATATTTTCGACAGCAAGGCCTGCGGGATCATCGCCGTGCAGGTCAAGATCCTTGGCATCCCCAGCATCAGTCTGAATCCGGGCTATGCAGAAGACGAACCACCGGCCCCCAGCGGAGTGGACGTAGGGCCTGGCGAAAGCTGGTTCCAAAAACAGTTACCCGAATGGCTGCAGGCCGCGTCGATTTCCGACCAGATCCTGTTCGCCCAATACATGAAGAATCTTTCGGCGATGAGCAGCTCCCACGCCGGCAAAACCTACCTGGACGACATTCCCCCCCTCAAAACGTATGCGGCGCAGGCGCTGAAAACGCAGATGCAATCCGACCACGACGACGCTTCGACGCTGGACCCGGAAAAAATCGAGATCGAGATAAAAAGCCCGGTTGTCTGGGGTACCTTCGTAGTGCCCTTCAAATTCGATACCACGCGGTTCAACCTCGTCGACCTGGCCTTGCAAAACCTGATTGCCCTGCCCCCGGGCAACAAGACGGTGAGGTCTCTCGACACGACCGTGTTGCCCGCGTGGTTGACGGTGGACTACGTCGAGAAGCTCATCACACAAGTCGATGTCGGTCGTGTTTATCCCGACCTGATCAAGCGCAAACTGCTGAATGATCCGGCGGAGTCGTTCCGCCGCGAAAACCTGTACACCTCACAGTTGCGCATACAGCTGCCCATGCTTGCGCTGGAGGGCAAACTGCGTGGGCGGGGCAACATCGATGAGCGCGGTTGTCGTTATGTCGCGGCGCTGATGGAGCCCCAGGAAGACGACCGCAAGGTAGACGGGCAAACCATCGTCCTGCGCAAACTGGCTTTCGTGCCCGAGCTGCAGTTGGGGCTTTCGGAGGACATAGTCGCCAACATGTTCGTGATCGGCCCGCAGACGCCAAGTGCCGGCCCCTGCCTGCTTTATCGACCGTTGCTTGAACCGCAGCTGTGGCAGTTCCCGTCGTTCAGCAACTTGCTGTACACCATCAGGCAAAACGCTCCCTTGCGCCAATCGGTACTGGCGTGGCTGCCCGATGGGGTACGCGAAACCTATGGCCGCGATGTCTTTCCAGGCGCCCTGCCCTCGCCCTGGACCATCGTGGAGTTCGTGGCAGCCCCGCTGGAGACCTTGTCCAATAATGGTCCTGTCAGCCTTGGCGACGAGACCCTGGGCGACGACTTCCTGCCACTGTTGTTCCGGGCCAACGCCAATGCCTTGGTCACGCTCGCCGATCATCAGTCGGTCTCCAATCGCGAAAGCCGTTGGGAGTCTTTCAAGCAGGCCGGTTGGCTGATTTTCAATTTGGCGCTGCCCTACCTCGGCACCACGGTGGCCACCACGACCTGGCTCTGGCAGATTCTGAACGACCTTGAACAGCTGACGCAGAGTGACGAAGAAACCAGTAGCCAGGCCAAGTGGGCGCTCTTTGTCGATGTGTTGTTGAACGTCTCCTTGGGGATCATCCATTACGTGATTGACCGCACCAGGGCGAGCAAAGGTAGTCGTCCGACAGAGGCCCCGGAGATTGCCCCACCACAAATCCCGCCAGTGCTCAAACCCAAGCTCATTATCGAAACGCTCGCGCCGCTCACCAAGACAGAGCTGCCGCAAGAGCACTACGAGGTCGTTCATACCAGCGGTGCGTTGATGGGCAGGTCGAGCAAGCGCGCCAATCTGCTCGATAGCTTCAGCATCGCGGCTCCCGATTCCCCTGGACAACCCAGGACCGAAGGCGCGCTCAGGGGCCTCTATGCGAAGGGTGGGAAGTGGTACGCAAAGATGTCGGGAAAATGGTTCGAGGTCACCGTAGAGGGCGACCAGATCTGCATCATCGACGGAGCCCGTTCCGGCCCTCCGGTGATCCATGATGCGCGCGGCCAGTGGCAGATCGATACCCGCTTGCGCTTACGCGGCGGCGGCTCAAAAGGTGCCCGGCAGAGGGTCGTCGCCGAGGCACGACGCCGCAGCGTGGAGCTGCTGGCCGAACTCAACCAGTTTGAAGAACAGAAACCGGCGAACCAGACGTTGCTGACCATGGACGCGCAGGAAATGAACCAGGCATCCGGCGCAGCGCGGGAAACCAAGCGTGTGGCGTATCTGACGACCCTGGAAGCCCAGCGGGAGAACTATGAAAAAGCGCTGAAGACCCTGATTGAATGGCCGGTCTTTCAGTCACGCCCCGATTACCCTCGCGTCAGCCTTGGTTACCTGAATGCGCAAGTGAATTTCACCTTCGCGGAAATGGATGTATTGCGAGAGCGCTTTACGCCTGCCCTGACCGATGCCATGGGCATGATCACGTCCGAGGTCAAGGTGCTGGAGCAACAACACATCGATGCTGCCAACACCATGATCAACGCCGGTCACGACATGATCGAGCGCCTGGACTACATGGAGACACGTTTTTCCAGGCTCAAGGAGATGGGGCGCGAAGGCTTTGAGTTTGTCCGTCAGTACCGCGCAAAGATGCCGGTCTACAAAAGTGACGATCTGCGACTTATCCAGGTGGATATGTACCGCCACCTCTGCCTGTCTCTTGAAAGCGTCGAGACGATGCCTGAAGGCTGGGTGGAAATTAACCGTATTGTCGACAACGCCACGGTGGCCTTCCAAAGCCTGCGCGACGCCATGGATGAGCGAAGCATGATCCGGCTGGATGAACAAATCGATGCGCTCGGCAGCCTGACGGAACAGTTCGCCGCCATCGAAGAACATCTCGAGTACATGGGTAGCGAATACCGAGGCAGCACCAACCCTGTACAACTCACTCGACTGGTCAAACAGATGGGCGAATGTAAAAGACGAGCGTTGGAGCAGTTGGCGCAAGCCCTTGATGAGCGAAGCAACCGGCGCAGGTCAGGCAGCCCTCATGAGCCACGTCCGCGGGCCAGGAAAAAATTCATCAGGGCACGCTTCTGGGGCGTCATCAGTGGCGAGCCTCGCTTATCGCAGCTGCACGAGGAAACGGATTGGGTCGATGTGAAGAATCCGTTCTCGGAGGAAATCATCGTCTCGTTCCACCGCAAGGAAACCGGCGAATGGGCGCCCCACGTGATGTCCGACCCGCCTCCCCTGGCAGTCCCTTCACTGGACACGAGCGTTCGCAAAGGCCAAACCCTGATTGACGGACTGACCGCGTTCAAGGCGCAAATCGAACAAGACTTGAAAAAGCCAGGCCGGACACCGGCCGGTGTGGCAATGATCCTCAATGCCCACGCCAGCAGGATGGAGAAGGTCGGCATCGCGATCAGGAAGGCACTCGACCAGGCACAAGGCGTTGCCACCAACGAAACGATTGAAATATCAGAGGCGCAGCAGCGCTCGGCCGAATCCTTGCGATTGCGCCTCAAAAGAGAATCGAAGTCGCTCTATGAACAGGAATTCGAAACCGTATTGAACATCATCAAGCAGAGCCCTCCGACCATGAGCGGCGTGATCTGGCTGAAAGACCGAAACCGTATTTCCATCACCAAACGGATAAACCGCCAACGCATCAAGGGCCGCACACATGGTTACCTCGACAGGTATGAAATCAAGGACAGGAAGACCAACAAGACGCTCTGGTTCGCCGACTTTCACTACTCCACGAACTGGGTGCCTGCCCGTACGTTCCTTTCGGCACGCCTGAAAACAGTGGAGCAGGTGGTTCTGGGGATAGCTGATGTCTCTACAAAAGGCTTTAGCCAGCGTCAGTTGATCAATCATTACCGTAGCGAAATTGCCATGGACCACGCCCAGCAGGTTTTTTTTCCAAAGGAACGGCCATAAAACCAGGGCCGCTGCCGATGCCCCGACGGCGCGCCCTCAGGGTTTCCAGGCCTTCGACAGGTTCGCCAGCGCGGTGCCAATCGCCGCTGGCGGGACCGCCGCAAACCCGAGCACCAGCCCGGCGCGCACTTGCGACGGGGTGGTGGGCAACCAATAACTGCTCAGGCCATTGATTTCCACACCCACATTCGTCGCTTGGGCGATCAGTTCGCGCTCGCGCTCGATGCTCTCCACCGGGACCGTGAGATGCAGCCCGGCCACGACAGTGGGCAGGGCTCCGACACCCGCAACCGCCGTGGGCCAGCCCGCCAGCAACGCATCACGCCGAACCAGGGCGGCCCTGCGCATACGCCGGATATGCCGCTGGAAATGCCCGGCGGCCATGAACTCGGCCATCACCGCCTGGGTGCTGACTTCGGAGTGGCGCACGTCCACGGCGCGCCGTCGGGCGAAGGCGTTGACCAAGCCCGGCGGCAGCACCAGGTAGCCCAGGCGCAGGGCCGGGAACGCCACTTTGCCGAACGTGCCGACGTAAAGCACCCGCCCCTGGCGATCCAGTGCCGCCAAGGGCGCCAGTGGCGCGCCGCTGTAGCGGTACTCGCCATCGTAGTCATCCTCGACGATCCAGCCGTCGTTGCGTTCGGCCCAGGCCAGCAGTTCCAACCGCCGTGGCAGGCTCATGACCACCCCGGTCGGGTATTGATGGGACGGTGTGACATAGGTCAGCCGACAGTGGCTCAACGCGCCCAGCGCGGCGCAATCCAAGCCATCGCCATCCACTGGCACGCCCCTGACGTCGGCACCGGCAACGGCGAACGCGTGCCCGGCCGCGCGATAGCCGGGATTTTCCACCGCCACGACGTCGCCCGGGTCGACCAACAGCTGTGCACAAAGGCTGATGCCCTGCTGTGCGCCACTGGTGATCACAATTTGTTCAGCCGTGCAGTGCAGCCCCCGGGAGCTGCGCAAGTACGCGGCGATCAGCCCGCGCAAGCGCGCATCGCCCTGGGAATCGCCATAACACAGCTGCTGCAGATCCGGCTTGCGCCAGAAAGCCGCATTCAGCTTGGCCCAGACGTCGAAAGGGAACAGATCGAAAGCCGGTACACCGACCCGAAACGCTCGCGGCGGGCCGCTGGGCGGTTGGGCCAAATGATGTTTTTCGACGCGGTTCAGCGCGTCGCTGTGGATAACTTTACTGGATGGACCTACAGGCAAATCGAGCCAATCTGTGGATAAGGCTGTGGGTAAGCCTGTTGAAAACCCTGTGGATACTTTTGTGGATATGTTTTTCAGCGGCAACGTCGTCGAGGACAGTTTCGCCACATATGTACCGTCACCGACCCGCCCTTCGATGAAACCCTCGGCGTAGAGCTGGTCATAGGCCCGCACCACGCTGTTACGCGAAATCGACAAGGCCGCCGCCAGGTCACGGCTGGCCGGCAGGCGCGTGCCGCTGGCCAGGCGCCCATCGAGCACCCGGGTACGCAATGCCTGGTAAAGCTGGCGGCTGAGCCCCTGGCGGCGGTCCAGCTCAATGCCTGCGGGGTTGAATGACAATGGCGGCGCGGCGTTGTGCATGACAGCCCTCACGAATGGACCTATCGAATTGGCCAGAAGTGGCTCTTACAACAGACCAATAGCCTGCCTAGGATGCTCGCATTCGCCAAGGAAAATCATCATGTACAACCCCAAAGCCTTTGCCGTCGAAGACCTGCCCGAACTGCACCAGATGATCGGCGATTGCCGCCTGGCCGTATTGGTCACCCAGGGTGAACACGGTTTGCAGGCCAGTCATTTGCCGCTGTTGCTGGACACGCAACAAGGGCCGAACGGAAGCCTCTACGGCCACATGGCCCGGGCCAATCCACAATGGCGCGACCTGGAAGCCGGCGCCGAAGCCCTGGTGATATTCGCCGGGGCCGATGCCTACGTCAGCCCAGGGTTGTACGCCAGCAAGGCCGAACACGGCAAGGTCGTGCCGACCTGGAACTACGTGGCCGTACACGCCTACGGCAGCGCCGAGGTGTTCAGCGACGCTCATCGCCTGCGCAACCTGGTGGGCGCCCTCACCGACCGCCACGAAACCGGTCGCGAGCAGTCGTGGAAGATCGATGATGCGCCGCCCGAGTACATCGACAGCATGCTCAAGGCCATCGTCGGCTTCGCCCTGCCCATCCAGCGCCTGGAAGGCAAGCGCAAGCTCAGCCAGAACCGTAGCCCCGCGGATGCCGCCGGCGTACGCAACGGCCTCGCCGCCAGCCCCGACCCGCAGGACCGGGCGCTCGCCCACCTGATGCCTGAACAATCGTCCAAGGAGTGAACATGAGCCAACCTGAAATCCGCCTCGTCAACGCCGACGATCACGCCGCCTGGCTGCCGCTGTGGCAGGCCTACCTGCGGTTCTATAAGACCGAATTGCCGGACGCCGTCAGCCAAAGCACCTGGCAGCGCTTGCTCGATGAGCGTGAACCAACCCATGCTGCCCTCGCCTGGGATGGCGACACGGCGGTAGGCCTGGTGCACTTCATCTATCACCGTTCGAACTGGAGCATCGAGAACTCCTGCTACTTGCAAGACCTGCTGGTAACGGAACAGAGCCGTGGCACAGGGGTGGGCCGCCAGCTCATCGAATTCGTCTATGCCACCGCCAAGGCCGATGGTTGCTGCAAGGTGCACTGGTTGACCCACGAAACCAACGCCACGGCGATCCAGCTGTACGAGCGCATCGCCGAGCGCCCAGGCTTCATTCAATTTCGCAAAGCCCTTTAAGGAGCGCAGCATGTCGACTTCACTCGCCGATTGGAAAGGTGTCCCGGCGCCCTCTGCACAGGTGCTCGAAGGGCGTTTCATCCGCCTGGAAAAACTCGATCCGGCGCGGCATGCCGATGGCCTCTGGCAAGCCCTCGAAGGCCCCGGTGCCGACCCTAAACTCTGGGATTACTTGCCCTATGGCCCGTTCACGGATCGCGTCGCGTTCGATGCCTGGTTGAACAACCATGCGGCCAATACCGACCCGTATTTCTTCAGCGTGATCGACCGCGCCAGTGGCGAGGTGCAGGGCATTCTCAGCCTGATGTCCATCGTCCCGGCCCAGGGCCGCATCGAGATCGGCCACGTGACCTTCGGCGCGCCGATGCAGCGTTCGCCGAAAAGCACTGAGGCGGTCTATCTGCTGGCCAAGGAGTCTTTCGCCCTGGGTTATCGCCGGCTGGAGTGGAAATGCAACAACGGCAATGCCCGCTCCAAATATGCGGCCGAACGGCTGGGGTTCACGTTTGAAGGGGTGTTTCGCCAGCACATGGTGGTCAAGGGCCAGAACCGCGACACCGCGTGGTACTCGATACTGGACTCGGAATGGCCGGCGATAGCCGCGGGCTTCGAGCGCTGGTTGAGTGAGGACAATCAGCGCGAGGGTGGGCAGGTGCGTGGGTTGGTGGAGTGTCGGGCATAGCTATCGGTGCCTGACGCTCCGCCATCGCGAGCAAGCTCGCTCCCACAGTGGATCTGTTGTGGACCTGGATTAAGTGATCATCACAGATTGACTGTGGGAGATTCTATGTTGCAGGGCAACCCTGCAACATAGGCTTCGGCTGGTATTCGCTCTGATTTTTCATCAAGGCAAATGCCACCCGGCAGAGCTTGCGAGCAAGCACCACCAATGCCTGGGTTTTTGAGAAGCCTCTGACCAGGTACGACTCATAAAACGGTTTCCATCTAGGCGAGCGACATGCCGTCATTGCAGCGATATGAGCTAATCGGCGTATTTCTGGATCCCCCTTTTTGCTCAGGTATCGGGGACCGTTCTTTTTTCCAGAATCATCGACCCGCAGGTCCATCCCTAAAAACGCGATAAATGCATCACTGTCCGCAAAATCACCTCGCATAAAACTCGTCGCCAACCCAGTTGCGACCAGTTCACCAACGCCTTCGATGGCTTTGCAGCGGTCGATATTCGCCTCAATTCCCGACTCTTTGCTAACTTTTTGTAGCAACTTCTGGATGGCCTGAATCGCCTCTTTGAACGCTTTTTGCTGAGCAATCAGCGCTTTTTTTAACAAGGGTTCGTCGGCCCAGCTCAACATAAGACCGGCGTGATTCTTGACCAGCGTCGCGCGCCGATGAAGCAGGCTTTTTAATGTCGTGTAAGCCTTCGGTGGCGGGTTCCAGAGCCGCAGCTCGTGCTGTTCATTGGTCAAATACCGCGCCAGAAGACGGGCATCACAAGGATCGTTCTTAGCTCTTTGGCCGATGCCGCGACGATAGTTGCTCACCCGGTAAGCATCCACGACATAGACCTGATGACCCATCGCGTGAGCCAGCTCGACGGTATCCAGGTGATAGATATTGGTGGCTTCAACGGCAAGAGCGCTTTGGGTGGGCAACGTTTTTAGCCAGCGCTTGAGGGCTGTTCGATCATTCTTGATAGTGTCGATGGCTTGCAGATCAGAGCGATAAACAACAATTTCGGCCTTGGCTATATCGATACCAACAACCGTCTGCGAGGTAAGGATTGTCATGACGAATCCTCGGAGCTAGGGTTTAGGTGCTTGTCGGGGTCTACCTTTGCGCTGGCTTGTCTCTATCGTCGGTTTACCGATGAATTCCTTATTGGCGCTTTGGGTAGAAAGGGCGGGACGAGAAGTCTCCCACGGTCCGTACTGGCTAGAGTCGGAATCGAGCTTTTAGTCCCGCCCACCCCTTCAAGTCTAAACATACAAGCGAGCTTGCTCGCGATGGCGATTAATAGGCAATGAACTCATTGGCTGCCAACCGCCCGATCACTCCGGTTTCGGTTTCATCTCTCCAAAAGTCTTGAGCGATTCGGGTGTCACCCCTCTCTTCAGGTACTGCCAGGCCCAGTCCGGCACGGCCATGTGGCTTTCCAGATACGTCACGAAGTCCAAAAGGCTGTGCCCCAAGCGATTGACCGGGAAATCAAAATTGTACAGATACTGTTGGGCGCGGTTTTGGTCAACGCTGAACAGCTCCCTGACAATCCGGTTCGCACGAAGATTGCCTCTTAATGCGAGCACAAAATCCAGCGCGGAACGAAGCACGCCGGGGCGCTCGAGCGTGAATTGAATCACGGAATCGCTAAATTGAGATCCAGTCAGATCGTCCCAGATCTGCACGGCGTGATGCCTGGGGAGACGCTGCAGCGAGCTCCATAGATTTGGGGTATTGAACAAAATGTTCACTCGGGTATTGGAGGGCAATTGCCCCGGTGCGCTGAATAACCGGATGACAGGCGCCTGGTCGACCTCGCCAGCCTTCACCGGCGGCCTTTCCAGGTAATCCCAAAACGCCGTCAGTACCCGTTGATGGGTGACGATATTCTGCAGATTGCTGTCATCGAACAATCGCATCCAGTGGATAACGATATCGCCGTGCCTCACCACTTCTTTGTAACGCGTATCGGCATATTCAGAGATGACTCGCAGTCGCCGCTCGGAGAGCGCCGGATTACGCAGCCATCTTGCAACTACGTTCACAGGCAACATGCCGTCCAGGTTGGATGAAATAACCGCAGACCTCAGGAGGAGATTCGCCCGCCTCAACAAATCGGGGAAACGTTCGAGGGACGCGATGAGCAGATCACGGGTGCTTTCAGCCCGATCGTAATAAATGTACTGCTCCATCAGTTCTGAGTCGTCATCGATTACCCGGCCCGTTTCACGCTCGAATCTCAATTTCACCTGAGCCAGGTCGTCGCGGTCCACCAGGTAGGCACCGTCGAGCAATTGTTCAAGCTGGTTATCATCAAGATGACCATGCCTGGCCTGGTCGAACTTGACGTAGGCCAATTGATTCCTGGGGTGATGGTCGGTCAGTTGCCGGGCCCTGACTCCGTATTCCAGCATGATATGGATCACGCCTTGGGACAGCCGGAGGAATTCATTATTGAGCAGTTCGGTGAGGTGCAAATCCTCGACAGGACCCAGCAGGGTATCTTGGAAAAACTGCCGCAGGGTCTGGTTCTCCCGGGTGTAATACGGTGCGCTGCTGGGCATCAGTTGCTCTGGGGAACGGGGCGATAAGTAACGCCCGATTTGCTGCAGCACCTCCGGTGGCAGGTCGGCCTCTCGCGCCGCAAACAGCGTCCGGCGACCTACGCTGTTTGCGTATAGCCGCAGGTAATCCTGAGTCGGTTGAAACAAGCGATACGGGTTGGGGGCCCCGTAGATGATCCGGCTGAGATCGGACAATGCCTCCTCGTCCAGCAGGTTTTCCAGCCAGGGGGCATTTTCAAAGAGCGCTTGTCGGACCCCGGAGGCTCGCGACACCATGTACTGATTCAATTCCGGATGTTGATCGACATAGTCGGCCGCTGCATTACGCAGCCCCTGCATCGAGAAAGTCTCCTGCGCTTGCCCTTCATTCAGCCCACGGGCAACGGCATCGAAAAAACAATCACCGTCGCCAGGGATCTCCTCGACACGGTCTCCCAGCACCAGGCTGTAATGGTTCTGGGCCGTTCGTCTCAAGACAATATCGGTGCTCGACTGTCCTGGGTGGTTGCTCATCGGATAGACACTTTCCACCTCGCCCGGGGTAAAGCGCACAGACCAACTACGCTCTGCCGTGATCTCATCGATGATCAGCAAGCTGCGGTTTTGCGGCCAGCTCGCAAGGCGCGTGATGATGGCCGGGACCAGCTCCATGACTTGAGTATTCCAGACGCCTGGTGTGCGGATCAAACCGGAAACAGACGCCGGCGACGGAGCAGGCACCTTGGGTTTCGAGGGACCCGGTTCAGCCGGTGCCGGACGCTTCCCACCACCCCGACCAAACCCTATAGCGCGCCACTCGCCATTGGGCATCCGCGCCACGGTACTTCTCATCACGCCACTGGAACGGATACTCAACCCGGTAGCAGGGTCGACAAGGGTGGCCTCGGTCGCCGTCAACTTCGTATGGTCGTGCACCCGGAACACCGTCCCATCGGGTTGTCGCACGTACACGGGACGCGTGACGCTGTTATTGAGCGCGGGGCGATAAAAGCCCTGGGAATCGGCGACCAGCCCTTGTAGCAACGAGGTATCCGCCACGGCATAACGGCGGTAAAGCGCGTCTTCCAAAGGCAGGCCTGCCAATGTTTCGCCCCGGCTCTGGCGCGCCGTCACGGCCAGGAAAGAGGACTGTCCCCGTACTGGAACACTCACGCCACCCGCCAACCCTCGTCCGCCATAATTGGCCACTCTGTGGACAAAGACCAAGGTGGTCAGGTTCGCTGGAACAGCGCCGGTCCTGACCATCAACCAGCCGGTCTTGATGGCGCTCTTGAGCAGTTGCAAACCAGGAACCAGGAGGATACCGGCCAGGTCCATGAACGTTTCCATCGACATCATCACCAGCCTGGCAGCCGTCTGGCGATGAACATCCCGGTTGCTGTTGGAGCGGTGATCGCCATAAGCGCTATGGAAATTGACGTGCGCGCGGTGGAGGGTCTCGAGAAGATTGCCAGGGATCAACGCGCCGCGGATCAACGGTCGGCCACGTTGTTGCCCCAACGTGCGCTTTATCTCTTCGGGATCAAGGGTGCAAATGCGTGAGCGGAAATATCCCTGCCATTGCTCTTGCTGCAACAGCCCCGCCACCCCCTCGCCCAGACTGGAAAACTCATGGAAGTCATCACCCTCGGGGCTGTCCGGAAAATAGACCCCCACGGTTCCCTTGATGTCCGGCCCGTCCTGATCGGAAAAAACCAGCACGCCATCAATGCTGCTCGCATTGCCCATCGTCCCATGCTGCCCACCAGCCCCGACACTTCCACCCAGCACAAGCCCATAGACCTGCACCCTTCGTCCCTGGACCAGCGCACGTGTCTCGGCAACGGACGATTGCAGAACAGCCTGCAGCCAGAGAGCAATCAACTTCTTGGGCTTCGGTGGATGGAAGGCCCTATCGAGCACGGTGGTCTTGAAGACTTCATCGCCCCTGAGCCCGGCCTCATGGCCTTTGAATTTCATATTGGCCAGGTAGGCCGCCTGCCAGGCTGCTTTGTAGTCAGGTTTATTCATTTCCTTCCGGAGCAGGGTTTCATAACGGCCGCCGGCATCAATGTGCGTCGCCATCCTGGCAAGCTCACCGCCCGTCAACGTGATCAGGAAGCCGTTGGCCGGATGCCGGATACGCTGGCCATCTTGATCGGCAAGGTAGACGGCCAGCACTTCTCTCATCGCGTTCGGGTATTGAGTCGGGCGCAGGTTATCGAGCATCAACTCGGTCAGGCTGGCGATACGTGACTGCCTTGGGTTGGCGCCTTTGCCATAGGAGAGCGTGACCAGGGTCTTGTCCGGGTCGGGATCGACGCCGGGATGCACCGTGTGTTGCAGGTACTGCTTGATCTTCTGGCGGGTGAACTGCAACAACGTCGGGATATCGCTACCCGCCAGTGTGTAGGCGGCTTCCAATACCTGCGTCTCCAGGCTGCGGTAGTTCGATTTTTCCGCACGTGTTGCGGTTGTATAAAAATCGGCGCGGTTGTTTTCAACCAGGGTTTCCCGGCGTACCGCCAGCGGCCCGGCCAGCGACAACATGGGCAACCCCAGTGCATCTTCAGCCTTCAGCGCATAAGCCGCCAAAGTAAGTGTCTCGTTGCCCGAGGCATTCAGGACCGCCTCCAGCGCGGCGCCTTGGTGCCGCAGCAGGTCGTCCGCCGCCACGGCAAAAACAGACTCGGACAGTTCAGAAGCAATATCCCGGATCCCACGCTTCTGTCCCGCGTAGGTCGGGCTGACGTGATTGACCAGGTCCTGGAAAGAGCGAAAGCGCTGTATTCCCCCTTCCAGGGAGTACAGGAACAGCGAAGACTGATCCGTGCGCTTGATCACCATCGCAGCGGGCCATTTCTGTGGCTTCGCAGCGCCCATGTCGAGCATGACGGCATAGACATGGGGAATGGGCGCACGCAGCAAACGGCTTCTGTCCGCCATCGAAGGGTGAGTGGTGATGAGGTCCAGCAGGCGATCCTCTTCATCCTGCAGGGTTCGCGCGCTTTGGGTTAACGGGGTGGTCGGATCCCGGTCGACTTTGTACAAGTCGAAAAGATGCAGGAATCGTCGGGACAGCAGATGAGCAAGCGCCGCTTCAGTGGTCGACGTATCGAGCACATCTGCACCGTTTCTGTCGTGGCGAAAGGCGCTGAGATCGTCACGGAACTGCTGCTTCAAGCTGTCATTGGTTACGGGGTCGGCGATATAGAACGCGGACTCCATGATCGCTGGAATTTTCGCGTCCAGCGGGCTGACGAATACGCTGTCGACCTCTTCCACCGAATCCGGACGGGTGTAGAAGCCCACGCCACCGCGCGAGTAAGTGGGCGGTGTATCCGTCGCTAAACAGCCCAACATCACGTCGGTAAAGCACTGTGAGGCGGTCAATGAACGACCACCGAGCGAGTCCACATCAAAGTGGTTCACATACCAGTGATCCGGGTCGATGCCCTGGAGCAGTGAGGCGCGGAATTTCCGCTCAGGGATCTTTGCCTTGATGCGGCTGACCAGCAGACGCTTGAGCACGGTGTCGAACGTTGGCAAAGCGGCGAACAGACGCGCCAGTTTCACCTGATTGGCATCCAGGTGCCCCAGTTGCCTGATCTGTTCTTTTTCACGGGGGCTGAGCAGATTGCCTTGGGCGTCCACCTCAGTAATGACGGGCTGCCCAATGCCCTGGTAGCCGGGCGCAATGCCGGCGTGCAATTGCTGCAAAACGTCTGCTGAAAGGCCTTTACCGTTGACCCGCAGTGAGGGGAAGCCCAGGGACATATGACTTCGGTGGGGATAAACCCAACCCTCGCGCGCAGAAGGCTCAGCGGTCGCCCTGCTTTGATGGGCAATCAAAAAACCTCGTGTCACAGCGTCACGCAGAGGCACCCATGAGGTTTTTCTTTGAGCGGCCGAATCGACTGTCTCGACCTCTTGATAAGTGACCTGTACCCGCGTATCGCCAATAAGGCCCCATTGATTTAGCCATTGATCGGCGAATTCATGGGGTTGAAATCGAATACCGTGGGGTAACAGGCTGATGGGTCTGAGCAGTACGCCGGCAGCATGCGGCGTTACGCCAGGTGCATTTTCAGGGAAGACAGTCATTCAGGTGTCCCGGTGATGAGTAGGGCTGGGACCCTATCGCGCCGTTTCAGCGGGAATGACGTACATATGTATAGGTGTGGGGACGGGCTGTGGAGAAAAGCGTAAGCCGATGTTTGCGGCGGCGGGATTGCACGCTTGAAAGGATGCGGCGGCTGAGCGTTAGCCATCGCGAGCAAGCTCGCTCCCACAGGTTCTGCATTATTGTGGGAGCGAGCTTGCTCGCGATGGCGGTCGAACAGCCAATGTATTTATTACCCTCCGACCGCCAACCCCTTAGACCAGCTTTTGCGCCAACACCGCAATATGCTCCGGCCCGATCCCGCAGCAGCCGCCCAGGTGGCTGGCCCCGCGTTTTTGCCAGTCCGCCGCCCACTGGAGATAGCCTGGCGGATCAAGGTCTTCGCGCAGCGGATCGAGCCCATCGTTGGCCGTCGCTTCCTTCGGTTGCGGCGGGAAGGCGTTGGCGTAGGCACCGATGTGGATCTTCACACCCAGGCGCGCGAAGGTGTCCCGCGCGGCATCGATGGCCGCGCCGATCACTTCTGGCTGGCTGCAGTTGAACAACAGCACCTCGACGCCCAGCTCAGCCGCCACCGCAGCGGCGTCCGCCACCGGTTCGCCGGAACGCAGGCGTGGCACTTCATCAGTGTCTTCGTCTTTGAGGGTGAACGACAGCCAGAACGGCTTGCCGTCCTTCGGCAACCCGGCGTGAATCGCCCGCGCTTCGACCGTGGAGCTTTGGGTCTCGGCCAGCCACAAGTCGACATGGGGCGCCAGGCCGTTCACCAGGGGCGCGAGCAATTCACTGGCGCGGGAAGCGTCGAACAGATCCGGCCGATAGGAGCCGAACAAGGGCGGCAGCGACCCGGCCACTTGCACCGCTTTACCCGAAGCGCGCACTGCCCGCTGCGCCAACTCGCCCGCGAGCGCGGCCAGGGCCTGGCCTTCTTCGGCGAAACGCGCCTCGCCAATATGAAACGGCACCACCGCATAGCTGTTGCTGGTGATCACGTTGGCGCCGCTGGCAATGTAGGCCGCGTGCACGGCTTCTACCGCCTGGGGCGCTTCGCTCAAGGCCAGCGCCGACCACTCGGGCTGTCGGAACGGCGCGCCCCGGCGTTGCAGTTCGCGGCCCATGCCGCCATCGAGAATGACTGTCGTTGCTGAGCCCATATGCGATTCACTCATAAGCTTATGAAAAATACTCACTACCGGAGTTGTTCTTATAACTATTTAATACGCACCATTCGGTGAACTACAACTTATTTTTCTATCAGGGCCCTCACATGAAATTACAACCACTGCTGGCCCTGGGCCTGACTCTGCTGGCTGCCTCTTCGCAAGCGTTCGCCGGCGCCACGCTGGATCGCGTCGAACAGAAAAAAGAACTGGTCGGCGTGCTGATGGAAAGCTATCCGCCCTTCTCGTTCCTTAACGATCAGAACCAGCTCGACGGTTTTGACGTGGACGTCGCCAAGGCGGTGGCGCAGAAACTGGGCGTGAAGCTGCGCCTGGAAACCCCTTCCTGGGACGTGATCGCGGCCGGTCACTGGAGCGGGCGCTATGACATCTGCATCTGCTCCATGACGCCGAGCAAGGCACGCGCCGAAGTGTTCGATTTCCCGGTGCAGTACTACGCTTCGCCAGCGGTGATCGTGGTCAACGCCAAGGACGACCGTATCCACGGCGCCAAAGACCTGAGCGGCAAGAAGGTCGGCCTGACCAGCGCTTCCAGCTACGAGAGCTACCTGAACAAGAACCTGGTGATCGAAGGCGCCGAGGATACTCAACTGAGCTATCCGTTCGAGGACGTGCAGATTGCCCCGTACGACACCGACAACGTGGCTTTCCAGGATCTGGGCCTGGGCGCCGGGGTGCGACTGGACGCGGTGCTGACCAACCTGGTGACCGCACAGCCGCGCCTGACCGAAGACAAGCGCTTCAAGCTGGCCGGCGAGGTGCTCTACTCCGAGCCGAACTCGGTGGCCATCGAAAAGGGCGACGCCCAGTGGGACAACAAGGTGCGTGAAGTCTTTGCCCAGTTGAAACAGGACGGCACCTTGAGCAAACTCTCGCAAAAATGGATCGGCGCCGACATTACCCAATGACTTCTTTTCCACCCCCTCAGCCACCGCCACCGGTGGCTGAGTCACGCTTGCAGAAAATCTTCGGTTTTCGCACCCGGCTGTACCTGACCTGGGCGGCCATGCTGGTGCTGTTCGCGAGTTTCTTCCTGAGCTTCGACCTGAAGTTCTCCATCATCCTCGACAAACTGCCGAACCTGCTGGGCATGCATCTGGCGCCCAATGGCTTTTTGCAAGGCGCGGTGCTGACGTTGTTCCTGTGTCTGTGCTCGATCGTCGCTTCGTCATTGCTGGGCTTCATCACCGCCCTGGCGCGGCTGTCCAGCAGTGCGGTGGCGTTCGGTATCGCCAGTTTCTATGCGTCGTTCTTTCGCGGCACGCCGCTGCTGATCCAAATCCTGCTGATCTACCTGGGCCTGCCCCAGCTGGGCGTAGTCCCGGGCGCCATCGCCGCCGGGATCATCGCCCTGTCGCTGAACTACGGCGCCTACCTGAGCGAAATCTTCCGCGCCGGTATCCTCGGCGTCCCCAATGGCCAACGTGAAGCTTCCCTCGCCCTGGGCCTGAGCGAAACCGTGATCTTCTGGCGCGTCACCCTGCCCCAGGCGATGCGCACCATCATCCCGCCGACCACCAACCAATTCATCTCCATGCTCAAGGACTCTTCGCTGATCTCGGTGATGGGGGTTTGGGAGGTGATGTTTTTGGCGCAGTCTTATGGTCGTTCCAGTTATCGCTATATCGAGATGCTGACTACGGCGGCGATTATTTACTGGTTGATGTCCATTGCGTTGGAGCTGATTCAGGCGCGGATGGAGCGGCATTATGGGAAGGCTTATCTGAATAATCGCTGAGCTGTTCCGAGGTGCCTTTGAGGACAGTGCGTATATCCATTGCTGCGGTAACGGATATACACACCAGCCAATCCGCCTCCCACAAACGGCGCTTACCATTTCTGAAAGGGTTGTAGGGCAAAGCTTCGAACCATGAGTGCCAACGAGACAACACACTGATCGCAGCACGAGCAGCCTACAAATTTCATCCGCCGAATCTTTCCAATGGCGAGGAGATAGCTGGCATCGCCGCCCAGGGTGAAATTTTTAAAGTTCGACCTCCTTCATGAGAGGCCGCACTCAATGCCGACCCAACACTTATACCTGCCCCAACATCTTGCTCTGGCAATCGCCTTGGCCCTTGGCTGCGTGGATGTTTCGATGGCTCAACAACCTGCCGATATCCCCACGACTGCCGAGCTGCAGGAGCGTCTCAAGGCGCTCGCAGAAGCTCCAGATACCAAACATCACAATGTCGACAAACCTCGAAAAACCGGCATGAAACTGACCAAGGCCAACGACTTGGTCAACATCAGCGCAAATGGTGCGTTCGGCGGAATGGTTGATGGCGGTGGCGGAGCCAACGTGTTGCGATTGGACGACGCCGCGCACTCTAAATTGGCTAAAACCCGTAATTTCCTGGCCTTGCACGTCACGAAAGGCGAATGGGAGCACACCGGGAGCTTCACTGGCTGGGGAGTGATCGAGCCAGAAACCAAATTGATCAACACCGGCCTTATCGACGGACAGATCGGAGTTCTCGGTGAGTTTGACAACAAGGGAGATGTTGCAAATAACGCGATTGTCGAGCCAGGTGCTCGCATGACGAACGCTGGAACAGTGACCGGTCGTGTGGATGTGCGAGAAGGCGCAACATTCAGCGGTACCGGGACAGTGGGCTTCCTGAACGTCGAGGGGCAATTGGAGGTAGGTCCTGAAATAGGTGCACCCTTTGCCAAGGACTTATCGTTTTCCCCAACCGCCGTAGTGACCTACGGCGTCGATGCTGATGGCCATAGCTCAACGATCAACGTTGAAAATACCGCAACCTTGAACAACGCAACGCTAAGGATCGTCGGTGTATCCGGCGAGTACATTGAGGCAAAAGAGCATACCGTCATCAAAGCAGGGCAGATCGTCGGGGAGTTCGGGTCGGTAGTCAGCGAGCTGGAATTCATGACGGCGACATTGCACCCCACCGAGACGCAGGTCAGCCTAACCTACGCGCGCAACGATGTTCCGCTCAAGACGGCAGCAACTTCTGATCCTGCTCGCGCAGTTGCAGACAGCATTGAAAAACCGCAACCGGCCAAACCTACTCCCAAACCCAACGCCGCCATCAACGCCCTACTCGGCAGCAACCTGATCACCGCCGCCAACGCCCTCGACCAATTGAGCGGCTACAACACCGCCGACCTGGGCAACGCCACCCTAAGCAGCGTCGCGCCGATCAGCACTGGAATACTCTCGGCCATGGACTCGACAAAGCCCGGGGGCGCACGGGGCGACGGCCAAGTCTGGGTCCAGGCCATCGGTAACAGCGGCAGCATCGGTAGGCAATTGGGAAGTTATTCCCTGAAACATTCAACCAAGGGTTTGATGCTAGGCACCGACTGGGCTGTCAGCCCTGCTTGGCGCTTGGGAATACTCGGCAGCAAAACGCAAACCCGGTTGGACAGCCGTCAATTCGACGGCCAGCTCGACAGCTGGCTGGTAGGTGCCTATGCCTTGCGCCAGGACGGGCCGCTGGCGCTGCGCCTGGGCGCCGTTTATGGCCGTCATGACGGCAGCACCAAGCGCCACGTGGCGTACAACGGTTTCAGCGATCGCCTCAAGGGTCGTTACGATGCCAACACGCAACAGGTCTTTGGGCAAATCGGCTACAACCTGGACGCCGGTCATTTCGCTATCGAGCCCTATGTCCAACTGGGCTATCAACACTATCAGCGTGATCGGTACACCGAGAAAGGAGGAGATGCCGCGTTGCAGTTCGATGCTCGCACTCAGGATCATTACCACAGTGACCTGGGCCTGCGCCTCGCCCGCCCCTTCCCGCTTGACCAAGGCATGCGCCTGACACCCCGCTTGAATCTGGGCTGGAAACACCTGTACGGCGAGGTCAGGGGCCGCGCCCATCAACGCCTGGTCAGCGCCGGCACGACCTATACCGTCGAAGGTATCGAGTTGGACCGTGACAGCCTGCTCCTGGAAGCCGGGCTGGACCTGGCCGTTTCACCACGGCACACGCTAGGGCTGAACTATCGCGGTGAAACGGGGCAGGACAACCGCAACGGTGCACTGATGGGCCAGTGGCGAATGATGTTCTGACGGGCAAAAAAAAGGGGAGCACATGCCCCCCCGAGGTTAAAACGTTGTATCGAGGCTGTTTATTCAGCCTTCGATCTCGATCAGGATCTCGCCCGGGTTGACCCGGTCGCCCTTGGCTACATGAATCGCGGTGACCTTGCCGGCGATGGCCGCCTGCACTTCGGTTTCCATTTTCATGGCTTCGGTAATCAGCACTGCTTGACCGGCCTTCACTACGTCGCCTTCCTTGACCAGCACATCAACGATGTTGCCCGGCATGGTGGTGCTGACATGGCCTGGTGCAGTGGCTTGCTTGCGCTTGCTGCTGCCACCGCCGACAAATTCATTGAGCGGTTCGAACACGACCTCTTCCGGCATGCCATCGATGGACAGGTAGAAGTGACGCTTGCCTTCGGCCTTGACGCCCACACCGGTGATATCGACGCGATAGGTTTCGCCGTGGACGTCGATGACGAACTCGGTCGGCACGCCTTCGCCGCCCGCCGAGCTCACGCTGCCCGCCTCAGGGATTGGCAGCAGCACTTCCGGGGTCAGGGTACCGGCTTCGCGTTCTTCGAGGAATTTGCGACCGATGTCCGGGAACATGGCGTAGGTCAGTACGTCCTCTTCGGACTTGGCCAGCGCACCGATTTCACCGCGCAGCTTGGTCATTTCCGGCTTGAGCAAATCGGCCGGACGCACGTCGATCACCTCTTCGCTGCCGATGGCCTGGCGACGCAGCTTCTCGTTCACCGAACCTGGCGCCTTGCCGTAACCGCCCTGCAGATAGAGCTTCACTTCGTTGGTGATGGTCTTGTAGCGCTCACCGGCCAACACGTTGAAGAACGCCTGGGTACCGACGATCTGCGAAGTCGGGGTCACCAGCGGCGGGAAGCCGAGGTCTTCGCGCACGCGCGGGATCTCCGCCAACACTTCGTTCATGCGGTTCAGTGCGCCCTGCTCTTTCAACTGGTTGGCGAGGTTGGAGATCATCCCGCCCGGCACCTGGTTGACCTGGACGCGGGTGTCCACGGCGGTGAACTCGCTTTCGAACTGGTGGTATTTCTTGCGCACGGCGTAGAAGTACAGGCCGATTTCCTGGAGCAGTTCCAGGCTCAGGCCGGTGTCGAACTCACTGCCCTTGAGGGCCGCGACCATCGACTCGGTGCCCGGATGGCTGGTGCCCCAGGCGAAGCTGGAGATCGCGGTGTCGATGTGATCGGCACCGTTTTCGATGGCCTTGAGTTGGCACATCGCGGCCAGGCCGGCGGTGTCGTGGGAGTGGATGAACACCGGCAACGATTGCTCGGCTTTCAGCGCTTTCACCAGCTCGCCAGTGGCGTATGGGGTCAGCAGGCCGGCCATGTCCTTGATCGCCACAGAGTCGCAACCCATGGCTTCCATTTGCTTGGCCTGGGCCACGAACGCGTCGATGGTGTGCACCGGGCTGGTGGTGTAGGCGATGGTGCCCTGGGCGTGCTTGCCGGCGGCCTTCACCGCTTCGATGGCGACTTTCAGGTTACGCACGTCGTTCATTGCATCGAAAATACGGAACACGTCGATGCCGTTGACCGCAGCCTTGGCCACGAACGCCTTGACCACGTCATCGCTGTAATGGCGGTAGCCCAGCAGGTTCTGGCCGCGCAGGAGCATTTGCAGACGGGTGTTGGGCAGCGCAGCGCGCAGTTGGCGCAGGCGTTCCCACGGGTCTTCTTTCAGGAAGCGCACGCAGGCGTCGAATGTCGCGCCGCCCCACACTTCCAGCGACCAATAGCCGACTTTGTCGAGCTTGTCGCAGATCGGCAGCATGTCTTCGGTGCGCATGCGGGTGGCGAGCAGCGATTGGTGGGCGTCGCGCAGGATTGTGTCGGTAACAAAGATCTTCTTGGACATGGTCATACTTCCTTACAGGCCTGCGTGGGCGGCAATGGCGGCGGCGATGGCCAGGGCCAGCTCTTCGGGTTTGCGCTTGATCGAGTAGTTGGTCAGTTCAGGGTGGCTTTCAACGAAGCTGGTATTGAACTGGCCGCTGCGGAATTCCGGATTGCGCAGAATCTCCTGGTAATACGCGGCGGTGGTCTTGACCCCCTGCAGGCGCATGTCATCCAGGGCCCGCAGGCCACGGTCCATTGCTTCTTCCCAGGTCAATGCCCAGACCACCAGTTTCAGGCACATCGAATCGTAGAACGGCGGAATGGTGTAGCCGGTGTAGATCGCCGTGTCGGTGCGCACACCCGGGCCGC
Organism: Pseudomonas sp. St386; assembly: GCF_018325865.1. NCBI lineage: Bacteria > Pseudomonadati > Pseudomonadota > Gammaproteobacteria > Pseudomonadales > Pseudomonadaceae > Pseudomonas > Pseudomonas sp. St386. Next base: position 6,733,257 of record NZ_AP021900.1, read on the forward strand.
CAGGGGCGTAATAGCGGGTGATCTTGCCGAAGCTGGGCAGGAAGTTGTTTTTCGGGTCCTCGGCGTTGATGCGGAACTGCAACGCAAAACCACGGTGCTGGATGTCTTCCTGCTTGACCGACAGCGGCAGCCCGGAGGCGATGCGGATCTGTTCGCGAACGATGTCGATACCGGTGATTTCTTCGGTGATGGTGTGTTCCACCTGCACCCGGGTGTTCATCTCCATGAAGTACACCTCGCCTTCGGCGAGCAGGAACTCCACGGTGCCGGCATTTTCGTAGCCCACGGCCTTGGCGGCACGCACCGACAGATCACCGATGTAGGCACGCTGCTCGGGGGTCAGCTGCGGGCTCGGGGCAATTTCGATCAACTTCTGGTTGCGGCGCTGGATCGAGCAGTCACGTTCGAACAGGTGCACCACGTTGCCGAAACTGTCGCCCAGGATCTGCGCTTCGATGTGCTTGGGATTGACGATGCATTTTTCCAGGAACACTTCCGCCGAACCGAATGCCTTGGTGGCTTCGGAAATGACCCGCGGGAAGGCCTGTTCGAGTTCTTCGCGGCTGTTGCAGCGACGGATACCACGACCGCCGCCACCGGACGTGGCCTTGAGCATCACCGGGTAACCGATCCGATCACCTTCGGTCAGCGCTTCTTCAATGCCCGATACGTTGCCTTCGGTGCCCGGCGTGACCGGCACACCGGCCTTGATCATGCTGCGGCGCGCTTCGGTCTTGTCGCCCATGCGGCGAATGACTTCTGCCGAAGGGCCAATGAATTTGATTCCGCGTTCAGCGCAGATGTCTGCCAGTTCGGCGTTTTCCGAGAGAAAACCGTAGCCGGGGTGCAAGGCATCACAGCCGGTTTCCACCGCCAGGTTCACCAGTTTGCGCGGGTTCAGATAGCCGGCCAGCGGATCGGCGCCAATGCTGTGGGCCTCGTCCGCACGTTTGACATGCAACGCATGGCGATCCGCGTCGGAGTAGACCGCGACCGAGCGAATGCCCATTTCGGCGCAAGCGCGCACGATGCGGACGGCAATCTCACCACGGTTGGCGATCAGGATCTTTGTTATCAATTGGAGGTTCCCTTGAGCCGGTGATACCACGGCCTGGGATCCAGGCCGACGCGTGACCAGATGTAACAATTGGTCGCAGCCCCACACTAGTCCTGGCTGTTGATTAACAAAAATGAATATTTATTGGGTCGTGCATAAGCAAAGACTTATAGTTGAGCTATTCGTCTCGGCCCAGGGTGCTTAGAAAATGCGTAAGTCATTGATGCGTATGACATTGCGTCAATTGCAGATTTTCAACGAGGTGTGCGACCTGAGGTCCTACAGCCGTGCAGCTGATGAAATGTCTCTCACACAACCGGCCGTTAGCCTACAGATTCGTTCCCTGGAAGAGCTGATTGGCCAACCGTTATTTGAGTATGTCGGCAAAAAACTCTACATGACCGAAGCCGCCGAAGCCCTGCAACGTGCCAGCCGGGACATCTTCGGACGCCTGGAAAACCTCGATATGCAGCTCTCGGACATGCAGGGTTCGCTGCAAGGCCAATTGAAGCTGGCGGTGGAGTCCAGCGCCAAGTACTTCGTCCCGCACCTGTTCGCCGCGTTCAAGCGCCAGCATCCGGAGGTCAACCTGAACCTCACGGTGGTCAATCGCGGCCAGGTCATCCGCCGGCTCTCGGACAACCGTGACGACTTGGTGATCATGTCCATGGTTCCCCAGGACATGGGCCTGGAATTCCTGCCATTTCTCAACAATCCAATCGTCGCCGTGGCGCCGCCCGATCATCCGTTGTGCCACATGGGCCCGCTGCGCTTGCAGGACCTGGAGCCCTATACGCTACTGTTGCGCGAACCGGGGTCCGGCACGCGACTGGCCTGCGAGGAGTACTTCAAGGAGAAACGGGTGCATTTCACCCAGACACTGGAGGTGGCGTCGGCGGAGGCCCAGCGCGAGTGCGTGGTGGCCGGGCTGGGCGTGGCACTGTTGACGCGCCACGCCGTGAGCCGGGAATTGTCGTCCGGCGCACTCATCGAGCTGCCGGTGGAGGAGTTACCGCTGTACCGCAGCTGGTGCCTGGTTCAGGCCCGAGCCAAACGCCTGTCACCGGTGGCTCATGCCTTCCTGGCATTCGTTCGCGGTGAGCGCGCCCAGATCATTGGCCTGGTTGAGCGTTTCGACGGGAAGCCGCCGGCGCTGCCTGCCAGTAACTGAACTCTGCCGCGTCAGGAAATTCGCTGATTTCGGCCAGGAGCTGGCGCTGTTCATAGCGGTCTTCGATGGCACGACGAAACGCCATGCGGCGCTGGTCTTCCTGCTGACGACGGGTTTTGACGGCGCTGCGTTCTTCGTAGGACTGGGTCATGTCGAGACTCCCAAGACGTATACGGGAGCTTTACGATGACGGAGCGGGATGACGGTTTGGCGGCGCGAAGATTACAAGACGATGAATTTGGGCAGACGCCACCTGTGGTGAGGGAGCAAGCTCCCTTGCACAAAAGCCCCCCTCGACCTCTGGGATTGGGACTCAGTCGTCCAGCGCCTTCACCGACTTGGGCGACAGCCGCAAGCTGCGAAGGCTGCGCTTCACGCTCTTGAGGTGGTTGACCAGGCTTGGACCACGGGCCATGGCGACCCCCATTGCCAGCACGTCGATCACCACCAGGTGGGCGATGCGCGAGGTCAGCGGCGTGTAGATCTCGGTGTCTTCATGCACGTCGATGGCCAGGTTCACCGTGGACAGTTCCGCCAATGGCGTCTGGCTCGGGCACAAGGTAATCAGCGAGGCACCGCTTTCGCGCACCAGGTTCGCGGTGATCAGCAAGTCCTTGGAACGCCCCGACTGGGAAATGCAGATCGCCACATCGGTAGGTTTCAAGGTCACCGCTGACATGGCCTGCATGTGCGGGTCGGAATAGGCCGCTGCCGTCAGCAGCAACCGGAAGAACTTGTGCTGGGCATCGGCTGCCACCGCGCCCGAGGCGCCGAAGCCATAAAACTCGACACGCTGGGCCTGGGACATGGCCGTGACGGCTTTTTGCAACGCCACCGGGTCGAGCTTCTCGCGAACCTCCATCAGCGTATGCAGGGTCGTGTCGAAGATTTTCAGGCTGTAGTCAGCAACGGAATCGTCTTCATGGATCGCAAACTGACCGAAGCTCGCGCCGGCGGCCAGGCTTTGCGCCAGTTTGAGTTTCAGGTCCTGGAAACCCGAGCAACCGATGGCCCGGCAGAAACGCACGATGGTCGGTTCGCTGATGCCGACGCTGTGGGCAAGATCGGCCATGGAGCTATGCATCACGGCCGCAGGATCAAGCAGTACGTGATCGGCGACTTTCAGCTCCGACTTGCGTAGCAAGTGGCGTGACTGGGCGATGTGTTGCAACAGGTTCAAGGGGCTGGACTCTTGTTATGGGCAGATGCCGGGATGTAGCAAGCTTGTAGTTATACTACAAGAATTGGCTTTTTGCCCGTCCAAAACGTAACTGGATTGCCTCGCAGCCCCTTTGTTTTGGCCGAGGATCCGCCGATGTAGCAGCTTGTGCCGTAGCGCAAACCTTCAACGCTGCCGATCCGCTGATTTCCAGGCCAGTCCTGAGCTTCCAACCCGGGGGAAATCGTCTATTGGTCATTAGCCAATCACCCAATAATTTGCTCCCATGACTTCCCGTGAGACGAATTCGTTGCCTGAGGGGAAGTTATCGTCGTGGCCCAGGCTCATTCAACCAGGTGTTGCGCCCGCAACAACCCCGCCAGCCCCTCAGCCTCCACCGGCCGGCTGATCAGATACCCTTGAACCTCATCGCAACGTTCATTCCTGAGGAATTCGAGCTGCTCCTGCCGCTCAACGCCTTCGGCCACGACCTTGAGCGACAACCCATGGGCCATTGCAATGATTGCCCGGGTAATTGCCGCATCCACGCTGCCCTCACCCAACCCGCGAATGAACGCCTGGTCGATCTTCACGTAATCCACCGGGATGCGTTTGAGGTAACTCAGGGATGAGTAGCCGGTGCCGAAATCGTCGATCGCCAGCTTGACTCCAAGGTCACGCAATTGCTGGAACGTGGCGATGATGTGTTCGACGCTGTCGAGCAACTGGCTCTCGGTCAACTCCAGCTCCAGATACTGGGGCGCCAGGCCGGTTTCCTCCAACACCTGCCGCACCAGGCTGACCAGCTTGCCCTGGCGCAATTGATGCACCGACAGATTGACGGACACCCTGATCGGCGCGAGCCCCTGGCGCTGCCATTCGCATGCCTGCCAACAAGCCTGGCGCAATACGAATTCACCAATCGGCCCAATCAACCCGGTCTCTTCGGCCAGGCCAATGAAATCCCCAGGTGGAACACGGCCCATGGCCGGATGATCCCAACGCACCAACGCCTCGGCGGCGTTCAGGCGACCGGTCGCCAGGCACAGTTTTGGCTGATAAAAAACCTTCAGTTGTTGCTCTTCCAAGGCCTTGCGCAACTGATTCTCCAGTTGCAGGCGCTCCAGCGTGCTGGCCTGGAGGCTGTCGGTGTAGAACTGGAAATTGTTGCCCCCCAAATGCTTGGCATGTTGCATAGCCATGTTCGCCTGGCTGACCAGCATGGCAACTTCCCGCGTGTTGTCGGGCAACAGGCTGATGCCGATCGAGGCACTGAGCACCAGTTCATGGCCTTCTATGGTCAGTGGCACACGCAGCTTGGCGGCCAACCGAGTCGCCACCCGCGCCAGGCTCGAAAGGTTGCCATAGGCATCGAACAACACCGCAAACTCATCGCCCGATAGCCGCGCGATGGTATCCGCCTCGGGCAGCGCATTGATCAGACGTCGTGCCATTTTCTGCAACAACTGGTCGGCGATGTCATGGCCGAGGCTGTCGTTGAGCAACTTGAAACGGTCCAGGTTGATATGCAGCAACGCCAGGCTGCGCCGTCCGCCTTGGCGCACACGCTGATGAGCTTCGTGCAGGCGTTCGCGAAACAGCGAGCGATTGGCCAGCCCGGTCAATTCGTCGTAATGGGTCAGGTAGCGCATCCGCTCTTCGGATTCGCGTCGCGCCGAAAGATCGGCGAAGAAGCCCACGATATGGCTGACATTTCCCCGAGCATTGCGCACGACGTTCAGTTGCAGCCATTGCGGATACAACTCGCCGTTGGCCCGCGCCTCCACCAACTCACCCTGCCAGGTGCCGTGTTGCTTGAGCGCTTGGCGAATGATGGGGTAATGCCGGCGTGCATCGCGACTGCACGGTAGGTCCACCACATTGCGCCCGAGCATCTCATCGATATTGAAACCGGTGACCCGCGTGAACGCCTGATTGGCAGCGAGTAGCACGTAGTGGGGGTCGAAAATCACGATACCTTCGCTGGCGGCTTCGAACACCGTGGCCGCCAGTTGCCGTTGCTGCTCGAGTTCCTTGCTGGCGCTGATGTCTCGCCGGGTGCCGACCATACGCAGCACCCGTCCGCTCACGCTGCGCTCCACGGCCCGGCCGCGGTCTTCGATCCAGACCCAGTGGCCATCGCCGTGGCGCACACGGTATTCGATCTGGTAATCCTCGCTGCGGCCCTTGAGGTGTTCGACCAAGGCCCGCTTGAGCGCCGGCAGGTCCTGCGGATGCAGACGCGGGGTGAGATGAGTGAGCATCGCCGTGATGTATTCGGGTTCCAGGCCGAAGAGTTCCTTGAGCTGAGTGTGATGGACTTCGTCAGTCTGTAGATTCCAGTCCCACAACCCCAGCTCGCTGGCTTTGAGCGCCAGGGCCAGACGCGCCTCACTCTTGCTCAACGCCTGGCTGGCGACCTCCAGTTCAAGACTGCGCTGCGCTACCCGCGCTTCCAGGCCAACCTGGGCCGCCCGTAGTTTTTCCTCCGCAGAACGGCGTTGTTCGACCTCCCGGGCCAGCGCGTCGTTGAGCTGGGCGCCGCGGGTTTGTGCTTGCTGCAGATGCTCGATCAGTGCCTGGTTCTGGAAGCGTCGCAACAGGCCGCTTTGGATCAAGCGGTTGACTTGCCAGGCGACCACGCTCAGCGAGACCAGCACGATCAGCCCAAGCCAGCCCCACCCGCGTTGCTGCTCGTCGCCGCCCCAGAAGAGGTAGCCGATGGCCGGTAACAGGCACGGCAAGGTAAAGGACAGGAATGCGGGAAGGCTCACCGCGTAGGCCACGCTGGCCGACAGGGCCGCCGCGCCAATCAGGCCGAATACCCAGGCCTGTTGCTGGAAACTGTCAGCCGGGACCAGCGCGATACCGGCCCCAGCCAGCGTCAGGCCGGTCATCGCCGAGCCGAGCAAAAACATACGCAACCAGATCGGGTGTGCCTGGCGGCTCGGCATCGCCGAATCGAAGGCCGCCACCTGGATCACCCGCAAGGCCACCAGCGACAACAACCAGACGAGCCAGACGCTGACCAGGAAATAGCGCCGCGGCTCCCATAACAGGGCGGCGCAGACCAGACCATTGAGCAACATGAACAACGTAGGCAGCAGCGAGCCTTGATACAGCAGACGTGTGCGCTCGACCGCCATCTCCATGGCGTACTGCTTGCAGATGACCCGCGGCTCCACACAGGGGCCCGCCGGATCGGAATTGAGGGTCATTGGCACTGTTTTTGTTCTTATTCAGTGGAGCGTGGAGAACCCGAAACAAACACCGAGCATACACAAGCCACGGGGCATCCCACACTGCCCCAGCTCATAAAAACACGGAAAAAAGTCGCTGTTTCATTGGGTGGCGACCCTTTCGAGCGAGTCCCGCCAACGCCTGTAGCCTGTGACCCGCCGGTCATCATCAAGCGGTCTTTTATCGGCTGATGCAAAGCTCGGTTTGCCCGGGGTGACGCCGCACCCTAGAATGCCCCGATGCGCGATGATCTCTCCCTTCTGCTGAACTCCCTCAACGATGCCCAACGTCAGGCCGTAGCAGCCTCCGTGGGTCGTCAGTTGGTCCTGGCCGGTGCCGGCTCCGGTAAAACCCGAGTGCTGGTGCACCGTATCGCCTGGTTGATCCAGGTCGAGAACGCCTCGCCCCATTCGATCCTGTCGGTGACGTTCACCAACAAGGCCGCGGCCGAGATGCGCCATCGCATCGAACAACTGATGGGCATCAACCCTGCCGGCATGTGGGTCGGCACCTTCCACGGCCTGGCGCACCGCTTGTTGCGTGCGCATTGGCAAGAGGCCGGGCTGAGCCAGACCTTCCAGATCCTGGACAGCGACGACCAGCAACGCCTGGTCAAGCGGGTGATCCGCGAGCTGGGCCTGGACGAGCAGCGCTGGCCGGCCCGCCAGGCCCAATGGTTCATCAACGGCCAGAAAGACGAAGGCCTGCGCCCGCAGCACATCCAGGCCAGCGGCGACCTGTTCCTGGCGACCATGCGCAGCATCTACGAAGCCTACGAGGCGGCGTGCCAGCGCGCCGGGGTCATCGACTTCTCCGAGCTGCTGCTGCGGGCGCTGGACCTGTGGCGCGACAACCCAGGCCTGCTGGCCCATTACCAGAAGCGCTTCCGGCATGTACTGGTGGACGAATTCCAGGACACCAACGCCGTGCAATACGCCTGGTTGCGCCTGCTCGCCAAGGGCGGTGACAGCCTGATGGTGGTGGGTGACGATGACCAGTCAATCTACGGCTGGCGCGGCGCCAAGATCGAGAACATTCACCAGTATTCGGCGGATTTTCCCGACGCCGAAGTCATCCGCCTGGAACAGAACTACCGCTCCACCGCCGGCATCCTCAAGGCCGCCAACGCCCTGATCGCCAACAATACCGGACGCCTGGGCAAGGAATTGTGGACCGACGGCGGCGAAGGCGAAGCGATCAATCTCTACGCCGCCTTCAACGAACACGATGAAGCCCGCTACGTGGTGGAAACCATCGAAAGCGCGCTGAAAACCGGCCTGGCCCGCAGCGATATCGCCATCCTGTACCGTTCCAACGCCCAGTCGCGGGTGCTGGAAGAGGCCTTGCTGCGCGAGCGAATCCCCTACCGCATCTACGGCGGCCAGCGCTTCTTCGAGCGTGCTGAAATCAAGAATGCCATGGCCTACCTGCGCCTGATCGAAGGACGCGGCAACGACGCCGCCCTGGAACGGGTGATCAACGTGCCAACGCGGGGCATCGGTGAGAAAACCGTCGAAGCGATTCGCGATCACGCGCGCCACTGCCATGTGTCCATGTGGGAAGCCATGCACCAACTGGTCGCCAACAAAGGCATGACCGGTCGCGCCGCTGGCGCCCTGAAGGCCTTCATGGACCTGATCGAAGACCTGGCCGCCAAGTGCGGGGAAATGCCTCTGCACTTGATGACCCAGACCGTCATCGAGCAGTCCGGCCTGATCGCCTACCACGAAGCGGAAAAAGGCGAGAAAGGCCAGGCTCGGGTGGAAAACCTTGAGGAACTGGTCAGCGCTGCGCGCAACTTCGAAAGTACCGAAGAAGACGAAGACCTGACGCCGCTGTCGGCCTTCCTCGGTCACGCCTCCCTGGAGGCCGGTGACACCCAGGCCGACGAACACGAAGACAGCATCCAGCTGATGACCCTGCACAGCGCCAAGGGCCTGGAATTCCCCTACGTGTTCCTCGTGGGCATGGAAGAAGGCCTGTTCCCCCACAAGATGAGCCTGGAAGAACCGGGACGCCTGGAAGAGGAACGGCGCCTGGCCTACGTTGGTATCACCCGTGCCATGCAGAATCTGGTGCTGACCTACGCCGAAACCCGACGTTTGTATGGCAGCGAGACCTACAACAAGGTGTCGCGCTTCGTACGCGAAGTACCGAAAGGCCTGATCCAGGAAGTGCGGCTGTCCAACAGTGTCAGCCGTCCGTTCGGTGGCGGCCAGCAGCAAAGCACCAGCAGCCTGTTCGGCGGCAGCGACATCCCGGAAACCGGCTTCAGCCTCGGCCAGACCGTACGGCATTCGGTATTCGGCGACGGCGTGATCCTCAACTTCGAGGGCGCTGGCGCCCAGGCGCGGGTGCAGGTGAACTTCAGCGAAGGCAGCAAGTGGCTGATGCTGGGGTATGCCAAGCTGGAAGCGATCTAAAAATTTCGTAAGAAGCACCTTGCTGTGGGAGCAAGGCTTGCCCGCGAGGCGGTGGCACATTTGACACAGGTGCGTCAGACAGATCGCTATCGCGGGCAAGCCTTGCTCCCACAGGTATCTCTCCCTATCCCACATTAGTTTCCGACCGAACTTATTTACTTTTCCTACAGCCCAAAGCGAACAAGCCTTCTTGCACAGCCCAAGCTGAACCTAAGCTGTCACGCAAAAGCCCGAAACACTCTGTCGCTAGCCAGCAACAGTTCAGCTGTGCAACATGGCGCGCGTGCTATCCACAAATGGGAATGCCTTTATATGAAACGTTTTCTTAGCATCGCCATGGCGCTGTGCATTGGCCTGACGATGGCCATCGACGCCAATGCCGCCAAGCGCTTTGGCGGTGGTAAAAGCTCGGGCGCTGCCCCGACTCACCAAACCAGCCAGATGGCACCGTCCTCTGCCGCCGGTTCTACCGCTGCCACCGCAGGCGCTGCCGGTGCCGCGGGCGCTGCCACCAAGGCCAGCGGTGCTTCGCGCTGGCTCGGCCCCCTGGCCGGCATCGCCGCCGGTGGCTTGCTTGCCTCCATGTTCATGGGCGACGGCTTCCAGGGCATGCAGATCTTCGACATCCTGATCATGGCGGTCATCGCCTTCCTGGTCTTCCGCTTCATTGCCGCCCGTCGTCGCAAGCAGCAGGAGCAATTCGCTCCAGCCGGCCACGCGCCGATGCAGCGTGAAGTGTTCAACCAGCAGCCTGCCAGCGGTTCGATCTTCGGTGGTTCGGCAGCGCCTGTGGCCGCCCGTCCGGTCATCAATGCGCCGGCCTGGTTCAACGAACAACGCTTCATCGAAGCCGCGCGCAGCCACTTCATGTCCCTGCAGCAGCATTGGGACGCGAACGAAATGGACAAGATCGCCGAATTCGTGACCCCGCAACTGCTGGAGTTCCTCAAGCGCGAGCGGGCCGAACTGGGTGATGGCTTCCAGTCCACCTACATCGATAACCTGCACGTGCAGCTGGACGGCGTCGACGATCGCGCCGACAAGACCATCGCCACCCTGACCTTCAGCGGTGTGTCGAAGGATTCTCGCTTCGACAAGGGCGAAGCGTTCAGCGAAAGCTGGAACATGGAACGTGCCCAGGGCGATGACCAGCCTTGGCTGGTGGCCGGTATTCGCCAGAACGGTTGAACCTTTGCCCGTTTTGCATGTTGAAATAAAAGAACCCCGGCTCAGGCCGGGGTTTTCTATTTCGCGGTTGCATCTATAGCGAGCTACTGTATAAACCGCTCCATATAAAACCGCGCCATCGAGAAAGAGGATCCCCGGACGTGGAAGAAATCATCGAACAATTGCGTGAAGCCAACGAGCCCGTACCGGTCCCGCTGGAGTTGCCCGACGAAGACTTGCTGGTAGAGATCGAAGAGCAGCTGTTCATCGATATCCCATTCGTCTTCAGGGAGTTTTTGCTGACCGTCAGCGATGTCGTCTATGGCAGCCTGGAACCGGTGACCGTCACCGATCCACAATCCCACACCTACCTGCCGGATGTGGCCGCCAATGCCTGGGATGCCGGTGTCGACCGCAGCCTGATCCCGATCTGCCAGGACGGCGACGATTATTATTGCGTCGAAGAAGACGGCACTGTGGTGCTGTGGCAGGCCGAAGAAGAACTGATCGCCGAAGAAACCTGGGAATCAGTCTGGCACTGGGCGCGGGACGTCTGGCTGGAAAGCTGAGCCCCACGGCCGGTCAATGCCCGGACGACTCCTTGTGATTGTCCAGGGTTTCAAGCAAGGCCACCTGCATGCGCGTATGCAGGCGGATGAACCAGCGCCAGAGCAATGCCGCCACGGCAGTCGCCACCACGGCGATCAGTACGAGCAACTTGTTGGTCGGCAGAATGCTGGCCGACAAGGCTGCCAATAGCAGGAAAATCACCAGCAACGAGAGAATCGGGATCACTTCGGCGATCACCCGACGCACGCGCTGGGTGTGGCGGCCAGCCATCTCCGGCTTCACGCCCATCTCCGCCAGCAGCATCGACAGCGCCTTGAGCTTGCGATAGGCGGCGATCAGGAACGGTAGCGACAGCAGCAACGCCCCGCCCCAGATCAATGCCTTCTGCCAGCTCGGGTCGCTGATCCACGCTTGCAGGTACGCCGACATCCGCTCGGCGAAAAAACCACCCGAAACAAAAATCGCGATGACCAGCGCCAGGTTGACCCCGACCTGCAGCAAAATCCGCCTGATCATCGAGGCCACCACCGCCCCCTCTCCGTGGGGCTGGATGCTGCGCAGCCATTCGCCATACATCCCCAGCACCCGCGTCAACCGTTGCGGCATGACCGTCGCCAACTTGACGGACAGCGGGTCGGCGGCCCGGATCAGGTACGGCGTCAGCAGAGTAGTCAACACCGAGACGGCGACCGCAACCGGATAGAGGAAATCGCTGGTGACCTGCAGGGTCATCCCCAACGACGCGATGATGAAAGAGAATTCGCCGATCTGCGAAAGGCCCATCCCAACGCGCAGCGAGGTGCGTCCGTCGTTGCCGGCGATAAAGGCACCGAGGCCGCAGGACAACATCTTGCCGAGCACCACTGCGCCCGTGATCACCGCAATCGGCCAGGCGTATTGCAGCAAGATCGCCGGGTCGAGCATCAGCCCGATGGCGACAAAGAAGATCGCGCTGAACAGATCGCGCACCGGCTCCACCAGCCGCTCGATTTTCAGCAGTTGCCGGGACTCAGCCATGATCGCACCGATCAGAAACGCCCCGAGCACCATGCTGTATTCCAGCTTCACCACCAGCAGGCAGAAGCCGAAACACAAGCCCAACACGGTAATCAGCAGCATTTCGTTGCTGTCGAACTTCGCGACGTAGGCCAGTACCCTCGGCACCAACAGAATGCCGACGACCAACGCGACGATCATGAACAACGACAACTTGCCCACCGTGGAAAATACCTCGCCGGAGCTCACGGTGCCGCTGACAGCAATGCTCGACAGCAAGGCGATGATGCCAATGCCCAGAATGTCCTCGACGATCAACACCCCGAAAATCAGCTGCGCGAAGCGCTCGTTCTTCATCTTCAGGTCGTTGAGGGCCTTGACGATGATGGTGGTGGAGGAAATGGCCAGGATCGCGCCGAGGAACAGCGAGTCCATGGTGCTCCACTCGAACCAGCGGCCGATTTCATAGCCGATCCAGATCATCAGCACGATTTCGAGGAACGCCGCGATGAAGGCCGTGGCCCCAACCTTGAACAGTTTGCGCAGGCTGAACTCCAGGCCCAGGCAAAACATCAGGAAGATCACCCCAAGCTCGGCCAGGGTCTTGATCGTGTCTTCGTCGTGGATAAAACCGAACGGTGGCGTATGCGGGCCAATGATGAAGCCCGCCACGATGTAGCCCAATACCACCGGTTGCTTGAAACGATGAAAGAGCACGGTCACCAGCCCCGCTGCCATCATGATGATTGCCAAGTCTTGAATGAAACTGATGGCATGCATGTCGGAGCTCCCTGTTCAAATGACTCATCGCAGAGCTGGAGAAATCCATTTCCTCTGTAGGAATTGCCCTCACAACAGGCTTTTGAAGGGTAACACCGCGACTTCCGACAAAAAGACGGTGCAATATATGGAAACAGATCCATCGGCGCGTGACGGCAACCACAGGCGCAGCGTCCCGATATCGGTGGTTTTTAAAACCTGGTGACCTGTTTGCAGGCCACCCACCAGCACCCGCAGAGGTGCACTCCCGAATTGCTGCCTTGAACCGTGAGTACGTTATGGAACCCGGAAACGCCCAGCTGTCGATGACGGTGTTAATGACCCCCGATATGGCCAACTTCTCTGGCAATGTCCATGGCGGCACCTTGCTCAAATACCTCGACGAAGTCGCCTACGCCTGCGCCAGCCGCTACGCCGGGCGCTACGTGGTGACCCTGTCGGTTGACCAGGTCATCTTTCGCGAGCCGATTCATGTCGGCGAACTGGTGACCTTCCTGGCATCGGTGAACTACACCGGCAACACGTCGATGGAAGTGGGCATCAAAGTCGTGACTGAAAATATTCGCGAACGCTCGGTGCGCCACACCAACAGTTGCTTCTTCACCATGGTTGCGGTGGATGACCTGCGTAAACCCGCAGCCGTGCCGCCCTTGCAGCCGCAAAACAGCGAAGAAAAACGCCGCTACGAACAAGCCCAGCAACGTCGGCAGATTCGCCAGGAGCTGGAAAAGCGTTATCAGGACATCAAGGCAGACGGGCCTTGACCGACCGCCGAAGATTCAACTGTGGGAGCGAGCTTGCTCGCGATGGCGATCGATCAGCCAATATTGATGCTGACTGACACACCGCTATCGCGAGCAAGCTCGCTCCCACAGGGATTTTACAGCATTTCCACGGTGCGATCAGAGGCTGATCGGCACAGCCTCGAACCGCACCCGTGGATGGGCGATCCGGTCTTGGGCGCGGACCAGTTCCAGTTCATAGCTGGTGCAAGCCTGGGTTTCCAGTAGTACTTCATGCACCGCCGCGGCGGTGAATTCGAGCGCCGCCACCAGGCTGTCCCCCAACAGTATCCGTGCCAGGAACAACCCCGAGGTCAGGTCACCCACGCCCACCGGTTGGCGCGGGAAAGCCAGCAGTGGACGGCGCAGGTGCCAACTGCCATCGGCGGTCACCAACAGCATTTCGAAGCTGTCATCCGGCTTGCCAGGGTAGGCCAGGTGCTTGACCAGCACCGCCTTCGGTCCACGAGCCAGCAACGCCCGGGCCATGGCCAGGCAGTCGAGCAAAGACTGCGCCTTGCGTCCCGAAAAACTGTCCAGTTCCAGTTGGTTCGGGCACATGAGGTCCGCCACGGCGGCGGCTTCTTCCAGGAGAAACTCACTCACCTCGGGCGCCACGATGCAGCCTTTCTCTGGATGTCCCATGACCGGATCACACAGGTACAGCGCCTTCGGATTGGCGGCCTTGATCCGCGCCACGCCCGTCAGAATCGCCCGCCCCTGGGCCGCGCTACCCAGGTAACCGGACAGCACCGCATCGCAGTTACCCAGCTCACCGATGGCCGCAATGCCTTCTACCAATATCGGTATCTGCTCTGGGGCCAGCACTTCACCGGCCCATTGGCCGTACTGGGTGTGATTGGAAAACTGCACGGTGTTGAGCGGCCAAACGTTCACGCCAATCCGCTGCATCGGAAACACTGCGGCGCTATTGCCGGCGTGTCCGAATACCACGTGGGACTGAATGGCAAGCAGATGAGGCGTACGTTTCATGCGGGAAGTTTCCGTAAAACGATTGAAATTCAAGCCGCGCAGTATGCGACTAAACGCAGCCTATACGACAGACCGGCGAGACAGTTAAGCTGGCAGCAACTTGTTGGAGCACTTCGTTCATGCTGACCCTTGGAAACATTTTCGTGCTGATGCTGCTGGCTACCGGCGGCGCCTGGCTGTGGCACAACCATGGCTTGCGCGAACGGGCGTTGGCGAGGGTCATGCAGCACTGCGCCAACCTCAAGATCGAGCTGCTGGACGGCAACGTGGCGCTGAAAAAAATCGGTTTCGTGAAGGACGCCAGCGGACGACGACGCCTGGCACGCGTCTACACCTTCGAATTCACCGTCACCGGTGAAAGCCGCCATTCAGGCACCATCACCCAGTTTGGCGCCCACAGCGCACACATCGAACTGGCGCCCTACCCGATGCCCTTCGAAGAAACACCGCCACCCCCCATTGAACCGATCCACACCAGGCCCAGGGCTGAAGTCATCGAGTTGAGCCAGTGGCGCCAGGAACACAACAAGTGGAAGCCTTGAAACAGGGCTGACTCAGCGACACCGACAATTCGCCAGCCCGGCTTGCAGACCATCAACGTCTTGCGCCTGATCGAAAATCAGCTCGATCCGAGAATCCTGGCGCCACTCACTGGCTTGCCAGCCCAGCGCCGCCCCCTCCAGCGCATTGGCTGAAACCCAGCCGTCGACGCTGTGGATAACCATCTTCGCCCGTCTCCAGTCTTGGCCTTGTAGCCATCGCTCCAGTGCCGCTGCGTCGAATTGCTGGCTGGGGTGCCAGCGCCAACCAATACTCCAGCCACCTTCCTGCTGCTGATGCAGGCAGATCGGCAGCGTCGGGTCGGACCAGATGGCCGGTATCTGGCCCAAGCTCCTCGGTAGATTCAAGTTATCCACAACCCCACTGCCCCGAGCCGCAAGGCCTGGTAATCGATCGATCGGCAGCGCAGCCTGCTGCGTCCAGTACAACGCACGCCCTGAGAGTTGCGCCTCCAGCCGTTGGCGATCGGCTTGTGTGAGGGTCTCGGACTTGTTCAGCACCAGCAGTCCGGCATCCGCCAGGGTTTGTTGCTGCGCGTCGGGCAAAGGCTTGCCGTCCACCATCGCCCGGGCATCCAACACCAGCACACAGGGTTGCACCGCCAGCACGCCGAGCCATGGCGCTTCGCTCAGCTGGCGCATCAACTGCGCCGGATGCCCCAGGCCCGAGGGCTCGATGAATAGCCGATCCGGCCTGGCCTTGCGCAGCAAACGCCCAAGACCGATCTGAAACGGCGCGCCGTTGACGCAGCACAAGCAGCCACCGGCCACTTCGCCCAGTGCGATACCATCGCCAGCCTGGGTCAGCAACGCGGCATCCAGGCCGATCTGACCGAACTCATTGATCAGCACCGCCCAGCGTTCATTGGCCGGTCGCTGCGCCAGCAGATGCCTGATCAGGCTGGTCTTGCCGGCGCCCAAGGGACCGGCGATGACATGGGTGGGAATGTGCTGCAACATAATCGACGGCTTTCGATGGAGGTGAATATGCGAATGATCGGTTGGTTGTTACTGGCACTGACTTCGAACCAGGCATTGGCCCAGGCTTGTGTGGTCCACAGCCAGGCGGAACGGCTGGATGTGAAAGTCTGCCAGCAGAACCGCAACATCCCGCAGAAGCTGTTTGCCGACGGTTTCTGCCAGCCAAACCTTGCCGGTCAGAAAGTCGAGGTGCAATACGTCGATCAATGCCCTGGCGGCGCGTTCGGCATCTGCAGCAACGCCCAAGTCGCCAATATGCCTTACCGCCAGGATATTCACTATTACGGCGTGGCGACCGATACCGCTTATCTGCAGCCATTTTGCGAAGGAAAAAGCCAGGGTACCTGGCTTAAGCCTTAAGCCAGCCAATCCAGCGTGAGAATCAGTCGACGCTCTCCCGGCGCGGGTTCCGGCGAGCGATGGATCAGGCCAAGGCCTTCGTTACCGTGCCATTTTTCGCCTTTAAGCAAACCCACATCACCGCAACGAAACTGCTGGATCACGCACGGATCACTGGGCTCAGCCTCAGGCTCGGCAAGTCGTCGACGGTCCATGACACCTTCCTCGAGCCACTGGCTGCCGACGCCTGCATAGGTGGTCAGCAACCGCACCGGCACGTGGTCGACGTGAAAGCGCGGGCACATCGCCTTGTCCAGCGTGCGCAGGCGCAGACCGACACGTTGGGCACCCAATAGGCAGGCAAATGCACTGACGAGCCAGGAGACATCGGCGATAAAGCCTTCATAGCCTTGCAGGTCGCTGAAACCTGCAGCCAGGCCTTGCAACGCCGGCTGCGTGTCATCGTCCGGCAACTCAAGCACACGTGATTCGGCCAGCGACTGGTCCATCGCCAGCACCATGGTCGCAAAATCGCTGATGTGTGCAGGAAGCCGGCGCTGCCAGACCGCCAGGTTAGTGCCGTCGTCCAGGATCTGCATGAATACTCCTGGCGTATCACCTTTGACCTGTCGTGCCTGCGCTGCCCTTTTCAGATTGGGCGCCAGCATCACGCCGCGACCTCTTCATGCCATGGACCGAACGGATCCGGCAACAGGCGCCAACTTTCAACACCGAGGGCCATTTCCGCGTCGGTGAGCAAGCAAGCGTCCAGTTCGGCGGTGAGCTGGCTGAAGTCGATGTCTTGACCAATGAAGACCAGCTCCTGGCGGCAATCGCCTGTGGCAGCAAGCCAGTTCTTCATGATCGCCGCTGTACTTTCCTCATCTTGCGGCCATTGGTTTTTCGGCACGAACCGCCACCAGCGCCCGGCGAAGCCATGCCGCATCAAGCCTCCGGCCTGGGACCAACTGCCCGCTTCCTCAGGTTTGCTGGCCAGCCAGAAGAAACCCTTGGAGCGCAGGAGTTTGCCATTAGGCCAGGGACGGTCGATGAAATTGAAGAAGCGCTCGGGATGAAACGGCCGGCGTGCTCGGTAGGCGGTCGAGGCGATGCCATATTCCTCGGTTTCTGGCACGTGCTCGCCACGCAGTTCCTGTAGCCAGCCAGGGGCCTGGGCGGCGCGTTCGAAGTCGAAAAGGCCCGTGTCGAGGATTCTGCCCAGCGGCACCTGCCCCATGACCATGGGGAGGATCTGCGCCTGGGCGTTGAGACGTTGCACAATTGCGATCAATTCTTCCCGATCATGCTGGCTGATCAGGTCAATTTTGCTGATCAGAATCACGTCGGCAAACTCGATCTGTTCGATCAGCAGGTCAGTGATCGAGCGTTCATCGTCCTCACCCAGGGTTTCACCCCGTGACGCAAGACTTTCAGCGGCCTGGTAATCCAGCAGGAAATTCACCCCATCGACCACCGTCACCATGGTGTCGAGCCGCGCAACATCGGCAAGGCTTCGACCTTCTTCGTCACGAAAAGTGAACGTTTCTGCCACTGGCAACGGTTCGGAGATGCCTGTGGATTCGATCAACAGATAATCGAAACGCCCTTCCCTGGCGAGTTGCCCGACTTCTTCGAGCAAGTCCTCGCGCAACGTGCAGCAGATGCAGCCGTTGCTCATTTCCACTAGCTTTTCTTCGGAACGACTCAGGGTGACATCTCGCTGGACTTCGCTGCCATCAATGTTGATCTCGCTCATATCGTTGACGATCACCGCAACCCGCAGATTGTCGCGATTACGCAAAACGTGGTTGAGCAGCGTACTTTTACCGGCACCGAGGAATCCGGAAAGCACGGTTACGGGAAGACGATTGGGCATCAGGTATATCCTCATCGGGCGGCCGCTTCGACTACGGCTCGTTTCCAGGTTTGGCTGGGGTCAGGGTCACGGTGTTTTATGTTATAGTATAACAACACAATTCAACCAGCCCCCGCCATCCCTCATTGGCCTGAGATCACTCCATGCGCAACCATCTGAAATTCGTATTAGCGAGCCTGTTGTTGCTGTGGGGGTTAAGCGCTTCGGCCCAAACCCCTCTCCTGGCGAACTGCACCCGTAGTGCAAATCTGCTGGCGTGCGTGGACATTCAGGGCAATGCCTACAGCGTCGCAACGGCGGGAAACACCATTTATTTACGAGGTTTTGAAACGGCCAGTCGTCGTTATTGGGCGCAAACCAATAGCCGTTACGGTCAGCTCACCTTCTTTACTGGTTTGGCATCGGATGGAGAAAGTTGGGTCGGATACAGCCGGCGTGTGGGCTGGACGACCCTCAATCGTTTCTCGAGTTCTGGTGGTAGTGCGGGTGCATTTGTATGCGGACGCATGAACGGTTGCCAGGATTCATCGCGCTGATGTTTCACGTGGAACGTAAACGTTTAGGGAGATGAAACTCCTTTCATGGAAAAGGTTTCTCTAAATTAGTTGTTATACTATAACATCTAATTCTGAACCTTCGATGGACCTTGACCATGAACGCGTTAACCCTGCCCGACATCGCAGCGCAGGCTTCACGTCAAACCCTGCCCCTTGATTGGGTGGGTATGTGCGGCATCGCAACACCGGTGTTGATTGACGGCCAACGTCTCAGTGCAATGGCCGACGCAGGTGTCAGCCTTGATGACGGTGAGGCGCGCGGCATTCACATGTCACGCTTATACCTGGCGCTAGAGCTGCTCGAAGAGACGACGCTTTCGCCGGCGTTATTGCGTCGAATCCTTCAGCAATTTCTCGATAGCCATGAAGGTTTGTCCCACGCGGCATCGCTCAGTGTGTATACCGATCTGCTGCTCAAGCGTCCGGCACTCATCAGCCCGCTTGAGGGTTGGAAACGCTACCCGGTGAGCATCGAAGCCCACTTGAAAAACGCAGTGTTCCACGTGGAACTGAAAATCCAGATTCCCTATTCCTCCACCTGCCCTTGTTCGGCCGCACTTGCCCGGCAATTGATCCAACAGCAATTCGTCGATGACTTCGCTAACAAGAAACTTGAGCACGCCGAGATCCTGGCCTGGCTAGGTTCATCGAATGGCATTGTCGCCACCCCTCATAGCCAACGCAGTACGGCGAGCCTGACCCTACACCTGAATGCCGATGCCGACGATTTACCGCTGCAGTCTTTCATCAACGAAGCCGAAGCAGCCCTCGGCACCGCTGTGCAAACCGCCGTCAAGCGCGCCGATGAACAGGCCTTCGCCCTGGCCAACGGCCAAAACCTGATGTTCTGCGAAGACGCTGCGCGGCGATTAAGCACGGTCCTGAGGCGGTCACCCGACATCGTTGCGTTGAATGTGCGCGTCGTTCACGCCGAAAGCCTGCACGCCCATGACGCCGTGGCGCAAAGCAGCTGGACGCGGGAGGCATCATGATCAACTGCCAAGCACTGCGCTGGGGCGCACCCGGACAACCCCTCACACCGCCGCTCGCGATGCAGCGATCGGCCGGCAGTCTTACCGCCATCATCGGTGCCAACGGCTCGGGCAAAAGTAGCCTATTGAAAGTGCTCGCGGGGCTGCAAAAACCGCTCTCCGGCAAAGTCACCTTGGATGTTCCACGCCGTGGTGGGGTTTCGTTCATGCCGCAGCAGCAACATCTGGATCGGCAATTTCCCATCAGTTTGCAAGAGTTGGTGGCCGCCGGTTCCTGGGGTAATCGACATACGCCAGCCATGCGAAGGCAGTTGCTCCAGACCGTACTGGCCGACTGGGCGCTGACCGGCCTCGAACATCGTCCGCTAATGGCGCTGTCTGGGGGCGAGCTGCAACGCGCCCTGCTCGCTCGCCTGAGCCTGGCCGAAGCGCCACTGCTGTTGCTCGACGAACCCCACGCCGCCCTCGACGAACAGGGCCAGGCGCTGCTGTGGAAACACCTCCATCACTGGCACGCCCAGGGCCGAACCGTCGTGGTGGTATGCCATGATCTGGCAGCGGTCCGCCAACATATCCCCCATACGCTGCTGATCAGCAACACCGGCTGCGTGCTGGGCCGCAGCGTCGACTTGATCGCTCAACAACCCCACACGTGGGTGGCCTGATGCTTGCGGCCACTCATCTCTGGCAACCGTTTCAAGAGTTTGTCTTCATGCGCAGGGCCTTGCTCGGCGGCCTGGTGCTGGCGTGCAGTACGGCACCGTTGGGCGTGTTCCTGATTCTTCGGCGCATGAGCTTGATTGGTGACGCCGTAGCGCACGGCATTCTGCCTGGCGCCGCCCTGGGTTTCTGGTTCGCCGGGCTGAGCCTGCCAGCCCTGACCATTGGCGGCCTGGGCGCGGGCCTGAGCATGGCCGGACTCGCCGCCTGGATTACCCGGCGCACCGGCCTACGGGAAGACGCCAGCCTCGCGGCGATTTATCCCATTTCCCTGGCGGCCGGCGTGTTGATCCTCGGCATGGCCGGTAAACGCCTGGACTTGCTTCACTTGCTGTTCGGCTCGGCGCTGGCGGTAGACGGCCCGACACTTACCGGCATGCTCTGGGTATCCGGTGCCAGCCTGTTGGCGATGGCGTTGATTTACCGACCGTTGCTGCTCGATACGCTGGACCCACTGTTCCTGCAAACCGTCAGTCGTCTCGGCCCGTTGGCCCATGGTGTGTTCCTGACCCTGGTGGTGTTGAACCTGGTGATTGGCTTCCAGGCCATCGGTGCGCTGATGGTGGTCGGCCTGATGATGTTGCCTGCCGCCGCATCGCGATTCTGGAGCCGTCGCCTGCCACTGCTGATGCTGATCGCGGCGCTGCTTGGCTGCCTCTCGGTGTGGCTTGGCCTGTTGCTGTCTTTCTATTACTCACTGCCCAGCGGGCCGTCCATCGTACTGGTGGCGGGCGCGTTGTATCTGTTGTCGGTGGTATTCGGTCCGGTGCACGGTTTGCTGCGCCGCCCGCCTTTGCTCACATCCCAATGAGGTGTTTCCGATGCGCGTTCTGCTCGTGCTATTCAGTCTGATGCTGTCCATGTCCCTGTCCGCCGCCGAAAAGCTCCAGGTGGTGACGAGCTTCAGCATCCTCGCCGACATGACCCGACAGGTCGGCGGTGAGCATATCCACATCACCAATATGGTCGGCCCGGACGCTGATGCACACACCTACGAACCCACGCCAGACGACGCCAAGGCACTGCTCAAGGCAAAACTGATCATCAAGAATGGACTGGGCTTCGAGCCATGGTTGGATCGCCTGGTGACCAGCACTGAAACCACTGCTCCGGTGATCAGCGCCAGCCGCGGCGTCATCCCCCGCTCACTGGATGAGGATGGCGAGACCATCCCCGACCCGCACGCATGGCACAACCTGGCGAATGCCGAGCTGTATGTCAGCAACATCACCAAGGCATTGGAAGCTGCCGACCCGGCCAACAAGGCCGATTACGAACGCAACAGCCAGGCGTACCTGAAGAAAATCTACGCCCTGCTCGCCGTAGCCAAGGCCAAGCTCGGTGCATTGCCACCAGGCAATCGCAAGATCGTGACCTCCCACGATGCATTCGGTTACCTGGGCCAAGCCTATGGCATCGAGTTCATGGCGCCCCAGGGTTTATCCACAGAGCGTGAACCGTCGGCAGCAGAAGTCGCGGCACTGATTACCCAGATCCGTCAGGCGAAGGTCAAAGCGGTGTTCATGGAAAACATCAAGGACGCACGCCTGCTCAAGCAGATCGCCGACGAGAGCGGCGCGCACATCGGCGGCACGCTGTATTCCGATGCACTCGCGGCCAGCGGACCGGCCAGCACCTTTACTGGTCTGTTCGAATACAACCTCAATACGTTGTATGAGGCGCTGAGTCGGCCTTGAGAGCATTTGTCGGAGCAAGGCTTGCTGCGATGAACGGTGACGCCCCTGGCGATGTACCGAGTTGTTTGCGTCGCGAGCAAGCTTTGCTCCCACAGATTCTCCAAACGATTACTTCATACCCGCTTCAAGCCCTCGGCTTGACCGTCCCGCAATCCTGCCCCAGCCACACCGCGCGAGTGTCGAGACTGCCGTTCTGCTGGATGCCGGTGGCATTGAACGTGCCGTTGACCTTGGTGGTGAATTCACGATCGCTCTGGAACGTCGCAACGCCATTACCCTGGGCTTTCGGGCAACTGAAGCGAAACTTCCACTGATTGCCGGTGCGCTCGGTGATCTGCTGCTTGCAACCCGATTGCGGGTCTTGCAGCGGAATGTCATTGGTTTGCACCTGCGCCGGGGTCAGGCAGACACGGATGCCTTTACCGCCCATGGTGATGCCCTGCTTTTCCAGCATCGCCCGTTGTTCCGGAGTCATCTGGTTCTGCACCTGGCCCAGGATCAGTTGCAGGTCTGGCAGGTTCTGGTTATCGACCTTCATGTTGCTGGTGGTCAGCTCCCACAAACCCGGCTGGAGCATCTGCGCCTGAGCCGCCATCGGAACCGACAACCCCATTGCCAAGGCCACACCCAGCAGACGAACATTCATTGCATAAACTCCAGAGGACAAGTGGCCGTTAGACGCCGCCCACAGGCTTCGGTTCAAGCCCGGGACAAGTGAATTAAATAGCGACATTCGCCATGGAACATGGTCTGTTAAGCATTGAAACTTCCGGAGCAAGAATGCCCCCATGGATTATTTCGGCCCGCATGTTTTCGGTTACCTGATCGCGCTGCTCCACACCCTGGGTTCCATTGCCGCCGTCCACGCCGTATTGACGGTGCGCACGGCCCAAGGCTCGATTGCCTGGGCCCTGTCGCTGCTGTTTATTCCCTACCTGACATTGATCCCTTACCTGGTTTTCGGGCGCAGCACTTTTGATGGCTACATCAAGGCGCGCCGACAAGCCAACGAAGAGATGCGCAAGGCGATCTCCGAGTTGAACTGGCGGCCGTGGGTCGAAGAGGCTTTGACCGCTCGCGCGTCCCAGGCCTACGACTCGCTGCGGGCCATGCCCAAGCTGGGGCGCACACCCTGCCTGGCGAACAATCAGGTGCGCTTGCTCGTCGATGGGCAGGCCACGTTCGAGGCAATCTTCCAGGCCATCGATAACGCGCGGCAGGCCGTGCTGATTCAATTTTTCATCATCCACGATGACCGCCTCGGCCTACGCCTGCAGACACTGCTCCTGAAAAAAGCCGCCGAAGGCGTGGCGGTGTATCTGCTTTATGACCGCATTGGTAGCCACTCCCTGCCCCACCGCTACGTCCAGGCGCTGCGCGACGGTGGTGTCCACGTGAAAGCCTTCGCCACCCGCAGCGGCTGGCTCAATCGGTTCCAGGTCAACTTTCGCAACCACCGCAAGATCGTGGCGGTGGATGGCGTTCTAGGCTTCGTTGGCGGACACAACGTGGGCGATGAGTACATGGGCGAAAAGCCGCCCCTGGCGCCGTGGCGCGACACTCATGTCGAAGTCTGCGGCCCGGTGGTGGGGAGTATGCAAGAGTCGTTTGCCGAGGACTGGTTCTGGGCGGCCCGTTCGCTGCCACCGCTGATCCTGCCAGACACCTACCCGGACGACGGTGTGCTCTGCCAATTGCTGACCAGCGGCCCGGCCGATGCCTACGAAACCTGTTCGCTGTTTTTCGTCGAGGCTATCCATGCGGCCAGCGAGCGAGTCTGGATCACAACGCCTTACTTCATCCCTGACGAAGCGGTGTTCGCCGCCTTGCGCCTGGCGGTGCTGCGCGGGGTGGATGTGCGCATCCTGCTGCCCTCGCGGCCGGACCACAAGATTGTCTATGCCGCGTCCAGCCTTTATGCGTTTGAAGCGGTGCGGGCCGGTGTGCGGATGTTCCGCTATACGCCGGGTTTCCTGCATCAGAAAGTGGTGCTGATCGACCGGGAAATCAGCGCAATCGGCAGTGCGAACCTGGACAACCGTTCGTTCCGCCTGAATTTCGAAGTCATGCTGCTCACGGTGGATATCCCTTTCGCCACCGAGGTCGAGCAGATGCTTGAGCAGGACTTCGCCCAAGCCGTGGAAATCGACAAACAGGAAAGCCGGGAGACCCACCGCCTGCAGAAGATCGGCATGCGGGTCGCCCGGCTCATTTCCCCGATTCTCTAAGGGGTGTAAATGTCGTCGCGGGTCCAGGGCAACTCATGGCTACCGTCGGCGTGGGCCTTCACCGCCAGGATCTGGTGCAGATTGATCCAGCCCTTGGCGAACGCGTAGGCACAGCCGGCCAGGTACAGACGCCAGATCCGCAACGCCTGTTCCGGCACTTCCTTCGCGGCGGCCTCGAGATTGTCCTCCAGGCGTTCACTCCAGTGATCGAGCGTGCGCGCGTAATGCAGGCGCAGGCTTTCCACGTCGACGATTTCCAGCCCCGCTTCGCTGATCTCGGCAGAGATCATCGACAGGTGCGGCAGCTCGCCGTTGGGGAATACATACTTCTCGATGAATTCACCGGCGCCGCGACCGACTGGACGACCGTCGGTGTGCTTGGCGGTGATGCCATGGTTCATCACCAACCCGCCCTCACGCACCGCGCCGAACAGCGTCTTGCAGTACTGCTCGAGGTTGGCGTGGCCAACATGCTCGAACATGCCAACGCTGACCACTTTGTCGAAACGACCGTCCTGGGGCAGGTCGCGGTAGTCCAGCAATTGCAACTCGACCAGATCCTCCAGGCCCTCTGCCTTGACCCGTTCCCTAGCCAGTGTCAGCTGCGCCTTGCTCAGGGTAATCCCGAAGACTTTGGCACCGAACTCGCGCGCAGCGTAACGGGCCAGGCCGCCCCACCCACATCCGACATCCAGCAGGTAGTCACCCGGCTGTAATCGCAGCTTGCGGCACAAGTGGCGGAATTTGGCTTGCTGGGCCTGTTCGAGGGTTTCACTGCCCGTCTCGAAATAGGCACAGGAATAGGCCATGTCACTGTCGAGCCACAGCTGATAGAACGCGTTGGAAAGATCGTAGTGATAGGAGATCGCCTTGGCGTCGGTTTCCTTGTCGTGGAGTGATCTAACCGGCGGGTTGTCGGCGTCATCCTTGACCAAGGCCTGGCTCCATTCATCGCAGACACGAATGACTTCGTGAATCGAACCTTCGAGTTCCAGTTTGCCTTCGACGAATGCCGCTCCTAGCGCATCCAGGCTGGGATGGGTGAATTGCGCGACCATTTGTGGGTCCTTGACCACGATCGTGACACTGGGGTCGTCACCCAGTGAAAACTCATGGCCATCCCAGAGCCGCAACCGAAGCGGTAGGTGCAGATTCTGTAAGGCCGGTGGAAGTTGCGCGAGCATGAAAAATCCCCCCTTGTTTCAGACGTCTGAAAATGAGGGTAGACCATCATAGAAAAATAGCAGGCTATCGAATTTATAGCCTTTTTCTATCACCGTCCCAAATTCACTCCTTGTGCCGGGTACTGCCAGTATGGGTGCGCCCTCTCCAACAGAGACTGCAAGGGTGACGCACAGTTCGCCAAGGGTTATCCAACGGCTCCCTTCGCTTGAATTTTCAGGAGTGGCTCCTGGAACCGCAGCAATCGCCCCGCATTACCTAACACTAGCAGGGTACTGAGATTATGCAGCAGCGCAGCGATCATCGCCCCTGCCGCGCCGAGCCAACCGAAGGCGGCAAAGGCGACGATTGCCAGCGTCCAGCCCAGGCCAATGATCACGTTGACCTGCAACGTGCGCCTGCATTGGCGGCTCAATCGCACGCAAGTGCCCAGGCGACGCAGATCGCTGCCGATCAGCACGATGTCTGCCGACGCCAGGGCGATATCTGCGCCGCCGGCGCCCATTGCAACGCCGACCACCCCGGCCTTGAGCGCCAGGGAATCGTTGATGCCATCGCCCACCACCATGGGGCGGAATCCATGGTCGATTTCGGCCATGACTCGCTTGAGTTTGTCTTCCGGTAGGGCCTGGGCTTGCAGGTCGCCGATGCCGACATCCCGGGCCAGGGTCGTGGCCACGCTCTGGCGGTCGCCGGTCAACAGCAACTGCCGCCCCAGGCCCAGCTCGCGCAGCTCGGCCATGGCCATCCGTGCCTCCGGCTTGACGCTGTCGGCCAACAACAGCCAGGCGAGGAACTGCCCGTCCAGGGCCAGGCCGGCAATCGGGCCGTCGTGCTCCGGGACCGCAGACGTTTGAATGCCCAGCTGTGCAAACAACTCCGGCCGGCCGAGCGCCGCTTCGCCCTGGGCGGTCATCGCGACCACCCCCAGGCCCTGGCGCTCATGGATGTCCGTCAGCGCCAGGCAGTCTTCCTGCTCCACCAACCCCGCCAACGCACGACTGACCGGATGGCTGCTGGCCGAACCGAGGCTGGCAGCCAAAGGTAGCAGCAACGATGAGGGAGCATCCTGGGCATATTCGATGGATTGCAGGCGCAGGACGCCGTAGGTCAGGGTGCCGGTCTTGTCGACAACCAACGACGTCAGGTCCGCCAGTTCTTCCAGGAAGGCCGAGCTGCGGATCAGGATCCCATGGCGCGCCGCCACCGCGATCCCGGCAATGGCGGTGGCCGGCGCCGACAGCACCAACGCACAAGGGCAAGCGGCGACCAATACTGCCAGCATCGCCTGGGCATCGTTGGTCACGAACCAGGTCACCGCCGCCAGCAACAACACCAGTACCAGGTAACTGCCGGCGTAGCGTTCCAGCAAGCGAGTGATGGGCGGCTTGGAGCGTTCGGCGTTTTGCATCAGGGCAATGACCTTGCCCAAGGTGGATTCTTCGCCGGTCCGGGTCACTTCCAGGCGCAGCAGACCATCCAGGTTGATCGCGCCACCAAAGACCTCAGTGCCGACCACAGCCTCCAACGGCACCGACTCACCCGTGATGGGCGCGGTGTCGAGGCTGGCTTGGCCGGACAACACACGACCATCGGCCGGCACCCGATCGCCCGCGCGCACCTCCACGACATCGCCAGGCTGGAGCGTCGCGTTGTCGACATCGATGATCGATCCGTCGGCCTGCACCTTGCGACCTTGGCTGCGGGTCAGTTGGCCAAGGGCATGGATCGCCTCCTGGGAGCCAATGACGCTGCGCTCTTCCAGCACATGCCCGAAGATCATGATGATCGGCAACAACGCCGCCGTCAGCAGATCGCCGGTGGCCCAGGCACCGAGCATCGCCAGGGCGATAAGTTGGTCGGTAATCCCGTGCAGGCTTGGGTAACGCAAGCTGTACCAGGCCGAACGCATCACCGGCACTGCCACCAACAGCGAGGCGAACCCCAACAGCAGTTGGCTGACACCGCTCTGCTCTGGCGACCAACCGCGCCATGCCAGGCCCAATGCGAGCAAGCCGAGGGCGAGCATCGCCAAGGTCAGTTGTCGGGCGGCGATGCGTTGTTCCGTCGAGGACAACATCGGTGCAGCGCTGGTTTGGGCGGTCATTGTCCGGCTCCCTGGATGATCAGGCGGGAATCGTCTTTCGGATCGACCGTGGTCACTGAACCGGCCTGGCGAAGGATGGTAGGCATGCGTTCGCGATACAGGCGCAGCAGCATTTGCGGATCGCTAACTTGGGTCTTCGCCAGGCCCAGCACCGTCGCCGTGTCGGCCGAAGCCTTGGCGAGCCGTTCGCTGGCCTGGGCATGGGCGACCTGCACGGCACGGTCGGCGTCTTGGCGGGCGGCCTGGGTGAGCTTTTCGGCTTCGGTGCGCGCGTTGGCCACGGCTTTATCGGCCTGCTGACTGGCCGTCAGCACCGCGTTGAAGGCACTCACCGCCGGCCCCGGCAGACTCGATTGCACATCGACCCGCACCACTTCGATACCCAACCCCTGCCCTGTCGCCGCCAGGTCAGCCAGGCGTCGGTTAAGCCCCTGCACCAGATCGCCACGCAAGCGTTCGCGGCGCTCGGCCGCCTGGTTGTCGCTACCCATCAGTTCGGGGCGAGCCACCAGAATGGTGTCCAGATCCCGGGCTGCAGTCAGGGCCACGGCACTGCGGGTCGCCAACCGGTCCAGTGCCGGCAGGACATGTTCACCTTGCAAGACGAAGGAATAAGGGTCGGTGACTTTGTAGAACACCCGCACATCCAGTTGCACCACGCCGGCATCACCGGTCAATAAATAACCAGAACCGGCCAGCGCATCGCTGACTGGCGTGGCGAAACTGGCGACACGATCGGCTTGCAGGGCCTCATCCGAACGCAGCAGATTTTCCACCCGCCGCTCAAGCACCCGATCCGCAGCGGGCAGCAAGACCACTTGTTCCACAGGACGAGGCCACGCCAACAAGAGGCCGGCATTCTGGATGCGATCCAAGGCACCAAAGTGCAGCACCACCGCACGATTCTGCGGATCGATCTGCCGCACGTTGGAAAAGACCCAGGCCAACGCCGCCAGCACCGTGACGGCGTAAAGCGCAAGAAATGCCAGGCGTCCGGCCTGGATCCACGGGCTGGATAACTCGTTTGTTCCACGTGGAACCAAACTCATGGTTGTGTTCCACCTTTGCCTTCCACGGAAACAGGACCGTCCACCAGAACACGAAATGGCGCCGCATCGGTGCGCAAAATCAGCTTCGTGCCTGGGCTGACAATGGTACCCAAGGTGTCCAACGAACGGAGCAGGTTGTAGAGCTGCGGGGAGCCGGCGTATGCCCGACCATAGATCTCAGCCGCTTCTACCCGCGACTGCGCTTCGATATCTGCGGCCTTCACTGTGGCATCGGCTTGCATGACTCGTGCATCACGTTCCGCGGCGGAGCGAATCTGCGCCGCTTCGCGCTTGCCGACGGCGGTGCGTTCGGTGGCGATGGTTTCACGCTCGGCGCGCATGCGATCCACCGTCGCCGTCAGTGTCACCGAGGGCAAGGTCAGGCGTTCGACACCGACTTGCAACACGCGCACGCCGTAAGTGGTGAGCAACTGTTGATCGATCTGCTGACGCAGCTGAGCTTCGAAATCGGCGATGCGCACCTGGCTGGCATCGGTATTGACCAGATTCGCCAGGTCAAAACTGGCGGCGGTGGTTTCCAGCGCCGAGCCGACGAAGGTGCGGATCTGCCGTGCGGCTTCGTCCGGTTGGTTCTGCACCGCGCGCATGAAACGCTGCACGTTTTCCGGATCACCTTGCACCTGCCACGCCACGTAGGCCTGGACGATGATCCGCAGCCCATCACGGGTGCCGACATCCTGCAAACCGCTGGAGGTGGTGCGTAACCGCAGGTCCACCGGAATCGCCGCCTCGAACGGCGCCGGCCAGCGCCAACTCAAGCCAGGTTGCAGCAGTACCCGCGCCGGATTACCGAAACGAGTGATGACCGTGGCCTCCCCCGAGCGCACTTGCACCAGGCTTGCGGCCGCAACGGCAAACGCCACCAGCAACGCCGCCCAACCCATCCGCCGCCACGGGAACGGACCGGCCTGTTGCGGATCGCCATGATGGTGGTGATGATGGCCATGGTGATGACCGGCATGGCCGTGATCGTGACCAGCGTGGTCGTGGTGATCGTGTGAAGAGGACTGGCTCAATGGGCAGCTCCTGGCGGGACAGGGTTACGCGGCGACGCGGGGTCTGCCGGCAGCGTGAAGGTACGCAAGTCGATGGTCGGCGCGTTGCCGCTGCCGCCCAGGCGATGGTCGAGAATCAGCAACCGGGCATTGGCCAGGCCCTGGCTGAGTTGGCTCAGGTAATGCTCCAGCACAAAAGCGTGCCCCGCCGTGGCGTAGGCTTTGCGGTCGGCATTGAAGCGCAGGTCGGCGGCCTGGGCAGTCGCGTTGATTTCCCGGGCGGTGGCCGTGGCTTGGTCATGGGCGACGCTGGCTTGCAATTGTGCCTGGTTGGTCTGTTCCGCCGCCGCGCCGCGCTCTCGGGCGATCAATGCCTGCGCGCCGATCTGCGCCGCCTGTACGCCGTGGTAGGCATTGGCCGCACCGGCCGGCGGATGAATCGCCTCCACCACCGTCGCCAGGATTTCCACACCGCTATCGAGCGATTGCAAATCAGCCTGGACGGCGCGACCGATTTCGTCGGCGAGGCTGATACGGTCCGCACCCAGCAAACCGTCCAGCGTGCGCGATGCAAATTCATGCACCAGGATGCGGCTGGCGGTGCTGCGGATCAGCGTCGGCACATCGGCGCTGTTGTAGGTCGCCGCCAATGCCGCGGCGTCCGTCAGGCCGATGCGATAGACAAAGCGCACGTCCATGTTGACGATCTGGAAGCTCTGCTGGTCGGCACGACGACTGGCAATGACCTGGGACTTGTCGTTCACATGGCTGGCGTCCCACAACCGATTGGCGATTGCCGGCGCCGGTCCCTCCGCCGGTTCAGCCTCGACCACTGCCCGACTCTCCGCGACGCTGGTCGCCAATTCATGCACAACGCCATTCTCGACGTTGAGCATCCTGCCCCACGGCCAAGGCAACGCGACATGCAAGCCAGGGCCGAACACCTCCACCGGTTTGCCAAAACGCTCATAGATGCCACGTCCCTGCAGCGGCACTTCGTGCACGCCCGTCAACAACCAGCCCACCAGCGACACCAGCGCCAACACCGGTAAAAAAGCCCGGCGCATGTAGCTGAAGGCCCAGATCTGCCGCAAGTCGATGCCAAAACGGTTGTGCAGTTCGTGCTGCAAGGCCAGCAACGGTTGCGGCGGCCAGCGCAGCAGATCGGCGATGACACTCCGGCCCAGCAGCGGCGGTTCCAGAGCGTTCCGGCGCGGGATGAACAACGACAACACGGCGCGCAGCAAAAACTCCGCCGCCACCACGCCCGGCAACAGCCCCATCAGCACCGCCAGGCGCAACGGCCAGATGGACGTTTCTGCGGCGAACAACAAGCACAAAGCGCCAAGCACCAGCACGATGATCGCCACCCGCGTCAGCTGCGCCAGCGTCGGCGCTTCCGGCCATTCCACGGGAGATTGCTGGGCCAACTGCCGCTCGAACACCAATAGCCCGAACGCCAACAACAACGACAACACCGCCCCCACACTGGCCGAGACACCGAGGGCGGCAGCCGGCAGTTGCAAGTTCCAGGCTTGCTCCAGGCCCAGCAATACCAGCACGGACCAACCGGCCAGCCACAACGCAGGCGCACCGATCTGTTTCAGCAGGCCGATCCCGCGAGCGCCAATTCGCTCCAGCAGCCGCTCATACCAACCCAGGTTATCAACAGGCTCGTTTTCCGCCGGCAGGTTATCCACAGCTGGCAGCAGCGCCTTGCTACGCCATTGCGTGACCCACCAGGCCGATTGCAAACCTGCCACCAGCACCAGCAGTCCCGCACCTTGGCTGACCAGCAGCGCCGGCCAAAGCGATTGCGGCGAAAATACCCCGATAAAAAACGCCAGTACCAGGCTCACGCCCGCCACGCTTCCCAGGGCGAAAGCAATCTGCTTCAAACGGCGCCCTTGAAACGACGCGCGCTGAAAACGTGGCCATTCGGCCACCTGTGCCCCCTCGACATCAAGATCGACTTGCATACCACCCCAGCACTCGTGGCGATCAAAATCCGGGCCCGTGGACAAACGCCACCGACGCTCCGTTATATGCCGTTACCTTATAACGATTCCTGTGAAATTTCCGTTTTGAATTCTTCATGACAAGGCCTGCGCCGACCTCTTGACTTAAGCCTTGACCGAAATCTCTGGAAACGCTCATATTACGACCATAATTTTTAATCAGGCCAAGCGGGAGAACAACGATGAGCAACTACGACGTGATCATTCTGGGCGGCGGACCCGGCGGGTATAACGCGGCGATTCGGGCCGGGCAATTGGGCTTGAAAGCCGCCTGTGTCGAAGGCCGAGCCACCCTGGGCGGCACCTGCCTGAACGTCGGCTGCATGCCCTCCAAGGCCTTGCTGCATGCCTCTGAACTGTACGAAGCCGCCACGGGAACGGAATTCGCCAACCTGGGCATTGAAGTCAGCCCCACCCTCAACCTTGCGCAGATGATGAAGCAGAAGGACGAAAGCGTGGCCGGCCTGACCAAGGGCATCGAGTTTCTGTTTCGCAAGAACAAGGTCGACTGGATCAAAGGCTGGGGCCACATCGACGGGCCGGGCAAGGTGACCGTTACAGGCGACGATGGCACCAAGACCGAACTCAGCGCCAAGGACATCGTCATCGCCACCGGCTCGGAACCCACGCCCCTGCCAGGCGTGACCATCGATAACCAGCGTATCCTCGACTCCACCGGCGCCTTGTCCCTGAGTGAGGTGCCCCGACATCTGGTGGTGATCGGCGCCGGCGTCATCGGCCTCGAACTGGGTTCGGTCTGGCGGCGCCTGGGTGCCCAGGTGACCGTGGTCGAATACCTCGATCGCATCTGCCCGGGGGTAGATGGCGAGGCCGGCAAGACCCTGCAACGAGCCTTGGGCAAACAGGGCATCCAGTTCAAGTTGAGTTCGAAGGTCACCGGAGCCATTCCCTCGGCCAGCGGCGTGCAACTGCAGATCGAACCGGCGGCGGGCGGCGAAGCACAGACCCTGGACGCCGATTACGTGCTGGTCGCCATCGGTCGTTGGCCTTACACGCAAGGACTGGGGCTGGAGAACGTCGGACTGAGCCCTGATAAGCGCGGCATGCTCGCCAACCAGCATCACCGGACCGAAGCGCCCGGCGTCTGGGTCATCGGTGATGTGACGTCCGGACCGATGCTGGCCCACAAGGCCGAGGACGAAGCCATGGTCTGCATCGAACAGATCGCCGGCAAGGCCGCCGAGGTCAACTATGCGCTGATTCCCAGCGTCATCTACACCCGTCCGGAACTGGCCAGCGTCGGCAAGACCGAGGAACAGCTCAAGGCCGAAGGCCGTGCCTACAAGGTCGGCAAGTTCCCCTTCACCGCCAACAGCCGGGCCAAGATCAACCATGAGACCGAAGGGTTCGCCAAGGTCCTGGCCGATGAACGCACCGATGAGATCCTTGGCGTGCACCTGGTCGGCCCGAGCGTCAGTGAGATGATCAGTGAATACTGCGTGGCCATGGAGTTCAGCGCCTCAGCCGAGGACATCGCCCTGACCTGCCACCCACACCCTACCCGCTCGGAGGCGTTGCGCCAGGCGGCCATGAATGTGGAGGGGATGGCGACGCAGATGTAGGGGCACGCCCCATTGGCGATACCCCCCTGTGGGAGCGAGCTTGCTCGCGATGGGGCAATCACATACGCCTTTGTAGCGTCTGTTATGCCGTCATCGCGAGCAAGCTCGCTCCCACAATGGGTTATTCAGCTTAGGAGGCCGACATCCGCGCCTTGCGCCGGCGGCGGCTGATCAGCCCCAACGCCACCGCCACTACCAGCACCACACCGCCCATTTGCAGCCACCCCTTGTAAGGTCGCAACATCGAACGAATCGGGTCCAGGGCCTGGGTGACGTAGCGTTTATCGGCCTTGTTGAACTCTGGATAAGGGCACTGGTAACCAAAGTTCCATGCCCAATCCACATACGGGCCTTCCTTCACGTACCGTTGATACAACGCGCTCTGCTCTTCAAGGCTGGAGTTGTACCCCACCGCGTTACACAACACCGCCGCAAACGCCTGGCTGGTATGCGGCAAATGATCCGCCGCCTGACTCGCCAACGCCGTGGCAACAAACCGATAGTGATAACGCATGTCCGGCTGCGCCGCGCTGGCCTGCTGGCGTTGCACTTCGCCTTCGGCCACCAGCGGCCCAACCTTCAGTTCAACCGGTTCCAGGCTGTAGTTGCCTCCCAGGCTGGCGTAATCCGGCGCCATCTCATAGCCGAGCAACTCCATGCCCCATTTGCGCGCCATCCAGGACGCATTGAAATACGCCTCGGCCCGTCGGGTTGGCCACCATTTGGACTCCGCGTCCTGGCGCAATTGCCCATAGGCGCGGGCCTTGTTCTGCAAGTCTGCGTTATCGAAATAAGCCGGTGCCTCATCAAAGCGCCCTTCCCTCAGCAAGCGACGACCCAGCAGATTGCGCAGGCTCGCAGCCACGGGCAGCGGCACATAGTTGTCCCGATCCTCCTGGCTCAACGCCGGTGGCGCCGGGACTTGGGCGTCAACGTACTGCTTGAGCTCATCCACCGTCAGCACACGCTCGGCGACTGCGGCAGCGTCGTACCAATAGTTGCTCTGGCCGCGATAGAGCTGATCGAAGGCTTGCAGGTAATCGCCGCGCTGCAAGGCCAAGATCGCGCTTTCACCTTCGACCCGGCACTTGGGCTGCACCGACTCGAAGTTCCAATCCGGTGTCCGCCGGCCGCCCCATGACTCATCGTTCGGGAAAGCCTGGGCGGCCTTGGCATAAGCCGCCGCTGCGGCCACTTTGTCGCCGTCGCGCAAGGCCAGCTTGGCACGCACCCACCAGGCCAGGCCGGTGTCGGAAGCCTTCTGCACAAAAGCCTGGGCGCTGGCGTAATCGCCGTGCTGGTAACTCACCGCCGCCAAACGATCGGCATCGTCCAGGTTGTCCCGGGCGTTGGCTCGCAACAGTTCGAACAGCCTTTTATCGCCAGAGGGTTCTTCACCGTCCCACCAGCCGACGCGGCTGAGCAGGTAGGCAGTGACCAATCGCTGCACCGCCTTGGACTTGAGCAATTCGCTCAAGCGCTCATCCGGTTGGGCGCTCAAATCACCGGCCAATTGCAGCAACGAGCTGTAGCCCACCGGGGAGCCTTGCAGGTTCTGGATCGCATACAGGCCGATGGCACTGTCCCAATCGTCAGCGGTGTAGGCCACCCGGGCTTCTTCGCCAAGGCTGGCGATGCCCAGTTCCAGCGGATCGCTGAAGCCGGAAATGCTCAACTCGCGGGCCTGGCGAAACGCCGCTCGCGCCTGGTCCTGCAAAACCACAGGGTCGCCGCTGCCGGCCTCGGTGCTCACGGCGAACAAGGCCCGTCCGAGGGAGTACGCGGCCCAGGTGCTGCGCAACCGACGTTGGTCGGCCGGTAACGCCAGCAACTGCTGGAACGCTTCCACGGCGCGCTGATGCTCACCGACGTTGAAAGCCGCCGCGCCAATCGCATACAGGCGCAGTTCATCAGGCAGGTTGGCCGCTTCGGCTGCCACCTGGTCGACATCGGTCAGGGCTCGCAGGCGCTCCACCACCGCTTGCTGCGGTGGGGTCAGGCCGATCTGCTCGGCCTGGTTGCGTTGCTCAACGTAGGAAGACGGGGCGTCATAGCTGTAGTCCGGGTTGCGCGTCGCCTCGGTGGCCGGCTTGAGCCCGGCAATCGGCTGGCCGAGGCGGCTGACCTCGAAGCGAAAGCTGCCTTCGGGCAATTCGGCCAGCGACTGGGCGCGGTTATCCAGCAGGCGCATCGGGAAATCCGGCCCGCAGGCCAGCGCCGGGCCCAGCGGCAGACAAAGGCTCAGACACAGTAGGTGACGAGGCCACTTACGGGTAAACATTGAAACCTCCTTGGTCAATTTTCGTACAGCGCGCCCAGCCGATTGCCCGTTGGCTGCCAGCAGCCAAGCGGCCTTCCTGAATGCGGGTGAAGGTAAGCAGTCCGGGGGTTTGTTGCAACGTATAACCGGCCAAGGCATCGACGCCGTCACACGCGCCAACAGCCAGCGTCAGGCGCTGGGGCCAGGGGCTGTCGAGATTGCCCTGGTTAACCAGGCGGATATCGTACAAACCACCCTGCTCCTCCCACTGCAACGCCAGCCGACTGTCCAGGTTGTCCCCCCGGGCGACGGCACCGAGCGTGGTCAGGCTCCACGCCCGTCGGTCGCCGGCCAGCGGCAGGCGAAACCAGATCAGCCCAGCGAGATGTTTCGGCGGATCGGCACGCAAATCTACCGCAAGCCCGGCCACTTGTTGCGGATCGGCCAGCAATTCCCGCCGCTCGCCAGCGCGATCGATCGGCACTTCGCTTTCCACCACAGGAGCGCCATTTTCCTGGGTCAGCAGCGCGACACCGTAGGCCGGCAGGGCCAGATAAAACGGCTTCTTGGTGACCTCGTTCCAGCGTTGTGCCCAGCGCCGGGCCTGTTTCGGATCGAACAATCCCTGCCGTGGATCGCTCACCGCGTGGACCTGCAGCACGCTGCTGTCCGCCGTTTCCAACAATCCCGGCAAGGCAGGGCTGTCGAGCCAGGCCGGTAGCGCGGTAATACTCAGCCGCACGTTGGCCGGCAGGACTTGCCGCAGTTGGCCGAGGAATTTTCCATAGGCCGGCAACCGTGCGTTGCCGGCATCGTGGTCGATTTCTACCCCCACAGGGGTCAGACCTTGGGCTTGCCAATCGCCCAGCACCTGCTGGATCTGGGCGATCACCTCATCCTGGTCCAGGGCCTTGAGCTGGCCGTCCAGGCGAATCACGGCGATCAGCGGGCGGCCGTCAGCCTTGAGCAGGGCCGGATCGATCCGCGCACGGCTCCAGCCCGCCCGGGAAAAGCCTGCAACGCCAGCACCCGCAGGCTGGAGAAATCGCCACGGCTCTGGCGCAGCGCCGGCTCGTGGGCCTTGGTCCATTGGCGCTGCCAGATATACAGCTGTTGATCGAGAGCCGGAGCCGGGGGTTGTTCGCAGCCCCCCAAAAGCAACACGGCGAGGGCCAAAGAGAGCCGGAAAAAAACAGTCATGAAGCCTTAACCACCCATTAAAGGCCAGCAGATTACCGCCACTCGGGTCGAAGCGAAAATGGTGCAGAGGAGATTTGATCCTGCTGTGGGAGCAAAGCTTGCTCGCGAAGCAGGCACCTCGATTCCCGGAGGACCGCGTCGCATTTATCGCGGGCAAGCCTTGCTCCCACAGAGGGCATCACTCAGGCTTGCGCGCAATAATCACCTGACTCTTGGCCACCACCGCATCCAGCGCCTGCTTGATCTGCGCGCCGCGCGGCGAATTCAGCACGGCTTGCCAGGTGTCGGCCCAATGATTGAGCAACGGGTGGTCGGCGTTGCTGAAATCGACCTTGGCCTCCCAGAACAACAGCATCCACATCGACCAGTAGAAACCGTATTGGCTGTGGCTCAACACCGTAAGCCCCGCCTCGCTGACCATCGCCTTGAACTGCTCTTCGCTGATGATGCGAATGTGGTTGGGCTTGCGGAAGTACTCCGGCGCGGCGATGTCCTTTTGCAGGTCTTCGGAGCTGGGATGCGGCACGCTCAACAGGTACAGCGCACCGGGCTGGCCGACCCGTACCAGTTCGGCAAGGAACTGCGCCGGGTCGTCGACATGTTCGATGACTTCCGTGGACACCACTCGCGTGGCCGTGGCGTCGGCAATGGGCAGCGGGTTGCAGTCGGTCACGTGGCACTCGACGCCGCGCGCGGGGGTGTCGCTCAAGCGCTGGCGAGTGGCCTCGACCTTGGCCGCGTCGATGTCGGCGATGATGATCTTCGCCCCGCGCATCGCACAAAAATGCACGTTGCCGCCATCGCCGCACCCCACGTCCAGCAGCGTGTCCTCAGGGGTCACCGGGAAACCGGTGAACAGTTCGCCGGTTTGCTGGTTGAACCAGCCGCTGAGCATCGCATCGTGCAGCCCGAGCATATACGGGTCGACCTTGTCGGCGACCGGCTCAGCGGGCGCGGGCGTGCCCGTGGTGAGTTTCTTCAAAAGGCTCAGCATGACGGGGCTCCAGAGACAGGAAGGACGGTTCGGGCGGCGGCCAGGCGCTCAACCAGTTGAGCGCCACGATTGCGCATGGGCATTTCGACCCAGCGGTAGTTGAGTTCGCTCAACAGTCCGATCAGCGACAAGGCACAGGCCAGGGCCAGCCAGGGATGGCTTGCCGGATCCGGCGAGCCCAAGGGTGCGAAACGAAACCACAACTCGCGCAACAGGAAAAACACCGGGATGTGGATCAGGTAGATCCCATAGGAACGACTGCCCACCCAGGTCAGCGCCGTTTTAAAACGGCTGCGGGGCAACAGGTAATCCCGATCATAGGAGGCCACCCAGACCAGCACGGCACTGAGCACTGCAATGACCCCGAGGCGGTAGAACGACAAATTGAAGTGCTCGGTCGCGATCCAGGCCATCACGCTGCCCAGGCCCAGCACCAACAGCATCCCCAAGGGCGGGTGGCGCAACCACGTGGGCTCGAAGCGCCAGTAGCTGGGCCGCAGGCTCCAGATCGACAGCAACACACCCAGCGCCAGGGCATCGGTACGGATCACCGACAGCCACAGCGCCCGCCAGGTGAAAAACTGCACCAGCACCACCGCCAACAGCACCCACACCAGATAGCGGCGCGAGACAAACACCAGCAACGGCAGGATCAAATAGAACTGCTCCTCCAGGGAAAGCGTCCAGTACACGAAACTTGCGCCGTATTCATAGTGCATGAACGCATCGGCAAAACGCAGGTTGGCGAACTGCAGGAAACCGGCCAGGGTCGCCTGCAGGTTGGCCTGCACGCTGCCGAACGCGCCGGAACGGTTCAGGAAGAACACCGCGAACAGCACCAGCAGCAGCCAGAGCCAGGCCGACGGCAACAGGCGAAACGCCCGGCGAATCCAGAAATCCCGGGTGACGATCCAGAATTGCCGAGGGCTGTCGCAGCGACGCAATTGCGGGATCAGGCTGCGTCCGATGACGAACCCGGATATCGCGAAGAACAGATCCACGCCCCACCACAGTTGGAAGCTGTCGGCCAAGGCGGCCAGGCCCGGCCATCCGCCAGGAAACGGCATGCCTTGCAGGTGATGGAACAACACGCCCATCACCGCAACGGCGCGCAGCAACTCGATGTCCATGATCCGCTTGCTGCTCATGAAGTGCTCCCGGAGAAAGGATCGGGTTTACGCGCGATGATGACCTGGCTCTTGGGCATGAACCGGTCGAGCACCTGCTTGATCGCCAAACCGTCAGGTTGCATCAGCAAGTCCTGCCAGAGGCTCGCCCAGCGCTCCATCAACGCTGGATACGGCGCCTGGATACGGTCACGCACCGCACCTTCGAGGTCCCGGCCAGCCGCCTGTTCGCTGGCCCAGAAGAAAATCATGCCCATGACCCAGAAAAATCCGCTGGCCTGGCGATGCTCGATTACCAGCCCGGCCTCCTCCACCAGCGCGGCAAATCGTTCGGCACTGAAAATCTGCACATGGTTGGGCGCTTGAAAGTAGCCCGGCGGCGCGATGCCTTGTTGCAAATGCTCGCCCACCGATGCCGGTACGCTGAGCAAGTACTGCGCCCCTGGCCGGCCCATGCGCACCAGTTCAGCCATGAACGGCTCCGGCTCATGGATATGCTCGAGCACCTCCATGCAGACGATCTTGTTCGCACAGCCATCGGCCAGGGGCAGCGGCAGGCTGTTGCTGACCAGGCCCAGGAAAGGCGCACCGGCCTGGGCCTCGACCTGGCGGGCCAGGTCGCGCACCTTGTCTTGTTCGCTGTCGGTAAAGATCACGGAGGCACCCTGGCGCATTGCAAACAGGGTCGCCACGCCTTCGCCGCAGCCGACATCCAGCAAGGTGTCGTCGGCAGTGATGGCAAAGCCTTTGAGCAATTCGCCGGTTTCACTGCGAAACCAGCCGTCGAGCATCGCGTCGTAGAGGCCGGCATTCCGGGGCGAAACGGCGGTCGCCGGCGGTGGCGAAGGTTCCACCGCAGGCCTGAGCCCGGCCAGCCATCGGCGGATCACGACTCCTGCGCGTTCCGGCGCCGCTCAGGTATGGCTTCGAAGAAAACCCGCAAACGCTGCTCGGCGTTGGCCTGGCTGCAGAACTTCTCCAGGCTGCGCACGGCGTGGGCCGACATGCGGCGGTAACGCTCAGGGTCGTTTTTGGCCACGTCATAACTGGCGCGGTAGGCCGAACACAGCGAGTCCCAATCAGTGACATAACGCAGGGTCCGGTACGCGGCCCGGGGGTCGTGGGGCCAGGCGGTCAACTCCTCGGTCGACTCCACCACAAACGCATTGTCGTGGTCGATGTAGTCGGCCATCGCCGTGTTCAGCGGCGCAATCGCCGGGCGGCCGCAGGACATGAACTCCATCAACGGCAGGCACTGCCCTTCGCCATAGGAACTGTTGACCACATATCGGGTGGCTTCCACCAGCCGCTCGTAATCCGCGTCCGCCAGGTAGCCATGTATCAGCACGATGCGGCAGCGGTACGCCTGGTTCTTGTAGACGTGATGGAGCATGTCGGTGAGCGCGGCAGTGACGTCGTGATGCGTCAGCTTGAGCACTAGAGTCGCATCGGAAACGTCGCGGAACGTCGCGCAAAATGCGCTGATCATGTCCTTCCAGTTCTTGCGGCCGTCATAAGGATTGAACACGGAGGTATAGATCACACCGTCCAGGAGCAACTCGCAATCCTGCGCCGGGCCGTCCAGCACCAGCGGCGTACCAGCCTGATGCGCCGGCGGACCATAAGGCCGCAGGTCGGTGGTGCGGCTGTCGATCAACAGGCCACGCAATTGCAGGCGCATGTGATCCACTGTCGGCCGCTGGGCCAGCACCGCGCCGCGCGCCGCAAAGCGGTCCCACACCGGCGCCGCGATGGCAGTGATGGGGAAGTCCTCTCCCATCACTTCACGAACGGTTTTAACGGTGAAGCTGGAGTGGGTAATCGCCATGCCGGTTGCGCCCAGGACCACTCGCCAGTCGTGCCGGGGTTCGCCCTGCCAGCTTTCGGTAGGAATGGTGCTGAACTCCCAGGCGAACACCGCAATTGTCGGGCAAGCGTAGTGGGCAGCGGTACGATGAGGGGGGGAGAACGACAGGAATACGCAATCCTCGCCACGTGCCAGGCAATCGGCGTAAAACTGATCGACCTCATCATCAGGCCGAGTCACTTCGACGACCCGTCCCAACCGCTCCAACACCGGGCGAAACTCCTTGAGCACGAAGTAATAGCTGTACTCGGGCTTGCCGAGGTTTTCCAGAATGTTGCTCTGGTTGGTTTCCGAATAAATGATGATCAACATGAGGCGGTACCTGCCTGGAGCACCAACGGCAGCCCTTCGTCACAACCGGGCACAGCCAGGAAATCCACCAGGCGCTGCTGCACCGGGGTGAACGCGCAATAGCGGCGCATCCGCTCGTTCGCGGCAACGGCCATGGCCTGGTAGGCCTGCGGCTGGTGCTTCGCCATGGCGTAGCTCTGCTGGTAGGCGAGTTTCAATGAGCCCCAGTCGGGCCGATGGCGCAGGGTGCGGTACAAGATGCGCGAGTCTTCCGGCCAGATGGTCGGTTCGCGGCTGGACTTGACGATGAAGGCCACCTCGTCGTCGATGTAGTCGCGCATCGCCGTGTGGTCCGGTGCGATGACCGGGCGGGCGCAGGACATGAACTCCATCAATGGCAGGCACAGGCCTTCGCAGCGGGACGCATTGACGTAGAAACTCGCCGCGCCATACAGCCGGGCGAATTGTTCGTCCTCCAGGTAACCGTGCATCACCACCACCCGGCAACTGAACGGCGACAGCTGGGACAGCAGCGTCAACAGCTCGACGTAGTAGGTCGACAGGTCGTTCTGAGTCATTTTCAGTACCAGCGTGGCGTCCTCGACGTCGCGCAGGGCCCAACAGAATGCGGTGATCAAATGATGCCAGTTCTTGCGACCGTCATCGGGGTTGAACACGCTGACGTACACCACCCCGCTGACGTCGGTCTCCACCACCTGGCTGGTGTCCGGCAGGACGGCTTGGGGATGTTCCGATGAGGCGGGCTCTGGAATGGGTTCTGGAATGGGTTCTGGAACAGGCTCTGGAGCGGTCTCGACGATCACCGGCGGCGGTGCCGGCCCCCTCAGGATCCTGCTGACCGCAACGCGTATCGGCACCGGTATCAAGTCGCGGACCGCTTCTCGATACCAGCACAACAGGCTGTGCTTGAACAGCCACACAGGGCCCTGCTCGGTCTTGCCGGTAAAGGCACGAATCATTTCACGCAGGTAATGGCGGGAAATGAATGCCCGCCGCCGCCAAGTCAGGGGTGGTGGCTCGATGACTGGCTCGATGATCGGTTCTGGTTCCGGTTCTGGCTCCGGCGCCTCTTCGAAGATCGGCGCGATCAAGCCGTCCGCCGAAAGCCCGAGGGGCCGGCTGTCGATGATGCAGCCCTTGATCTGCAAGGTCGTACCCGGGTTCACCGGCAAGCTTGGGTGTTGCTCACGAACCGCCGCGAAACGCTCCCACAGCGGCGTGGGCAATACCAACACCGGGAAGTCCTCGCCCAAAGTTCGACGGATCGCCTCGGCCGTGTGGCTGGACAGCGTAATCACCCGACCATGACGGGCCAGCGTGCGGCTCCAGTCATGGCGCAGGTCGTCGTCCCAGTGCTCGGCCGGGATCGAATCGAACTCCCAGGCCACCACGCAGACCATCGGACAAAGCAGGTCGAGCGGCGTCTTGTGCGGAGGTGAGAACGAAAGGAACAAGCAGTCCTGCCCGGCCGCCTGCAACGTTTGGTAAAGCGGATCGACCTCGGCGACCGACGACACCACATGCACCGGCCCCAGGCTTTCCAGTACGGGACGATAGGCCTTGAGCACGAAGTAATAGCTGTACTCAGGGCGGCCGAGGCTCTGGCTGATGGAGTGATCGTTTACGTCCGAGTAAAGAATGAAATTCATGGGATCCCATCATGGCGCCGCCATCCCGGCAGCCCCACTTCATGACGGTCGAGTCACGCATCGAGCCGGCCCGGGGCCGCCACGTGTCGTTCGTCTTGCTACCCGTCTCGTTCTTGTTTTTTTGTGGTCCGGCCCCAGCGATCCGACTTGAAGATCAGCACCAGGAGCAACGTGACGAGGGGCATTCTAAACACATCCACCAAGGGTTCGTGAACCGCTCGGCGAGAATAAACCCGCTATAAATATGAGAACTGACCGGTCACGGTTTGCGCTGTTGAAATTGCGTCGAAATTGGCACAGATTGGCAACCAAACAACTACAACAAACGCTTCTCCAGGCTGATCGTTGAGTGATTTTTCCCCGATCTTACGGAAATTTCCCACTCGGTTCGCACTAGACGAAGCAACCGTCGAAGGAGGCTGGTGCTTGAAAAAACGTCTGTTCGTTACGGGCCTCAGCGGTTTCGTTGGACGTCACCTCAAATCTCGACTGAACGGTCATGATTTGGCGTGGCAGGTGATGCCTGTCGCTGCCCGCTACGACCTGATGGATGCCAAGACCCTGGAAGGCCTCTGGCCCGAGATTCCCGACGCCGTGATCCACCTGGCGGGCCAGACGTTTGTTCCTGAAGCCTTCCGCGATCCGGCGCGCACCCTGCACATCAACCTGCTGGGCACCTTGAACCTGCTCCAGGCCCTCAAGACCCGGGGTTTCACCGGGACGTTCCTGTACGTCAGCTCCGGTGATGTCTATGGTCAAGTCAGCGAAGACCACCTGCCGATTACCGAACTGCAACTGCCCTCCCCGCGCAACCCGTATGCCGTGAGCAAGCTGTCGGCCGAACTGCTGAGCCTGCAATGGGGCATGAGCGAAGGTTGGCCGGTGCTGGTGGCCCGCCCGTTCAATCACATCGGTCCCGGGCAGAAGGACAGCTTCGTCATTGCCAGCGCCGCCCGGCAAATCAGCCGGATCAAGCTGGGCCTGCAACCGGCTCGGCTGCAAGTGGGCGATATCGACGTAACCCGCGACTTCCTTGATGTCGGCGATGTGATTTCGGCCTACGTGGCCCTGCTGGACAAAGGCGCCCCGGGGCAGGTCTACAACATCTGCTCGGGCCGCGAGCAGAGCATTCGCAGCCTGATCGAACAACTGGGCGA
The DNA here is from genome assembly GCF_018325865.1 of Pseudomonas sp. St386. Lineage (NCBI taxonomy): Bacteria > Pseudomonadati > Pseudomonadota > Gammaproteobacteria > Pseudomonadales > Pseudomonadaceae > Pseudomonas > Pseudomonas sp. St386. The sequence continues at coordinate 6,777,066 of NZ_AP021900.1, forward strand.
TATCGCCCAGATCGACGTGCAACTGATCCAGGACCCTGCGCGTCTTCGCCGCGCAGAACAGCGTCGCGTCTGTGGTAGCCCAGCCAAGCTACGACAGGCCACCGGATGGACGCCTGAAACAACAACACAACAATCCTTGCGGGCGATCCTGTCCGACTGGGAGATACGGGTACAACAAGAATGAAAAGTGCATTGATCACAGGGATCACCGGTCAAGACGGCGCGTATCTGGCCAAGTTGCTGCTCGACAAGGGTTACAAGGTCCACGGCCTGGTGGCACGACGAAGCAGCGACTCGCGCTGGCGGCTGCGAGAGATGGGCATCGAACAGGACATCGTTTACCTGGACGGTGACATGGCCGATGCCTGCTCGGTGCAACGGGCCGTGATCAAGTCGGCACCGGACGAGGTGTACAACCTGGCCGCGCAAAGTTTCGTCGCGGCCTCCTGGGACCAACCCGTGACCACCGGCATTGTCGATGGACTGGGGGTCACCCACCTGCTCGAAGCCATTCGCCAGTTCAGCGTGCATACGCGCTTCTACCAGGCGTCCACCAGCGAAATGTTCGGCCTGATCCAGGCCGAACAGCAGGACGAGCACACCCCGTTTTACCCACGCAGCCCCTATGGCGTGGCGAAACTGTACGGTCACTGGATCACCGTCAACTACCGGGAAAGCTTCGGCCTGCATGCCAGCAGCGGCATCCTGTTCAACCACGAGTCACCGCTGCGTGGCATCGAGTTCGTCACCCGCAAGGTCACCGACGCTGCAGCACGCATCAAGCAGGGCAAGCAGCAGGAGTTGCGCCTGGGCAATATCGACGCCAAGCGCGACTGGGGCTTTGCCGGCGATTACGTCGAGGCCATGTGGCTGATGTTGCAACAGGACACTCCCGACGATTACGTAGTGGCCACGGGCGTCACCACCACTGTGCGCGAGATGTGCAGGATTGCCTTCGAACACGTGGGCCTGGACTACCGTGACTTCATCAAGATCGACCCGGCGTTTTTCCGCCCGGCCGAAGTCGAAGTGCTACTCGGCAACCCGGCCAAGGCACAACGCGTCCTGGGCTGGAAGCCCAGGACCGACCTCGACACCCTGATCCGCATGATGATGGATGCGGACATGAAACGCGTCGCCAAGGAGTAGGCCATGCTCATTCCCGTGATTCTTTCCGGAGGGGCCGGGACGAGGTTGTGGCCGGTGTCCCGCGAGGGCCATCCCAAGCCCTTCATGCTCTTGCCCGACGGCCAGTCGCTGCTGGGCAAGACCTATCGACGTGCCGCGGGATTGTTCGACGGCCGGGGCGACATCGTCACCGTCACCAATCGCGAGTACTACTTCCAGAGCCGCGACCACTATCAAAGCGCCCACCTGGAGCGTCATCGCGGTCACTTCGTGCTCGAACCAACGGGCCGCAACACCGCGCCGGCCATTGCTACGGCCGCCCTTGCGGTGCAGGCCCTGCACGGTGACGATGCGATCCTGGTGGTCATGCCTGCCGATCACCTGATCCAGGATGAGGCAGCCTTCCAGACCTCCGTGGCGCACGCCGTGGAACTGGCCAAAAACGGCCACCTGGTGACCTTCGGTGTACTGCCCTCGGCGCCGGAAACCGGCTTCGGCTATATCGAACGGGGCAAGCCCCTGGATACCAAGGGCGCGGCCAAGGTCGTGCGCTTCGTCGAAAAACCCGACCTGCAGACCGCCACGCAATATCTGGAAAGCGGCCGTTTCCTGTGGAACTCGGGGATGTTCTGCTTCTCGGTCAAGACCCTGCTGACGGAGCTGCAAGCCCATGCCCCCGAGCTGTTGGAACAGGCGCGAACCTGTGTCACGGCCAGCACGGCGGTGGAAACCTCAGGGTGTGTGCAGCAGGAATTGTCCGCAGCGCATTTCGCCGAAATGCCGGACATCTCCATCGACTACGCCTTGATGGAACGCTCCGCCAACGTCGTGGTGATCCCGGCCGCCTTCGATTGGAGCGATATCGGCTCCTGGAGCGCCGTCGCCAGCCTGGTGCCCGCCGACGGGCAAAACAACCGCACCACCGGCGACGCCCTGTTTATCGACAGCCAGAACAACTTCGTCCAGAGCGACGGCCGCCTGGTGGCCGCCCTGGGCGTGGAAAACCTGATCATCATCGATACCGCCGACGCCGTGCTGGTGGCCCATGCCGACCGTGCCCAGGATGTGCGCCGCGTTGCCCGGCAACTCAAGGACAAGGACCACGAAGCCTATCGCCTGCACCGCACGGTCAGCCGTCCATGGGGCAGTTATACCGTGCTCGAAGAGGGCCCACGCTTCAAGATCAAGCGCATCGTGGTCAAGCCTGGCGCGTCGCTGTCGCTGCAAATGCACCACCATCGCAACGAACACTGGGTGGTGGTCGAAGGCATGGCCAAGGTCACCAACAACGGCTCGGGTTCGCACCTGGTCGCCAAGAACGAATCGACTTTCATCCCCGCCGGCCACAAGCATCGCCTGGAGAATCCCGGCGTGATCGACCTGGTCATCATCGAGGTCCAGAGCGGCGAATACCTGGGGGAAGACGACATCGTCCGCTTCGAAGATCACTATGGCAGGGCCGTCTGATGCTGCTGGCCTTGCAACGCACATTGTGGAGCTATCGCGGCTTCGTCCTTGGCAGCGTCAAGCGCGAGTTCCAGGCGCGGTATCGCAACTCGTTGTTCGGCGCGTTGTGGACGGTGCTCAACCCGTTGTCGATGATCCTCGTCTACACAGTAATTTTTTCCCACATCATGCGTGCCCGCCTGCCCGGGGTGGAAGACGGCATGGCCTACAGTGTCTACCTCTGCGCCGGGCTGCTGACCTGGGGGTTGTTCGCGGAAATCACCACCCGCAGCCAGGGCATGTTCCTGGAAAACGCCAACCTGCTGAAGAAGATCAGCTTCCCCCGGATCTGCCTGCCGGTGATCGTGCTGTTCAACGCCGGAATCAACTTCGCAATCATCCTCGGGCTGTTTCTCGGTTTCCTGTTGATCACCGGGCGCTGGCCGGGCATTACCTTGCTGGCCTTGGTACCGCTGCTGGCCCTGCAAGTGATGTTCGCCGCGGGGTTGGGCATGCTGCTGGGGATCCTCAACGTATTTTTCCGTGATGTCGGGCAGTTGTTCGGCATTTGCCTGCAATTCTGGTTCTGGCTCACGCCGATCGTTTACCCGATGACGATCCTGCCGCCGCCGATCCAGCAATTGCTCGCTTTCAATCCCATGACCGCCCTGATGCAGAGCTACCAGAACCTGTTTCTCTACAACCAATGGCCGGTCTGGAGCTCGCTGGTGCCGTTGCTGGTGGTCGGCCTGCTGTTATGCGCCTTGGGCTTGCGCATGTTTCGTCGACGCGGCGGTGAAATGGTGGACGAACTCTGATGGGACATTTGCGCGTTAGTGGCCTGGGCAAGGCCTACAAGCAGTATCCGAACCGCTGGAGCCGGCTGTTCGAATGGTTGATCCCCTTTTCCCGCCAGCGTCATCAGTTGCACTGGATCCTGCAAGGCGTGGATTTCGAGATCCAGCCCGGGGAAGCCGTCGGCATCGTCGGGGTCAACGGTGCCGGCAAAAGCACGTTGCTCAAGATGATCACCGGTACCACCCAACCCACCTGCGGCCACATCCAGTTGCAAGGTCGTGTCGCCGCACTGCTGGAACTGGGCATGGGCTTTCATCCGGACTTCACCGGCCGCCAGAACGCGTTCATGGCCGGACAGCTGCTAGGCATGCAGGTGGAAGAAATCGAAGCCTTGATGCCCGAGATCGAAGGGTTTGCTGAAATCGGCGAGGCCATTGACCAACCGGTACGCACCTATTCCAGCGGCATGCAGATGCGCCTGGCTTTCAGCGTCGCCACCGCCCGGCGTCCGGACATCCTGATCGTCGACGAGGCGCTGTCAGTGGGCGACGCCTACTTCCAGCACAAGAGCTTCGAGCGCATCCGCAGCTTCCGCAAGGCCGGAACCACGCTGCTGATCGTGTCCCACGATCGCTCGGCGATCCAGTCAATCTGCGACACCGCCATCCTGCTGGAGCACGGGCGCATGGCGATGCGCGGCAAGCCCGAAGAAGTGATGGATTATTACAACGCGATGCTGGCCCAGCGCGAAGGCCAGGTGGTCCGCCAGGAAATGCTCGCCAACGGCCAGGTGCGCACGATTTCCGGCACCGGCGAAGCCGGCATCATCGATGTACAACTGCTCAACAGTCAGGGGCAGCCGGTGGAAGTGGCCGAGATCGGCCAGCCGATGGTGTTGCAAGTGCGGGTTGAAATCCGCCAGGACATCGAGCGGCTGGTGCTGGGCTTTTTGATCAAGGACCGTCTTGGCCAGCCCATGTACGGCATCAATACCCATCGCCAGGACAAAGCTGTGACCGACCTCAAGGCCGGCGAACAGATCACCTTCCGCTTCAGCTTCGATATGCGCCTGGGCAAGGGCAATTACTCCGTCGCGCTCAGCCTGTCGCGGCTGGACTCGCACCTGGACCGTAATTTCGAATGGCGCGACTACGGGTTGGTGTTTCACGTCATCAATAATCGCCAGGAGGATTTCGTCGGCTGTTCCTGGCTCCAGGCCGAGACCTGCATCCGGCGTTCGAGCCAGCCTGTCGTCGAAGCGGTGCCGCAAAAGGAGTTGCCATGAGCCGTCTGTTGGTGGAATGCACCTATGTGTTCGAACACCCGGAAGTCAATTCCGGCATTCAGCGCGTCGTGCGCAATGTGATTCGCGAACTGCCGGCCAAGGATGGCGAACGTGAATGCATTCCAGTGGTCATGCTGCAGGGCAAGTTGTACGAGGCCAAGAGCCTGGCACCGCTGTCGACCAATAAACTGGATCTGGTCAGCCTACGGATCCGCTGGGAACAGATGGCCAACCTGTTCTGGTTCTGGCACAGGACGCTCGCACGGCAGTGGCCCTTCAGCCGATCATTGTGGGCCCGCCGCCTCCTGTACGTTGGCTGCCGACTGTTCGCCTTCGGCTTCTTGAGCATACCGATACGTTTGTTCGACCGTGCCCTCAAAGGCCAAGAGCTGCCGAAGCGTTGCGTACCGCTGGAGCATCGGGCCGGCGATCAACTGGTCTTGCTCGATTCATCCTGGCACTCGGATATCTTCCCCCTGGCCGAACAGCTCAAGCGCGATGGCGTCGGGATCATCTCGGTGGTCTACGACCTGATTCCCCTGTCTCATCCACAATTCTGCGACGCCGGGCTGGTCAAGGTGTTCAATCATTGGTTCGACTGGATTGCCCGCACCGCCGACGGCTACATCGCCATCTCCGCCACCATCCGTGACCAGCTGCGCCAGGAAATGGTCCGGCGCATTGGCGAGCAGCAGGTACAAGAACGCTGGTTCGACTATTTCCACCTGGGCAGCGAACTGGACCAGATAAACACCGCCCACGCCGTCGATACGAAGTTGCTGCGGCTGTTCAAGCGCCCCGAGCCGGTGTTCCTGATGGTCAGCACCATCGAGCCGCGCAAAAACCACGCTTATCTGCTCGATGCATTCGATCGGGCCTGGGCTGCCGGCTCCCAGGCGCGGCTGTGCGTCGTCGGGAAGATCGGCTGGAAATGCGAGGCGTTGATCGAACGTATCGAGCGTCATCCACAACTCAACAGCCGCCTGTTCATGTTCAACAATCTCTCGGACCAAAGCCTGGAACACGCCTATCGCCACGCCACTGCGTTGGTGTTCCCGTCCTATGTGGAAGGCTTCGGCCTGCCCCTGGTGGAAGCCATGCAGCGCGGCTTGCCGGCGATGGGCAGCGACATTGAAGTGTTTCGGGAAATCGGCGGTGAGTTCATGGCCTACTTCGATCTCGACGATCCTCAAAGCCTGGCAAACCTGATCATCGACATGGAGCATACCGGGGTATTCCCGGCCAAGCGCAACCTGGAACAATGGCAATGGCTGAGTTGGCACCAGGCCAGTGCGCAATTGGTGGAGCGGATCGAGGGCCACGTTAACGAAGTCATCGTCGACCGGGAAACAGCATGCGGATAGCCCTCAACGCACGCATCCTCCAGGCGCCACGTACCGGCATCGGCCAATACGTGTCGGAACTGGCCACTGCCCTGGTCCGGGAGCCTGATGTGCAGTTGTCGCTGTTCCACGGCTGGGGCTGGAACTCGCAGCTGCCACAAGCGCCCACGCCTGGCTATTCGAGATTCAGTCCCTTGTTGCGGCGGGTTCCGGGTGCCTATCAGGCGCGACGCTGGCTGGAACAGAAACGCTTTGACCAAGGCCGTCCCGAGGCCATCGACCTGTACCACGATCCCAGCCTGTGGCCGCTGGCCTTTGACGGCCCGACGGTGATGACCCTGCATGACCTGACACATGTGCGTTATCCCGAGACGCAACCGCCGGCACGCCTGAAAGAGATCGAGCGGCGGCTGGCCCGGGCGGTGGAGCAGGCGCAACTGATCATGACCGTTTCGCAGTTCATCGCCGACGAGGTGCAACAGCATTTCGGCCTCCCCACCGAGCGCCTGCGGGTCGCTCCGCTGGGCGTGGCGGCGCGTTTCCATCCGCGCGAACCCGCAGCCATTGACGCCGTACTCAAGGCCCACGGCCTGGAGCACGGTCGTTACTTTCTATGTGTCGGCACCCTGGAGCCGCGCAAGAACCTGTCACTGGCCCTGCGTGCCCACGCCGGGCTTCCTGAATCCGTACGTCAGACCTTTCCTTTGTTCATCGTAGGAATGAGCGGATGGCAACAGGCGCAGCTCAATGATGAGTTGAAAGGCGCCCTGGCTGGCGGTCATGTTTGTCTGGCGGGTTACCTGCCTGACGAACAGGTCGCCCAACTGTTGGCGGGGGCACGGGCACTGATTTTCCCGTCCTACTACGAAGGCTTTGGCCTGCCGGTGCTTGAAGCCATGGCCAGTGGTACACCGGTGATTACCACCCGCTGCTCGGCGATGCCCGAGGTGGCGGGACCAGCCGGAAATTATTGCGAGCCGGACGATCCGCAAGGCATGCGAGAAGCCATGGGCCGGTTGATGGAAGATCCCCAGCACTGGCAAGCGTGTCGCGAAGCGGGGTTGCAACAAGCGGCGCTTTTTTCCTGGGAACGCTGTGCGAAGGTCACCGCCCAAGCGTATCGCCAGGTCTTGGGAGGTTGAATGCGAGTCCTGCACTTTTACAAAACCTATTTGCCAGACTCCATGGGCGGCATCGAACAGGTCATCTTCCAGCTGTGCGACAGCACTGACCGATTGGGTATCGATAACACCGTGTTGGCCCTGAGCAGGCAGCCGGCGCCCGAGCCGATCAAGATCCGACAGCATGTCGTTCATCAGGCGCGAATGGACTTCCAACTGGCGTCCACCGGCTTCTCCTACAGCGTGTTCAGGAAATTCCGTGAGCTGGCCGCCGAAGCGGACGTGATCAACTACCACTTCCCCTGGCCGTTCATGGACCTGGTGCATTTTTTCACCTGCGTGAAAAAACCCTACATCGTGACCTACCATTCGGACATCGTTCGCCAGCGGCACCTGCTCAAGCTCTATCGCCCCTTGATGCGGCGCTTTCTGGACGGCGCCGAGCGCATCGTCGCGGCGTCGCCGAACTATGTTCATACCAGCGATGTGCTCAAGCAATACCCCACCAAGACCCGGATCATCACCTACGGCCTGAACAAGACCAGTTATCCACAGCCTGACGCCGAGCGCATGGCGGGGTGGAAGGCAAAACTGGGCGAGCGTTTCTTTTTGTTCGTGGGGGTGATGCGGTACTACAAAGGCCTGCACATTCTGCTCGACGCCCTCAAAGGCGTGGATTACCCCGTGGTCATCGTGGGTGCCGGCCCGCTGGAAAAACAACTGCATGCCCAGGCGGCGGCATTGGGCCTGCGCAACCTGCATTTCCTCGGACGCCTGGGGGACGAAGACAAGGTCGCGCTGCTGGAACTGAGTTATGCCATCGTGTTCCCTTCGCACTTGCGCTCCGAAGCCTTCGGCATCTCGCTGCTCGAAGGCGCGATGTTCGGCAAACCGATGATCTCCAGCGAAATCGGCACCGGCACCAGCTACATCAATGTCCACGAAGAAACCGGCCTGGTGGTGCCACCGAGCAATCCCGAAGCTTTTCGCGAGGCGATGCGCACCCTGTGGGAAAACCCGGCACAAGCCCAGGCAATGGGCGCCAGGGCCGAAGCCCGTTACCGACAGTTGTTCACGTCTGAAGAGATGGGCCGCAAGTGGGTGCGGCTATACGAGGAACTGCTGGAGGAAAAGGCGCTTTCCTACGCATAGGTCTACTGGAACGATGCAATTGCTGTGGTGAGGGAGCTGTCTCTGTCATGTGGGAGCAAAGCTTGCTCGCGAAACAGGCGCCTCGATCTCTGAAAGACCGCAGTGCCTTCATCGCGGGCAAGCCTTGCTCCCACCGTGAAGATAAATTTCCTCGCCACCGAGTTCCGTTTCAGGCGTGCTTTTGCAACCCGACAACCGTACGCGGCATGCCCACGAACCCGGGCAAGGCTTCGATCCGCGCCAGCCAGGCCCGCACATTGGCATAGTCCTCCAGCGATACATTGCCTTCCGGTGCGTGGGCGATGTAGCTGTAGCCGGCGATGTCCGCGACAGTCGCAGCGTCACCCGCCAGATAAGCACGGTTGCTCAATTCTTGATCAATGACTTTCAGCACGTTGTGGGAACGGGCAATCACGTCCTCAGCGTTGTAGGCCGCGCCAAACACCGTGATCAGTCGCGCCGTGGCCGGGCCCGCATGGATCGGCCCAGCCGCCACCGACAACCAGCGTTGCACCCGGGCGGCGCCAACAGGATCGGTCGGCAGCCAGCGGCCCTTGCCATATTTGTGCGCCAGGTACACCAGGATCGCGTTGGAGTCCGCCAGCACCACACCATCGTCGTCAATGACCGGTACCTGGCCAAACGCATTGAGCGCCAGGAAGTCCGCCTGTTTGTGCGCGCCCTTGGCCAAGTCGACGAAGACCTCTTCGACAGGCAGCCCGAGCAACGAAAGCATCAGTTGAACGCGATGGGAATGGCCGGAAAGCGGGAAGTGATAGTGCTTGATAGGGTTCATGGTCGACTCCGCTGCAAGTGACGCCATCAGCACAACGGCGTCGATGGGGTCATCTTCCGCTCCAGGCAAAACCAAGAGAATCACCCAGAAATGCAATCCATTGTTTCAGCCAGCGAAACAATGCTTCAACCGCTCAAGGCCGGATGTTCGCGCAGTGCACCGACGACGAAATCGACAAAACTGCGGACCCGCGTCGGCGCATTGCGCCCGCCCTGGTACACCACATGGATCGGCAGAGGCGGCAATTCAAAATCGGCCAGGACGATTTCCAGTTCCCCGGCCGCCACGTTACCTGCCACTTGGTAAGACAGGACCCGCGTCATCCCCAACCCCTGGCAGGCCGCCGTGATCGCCGCCTGGTTGGCCGTCACCACCAGCCGAGGCACGGGCCGGACGGCCAACGGTTGGCCTGAATCGATGAAGGTCCAGCTTTTGACCTGGCCAATGGCCGATGACGCCACCACGGGCATTCGCTCCAAGTCCTCCGGATGCCGGGGCCGCCCGTGGCGCGCGAAGAAATCCGGGGCACCGCACACCACCCGCCGCACTTCACCGACACGCACGGCGTGCAAGTTGCTGTCCGGCAGCTCGCCAATGCGCAGGGCAACGTCGATGCCCTCCTCCACCAGGCTGACCGTGCGATCCAACAACAAGGCGTTGATGCTGACCTCGGGGAACCGGTGCAAGTAATCCACCAGCAGCGGCGTGACGAACAACTGACCGAACAACACCGGCGCGGTAATGGTCAACTGCCCACGGGGCTGGACGTGGCTGCCGGCCGCCGAATCCTCGGCTTCCTGCAAATCGCTCAGGATCCGGCGACAGTCCTCGAGAAAGCGCTGGCCGGCTTCGCTCAAGTACACGTTGCGGGTGGTGCGCACCAGCAATGGCGTGCCGATGCGTTGCTCCAACGCCGCCACCGCCCGCGTGACGCTGGCCGCCGACAACCCCAGGCGCCGCGCTGCCGCCGAAAACCCCGACGCCTGGGCCACGGCGAGGAAAACCTGCATTTCCTGGAACCTGTCCATCCATCCCCCGATGAGAAATCCTGATACAAGTTTTCTGCGCGTCTCAAAGCAGCGCTTCGCGGCCATTGTAGGGCCTGGGCCAGTGAACCACAGCGTAGCGCAGCCAGACACCGGGACATTGCCTCGGCCAGGGGCGATTGCCCTTGGTACCATCCCTCCTCATGACAATTTCATGACCGAAGGAACAACCCTCCGTGGGAGCAAGCTCGCTCCCACAGGGGTCGTGTCCGTTCAGTAGATTGGTTTCAACCGAAAGGCCTGCTTTTGTGAACGTTCTTTATCGCGCTTCAACCCATCCGCGCGCCGCCCTCATCGCCCTGATTGGCTGCGCACTACTCGTCCCCATGGGCCTGCGTCTCGCCCTGGGCTGGTCCGACCCGCTGGGTTATCTCTCGGACCTGGGTATCGGCGGGTTGCTGATCGTGCTGCTCCATCGCCGTCCCGGGTGGCTGGCGTTCCCGGTATTGCTGGCCTGGAGCGCGTTGACGCTGGCCAGCATCGAGCTGGTCAGCGCGGTCGGGCGGATGCCCAATCCTTCGGACATTCTTTATCTGACCGACCCACAGTTCGTTGAAAATTCCACCAGCGGCGGCTTCGCCCATCCCTGGCTGGCCGCGATCCAGTTGTCCGCGCTGGCGTTCTGGCTGATGACTCAATGGACCAGCCGCCCACGCCAGGCGCCACGTTTGCCTCGCCACGCCTGGGCCGTGCCCGTGTTGCTTCTGTTGGGCCACGGCGCGCTGCAAGCCTGGCGCCCCAGCGAGGCGGACCAATGGAGCGTGTTCAACCTGCCTCACCAACTCGTCACCGCAGGTATCGCCGCCGGGCAGGACCAGGCCCGACAATGGCTCGACGGCGATGCGGTGGACCCGGCCCCGCCGATGGAGGGGCTGACCCGCCTGGACCTCGATGGCAACAGATTGCTGGCCGAACCGGGGCGTGCGCGCAACGTCCTGGTCATCGCCCTGGAGGGCATTCCCGGGGCCTACGTGGGCGCCAACCGTCAGGCCTTGAAAAGCAGCTATCAGGAGAACCTGATGCCGCACCTCAGTGCCTGGGCCGAGCGCGGCATGAACACACCCGATTACGTCCTGCACAGCCACCAGACCATTCGCGGCCTCTACGCGATGCTGTGTGGCGACTACGACAAGCTCGACAACGGCACGCCCAAAGGCGTCGAAATGCTCAACCAGACCCAGCGCAACCAGGCCTGCCTGCCGGCCCAGTTGCGCCAGAACGGCTTTTCCACGCATTTCCTGCAGGGCGCGGGCCTGCGGTTCATGGCCAAGGACCGGATCATGCCGCACATCGGCTTCGACACAACCTTGGGCATGGAGTGGTTCACCCAACCGGCCTATCTGCAATTCCCTTGGGGCATGGACGACAAGACCTTCTTCGAGGGCGCGCTGGACTACGTCGGGCAACTGCAACAAGCGGACAAACCCTGGATGCTGACCCTGCTGACCGTGGGCACGCACCAACCCTACTCGGCACCGGATGACTACCTGCAACGCTACGACACCGCCAAGCAGGCGGCAGTAGGTTACCTGGACGACGCCCTGGAAAACTTCCTGGCGGGCCTGGAACGCCAGGGCATCCTGGACAACACCCTGGTGGTCATCACCTCGGACGAATCCCATGGCATCGACGACGTTCGGCTGGCCTCGTCCTGGGGGTTCAACCTGACGCTGGCGCCGGAGCCGTTGCCCAGGATCAAGTCCGGCACCTACGGCCACGTCGACCTGACCGCCTCGATCCTCGACTACTTCGGCTTTGCGGTGCCCACGTCGTTGTCCGGCCGCTCGATGTTCCGGGACTACCCGACGGGCCGGGAAATCATGTCGTTCACCAACGGTAAGCTGCGCTATCACAACGGCAAGGGCACCTTTACCGAGTGCGACTTCCTCCAGCATTGCCGTGACTACGCCAGCGACGGCTTCATCGCCGACCGCGCTACCTACGGCGGGCAATACAGCGGCCAGCGCGCCAGGCTGATCGGCGTCCGGGCCACGGCCCTGGACCAGACCCTGTTGCGCACGCCCTTGAACCAGCATTATCAATTCGGCAGTGCGGATAAGATCCCGCTGCCGGCCCAGGTCACCAACGACTGGACCGACAACCTGATCGGTGCCCAATACCTGGAAATGCCCAAGGGTTCACAGACCCGCGTCAGCCTGACCATCCGCGCCGTGGAGGCAGACCATGCCGCCTACATTTCCCTCAAGGCCAAGGAGTTCGAGCAGGATGTGTCGATGGACCTGCCGACAGACGTGGCGGTGACACCTGACCAGCCGCTGGTGATGAACCTCCGTTTCGACAATCCGCAGCAGCGCAAGGCGTTTTCCTTCCATCTGCTCGGTCATGGCGTCGGCGCCATCGAGATCAGCGACTTCAGCGTCGTGACCGAACTGCCGGACCAGACCGACCAGCCGCAATACCTGGACGATATGCAGGAAGACAGCGAGGCCCAATCCAGCTGAACGAAAAACGCGCACCCCTTGAACACGGCGGCGCGTTTCTATTGTTCGGGGCCGGACTTGATCAATGCTTGATCAATTGCATGATTTCGAACGCGTTCAATGCCGCCCCCCGCAGTAACTGGTCACCGCTGATGAACAGGTCCAGCCCATGCTCGCCATAGATCAGGTTGTAGCGAATCCGCCCGACTTCCACCGCATGCTTGTAGGTGGAAGTCATGGGCATCGGATAGGCGCCATACTCCGGCTCATCCACCACTTCAACCCCCGGCGCCGCGCGCAACAACTCATGCACCTGCGCCAATGACTGGACAGGCTCTTTGAACCGTAGGCTCAGGCTCTCGGCATGGGAGCGCAGGGTCGGCACCCGCACCGCCGTGGTGCTGATAGCCAACGCCGGCTCATCCAGGACCTTGCGCAGCTCCCAGACCACTTTCATTTCTTCACGGGTGTAACCATTGGCTTCGAACGAATCGACCTGGGGAATCACGTTGAAGGCCAGGTTATGGGCGAAGTGCTCGCTGTCATCGCGGTCGCCATAATCGCTGAAGGACTTGGCCTTCTCCCGCAGCTCCAGCATCGCTGGCTGCCCTGCACCACTGGCGGCCTGGTAAGTGGAAATGATCGCGCTCTCCAACCCGAAGGCCTGATGCAGCGGCCCCAGCACCATCAGCGCAATAGCCGAGGAACAATTGGGGTTGGCGATCAGTTTTTCGCCCTTGTAGCGCTGACCGTTGATGGGCGGCACCAGGAGCGGAATCGCCGGGTCGTAACGGAAGGCCGAGGAGTTATCAATGACGTAGGCGTTCTCAGCCAGACGCTCGCCATACTCCAAGGCGAAAGCCCCAGACACACACAGGAAGACGATATCGCACTCGGCACAACCCTCGACCGAAAAGACTTCGACCAGGTGCTCGCCCTTCCCCACCTTCAAGCGCTTGCCCGCCGAACGGCCAGAGGCCATGCACACCACTTCATAATCGGTATTTTCAAGCAATTGCAGCATGGTCATGCCCACTGCACCGGTGCAGCCCACCACGGCGACTTTCTTCATTTCGCGTCCCTTATCCACCTTTGCAAAGGCTCAACCGTCTTGGTTTTCCCGATTACCTGCGATCGATTGTAGGGACACGGGCACGTCCGCTACAGTGCAGCGCAAGACAATAAACGGTGGATTTACGCCAAATGCATGCGCATCCCGGAACCGTGGCAATCCTCGTTTATGAAGGCCTTTGCGTGTTCGAGTTTGGTATCGCCCTGGAGATCTTCGGCCTGCCTCGCCCTGAGCTGGATGTACCGTGGTATGGCCATCAAATCGTCGCCGTCGACGCTGGACCGATGCATGCGCTGGGAGGCCTTCGGATAGCCGTCGACGCGGGCCTCGAAGCACTGGTTACCGCGCGAACCATCATCATCCCCGGCTGGCGCAGTCACCACGAACCGCCTCCTGAAGCGTTATTACAAGCACTGCGCCGCGCCCATGCCCGCGGTGCACGCCTGCTGTCGATCTGCTCGGGGGTGTTTGCCCTGGCTGCCACCGGGCTGCTCGACGGCAAGACCGCGACCACCCATTGGCAATTCTGCGCAGAATTGGCTGAGCGCTTCCCGCTGATCACGGTTGACCCGAATGTGCTGTATGTCGATTCCGGGCAATTGATCACCTCCGCCGGCAGCGCCGCCGGCATCGACGCCTGCCTGCACCTGATTGCCCGGGACTTCGGCACGCACATCGCCAACTCGGTGGCCCGTCGCCTGGTCATGGCGCCGCAACGGACCGGTGGCCAGGCCCAGTTCATCATCGCCCCCGTGAGCAAGTCACCACGCAACGAACTGACCCGCGTCCTGCAGTGGATGCGTGAAAACCTCGACCAGCCCCTAAGCGTCGGCGACATGGCCGCCCGCGTCGCCATGAGCGAGCGCACCTTCCTGCGCCGCTTCGTCGAAACCACCGGCCTGCCGCCCAAGACCTGGCTGCAACAGGAACGCTTGAACCGGGCACGGGCGCTGCTGGAAAGCACCGACCATAGCACGGCCGGCATCGCCCAGGCCTGCGGCTATCGGTCGGTGGAGAGTTTCCGGGCCGCGTTCAGGAACGCTATCGGTTTGCCGCCCTCCGCCTATCGCGAAAGATTCGGCAGCGGTGAGGGTCGCCCAGAGGAGGCCTGGGGCTAATCCAGCAGCCGATGCAGCTTGGCGTACTGCAACAGCATGATGGTCTTGCCGTCGCAAATCTCCCCGGTCTCGATCATGCCCAAGGCCTGGTCGAGGGGCAGCTCCAGCACTTCGATCTCTTCGCCCTCGGCTTCCAGGCCGCCGCCTGCGTGCTGCTTGTCTTCATCGAAATACTCGCCGACGAAAAAATGCACCCGTTCAGTCACCGAACCCGGGCTCATGAAGGCGTCGAACACCTTGCGCACGTCCTGGATGATATAGCCGGTTTCTTCCTGGGTTTCCTTGCGGATGCAGGTGTGCGGGTCGTCGTTATCCAGCAGGCCAGCGCAGGTTTCTATCAACAGGTCGTCGTGCCCGTTGACGAAGGCCGGGAAGCGGAATTGCCGGGTCAACACCACGGTCTGCTTGGCCTTGCTGTACAGCAGGATGGTGGCGCCGTTGCCCCGGTCGTAGGTCTCGCGCGTCAGCTCGCGCCATTGGCCGTTGCGGCCGAGGTAGTCGTAGGTGGTCTTGCGCAGCACGTACCAATTATCCGAGAGGACTTCGACGTGCTTGATTCGTACGCGATCCTTGATGCCGATTGCCTGTGTCATTTGCCCACTCCGTTCGGGACCCGAGGTCCCCTTTGAAAACTCCATTCGCACCTCTTTCATGCCCACAAGAAAACTCACGATGGCCCATCGTTTTTTCTAGTTCGACAAAATCCGCCCGCTCATTAAATCTTCGACCAGCCCTGAGCCTGCGGGGATTCGATCAATAAAAAAGAAACCAGACGAGAATTCCTCATGGGCATCAATCTGAAATTCGGCCACAAGATTCTTCTGGGGGCCTGCGTCATCGTGATGGCGGTATTCCTGTCTTTCTCGTTGTTCAACGACCATCGCCAGCAAGCCAGCACCCGCGAAGCACTGCACCGCAACCTACAGGCCACCGGCCAGTTGCTGGGCGCGAACCTCGACAGTTGGCTGGCAGGCCGGATCCTGTTGATCGAAGGTGCCGCCGAAACCATCGCCGCCAATCCCACCCCGCAGAACATCGGCGCAATTCTCTCCCAGGACATCATTGCAAAGACCTTCATCGCCAGCTACGTCGGCCTTGAAGACAGTCGTTTCTTTATCCATCCCGAACGGGTAATGCCCGACGGGTATGATGTTCGCCAGCGCGCCTGGTACAAAGACGCGGCTCGCAGCCTTGAACCGGTGCTGACCGAACCCTACATCGGTGCCGGTATTGATTATCTGATCATGACCCAAGCAGCGCCGATCAAGGTCAATGGCAAGGCCGTGGGTGTGCTGGGTGCGAGCCTGAGCCTGGAGCAACTCGCGAAAATCATCAATGCCGTGGACCTCAACGGCATAGGCTATGCCTTCCTGGTCAGCGACGACGGCAAGATCCTGGTGCACCCGGACAACACACGAGTGACCAAGACACTCACCCAAGCGTTCCCCGAAGGCCCGCCGAGCATCAACAGCGCCCTGAATGAAGTGCAGGAAAATGGCCGAACGCGGATCGTCACTTTTACCCCGATCAACGGCCTGCCCTCGCTGCACTGGTCCATCGGACTTTCAGTGGATAAAGACAAGGCCTACGCCGCACTCCACGAGTTTCGCACTTCGGCGCTGGTCGCCACATTGATCGCCATGCTGGTCACGGTCGGTTTGCTCGGTCTGTTGATCAATGCCCTGATGCGACCATTACGCCGCATGGGCTCGGCCATGCAATCCATAGCCGATGGCGAAGGCGACCTGACCCAGCGCCTGCACAGCCTGTCCCGGGACGAGTTCGGCATGATGGCCGGGGGCTTCAACCGCTTCGTCGAACGTATCCAGCAGTCGATCCGAGAAGTCCTGGCGTCCAGTGTCCAGCTCACCCAATTGGCGGCACAGGTCAGCCAGGCGTCAAACGCGTCACTGGAAAGCTCTGACACTCAAGCGGCGCTGACCCATAACGTCGCCGCGGCTATCAACGAGCTTGGGGCCGCAGCGCAGGAAATCGCCCGCAGCGCCGCTCATGCCTCAAGCCGCGCCTCTGATACCAGGGATCAGACCCAGGAAGGCCAGTCGGTGGTGCAGCGCAGTATCAGCGCCATGTCGCAACTCTCGTCGCAGGTGGTCAATACCCGCCAGGACATCGAAAGCCTGAATGAGAAAACGCTGAAGATCGGACGTATTCTCGACGTCATCAAAGGCATCTCCGACCAGACCAACTTGCTGGCCCTTAACGCTGCCATCGAGGCCGCCCGTGCCGGAGATGCCGGGCGCGGTTTTGCAGTGGTCTCAGACGAAGTGCGTACGCTCGCCCATCGCACCCAGCAGTCCGCCCAGGAAATCCACAGCATGATCGAGGAACTGCAAGCAGGTGCCGGTAGCGCCGTGAGCGCCATGCTCGAAAGCCAGCGTCACAGCGACGACAACGTCACTACCGCCAGGCTTGCGGGCGAGCGACTCAATCGCGTGCTGCTGGGCATCGGCGAGATCGATGAGATCAACCTGTCGGTAGCCACCGCCACCGAAGAACAAACCTCAGTGGTGGACAATCTGGATCGCGACATCAGCCACATCAATGACCTGAACCAGCAAATGGTCGGCAATTTGCAATCCACCTTGCAGGCCTGCACAGAACTGGAAAACCAGTCACGCCGCCTGCAACAAATGGTCAACACCTTCAAGATCTGAGGGTCATTCAGACCGGGTAGGCGGGACGCGGGGCAATGCTCGTTTGTGGGCCGTCTTGAGGTAGGCGCGTTCAATGATCTGTCGCGCCTGCGGCGACACCTCTTCGCCCATCAGATACCCATCGATTTCCTCGTAGCTGCAGCCATACGCCACCTCATCCAGCTTACCGGGTGCCAGGTCTTCCAAATCAGCGGTCGGCGCCTTGCACACCAGGTATGCGGGGGCGCCCATCGCATCGGCCAACAATCTCACCTGAGTCTTCGTCAACCCGGACAGCGGTGCCAGGTCGCACGCGCCGTCGCCAAACTTGGTAAAAAAACCCATCACCGCCTCCGCCCCATGATCGGTGCCCACCACCAACCCATTGCTCAGATTGGCAATGGCGTATTGCGCCAGCATCCGGGCCCGGGCCTTGGCGTTGCCTTTGGCAAAGTCGATGAGCTCGGCGCCAGGCTGCAAGCCATCGATGGCGATACTGCCCATCAGCCCGTCAACACCAGCGGCGATGTTGCTGGTGGTGATCAAGTCCGGCCGAATGAAGTCCAGGGACGCCTGGGCGTCTTGCTCATCGGCCTGAGCCTTGTAGGGCAACCGGACGGCGATAAAGCGCGCCTCGTAGTCTTCACCCCGCAGTTGCTCCACGGCCAACTGACACAGGCGGCCGGCGGTGAGAGAGTCGACACCGCCACTGATCCCCAGGACCAGGGACTTGCAGCCCGACTCGCGCAAGATCTGCTTGATGAATTCGATGCGGCGGGCAACCTCGGTTGCTTCGCCACCCCGTGTGAGTTGACGGTCGATGCCCAGTTCCCGGGCAATGCGTTCTTGCACAAGCGTAGTCATATCAGGCTCCCAACTGTGGATTGATCAGGGCAACGTTGAACACTTGGGCGGCGTACCGCAGAAACGAGGCATCCTCGCAGACGTTCTTGATCGGGTCGTCGGAGAACTTCACGACCGGCTCGCCGTGGACCCGCACCAGCTTCATGACGATGCTCAGCGGTTCAACCCCGTCGACATCGCAGGCCAGGCTGGTGCCCATGCCAAAACCGAATTTGGCCTTGCCGCGAATATGACGCAGGATCGGCAGGCACTTTTCGAAATTGAGGCCATCGGAGAACATCAGGTCCTTGGTGCGCGGGTCGATGCCCAGTTCCTGGTAACGCCCCAGCACCTTGTCAGCCCAGACGATAGGGTCACCGGAATCCTGGCGCAGGCCGTCATAGAGCTTGGCAAAGTACAGGTCGAAATCCTTGAGGAAGAAGTCGGTGCTGATGCAGTCCGTCAGGGCGATACCGAGGCGGCCACGATACTCGCGCACCCAGTTTTCCAACGCCGCGTTCTGGCTCTCGCGCAAGCGCCCGAGTTGTTGATGCACCATCAGCCATTGGTGAGCCATGGTGCCTATCAGGGGCAGATCGAACTCGTAAGCCAAGTGAGCGTTACTGGTGCCGACAAAGACCCCAGGAAAATCGCTGCGCATGATATTCACCACTTCACGCTGGGCCCTGAACGACAGCCGCCGCCGGGTGGAGAAGTCTGAAACGCGAAACTCGGCGAGTTCTTCACGGCTGGCGTTTTTCTCCAGCCATTCGAACTTCTGGTACAGCTTGCGGGTGACGTCGGCCAACTCGACCTCGGGGTATTTCTCGCGGTTGCGCAGTTCGCTGACCATCGCCAATACCGGCTGCTCGAACATGATGCAGTGCAACATCGGCCCACGGACGCGGATGTGCAGTTGGCCGTCGACTTCCGAAACGTGTATGTAGCGCAAATTGAAGCGAAACAGGCCGAGGAACTGCTCGAAGTCCGGTGTCAGGTACTCACGGAAACGCTTGTTGAACAGAAACCGCTGCTCCCCCTCGCGCAGCTGCAGCCCGGCGAGCCTCTCAAGCTCGACACGAATATCCGGGATCAGGTGACCGAGGCGCTCCTTGGAACGCACGATGAACTGGTATTCCACCTCGACATTCGGGTGCTGGTGCAAGACCGCCTGCATCATGGTGAAGGTGTAGTAGTCGGTATCCAGAAGACTCTGGATGGTGCCGCTGCTTGAATCGAATGCACTGTCCATGGCTCTTCCTTATGCGTTTGCCAGGCGGATGGTTTCTTCGCGCGTCGCGGCAACCGAGACGCCCGCTTGCCGCATGTTTTGAATGGCTTGAATAGCCCCCTCTTCACTGATGGCCCGACAGGCCGGGAGGTGAATGATCACCTTGAAGCCGGCGGCGGCCAGTTGCAAAACGGTGGTCTTGACGCAGAAATCCAGCGCCAGCCCGCCAACTATCACCTGCTCCACACCCAGGCCGTTCAGGTACTCGATCACCCCGGTGGACAGCTTGCCGTGCAGGTCGTGATAGCAGGCGCCGTAGGGGTGCAAATCCGGCTCGACGCCCTTCCAGACGAAATAGTCGTAGTCGTAGGGAGTCGGCAGTTGATCCAGCAAAGCGAAACCTTCGGTGCCGGGAACGCAGTGGCTGACCCAGGTGATATCGGCATGCTCGAGCCCGGTCGGCACGAACATCTGTGCGTGATCGGCGACCACCCACGGCGCCAGGGGCGAATGGGCGTCCTTGCTGCCGACGCGGAGGCTGGCCAGGGACGCGATGAAATTCAGCTCACCGGCAATCTGGTCGCCGCCCGGCACTGGAAGCTCATCGGGGCATAGCGGCGTGAAGCTCTTTTGCGCATCGACATCGAAGGAAGCTGTTTTCCGGGTCAGGCTGTTCATGCTGGGTTTCTCCTCTTCATGGCCATGAGAGTACATAAGGTGTACTTTCATAACAAGCCACTCGCAGAAAATATTTTTGATGAGTCTTCTTTAATTAATGGCTATGGTTCAGCACAAAGCAGGTTTTCACTAAAAAGATTTTGCTGATAGAGTACATGTCATGTACCAAAAGAGGATGTGCCATGTTCGAGATTGCCCTTTATGGCGGCGCCTTCAATCCCCCGCACGCCGGTCACGCCCAGGTGATGATCGAGGCCTCACGCCAGGCCAGACGCGTGCTGGTGGTCCCCAGCTTGCGGCATCCCTACGGCAAGCAAATGGTCGACTATGAGGTTCGCCTGAACTGGCTGGAATCGATCGTCGAGAACGTTCAGCCACTGTGCTGCGCCGAAGTGCGTGCAAGCCGGGTGGAACAGGTCGTGGCCCGTGGCGTTGAAGGCGCAATCTACAGCTACACCCTGCTCGCCCACCTCGCCGACAGCCTGGCCCTGGACGGCAAGCGGATTGCGTTGGTGGTGGGTCAGGATGTTGCGGATCGGCTGCCGACCTTCTACCGCGGCCAGGAATTGCTGGAGCGTTTTTCCATTCTTTGCGTGGAGGAAAGGATCCACGTGCGCAGCACGGTGGTTCGCGACCGACTGGCTTTGGGCAAACCGCTTCCCAGCGACTGGATGGCACCGGGCATGAACCCGTTAAACTATGGTCTTTACGCTCCCCACGGAAATCGACATGCCCACTAGCACAGCCCCCGCGCGCGGTTATCTGCACACCATCGACCTCTGTGTGCTGCGCTTCTGCCGGGAAACCCACGCACTGGAAATCCTCCTGAACCGACGGGAAGCCGAGCCGTTTGCCGGCCATTGGGCGCTGCCCGGGATCGTGGTCAATGGTGACGTCGAAGATCTCACGCTGAACGACGCCGTGGAGCGCCTGCGCAATTCAAACAAGGTCGGCATGCCGCTGGCCTGGATCGAACAGGTCGGCACCGTCGGCGACGCGTTCCGCGATCCGCGCTGCTGGTCGTCCTCGACGTTCTACCTGGCGATTGTCAGCGAGGCGGTCCAGCTCGCCGAACACCAGGGATTTTTCCCCCTCAAGGACGTCGCTGACGCCTCGATCAAACTTCCTTTCGACCACAACAGCCTGGTGGCTGCAGTCCAGGAGCGGTTGTTGTCCAAAGCCCTCTATAGCAGCCTGCCGCTGATGTTCCTGGGCCCGGAATTCAGCGCGCCGGAAGCGGTGGGCATTTTCTCCGTGGTGCTCGATCGCCCGGTACTCAAGACCAGCATGCGCCAGCGTTTGCTGAAGATGACCGAGGCGGGTTATTTGCAGGAAACCGGTCGCAAAAAAAGCGGTGACGGCGGCCGCCCGCAACGCACGGTGGAAAATCTCAAGCCGACCAGCGTTTATCTTTTTGATCGTTGTTTTCTGGAGTAGCGGTCAGCGGGCAAGCGCGAATGCTGGCGCTATGCGCTCCTGCTCATTGCTTGAGATTCCCAGATAGCGCGCGACTCTGGGCCATTTCCTGACGACGCCCTGAAACCTCTCGATGGTTTGTCTGGCATCGTCAGCAGACACTCGGAAGTAGCCTGCCACGCTCATTGCCAAATCAAGGTCCATGGCGTTATCTGCCTCTGAAACGTTGAGCCTCAAGCCAGTATCACCAGGGACAGGGTTCATGTCATACGCAGGTGAAAGACGCCAACCGCGTCCTGGCTCCAATAGGAAGCCATGGTTTCGTAGATGATCGTCAGTATTCGAAACCAGCATATTGAAGACAATTCTTCGCCAAAGCTCGGGAATATCTACGTCGGGAGCGGCACCCTCCCTCACCAATACCTCTGCAATCTCCAGATAACTCGCCCCCGTCTCATGCCCATCACCATCTTGATGGTCCGTCAGGGTCATCGCTGAAGCAAAATGAAATCGTCCACCCGTTGCTGTTCTGTCAAAGCGCTTAACCATGAAACAGTGGTAATCACTCGCGTATCGTTGCGCTCTCCCTTCGGCAACATTTAGTCCACAGCCTTGGGCCAATGTGTTGACGACCATCTCCCAGCCGCCCACGTCGTGGGTGTCTCTATTACTGGGGAATTTTCCTATCCAGAGAGCGTGATCGTCATCGACTACGCTTGCCTTGGGCCTCGCTCCGCCCAGAGAGCCACCTGGAGCAATGAGCATTCGAATCCAGTCCTGCCCCTGAGCCCCCCGATCCTCTCCGGCTTCAAATCGACGCGAAGCCTCTTCAAGCTCCCGCATGCGAGCCATAGGTGGGGCGGCCTGTTCCACATGGTCGTCAAGGAACGCTCCCTCTTCCTCCACTTTGAAACGCAACCCCCCTACCCGGTAAGCGTCGTGAACACCGATGAGGTAGTCCGAGTCAAATAGCCGTGCGTCCTGCGGTACGACTCCTGCTCTTTTATCCCGCTCCAGGCGACGATCCATCAGCAGTCGCCCCCATCGATCAGGTGAGGAGTCCGATACGCACCCAAAGCAATTTCTCGCTGGATATTGCCGTCCTTCGTAAGGCTGAATCCGAGGGTCGATCGCAATCTGAGTGTGAATGGTTTGAAGAACGGCCCGCGCGTATTCAAACTCCATACGCTCTGATCCTGCCAATCTGCGGGAATGAAGGGTCCCAAGCAGTACCGGTGCTGTTTCATTCCAGTCTGCGTAGACGAAAATCCTTTCAGGCATCGTCGTCCCCTAGAAGCTTCTTAGCCAGTTCAGAGCTTGTCTGGCTCCGACTGTCAGCGGCTGGTGATGTAGAACTATTTTCTTTTGCTGAGACGCTGACCAAGTTGTCCCAATGAAACTGAGGCAGCCGTACTTTTGGCTTGATGTGCTCGACTGCAGACCGCCCTTTCAGCTCAGCATCTTGCAGATCACGGCCTAGCTCATCCGTGCGTGCGAGCAATTCGAGATCCTTCTCCAACCCCAAGGCTACTAACACTGAAACGTAGGCTCCGATGGTCACAGCGGGGCTGCCACTTTCCAGCGCCCTCAACGTGGGGGCGCTCATGCCTGCCCGCGCCGCCATTTGCGCCGCAGTTATCTTACGGCGCTTACGAGCCAGCTCGATCCGTTCGCCAAACTGGCGCAGGAGCCGCTCGGCTGACGGCATGAGGGGTGCGGTTTTTTTAGGCATGGCCGTATTTTTTCAATTTCTGCAGGAATTTGAAAAAATACTAGCACAGCACATAGATTCCAGGCACTCGCTTCTAAGCGAGAAAAACATGAAAGTATTTTTTCATATTTCAGATAAAATTCGAAAAATACCTTCCAGTTCCACCTCTGGCTGCTCAATTAGCGCAGATGCTAAGTCTGGTTCGTATTCTGCTGTGGTAAAGGGGGATATACGATCAAGGTCTAGCCATGCGTCAGGGAAGAATGACCGGGTTTAGCAGCGCTAAACCCGAACAGACTTATGACTTAGGATCACCAAGGAGAGCCAGGCTTCTGGTGGGCGACTCACTCCACCGTCACAGATTTCGCCAGGTTACGCGGCTGGTCCACATCAGTCCCCTTGAGCACCGCGACGTAGTACGACAGCAGTTGCAGCGGGATGGTGTAGAGAATCGGCGACAGGATGTCGTGGATGTGTGGCATGTGCACCACGTGGGTGCCTTCGCCATTGGTCATGCCAGCCTTTTCGTCGGCAAAGACAATCAACTGGCCGCCACGGGCGCGCACTTCCTGCAGGTTGGACTTGAGCTTTTCCAGCAGCTCGTTGTTCGGCGCGACGGTGACCACCGGCATGTCGTTATCCACAAGCGCCAGCGGGCCGTGCTTGAGCTCGCCGGCCGGGTAGGCCTCGGCGTGGATGTAGGAGATTTCCTTGAGCTTCAAGGCCCCTTCCATCGCCACCGGGAATTGCGCGCCACGGCCCAGGAACAGGGTGTGGTTCTTCTCGGCGAACAGCTCGGCGATTTTTTCCACAGTACCGTCCATGGCCAGGGCTTCGCCCAGGCGAGCCGGCAGGCGACGCAGTTCTTCCACCAGTTCGGCCTCGACGCCCTTGCCCAGCGTACCGCGCACTTGGCCCAAGGCCAGCGTCAGCAACAGCAACCCCACCAGTTGCGTAGTGAACGCCTTGGTCGACGCCACGCCGATCTCACGACCGGCCTGGGTCAGCAGGGTCAGGTCGGATTCGCGCACCAGCGAGCTGATGCCGACGTTGCAGATCGCCAGGCTGGCGAGGAAACCCAGTTCCTTGGCGTTGCGCAAGGCGGCCAGGGTGTCGGCGGTTTCGCCGGACTGGGAGATGGTGACGAACAGCGAATCGGGTTGCACCACCACTTTGCGATAGCGGAACTCGCTGGCGACTTCGACCTGGCACGGAATACCAGCCAGTTCTTCCAACCAGTAACGGGCGACCATGCCGGCGTGATAACTGGTGCCGCAGGCCACGATCTGCACGTTGCGGACCTTGGCGAACAACTCGGCCGCCTGTGGACCGAACGCCTGGACCAGCACCTGGTTCTGGCTCATGCGGCCTTCCAGGGTGCGTTGCACCACGGCCGGTTGTTCGTGGATTTCCTTGAGCATGAAGTGGCGGAACTCGCCCTTGTCAGCGGCTTCGGCACCGTCGCGGTACTGGACGGTCTCACGCTCTACACTTTTGCCATCGAGGTCCCAGATCTGCACGCTGTCGCGGCGGATTTCGGCGATATCGCCTTCTTCCAGGTACATGAAGCGGTCGGTGACCTGGCGCAGCGCCAACTGGTCGGAAGCCAGGAAGTTTTCCCCCAGGCCGAGGCCGATGACCAATGGGCTGCCGCTGCGGGCTGCCACCAGGCGATCAGGTTGTTTCGTGCTGATGACCGCCAGGCCATAGGCACCGTGCAGTTCCTTGACGGTGGCCTTGAGGGCGACGGTCAGGTCCAACAGGTCCTTGAGCTTGTGATTGAGCAGATGGGCAATGACTTCAGTGTCGGTGTCCGAGGTGAACACATAGCCAAGCGCCTTGAGCTGTTCACGCAGGGCTTCGTGGTTTTCGATGATGCCGTTGTGCACCACCGCCAGGTCGCCGGAAAAATGCGGGTGAGCGTTACGCTCGCACGGCGCGCCATGGGTGGCCCAGCGGGTGTGGGCGATGCCCAGGCGACCGAGCAGCGGTTCGGCTTCCAGCGCCTGCTCCAGCTCGCTGACCTTGCCCGGACGACGCATGCGTTCGAGCTTCTCGTCGTTGGTAAACACCGCCACACCGGCGCTGTCATAACCGCGGTACTCCAGGCGCTTGAGGCCTTCGAGCAAGATTGCTGTGATGTTGCGTTCAGCAACGGCGCCGACAATTCCACACATGCTATTTCTCCTGGCTGACAGGCGCGCAGATCACGGTGATGCCGCGGGCCTGAATCTGATCGCGGGCCTCTACGGGCAGGCGATCATCGGTAATGAGGGTATGGACGCTGCTCCACGGCAGCTCCAGGTTGGGGATCTTGCGGCCGATCTTGTCGGCCTCCACCATCACGATCACTTCGCGGGTAACCTCAGCCATCACACGGCTCAAGCCCAGCAGTTCGTTGAAGGTGGTGGTACCTCGAACCAGATCGATGCCGTCGGCGCCGATGAACAACTGGTCGAAGTCGTAGGAACGCAGCACCTGCTCGGCCACCTGGCCCTGGAACGACTCGGAATGAGGGTCCCAGGTGCCGCCGGTCATCAACAGCACCGGCTCGTGCTCCAGTTCGCTCAAGGCATTGGCGACGTGCAGGGAATTGGTCATCACCACCAGGCCCGGCTGTTGGCCGAGTTGCGGAATCATGGCCGCCGTGGTGCTGCCGCTGTCGATGATGATGCGCGCATGTTCGCGGATCCGCTTCACCGCGGCCCGGGCAATGGCCAGTTTGTACTTGGAGACGGTTTGCCCGTTATCGGCCACCAACTCCTGCGGCATCGGGACCGCGCCACCGTAGCGACGCAGCAGAAGGCCGTTGGTTTCCAGGGCGGCGAGATCCTTGCGAATCGTAACTTCCGAGGTTTCGAAGCGCTTGGCCAACTCATCCACACTGACCTCACCCTGCTCCTGGAGCAAGGCAAGGATGTTGTGACGGCGTTGTGGTGTGTTGCGTTTCGACATGGCGGTATAAGTTTCGATTCGAAAGATAACGTAAGCAATCAAAACCTATTGAAGGGAAATCGTCAAGACGGGAGAAGAAAAATTCAGAAATCCCCTAAATCAATGTGGGAGCGAGCTTGCTCGCGAAGGGGCCAGGTCAGGCAATGCCGCTTTACCTGATACACCGCTATCGCGAGCAAGCTCGCTCCCACAGGGGGTTGTGGATAACTTTAGGGCTTCTTGATTTTCTCCGGTCGCTTCCAGCCATCAATATTGCGCTGACGGGCACGAGCCACAGCCAGTTGGGACTTATCCACATCCTGATTGATAGTTGAACCTGCGGCCGTGTTTGAACCATCACCGATAGTCACGGGAGCCACCAGCGAGTTGTTGGAGCCGATGAACACGTCTTCTCCAATGGTCGTCCGGTACTTGTTGGCGCCATCGTAGTTGCAGGTGATGGTCCCGGCGCCAATGTTGGTGCGGGCGCCGACTTCAGTGTCACCGAGGTAGGTCAGGTGCCCGGCCTTGGCGCCTTCGCCCAGATGAGCATTCTTCAGTTCAACGAAGTTACCCACATGGGCACGGGCTTCCAGCACCGAGCCTGGACGCAGGCGGGCAAACGGGCCGGCGTCGCTGCCCTCTCCCATGACCGCACCGTCGAGATGGCTGTTGGCTTTGATCACCACGCCTTTGCGCAGGGTGCTGTCCTTGATCACGCAGTTCGGGCCGATGACCACGTCGTCTTCGAGGACAACCTTGCCTTCGAGGATGACGTTGATGTCGATGACCACGTCGCGACCCACGCTGACTTCACCACGCACGTCGAAACGGGCCGGATCGCGCAGGGTCACACCTTGGGCCATCAGGCGGCGGGCGGCGCGCAATTGATAGTGGCGCTCCAGTTCGGCCAGTTGCCGACGATCATTGGCACCTTGCACTTCCATGGCGTCCAGCGGCTGCTCGGTGGCGACCACCAGCCCGTCGCTGACCGCCATGGCGATCACATCGGTCAGGTAGTACTCGCCCTGGGCATTGTTGTTCGACAAGCGGCTCATCCAGTCACCCAGGCGCTCGGCCGGTACGGCCAGAATCCCGGTGTTGCCTTCAGTGATCGCGCGCTGGGCTTCGTTGGCGTCCTTCTGCTCGACGATGGCGGTCACCTGGCCGTCGACGTTACGTACGATGCGGCCATAACCGGTGGGGTCGTCGAGCTCGACGGTCAACAGGCCCAACTGTTGTGGCGCGACATGCTTGAGCAGGCGTTGCAAGGTGTCGACTTCGATCAGCGGCACATCGCCGTAGAGAATCAGCACCGTATCGGCCGTGATGAACGGCACGGCCTGGGCCACTGCATGGCCGGTGCCCAGTTGTTTGTCCTGCAGAACGAAATTCAGGTCATCGGCGGCCAGGCGTTCGCGCACCGCATCGGCACCGTGGCCGATCACCACGTGAATGCGCTGTGGATCAAGTTGCCGGGCGCTGTGGATAACATGGCCGAGCATGGAGTTGCCGGCTACCGGGTGCAAGACCTTGGGCAGCGCCGAACGCATGCGAGTGCCTTGACCGGCCGCGAGGATAACGATTTCAAGAGACATGACTGGCTACCAATCCTGGGTGGTCAGCGGCTGCGACCAGATGATGAGTGTCGGGAAAAGAAAAAAGGGTAGCCGAGGCTACCCTTTTTAATCAATCGCACAGAAAGCAGACGGCTTAGCCGCCGAACTTCTTGCGGATCTGCTGGACGGTACGCAGCTGGGCTGCGGCCTCGGCCAGACGTGCAGCAGCAGAACCGTAATCGAACTCCGCGCCTCGCTCGTGCAGGGCCTTCTCGGCAGCCTTGACGGCTTCCTGAGCGGAGGCTTCGTCCAGGTCGGCAGCACGTTGCACAGTGTCGGCAAGGACCTTGACCATGTTCGGCTGAACCTCGAGGAAACCACCGGAGATGTAATACACCTCGGCTTCCCCGCCCTGCTTGATCAAGCGGATCGGACCCGGTTTCAGATTAGTGATCAGCGGTGCGTGACCCAGAGCGATACCAAGATCACCCAGCTCACCATGCGCAATCACCATCTCGACCAGACCGGAGAAGATTTCCCCTTCCGCACTGACGATATCGCAATGGACTGTCATAGCCATCTGATTGCCTCAACCTAAATTAGCGCCCGTTGCCGGGCGCCGGGATTACAGTTTCTTGGCTTTCTCGATCGCTTCTTCGATGCCGCCGACCATGTAGAACGCTTGTTCTGGCAGGTGGTCGTAGTCACCGTTGAGGATGCCTTTGAAGCCAGCAATGGTGTCTTTCAGGGAAACGTATTTACCCGAGGCACCGGTGAAGACTTCAGCCACGAAGAACGGCTGCGACAAGAAGCGCTGGATCTTACGAGCGCGGGATACCAACTGCTTGTCGGCTTCCGACAGCTCGTCCATACCCAGGATCGCAATGATGTCCTTCAGCTCTTTGTAGCGCTGCAGCACGTACTGGACGCCGCGAGCGGTGTCGTAGTGCTCCT
Organism: Pseudomonas sp. St386; assembly: GCF_018325865.1. Taxonomy (NCBI): domain Bacteria; kingdom Pseudomonadati; phylum Pseudomonadota; class Gammaproteobacteria; order Pseudomonadales; family Pseudomonadaceae; genus Pseudomonas; species Pseudomonas sp. St386. The sequence continues at coordinate 6,805,792 of NZ_AP021900.1, forward strand.
GGCCGATCACGTTCGGGTCCAGCTGGCGCGAAGTCGAGTCCAGTGGATCAACCGCTGGGTAGATACCCAGGGAAGCGATGTCACGGGACAGAACGACGGTGGCGTCCAAGTGGGCGAAGGTGGTCGCTGGCGACGGGTCGGTCAAGTCATCCGCAGGTACGTATACCGCTTGGATCGAAGTGATCGAACCTTCCTTGGTCGAAGTGATACGTTCTTGCAGAACGCCCATCTCTTCAGCCAGGGTCGGCTGGTAACCTACTGCCGAAGGCATACGGCCCAGCAGTGCGGATACTTCGGTACCGGCCAGGGTGTAACGGTAGATGTTGTCGACGAACAGCAGAACGTCGTTACCTTCGTCACGGAACTTCTCGGCCATGGTCAGGCCGGTCAGGGCTACGCGCAGACGGTTTCCCGGCGGCTCGTTCATCTGGCCGTAGACCAGTGCCACTTTGTCCAGAACGTTGGAATCCTTCATCTCGTGGTAGAAGTCGTTACCCTCACGAGTACGCTCACCCACACCGGCGAACACGGAATAACCGCTGTGCTCGATGGCGATGTTACGGATCAGTTCCATCATGTTTACGGTCTTGCCCACACCGGCACCACCGAACAGACCGACTTTACCGCCCTTGGCGAACGGGCAAACCAGGTCGATAACCTTGATGCCGGTTTCCAGCAGGTCGTTGCCGCCCGCCTGTTCAGCGAAGGATGGCGCAGGACGGTGAATGCCCCAGCGCTCTTCGGTGTCGATCGGACCCGCTTCGTCGATCGGGTTACCCAGTACGTCCATGATCCGGCCCAGGGTCGCTTTACCGACCGGTACGGAGATGGCAGCGCCAGAGTCGATAACGTCCAGACCGCGCTTCAAGCCTTCGGTAGAACCCATCGCAATGGTACGAACGATGCCGTCGCCCAGCTGCTGCTGAACTTCCAGGGTAGTTTCCGCGCCTTGTACTTTCAGCGCGTTGTAGATGCTCGGTACGCTGTCGCGTGGAAATTCCACGTCGATAACGGCGCCGATGATTTGAACGATACGTCCGCTACTCATAGCTGGATCCTCTGAATATTTGAACCGTTAAACCGCGGCAGCGCCGCCGACGATTTCCGAGATCTCTTGGGTGATCGCAGCCTGACGCGCCTTGTTGTAGATCAGCTGCAAATCGCTGATCAAATCACCGGCGTTGTCGGTAGCGTTCTTCATCGCGATCATCCGCGCTGCTTGTTCAGCTGCGTTGTTCTCGACCACCGCCTGGTAGACCTGCGACTCCACGTAGCGGACCATCAAGCCGTCAAGCAGCTCCTTGGCATCCGGTTCGTAGAGATAGTCCCAGTGGTGCTTGAGTTCCTGTTCCGGGGTCGCCACCAGTGGAATCAACTGCTCCACGGTTGGCTGTTGCGTCATGGTGTTGATGAACTTGTTGGATACCACGGACAGGCGGTCAATCCGGCCTTCCAGGTAAGCATCCAGCATCACCTTGACGCTGCCGATCAGATCATTGATCGACGGCTCTTCACCCAAGTGGCTGATAGCAGCGACGACGTTGCCGCCGAAGTTGCGGAAGAAAGCCGCACCCTTGCTACCAATCACGCACAGATCGATCTCGACGCCTTGTTCGCGGTTTACAGCCATGTCCTTGACCAGGGCCTTGAACAGGTTGGTGTTCAAGCCACCACACAGACCACGGTCACTGCTCACCACGACGTAACCGACGCGCTTGATAGCACGGTCGATCATGAACGGGTGGCGATATTCCGGGTTGGCGTTGGCCAGATGACCAATAACCTGGCGGATGCGCTCCGCATAAGGGCGGCTAGCAGCCATGCGCATTTGTGCCTTGCGCATTTTGCTGACCGCCACTTTTTCCATGGCGCTGGTAATTTTTTGCGTGCTTTTGATGCTCGCAATCTTACTGCGAATCTCTTTTGCGCCTGCCATGTAACACCTATCAGGTTAGCAAGCGGGAGCCTTGCGACTCCCGCTGCGGCTTACCAGGTTTGGGTGGCCTTGAACTTCTCGATACCGGCTTTCATGCCAGCGTCGATTTCGTCATTGAAGTCACCCTTCACGTTGATCTTGGCCAACAAGTCGGCGTGATCGCGGTTGAAGTAAGCAATCAGCGCTTGTTCAAAGCTGCCGACCTTGGCGATTTCAACGTCAGTCAGGAACCCACGCTCAGCGGCATACAGCGACAGCGCCATGTCAGCGATCGACATTGGTGCGTATTGCTTCTGCTTCATCAGCTCGGTAACGCGCTGACCATGCTCAAGTTGCTTACGGGTCGCTTCGTCCAGGTCAGAAGCGAACTGGGCGAATGCCGCCAGTTCACGGTACTGGGCCAGGGCGGTACGGATACCACCGGACAGCTTCTTGATGATCTTGGTCTGAGCGGCACCACCCACACGGGATACCGAAACACCGGCGTTCACAGCAGGACGGATCCCGGAGTTGAACATGGCCGATTCCAGGAAGATCTGACCGTCGGTGATGGAAATCACGTTGGTCGGAACGAACGCGGAAACGTCGCCAGCCTGGGTTTCGATGATCGGCAGAGCGGTCAGGGAGCCGGTCTTGCCGGTCACTGCGCCGTTGGTGAACTTCTCTACGTACTCTTCCGAAACGCGGGATGCGCGCTCCAGCAGACGGGAGTGGAGATAGAACACGTCGCCTGGGTAGGCTTCACGGCCTGGTGGACGGCGCAGCAGCAGGGAGATCTGGCGGTAAGCCACTGCCTGCTTGGACAGATCGTCATAAACGATCAGCGCGTCTTCACCGCGGTCGCGGAAGTATTCGCCCATGGTGCAACCGGAGTACGGTGCCAGGAACTGCAGCGCAGGAGATTCCGATGCGCTGGCTGCCACGATGATCGTGTTGGCCAGGGCGCCGTTTTCTTCCAGCTTGCGAACCACGTTGGCGATGGTCGATTGCTTCTGACCGATGGCTACGTAGACGCAGAAAATGCCGCTGTTCTTCTGGTTGATGATCGCATCGATCGCCAGAGCGGTCTTACCGATCTGACGGTCACCGATGATCAGCTCACGCTGGCCACGGCCGACAGGGATCATGGCATCGACAGCCTTGTAGCCAGTCTGTACAGGCTGGTCTACCGACTTACGCCAGATCACGCCAGGAGCAACTTTCTCGACCGCGTCGGTCTCGGTGTTGTTCAGCGGACCTTTGCCGTCAACAGGGTTACCCAGTGCGTCGACAACGCGACCCAGCAGTTCCTTACCAACCGGAACTTCGAGGATGCGGCCGGTGCACTTGGCGCTCATGCCTTCGGCCAGCGACTGGTAGGAACCCAGTACAACGGCACCTACGGAGTCTTGCTCCAGGTTGAGGGCCATACCGTAGACGCCGCCCGGAAACTCGATCATCTCGCCGTACATGACGTCGGCCAGACCGTGAATCCGCACGATACCGTCAGATACGCTGACGACAGTGCCTTCGTTACGGGCTTGGGAGGTCACATCGAGCTTGTCGATGCGGCCCTTGATAATTTCACTTATTTCGGAAGGATTGAGTTGCTGCATTGCTCTGCTGCCCCTTCAAACTCAAGATTTCAATGCTTCGGCAAGTTTCGCGATTTTGCCGCGAATCGAGCCATCGATAACCAGGTCGCCGGCGCGGATTACAACGCCCCCTATCAGGGACTTGTCTTCCTCGACTTGCAGGCGCACTTCCCGGTTGAGTCGTGCACTGAGAACCTTGGCGAGTTTGTCTTGCTGTTCTTGGTTCAATGCGAAAGCACTGGTCACTTCCACGTCTACCGACTTCTCTTGCTCGGCCTTGTACAGGTCAAAAAGAGTGGCGATCTCCGGCAGAAGCAGGAGACGGTCGTTTTCGGCAACGACGTGAATGAAATTCTGTGCCTTGGCATCGAACTTGTCGCCGCACACGTCAATGAACGTGGCGGCCTTTTCTGCGCTCGTCAGTCGCGGGGCCTTGAGCACGCGCTGCATGGTGTCGTCTTGCGACACCGCTGCAGCCAGGCCGAGCATGGCTGACCAATTGGCCAGTTGCTGGTGGGCCTGAGCGTGCTCGAAGGCCGCCTTAGCGTAAGGTCGGGCCAACGTGGTCAGTTCTGCCATGATCGCCCTCGCTTAGATTTCAGCAGCCAGTTGGTTAACCAGCTCTGCGTGCGCGTTTTGATCGATTGTGGCACCCAGGATCTTCGAAGCACCGCCAACGGCCAGGGCACCCACTTGGGCACGCAGCGCGTCTTTGACACTGTTGAGTTCCTGTTCGATCTCGGCTTGAGCCTGAGCCTTCACACGGTCAGCTTCGACGCGAGCCTGTTCACGGGCTTCGTCGACAATCTGGGTACCGCGTTTCTTGGCTTGCTCGATGATTTCAGCTGCCTGAGCTTTCGCTTCGCGCAGTTGCTGACCCACTTTCTCATGGGCCAACTCCAGGTCGCGAGCTGCACGGCTGGCAGCGTCCAGACCATCAGCGATCTTCTTTTGACGTTCGTGCAATGCCGCAATGACCGGAGGCCATACGAACTTCATGCAGAACAGTACAAAAATCAGGAACGCAACGGACTGGCCAATCAGGGTCGCATTAATGTTCACGCCAACACCTCGCAGTTACGTTGTCCATCACACCAATCTACTCGAGACATCCGAGTAATTAGCCAGCGATTTGACCAACGAACGGGTTCGCAAAGGTGAAGAACAGAGCGATACCAACACCGATCATGGTCACGGCGTCGAGCAGACCGGCCACGATGAACATTTTGACTTGCAGCATTGGAACCATTTCTGGCTGACGCGCTGCGCCTTCCAGGAACTTGCCGCCCAACAGGCCGAAACCAATTGCGGTACCCAGTGCGCCCAGGCCGATCAACAGTGCAACAGCGATAGCGGTTAGACCAACTACAGTTTCCATCTTTCCTCCCGACTTTTACGTCGTATGGTTTAGGTTTTTTAGATTAAAGCGGTAAAACAAATCGTTTCTCAGCCCGGTTCGGGCTCCTTCCCGTTTGACCGGGAAGGACATCAGACTAGTCGAGACTGGCCTTAATGGTTTTCTTCGTGCGCCATCGACAGGTAGACGATGGTCAGCATCATGAAGATGAACGCCTGCAGGGTGATGATCAGGATGTGGAACACAGCCCACGCCCATTGCAGGACTACACCCAGGCCGCTGAGCCACAGCAGGCCGCTGCCGAACATCACAGCGATCAGGATGAACACCAGTTCGCCGGCATACATGTTGCCGAACAGACGCAGTGCCAGAGAAATCGGTTTGGCGATCAGGGTCACGAACTCCAGCAGGAAGTTCACCGGGATCAGCAGGGCTTGAACCAGGATGTTCTTGCTGCCGAACGGGTGCAGGGTCAGTTCGCCGATGAAGCCGCCGATGCCCTTGACCTTGATGCTATAGAAAATGATCAGTGCGAAGACCGAGAAGGCCATGCCCAGGGTCGCGTTCGGGTCGGTGGTCGACACGGCGCGGAATGGGATGTGGTGGTCGCCGGAGATCAGGATGGCCAGCTGAGGAATCCAGTCGACCGGTACCAGGTCGACGGCGTTCATCAGGAACACCCAGACGAAGATGGTCAGTGCCAGCGGTGCGATCACCGGGCTACGGCCATGGAAGCTGTCTTTCACGCTGCCATCGACGAATTCGACCAGTACTTCAACGAAGTTCTGCAGTGCACCAGGCTGACCGGAAGTCGCCTTCTTTGCCGCCATGCGGAAAAGAAGAACGAAGATCAGACCCAATGCGACCGACCAGCCGAGGGTATCGACGTGGAAAGCCCAGAAACCCATTTCCTTGGCTTCTGCTGCGGTGTGGGCAAAGCCCCAGCCGCCGTTGGGTAGCTGACCGAAGGTCAGGTTCTGCAAGTGGTGCTGGATATAGCCCGAAGCGGTTGTCTCTGCCATGGTTGCCTCAAACGCCCTAAGGTCTCGAAAGTCTTGTTCTCATTAGCAGGGGAGCGAACCAGCTAACCAGTTGGGTCAGCACGAAGACGCTGAATACAGCCAGCGGCGCCAGTGGCTTCACACCTGCGAACGTCAATGCAAACAGCACTGCCGTCAAAATCAGTTTCCCCGCCTCACCGGCATAAAAAGACCGGACGATAGCCTGGGCTGCTCGGGCGCCGGAAAACCGAAAGGCCCTGTGAGCAAAGTAAATATTGGGAAGCAAGGCTATCAGGCCTCCGCAAAGCCCTGAGTATCCGGCGACGACTCCTTTCCATTGCCAGAGCGCCAATGCGGCGATCAGTACAACGGTGAACTGGGCCATCAAAACCGGGAAAACTGCCAGACGATGGAACGGCAAGCGGTTTGGCGTGCGGGTTTCCATCGCTTTTGCTCTCCAATAGTCGGCCGCCATAATTCAATAACTTGGCATAATTTGTGCCGACAAAATGCGCGCAGAGTATAGGGGCGGTTCTGCCCCTATTCAACTGTCAGGTAGTGATTTCCGACTGCGCGCTACAAGAGCAATTGTTTCAGCGAATGTGTGCAAGGACACCTTGCAGCTCATCGAGGGAGTTGTAACCAATCACCAATTGTCCCTTGCCCTTCTTTCCGTGGCGGATCTGCACCGCAGAGCCCAGGCGCTCGGCCAGGCGTTGTTCCAGGCGAGCGATATCAGGATCGGTTTTGGGTGCCTCGACAGGGGCCGGTTTGCCGCTCAGCCACTGGCGAACCAGTGCCTCGGTTTGGCGCACAGTCAGACCGCGTGCGACAACATGTCGCGCCCCTTCAACCTGTTGATTTTCCGGCAAACCGAGCAATGCCCGGGCATGACCCATTTCCAGGTCGCCATGGGACAGCATGGTCTTGATGACTTCCGGCAACGCAATCAGGCGCAGCAGGTTGGCCACGGTCACGCGGGACTTGCCCACCGCCTCGGCAACTTGTTGCTGGGTCAGCTGGAATTCCTGCTGCAAGCGCTGCAGGGCCACGGCTTCCTCGATCGGGTTGAGGTCTTCACGCTGGATGTTCTCGATCAGCGCCATGGCGATGGCCGTTTCATCCGGCACATCGCGGACCATCGCCGGGATGGTTTCCTGGCCGGCCTGCTGGCTGGCGCGCCAGCGACGTTCGCCGGCAATGATCTCGAAGCGCCCATTGGCGATCGGCCGAACCACGATCGGCTGCATCACGCCCTGGCTCTTGATCGACTGGGCCAATTCTTCCAGCGCCTGCGGATCCATGTCCCGGCGCGGCTGATATTTGCCGCGCTGGATCAGGTCCAGCGGCAAATGCTGCAACTCACGCTGATCGACCTGGACGGCCTGCTCTTCCAGCGAGCTGACAGTGGGACCGCTGAGCAGTGCATCCAGTCCACGTCCGAGACCTCGTTTCTTGACGGCCATGGGGTTTCCTTAAGTTGGCTGGGCTGCAGCGGTGCGTGGATTGCGGCGCTGACGGCGAACCATCTCGCCCGCCAGGGCCAGGTAAGCCAGCGCGCCACGGGATTGTTTGTCGTAGGCCAGGGCCGGCATGCCGTAGCTCGGCGCTTCGGCCAGACGGATGTTACGCGGGATGACCGTGTCGTAGAGCTGCTCGCCGAAGTGTTCCTTGAGCTGGGCCGAAACATCGTTCATCAGGCTCAGGCGCGGGTCGTACATGGTCCGCAGCAGGCCTTCGACCTTCAGGTCCGGGTTCAGCAGTTCGGCGATGCGCTTGATGTTATCCACAAGGTCGCTCAACCCTTCCAATGCGAAGTACTCGCACTGCATGGGGATAATTACCCCATCGGCCGCCACCAGGGCGTTGAGGGTCAGCATCGACAGCGACGGCGGGCAGTCGATCAGGATGTAATCGTAGTTTTCCCGGATCGGCGCCAAGGCGCTGCGCAGACGGCTTTCCTTCATCTGCATTTCCAGCAGCACCACTTCGGCCGCCGTCAGGTCACGGTTGGCCGGCAGCAGTTGATAACCGCCGTGTTCGGAGAAGTGCATGGCCTGGCCCAGATCGCATTCGCCGATCAGGACGTCGTAGATGGAGTTTTCCAGGCCATGTTTATCCACACCGCTACCCATGGTGGCGTTGCCCTGTGGATCGAGATCGATCAACAGCACCCGGCGCTTGGTCGCGACCAGGGATGCTGCGAGGTTGATACAGGTGGTGGTCTTGCCCACACCACCCTTCTGGTTCGCTATCGCGAATACCTTAGCCATTCTTGCTTGTGTTCCCAATCATGCCGTGCGGCGCAGTATCAGCAGATGGCGTTGGCCTTGGCAACCGGGTACGGCCAAGGCGTGTTCGCTATCGAGGTGGAAGTCTGCCGGCAATGCTACCAGCTCATCGGCCGGATGAACGCCCTTCATTGCCAGCCAGCGCGTATCGGCGTCGCCCAGGTGGCGAGTCCAGTTGCTGAAGTTCTCCATGCTGCTGAACGCCCGGGAGATGATCCCGTTGAACGGCTCGGCAGGTTGGAACGCTTCGACGCGGCTGTGGATAACTTGCAGGTTATCCAGTTTGAGTTCGAGTTTGACCTGGGTCAGGAAGCGGGTTTTCTTGCCGTTGCTGTCCAGGCAGGTCACTTGCGAGTCGGGAAACAGTATCGCCAGCGGGATTCCTGGCATGCCACCGCCACTGCCGACATCCAGCCAGCGACCGTTTTCGACGAAGGACATGACACTGAGGCTGTCGAGCAAATGGCGCGAGACCATTTCGTCCGGATCGCGCACGGCGGTCAGGTTGTAGGCCTTGTTCCATTTGATCAACAACGCCAGATACCCCAGCAATTGCGCGTGCTGGGCTTCGGTCAGGCTGACGCCGAGCTGACGGGCACCTGTGGATAACTCTTCAGCGTGTTGCGAGGTGACCATCGAACTCAAGCGCTTTGCTCCAACTGGCGGCCGGCGCCGCGTTTTTTCAAATGAATCATCAACAGGGAAATCGCCGCCGGCGTGACGCCGGGAATGCGCGAGGCCTGGCCCAGGGTCTCTGGACGGGTCGCACCAAGCTTGCTCTGGATTTCTTTCGACAACCCGGAAATGCCGGTGTAATCGATATCCACAGGCAGCTTGGTGTCTTCACTGGCGCGCAAACGGGCGATTTCGTCCTGCTGGCGGTCGATGTAACCGGCGTATTTAGTCTTGATCTCGACCTGTTCGGCCACCTGTGGATCTTCCGCGCCCTGGCCGGTCACTCCCACCAGCCCGGCATAGTCGATTTCCGGACGGCTCAAGAGGTTGAGCAGGTTGTATTCGTGGGTCAGCGGCGTGCCGAATTTCGCCGCAATGGCATCGCCCTGCTCGGTACCGGGACGAACCCAGGTGCTTTTCAGGCGCTGCTCTTCCAGCTCGATGCTCTCGCGTTTCTTGCAGAACGCGGCCCAACGCGCGTCGTCCACCAACCCCAGTTCGCGACCTTTCTCGGTCAAGCGCAGGTCGGCGTTGTCTTCACGCAGGATCAGGCGATATTCGGCCCGGGAGGTGAACATCCGATACGGTTCCTGGGTTCCCAGGGTAATCAGGTCGTCCACAAGCACACCGATGTACGCCTCATCGCGGCGCGGGCACCAGGCTTCTCTGCCCTTGGCGAGCAGTGCGGCGTTGGCTCCGGCGAGCAAACCCTGGGCACCAGCTTCTTCGTAGCCGGTGGTGCCGTTGATCTGCCCGGCGAAGAACAGACCGCCGATAGCTTTGGTTTCCAGGCTGTACTTCAAATCGCGCGGATCGAAGTAGTCGTACTCGATCGCATAACCCGGACGCACGATGTGCGCGTTCTCCATGCCACGGATCGATTGCACGATCTGCAATTGCACGTCGAACGGCAGACTTGTGGATATCCCGTTCGGATACAACTCATGGGTGGTCAAACCTTCCGGTTCGATGAACACCTGATGGCTTTCCTTGTCGGCAAAGCGATGGATCTTGTCTTCAATCGACGGGCAATAGCGCGGGCCGACACCTTCGATTTCACCGGCAGCGGAATACATCGGCGAACGATCGAGGTTCGCCGCGATGATTTCGTGGGTGCGGGCGTTCGTGTGGGTGATCCAGCAACTGACTTGCCGTGGATGCTGTTCCTTGTTGCCCATGAACGACATCACCGGGATCGGCGTATCGCCAGGCTGCTCGGTCATCACCGAGAAATCCACGGACTTGCCGTCGATGCGAGGTGGCGTACCGGTTTTCAGGCGCCCGACACGCAATGGCAACTCACGCAGACGGTGAGCCAGAGAAATCGACGGCGGATCACCGGCGCGACCGCCGGAAAAATTCTGCAAACCGATGTGGATAAGTCCGCCGAGGAAGGTCCCGGTGGTCAACACCACGGAATCGGCGAAGAACCGCAGGCCCATTTGCGTGACGACACCACGTACCTGGTCCTGCTCGACGATCAGGTCATCGGCCGCTTGTTGAAATATCCACAGGTTCGGCTGGTTTTCCAGGATTTCACGGACAGCGGCCTTGTACAGGACTCGGTCGGCCTGGGCGCGTGTAGCGCGCACGGCTGGGCCTTTGCGGCTGTTCAATACGCGAAACTGGATACCACCCTTATCGGTGGCCATGGCCATCGCGCCGCCTAGGGCATCGATTTCCTTGACCAGGTGACTTTTGCCGATCCCACCAATGGCAGGGTTGCAACTCATGGCACCGAGGGTTTCCACGTTATGCGTCAGCAACAGGGTTTTTGCCCCCATGCGTGCTGATGCAAGTGCTGCCTCGGTACCGGCATGACCGCCGCCGATGACGATCACTTCAAAACGGGAAGGGAAATCCACCACGCACCTCGTGCCTGCTTAATTCAGGTAATTCGGAAATAGGTCTTGAGCCTGGCCAGAGCGTTTTTCGAGCCAGGTCGGCAAGTATAGGGACTTCCCCTTTCCTAAAGAACCCTTTGCACAAAATTTAACCAGCTGTGGAAAACTCGCGGTTAAAGAAATTAAAAAGAAAGAAATTTATAAAATCTTTGTTTTTATGTTTATTCTTACTGAGCCACCTATCTGTGGATAACGTTGCACAGGCCTTTATTTTCAATATGTACAGAGATTCAAAACCCTGTGGTCAGGTGGCAATGAGGGGCTTGGATAACCGGTGTAAGCCTGTGGATGAATGGGCCTGTTATCCACAGAGGCGGTTATCTTCAGTTTTGAAGGGGGTTTATCAACCGACCTCAATGGCAGTTATTCACAGGGCTTAATCCACAGAAAACCGCAGCGATGGACCGCCGCAGCGTCCACAGGCAAGCCGCCATCAAGGGCAATCGTGTCAAAAACAGAGGAGAGGAACCGGGTTTGCGTTGGACTCGAGAGGCTTCGAGGGCAAACCCGGTTTGAAAGGCGGGGTTATTTACCGATGCAGAAGCTGGAAAAGATCCGCCCCAGCAAGTCATCGGAGCTGAAGGCCCCGGTAATTTCCCCAAGGGAATGTTGGGCCTGGCGAAGGTCTTCGGCCAACAATTCACCCGCCCCCGCCAAGGTCAGCTGCGCGCGACCGTGTTCCAGGGCGGCACTGGCATGGCGCAAGGCTTCAAGATGCCGCCTGCGGGCGCTGAAGCTGCTTTCCGAGGTCTGCTCGTAACCCATGCAGGCCTTGAGGTGTTCACGCAGCAATTCCAGGCCTTCGCCAGCCGCCTTCGCGCTCAGGCTGATGGTCACATGGCCGTCGTTGCTGACCTCAAGGACAATCGCTTCCCCGGTCAGGTCGGCCTTGTTGCGGATCAAGGTGACTTTTGCCGGATCCGGGCGGACTTCGAGGAATTCAGGCCACAGGGCAAATGGATCGTCCGCTTCCGGTGCGGTGGCATCCACCACCAGCAGGACCCGATCGGCTTCACCGATGGCCTTGAGCGCCCGTTCAACGCCAATCTTTTCCACCTGGTCCTCGGTGTCGCGCAAACCTGCGGTATCCACTACGTGCAGCGGCATGCCGTCGATGTGGATATGTTCACGCAGAATGTCCCGGGTGGTGCCGGCGATCTCGGTGACAATCGCCGCTTCACGACCGGCCAGGGCATTCAACAGGCTGGACTTGCCGGCATTCGGACGCCCAGCGATCACCACGGTCATCCCATCGCGCAACAAGGCACCCTGCCCGGCTTCGCGCAGTACTGTGGATAACTCATCGCGCACTTTATCCAGCATGCTCAGCACGTGGCCATCGGCTAGGAAGTCGATTTCTTCTTCCGGGAAATCAATCGCGGCCTCGACGTAGATCCGCAGGCCGATCAACTGTTCGGTGAGGTTATGCACACGCAGGGAAAACGCGCCCTGCAAGGAACGCAATGCGTTGCGTGCCGCCTGTGCAGAACTGGCTTCGATCAAATCGGCGATCGCCTCGGCCTGGGCCAGGTCGAGCTTGTCGTTGAGGAATGCCCGTTCACTGAATTCACCCGGCCGCGCCAGGCGACAGCCCAGTTCCAGGCAACGCTTGAGCAGCATGTCCAGCACGACGGGGCCGCCATGCCCTTGCAGTTCCAGTACGTCTTCGCCGGTGAACGAATTCGGCCCTGGGAAATACAAGGCCAGGCCCTCGTCGAGGACCTGCTGGTCATCACTGAAAAACGGACCGTAATGAGCAAACCGCGGCTTGAGTTCACGACCGCTGATTGCCTTGGCCGCAATACTGGCCAAGGGCCCCGAAATACGGACGATGCCGACACCGCCGCGACCTTGGGCAGTGGCAACGGCGGCGATGGTTTCACGCGGTGCGCTCATAAAGCGGTATCCAGACAAAAGTGGCAGATAGCAAAACGCCCCACTAGGGGGCGTTTTGTGTGGTTATCCACAGAGCAAGTTACGCCTCGGCTTTTTTCGTAGCCGCTTCGATCTTACGCGTGATGTACCACTGCTGAGTGATGGACAACACGTTGTTCACAACCCAGTACAGCACAAGACCAGCCGGGAACCACAGGAAGAAGAAGGTGAAGATGATTGGCATCATTTTCATGACCTTCGCCTGCATCGGATCCGGAGGCGTTGGGTTCAGCTGCTGCTGGATGAACATGGTCGCGCCCATGATGATCGGCAGGATGAAGAACGGATCCTTGATCGACAGGTCGGTAATCCACAGCATGAACGGTGCCTGACGCATCTCCACGCTTTCCAGCAACACCCAGTACAGCGACAGGAACACGGGCATCTGTACAAGAATCGGCAAGCATCCACCCAGCGGGTTGATCTTCTCTTTCTTGTACAACTCCATCATGGACTGGGACATTTTCTGCCGGTCATCGCCATGTTGCTCTTTCAGCGCGGCCAGTTTCGGGGCCACAGCGCGCATGCGAGCCATGGATTTGTAGCTGGCGGCCGACAATGGGAAGAACAGACCCTTGATCAGCATGGTCAGGAAAATGATCGACCAGCCCCAGTTACCGACGATGCTGTGGATATGTTGCAGCAGCCAGAAGATCGGCTGGGCAATGAACCACAGGAAACCGTAGTCCACAGTCAGTTCCAGACCTGGGGACAACTCTTTCAGCACGGCCTGGCTTTTAGGACCGGCATACAGAATGGCGCTGGTTTCGGCTTTCGCACCTGGCGCGGCAGTCAATGTCGGGCCGGTGTAACCGATGATGAAGTTGCCTTTGCTGTCTTTCCGCGTCTGGACGACGTTGCTGTCGCCTTTCTGCGGGATCCAGGCTGTTACAAAGTAGTGCTGCAGCCAGGCAACCCAGCCACCTTGGACGGTTTCCTTGAGCGGGCCCTTGTCCATGTCCTTCATCGACACTTTCTTGTACGGCTCCGAACTTGTCCACAGGGCGGCGCCCAGGTAAGTCGCGGTGCCGGTGGCAGTGCTCGAAGAAGGATCGGAGCTGGCGTCACGCTTCAATTGCGCGAACATCGCACCAGACCAGGGCTGTGCGCTCTGGTTGTCGATCAGGTAAGAGACGGTTACGTCATACAGGCCACGTTTCAAGGTGAAACGCTTGATGTAATTGACGCCATCCTTGCTGAACTTCAGGTCCACGACCAATTGGTCCTGACCGTCAGCCAGTTGATAAGTCTTCTTCTCGGCGGAGTAGATCGGGCGACCGGCCGGGTTCGAATCCGGGCCGTTGGTACCGATCAGGCCACTTTGGGCCAGATAGGTACGCTCGTTACCGTTGTCGAACAACTGGAACGGGATTTCCGGATGATCCTGGCGACGCGGGTACAGCGGCAGCTTCAGCTGGGCGACGTCACCACCTTGTGGATCGATTGCCAGCTCGAGCACGTCCGTCTTGATCTGGATGAGATCTTTGCTTACGGCCACGGGGGCTTCGGCGGGAGCGCTGGTATCGCTTGCCGCGCGCGGGATGTCGTCATTGCTGGCAGCGTTGTTGCCAACTGGGGCATCCGGCAGGCTCGGTGCGGTATTGCTGGCTGCAACATTCTGAGTCGGCAGGGCAGCCTGGCCATAGTCCTGGTTCCATTTAAGGACCATGACGTAGGACACGATTGCCAGGGCGACGATCAGGATCGTGCGTTTGATATCCATGATTACTCGGCCATCGAAGAAGAACGGGAGGTAGGGATAGGCGGAACCGGGTCATAACCGCCGGGATTCCACGGATGACAGCGACCTAAACGACGAAAGGTCAGCCAGCCACCGCGCAGTAGGCCATGATTTTCTATGGCTTCGTACGCGTAGCAGGAACAACTGGGGTAGAAACGACAGTGACTGGCCATCAAAGGACTAATGGCATAGCGGTAAAACTGGATCGGAACGAGTGCCAGTTTACGCATCAGGACTGTCTACCCCTACAGTTTCGGTGTTGACTGCTGGTACTGGCTTGTTGCGGGCCAGACGCTTCCAGAGCTTGCCGAAATGCTGAATCAATTCGGGGTTTTCTACGTCACCCAAACCTTTGCGCGCGACGATAACAATGTCCCATCCAACCAGTGAATCCTGGTTAAGGCGAAACGATTCGCGCATCAGACGTTTGAGGCGATTGCGCTGAACAGAGAGCTTGACGCTCTTTTTCCCGATAACCAGCCCTAGTCGGGGGTGATCGAGATCGTTACTGCGCGCAAGGAGCAGGAGATTTTTCCCCGGAACCTTGCCGGTAGGGGAGTCAAAGACTGCCTTGAAATGCCGGGGTGTAAGCAGACGCTTTTCCCGACTGAAGTCCTGACTCACCTCCAGTGCCGGATTATCAAACTGCCAGACGCGCACGACCTTTGGCGCGACGACGCGACAGGACGGCACGACCGTTCTTGGTAGCCATGCGAGCACGGAAACCGTGGGTACGAGCGCGTTTGATAGTGCTTGGTTGGAAAGTACGTTTCATGTCGTGTTACCTGGTTCGTCCACAACGGGCCGGAATGGCCCCCGTTTTAAGAGACCGGGGATTCTAGAGAAAGCAAGCCTCTAGGTCAATTTCCAACCAGCGTTTCCTTTAAATAGATATCCAGGCGCTTGGGCGGATTCATCACACGACACTAGATATAGAAATAAAGAAGGGAATTATTTAAAGCTTTTCTGTAAAGCTTATAAAAGCAAGGCAGCCACCTGTCTGTGGATAACCATGCTCAGGCCTTGTAATCCGCCATGTACAGAGAATGACAACTACAGGGGAAAGCAGTGGCCAGCCTGTGCTGCGCTGTCGGATAAGCTGTGTGTGGAATGGGTGGTTATCCACAGGCCGGTTATCCAC